>NZ_JABSTZ010000017.1 GCF_013283745.1 Aeromicrobium stalagmiti
CCCCCACAGCTCCTGCTGCACCAGCTCGGGCGTCTTGCTGCGCAGCACCGTGCTGTTGGCGCGCAAATGCGTCTTGAACTCATCGAACACCCCCTCGATCTCCCAGCGCTCGTGGTACAGCGCGGCCAGCTCCAGGGCCGGCGCCGCATCGGGGTCCAGGAGGTTGGTCAGCAGCCGGTAGCTGCCCTGCGCCGGCGTGGCCGAGCCCTCGAGCGCGTAGTCGATCACACGCACCGTTTGCCCTGCGCGCCGCGCGCGGTCGTCGCTGTCGAACACGCGGCTCAGGTACGAGCCATCGGGCAACATCTGCTCTACCGGCAGCTTGAGGTTGGATTTGACCCGCCAGGCCAGCTTGGCGCCCGTAGCGCAGGCGGTCTGCCAGAGCTTGAAGCCGTAGAAGTTGCGGTCGGCCAGCACCAGCATCTCGGGCGTGAGCTTGGCGGGCAGCAACTGGGCGGCCATGACCTGCTCGCTGTGGCCGTAGGGTGCGATGCCGGCTGCCACCACCGCGTGCGTGCCGCATTCCACCAGGCCCAGAACGCGCGCCTGCGGGAAGGCGCTTTGGCCGCGCGAGGCGCCCGGGTAGCCGAAGAACTTGGCGTTGGCCGCCTCGTCGGCCACGTCCATGCAGCTGCCGTCCAGGGCCATCACGCGCAATCCCCGGTACCACGCCCCTGGCGCCCCCGGCGCGGCCAGCGGGCGCAGCACCCGATCGGCCAATTGGCGCATGACCTCGGGGCCCAGCCGGCTGCGCGCCTGCGAGATCGCGGACTTGCTGGCCTGCACCGCCTCAGTGTGGCCGCCGCCGAGCCATTGCAGGCCTTCGCACACCACGCGCAGCACTTCCTCCAGCGGCGCTTCGCGCCACAGCGCCAGCGCCATCACGTAATACACCACTGCCGGCGCGGGCAGCAGCCGCTCCCGCTGGCTGGCCTTGCCGGTCTCGGCCAACACTTCTTCGATCAACGTCCGTGGACACACGCTGGCCAGCACCCCGGCGCTGATCAAATGCGCAACGTCAACTCTCGACGGCAGCGTCTTGCGTGTTCTGGCCATCACCCTCATCCATTGAAGCTTCGATGGATGAGGATTATGGCTTTAAAAATACTATCTGAACAGTATTGGGCTTAGCGGCCGATA
>NZ_JABSTZ010000018.1 GCF_013283745.1 Aeromicrobium stalagmiti
GCAACACGATTGCATCGCTGGGCTATCTACCGGGCCAGGTGCTCTCGAACGTGATGCAGACGCAGATCGGCAACCTGGGCACGTCTCTCAATGGGCAGTCCGGGCTGCTGACAGGCCTCGGCAATGCTGTCACGCAGCAGGGAAATCTCGTGACAGTCGGAGCGAACGCAGCCGCCGGCACTGGCAATGCAGCCATGAGCACCGGCAACAACATCACCAACCTCATCGGCCAGAACGGGGCGGCGCTGGCCGGCGGCATTCTGGGCACCGGCAATGCGATCAACGGTGCGATCAACGGTGTGTCGGGCGCACTGGGCCAGTACATGAACGCATCGAATAGCCCGTCCTACTCCTTTGCCGCGCCTGCTTACCTGAACGCGGGCGGCATCTCGACAAATGGCTCGACCACGGGCCTATTCAACACCCCGCTGTTCAACTGAGGCACGCCATGGCTGATATTTCGTCCGCGCTGCCGCAGGCAGCGAACTACACGGGGCTGCAAGTCCAACCCGACCCGGTTGGCTCCTTTCTCAAAGCCGCCAACACGGGCGCGCAGACCAACCTGCTGAACGCGCAGGCGGCTCAGACGCAGGCACAGTCGACGCTCACCGGCCTCCAGGTGGCTCGCCAGCAGGCCTACCCGCAGATGCTGCACGACGTGCTGCAAAACCCGACGCCGTCGAATTTCGCCGCGCTCACCGCGATGTTTCCGGAGCAGCACGCCGCGATCAGCAGCTCGTACGACATGAGCCAACTCGCGCAGCGCCAAGCCGTGATCCAGCCGATGGCGCAGGCTTACTCGGCCATGTTGAACGGGCGCCCAGACTTGGCTGCGAACATCGTGAAGGAGCAGCGTGATGCGCTGGTCAACTCTAATCCGAACACGAACGATCCGGCTGTGCAGCAGAAGTTGCAGCATGCCGACACGTTGCTCACTCAGATTCAGAACGATCCAAAAGCTGCCACCGGCTTGATGGGTGCGTCACTGTCGTCGGTACTGCCGCCCAATGAGTTCGCCGAGATGTTCGGCAAGTTCATGACGACACCGGCTACGGTCGGGCAGGCGAACGCAAATGCCACGATCGCGCAGGCCAAAGCGTCGACTGCGCCCGC
>NZ_JABSTZ010000019.1 GCF_013283745.1 Aeromicrobium stalagmiti
TGTGATGTCCAGGGACGTTGGTCAGTCGGGTGACTGGTGGCTTGCCGCCGGTAGCGGAGTGGGCTCGGTGATGATTGTAGAAGTGCAGCCAGCGCGGCAGCGCTGCGGTGCGCTGGTCGTTTGAGATGTAGAGCCGGCCGTAGGCCCATCCGTCGCCGAGGGTGCGGTGGAACCGTTCGATCTTCCCGTTGGTCTGGGGCCGGTAGGGCCGGGTCCGCTTGTGCTTGATGTCGAGCTCGACGCAGGCGTCTCGCCAGGCGTGAGACCGGTAGCAGGACCCGTTGTCGGACAGGACCTGTTCGACCGTGACGCCATGGTCGGCGAACCAGGCCACGGCGCGTTCGAGCACGCCGATCGCGGTGGCGGCTTTCTCGTCGGCGCAGATCTCGGCGTAGGCGACGCGGGAGTGGTCGTCGATGACAGTGTGGACGAACGCTGTCCCGGTGCGTGGCTTGTGGTCCTTGCCGCGAGGCAGTCCTGAGGTCGCGATCTTGTTCTTGGCGCCTTGCTGACGGCCGACGAACCGGTGTCCGCCACCATCGGGGATGTTGCCGAATTTTGTGACATCAACGTGGATCATCGACCCGGGGTAGTCGTGCTCGTAACGCCGCAAAGGCTCGCCGGTGATCCGGTCGATGTGGGATAGCCGACTGATCCGACAGCGCTTGAGCACCGCGTGAACGGTCGAGGCCTGCATCCCGAGTTCGCCAGCAATCTGGACCGGACCGAGCCTGCGACGCAGCCGTGCCCGGACGATCTTGCGCACGATCGCCGGTGGTGTCTTGGTCGGGCTCGTGCACGGTCGCGAGCTGCGGTCGACCATCCCCGCGGCACCGTCGGCCCGGTATCGGTCAGCCCACTTCTTCGCGGTCCTGGGCGAAACCATGAACAGTTTGGCGGCGGTCGCATACGTCCAGTCGTCGTCGACGACGAGGACAGCGAGCCTCAGACGTGTGATGGGGGTGAGCGTGGCGTTAGCGTGGGACATGAAGGCCTCCTGGTCGTGAAGCGGTTCCTAGATAGCTCCACTCCACAACAGGAGGCCTTCACCCGTCAGATCGACTCGCCCCGCAAAACGGGACAACCTCCCTGGACATCACA
>NZ_JABSTZ010000002.1 GCF_013283745.1 Aeromicrobium stalagmiti
GCCCCCAGCAGACCACTGGGTTGATAGGCCGGAGGTGGAAGCACAGCAATGTGTGGAGCCGACCGGTACTAATAGGCCGAGGGCTTGTTTCTTACAAAGATGGCTGTGCCCTCAAAAGCCAGCACCGCGTCCACTGTGAGGTTCCCGAGATATGATCGGGAACCACCCCACACCACCACACCCACGGGTTCGTGGTTGGTGAACGGGGAAGGGTTTGTTGATATCTCAATAGAGTTTCGGCGACCATGGCGAGAGGGAAATACCCGGCTACATTCCGAACCCGGAAGTCAAGCCTCTCAGCGCCGATGGTACTGCACGGGAGACTGTGTGGGAGAGTAGGACGTCGCCGGACAATCATTAGCGCGAGGCCGCCCCACTAGGGGCGGCCTCGCTGCATTGATCCAGTACTTCTGTGCGCAAGCGCCAGCTGCTGTGATCATCCAATGGCCTGTTTCGACCACCGCGGTGGTCGGAACAGGCCATTGCTGTGTCCAGGAGGTGCGAGGGGTCAGGACGCCGTGGGCCGGGGCCACCACGGTGGCATCTGGTCGCGAATGCTCTCGGCCCAGGCGACAGGATCGTCGCGGTCGCTGAGGGCCCACGCCTGGACCGAGCCGGCCAGGCCAGCGGCGGCGAACGGCACGGCCACCGGGTCGAAGACCTCGAGCGCGGTTCCGTGGCCACGCCACTCGACCAGGGCGATCTCGAGACGGCGGGCGAAGTTGGCCTCGAGGGCGTCCCGCAGGTGCGAGGAGGTGCTCGACGCGAAGGCAGCGCGGAACTGGGCACGGTCGCGGGTGATGACTCGGAACGCGTCGACCAGCGTCTCCTGGAAGTGCTCGGCCAGCTGGGGAATCGACATCTGGCTGGTGTCGGGCAGGGCGAGTGGCTGGTCCATCTCCTCGACCAGCATCGCCGTGAGGAGCTCGCCGACACCCTGGTGGTGCGTGTAGAAGCTGGTTCTGCGGACGCCGGCGACACGGCAGACCTCGCTCACTGTGATGGAGTCGAGGTCGCGGTCGACCAGCAGCCCCCGCAGCGCCTCACGGAGAGCAGCCACCGTGCGGCGCGTGCGGGGGTCGGTCGTCATGAGGCCATGGTCTCAGGCCATCGTGAGGACGGCCTTCACTGCAGCGCCCGACTGGGTGTCGGCGATGGCCTGGTCGATGTCGTCGAAGGCATACGTCGTGATGAGCTCGTCGAACGGGAAGAGCCCGGCCCGGTACAGCTGCAGCATCTGGGGGATGAAGACCTGCGGCACCGCGTCGCCCTCGATGGCTCCCACCAGGGTCTTGCCGGCTCCCGTGACCAGCGCGAGGGGGAGGACGGCGTCCGGCTTGCCCACGCCGACCAGGGCGATCGACGCGCCGAAGCGGGTGGCGTTGATCGCGTTCTCGATGACGGTCGGGACGGCGGTCGTGTCGACGGCGTAGTCGGCACCGAGACCGTCGGTGATGCCCATGATGGTGGCCACGACGTCGTCGGTGGTGCTGCCGTTCACGACGTGGGTCGCGCCGAGCTTCTGGGCGAAGGCGAGTCGCTCGTCGAGCACGTCGACAGCGATGATGGTGGTGGCCCCGGCGACCTTCGCGGCCATGATGGCGGACAGTCCGACCGCTCCGGTGCCCGAGACGATGATGCTCGAGCCGGCCGGCACGGCCAAGGAGTTGAGCACGGTCCCCGCGCCGGTCTGGATGCCGCACCCCAGCGGCCCGACGATCTCCAGGGGGACGTCCTCGGGGATCTTGACGGCGTTGCGCGCGCTGACGATGGCGTGGGTCGCGAAGGACGACTGCCCGAAGAACGAGCCGTGGACGGTCTCGCCGGCAGGTGTCTGGATCGTGGTCGACCCGTCCTCGCGGACGCCGGCGATGTTGAGCAGCATGAAGTTGAGGCAGTAGGCCTCGCGCCCGGTGAGGCAGTTGGCACAGTGGCCGCACGAGGCGAAGGAGGCGGCGACGTGGTCGCCGACGACGAAGTCGGTCACGCTGCTGCCGACCTGCTCGACGATGCCCGCACCCTCATGGCCCAGGACCAGCGGGAAGGTGCCGGGGATGTGGCCGTGGACGACCGCAAGATCGGTGTGGCACAGCCCGGTGGCGACGATCCGGACGAGGATCTCCGACGGGGTGATGTCGTCGAGGACGATGTCCTCGAAGGTGAACTCCGCGTCGGTCGCGCGGATGACGGCAGCGCGTGCAGTGGTGGTCATGGTGATGCCTTTCTCGAACGAGTGACGTCACGTCGGGGGAGCAACGTCAGGATCGTCAGAGGCCGGCGCCACAAGTACGTGACTGTTCAACTATATCGCGAGTATCGACACCTGTCGGAAAGTGTGACCGACTTCTCGCGCTCAGGCTCCGGCGGCCTCGGCGCTGGCTGCGCGGGTTGCGGTGTTGATCTGCTCCATCAGGGCCGCGGTGCGGGCCAGCTCCGCGTCGTCTTGGGTGTCGAGCACCTGGCGCATGTGGCGGGCGAGGATGCCGAACATGGATCCGCCGACGGCGATGGCCGTGTCGGTGATCTCCACGTGCACCGACCGACGATCGGTCTCGACGCGTTCACGGGTCACGTGGCCGGCGCGCTCGAGCCGGTCGAGCATGGCCGTCGTCGCCGACGGGCTCAGCCCCAGGCCGTCGCTGATGTCCTTGGGGGTCGTCGTCTCGCGATCCATGACGAGGGCGATGGCCGCCAGGTCGGTGCGATGCATCGAGTGCGTGTGGCTCATCTGCAGGATGTAGCGCTCGATCTCGCCGGCGAAGATGCGCAGCTCGCGGACGAGGTCGTCGGACGCCGCGGACCCCATGTCGCGCCGATTGGCGTTGGTCATGCCGACATCGTACTATTTCGTTCGTGGAATCATTCGATGATGGAACTAAAGTGAAGCAGCAAGCGCCTGGTCGCCGCACGTCGGTCGTCGTGACCCTGCTGTTCGTGGCGCTCTCCGCAGCGATGTTCGCCCTGGCGCCGCAGGCCCAGGAGTCTGACGCACCCACTGCAGGGCTGCCGGACTCCGCTGACTCGACGACGGTCGCCCGCCTGCAGGAGACCCTGCCCTCGAGCGATGTTGCGCCCGCGATCGTCGTCGTGAGTCGCCCGGGTGCCTCTCTCGAGGCGGGCGATCGGGCTGCCGTCGGGGACCTGGCAGACGTCCTGGGGCGGTTCACGGTCGGTGGCGGAGAGCTGAAGCCGGTCTTCTCCGACGACGGCGACGTCGCGCTGCTCGCCGTCCCGCTGACGGCGTCGAAGGGATCCGACCGGGTCGCCGACATCCGCGCTGCCGTGGCCGATGGCCTGCCGCAGGACCTGAGCGCCCAGGTGACCGGCGGGCCCGCGTTCACCGCTGACCTCGAGGACGTGTTCGCGGGCGCTGACGTGCGTCTGCTCGTCTCGACGGCGCTGGTCGTGGCGATCCTGCTGCTGGTGACCTATCGAAGCCCGTGGCTCTGGCTCGTTCCGCTCGTCGTCGTCGCGGTGGGCGACCGGGTCGCAGCCCTGGCCGTCGCAACGGCGACCCAGGTGTTCGACTACAGCGTCGACGGCTCCACGACGGGCATCACGTCGGTGCTGGTGTTCGGGGCCGGCACCAACTACGCGCTCCTGCTGATCGCCCGATACCGCGAGGAGCTGCGACGTCACGCCGACCGATTCGCCGCGATGCGCGCGGCGTGGCGCCAGGCTGCGCCGGCCATTCTGGCCAGCTCCGGCACCGTCACGCTGGCGCTGCTGACGCTCTCGTTCGCCGACACCCCGTCGAACCGTGCCCTCGGCTGGTCGGCGGCGATCGGCATCGTGGTGGCGGTCCTGTTCGGCCTCGTCGCGCTGCCGGCCGCCATGGTGCTGTTCGGGCGTGGGCTGTTCTGGCCGTTCGTGCCGCGCCTGGGCCAGGACGACCCGACGCGCACCGGTCTGTGGTCACGGGTCGGGGCCTCGGTCGTACGACGGCCCGCTTCGTTCGCCGCCGGGTCGCTGGCCCTGCTGATCCTTCTCGGTGCGGGTGCCGCCGGGCTGCAGGTCGGGCTCACGCAGAACGAGCGGTTCCGCGAGACCCCCGAGTCGGTGATCGGTCAGGAGGCGCTCGCGAAGGCCTTCCCGGCCGGCTTCGCCGAGCCGACCGTCGTGCTGGTCGAGCCGGCGGACGCCGATGCTGTGAGCGTCCGGGTGAAGGGCGTCGAGGGCGTCTCGTCCATCGCGGCCGGACCGGCGTCCGACGACTGGGCCGAGCTCGACGTGGTGCTCGACAGCGACCGGGGGTCGGACCGGGCCGCGGCGACGATCGATCGTCTGCGGGCCGAGCTCGGCGATGCTGCGCTCGTCGGTGGTCCGGACGCGCAAGACCTCGATGCCGCCGCCGCGGCCTCGCACGACCGGCTGCTCATCATCCCGGCGGTGCTGCTGATCGTGCTGGCGATCCTGCTGGTGCTGCTGAGATCGATCGTCGCGGCCGCGGTCCTGGTGCTCACGGTCGTGGCGACCTACCTGACGGCGATGGGTGCCGGGTGGTTCGTCTTCACGCACTGGTTCGACTTCCCGGCGCTCGACCTGCCGGTGCCGCTGTTCGCCTTCATCTTCCTGGTGGCGCTGGGTGTCGACTACAACATCTTCCTGGCGACCCGCGCGCGTGAGGAGTCCGCCCACCAGCCGATCGCGGGAGCCATGACGACTGCCTTGGCCGTCACCGGTGGTGTGATCACGAGTGCCGGGGTCGTGCTGGCAGCGGTGTTCGCGGTGCTGGGGGTGCTGCCGCTGGTGACGCTCACGCAGATCGGTGTCATCGTGGGCATCGGCGTGCTGCTCGACACGCTCGTGGTGCGCAGTGTCCTCGTGCCCGCGCTCGCGACCCTGATCGGCGAGCGCTTCTGGTGGCCGCGCCACCCGGGCCGCGCCGAGGAGGATGCACCGGTCAGCCGCTCGTGAGGTCGGCGACCGCGCGGGCGACGGCCCTCGATCTGTGGTGCTCGGCCAGCCAGCCCAGCCAGTCGTCGAGACCTCTGAGGTCGAGAACGTCCATCGACGGCTCCTCCGCGACCGGGGCTGGTTGGCCAAGAACCTAGCAGCGCGGATGGGCAGGACCCCCGATCAGCATCAGCCGATCGGGGGTCCGAGTCGTTGCGCAGGGATCAGCTGGCAGGGATCAGCTGGCGAGGAAGTCGAGCAGGATCGTGTTGATCTCGTCGGCGTGGGTCCACAGCAGGCCGTGCGGGGCGCCCTCGATCTCGACGTACTTCGCCGAGGGGAGCAGCTTGGTGAACTCGCGCCCCGTCGAGTCGATCGGCAGGATGTTGTCGCTCGTGCCGTGGACGATGAGCGACGGCACGTCGATCTTGGGGATGTCGGCGCGGAAGTCGGTCAGCCAGGTCGGCACGACGGCGAAGGCTGCGAACCACGATGCGCTGACGGCGGTGATCCAGCTGCCGCGCACGACGGCCTCGCTGATCCGGGTGCCGAGGTTCTCGTCGAGGTTGTAGAAGTTCTGGTAGAAGTCGTCGTACCAGCTGAACCGGTCGGCCGTGGCCGCTGCCTTGATGCCGTCGAAGACCTCGGCGGGCACGCCGGCCGGGTTGTCGTCGGTCTGGAGCAGGAACGGCTCGAGCGAGGCGAGGAACGCGGCCTTGGCGACGCGCGCCGAGCCGTAGGTGCTGATGTAGCGGCCGACCTCGCCGGTCCCCATCGAGAAGCCGACGAGCACGACGTCCGTGAGGTCGAGGGTCTCGAGCACGGTGTTGAGGTCTGCGGCGAAGGTGTCGTAGTCGTAGCCCACGGTGGGCTGGCTCGACTGCCCGAAGCCGCGGCGGTCGTAGGTCACGACCCGGTAGCCGGCGTTGAGCAGTGCGAACGTCTGCTTCTCCCACGACCGTCCGTCGAGCGGGTAGCCATGGATCAGCACGACGGTCTGGCCCGTGCCCTCGGCCAGCGGTGCGTGGTCCTCGAAGTAGATCTGGATGTCCTGGCCGTTTTCCTGGCCGACAATGACGAACGACATGATGAGCCTCTCTCGAATCTAACCGGATGAACTATTTCGTCTGGTTAGTTCCACTCAAGCACGAAGCACCTAACTCGTCAACTTCCTTGGTATGGTTAGAAGATGAACTCCCCGCCAACGCCGCCGTCGCTGCTGCTCGACCTCGTGAACTCGAGGATCGTGTGGCCCGACGGCCTGCGTGACGAGATCGGTGATGAGGCCCAGGCACGCGCCTGGCTCCGTGCGCGCGGCGGCACCGGGTCGTCCGAGGAGATCGCCGGGGCCCGCGAGGTGCGGACGGTCCTGGTGGACGTCCTGCGGGGGAATCTGGAGCGTGAGGCGCTGACGCCCTGGGTCGAGGTCATGCGCAAGAAGGCCGTGCTGGAGGCCGACGGCATGGAGTGGGTGCTCGACGTGCCCGACCGGAGCGCCGTGGGAGCTCGGGCGGTCGAGGAGTGGGCGTCGCTGCAGGCGGCGAACGGGTCGCGGATCCGTCCGTGCGCGGACCCGGACTGCCAGCACTTCCTCGTCGATCGCAGCGCGGCCAACCGGCGCAAGTGGCACTCCATGGAGGCGTGTGGCAACCGCACCAAGGCGCGGCGTCACTACGCACGGACCAAGGCCGCCGTGCAGGAGTAGCCGGCCGGTCTTCGGGTACACCGCCTTCGAGCCCGGGATTGAGACCACAGTTCGGCGGCTCGTCGAGAGCGAGCAGGGGCGACGCGTCTAGGGCGTCGGCTCTGCTCGTGCGTCAGATCGCGTGGCCCGCTGCAACGACCACGGCGCGGCCCGGATCATCCGGGACCGCGCCGTGCCAGCTCGATGCAGGTGTCTAGGCAGACGCCTCGTCGAGCGTCGGGTAGTCGGTGTAGCCCTCGGCTCCGCCACCGTAGAACGTCTCCTGGTTCGGCACGTTCAGTGCGGCTCCGGTGCGCCAGCGGACGGCGAGGTCCGGGTTGGCGATGTACTCGCGACCCACCGCGACGAGGTCGGCGAGGCCGCCGTCGACCAAGTCGGTCACCTGGTCGAGCTCGGTGACGTCGGAGAAGCCGGTGTTGGCGATGAACGTGCCGCCGAAGCGCGTCCGCAGGTCCTTGACCAGATCGGTGGTCGGGTCGGCGAGCACGCTGAGGTAGGCCAGGCCGAGCGGCGCGAGGCCGTCGACCAGGTGCGTGTACGTCGCTGCCACGTCGGCCGGATCCTCCTCGAGCACGCCCTGGATGTTGTGGGCGGGCGAGATGCGGATGCCGACCCGGTCGCCGCCGATGGCCTCGGCGACGGCTGCCGTCACCTCGAGGGTCAGACGGGCGCGGTTCTCGGGCGACCCGCCGTACTCGTCGGTGCGCTCGTTGGAGGACGGCGCGAGGAACTGGTGCAGCAGGTAGCCGTTGGCAGAGTGGATCTCGACGCCGTCGAGGCCGGCCTCGATCGCGGACTTCGCGGCGTGGACGAACTCAGCGACGATGCCGGGGATCTCGTCGGTCGCCAGGGCCCGCGGGACGACGTGATCGACCGAGCCGTTCGCCGTGATCATCTTCCCGGGCGCGGGGATCGCGCTGGGCGCGACGGTCTCGAGGCCGTTCTTGTTGTCAGGGTGCGCGATGCGTCCCACGTGCATCAGCTGGACCACGATGCGTCCGCCGTTGGCGTGCACCTCGTCGGCGACGGCACGCCAGCCGGCGACCTGCTCGGGGGTGTGGATGCCCGGCGTGTCGAGGTAGCCCTGGCCGACGGCGCTGGGCTGGGTGCCCTCGGTGATGATGAGGCCCGCTCCGGCGCGCTGCCCGTAGTAGGTCACGGCGATGTCGCGCGGCACCTGGTGCTCGCCGGCGCGGTTGCGGGTGAGGGGCGCCATCACGAAGCGCTGCGGAAGATCCCAGGTGCCGACCTTGATCGGCTCGAACACATCAGACATACCTGCTCCTGAACGTTGCGGAGGCGCGATCGGTGGACACGCGCCTTCGGGTTCAACGCCTTTGCGCAAGGAGCATTCCGACCTGGCGGTGTGGGACACCCGACACCCGTCTCGGCGTGCAGGAAGGGCCGATCCGTGTCAGTCGGCGTAGCCCTCGCGGTAGGTCGGGTGCTGCGGCACCCACCCGGTGGCCCGGAGCCGGGCGTTGGACAGTCGCTTGCCGTGGCCGAGCGCGGGGTCGGCCACGGGGGGAGCGGGCACGTCGAGCCCGGCGGCGAGATGGGCCGCCACGTCGCCCAGAAGGGCGGGCTCGTCGTCAGTGCCGACGTAGAGGCGACCGGGTGCCTCGGCGCGGGTGAGCAGGTGGACGGCCGCGGCCGCGGCGTCGTCACGGTGGATGCGGTTGGTCCAGCGGTTCGGGTCGGTGACGTTGCCCTCACGGACCTGCGTGACGAGCCGCGCGGTGCCACGGCCGTAGAGCCCGGAGAGTCGCAGCACCGTCCCGGCAGGCACCCGCTCCGCGAACAGCCGCTCGGCCTCGAGCAGCATGCGCGCGGGACCGTCGGCGGGCTGCGGCGGGGTGTCCTCGTCGAGGATCTCGTCGCCGGGCACGTCACCGTAGACGCCCGTGGACGAGATCAGCACGGCACGCCGTGGCACCTGGGCGGCACGGTCGAGCGCGTCGAGGGCCCGGCCCATCCCGTCGACGTAGGTCGCGCGATAGCTCTCCTCGCTGCGTGGTCGGGCCGTCAGCGCGACGACCAGCAGGCCGAGGTCGAGCGGGGGGAGGGCAGGCGCCTCGCGCGACAGGTCGACCGCCAGCCCCTGCAGGGGCTCGGGGACGAGCTCGGCCCGACGACGGATCGCCACGACGCCGTGGCCGCGCGCGGCCAGCCGCAGACCGATGTCGGCGCCGAGGTCGCCGCAGCCGACCAGGAGGACGTCGGGTGTGGGGCCCATCAGAACGGTGGCCAGGGGATCGCGGGCATCTCGCCACGGGGAGCAGGGAACGTGCCCCGGCGCAGCAGCCCCTCGCACCGGCCGATGAGTGCTGCGATCTCGACGTCGTTGACGAGCGGTGCGAGCACCGCCGCGAGATCGCCGTCGAGCGCAGCACGGACCCGCTCGACGGCGGCGATCTCGTCGGTGTCGAGGGGCTCGTCCAGCCAGCCCCACAGGACGGTGCGCAGCTTGTGCTCGGCGTGGAAGGTCAGACCGTGGTCGATGCCGTGCCGGTGGCCGCCCGCCATCTCCAGGACGTGCCCGCCCTTGCGATCGGCGTTGTTGACGACGATGTCGAACACGGCCATGCGGCGCAGCTCGGGGGTGTCCTCGTGGATCAGGGAGACCCGGCGATCGCGTCCGTCGTAGCCGTCGAAGACGTGGCGCCACCCGTGGTCGGGCATCCTGCCTGCGAGCACCAGGTCGACGGCGTCCTGCTCCGGATCGGTGTCCTGCCACAGCTGGACCATGCCGGGGCCGAGCGGGCCGTCGCGCAGCCAGGTGCGAGGCACGACGTCGCCGCCGAACACCTCGGAGACCAGGTAGGCAGCCACCTCGCGGTGCGCGAGGTGGCCATCGGGGAAGTCCCAGAGGGGCTGCTCGCCCGAGATCGGCTTGTAGACCACGGCGACGTCGCCGATGCGGCCGACGAAGGTGGCGTTGGATGCCGGCATGATGCGGCCCTCGAGCTCGAGGTCACCGTCGAGGTCGAGGTCGGTCGTCACCGGAACCCTTCGGGCAGCTCGCAGACGTGGTCGTCAGAGTCCATCGGGACGCTGCACAGCGGGCAGATCGGACGTCCGGCGCCGACCACCTCGCGGGTCCGCTTGGAGAACGCGCGGGCACTGCCGACCGGGATGCGGACGAGCAGGACCTCCTCGGGCTCCATCTCCGCGAGGTCGAGCGTCTCGAGCTCCTCGGGATCGACGACCAGCACCGGGAACGCCTCGATGACGACCTGGGCGGTCGACGGATCCCAGCCAAGACTCATCGCGCCGGCGCGGAACTGCTCCTCGACGGGCTGCTCGAGCGGGTCGTTGTCGACGAGACCGGCCGGCGTGAGGGCAGGGACGCTGAACGGGTTGCCGTCCTCGGCCATCAGCTCGTCGAGCACCTCCTCGATCTTCTCGGCGAGGGCGGCAGACTGCTCCTTCTCGATCGCGACGCTGACGAGCTGCTTGCCGGAGCGGGCCTGGAGGAAGAATGTCCTGGCGCCGGGCTCGCCGACCGTGCCGACGACGAACCGGTCCGGCCAGTCGAATCCGTGGACGAGGGGAGGCATGGGTTCCATGTTAGGCGGGAGCCCCGGGACCCGCTCCTCCGCCGACCGCTGCGTCGTCGCCGGCGGGCTTGGCGCGCAGCCACGACAGGTCACCGGCATCGGTGTTGGTCGCGACCACGTCGGGCCGCGCTGCGCCGTAGCGCACGATCGAGACGGATGCCGGGTTGACGTTGATGCGCTGGAACAGGTCGAGGTGCATGCCGAGGGCGTCGGCCAGGATCGACTTGATGATGTCGCCGTGGCTGACCGCGACCCAGACGGCGCCGGGACCGTGCTCGGCCTCGAACGCCGCGTCGTGACGGCGGATCGCAGCGACCGACCGGGCCTGCATCGTGGCGAGGGACTCGCCTCCGGGGAAGGCCGCGGCTGACGGCTGGCCCTGGACGACCTTCCAGAGGTCTTCCTTCGCGAGCTCGGCGAGCTTGCGGCCCTGCCACTCGCCGTAGTCGCACTCCGTGATGCCCTTCTCGATCGCCGTCGAGAGGGAGTCGGGCTGCTGCTGCAGGATCGCGCGGGCCGTCTGGCGGCACCGCTCGAGCGGACTCGTCACGAGACCGACCAGCGGGACGACGGACAGGCGCTCGCCCGTGCGGGCGGCCTGGGTGCGACCGGTCTCGTCGAGCTTGACGCCGGCGGTCCGTCCGGCGAGGACGCCGCTCGCGTTGGCGGTGGTGCGTCCGTGCCGGACGAGGATGACGGTGGCCATGACCGTGAGCCTAGTGAGTGCCACCGAGCGCGGTCGCGCTACGTGGCGCCGGAGATCAGGAAGCTGTCGCCGGACCGCACCAGCTGCAGGGTCACGCTCTCGGTGCGCTGGCGGTCGTCGTAGTCGTAGTCGTAGGTGTACGACACCGTCATCGCGTCCGGATCGCCGCGCACGTCCTTGACGTCGAGGTTGCTGACCCCGCCCCAGAACGACTCGTAGCCGGCGATCCCGCCGCTCTGGTCCTGGTACTCCGGGGTGAGCATCGCGAACCCCGCCTCGGGGTCGTTGCTCGCGGCCACCAGGTAGTCGGCCGCAAAGCCCTCCAGCTGCTCGGCCGTCGTCGCGCCGTCGCCGGCCCCGGGCGACTGCTCGGAGCTGGTCGCACCGGCGCGGGGTGCATCGGTCGCCGGCTCGTCGCCGCGTGTCAGCAGGGTCACGAGCACGATCGCCGCGACCCCGACGGCTGCACCCACTGCCAGGGCGCGGGGGGAGGGGATCGACGGCCGACGGCGAGCGGCGTCGGGTGACGTGGTGGGAACGTCCGCGGGGGCACCGAGGGGCCTGAACGCCGTGGTCGCCGAGGGCTCGGGCGTGCTCGGCGCGCTGGGGAGGGGGAGGTGCATCGTCGCCGGCTGCCGCGCGGGAGCCGGGGCCGACGACGGCGGGACGTCATTCGACGGCAGGCCGACGAGCTCGGCGACTGACCGCTCGACCGCGGCCATCGTGGGGCGGGCCGACGCGTCGTGCTGCATCATCGCC
Organism: Aeromicrobium stalagmiti; assembly: GCF_013283745.1. Classification (GTDB taxonomy): domain Bacteria; phylum Actinomycetota; class Actinomycetes; order Propionibacteriales; family Nocardioidaceae; genus Aeromicrobium; species Aeromicrobium stalagmiti. The sequence goes on from NZ_JABSTZ010000002.1 coordinate 11,627, forward strand.
GTCACGAGTGGCTCGAGCGACGACGAGGCATCGAGGGTGGGTGGCTGCTCGTGGACGATGCGATACATCGCCCCCAGCACGTTGTCGCCCACCTCGTACGGGGGCATGCCCGTGAGTGCGTGGAAGATCGTCGCGCCGAGCGACCAGACGTCGCTGGCGGCCGTGGCCGGGCGGCCGGTCGCGACCTCGGGCGAGAGGTAGGCCGGTGAGCCGGTCAGGATGCCGGTCTGCGTCAGTGAGGCGTCGGCGTGGGCGCGGGCGATGCCGAAGTCGGAGAGCTTCGCGGTGCCGTCGGGCGTCAGCAGGATGTTGGACGGCTTGACGTCGCGGTGCACGATGCCGTGATCGTGGGCGGCCGCGAGCGCCCCGGCGACCTGGTGGAGGAGCGGTCCCACGTCGTCGGGGCTCAGCGCGCCGTCCTCGGCGATGAGCCCGGCCAGGCTCGCACCACCGACGTGCTCCATCACGAGCCACTGCTGCCCGTCGTGATCGACGAGGTCGAACACGGCGACGACGTTCTGGTGGTTGACCCGCGCGGCGAGATGGGCCTCACGCTCCGCCCGGGCGAGGTCGGGCGTGCCTCCGCCGGGCGCCATGCCGAGCTGCTTGATCGCGACCCGGCGGTCCAGCACGGTGTCGTGACCGAGCCACACCGTGCCCATGCCCCCACGACCGATCTCCCGGATCAGCTCGTAGCGGTCGGCGAGCAGCGTCAAGGGCCCGTGGCGCGCCCGCTGGCGGGGAGCGCGAGGTCGAGGGGCATGTCCACCATCCAACTCCACCTGACCGTTCGCGCAAGGTGAGGGGGGCCTCCACCCACTACGGTGGTTCCGTGTCAGCCCTCGAGGTCGTGCTGGCGGCGTCGACCGCCGCGCTCGCGACAGCACTGGTGGTCGTGGTGGTGCGGCTCGGGCGAGCGCGCCGCGAGCTGGCCCACGTCCAGGCCCAGCTCGACCGACCTCGCCTGGTGCCGTCGCCCACCGACGCGGTCCGCACGGTGCTGGGGACGGCCATGAAGGTCCGCGACCACGGGTTCGGAGGGGCGTTCCGCAGCTCGATCGACGACCTGCTGCAGTGGGCGGACGTCGAGCGCCCTGACCTGGCGCGGCTCGCGTCGACCGATGGCACGGTCACCATCATGTTCTCCGACATCCAGGACTCGACGGCCCTCAACCACCGCCTCGGTGATCGCGGCTGGGTCAGGCTCCTGGCCCGCCACGACCGCATGCTGCAGCGGGCGATCGACGCCCATGCAGGTCATGTCGTCAAGACCCAGGGAGACGGCTTCATGGTGGCCTTCGCCGAGGCGTCGCAGGCCGTCGGTGCGGCGTTCGACATCCAGCGCGAGCTGGCGCGGGTCCGTCCCGGCTCGCGGCTGCACGGCGTCGCGGTGCGCATCGGCGCCCACAAAGGATCGGCGGTCCGTCGCGACAACGACCTGTTCGGTCGCAACGTGGCGTTCGCGGCGCGCGTGGCCGCCCAGGCCGACGGGGGAGAGGTGCTGGTCAGCGAGGCCCTGGTCGGCACGCTCGGCGACGCCGTGACCGTCCTCGAGACCCGCGAGGCCGTGCTCAAGGGCGTGCCGGGAACGCACCGGATGCACGTGCTGGACTGGCGCCCGTAGCGCTGAGTGTGTCGAGCGTCGCCCGCCCGGACCCCTCGCACATTCTGTAGGTATGTGACATTCTCCGAGTATGACAACGCTTCCTGACGTCCCCGTTCTCGCCGCCCCGCCGCGGGTGGACGCGCTGATCCGCGCGTCGAGGCGGCTGGCCGACGTGCCGGGCCTGACCGAGCAGGCGCTGCGCTGGCACCAGGAGGCGGACGCCCGCCGCGCCGCCGTGGCGCGTGACGCCCGACGGCTGGCGGCGCCGCGTCTGTGGCCCGACACCGTGGCGTCCTTCGCCTCGACCGGATGGCGGGTGCTCACCGCTGCCGCGCCGGGGGCGCCGTTCCAGCTGCTCGCCGCGGCCTCGGCCGCGGTCGGGCTGCGGATCGAGCCCGCTGACGTGAGCGCGGGGACGCTCGCCCGGGTCCAGCGGCTGGTGCGCGAGAGCGGACCGGCGTACGTCAAGCTCGGTCAGTTCATCGCGACCGCGGACGGGCTCCTCCCCGACGAGTGGGTCACGGCGTTCGCGTGGTGCCGTGACGAGGCCCCGCCACTGGCCCCCGGTGTCGCGCTCGAGGTCGTCGAGCGCGAGCTCGGGCCGCTGCGTGGCCGGCTCGCGTGGCTCGACGACGAGCCGATGGCGGCCGGGTCGATCGGACAGGTGCACCGCGGCCGGCTCGACGACGGCACCGACGTCGTCGTCAAGGTCCGCCGTCCTGGCCTGCTCCGGCGGTTCCGCACGGACGTCGAGACCCTGGCCCTCGCGGCCGCAGCGGCCGAGCGGTTCAACGGTGGCGCGCGGTCGGCCAACCTGACCGGCTTCGTCGAGCTGTTCGCCCAGCTGGCGCTCGAGGAGCTCGACTTCCGCCTCGAGGCGGCCAACCTGGTCGACTCCAGCGCGGTCCTCGAGGCGCTGGGCGCCGAGCACATGATGGCGCCGCGACCGGTGCCCGGCATGGTGACCGAGCGGGTCCTGGTCATGGAGCACCTGCCCGGCGTCTCCTACGCCCGGCTGGACGGCACGAGCAACGTCGACGGGGAGCAGCTGCTGCACCTGGGCATCAAGGGCGTGCTCGAGGCGACGCTCAAGCACGGGGTGTTCCACGGCGACCTCCACGCCGGCAACGTGCTGATCGACCCGTCGCGCGGGACGTTCTCGCTCGTCGACTTCGGCATCGCCGGTCGCCTGGACGCCGCGCAGCGCGCAGGTCTCGTGCAGTACCTCGCGGCGTGGGCCGTCAACGACGCCGCCGGCCAGATCGAGGCGATGAGGGCCTTCGGGGCCATCTCGCCGGACGCCGAGGTCGGCCCCCTGGTCGACGAGCTCCAGATCGAGCTTGACCTGCTGCGTGACCGCACGCGGGGCGAGGTGACCTTCGACCAGCTCGGCGTGACGCTGGGCCGCCTCCTGCAGGTGATGGCCCGCAACGGGTTCCGCATGCCCAAGGACCTCGTGCTGTTCTTCAAGAACCTGCTCTATCTCGCCGGGTTCGCGGCCAGCGTCGCCCCCGAGACCGACGTGCTCGCCGTCGTCCAGGACATCCTGCTCGACCTCCTGCTCGACCCGGCCGCGGTCGACGGGGCGACCTTCACCGTCTGATCACCTGGCGTTTCTTGACTCGTTCAAGATTGCCGGTAGGGTCGTCCCATGACCACGACGGCCGAGCTCGAGCGCGAGCTGCGCGAGGCCTCGCTGCGCGTCACCCGGCCCCGTCTGGCGGTCCTGGCCGCGGTGCACGACCACCCGCACGCCGACACCGACTCGATCATCGGGGTCGTCCGGCAGTCCGCCGGTGACGTGTCCCACCAGGCCGTCTACGACGTCCTGAAGGCGTTCACGGCTGCGGGCCTCGTGCGTCGCATCCAGCCCTCCGGCTCCGTCGCGCGCTACGAGTCGCGGGTCGGAGACAACCACCACCACGTCATCTGCCGCTCGTGCGGCTCGATCGCCGACGTCGACTGCGCTGTCGGCGAGGCCCCGTGCCTGCACGCCTCCGACCACCACGGCTTCACGATCGACGAGGCCGAGGTCATCTACTGGGGCACCTGCCCTGCCTGCACGTCCACCCATCCCTGACCCGAGAGGATCGCTCATGTCCGAGCCCACCAACGCCGAAGTCGGCGAGATGAACGAGACGTCCGCGAAGTGCCCGGTCGCGCACGATCGTGCGCCCTATCCCACGCAGGGTGGCGGCAACCGCGGCTGGTGGCCCCAGCGCCTCAACCTCAAGATCCTCGCCAAGAACCCGGCCGAGTCCAACCCGCTCGGCGGCGACTTCGACTACGCCGCGGCGTTCTCCTCGCTCGACCTCGCCGAGGTCAAGGCCGACATCGCCGCCGTGCTGACCGACTCCAAGGACTGGTGGCCGGCCGACTACGGTCACTATGGCCCGTTCATGATCCGCATGGCGTGGCACAGCGCCGGCACCTACCGCGTGAGCGACGGGCGGGGCGGTGCAGGTGCAGGCCAGCAGCGGTTCGCGCCGCTCAACAGCTGGCCCGACAACGGCAACCTCGACAAGGCCCGTCGCCTGCTGTGGCCGGTCAAGAAGAAGTACGGCCAGAATCTCTCCTGGGCCGACCTGATGGTGCTCACGGGCAACGTCGCGCTCGAGACCATGGGCTTCGAGACGTTCGGCTTCGCCGGCGGTCGTGCCGACGTGTGGGAGCCCGACGAGGACGTCTACTGGGGACCCGAGACCGAGTGGCTCGGTGGTGAGCGCGGCGGCGAGCAGCGCTACTCCGGCGACCGTGACCTCGAGCAGCCGCTCGCGGCCGTGCAGATGGGCCTCATCTACGTCAACCCCGAGGGCCCCGAGGGCGTCCCGGACCCGCTGGCGTCGGCGCGCGACATCCGCGACACGTTCGCCCGCATGGCGATGAACGACGAGGAGACCGTCGCCCTCATCGCCGGCGGCCACACCTTCGGCAAGACCCACGGCGCGGCCAACCCCGACGACTACGTCGGCATCGAGCCCGAGGGTGCGGGCCTGGAGGAGATGGGCCTGGGCTGGAAGGGCTCGTACGAGTCCGGCAAGGGTGAGCACGCCATCACCTCCGGCCTCGAGGTCACCTGGACCTCGACCCCGACGCAGTGGAGCAACGGCTACTTCGACAACCTCTTCGGCTACGAGTGGGAGCTCACCAAGAGCCCCGCGGGCGCGCACCAGTGGCAGCCCAAGGACGGCGCGGGCAAGGACGCCGTCCCCGGCCCCGCCCCGGACTCGGCGCGTCGCGTGCCGACGATGCTGACGACCGACCTGGCGCTGCGTGTCGACCCGATCTACGAGCCGATCTCGCGTCGCTTCCACGAGAACCCGGCCGAGTTCGCCGACGCGTTCGCGCGCGCCTGGTTCAAGCTGACGCACCGCGACATGGGTCCGATCCAGCGTTACCTCGGCCCCGAGGTCCCCAACGAGGTGCTGCTCTGGCAGGACCCCGTGCCTGCGGGCGTCGCGCTCTCCGACGAGGACGTCGCCGCGCTCAAGCAGCAGATCCTCGCGTCGGGCCTCACGGTGTCGCAGCTGGTCTCGACCGCATGGGCGGCGGCCTCGTCGTTCCGTGCGAGCGACAAGCGGGGCGGCGCCAACGGCGGTCGCATCCGCCTCGAGCCCCAGGTCTCGTGGGAGGTCAACAACCCGGCGCAGCTGCGCACGGTCCTGACCGCCCTGGAGCAGGTCCAGGCGGCGTTCGGCAAGCCCGTCTCGATCGCCGACCTGGTCGTGCTCGGTGGCGCAGCAGCCGTCGAGAAGGCCGCTGCCGACGGTGGCGTCGACCTCACGGTGTCGGTCTCGACCGGCCGCGGCGACGCCTCGCAGGAGGAGACCGATGTCGAGTCGTTCTCCTACCTCGAGCCCAAGGCCGACGGCTTCCGCAACTACGAGGCCAAGGGCAACCGCCTGCCGGCTGAGTACCTGCTCGTCGACAAGGCCAACCTGCTCGGCGTCACGGCGCCGGAGATGACGGCGCTGGTCGGCGGACTGCGCGTCCTCGGCACCAACCACGACGGCTCCGACACCGGCGTGCTGACCGCGACCCCGGGCGTGCTGACGAACGACTTCTTCGTCAACCTGCTCGACCTCGACACGCAGTGGGCGCCGATCGACGAGGACTCGACGCTGTTCCGCTCGTCGGGCAGCGGCTCCTGGACCGGCAGTCGCGCCGACCTCGTGTTCGGCTCGAACTCCGAGCTGCGTGCGCTGGCCGAGGTCTATGCCGCCGACGACGCCAAGGAGAAGTTCGTCCGCGACTTCGCGGCCGCCTTCGCCAAGGTGCTCGACGCCGATCGGTACGACCTGGCCTGATCCGCCGCCTGGCGAGGCCCCCATCCGGCACACCAGCCGGGTGGGGGCCTCGTCGTCTGTGATGCCGCTCACAGCATGTATGCAACTAGTTGCACATACGTCGGAGTCGACCTAGGCTCGGTGGGTACCGTCTCGACGTCCAAGGAGTCCCATGGCACTCGTCCCCGCCCTCGCCGGTCCGCTCACGCTCCCCGTGGTCGGATCACCGCTGTTCATCTGCTCGGGTCCCGAGCTCGTGGGCGCCCAGTGCAGGGCCGGCATCATCGGCTCCTTCCCGGCGCTCAACGCGCGCCCCGCGTCGTTGCTGGGTGACTGGATCGCCCAGATCACCGAGGAGAACGCGACCTTCGCGGCCGCCCACCCCGACCGGCCGGTCGGGCCGTTCGCCGTCAACCAGATCGTCCACCGGTCCAACGACCGGCTCGAGCAGGACATGGCGGTGATCGTCGAGCACCGGGTGCCGATCGTGATCACGTCGCTGGGCGCCCGCACCGAGATCAACGACGCGGTCCACTCCTACGGCGGCATCGTGCTGCACGACGTCATCAACGACGAGTTCGCCCACAAGGCGATCGACAAGGGTGCCGACGGCATCATCGCCGTCGCGTCGGGCGCGGGCGGGCACGCCGGCACGCAGTCGCCCCTGGCGCTGATCCGGGAGATCCGGGCCTGGTTCGACGGTCCGCTGCTGCTCTCGGGTGCCATCGCCCACGGCAGCTCGATCCTCGCGGCCCAGGCGGCGGGCGCCGACATGGCGTACGTCGGCTCGGCGTTCCTCTCGACGCACGAGGCGAACACCGCCGAGGGCTACAAGCAGATGATCGTCGACTCCACGGCCAAGGACATCGTCTACAGCAACCTGTTCACCGGCATCCACGGCAACTACCTGCGCGGCAGCATCGAGGCCGCCGGCATGGACCCGGACGACCTGCCGGTCTCTGACCCGTCAGCCATGAACTTCGGCTCCGGCAGCGGCTCGGAGGCCAAGGCGTGGAAGGACATCTGGGGATCGGGCCAGGGAATCGGCGCGATCCAGGACCGGATGTCCGTCGCCGAGCTCGTCGAGAGCCTGCGGGTCCAGTACGACGAGGCGATCGATCGCCTGGCGGCCGTCACCGCTCGCCCTGAGCTGGTCCCGACCGCCTGACCTCACGTGGCAGGTGGATCCGCAACGTCGCCGGCTGGTGGCAGGTGGATCCGCAACCTCGCCGGCTCGTGGCAGGTGGATCTGCAACCCCATGGCGTCGTTTGAGGTTGTCGATCCACCTCCCTGGGGAGGTGGGGGCCGATGAGGTTGTCGATCCACCGCCCGGGCGGGGCGCCTGTGGTCAGCGGCTCGAGATCGCCTCGCGCAGCGCCCGGACGTTGGCGGTGAATGCCGGACGCGTCACCGACCATGCCTGCGCCTCGGTCTCGACTGCGAGCATCGTGGCGTGGTCGGGCGTCTGCTGCGACTGGCGCAGGGTCGACACCAGGCGACGGGCCAGCACCGGCTCGACGTCGTCGAGGCGTGCGCCGAGACCGAGGGCGGTGTCGAGCAGGTCGCCCGGCTCGACCACCTGTGCCACGAGGCCGACCTCGAGGGCACGCTGGGCGTCCCACCGCTCCTGGAACAGCACCGCCAGCGTGGCCTGCTGGTGGCCGACCGCCCGCTCCAGCAGCCAGGTGTGACCGCCGCCGGGGTGTATCCGCAGCTGGGTGAACCGGGTGTCGAAGCGCGCGGCCGTCGAGGCGATGCGCACGTCGCAGGCCAGGGCGAGGTTGAGGCCTGCGCCGACGGCCGGCCCGTTGACCGCGGCGACGGTGGCCAGCGGGGAGTGCAGCACGCGCAGGAACCCCTCATAGACCTCGCGCACGTCGTCGAAGTCGCCGTCGGCGGACTTCTCGAGGGTGGAGAGCTCGGCCCCGGCACAGAACGCCGAGCCGCTGCCGGTGACGACCAGCGTGCTCACGGCCGGATCGGACTCCGCACGGGTCACGTCCTCTCCGATCGATCGCACCATCTGCGACGTCAGGATGTTGCGCCGGTCGGGATCGTCCAGCGTGAGCAGGGCGGTCGAGCCGTGGATCGTCAGGGTCGTGGGCCGTGAGGTCATGGGGTCACGGTAGTGCTCGAGAAAATCTGTCGAGAGATGTGTTCCGTCGTGTCGATTGCCGTCGCCCCCGTTCGAAGACAGAGTGACAGTGTCCTCACCTCACAGGAGAAACCCATGCGTCCACTCATCATCACCGCGTTCACGTCCCTCGACGGCGTCATGGAGGCACCCGGGGGAGAGCCGGGCTACCGCAACGCTGGCTGGACGTTCAAGAACATCGAGTTCGTGCCCGAGGCCTATGAGATCAAGGGCCGCGAGCAGGAGGAGGCCGGGGCGCTGCTGCTCGGCCGGACGTCGTACGAGTCGTTCGCCCCGGTGTGGCCGACGATGGTCGACGAGTTCGCGGGCTACAACGCGATGCCCCGCTACGTCGTCTCCACGACGCTGGAGCACGACGACGCCCGGTGGCCGGCGACGGTGCTGCGCTCGATCGACGACGTCGCGGCGCTCAAGGAGACCGAGGGTGGTCCCATCTCGGTCCACGGCAGCGCGACGCTCGGCCAGGGCCTCGCGGATGCCGGACTCGTCGACCGCTATCACCTGCTGGTCTTCCCGGTCCTGCTGGGCGCCGGCAGGCGGCTGTTCAGCGAGGCCGACCGGGATGCGACCCAGCTCTCGCTCGCGGAGCACGACACCTACTCCAACGGCATCCAGAAGCAGGTCTTCGACGTCGTGCGCTGAGCGTGGGACGCGCCGTCAGGCGGGCGAACCGCCCTGACGGATGTCGTGGACGAGCAGGGCGACGCCGAGGGACAGGGACGAATCGGCGTCGTCGAGGTCGACCATGAGGATCGACTCGATCTTGCGGAGCCTGCCGTACAGGGCCTGACGGCTGATGTGGGCGGCCTGGGCGACGGCGGCCTTGTTGCCCTGCAGCCGGACGTAGGTGCGCAGCAGGTCGACGAGGCCGCCGCCGCGCTCGGCCTCGTGGGCGAGCAGGGGACCCAGCTCGGACTCGGCGAACCCGAGCAGGCGCTCGTCGTCCTGGAGCTGGGCGACCAGCCCCCGCAGCCTGACGTCGGTCGACCGAAACCACGGTGCCGAGGTCGCCGGCAGAGCGCGGGCGGCCTCGGCGATGTGGGCCACGGTCCGCATCCGGGACGCGGCCACCAGCAGCGTGCTGCTCGAGCGGCCCACGCCGAGCACGGGTCCAGACGACGGTGACGGTGTCACCGACCGAGCGGGAAGGGCCCGGGCGAGGGCCTCGAGGGCGGTGTCCTCGCGGGTCGACGATCGCAGCGCCATGATGATGCCGACGCGCTCGTCGCCGATGCCGCCGGCGATCGCGCTGACCCGTGCCTCGCGCAGTGCCTCGAAGATCGACTCGAGCTGCGCACGAGCCCGACGCTGGCGAGCGATCTGGTCGGGCAAGGACGTGGGCTCGAACAGCGCCACGACCGGCACGTAGGTCGGAGCGGCTCGCATGCCGAGGGCCCGGGCGCGGGCCAGCCCGTCCGCCTCGTCCTGCACGCGGCCCTCGACGAGCTCCTGCAGCAACGACTCCTGGGCCTGGAACTGCAGACGGGTCGCGTCGCGCTCGACGAGGCGCGAGAGCTGGAGCGCCTGGGCCGCACGCTGCATGACCATCGCGGTGCGCTCGGGGTCGACGGCGCGACCCGGAGCCACGAGCCGGCCCCACGGCGAGCCACGCAGCCCGACCGGACAGGTCAGCCAGCCCTCGGGGCCCGACGGCCCGGGCTCCTCGAGCACGGGGGCGCGACGGGACCGCTCCTCCCAGCCACGCAGCAGGTCGCCGGGAGCCTGCTCGTGCTGGGCGAGCGCCACGACGTGATGACCGGCGTCCTCCAGCACGACGGCCGCGTCGATCAGGTCGGACGCCTCAGCCACGATCGCGGAGGCGTCGGCGCTGTCGAGGCTGAGGTTGGTGAACACCTCGTGCGTCCGCTGGGCGAACTCGAGCCCGAGGTACTGCTCGCCGACGATCAGGCGGTGGACGGCCTCGGTGATCGACACGAAGCGGACCGGCGCGTGCAGCGCGACCAGTGGCAGGCCGAGACGCCGGGCGTCGCTGACGAGTATGTCGGGCAGCGCGGGCAGTCGGGGCCCCAGCTCCACGATCAGCCCGCACGCGCTGGACCGTGCGAGCTGCTCCACGAACCGCGCCGGGTCGGCCGTGGGGCCGACGAGCGGGAGACCCGTGGTGAGGACGACCTCGTGACCGCCGAGGAGGTCCTCCATGTCGTCGACCTCGGTCACGTGCACCCAGCGCACCACTCGGTCCAGGTCGTCCTGACCTGCGAGGACCTCGGGGCGGCCGGAGGCCACGACGTCGAGCGCCAGCATGGTGCGCAGTGTCAAGGACATGACGACCATCGTACGACCAGAGGTTGACACAGTGTCCACCTGCGAAGCGTGAACGCAACACCTTGACCATGGTGTCGACGGGCCGGGGAGGGGAGGATGGGAGCACCGACGTCCAAGGAGCCTGATGAGCCGCCACAGCACGGTGTTCGAGCGCCAGGCTCCCGCGCCCGGTCTCGTGGACGACGCGCTCCGCCCGTCCCGCCACGGCGTGTTCTGGCTCGACGACGTGTCGCCGGCCGACCACCCGCAGCTGGTGGGTGCACGCGACGCCGACCTGACGATCGTGGGAGGTGGCTACTGCGGCCTCTGGACGGCCGTGCTGGCTCAGCGACGTGACCCCTCGGCGCGCATCGTTCTGCTCGAGGCCGAGACGATCGGCTGGGCGGCGTCGGGCCGCAACGGCGGGTTCGCCGAGGCGAGCCTGACCCATGGTGAGGACAACGGGCGCAGCCGCTGGCCCGACGAGTACGACACCCTCGAGCAGATGGGGCTGGACAACCTCGACGCCCTCGAGCGCGACGTGGCCGACCTCGGGATGGACGTCCAGCTCGAGCGCACCGGCGTCCTCAACGTGGCCTACGAGCCGCACCAGGTCAGGTGGCTCCAGGAGGACGACCACGGCGAGTGGCTCGACCGCGAGGCGGTGCAGGCGCAGATCGCCAGCCCGATCTTCGCGGCCGGTCGCTGGGTCAAGGACGACAGCGCGCTGGTACACCCTGCGCGTCTCGCCCACGAGCTGGCGCGGGTCGCGGTCGACCTGGGCGTCGAGATCCACGAGCACTCGGCGGTGTCCGGCCTGCACTCGGGCCTGCGGGGGGCGGTCGACGTCCGGACCTCCCGCGGCGTGGTGCGCAGCCGACAGGTCGCGCTCGCGACCAACGTGTTCCGACCGCTGCTGCGTCGGGCCCGCCTGGCGACCGTGCCGGTCTACGACTACGTGCTGATGACCGAGCCGCTCAGCGCGGCCCAGCAGGCGTCGATCGGCTGGCACAACAGGCAGGGCGTCAGCGACCTGGCCAACCAGTTCCACTACTCCCGGCCGACGGCCGACGGCCGGATCCTCTACGGCGGCTACGACGCCGTCTATCACGCCGGCCGGCAGGTGCGCCCGGAGTACGAGGACCGCGACGCGTCGTACCGGACGCTGGCGTCGCACTTCTTCACGACCTATCCGCAGCTCGAGGGGCTGGGCTTCAGCCACCGGTGGGCCGGCGCGATCGACACGTCGACCCAGTTCTGCGCGTTCCACGGACTGGCCCGTCGTGGCCGCGTCGCGTACGCCGGCGGCTTCACCGGCCTCGGTGTCGCGGCGACCCGGTTCGCCGCGGAGGTCATGCTCGACCGGCTCGCCGGGGAGTCGACGCCGCGGACCCAGCTGGAGATGGTGCGCAAGAAGCCGCTGCCGTTCCCGCCCGAGCCGTTCGCCAAGATCGGCATCGAGGCCACCAAGTGGTCGCTGGACCGGGCAGACCACCGCGAGGGGCGGCGCAACCTGATGCTGCGCACGCTCGACCGGCTCGGGCTGGGGTTCGACTCGTGACGGCCCGGGTGCTCAGCGCCGACGCGCTGGCCGCTGCGCTGACCTTCGACGGGCTCGACCCGGCCGACGTCGTCGCCGGGACGCCCACCGCCTCGTCGTCGACGCTGCTCGACGCCGGTGTCGAGATCGGCATCTGGGAGCTCACCGGGGGAACCGTCACCGACACGGAGGCCGACGAGGTCTTCGTCGTCCTGTCAGGGCGTGGCGAGGTGGCGTTCGAGGACGGCGAGGTGGTGACTGTCGGGCCCGGCTGCGTCGTGCGCCTCCGGGCGGGCGAGCGGACGACCTGGACCATCACCGAGACCCTGCGCAAGATCTACGTCCTGCTGCCCGACCCGGAGGATTCCCCCGCATGACCGACACGATCCAGAACTACGTCGACGGGTCGCTGGTCGACTCGGCCGCGACCGACTTCATCGAGCTCGTGGACCCGACGACGGGCCGGGCCGACGGTCGGTCACCGATCTCGACGGCCGATGAGGTCGACGCGGCGTTCGCGGCAGCGCTCGCGGCGTCGAAGGGCTGGAGGCGCACGACGCCCAAGGCGCGTCAGCTGGCGCTGCTGCAGATCGCCGACGCGATCGAGGCGGCCCGTGACGAGCTGGTCGACCTGCAGGCTCGTGACACGGGTCAGGTCAAGGCGCACATCGCGACCGAGGAGATCGACCAGGGTGTCGACCAGCTGCGGTTCTTCGCAGGTGCCGCGCGTCTGCTCGAGGGAAAGGCGACGGCCGAGTACGTCGAGGGGCTGTCGTCGAGCATCCGGCGTGAGCCGATCGGCGTCGTTGCCCAGGTGACGCCGTGGAACTATCCGTTCGCGATGGCGATCTGGAAGATCGCGCCGGCGCTCGCGGCGGGCAACACGATCGTCCTCAAGCCCAGCGACACGACCCCGCGGTCGACCGTGCGCCTGGCCGAGATCGCCGGCGAGATCCTGCCCGCGGGTGTCTTCAACGTCGTCAACGGCAACGCCGACACCGGCCGGCTGCTGGTCGAGCACCCGGTGCCGGGCCTCGTCGCGATCACCGGCTCGGTGCGCGCCGGCATCGAGGTCGCCGTCTCGGCAGCCCGCAACCTCAAGCGGGCCCATCTGGAGCTGGGTGGCAAGGCCCCGGCCGTCGTGTTCGCCGACGCCGACCTGCAGGCCGCCGCCGAGGGCATCGCTGTCGGCGGGTTCTTCAACGCGGGCCAGGACTGCACCGCCGCGACCCGGGTGATCGCGCACGAGAGCGTCCACGACGAGCTCCTCGCCCTGCTGGTGCAGCAGGCCAGGTCGTCCGCGCCGGGCCAGCCCGACGACGACCAGGCGGCCTACGGCGCGCTCAACAACGCCGGTCACCTCGCGTCGGTGGAGGCGAAGATCGCTGGCCTGGGCGACCACGCCACGATCGAGACGGGCGGCTCCCGCGTGGCCGGCGACGGCTTCTACTTCGAGCCCACCATCATCTCCGGGGTGAGGCAGGACGACGCGATCGTGCAGCAGGAGGTGTTCGGACCCGTGCTCACGATCCAGCCCTTCACGACCGATGACGAGGCGACCGACCTGGCCAACGACGTGCCCTACGGTCTCGCCGCGAGCGTGTGGACCAAGGACCACGGCCGGGCGCTGCGGATGACCGCCGACCTCGACTTCGGCTGCGTGTGGGTCAACACTCACATCCCGTTCTGCTCCGAGATGCCACACGGTGGATTCGGCGCGTCGGGGCACGGCAAGGACCTGTCGGCGTACGGGCTCGAGGAGTACACCCGGGTCAAGCACGTCATGAGCAACGTGGAGGCATGAGATGACGGACAGCACTCCGACGAGCACCCAGGTGGACGTCCTGGTGGTCGGCGCGGGAGCGACGGGGCTCTCGGCCGCGTACGCCGCGCAGAAGGCCGGGCGCTCGGTGCTCGTGCTCGAGGCACGCGAACGGGTCGGCGGGCGGCTGTGGACCGACGAGGTCGACGGTGTCGACCTCGAGATCGGCGGCCAGTGGGTCTCGCCCGACCAGGAGGCGCTGCTCGCGATGCTCGAGGAGCTTGGCCTCGAGACCTTCGAGCGCCACCGCGACGGCGACTCGGTCTACGTCGGGCTCGACGGGGTGCGCCGGACGTTCACCGGCGAGGTCCTGCCGGTCGACCCCGAGGTCGAGGCCGAGATGAACCGGCTCACCGAGGTGCTCGACGAGCTCTCGGCGCAGATGGATCCTGCACGCCCCTGGGAGATGCCCGGGGCGCGAGAGCTCGACCAGGTCACCTTCCTCGCGTGGCTCGAGCAGGGGTCGACCCATGCCGAGGCGCGCGACAACATCGCGATGTTCATCGCCCAGGCGATGCTGACCAAGCCCGCCCACACCTTCTCCGCCCTGCAGGCCGTGCAGATGGCCGCGAGCGCCGGCAGCTTCAGCAACCTCGTCGACTCCGAGTTCATCCTCGACAAGCGCGTCATCGGCGGCCTGCAGCAGGTGCCGCTGCGCCTGGCTGAGCACCTGGGTGATGCGGTGCGGACCTCCCACGACGTCGAGAAGGTCCGCTGGACCGACGCGGGCGTCACGGTGACGTCCGGCGACCTGACCGTCACGGCACGGCACCTGGTGCTCGCGATCCCGCCGACCGCGGTCACCCGGGTGCGGTTCGAGCCGCCCCTGCCCTCGATCCAGCGCGAGACCCGTCAGCACCACTCGTTCGGCCAGGTCATCAAGGTCCACGCGACCTACGCGACCCCGTTCTGGCGCGAAGCGGGCCTCTCGGGCACGGCCTTCAGCCCCTACCTGACGGTCCACGAGGCGTACGACAACACCAATCACGACGAGGAGCGCGGCACGCTCGTGGGCTTCGTGTCCGACGAGCAGGCCGACACCGTGCTGGCGCTCGACGCCGACCGTCGGCGCGAGCTGATCCTCGAGTCGCTGGCGACCTACTTCGGGCCCGAGGCGACCACGCCGCTGACGTACTTCGAGAGCGACTGGACGTCCGAGGAGCTCGGCAGCGGTGCGTACGGTTCGAGCTTCGACCTCGGCGGCCTGACCCGGTTCGGCCCGCGCCTGCGGGAGGCCGTCGGGCCGATCCAGATCGGCAGCTCCGACGTCGCCGGCCTCGGCTTCCAGCACGTCGACGGCGCCCTGCGCGTCGGTGCCGAGCTGGCCCAGAACATCATCCATCCCTGACGCACGAGAGGTGTGAGTCATGAACGTCCCCAGTCCCGATCACGACCGGCTGCAGCAGTCGGCGCGCGACCACCTGATCCTGCACTTCGCGAAGCAGGAGGTCGACGACCTGCTGGTGCTCGACCGCGGCGAGGGGCCGTATGTCTTCGACACGCAGGGGCGTCGCTACATCGACGCACTGTCGAGCCTGTTCTGCTCGCAGCTCGGCTACTCCTACGGCGACGAGATGGCCGAGGTCGCGTCGGCGCAGCTGAAGAAGCTCGCGTTCAACACCAACTGGAACACCGCCCACCCGCCGGCGATCGAGCTCGCCGAGCGCATCAGTGGTCTCGCGCCGGCCGACGACTACCGGGTCTTCTTCACCGGCGGCGGCTCCGAGTCGGTCGAGTCCGGCTGGAAGCTCGTGCGGGAGCACTTCATCGCGATCGGGCAGCCTCAGCGCACCAAGGCGATCGCCCGGCGCACCGCCTACCACGGCGTGACGCTCGGAGCGCTGTCGTTCACCGGCGTCATGCCGTTCAAGGACGGCTTCGGCGCACCCCCGATCGACGTCAGCCACGTGTCGAACACCAACGCGTTCCGTGCGGCCGACGCCGGCGACCCGGAGACGTTCACGCGCCGGCTGCTCCACGAGATGGAGGCGGCGATCGTCGCGGCCGGGCCCGACGAGGTCGCGCTCATCATCGCGGAGCCGGTGCAGAACGCCGGTGGCTGCCTGACGCCGCCGCCCGGCTACTGGGCGGGGCTGCGCGAGCTCGCCGATCGTCACGGCGCGCTGCTGATGGCCGACGAGGTCATCACCGGCTTCGGCCGCATCGGTGAGTGGTTCGCTGTCTCGCGCGAGGGCGTGGCGCCCGACCTGATCAGCGTCGCGAAGGGCCTGACCTCGGCCTATGCGCCGATGGGTGCGCTGCTGGCGCGGTCACGGGTGCTGGAGCCGCTCGTCGATGCGCAGCGGGTCTTCCGTCACGGCATCACGTTCGGCGGTCATCCGCTGAGCGCGGTCATGGCGCTGAAGAACATCGAGATCATCGAGCGCGACCACGTGCTCGAGAACGTCCGGGACCAGGCGGGGCCGCTGGAGGGTCGCCTGCAGCACCTGCTCGACCTGCCGATCGTCGGCGACGTGCGGGGGGCCGGCTTCTTCTGGGCCATGGAGCTCGTCAAGGACGATGCGGCCACCCGGTTCGACCAGGACGAGCGCAACGACCTGCTCAGGGGCTTCCTGCCGAGGCGGCTGCGCGAGGCCGGCCTCATCGCCCGGTGCGACGACCGCGGGGACGCGGTGCTGCAGATCGCGCCGCCGCTGATCAGCGACGCCGCCCTGCTCGACGACATCGTCGCCGGCCTCACCGACGTCCTGCGTGATGCCGGCAAGCACATGGGCGTCGGCTGATCCAGCCCTGACCCCGGGTGGGACGGGCGGTGCTAGGCGCTGACTGACTCCATCGCCTCGTCGAGGAGCGCCGCGAGCGGCACGCCCGGGTTCTCGGCCCATGCCACTTGGGCGGCGTCGAAGCAGGCGAGTGCGCTGCCGGTCACCGCGACGGCCCGGGTGTCGGGCCCGCGACGCCGTCGACGGGCCGAGAGGCGTTGGGCGACGAGCGGTGCGAGCAGCTCGGTCCAGAGCGCACGGCGCTCCTGCTGGGTCGCCCGCAGCGCCGGCTCGTCGCGCAGCATCAGCTGCAGGGGTCGAGCGACGTCGGCGTGCTCCTCCTGCAGCTCGACGAGGTGCTGGAACGCTGCGCGCAGGGCGGGCCACGCCGGCTCGTCGGTTGGACGGGCGCGCAGGGCATCGCCGATGCGGTCGCCGGACTCGATGAGGCGCGACAGGACGAGCTCGTCCTTGCCGGTGAAGTAGCGGAAGAACGTGCGTCGTGACATCCCGGACGCCTCGGCGATCTGGTCGATCGTCGTGGCCTCGAAGCCCTGCTGGGCGAACAGCCGCCACGCGTGGCGCGCCACCTCGTCACGCACCGCAGCACGGGCGTGGTCGCGCAGGGTCATCTCGGCAGTCATGGCCTGATCATAGCGCGAGTGCCCCGATTGGCACTTGGTGACACAGTGGGCATATGGTGTCTCTGTTCCCCTGTCTCTGTGGAAGAAGCGACTCATGACCGACCACGTCCTCGCGACCTCACCGGTGCGCACCACCTCCCCACGACGGGCGACCCTCGAGCTCGTCATGGTGGGCCTGGGCGCCCTCGTCGTGGCGCTGGCCCAGTCGTTGCTGATCCCCGTGCTGTCGATCCTCCCGGCCGAGCTCGACACCTCGGCGAGCAACGTCAACTGGCTGCTCACGTCGACCCTGCTCGCCGCCGCGGTGTCGGTGCCGATCATGGGCCGGCTCGGCGACATGTACGGCAAGCGGCTCCTGCTGCTGGTCGCAGTCGGCGCGCTGGTGGTCGGCTCCCTCCTGACCGCCGTGACGGACAACATCGGTCTGCTCATCACCGGCCGCGCGATCCAGGGCGTCTCGGCGGCGGCGATCCCGCTGGGCATCAGCCTGCTCGCGGCGGTCCTGCCGCGCGAGAAGGTGGGCTCGGCGATCGCCCTCGTCAGCGCAATGCTCGGCATCGGTGGCGCGCTGGGGCTGCCGCTGGCCGGCTTCGTCGCGGAGCACGCCGACTTCCACGTGCTGTTCTGGATCACCTTCGGGGCCGGCCTGGTCGCGTTCACGGGCATCCTGACGATCGTGCCCGAGGCCCCGGGACGCAGCGGCGGCCGCGTCGACTACGTCGGCGCCGTGCTGCTCGCCGCAGGTCTCATCTGCCTCCTCCTCCCGCTGGCCCAGCGGTCTGCCTGGGGCTGGGGCGACCCCCGCATCTGGATCCTGCTGGCGGCCTCCGTGGTGATCATCGCGGTCTTCGGCTGGACGCAGCTGCGGACCGCGGACGCACTGGTCGACCTCCGGGCGCTCGGGCGGCGCCCGATCGTGCTGACCAACGTCGCCTCGATCCTGTTCGGGTTCGCGCTGTTCGCCTCGTTCATCGGCACCGCGTCGTACGTCGAGGCGCCCGAGTCGAGCGGCTACGGCTTCGGGTCGAGCCTGCTCGTCGGGGGCCTGGCCATGCTGCCGGGCGGCCTGGCGATGCTGCTGCTCTCGCCCGTCGCGGCCAGGCTCATCGAACGTCGCGGCGCCCCGCAGACCCTCGCGCTCGGGGCCGTGATCGTCGCCGCGGGCTTCCTCCTGCGCATCGTCGTGCACGACTCGCTGTGGCAGGTCATCGTCGGCGCCACGATCGTGGGGGCCGGCACGGGCGTCGGCTATGCCGCGATGCCGGCGCTGATCAACGCGCACACGCCGCCCGGCGAGATCGCCGCGGCCAACGGGCTCAACTCCCTGTTCCGCAGCCTGGGCAGCTCGCTGGCCAGCGCGATCGGCGGCAGCATCCTGGCCGCGAACACGGTGCTGATCGGCAACATCGCGGCGCCGTCACTGACCGCCTACCAGCAGCTCTTCGCGATCTGCGGCGGTGCGGCGGTGCTCGCCGCGGTGATGGTGCTGCTGATCCCGCACCGGGCTACAGCGCCACCGACCCCGTGACGCCGACGGTCGCCTGACCACCGACCCAGACGTCGTCGTCCGTCCGGTCGACGTGCACGCGGCCGCGGCGCTGCAGCCGCGTGCCCTGGGCGGCGACGTACGACGCAGGGGCACGGCCGGTCGACGTCAGCCACTGCCCGATCGACGCGTTGAGGCTCCCGGTGACGGGGTCCTCGCCGATCGATCCGGGCACGAAGGCGCGGACCTCGAACGCCGCGTCCGATCCATCGGGGTGGGGCCCGACGACGCCCACCTTGTCGATCACCCCGAACCGTGCGGGGTCAGGATCAAGCGCGAGGACGGTCCGAGCGCTGTCGAGGAGCAGGGCGGCCCAGCCGGGCCCGTTGTCGGCCCAGGTGGCGTCGACGACCCGGGCCGGGTCGAGCCCGAGCGCGGCGACGACCTCGGCGAGCTCGCCGGGATCGATGGGCCCGTCCCGCAGCAGCGGGGGAGCGGCGAAGGCGAGCCGGTCGCCGTCGACCCGCACGCGCACGAGGCCCGCGGCGCACTCCTGCACCAGCTCGTCGTCCCGCCGGGGACGTCCGCCGGCAGCCAGCCAGGCGCGGGCCGACCCGAGGGTCGGATGCCCCGCGAACGGCAGCTCGCGCGCCGTCGTGAAGATGCGGACCCGGTAGTCGGCGTCCGGTGTCGACGGCCGCAGCAGGAAGGTCGTCTCGGACAGGTTGGTCCAGCGGGCGAAGCCGGCCATCTGCTCGTCGTCGAGGTCGTCGGCATCGTGCACGACGGCGACCGGGTTGCCGAGCGTGAGCTCGGAGGCGAACACGTCGACCTGGCTGAAACCGCGCATGTGTCGACGCTAGCAACGCTGGTGCGGAAGGCGGTCGCCGCACCGCGATCGCGACGGAGCCTGTCGGCGGACGCCATCGGCCCTCAAGCGGCTCGCCGAGCAGGACCCGTCAGGCGGGTCGGAACGACGGTGACCGCGTCGGTCCCTCTGCGGCCCCCTTGCGCAGCATCGGCAGGACGCGCGGAGGGACCAGCTCGGACAGCACGATGACGCTGGTCGACCTGGCCACCGACCCGGACTGGCTGATGTGCAGCAGCGTGTCCTTGAGGTCCTCGTGCGACGTCGCGGCGATCTTGCACACGACGTCGGCGTTGCCGCTCGTGATGTAGGCCTCCAGCACGTTGGGCAGCGAGTCGAGCTCGACGGTCACTGCGTCGAGCGAGCCCTGGACGATCTCGAGCGTCACGAACGCGAGCACGGGATGGCCGGCTGCGACCAGGTCGATGTCAGGGCCGTAGCCGGTGATGACGCCGGCCTCCTCGAGCTTGGCGAGGCGGGACTGCACGGTCGCACGGGCGACGTGGGTGAGCCGGGACAGCTCGAGGTCGCCGACCCGCGGGTGGGCGTGCATGGCCTCGACGAGTGCGACATCCAGCTGGTCCATCGTGACTCCATCTCGTCAATCTGCCTAGTTGCTTGTCTCCATGATGCGCTGTGTTGGCATGGTTGACCACCTTGCAGTGGGCCGGTTGCCCATCCGGGACGCATGGGGTGTGCTGGGTCACATGACCCTCGACCTGACCGACGCCGAACGCCTTGCCGACCTCGATCTCGCCCAGCTGCGTCAGCTGGTCGGTCTGGTCGAGCACGATCCCGCGACCGACCCGTTCCCCGTCACCGGCTGGGACGCCGTGGTGTGGGCCGTCGGCAACGCGACGCAGTCGGCGCACTTCTACATGTCCGCGTTCGGCATGGACCTCGTCGCCTACTCAGGCCCGGCGACCGGCAACCGCGACCACCACGCGTACGTGTTGGAGAGCGGTGCGGTGCGGTTCGTCCTGAAGGGTGGCGTCGACCCGGACAGCCCCGTGCTCGACCACCACCGTCTGCACGGTGACGGCATCACCGACATCGCGCTCGAGGTGCCCGACGTCGACACCTGCATCGACCACGCCCGGGCCGAGGGCGCCACGATCCTCCAGGAGCCGCACGACGTCACCGACGAGCACGGGACGGTGCGGGTCGCAGCCATCGCGGCCTATGGCGACACCCGCCACACCCTGGTCGACCGCAGCGGCTACGACGGGCCCTACCTGCCGGGCTACGTCGCCCGGTCGTCGTCGCTGGTGCGAGCCGCCGACGCGCCCAGACGCATCTTCGAGGCGCTCGACCACGTGGTCGGCAACGTCGAGATCGGCCACATGGACGAGTGGGTCGACTTCTACAACCGGATCATGGGCTTCACCAACATGGCCGAGTTCGTCGGCGACGACATCGCGACCGAGTACTCGGCCCTGATGAGCAAGGTCGTGGCCAGTGGCAACCACCGCGTGAAGTTCCCGCTCAACGAGCCGGCCGTCGGCAAGAAGAAGTCGCAGATCGACGAGTACCTGGAGTTCTACCGCGGCCCGGGTGCGCAGCACCTCGCCCTCGCGACCCACGACATCGTCGAGACCGTCGACCGGCTGCGCGCCGCCGGCATCGAGTTCCTCGCGACGCCCGACTCCTACTACACCGACCCGGCGCTGCGCGAGCGCATCGGTGAGGTCCGGGTGCCGATCGACGAGCTGCAGTCGCGGGGGATCCTCGTCGACCGCGACGAGGACGGCTACCTCCTGCAGATCTTCACCAAGCCGATCGGCGACCGTCCCACCGTCTTCTTCGAGCTCATCGAGCGGCACGGGTCGCTCGGCTTCGGCAAGGGCAACTTCCAGGCGCTGTTCGAGGCGATCGAGCGCGAGCAGGCGCTCCGTGGCAACTTCTAGGGCAGGGGGCAGCTGAGATGGCGCACTACCGCCGGGCCGGCAGCATCCCGCCCAAGCGCCACACGCAGCACCGCGCCCCCGACGGCTCGCTCTACCGCGAGGAGCTGATGGGGGAGGAGGGGTTCTCCTCGGACTCGTCGCTGCTCTACCACCGGGGTGTCCCCTCGGCGATCGTCGACACCCGGACGTGGGAGCTGCCCGACCTCTCGACGACGCCCAACGAGCCGCTGCTCGCACGCCACCTCGCGCTGCACGACCTCTTCGACGATCGCGCCGGCCGTAACCTCGTCACCAGCAGGCGCCTCGTGCTCGCCAACGCCGACGTGCGCATCTCCTACGTCGTGGCGGACGAGGCGTCGCCGCTCTACCGCAACGCGACGGGCGACGAGTGCGTGTTCATCGAGGACGGCTCGGGGACCCTCGAGACGGTCTTCGGCGACATCGCCTTCGGGCCGGGCGACTACCTCGTCGTGCCGCGCGCCACGACCCACCGCTGGGTGCCCTCCGTGGGCCCGGGCAACGAGGCGGGCGTCCGGGCGTACTGCATCGAGGCCAACAGCCACATCAGCCCCCCGCGGCGCTATCTCTCCAAGTTCGGCCAGCTGCTCGAGCACGCTCCCTACTGCGAGCGCGACCTGCGGGGCCCGGGCGAGCCCCGGATGCTGGACGAGACCGATGTCGAGGTCTTCATCAAGCACCGCGGCTCCGGACCGCTCGGCCTCGGCGGATCGGTCCACGTCGTGCCGCAGCACCCGTTCGACGTCGTGGGCTGGGACGGGTGTCTTTATCCGTATGCGTTCAACGTCGCCGACTTCGAGCCGATCACCGGCCGGGTGCACCAGCCGCCGCCGGTGCACCAGGTCTTCGAGGGCACCAACTTCGTGATCTGCAACTTCGTGCCGCGCAAGGTCGACTACCACCCGCTGGCGATCCCGGTGCCCTACTACCACTCCAACGTCGACTCCGACGAGGTCATGTTCTACGTCGCCGGTGACTACGAGGCGCGCAAGGGATCGGGCATCGGCCGCGGGTCGGTGTCGCTGCACCCGGGCGGCCACTCGCACGGCCCGCAGCCGTCGGCGATCGAGGCGAGCCTCGGGGCGGAGTCGTTCGACGAGCTGGCGGTCATGGTCGACACGTTCCGTCCGCTCGAGCTGGGCGAAGGGGGACGGGCCTGCGACGACGGTCAGTACGCCTGGTCGTGGGGTCGGTGACGGCGGCATGACCGACTTCGGCCGCACGACGTTGCCCTACTGCTCGTTCGTCCGCCCTGGCGACGACAGGGCGTGTGTCGGCGTCGGCATCGGCACGGACGTCCTCGACCTGACGGCCGCCGCGGCGACCGTGGTGCCCGGGCGACGTGACCTGTTCGGTGGCGGGTCGCTGGACGCGTTGCTCGCCGCCGGGCCGCAGGTGTGGCACGAGGTGCGGTTGGCGCTGGCTACCCACGTCGAGCGGGATGACGCGGCTCTCGCCGAGCACCTCCTGCCTGGTGGCGACGTCGAGCTGCTCCTGCCCTTCGCGGTCGCCGACTACGTCGACTTCTACGCCTCGGAGCACCATGCCACCACCGTGGGCCGGATCTTCCGCCCCGACGGCGAGGCACTTCCGCCGAGCTGGAAGCACCTGCCGATCGGCTACCACGGTCGCGCCGGGACGGTCGTGGTGTCGGGGACGCCGGTCCGCCGTCCGTCCGGCCAGACCCGCGCGGCCGACGGCACGGTCGGCTTCGGCCCGACCGCCCGGCTCGACCTCGAGGCCGAGATCGGCTTCGTCGTCGGGGCGGCGTCGACCCCGGGCGAGCCGGTGCCGATCAGCGCGTTCGACCAGCACGTCTTCGGCATCTGCGTCGTCAACGACTGGTCCGCGCGCGACATCCAGGCCTGGGAGTACGTGCCCCTCGGCCCGTTCCTCGGCAAGTCGTTCGCGACGTCGGTGTCACCGTGGATCGTGCCCCTGGCCGCGCTCGAGCACGCTCGGGTCTCCCCACCGCCCCGCGACCCCGAGCCGCTGCCCTACCTGCGCGACGAGCAGCCGTGGGGCCTCGACCTCGAGCTGGTCGTGACGATCGAGGGCACGGTCGTCTCGCGGGCGCCGTTCTCGTCGGTGTACTGGACGGCTGCGCAGATGCTGGCCCACCTGACGGTCAACGGGGCGTCGTTGCGAACGGGTGACCTGTACGCGTCGGGCACCGTCAGTGGGCCGGAGGCAGGCCAGCGCGGCTCCCTGCTCGAGCTGTCGTGGAACGGCGCGGAGCCCGTGACGCTCGACGACGGGTCCACCCGCACGTTCCTGCGCGACGGAGACCACGTCTGCATCGCCGCCACGGCGCGGCTGGCCGACGGCACGCACATCGAGCTGGGTCAGGTCGACGGACAGGTGATCGCATGACGCGATCGCCGTGAGGAGGAACCATGTTCGAAGAAGGTCAGTACTTCGCACCGGTCGTCGCCAGGGGTGACGGCAGCCTGTCCGTGCAGCTCGGAGCCGGTCACCCGGGACTCGACGACCCGGTCTACCGCGAGCGTCGTGACCTCATCGCCACGACGGCCGACCGGTGGACGCCGGGCGAGCCCGCGCCGCAGGTGGCCTACACCGACGCCGAGCACGAGGTGTGGCGCGTCGTGTGCGACGACCTGGCCGACAAGCACCGCACCTACGCGTGCCGGGAGTTCCTCGAGGGCAAGGAGGCCCTCGGCCTGCCGCTCGACCGGGTGCCCCAGCTCGAGGAGCTCTCCGACCGCATCGAGCCCCTGACGGGCTTCCGCTATCGACCGGCCGCCGGCCTCGTGCCGCTGCGCGACTTCTACGGGGCGCTGGCCGACCACGGCTTCTGGGCCACGCAGTACGTCCGTCACCACTCCGTGCCGCTCTACACGCCGGAGCCCGACGTCCTGCACGAGGTGGTGGGCCACGGCAACACCCTCGCTGACCGCCGGTTCACCGACCTCTACGAGGCAGCGGGTGCGGCGGCGCGGCGGGTCGAGACGGAGGGCGCTCTGGAGTTCGTCAGCAAGGTCTTCTGGTTCACGCTGGAGTTCGGCGTGGTGCACGAGGCCGACGGGCTCAAGGCGTACGGGGCGGGCATCCTGTCGAGCCCCGGCGAGATCGAGGAGTTCCGCGGCATGACGATCAGGCCGCTCGACGTGGTGACGATGGGCACGACCGACTACGACATCACGCACTACCAACAGGTGCTGTTCGCGGCCGACTCCTTCGCCCACGTCGAGGACGTGGTGGGAGGCTTCTGGGCGAGCTGCGACGACGAGTCGATCGGCGCCCTGCGGGCGTCCGTCGGGGTCGGCTGACCCCGACGGCGTCGGGACTACATCCCGAGCAGCGTCTCGAGCAGCCCCTTCTTGGGCGGCTTCGGCGTCGGGCTGGGCTCGGGCTCAGGTTCGGGCTCGGGCGCCGGCGGCGGCGGTGCGGTGGTCGGGGCCGTGGTCCGCCGGTCCCCGCCCGAGGGGGTCGTCGGATCGGCCGCAGAGCTGCCGGTGCCGGTCGCCGGGGAGGGCTTCTTCTTCGTCGAGCCTGCATCGTCCGAGGTCGTCGACGCGTCGGACGAGGAGTCCGCCGCGTCGTCGTCGCTCTTCGCCTCGTCGGAGCCGGGGTCGTCGTCGGCCGCAGTGGCGCTGCCGCCGGTGACGGTCGGCGAGTCACCGCCTGCCACGGGGAGTCCGGCTGCGCTCGTCGTCGGGGCGTCGTCGCCGCGGGCGAACGTCACCACGGTCGCCGTGGCGACGGTCGTCATGACGGCGGCGGTGATGACGCGCGAGGTCTTCGTGATCCGCATGGGAGGGCTCCTGGCGGTGGGTCGGGGTCGGCCGAGGGGAGTGTGCCGAGCCCCCAGACTATCGGCTGCGACGACGCCGGATCCCGGGAACGACGCAGATCACGTCGCCCGCGGACGTCAGCCGACGGGGTCGGGCTGCGTCGCCGGCTCGCGGTCGGGCTCGACTCCGGGCTCGGCGTCAGGGAGCACCTCGGGGAAGGCCGGGTCGGGCAGGTCAGGGGTCTCCGGGCGATCGGGCTCGTCCTCGCCGGGCAGCACGGGTTCGGGGGGTGCGACGGTCATGGGTCCTCCTGGGGTCGGTGGGATCAGGCGTACCCGCGGGAGCGCTGGTCAACCGTCCGATCAGGGCATCGAGAAAATCTGTCGAATTTGTGGTTGCAGACACCAATCCAGGGCAATCACCGTGTCGAACCAAAAAAGAAACATGCAGTTACACCCTCACGACTCGGGGGAGATCCAGGGGCAGACCGTGCAGCAGCAGGACCATCAACCTGAGTGCACCGCGCTCGCCGAGCTCGACCAGCTCGACGACATTCATCTGATCGAACGCACCCGCGAGGGCTGCACCGATGCCTTCGGCGAGCTCTATGCGCGCTACGAGCACTCGGCGCTGCGTCTGGCCCGTCACCTCGGGCAGCGCGAGGAGTCCGACGACGTCGTGTCCGAGGCGTTCGCCCGCATCTTCGACCTGCTGCAGCGCGGCAAGGGGCCGCAGGAGGCGTTCCGGGCCTATCTCTACACCGCGATCCGCAACGAGTGTGCCCGGCGCGCGCGGGCCGTCCAGCGGGTCCGGCCGACCGACGACGACGCCGTGATCGATCGCGCCGTCGACCTCGGGGACGCAGGTGTCGACCAGTTCGAGCGCGAGAGCGTGCGCGCGGCGTACGAGTCGCTGCCGGTCAGGTGGCGCACGGTCCTGTGGCAGCTCGACGTCGAGGGACACAAGCCGCAGGACCTCGCGGACGATCTCGGCATCTCGCCCAACAGCGTCTCCGCACTGGTCTACCGTGCGCGGTCAGGGCTGCGGGAGGCGTACGTCCAGCAGCACGTCAACGCGGAGCCGGTGGGCGGGTCCTACCACCTGGAGATCCGGTCGAAACTCGCAGTCGTCCTGCGGCAGGCGGCGTCGGTCCGCGATCAGGAGCGCGTGCACGCCCACCTCGCGACGTGCGAGAAGTGCATGGCGGTCTACCTCGAGCTCCGGGACATCGTCGGACACGTGGCCTGACCCCGGGTGGTCTGACCGCGGGTGGTCCGGGCGCCGGCTCGCGGCGAGGTGCACGACGAACGACGACGCCGTGGCTGCCTCTCGGGCGAGCTCACGGCGTCGTCGGATCCGGGTGCCGCGTCCCTAGCCCTGGCGGGCCTTGAGGCGCGGGTTGTTCTTGTTGATCACGAACGTGCGACCGCGGCGGCGGACGACCTGTGACCCGGGCTGGTTCTTGAGCGAGGCGAGTGAGTTGCGGACCTTCATGACTGTCCTTCCTGGGCCGGAACATACCGGCACAGATGACAACCGTTGTCAGGTGGCTGCTATTCCCAGCTGCCGCTGCGGCCCTGCTTGACCGAGCTGCGTCGCTTCTTGGCGTCGAGGCGGCGCTGCTTCGACCCGCGGCTGGGCTTGGTCCGGTGGCGAGTCTTCGGCGGGATGACAGCCTGCGTCAGCAGCTCCTCCAGGCGGGTGCGCGCGGCCTCGCGGTTGCGATGCTGCGAGCGGTACTGCGACGACACGACCGTGATCGTCCCGTCGACCAGGCGGTTGCTCAGCCGGGTCGCGGCCAGCTCCTTCTGCGAGGGGGAGAGCACGGTGGTGTCGCTGAGCGACCAGATCAGCTCGACGCGGGTGTCGGTCGTGTTGACGTGCTGACCGCCCGCGCCCGACGAGCGGGAGAACCGCCAGGTCATCTCGCTCTCGGGCAGTCGCACGATTCGGTCATGGCTCATCGTCGGCCAGACTAGTCGTCGGCCGACTCAGTCGTCCGCGAGGATCTGGTACATCGCCCTGCGGGCGTCGTCGACGACCGCGTTGGCCTTGTCGCGCTGCTCGGGCGTGCCGGCCTGGGCCACCTGCTTCCAGGCGTTCATGAACGCCTTGAGGTTGCTGGCGAACTCGTGCATCTCGGGGCGCTGGTCGCCCTGGGCGGCCTCCCACGGGGTGCCGAGCTCGTCGCGGTGCTCGGTGACGTAGGCGTTGCCCTCGTCGGTGAGCGTGGCGGTCTTGCGGCCGTCGACCCGTTCGAACGTGAGCAGGCCCTCGTCCTCGAGCTGCTGGAGCACGGGATAGATCGAGCCTGGGCTGGGGCTCCAGGCACCCTGGCTCCGCTGGCCGATCTCCTGGATCAGCTGGTAGCCGTGCTGGGGCTCCTCGGCGAGCAGGAGCAGTGCCGCAGCGCGGACGTCGCCGCCGCGGCCTCCGCGTCGTCGGCCACGAGGACGACCGGGGCCGGTGCCGCCGAAGCCGAGGTCGCGACCGAGGTCGCCGCCGAATCCACGGTCCGGATTGTGCCTGCCGCGCCGGCGATCGGCCGGACGGCGCATGTCTGAGAAGTCATTGCTTCGCATGGGGGTCTCCCATTCTTGTTCTGTATCGACTGTGTTGTCGATGCCTTAACGATATATCGAAAAGGTATCGAGCGTCAACCTCAGAAACCGCGAGTGGCGCAGACCGCGGAAAATGGGACGGCGTGTCGTCCGGATCTGCGCCACTCGCGGTGGGGATTGCGCCAGTCGGGATCAGCCGCCCGCGACGTAGCTGTTGAGCTGGTCACGCTCGAACTCCAGCTGCTCCATGCGGTGCTTGACCGCGTCCCCGATGCTGAGCACGCCCACGAGTCGGCCGTCCGCAAGGACGGGGACGTGACGGATGCGGTGCTCGGTCATGATCGCCATGAGGCCACCGAACGAGTCCTCGGGGGAGCACACGCGAACGTCGGTCGTCATGATGTCGGACACCGCCATCTCGCGGGCGTTCTCGGTGCCGCGGAGCTTGCGGACGATGTCGCGCTCGGAGACGATGCCGAGCATCGCCGACCCGTCGGTGCTCACGACCAGGGCGCCGACGTTCAGGTCGGCGAGCCGGTCCATGAGCTCGCGCACCGTGGCGTCGGGAGCGATCGTGTAGACCGCGTCACTCCCCTTGGATGACAGGACATCGTTCACGCGCATGCGGGACTCCACTTCCTCGGTTCCTCGCACTGTAACCCCGGTCACACCCCGGGCGCGAGGGCCGAGAGGCTACGGGGCGTCGTCCGCCGGCTCCCGGGTGAACTCGAAGGCACGGACGTTGTCGGGCTCCGGCGGAGCCCAGTCGTCGTCCTCGGGCTCGTCGGTCCACGACTGGTCGGGCGGGCCCTGGTCGGGAAAGTGCCCGACATAGGCCATCGCGGCGTCGTGCAGCCGGGTGTTGGTCGCGAGCGCGTTGTCGCCCCACGGCCCCGGAGCGCCGGCCAGGCTCGTGAAGGTCCCGCCGGCCTCGCGCACGATGATGTCGAGCGCGGCCATGTCCCAGACCTTCAGCTCGGGCTCGGCCGCGATGTCGACAGCGCCCTCGGCGAGCAGCATGTAGGACCAGAAGTCTCCGTAGGCCCGGGTGCGCCAGCAGCGGCGCATCAGGGCGGCGAACGCATCGCCCTTGCCGATCGCGTCCCACCCGCCGAGCGAGGCGTAGGACAACGACGAGCTCTCGAGGTCGGAGACCTGGGAGACGCGGATCTCGCGCGACGACATCAGGGACTTGCCGGTGTAGGCGCCGGTGCCCTTGCTGGCCCACCAGCGGCGGCCCAGCGCGGGGGCCGAGACGCACCCCGCCACGATCTCGCCGTCCTCCTCCAGCGCGATGAGCGTCGCCCAGACGGGCACGCCGCGCACGAAGTTGGACGTGCCGTCGATCGGGTCGATGATCCAGCGACGTCCGCCGGGACCGTTGGAGCCCTCGTCCTCGCCCTGCTCCTCGCCGAGGACGACGTCGCGGGTGCGGGCGGACTTGAGGGTGCGCCGGACGGCAGCCTCGACGGCCTGGTCGGACTCGGTCACGTACGTCATGTCCGGCTTGGTGTCGACCTCGAGATCGATGGCGCCGAAGCGGTCCATCGAGAGGTTGTCAGCGTTGTCGGCGAGCACGTGGGCGAGGCGCAGGTCGTCGTTGTACGAGTGAGCCATGGCCCTCAGGGTACGGCGTTGGCAGCGCGAAACGCCGGTCGGCACACCCCTAGTAGTCGTCCTTCTGGTCGCGGCTGGCGAGGATGCGGCGGAACGACTCGACCCGTGCCGTCGCCAGCGTCCCGTCGGCGACCGCGACGTCGAGGGCGCACTCCGGCTCGGTGGCCGAGTGCAGGCAGCCGCGGGGGCAGTCGCGCGCGGCGTCCTGCAGGTCGGGGAACGCCTTGATGATGTCGTCGACCTCGACGTGGGCCAGGCCGAAGGAGCGGATGCCGGGAGTGTCGATGATCCAGCCGCCGAACGGCAGCTCGAGGCTGATCGCCGACGTCGAGGTGTGGCGGCCGCGTCCGGTGACGGCGTTGACATAGCTGACGGAGCGGTGGGCGTCGGGCACCAGCGCGTTGACGAGGGTGGACTTGCCCACCCCGCTGTGCCCGACCAGGACGCTGGTGCGGTCGCGCAGGACGTCGCGCACGGACTCGAGGTCGCCGTCCTGGCGGGTGACGACCACACGGACCCCGAGCGGCTCGAACATCGCACGGATCTCGTCGGGAGAGCCCAGGTCGGCCTTGGTGAGACAGACCAGCGGCTCCATGCCGGCGTCGAACGCCGCGACCAGGCAGCGGTCGATGAGGCCGGCGCGGGGCGGGGGGTCGGCCAGCGCGGCGACGATCACGAGCTGGTCGGCGTTGGCGACGATGATGCGCTCGATCGGGTCGTCGTCATCGGCGGTGCGACGCAGCACGGTGCGTCGGGGGGTGACCTCGACGATGCGGGCCAGGGAGCCCTCGTCTCCGCTGACGTCGCCGACGACGCGCACCTCGTCACCGACGATGACGCCCTTGCGACCGAGGTTGCGGGACTTCATCGCGGTGATGGTCCGGGCGGCCGAGCCGGTCGCGGCGTCGAGGGTGACGGTGTAGCGGCCGCGGTCGATCGTCACGACCCGCGCGGTGTCGGCGTCGTCGTAGTTGGGCCGCACCTTGGTGCGTGGACGGGTGTGGCGGCGCGGCCGTTCGAACCGGGCGTGCTCGTCGTCCTGCCGGTTCACGGGGCCACGTCCGACGCTCGACCGAGCTCGCTCATCGGGTCATCAGACGTTCCCAGACGGCGGCGAAGTTGGGGTAGGTCTTGATCGTGGTGACGACGTTCTCGACGTAGAGGTCGGGCACCTTCAGCGCGATCACGACACCGGCGTGGGCCATGCGGTGGTCGTCGTAGGTGCGGAACGTGTCGGCGTGCAGCGGCCGCGGGCGGACGAGCAGCCCGTCCTCGAGCTCCTCGGCGTCGCCGCCCAGGCGGTTGATCTCGGTGACCAGTGCGGCGAGGCGGTCGGTCTCGTGGCCGCGCAGGTGGGCGACGCCGGTGAGGCGGGACGGCGTGGTGGCCAGTGCGGCCATGGCTGCGATGACCGGCGTCAGCTCGCCGACGTCGTGCAGGTCGAGATCGACCCCGGTGAGCTCTGGCCCGGCGGCGAAGAGGAGGTCGTCGCCGTCCTGCCGCACGGTGCCACCGAAGGCGGGGACGATGTCGCGCCAGGCGTCGCCGGCCTGGTCGGTGTCGGCAGGCCAGTTGCGGATGCGGACGTCGCCGCCGGTGACCAGCGCTCCGGCGATGAAGACGCCGGCGTTGGAGAGGTCGGGCTCGATCTCGACGTCGAGGGCGTCGATCGTCCCGGGGTGGACGACCCAGCGGTCGGGCTCGTCGGTGTCGATGCGGACACCGCGACGCCGCAGCTCGGCGACGGTCATCTCGATGTGCGGCATCGAGGGCAGGGTGGTGCCGGTGTGGCGCAGGTCGAGCCCCTGGCCGAACCGGGCGCCGACCAGCAGGAGGGCGGAGACGAACTGGCTCGAGGATGAGGCATCGATCTCGACGGTGCCACCGGCGACGTGGCCGGTGCCGTGCACGGTGAAGGGCAGCGAGCCGCGTCCGCCGTCGTCGACCTCGACGCCCAGGCTGCGCAGGGTCGCGATCGTCGTCGCCATGGGGCGCACCCGGGCGTGCTCGTCGCCGTCGAACGTGACCGGTGCGTGGCCCAGCGCGGCGAGGAGGGGGACGAACCGCATGACGGTGCCTGCCAGCCCGCAGTCGACCGTCGCCGGCGCATCGCTCGTGCTGCTGGGCGGGGTCACGGTCCAGGTCATGCCGTCGCGCTCGATCGTCGTGCCGAGCGTCGTCAGTGCCGCCGCCATGAGGTTGGTGTCGCGGGATCCGAGGGGCCGGGTGACGACCGACGGGCCGTCGCCGAGCGCGGCGAGGATCAGGACGCGGTTGGTCAGCGACTTGGACCCGGGGACGAGGACCTCGCCGGAGAAGGGCGTGTCACGGTGGGGGGCGAGCCAGGGCAGCGGAGCAGTCATCGGCCCCAGCCTATCGGCGGCTCGGCGCGGTCCCTGCGCAAACCTGCCCCTCGCGCCGAAAACCTGCGGTGGTCAGCTGCGGATGTGGTCGAGCTGGTCCGCGACGGACGACGCCGCCTCGGTGACCTTGTCCTTGGCGCGGCGTCCGATGAACTTCTTGTGCGGGTCGGGGTCGAGCGTCGCCATCAGCAGCCCGCCGGTCATCGACATGTTCTTGAGGAAGTGGATCCGCTGGTTGGCGCGGGCCGCGGGGTCGGTCTCGTCCCAGTAGCGGTGGCCGGCGACCGTCGTCGGCGGCAGCGTAGCGGCGAGCGCGAACGCGGCGATGCGGGGGAAGCGTCCAGTCGCGAGGGCCAGTCCGCCGGCCAGCTGGACGGCGCCGTTCAGACGGGTGAGGTTCGAGCCGTTGACCGGCAGCTCGGGCGCGACCTTCTTGATGAGGTCGGCCGTGGGCTGGGCCTTCTGGGCCCGTGGGCCGGGACTCTTCAGGGCCATCGCGCCGCCGTAGACGAACATCGACGCCAGCATCGGACGGGCCACCGCACGCAAGAGGGTCATGGATCATTCATACCCGACCCGCTCCCGGGGGCAAGTCGCGCCGGGGCCACGGAGGCCCGGGCAGCGGTCAGAGCAGCAGGAGATAGGGCGCGGATCGGAACGCCACGCTGTTGTTGGTGGGCTGCGGGTCGTCGGCGGCCGTGACGGTGATGGTGCCCGACGGGCGCAGGCCGCGCGCCTTCGCGACGAAGGTCGTCCCCTCGCCGGCGGGAAGGGTCGTGGTGCAGGTCAGCGTCGTGAGGCGCTGGTTGCGGACCGCGCCGCCGCAGTCCCAGCCCGGGCTGACGACACCGCGGAACTGGACCCGCCGGGTGAACTGCATCGTCATCGTGACCGCCTGGTCGGCGGCCCGCCCGGAGGTGGCGGCCGTGACGGGGATCGTGAACCGGCGCTGCAGAAGAGTGTCGTCGTTGGTGATGACGTACGCCCCGATGCCGTAGTCGGTGGGCACGATCGGCTCGGGCGGCGGCTGGGTGGCCGCCGGTGGCTCGGTCGCCGGCTCGGACGTCGGCTCCGGAGTCGGCTCCGGAGTCGGCTCGGCCGTCGGTTCGACGGTCGGCTCGATCGTGGGCTCGATCGTCGGCTCCACGCTGGGGGTGGGGTCGGGGGTCGGTGCCGGCTCGGCGGTCGCTCGGGCCTCGGGCGACGGTGTGGGCACCTCGGCCCGCGGGGCTGCCGAGACGATCGGCTGCTCCTTGGCCGTGGTGCCGAAGTCGGTCGTCACGGCGACGGTGCCGGCCGCGGCGACGCTGGTGACGACGGCTGCGGCGACCACTCCCTGGGTGCCTGCCCCCGCGATGGCCGATCCGGCGATCTTGACCGGCTCGACGACGAGCTTGGCGGCCTGGGCGGCGACGAGCTTAAGCCCCACGGCTCCTGCGCCCGCCCCGATCGCCGTGGCACCGGCCGCCGCCGCGACGTAGCCGGTGAACGCCGTGCCCAGCAGGGCCGGACCGAGGATGCCCGACAGGTTGGAGTTGACCTCGGCGAGCTCGAGGTAGAGACCCGTGCAGCGGCTGCAGCCGTCGAGGTGGTCCTCGACCTTGACGGTGTCGCGGGCAGACAGGCCCTTGCGGACGTACCCGCCGAGCAGGCCTGTCGTCTTGCGGCAGCTCTCGTGCAACGTCGGGGCCAGGTGCCCCTGCAGATAGGCCTGCCGCAGGCCCTCGCGGGCCCGGTAGGCGAGCGCCGAGACGCTGTTGGCGCTCATGCCGAGCAGGGGGGCGATGTCGGCGGGCTTCTGCCCCTCGACGTCGAGGTGCCACAGGACGAGCTGCCACCGCTCGGGCAGCGACGAGAAGGCCGCCGCAGCGGCGCCCTGCTCGAACCGCATCTCGGCCGGGTCGACGAACTCGACGGCTCGGTCGAGCTCGGCCTCGTCATCGGTGCTGCGGACGCGCTTGCCGGCGCGGATGCGGTCGATGTGCAGGCGGCGGATCGACGTCAGCAGGTAGGCGCGGAAGGACTCGTCGGGCCCCTTGCCGTCCTGCAGCGTCGACAGCACCCGGATGAACGACTCGGCGACGAGGTCGTCGGCATCAGGACCGCGGACCAGCTGGCGGGCCATGCGCATCGCGGCATCGCGGTGTCGTCCGAAGAGCTCGCCGTACGCATCGGTGTCGCCCGAGCGGACGGCAGAGATGAGATCGGCGTCGCTCGACTCGGCTCTGGTGCTGAGCTGTTCTGACACGTCGTGGCCTCCGCTCCCACCAACGACTCAGCCATGATCCGGTCACGAATGACGTCGAGAACTTTCTTCACGAAATCGCGTCATGCGGCGTCCGGTCATCCGTCTCCTTCCTGTCCGACTGCGAGAGGAGTGTCGAATGTCCAGCTCGGGATCGAACCTCGACCTCCTGCGCGACGCTGTCCGCGAGGGCGCATCGGACGTGGTTGACGTTGCACACGAGGTGGGAGCGAGTGCAGCGCAGTGGGGCGTCCCGCTCCACGAGGTCCTGGACCACGTGGAGCGGGCCTTCGCCCCGGACCAGCCATCCTTCGCGGCGACCCGCGCGGCCGCGGTCGCCTGGGCCGAGCGGGCCCTGGTGCGGCACGCGGACATCTCGTGCGAGGACCCGCTGACGTCGTTGGCGACCGTGCCGTACGTCCGGTCGCGACTCGCCGAGATCTATCGCGGTGCGGAGAACGTCGGTGGGCGTGCGTCCGACTCGACCGCGGTCGTGGTCGTGGAGCTGCCGCGGTCGCACGTGGGCCACGAGCTGGAGCTGTCGTTGCGTGCGCTGCACGTCGCGGAGATCCTGCGGTCGGTGTTCGCAGGCGACGAGACGGTGGCCCAGCTGACGCCGCGACGATTCGCGGCGCTCGTGGCACGCGATCGCACCGACGACATCACCCTCAGCCTGCTGGCGATGCTGCTCGACCGGGCCGTGGGGGAGCACGGTCAGTCGCGCCTGTGGGTGGAGCAGCTGCCGGCGTCGGTCGACGGCGTCGCGCAGGTCCTGGCCGGCCTCTGCGAGTAGCCCCTCGGGCCGCAGCCACGTGTCGGTGCCCTGTGGCACGCTGGACGCATGTGCGGGCGCTACGCGACGACCCAGACCTCGGCCACCCTCCACCAGGCGTTCGAGATCGACCTCGCCAACTCGTTCGTCGAGCTCGAGGCCGACTACAACATGGCCCCGACCAAGCTCGCGCCCGTCGTGATCGGCCGCCGGTGCGACGAGACGCCCGAGTCGGCGCCGCCGCAGCGTGAGCTCCTGACCGCCCGCTGGGGCCTGATCCCGAGCTGGGCCAAGGATCCGTCGATCGGCAGCCGGATGATCAACGCCCGCTCCGAGACCGTGGCCGAGAAGCCGGCGTTCAAGAAGGCGTTCGCCCGACGCCGCGCGCTCGTGCCGGCCGACGGCTACTTCGAGTGGTACGCCCCAGAGCCTGTCGAGGGCCAGAAGAAGCCGGCCAAGCAGCCGTTCTACATCACCCCGAAGGACGGCTCGGTGCTCGCGATGGCCGGGCTCTACGAGTTCTGGAAGGACCGCGAGGCCGACGAGTGGGTCGTCAGCTACACGATCCTCACGACCACGGCCGAGGACGCGCTGGGGCACGTCCACGAGCGCATGCCGCTGTTCCTCACGCCCGATGCGTACGACGCGTGGCTCGACCCGTCGCCGCGCTCCGCCGACGACCTCCTGGGGCTGCTCGTGCCTGCTGCTCCGGGGCGCCTCGACGCCTTCGCGGTGTCGACGGCGGTCAACAACGTCCGCAACAACGGGCCCGAGCTGATCGTGCCGCTCCCCGCGGAATAGCAGCACCCCTCCCGCGGTTGAACAGCGCAGGAGGACAGATGCTGACACACGCCACACGGACTGACTCGTCGATCACACCACTCCGCCCCCGTCCGACTCCGGGAGTAGGCTGGGAGGCGATGACAGTCACCGCTGATAACCCTGAGATCCCCGACGCACGGGAGACCGAGACCCCGGAGCAGCAGCAGGCCCGCTTCGAGGCCGACGCGCTGCCCTTCCTCGACCAGCTCTACTCGGCTGCCCTGCGCATGACGCGCAACCCGCACGACGCCGAGGACCTCGTCCAGGAGACCTTCTCGAAGGCGTTCAGCGCCTTCCACCAGTTCAAGCCGGGCACCAACCTCAAGGCCTGGCTCTACCGCATCCTCACCAACACCTACATCAACTCCTACCGCAAGAAGCAGCGTCAGCCGCAGCAGGTCACCGACGAGATCGAGGACTGGCAGATCGCGCGGGCGGAGTCGCACGGCTCGTCGGGCCTGAAGTCCGCCGAGATGGAGGCGCTCGAGCACCTGCCCGACAGCGACGTCAAGGACGCGCTGCAGGCGCTGCCCGAGGACTTCCGCTACGCGGTCTACCTCGCCGATGTCGAGGGTTTCCCCTACAAGGAGATCGCCGAGATCATGGACACGCCGATCGGCACCGTGATGTCCCGACTGCACCGCGGACGTCGTATGCTCCGCGAGATGTTGGCCGACTACGCCCGTGACCGTGGCATGGCCGTGACCGGAGTGGGTGACAAGGCATGAGCAACTGCGACGGACCTGACTGCGAGAAGGCGCTCGAGAACCTCTACCTGTTCATCGACCAGGAGATCGACACCGCCAGCTGCGCCGAGATCCAGACCCACATCGACGAGTGCACGACGTGCCTGACCGAGTACGACCTCGAGCGCGTGGTCAAGAGCCTGGTGTCCCGGTCCTGCTCCGAGGTGGCCCCCGAGCCGCTGCGCGAGAAGGTCCTGATGTCGATCCGCACGGTTCAGGTCACGATCACCGAGCAGAAGGCGCGCTGACGGCATCAGCTGCTCCAACGAAGAAATCCCCGTCCGGTGGACGGGGATTTCTTGGTTTCACGCGTTGGGGCGCTTGCCGTGGTTGGCGCCCTTCTTGCGGCGTGCACGACGCTTGCGGCCAGTCTTGCCCATGGTGTTCCTCCTCGAAAGTCGACGCCTCAGTCTCCCACAGGCGTGATCCGCGACAGAAATCGCTCCCGGTCGACGGCCACGCGGCGTACCTCGCCGCTGGCGAGCAGGGCTCCGGCGGCGTCCAGCGCGACGACCTGGAAGCGCACGAGCCGACCGTCGGTGTGCACGACGGTGGCGGTCGCGGTGACCGTGGCGCCCACCGGGCTGGCGACGAGGTGCTCGATCTCGACGCGCGTGCCGACGCTGGTCTGCTCCGGGGGCAGGTCGAGGGCGGCGCAGGTCGCCTCCTCCAGCCAGGCGAGCACCCGTGGCGTGGCCAGGACGTCGAGGTCGCCGGACCCCAGCGCGCGAGCCGTGTCGGCATCGGTGACGACGTGCGTGACGGAGGCAGATTCCATCCCCCGACCCTAACGCTGACGAGACCTTTACCGCCCCCCGAGGAGAGCGTTCCGGCCCCTCGAGGAGAGGGTTGGCGCCCCTCCCAGGGCGCTAAAGGTCTCGTCGAGGGGCCGTCAAGGTCTCGTCAGCGGCGGGGGAGGACCAGGCGGACCACAGGTCCGCGTAGCGACCGCCGGCGCCGACAAGGTCGGCGTGACTGCCCTCCTCGACGATGCGACCCTCGTGCATCACGACGATGCGGTCGGCCGACTGTGCCTGGGTCAGTCGGTGCGCGACGACGAGGGACGTCCGTCCGCGCGTGACGGCGGTCGCCGCGTCCTCAAGCTCACGGGCTCCTGACGAGCCTGCTTCTGCGGTGGCCTCGTCGAAGACCGCGACGAGAGGGTCGTGCAGGAGCACCCTGGCCAGGGCGAGCTGCTGGGCCTGCGCCGGTGTCAGGGGGTGCCGGTGGTCGCCGACGACGGTGTCGAGCCCACTGGGCAGTGCCTCGACCCAGGGGAGGGCGCGCACCGTCGCCAGCGCCGAGCGGATGTCGGTGTCGTCAGCGCCGGGTCGGGCGAGGTCCAGGTTGTCGCGCACGGTGCCGGAGAACACGTGGACGTCCTGGGTGACCAGGGCGATGCCGGCGCGGACGTGGGACGGGTCGAGCGTCGCGAGGTCGATGCCACCGATGCGGACATGCCCCGAGGTGGGCTCGAGGAGCCCGGCCGCGATCGCGCCGAGGGTGCTCTTGCCGGCGCCGGTCGCGCCCACCAGGGCCACGCGCTCGCCGTCGGCGACCGTGAGGGTGACGTGGCTCAGCACCGGCCGCCCCGCGACGTAGGCGTGGCTGATGCCGCTCAGCTCGAAGGCGCCTGAGGTCACCGGCGACGCCTCGCGAGGTGGCGGCGTCGGATCGAGGAGGGCCACCCCGGCCAGTCGGGCCAGCGACGCGCCGGCCGACTGGATGTCGTCGAAGATCATCAGCAGGGCGCCGATGGGGTTGAACAGGCGGTGGAAGTACAGCGCAGCGGCTGTCACGGCGCCGACCGTGGTGAGGTCGTCGCGCACGAGCAGGAACCCGGTGCCGAGCACGAGGCTCAGGCCGATCAGCTCGGACCGGTTGGTCCGTGCCCCGAAGCGGGTCAGCAGCCTGAAGACGTCGAGCGTGATGGTCATGGCGTGGCGAGAGTGGTGGGTGATCCGGTCGATCTGCGCCTGCTCACGCGACAACGCCCGCAGCGTCGACGCCCCCTGCAGGCCGCTGACCAGCACCTCGGCGCGCTCGCCCTGTGCGATGCGCTCACGCCGGTAGTACGGGCCCGACCGCGGGAGGTACCAGCGCAGCCCCAGGGCGTAGAACGGGGCCGACGCGAGGCCGGCGAGGCCGAGGCGCCAGTCGAGGGCGAACAGCCCGCCTGCGGTGAAGACGACCGCCACCAACGACCCGATGAGCAGCGGGATGATCCGCGTGAGCGACTGGGCGACTGCGCGGACGTCGTCGCCCATGCGGGACAGGAGGTCGCCGGCACCGGCCTCCTCGAGGCGGATGCTGTCGAGGTGCAGCGCACGGTCGAGCGCCTGCTCGCGCAGCTCTGCGAGGGCGGGCTCGCCGGCCTTGGCCAGGAAGGTCACCGACAGCGACGTCGCGACGCCGGCGACGACGGCCGCGAGGGCGATGAGGACCGCGCCGTCCCGGACCCGGGAGGTCGGCCCGTCGCCGGTGACGGTGTCGACGATGTCGCCGAGCACCCACGGGGCGACCAGTCCGGCGAGGCCCGCGACGACGAAGGCGGCAGCGGCCACGAGCAGCGGCCACCGGTGCGTACGCAGCAGGGCGGCGGCAAGACGGCTCGTGTCGCGGCGGCTCGCGATCGGGAGCAGGTGGCGGGTCATCGCAGGACCGTCTCGCGGTAGTCGTCACGGAGCGCGAGGCCGTGGTGCGTCCCGCTCGCAAGGAGCCGTCCCTCGCCGATCATCAGCACCCGGTCGGCGACGGCGAGGATCGCCGGGCTCGAGGTGATGACGACCGTCGTGCGCTCGGACCCGGTGTGATGACGCAGCCGCCGCACGCCGTCGGCGATCCGCTGCTCGGTCATCGCGTCGACGGCGCTGGTGGGGTCCTGCAGGACCAGGATCGGGGCGCGGGTCGCCAGGGCCCGGGCCAGGGCGATGCGCTGCCGCTGGCCGCCGGAGAACGTGGCCGCTCCTGCGGTGACGGGCTGCTGCAACCCGTCGGGGTGCAGCGCGACGACGTCGCCGGCGGCTGACGCCGAGAGCACCTCGTCGAGCTCTGCCTCGTCGAGCGCTGCGTCGGGGTCGATGGCCGACCGCAGCGTGCCCTCGAACAGGTCGACGTGGTGCTGGCTCACGACGACCGCGGTGCGCAGGGAGTCGATCGTGAGGTCGTCGACCGGGTGCCCGCCGAGCATCACGTGACCGCCGCTGCGGTCGGCGACCGGCACCTCGCCGCGCAGCAGTCGCACGAGGGTGTCGCTGCTGATCGGGTCGTCGACCACGATCCCGACCAGCTCTCCCGCCTGCGGGGCGAACCCGAGGTCACGCAGCGGGCCGGTGGTCACCGACGAGACCTCGAGACGGGGTCGGGGATCGTCCAGGACGACAGAGCCGTGGGTCGCGAGGGGTGGCGTGTGCAGGAAGTCGACGACCCGACGCGCCGACGCGAACGACTGCGCGGTCTGCGCACTCGTCTGGCCGAGGCCGGCGATGGGCTCGGCGAGGAACTGGGTCAGGCCGACGATGGCCACGAGCTCGCCGATGGTGATGCTGCCCTCGAGCGCACGCGTCCCGGCGAGCCAGGCGACGAGCGCGAGGAACAGCCCGCTGAGCGTCGCCGTGAGGCCGTGCATGTAGCCGACGGAGCGGGCGGTGCGGATGCTCGCGTCGCGGGCCGATGCGCTGTGCCGGCGGTAGCGCGTGATCGCGACGTCCTCGGCCCCGACGCCCTTGAGCGGCCGCAGCCCCTTGACCAGGTCGGTGGCGAACCCGGTCGCCGTGGCGATGCCGGCCTGCTGGTCAGTGGTGTGGCGGGCGATCAGGGGCGTGACGACCTGGATCACCACGAGCACGAGAGGGACGCCGACGAGCACGACGACGCCGAGCACGACGTCGATGCTGAACAGCACGACTGCGCTGAGGACGACGCCGACGAGCCCGGCGAGGGTGTAGCCGACGTCCCACAGGAACTCGCCGATCGTCTCGGCGTCGGAGGTCGCCAGTGACAGCGTCTCGCCGGGCAGCAGGCCCGTGCGTGCACCGTCGGGGCCCAGCACGTGCTCGCTGACCTCGACCCGCAGCTGGTGCATCTCCAGCTGCAGCGCGCCGACGCCGAGGTGCGCCCCCCAGCGGTAGGAGTAGCTGAGCACCGCGAACAGCAGCACCAGCGCTCCGCCCCACGTGGCGAGCTCGACAGCATCACCCGTGGCGACAGCTCGGTCGATGATGACGCCGATGACCACGGGGACGAGGGCCTCGCACAGGAGCCACGTCGTGACGAGGGCGTAGCAGCCGAGCAGAGGGCCGCGATGGCGGCGGATGCCGCGGCGAAGGAGTGCAGCCGCGGTCCGTGGTGGATCAGGGACGACAGGCACCGGGTAAGGGTAACCTCACCCGGTGACTGCCTGTCACCCCGAGGGTCAGATGCCGGTGGTCGCGCGCGGGTAGGCCGCGTCGACGTCGGTCATCACGTTGACGAGATAGGGGACGCCCGACGCGAACGCCCGGTCGATCGCCGGTCCGATCTCCTTCGGGTCGGTGACCATCTCGCCGCCACCGCCGAGCGCCGTGACCACCTGGTCGTAGCGCGTGTGCGGCGCCAGGTCGGCCGCGACGTCATAGCCGTAGAGCCACTGCATCGGGCCCTTCTCGAGGCCCCACGCGGAGTTGTTGCCGACGATCATGACGATCGGCAGGTCGTGACGGACCAGCGTGTCGACGTCCATCAGCGACATGCCCGCGGCGCCGTCGCCGTAGAGCAGCACGACCTGGCTGGACGGGCGGGCGATGCGGGCGGCCATCGCCGCGCCCATGCCGGCACCGAGGCAGCCGTACGGCCCCGGGTCGAGCCATCCGCCGGGCCGCTTCGGCTCGACGAACTTGCCGGCGAACGACACGAAGTCGCCGCCGTCGCCGATCACGACGGCGTCGTCGGCGAGGCGGGGGAGCAGCTCGCCGTAGATGCGGGCGGGGTGGATCGGGTCGGCCTCGGCCGTCAGCAGCTCCTGGTCGCGGGCCGTGGCGGCGGCGACCTCGGTCTGCAGCGTGCTGAGCCACGGCGTCCAGTCCGGCTTGCTGCCCGGTGCTGACTGCAGCGCCGACAGCAGCCCGGTGAACACCGACGTCAGGTCGCCGCTGGCGGAGCCGGCGAGCGCAGCGTGGCCCGAGAGCTGTCCGGGGGAGTCGGCCAGGTGCACCGTCCGGGCCGGGGTCGCACCGTCCTTGCCGCCGAAGATGCCGTAGCCGAGGCGGAAGTCCAGCGGGGTGCCGACGACGATGACGAGATCGGCCTGGTTGAACGACGTCGACCGCGCCTTCGTGACGAGCTGCGGGTGACCGCCCGGGACGAGGCCGCGGCCCATGCCGTTGGCGATGACGGGGATGCCGGTCTCGGTGACGAAGTGCAGGGCGGCCTCCTCCGCGCGGTCGGCCCACACGTCGGTGCCGAGCACCAGCACGGGGCGCTGCGACGAGGCCAGCAGCCCGGCGACCTGACGCAGGGCGTCGGCGTCGGGCTCGATCGCGGCCGTCGTGCTGCCCTGCGACGTGAAGGTCGCGGGGGCGCTGTTGAAGAACTCGTCCATCGGGACGTCGACGAACGTCGGGCCGCGATGCGACGAGCCGGCCAGGGTGAAGGCCTCGTCCATCGTCGGAGCGATGTCGGCCACGGTGTGCGCCGTCGTCGCCGACTTGGAGATCGTGGAGAAGATCGGCGGGTGGTCGAGCTCCTGCAGGCTGCCGGTGCCCCAGCGGTTGTTGGGCGCGCGCCCGCCGACCACCACGAGCGGCGAGCCGGAGAAGCTCGCCTGGGCGACCGGGCTGACGCCGTTGGTGATGCCCGGGCCCGCGGTGAGGACGGCGAGACCCGGCGTACGGGTCAGCTTGCCGATCGCCTCGGCGGCGAAGACGGCCGTCGGCTCGTGACGGACGTCGATGATCGGCATGGCCGGCTCGGCCTTGACGGCGGCGTCGTACATCGGGAACACGTGGGCGCCGGAGAGGGTGAACATGGTCTCGACGCCGTGGGCGCGGGCCACGTCGAAGGCGTGGATGCCGCCGTGCGGCGGGGCAGCGGCGGTCGTCTCGCCCTGGTCGGTGGGTTCAGTCGTCATGTGACGCACGTTACTGGACGGTAGGCAGCGACGGGTCTCAGCCGAGGGGACGCGCCCGTGTCGTCGGCCGGTAGAGCCACGGCTGCTCGGCCCTGATCTGGTCGAGCACGGCCAGCAGGAGGTCGGCGCGGTGGGCCGGCTGCTCGGCGAAGAGCTCGGCGTCGGAGCGCAGGTCGTCGCGGCCCTGCACGCCCAGCGCGAGCTGCAGGTGCAGCGCGCGCAGGAACGATGACGTGTTGCGGACGCCCGGCGAGGGCCACTCAGCCTCGAGGTGCCCGCGGGTGCGCGGGGGCTTGATGCCCTCGCCGAGGCGGGCGAGCCACGGCTCGACGATGCTGGGGTCGAGCTCGTTGCGGTGCAGCAGCGTCATGACGGCGTACGCGAGGCGATCCTCCTCGCCGTGGCGCCAGATGTAGGCGGTCGGCGTCAGCACCCGGTCGGCGATGACGTCGAGCAGCACCGTCAGCTCGAGCCGGCCGAAGTGGCGCGACCGTGCCAGCGCGGCCAGCAGGTCGGCCCCGTGCGCGATCGAGTTGGCCCAGCCCTGCTCGGGGATCCAGCCGCGGTGGTCCTGCTCGCG
This sequence comes from Aeromicrobium stalagmiti, assembly GCF_013283745.1. Lineage (GTDB taxonomy): Bacteria > Actinomycetota > Actinomycetes > Propionibacteriales > Nocardioidaceae > Aeromicrobium > Aeromicrobium stalagmiti. Next base: position 54,515 of record NZ_JABSTZ010000002.1, read on the forward strand.
GACGTACCAGGCCGTCGCCCGGTCGCCCCAGTCGAGGACGGAGGCGGACGTCATGAGGTGCTCGTTGTTGTCGCGCCCGATGATCTCCGCGAGCATCAGGGCGCTGTAGGACCGCCGCATGACTGAGACGTCTCCGTCGTGCCCGAGCCCGTAGCGCAGCCCGGGGGCGATGCCGTCGCCGAGCCCGCTGAGCAGCTGGTCGTAGACCCCGCGGGTGATCCAGGTCGTCAGCAGGGGATAGGCGAGGTCCTCGCGGGTGCGGGGATTGGGGTGCCCGAGCATCTCGACGAGCTCGACGGTGCACTCGTCGAGGCCGCGGTCGGCGGGGACGTCCATCCCGCTCTGCATCACCGATTGCCAGTACGCCTCAGACACCGTGCCATCGTGCCACGCACGGCGCGCTGAGCTGAACCCGTGCGACACACGTCCGGAGCTAGCCGGAGGTGTGCCACACCTGCGCCGAGCCGATCGGCGTGAACCCGGCCCGCAGGAACGCGCGCAGCGAGGCGGCGTTGCCGGGGGCGACCATCGCGACGACGGGCTCGCCGGGTGGCACCTCGGACAGCGCCGCACGGATCGCGTTCGTCGCCGCCCCCGCCCCTTGCCGGCTCGCCGCCACCTCGACCGACATCTCGGTCAGCCCGGCCAGCCCGGTGGCCAGGATCACGAGCACGTCGTCGTCACCGGTCTGCTGAGCCGGGACGTAGGCCCGGACGTCGTCGCGGAGCCTGCGGGCGAAGTCGATCCGCGGGTGGCCGGTCTTCTCGGAGCGGGCAACGAGTCGATGCCCGGCGGCGGCGACCGAGGTGCCCGCCGCCACCAGCAGGACGTCGAGGGAGTCGATGTCGTGGCGACCGACGTGAGCGCCGGCGAGCGCCGTGACGACGCGCGGATCGCTCAGGCCTCCCCGTCCGTCGGCGGCGAGCTCGGCGACCTCGTCGGGCACGGCGCGGCCGTCGCCCAGGCACAGGAAGCCGTGGCCGGTGAGCGAGACCACGGCCTCGAGCGCCGGTCGCCACGCCGGCAGCCGCTCGACCCGCCCGTCGGCCGGAGGGAACCGACCGGCGAGGGCCGCCCGCACCACGGTGCTCAGCGGATGGGCGGGGCCGTCTGTCATCGCGCCATCGTGCCACGACGTCGAGGTGCTGCTGACAAGATGGACCCGTGCCCTCGCTGGACGACATCGCGCAGTTCCAGACGTCGCTGAACGCCGACGACGTCGCGTGGCTGCACGCCCTGGTGACGGACTGGCAGATCATCGCCGACCTCTCGTTCTCCGACCTGGTGCTCTGGGTGCCGGACGGGGAGTCCAAGGGGATGTGGGCGGGGGCGCAGATCCGACCCACGACGGGGCCGACGACGTTGCTCGAGGACGTTGCCGGCACGTTCGTGCCGACGGGCCGCGGCGACCAGCTGGAGATCGCGCTGACGAGCGGCAAGCGGGTGGCCGAGCACGTCGAGGAGGAGCACGACGGCACGCGCATCCGGGTCGAGGTCATCCCCGTCTGCCGGGGTGCCAGGACGATCGCGGTCATCTCGCGGCGCAGCGCCGAGTCGGGTCTCCGGACCGCGAGCACGCTCGAGAACGCCTACTTCGAGGCGTCCCGCGAGCTGGCCGAGATGATCCGCCGCGGTGAGTTCCCCCTGCCGGGCACCCGCACCGATCTCGCCGACTCGCTGCGGGTCGGCGACGGATTCGTCCGCACCGACGCGTCGGGGGTGGTCCGCTACGCCAGCCCCAACGCGATGTCGGCCTACCGGCGGCTGGGGCTCGTCGGCGACCTCGTCGGCACGCACCTGGGGGACGTCACGACCGGGCTCGTCGACCGCCGACCGACCGACCGGGGTGCCCGCGGCCTGCTGCGCGGCGACGAGAGCATCGAGGCCGAGATCGAGAACGGCCAGGCGTCGCTCCTGCTCCGCGTCATCCCGCTGCTGGCCGCCGGACGCCGCAGCGGCTCGCTGATCCTGCTGCGCGACGTGACCGAGCTGCGGCTGCGCGAGCGCGAGCTGGTGTCCAAGGAGGCGACGATCCGCGAGATCCACCACCGGGTCAAGAACAACCTGCAGACGGTGGCCGCGCTGCTGCGTCTGCAGGGGCGCCGGATGGAGAACCCCGAGGCGAGGGCCGCGCTGGAGGAGGCCGTCCGCCGGGTCGGCTCCATCGCGCTCGTCCACGAGACGCTCAGCCAGTCCTTCAGCGACTTCGTCGAGTTCGACGAGATCGCCGACCGCCTGCTGCGGACGGTGCTCGACGTGTCGGACGGGCCGGCCGGCGCCAACCGGGTGACGGCCGAGCGGTTCGGCACCTTCGGCCTGCTGCCCGGGTCGTGCGCGACCCCGCTCGCGATGGTCCTCACCGAGCTGATCCAGAACGCCGCCGAGCACGCGTTCGACGAGCGCGGCGGCACGTTGACGCTGGCCGTCAACCGCATCCGCGACAAGATCCGGCTGCGGGTCAGCGACGACGGCGCAGGACTGCCGCCCGGTTTCGACCCCGCGGCCAGCCTCGGCCTGTCGATCGTGACGACCCTCGTCGAGGGAGAGCTCGACGGCACCCTCGCGTTCGAGACGCGGGTCGGCGGCGGCACCACCGTCGCGATCTCGCTGATCGTCTGAGACCTGCGGATACAAAGAACCCCGCGGCCGTCAGGCCACGGGGTTCACCGATACGTGCGTACGTTCAGGCAGTACGAATACGTGCCCGAGCATTGCGGCGCTTCAGCGTACGACGTTCGTCTTCGCTCAAGCCTCCCCACACACCGTGGTCCTGTCCGGACTCGAGTGCCCACTGAAGGCACTGCTCGCGGACATCACAGCGGCGGCATACGACCTTGGCCTCTTCGATCTGCAAGATGGCAGGACCCGTGTTGCCGATGGGGAAGAAGAGCTCAGGGTCCTCATCAAGGCAAGCCGACTTGTGGCGCCAGTCCATGGGGACACTCCTTCCCGTTCGGTGTTGCGCCCACAGGCAGGACTGTTTGTCCTGATCAGCGGGCATTGGACTCCATGGTTTCAATATTTCGGGAGGTTTACAAGGGCAACGCCACGCGGTGAATTGTCGGATCGGTCACACGGTGCCTACGCTGGCGCCGTGACGTCTTCTGGACGGCCGTCCGGGACGGCCAGAACTCTCCTGCTGGTGGCGGCCGCGGTCGTCGCCGTGGAGTCCCTGACCTTCCTCGTGCTGGCCGTGCTGGAGGCCGCAGACGTGTCGTCGGAGCGGGTCGGGCTCGGCGTGGGGACCACGCTGTTCCTGCTCGTGATCGGCGGCGGCATCGCGTGGGCGGCGTGGCGCGTGACCGAGGGCGACGCCTGGGCCCGCAGCCCCTTGGTGCTCTCGCAGATCATCCTGCTGGGGCTGGCGTGGAACTTCCGCGGCGACCCGCCCTGGCTCTCACCGCTGGTGGCGGCCCCGGCGGTCATCGTGCTGGCGGCGCTGCTCTCGCCTCCGGTGACCCGTGCACTGAGCGGTCCGTCCTCCGTGTGAGAGACTGAAGGTCGGGCACAACCCGTGACTTCTCGCTCCGGCGGGACAGCAGATCTGCGGCACGAATGCCGCGCCGGCAACCTGATCGGTGCCGAGGACCAGTACGGATACGTTCCCGAGGATTTCCCCACTCATGGTTGCGACAGACATCGACGTGCAGACAAACGCCCCCGATCCCGACGACCCGGTGTTCGCCCTGCACCGCGGCGGCAAGATGAGCATCAGCTCGACCGCCGAGGTCAACAACGCGTACGACCTCTCGCTCGCGTACACCCCGGGCGTGGCCCGGGTGTGCGAGGCGATCGCCGCCGACCCCGAGGTCGCCCACGACTACACGTGGGTCTCCAACACGGTGGCCGTCGTGACCGACGGCACCGCGGTGCTCGGTCTCGGTGACATCGGACCGGCCGCCGCGATGCCCGTGATGGAGGGCAAGGCGATCCTGTTCAAGCAGTTCGGCGGGGTCGACGCGATCCCGGTCGCGCTCGCCACGACCGACGTCGACGAGATCGTCGAGACGATCGTGCGGCTCGCCCCGACGTTCGGCGGCATCAACCTCGAGGACATCTCGAGCCCGCGCTGCTTCGAGATCGAGCGTCGCCTCATCGAGCGCCTCGACATCCCCGTCTTCCACGACGACCAGCACGGCACCGCGGTGGTGACGCTCGCGGCGCTGATCAACGCGGCGCGGCTCACCGACCGCTTCCTCGAGGACTTCAAGATCGTCATCTCCGGTGCTGGTGCGGCCGGCGTGGCGATCATGAAGATCCTGCAGTCGGCCGGCGCGCACAAGATCGCCGTCGTCGACCGCGCTGGCGTCATCCATCCCGGGCGTGACGACCTCAACGAGGTCAAGCAGTGGATCGCGACCGAGACGGCCGGCTGGGCGCGTCCCGGCACGATCTTCGACGCCCTCGACGGCGCCGACGTGTTCATCGGCGTCTCCGGCGGCACGGTGCCCGAGGAGGCCGTGGCCCGCATGGCGCCCGACGCGATCGTCTTCGCGATGGCCAACCCGCACCCCGAGGTGCACCCCGACGTCGCGCGTCGCCACGCCCGCGTCGTGGCCACGGGCCGCTCGGACTTCCCCAACCAGATCAACAACGTGCTGGTGTTTCCCGGCATCTTCCGCGGCGCCCTCGACGTGCGGGCCACCCGCATCTCCGAGGGCATGAAGCTCGCGGCCGCGCACGCCATCGCCGACCTGGTCGGTGACGACCTGAGCGAGACCTACGTCATCCCGTCGCCGTTCGACCCCCGCGTCGCGACGGCCGTCTCGCGAGCGGTGACCGACACCGCCCGCCGTGAGGGCCTGGCCCGACGCCCGTACTGATCCGACCCGAGGAGCTCCATGTTCGCCGTCTACGCCGGCCAGATCGTCCCCGACAACCCGCTCGACGGCCTCGTCGTCGGTGAGCGTCCCGATCCGCAGGTCCCCGACGGATGGACGACGGTCACCGTCAAGGCGGCCTCGATCAACCACCACGACGTCTGGAGCCTGCGGGGCGTCGGCCTCGGCGAGAAGTCGCTGCCGATGATCCTGGGCTGTGACGCGGCCGGCTACGACGAGGACGGCAACGAGGTGCTGGTGCACGCCGTCATCAGCGACCCGTCGTGGCGCGGTGACGAGACCCTCGATCCCCGGCGGTCGCTGCTCTCGGAGCGCCACCAGGGCACGTTCGCCGAGAAGGTCGCGGTGCCGACGCGCAACGTGGTCCCCAAGCCTGCGGGCCTGTCGTTCGCCGAGGCTGCCTGCCTGCCGACCGCCTGGCTCACGGCCTATCGCATGCTGTTCACCCAGTCGGGGCTCAAGCAGGGCGACACCGTGCTGGTGCAGGGGGCGGGAGGTGGCGTGGCCACGGCCGCCATCACCCTGGCCCGAGCCGCGGGGTTCCGCGTCTACGCCACGAGCCGTGACGAGGACAAGCGCGCCAAGGCCATCGAGATCGGTGCGCACGAGGCGTTCGAGTCCGGTGCCCGGCTGCCGAGCAAGGTCGACGCCGTCATGGAGACCGTCGGCGCGGCGACGTGGTCGCACTCGGTCAGGTCGATGCGCCCCGGAGGCACGATCGTCATCTCCGGCGCGACGTCGGGCGACGCCCCGTCGCACGCCGAGCTGACCCGGATCTTCTTCCAGCAGATGCGCGTCCACGGGTCCACGATGGGCACCCGCGACGAGCTGCACGCGCTCGCGCAGTTCATGGACGTCACCGGCACCCGCCCCCTGATCGACCGCGAGATCGCCATGGACCAGGCCGCGGACGGCCTGCAGAGCATCATCGACGGCTCGGTCTTCGGCAAGATCGTGCTGACCCTGTAGGCCTGACCCTGTAGGTCTGGCCCTGTCGGTCAGTCCAGGTCAGTCCGCGGGTGTCCAGCGGACGCCACCGTCGTCGCACATCAGCGTCGTCTCGGCGGCTCCGCCCGGCAGGCACCGCCCGTCGACCAGGGTGCGTCCCTTCAGCGGCACGTCGAGGCGCACCTCGTGCTGCACGGGCGGGTTGCTCGGGCATGTGGCGGCCCGCGGGTCGGGGTCGACGGTGCTGAACGTGACGACGACCCGCGTCGTCGTGATCTCGACGAGCGGGTCGGCGACCTCGCCGGTCACCCCGTTGTTGCAGGCGAGACGGCTGACGTCGGCGGTGAACGACGTGGAGGAGGGGGCCAGGCGCTGGCCCGGCGCGAGGTCCCAGGTGGCGGCCGGTCCGGGCACGACCTCTCGCGCGGTCGGTGATGGGTCCGACGATCCACGTGACGCAGCGGAGTCGTCGTCGCCCTGCGACGAGCAGGCGGCGAGCAGCAGGACGGCGGTCGCCGTGACGGCCGGACGAAGAAGGTTCATGGGGGAGGATGTCCGCCACACGGCCTGCGGTCTCGCCCTCGGATCAGTCGTCGGCGAGCGTGTGTCGCAGGTAGCGCATCGGGGCGTCGAGGTAGGCCTTCTGGTGCCGGACGAGCTCGAGCTCGTCCCACGCCGCCTCACGCAGGCCCCAGTCGCCGACCTCGAGGACGTGGGCGCCCGGCATCGAGGCCAGGACGGGGGAGTGCGTCGCGCACAGCACCTGCCCTCCGGCGGCGGCGATGTCGTGCAGGACCCGGATCAAGGTCAGGCTCGAACGGAACGACAGCGCGGCCTCGGGCTCGTCGAGGCAGTAGAAGCCCGGCGAGTCGAACTTGCGCTTGAGCACCTCGAGGAACGACTCGCCGTGGCTCATCGCGTGGTAGTCGGGCTCGCGCGGGCCGCGGTGGTCGTCCATGTAGGTGTACCAGCCGTGCATCGTCTCGGCGCGCAGGAAGAATCCCCAGCGCCCCGCACCGATGCCCCGCTGGACCCGCAGGTCCTCGTGCAGGCGCGACTCGGTCGACCGGGTCTCGTGGCGTCCGTGGGCCGTGCCGCCCTCGGGAGACAGCCCGTAGGCCACGGCGACGGCCTCGACGAGCGTCGACTTGCCTGACCCGTTCTCACCCACGAGGAACGTGACCCCGTGCGGCAGGTCGAGACCCTCGTCGAGCACCTGGGCGACGGCCGGGATCGTGGCCGGCCACTCGCTGCGGTCGAGCTCGGGCCGGGGGGCGTCGACATGGACGACGGGCGGCTGGTCGAGGTTCACCCCGTCACCTTGGCACCCGCCACCGACAAGACGTCAGTCCAGCACGTCGGTGTCGTCGATGTCGGACGCCATGGCCCAGATCATGTCGGCCGGATAGGTGCGTCCGGCGTGCTCGGCCTGGAGGTGGGCGTCGACCCGGGCGACGAACTCGTCGTCACGTCCGGTGATCGGGGTGCCGCAGGGGCACGTCAGCAGCTTGGCCATGTGGTTCCACCTCTCGAGGTGCAGCGTGGGTGGTCTCGACAGTCCGACGCCTTCGGCGTGAGACGCTCGACCTGGTACGACGTCCGCTCGCGGGGCTCGCTCAGTCGTCGTCATCGTCGAGGCGGGCGAGCCAGGTGGCGAGCCGCTCGACCGGGATCTCGAAGTCGGGGTTCAGGTCGACGAACGTGCTGAGCTGCTCCGCCAGCCAGGCGAAGGTAACCTCTTCGTCACCCCGCCTGGACTGGAGCTCCTCGATCCCGCGATCCGTGAAGTACATCGATCAGCTGAAGGCCTGCTGCATGAGCGTGGCCTGCTCCTCGACGTGACGGTTGTGCGAGCCGACCGACGGTGCCGACGACTCCGGACGCGAGACACGCTGCAGCGGCAGCCCCTCGAGCTCGCCGGTGAAGTGCAGCGCGACGTGCGGCCACGGACCCTGGTTGGCGGGCTCGTCCTGCACCCAGCGCACCTCGCGGGCGTTCGGGTACTTCGCGAGCTCGGCCGTCAGCTCGGCCAGCGGACGCGGGTAGATCTGCTCGAGGCGGACGATCGCGGTGCGGGAATGGCCCGACTCGCGCTTCTCCCGCTCCGCCATGAGGTCCCACGTGATGCGGCCCGAGCAGACGAGCACGCGCTCGACGGCGGACGGATCGGCCACCTCGTCACCGATGACCGGACGGAACGTGCCCGTCGTGAAGTCGTCGGGCTGGGAGGCCGCGGCCTTGCTGCGCAGCATCGACTTCGGCGTGAAGACGATGAGCGGACGGTGCTCGCTCTCCAGGTTCTGGCGGCGCAGCAGGTGGAAGTACGACGCGGGGGTCGACGGCTGTGCCACCGTCATCGCCTCGTCGGCGCACAGGTCGAGGAAGCGCTCGATGCGGGCCGACGAGTGGTCGGGCCCCTGTCCCTCGTAGCCGTGGGGCAGGAGCAGGACGACGCCCGACTTCTGGCCCCACTTGGTCTCGCCGGCCGAGATGTACTCGTCGATGACGGACTGGGCGCCGTTGACGAAGTCGCCGAACTGCGCCTCCCACATCGTGAGCGCCTCGGGCCGTGCGACCGAGTAGCCGTACTCGAAGCCGAGGGCGGCGTACTCGCTCAGCAGCGAGTCGTAGACGTAGAACGTCGACTGCTCGTCACCGACGTGCGACAGCGGGGTCCACTCGTCGGCATTCGTGCGGTCGATGATCGTGGCGAACCGCGACGAGAACGTGCCACGGCGGGTGTCCTGGCCGGCGAGGCGCACGGGGCGCCCGTCGAGCAGCAGGGAGCCCATCGCGAGGATCTCGCCGGTGCCCCAGTCGATCGGACCGGCCGAGATCGACTGCGCACGGCGCTGCAGCTGAGGCAGCACCTTCGGGTGGACCGTGAAGCCCTCCGGCACGTTGGTGTAGGCGTCGGCGATGGCCTTCATCGTCTCGGGCGTGATCGCGGTGACGAGCTCGCCGGCGTGCTCGGGCTTGTCGGGGTAGTCGGGGGTGCGGGTGTAGCCGGGATCGGCTGCCGCCTCCTTGACCTCGGCGAAGTTGCGCTCGAGCTGGGCCTGGTAGTCGCTCAGGGCGACCTCGGCCTCCTCCAGCGTGATGTCGCCACGACCGACGAGCGCCTCGGTGTAGAGCTTGCGCACCGACTTCTTGGCGTTGATCGTGTCGTACATCAGCGGCTGCGTGAAGCTGGGGTCGTCGCCCTCGTTGTGACCGCGACGGCGGTAGCAGACGAGGTCGATCACGATGTCCTTGTGGAACGTGCGGCGGTACTCGTACGCCAGCTGTGCCACGCGGATGCAGGCCTCGGGGTCGTCGCCGTTGACGTGGAAGACCGGCGCCTGGATCATGCGGGCGACGTCGGTGCAGTACGTCGACGAGCGCGACGACGAGGGCGAGGTCGTGAAGCCGACCTGGTTGTTGACGATCAGGTGGATCGTGCCGCCGGTGCGGTAGCCGCGCAGCTGCGACAGGTTGAGCGTCTCGGCGACGACTCCCTGACCGGCGAACGCCGCGTCACCGTGGACGAGGACCGGGAGCACGGGGAAGGCCGCGCCCTGGTTGAGCCGGTCCTGCTTGGCCCGGGTGATGCCCTCGAGCACGGGGTCGACGACCTCGAGGTGCGAGGGGTTGGCCGCGATCGAGACCTTGACCTTGTCGCCGTTGCCCGAGGTGAACTCGCCCTCGACGCCCAGGTGGTACTTGACGTCGCCGGAGCCCTGCACGGTGCGCGGGTCGATGTTGCCCTCGAACTCACGGAAGACCTGGCTGGGGCGCTTGCCGGCGATGTTGACCAGCGCGTTGAGGCGGCCGCGGTGGGCCATGCCGATGCAGACCTCGTCGAGCTTGTCGGCCGCTGCGGCCTCGCAGATCTCGTCGAGGAACGGGATCGTGGTCTCGCCGCCCTCGAGGCTGAAGCGCTTCTGACCGACGAACTTGGTCTGCAGGAACGTCTCGAAGGCCTCGGCCTGGTTGAGCTTCTGCAGGATGCGCAGCTGCTCCTCGCGCGGCGGCTTGGTGTGCGGACGCTCGATGCGCTCCTGGAACCACTCGCGCTCGGCCGGCTCCTGGATGTGCATGTACTCGATGCCGATCGTGCGGGCGTACGAGTCGCGCAGGATGCCGAGGATCTCGCGCAGCTTCATGAAGCGCTTCTCGCTCTTGAACGAGCCGGTCGCGAACTCGCGGTCGAGGTCCCACAGGGTGAGGCCGTGCGACGCGGTGTCGAGGTCGGGGTGCATGCGCGGTGAGCTGTCGAGCGGGTTGGTGTCGGCCATGAGGTGGCCGCGGACCCGGAACGCGTGGATGAGCTCGAGGACGCGGGCCTGCTTGTGGACCTCGTCGTCGTGGCTGACCGGGATGTCCTGGGCCCACCGGATGGGCTCGTAGGGGATCTTCAGCGCGCGGAAGATCTCGTCGTAGAAGCCGTCCTCGCCGAGCAGCAGGGCGTGGATGCGCTTGAGGAACTCGCCCGACTGCGCGCCCTGGATGACGCGGTGGTCGTAGGTCGACGTCAGCGTCATCATCTTGGAGATCGCCATCTGGGCGAGCGTGTGGTCGGACGCACCCTGGAACTCCGGCGGGTACTCCATCGAGCCGACGCCGATGATGACGCCCTGGCCCTGCATGAGGCGGGGGATCGAGTGGTTGGTGCCGATGCCGCCGGGGTTGGTCAGGCTGACCGTGGTGCCCTGGAAGTCGGTGACCGCGAGCTTGTTGTCGCGGGCCTTGGAGACCATCGTCTCGTAGGCGGCCCAGAACTCCGCGAACGTCATGGTGTCGGCGGCCTTGATCGACGGCACCAGCAGCGTGCGGGACCCGTCGGGCTTCTTCAGGTCGATCGCGAGACCGAAGTTGATGTGCTCGGGCTTGAGCTGGTTGGGCTTGCCGTTCACGACCTCGAAGCCGGTGTTCATCTCCGGCATGGCCTTGAGGGCCTTGACGATCGCCCAGCCGATGAGGTGGGTGAACGACACCTTGCCGCCACGAGCGCGGGCGAGGTGGTTGTTGATGACGACGCGCTGGTCGAACAGCAGCTTGACCGGCACGGACCGGACGCTCGTCGCGGTCGGGACCTGCAGGCTGGCGTCCATGTTGGCGACGGTGCGGGCCGCGGCGCCGCGCAGGACCAGGTGCTCCACCTCGCCGGGGCCGGCCTGGGGCGCGTCCTTGGCGTCGGGGGTGGCCGGGGCGGGGGTCGCAGCAGCGGCCGGGGGCGCAGGGGGAACGGGCGCCACCGGAGCAGGTGCGTCGGGCGCCTTCTCCTCGGGAGGAGCCGCCGTGGGCGGCGTGGTCTTGGGGGCCGGCGGCTGCGTCGACTCCGGAGACGTCGGCGGCGGCGTGGGAGCCGCGGTGTCGGCGGCCGGAGCAGCCGAGGCCGCGGGAGCCGCGGCGGGGGCTGCAGGCGCCTCGGCCGTGGCCGGGGCGGCACCGTTGGAAGCGGCGGCGTCGCCGACCAGTCCGACACCGTCACCGGTCTGGAAGAACGAGACCCAGGTGGCGTCTACGGACGACGGGTCCTCCTGGTAGCGCTCGTACATCTCCTCGACGAGCCACTGGTTGGTGCCGAAATCAGGGGTTGAATGGTCTTGTGAGGACTCGGCCACAGCCTCGATCGCCTCTTCCGATTGTGTGCTGGCGCGCATGTGAAAACGTCGATTAACAGGGTAACGCGGCGTCCCAGCAACCTGCAGGCAGGCTCGACCCGGAGACCGTGTCCCTCTCACCGTGCCACGGCGCGGGCGCAGATGAGCCCGTTTTGGCCGACGAGAGTGAGGCTCAGGCGCCGATCACGAGCTCGGGCTCACGGTCGACGAACCGGCCGAACGCCGCAGCCTCCTGCTCGATCGCCCGCAGCGTGCTCTTGGTCACGTGCGTGGAGGACGTGACGTCGATGCGGACGGTCCTGGCCGCGACGGTGCGGGTCCAGGTGCCGGCGAGCCGCCCGCGGACCATCAGCAGGCCGCTGCCGCGCATGACGTCGTGCACGGTGCCGGCGAACATCGCGTAGTCGTCGGGCTCGCGGGCGTAGGAGACGTACTCGTCGAAGTTCGAGAGCAACCACGCGGCGGGCACGTCGGCCTCCACGGGCTCGTCGAGCCGCCAGTGGGCGACGCCGTCGACGTCGAGCGGAGCGAGCTCCGCCAGCTCGATCGCGCGACGGCTCTCGGTGAGCGTCAGGCTCGTCCACCACGCGAGGTCGTGGTCGCGGAACGGGCCGTGCCCGCGGGCATAGCGGCGGGCCACCTCGGCCAGCAGGTCGTCACGGCCGGGGACGCTGCGCGGCCCGAGCAGCCGGTAGGTGTGCTGCTTGCCGCGCATCGGGCCGTTGACGACCAGCGCGTCGACCTCGGCCTGCATGACCACGTGAGCGACGGCCTGGCCGGTGATGTCGAGCCCGGACGCCGCCAGTGCGGCGGCCAGGTCGGCGCGGGGGTGGGCCCGGCCGTCGGCCAGTGCCTCCAGCAGGACGGTGACCCCGCGCGCGACGACGTCGTCGGTCAGGCCGATCGTGCGGTTGGTCGACCTGATCAGGCGCTCGACGCGCGGGCCTGTCAGTGCCAGCAGCCAGTGCAGGTCGTCGGGGTCGACGAAGTGCCAGGTCGGTCGCAGGACGTGGGTGCGCCAGAACTCACCGCGGGCGAAGGCCGCCTGCAGATCAGCGAGCGTCAGGTCGCGGGTGCGTCGGGCCACGGACCACAGCGCCATGTCGTGCAGCTGGGACTGCACGCAGCCGAGGTGCCGGACGACGTCGCGTGCGGAGTCGAATCGCGGCGCGTCGAGGCCCTGGGCGTGCAGGCGTCCGGGGATCGTCGGCTTCACGGCCCCAGCATGCCGCAGCCCGCCGACGGATCGGCGGGCTGCGGCAGGTGGCGACGGGGTGTCTAGGCGGTCTCGAGCGCGGCGTCGAGCGTGATCTCGGGAACCGACGCCAGGGCCTTGCTGAGCGGGCAGCTGACCTTGGCGTCCTCGGCGGCCGCCTGGAAGCCGGCGTCGTCGATGCCCTCGACCTCGCCGCGGACCGTCAGGGCGATCTTGTGGATCTTGAAGCCCTTGTCGTCCGGGTCCTCGCCGAGCGTCACCTTCGCGGTCGTCTCGATCGAGATGGGCGTCGCGCCCTTCTGGCCGAGGATCGCGGTGAGCTGCATCGTGTAGCAGGACGAGTGCGCGGCGCCGAGGAGCTCCTCGGGGTTGGTCGCGCCTCCGCCGTCCTCCGACGACCGCTTCTTGAACGACATCTCGAACGTGCCGAGGCCGGAGTCGGTGAGCTCGACCTGTCCGGATCCGTCGTCGAATCCGCCGTCCCAGGCCGTGCGGGCTGTGCGTGTCGGCATGCTGAAGTCCTCTCGTCGATGTCTGTGCTCTCGACGCTACTGCGGACAGTTGAAACCGCAACCAGGGCTGCGCCGACGTCAGAGGACGAGGTGGGGGTGCTCCGCCGAACGCTTCTGGAACGCGAGGATGTCGGGGTTCTGGATGACGCCCTCGCGGATCTCGATCGCGCGACGGATCGTCTCGTCGGCGTCCCACGAGGTCGGCCCGGCGAGGACCTTGGCGACGTAGGGCAGCAGCGCCTGGCTGATCTCCCACGTCGCGGAGTTCCACAGGTAGGACGGGCTGTGGTCGACCGCGTAGTAGGTCACGCCGTTGCCGACCGTGAACGTCGGGTCGTCGAACGACGTCGGGCGGGCCCACTCGAACCCCATGCCCTCGTCGCACGAGACGTCGACGACCAGGGTGCCGGACGCCAGCGTCGGCAGGTCGGCGTCCATGAGGAACGACATGGGGGAGTTGGGGTCCTGCAGCACGCAGTTGACGATGACGTCGTGCTCGGCGAGCAGCGCCGGCATCGGGACCCACTCCTGGTCGACGAACGCGCGGCTCTCGGCCGGTGACGCGGCCGGGTCGAAGTGCACGATGCGGGCGGAGTGGATCGGCGCGCTCACGGCGGCCACGCCGCGCTGCGTGAAGATGTCGACGTCGTGGATGCCGTGGGCGCTGAGCGCCGTCACGGCGCCGCGGGCGGTCGCCCCGAAGCCGATGACCGCTGCCGTCAGGCGGCGACCGTAGTTGCCGGTCAGGCCGGCGATCTCCATGCCGTGCAGCACCGAGCAGTAGCCGGCGAGCTCGTTGTTCTTGTGGAACACGTGGAGCAGGAAGTTGCCGTCGCCGCTCCAGTGGTTCATGGCCTCCCAGGCCACGAGGGTCAGCCGACGGTCGATCGCAGCCTGCGTCAGCGCAGCGTCCTGGACGCAGTGCGGCCAGCCCCAGAGGGTCTGGCCCTCGCGCAGCTCGAGCAGGTCGGCTGCGCTGGGCTTGGTCAGCAGGATGACGTCGCAGCCCGCGATCAGCTCGGCCCGGGTGAGGATGCCGCCGACCAGCGGGCGCAGCTCGTCGTCGGAGTAGCCGAAGCCCTCGCCGTACCCCTCCTCCAGGAAGACGGACGGCCGGACGGCGTCGGTCAGGCGCTCGAGATGGCGCGGGTGGATCGGCAGCCGGCGCTCGTTCTCCTTGGCCGTGCGGGCGATGACGCCGAGGGTGAGCTGGTCCATGCGGACTCCAGAGCTGGGTGTTCCACAGGGAATCGGCTGCTCCGGCGTCGGCTCCTCGAGAGGAGGGCGCCCCCGGCAGGATTCGAACCTGCGCTTCCGCCTCCGGAGGGCGGCGCTCTATCCCCTGAGCTACGGGGGCCAATGCGGCCAACTGCGGTGTGAGCCTACCCCACGGCGACTACCGTGGTGCGCATGCCCAGAGTGCTCGTCGTCGACGACACCCCCTCGATCCGCTTCCTCATCCGGACCAACATGGAGCTGGCCGGATTCGAGGTCGACGAAGCGGTCGACGGGGTGGACTGCCTCGACGTCCTGCGGCGCATGGAGACCCTGCCCGACGCCCTCACGGTCGACGTGATGATGCCCCGTCTCGACGGCATGGCGACCGTCACGGCGATCCGGGCCGACCCCCGGCTCCGCCACATCGCGATCATCATGGTGACCACGCAGGGACACCCCGCCGACATCCAGCGGGCCAACCAGGCCGGCGTCGACGCGTACGTCACGAAGCCCTTCGACCCGGACTTCCTCATCCTGACGGTGCGCGACGTGATCGCCCGGCTGTCCGGCCGGGGGCAGGACGACGGTGTCTCGTGACCACGTCACGAGAACACGCTGTCTCTTGAAACCTCGTCCTGCCGGACGTACCGTTTTCAGCACACGGAGAGGAGGTGGTCCCAAGAATGTATTCGTCTTGGACTTGTGAGGTGGCTGTCCGCTAGTCGCGGACCCCAGTTCAGCAATCAACTGGACCGGTGACGGCGAATACCCGCAGTCATCCGACCCGCAGGGCGTCGAGTGTGTCCGCTCGACCAGGGGCTTCGGCCCCAGCCCTGCGGGTCGTCCATGTCCGGGCACGGTTCGCCGGGCCGATAGTCTGGGCGGGTGACTCCTGACCAGCTCTCCGCCACCATCGTCGAGGCTCTGACGGGCCTCACCGCCGCGGGCGACATCACCTTGCCGGACGGCGTTCCGTCCGAGGTCGTCGTCGAACGCCCCAAGGTCAAGGACCACGGCGACTACGCGACCAACATCGCGCTGCAGCTGGGCAAGAAGGCTGGCATGAACCCGCGTGAGTTCGCGCAGCTGCTGGCCGACCGACTGGCCGGTGCCGACGGCATCGCCAGCGCCGAGATCGCGGGCCCCGGCTTCCTCAACATCCGCGTCGACGCCGGTGCCCAGGGCGCGCTGGCGCCGCAGATCGTCGCGGCCGGTGCGGCGTACGGCACGAGCGACCTCTACGCCGGTCAGAAGGTCAACCTCGAGTTCGTCAGCGCCAACCCCACGGGACCGATCCACATCGGCGGCGTGCGCTGGGCGGCGGTCGGTGACTCGCTCGGCCGGATCCTCACCGCGATCGGTGCCGACGTCACCCGCGAGTACTACTTCAACGACCACGGCGTGCAGATCGACCGCTTCGCGCGGTCCCTGCTGGCCGACGCCCGCGGCGAGGACGCCCCCGAGGACGGCTACGGCGGCCAGTACATCCACGACATCGCCCAGACCGTCCTGGCGAAGCACCCCGACGCGGCGACGCTGCCCGACGCCGAGGCGCTCGAGACGTTCCGTGCCGAGGGCGTCGACCTGATGTTCACCGAGATCAAGCAGAGCCTGCACGACTTCGGGGTCGACTTCGACGTCTACTTCCACGAGAACGACCTGCACGAGTCGGGCGCCGTCGATCGTGCGATCGCCCGCCTGCGCGAGCTCGGCATGATGTACGAGCAGGACGACGCGACGTGGCTCAAGACCTCGGAGTTCGGCGACGACAAGGACCGTGTCGTCATCAAGTCCGACGGCCAGCCGGCCTACATCTCCGGCGACCTGGCCTACTACCTCGACAAGCGCGAGCGGGGCTTCGACCGCTGCCTCATCATGCTGGGCGCCGACCACCACGGCTACGTGTCGCGGATGATGGCGATGTGCGCCGCGTTCGGCGACACCCCCAAGGTCAACCTCGAGCTGCTCATCGGCCAGCTGGTCAACCTCGTCCGCGACGGGCAGCCGCTGCGCATGAGCAAGCGAGCCGGCACCGTGCTGACGCTCGAGGACCTCGTCGAGGCGATCGGCGTCGACGCCGCCCGCTACGCGCTGGCCCGCTACTCCACCGACTCCACGATCGACCTCGACCTCGACCTGTGGGCCAAGCAGACGAGCGACAACCCGGTCTACTACGTCCAGTACGCCCACGCCCGCCTCTCGTCGATCATCCGCAACGCGGTCGACCTGGGCGTCGTGATCGACGAGGCGACGTTCGACCCGTCCCTGCTGGTGGTCGACCAGGAGGGCGCGCTGCTGCGCTCGCTCGCCGACTACCCGCACGTGGTCGCCCGCGCTGCCGAGCTGCGCGAGCCGCACCGGGTCGCGCGCTACCTCGAGGACACCGCGGCGGCGTTCCACAAGTTCTACGACGTCGCCCACGTGCTGCCCAAGGGCGACGAGGAGCCGTCAGACCTGCACCGGGCCCGGCTCATGCTGGTGGCGGCGACGCGCCAGGTCATCGCCAACGGCCTGGGCCTGCTCGGCGTCAGCGCCCCGGAGAGGATGTAGTCGATGCGCTCCCACGAGGCCGGTGCCCTGCACGGGCAGGCCGGCGACCGCGGTCCCGCCTGGCTCAAGAACCCCGAGGACCCCAACCAGCTCGTCGGGCACCTGTGGTCCGACGGCGTGTCGAAGATCGACGGGGTCCTGACCGTCGCCGGCGAGTCGGTCGCCGACCTCGCCGAGCAGTTCGGCACGCCCACGTACGTCGTCGACGAGGACGACTTCCGGCGTCGTGCGCGTGGCTTCAAGGAGGCGTTCGCCGGGGCCGACGTCTACTACGCGGGCAAGGCGTTCCTGTGCGTCGCCGCGGCCCGCTGGATCGCCGACGAGGGACTCAACCTCGACGTCTGCACCGGGGGAGAGCTCGCCGTCGCGCTCAAGGCGGAGTTCCCGCCCGC
Organism: Aeromicrobium stalagmiti; assembly: GCF_013283745.1. Classification (GTDB taxonomy): domain Bacteria; phylum Actinomycetota; class Actinomycetes; order Propionibacteriales; family Nocardioidaceae; genus Aeromicrobium; species Aeromicrobium stalagmiti. Next base: position 71,798 of record NZ_JABSTZ010000002.1, read on the forward strand.
GCGCATCGGCCTGCACGGCAACAACAAGTCGGTCGCCGAGCTGCGCCGGGCGCTGGAGGTCGGGGTCGGTCGCATCATCATCGACTCCGTCGAGGAGATCGCGCGCCTGCGTGACCTGACCGCCGAGCTCGGCGTCACCGCGCCGGTCATGATCCGCGTGACCGCCGGCGTCGAGGCCCACACGCACGAGTACATCTCGACCTCGCACGAGGACCAGAAGTTCGGCTTCTCGATCAGCGGCGGCGACGCCCTCGACGCCGTGCGGCGGGTCATGGCGGAGCCGGGTCTCGACCTGCGGGGCCTCCACTCGCACATCGGGTCGCAGATCTTCGTGACCGACGGCTTCGAGGTCGCGGCCCGACGGGTGCTGCGCCTGCACGCCGAGGTCGAGAAGGAGCTCGGCGTCGCGATGCCCGAGTTCGACCTCGGTGGCGGCTTCGGCATCGCCTACACGACCCAGGACGATCCGTCGTCGGCCGCAGACCTGGCCCGCGGCATGCTCAAGATCGTCGACGACGAGTGTGCCGCGATGGGCATCGCGGTGCCGCACCTGTCGATCGAGCCCGGGCGCGCGATCGCCGGCCCGTCGACGTTCACGCTCTACGAGGTCGGCACGACCAAGACCGTGGCGCTCGACGGCGGTGCCGCGCGTCGCTACGTCTCGGTCGACGGCGGCATGAGCGACAACATCCGTCCGGCGCTGTACGGCGCCGACTACTCCTGCACGCTCGCGTCGCGCACGTCGGAGGCGCCGGCGGTGCTGAGCCGCGTGGTCGGCAAGCACTGCGAGTCAGGCGACATCGTGGTCAAGGACGAGTTCCTGCCCGGCGACGTGACGGCGGGCGACCTGATCGCGGTGCCCGGCACCGGCGCCTACTGCCGCTCGTTGGCCAGCAACTACAACCACGTGCCGCGCGCCGCCGTCGTGGCGGTCCGTGACGGTGAGGCGCGGGTCATCCTGCGGCGCGAGACCGAGGACGACCTCCTCGCGCTCGACATCGGCTGAGGGTCGTGACCCACCGTCAGGTGGCTCGGTTCGCGGTGATGGTGGTCGTCGCGACGACGATCAACCTGGCGACCAGCTTGGCGGGCTGAGCCGCCCGGTGACCGTGTCGGTCGTGGCGAGCGCGCGAAGTTCAGGGATTTCCCCACCTGTGCGGTCGGTGTGCGCCGCCTAGATTCGGCGGTGTCCCTTCCGGGACGCCGAAGGAGACTCCCATGTCCGCGTACGACCTCGACCCCACGCAGGAGATCGAGCCCGATCCCGGTCGGCGCCCGCCCCGAACGAGACTGCTGGTCGTGGTCGCGCTGGCCGTCGTGGCCGTCGTGGCGGCCGCGGTCTTCTTCCTGACCTCGGGCGGCGCCGATGCCGAGGACGACGTCTCGGACGACCCGACGTCGTCCGCGACGGCCGATCCGAGCGAGGACCCGGCATCGGACGAGCAGGACCAGGGAGGCGCGGGAGCCGCGACGCCGGCGCCGGGCGATGCCCCGCTGGAGGACCTCGGGCCGGACGGCGGCCCGGGGGAGGAGGCCGACGACGGCCAGGGCGCCGGCGGCGGGACGGTGCAGGTCGACCCCGACGACCTGGCGCCCGAACCGGTCGACCCCGACGTCGTGCAGCCTGATCCCGTCGACCCCGACCAGTTCCAGCCCCAGCCGACGCTCAAGCCGGTCAAGCCGCCGACCAAGCTGCCGCCCACCTTCAAGCCGTAGTGCTGGCGGCCCTCACCGGCGCTGGAGCCGTCGGGGGCCGGAGCCGCCGGTCCCGAGCACGTCGTCGGTGTTGTAGAGGGCGCAGCTCTTCAGCGACAGGCACCCGCACCCGATGCACCCGTCGAGGTCGTCCCGCAGGCGTTGCAGGTGGTCGATGCGGGCGTCCAGGTCGCTGCGCCACCCCCGCGAGAGCCTGGACCAGTCGGCCTTGGTCGGCACCCGGTCGTCCGGCAGGGTCGACAAAGCCTCCCGGATGACCGCCAGCGAGATGCCGAGGCCCTGGGACACCCGGACGAACGCGATCCGGCGCAGTACGTCGCGGTGGTAGCGGCGTTGGTTGCCGGCCGTGCGACGAGACGTGATCAGGCCTTCACGCTCGTAGAAGTGCAGCGCCGAGACCGCGACGCCTGAGCGGTGAGCGACCTCGCCCGGGGTGAGGTCGGGATGCTTCGTCGCCATGACCTCAACCATAGATGAGGTCTCAGGTCAGTGCCCGCAGCAGCGCTGTGACACCGACGGCTGCGGCGACGGCGAGGACGAGCGGTCCGCGACGCACGAGGATGACGCCACCGACTGCCACGCCGACGGTGTGGGCGCCGACGTGCCACTCGTCCCGCACGGCGAACGTGCTGGTCAGCACCAGGGCCGCCAGCAAGGCAGGTGCCATGAGGGTGATCACTCCCGTCATCCGCGCCGGGATCTCGCGTCCGCCCAGCGCCACCGGCCCGACGCCCTTGATCACGGCGGTGACGACGGCGCAGCCGGCGATCGTCCACCAGATGGTGGCCGTCATGCTGCCTCCTCCGGACGGCGGCGCAGGCCCCACAGGGCCACGAGGCTCGCGGCGAGCACGGGGACGCCCGCCGGGGCGACCTGCACGAGCGCCAGCGCCACGAGCCCGCCGGCGACGGCGACGGCGAGGGTCGTGCGGTCCTTGACCTCGGCGATGACCAGGGCGAGGAAGAACGTCGGATAGATGGCGTCGAGGCCCAGCCGGGAGGTGTCGCCGAACACGTCGCCGCCGAGCGCCCCGAGCAGGCCGCCGGCGACCCAGCTGACGTACTGCGGCGCCGTGGAGCCGAACAGGAACCATCGGTCGAACGTGCCGTCGCCGCGGTTGGCCATCGCCCACGACGCGTCGACGATGGCCTGGCCCTGCGCGGCCCGCCAGGGCGCCCGTCCGGGCATCGACGGCCCGATCGCGATGCCCATGGGCAGGAAGCGGGAGTTCATCAGCGCCGCGGCAGCGACGGCTGCCCCTGCGGTGCCGCCCGACGCGAGGATCGTGACTGCGGCGAACTGGGCCGAGCCGGCGAAGACGATCGCCGACATGACGACGACGGCGACGGCCGAGAAGCCGGCGTCGCGGGCGAAGATGCCGAACGACATCGAGAGCAGGAAGCCCACGGCGGCGTAGGGGAGTGCCGCCCGGAACCCGGCCCGGAGGGAGGCGGTCCGATCGGGACCGGTCGGGTCGGGGTGGCGGGGCACTGATCCACCCTCGCACCTGGGGGCGGCGGCGTCGAAGCGACCTCCGTCACGCCGACTTGACCTGAACATGACTTGAGGTTGTGGAGTGGTCCCTACATCGACCACGAAGGAGAACCATGCACGCGATCAGGCAGCACGAGCTCGGCGGACCGGAGGTCCTGCGTCACGAGGAGCTGGACGACCTGGAGGCGGGTGAGGGTCAGGTGCGGCTGGCCGTCCAGGCGGTCGGCGTCCACCTCGTCGACACGTTCATCCGCAGGGGTGAGTTCTTCGTCCTGGCCGACCTGCCGACCGTGCCGGGTCGGGAGGTCGCCGGAGTCGTCGACGCCGTGGGTGCCGGCGTCGACGACGCCTGGCTGGGCCGACGCGTCGTGACGCACCTGGGTCTGACCGGCGGCGGGTACGCCTCGCAGGCCGTTGCGCCCTGGACCCGCCTTCACCGGGTGCCCGACCCGATGCCGCTCGACACGGCTGTCGCGGCGATCGGCACCGGCCGCACCGCCGTCGGGGTGCTCGACCACGTCGGCCTCGGTGCTGACGACGTGGTCGTCGTGACGGCGGCGTCGGGCGGTCTCGGAGCCATGCTGGTGCGCGCGGGACTGCACGCCGGCGCCACCGTCGTCGGGCTGGCCGGTGGACCCGACAAGCTCGAGGTGGTCCGCGCGCTGGGCGTCGACGTCGTCGTGGACTACCGGCAGGACGGGTGGGACGACCAGGTGCGCCGAGCGCTGGGCGCCACGGGGGCGACCGTGGTCCTGGACGGCGTCGGCGGTCGCACGTCGTTGCTGGCGTACGACCTGCTCGCGCCGGGCGGGACCCTGGTCAACTACACGGCCGCCGACCCGGGCGACTACGGCGATCCGGACCGCTCGATGGCCTCACCGCTGGGACCCGACTGGATGGACGGACGCCCGGGTGGACTGCGTGCGGCCGAGGAGGAAGCACTGGCCCGCGCGGCTGACGGCAGTCGCGTCCCGCTCGTGGGCTCCCGGTTCGCCCTGTCCGACGCGGCCGACGCCCACCGCGCCCTGGAGGCGCGTCAGACGCACGGCAAGGTCGTCCTGATCCCCGACACGTTCCTGTGACCGCCGTCGTCCCGGGCGCCGAGCGGTTGTGGACCGGCCCGCACGGGCGGGTCGTGATCGGCATCTTCTCGCTGGCGTTCCTCGTCGCGTTCGAGTCGCTGGCCGTCGCCACCGTCATGCCTCTCGTCGCCGACGAGCTCGACGGACTCGGCCTGTACGCGTTGTCGTTCGCAGCGCCGATCGCTGTCGGCATCGTCTCGATGACGCTGGCCGGACCGCTCATGGATCGCGGCGGGCCGGGACGAGGGCTGCGCGCCGGTGTCGCGGTGTTCGTGGTCGGCCTGCTGGTGGCGGGCCTGGCGCCGAGCATGCTCGTCTTCCTGGTCGGTCGCGCCGTGCAAGGTCTCGGCATGGGCTTCGTGGGGGTCGGCCTGTACGTCGTGATCGGTCAGACCTTCCGCGAGGACATGCGGGCCCGGGTGTTCACGGTCATGACGAGTGCGTGGGTGCTGCCGGCGCTGGTCGGGCCGTTCGTCGCCGGATCGATCGCCGATCTCGTGGGCTGGCGCTGGGTCTTCCTCGGAGTCCCTGTCGTCGCCGTGGCGTCGCTGGCCCTCGTCCGGGCGGCCCTCGACGCGATCGAGGGCGATCGGGCCGTGGAGGTCGACCGCCGCCGGGTGGGGTGGGCCGTCGTGGTCGCGGGCGGGGTGCTGGGCGTCAGCCTGGCCGGTCAGCGTGACGTCCCGTGGTGGCCGCTCGTGCTCGTGGGGTCGCTCGGGGCCGCCGTGGTGTTCGCGACCCGCCTCCTGCCCGCAGGCACGTGGCAGGGGCGACGTGGCCTTCCCAGCGTCGTCGCGACACGAAGCCTGCTGAGTGCGGGATTCTTCGGTGCCGAGACCTATGTCCCGCTGTCCCTCGTCGAGCACCGGGGGATGAGTGTGGCCCACGCGGGTCTGCTCCTGACCGGTGCGGCCGTGCTGTGGTTTGCCGGGTCGTGGCCCGCGGCCCACGTGGCCGCGTTGTCGTCCAAGCCGCTGCGGGTCCGCCTGGGATCGGTGTGCGTGCTGATCGGCATCGGCGCAGGATTCCTGACGTTGCTCGAGCCCGTGCCGATCGCGGTCGTCGCCGGTGTCTGGGCCGTCGGAGGCTTCGGGATGGGGATGGCGGCATCGACGCTCGGCGTCCTGCTGCTCGACCACTCCGAGCCCGGGGAGCAGGGCGCCAACAGTGCCGGCATGCAGACGAGCGACGCGGTCTCGCAGTCGCTCGTGCTCGCGCTCGGCAGCGTCGTGTTCGCCGTGACGCTGACGGTCGACGAGATGCTCGCGTACGTGCTGGTGCTCGCGATCGCGGCCGCCGTCGGCGCGGCGGCGGTCGCGATGTCGCTCCGGGTCGTCCCCCGTGTGCGGCCGGACCGGTGAGGACGGGGAGAGGTCGCCCCGGCGACATCGGGCCCTGGTCTCCCGTCGTGGCGGCGTGCGCGGTCTGTCCACCGGGAAGGGGAGTGGCCCGGACGATCGCGTCCGCCGATACCCTTGTGCGGTGAGCGCTTCTTCGTGGTCCCCCGGTCGCCCGCTCCGTGTCGCCCTGCTGGGCTGCGGAGTCGTCGGCACGGAAGTCGCCCGTCTGCTCACGCGCGACGCCGACGAGCTCGCCCAGCGCGTCGGCGCGCCGCTCGAGCTGGCCGGCATCGCCGTCCGCCGTCTGGGTCGCGATCGCGACCTCGACCTGCCGGCCGACCTCTTCACCACGGACGCCGCCGGGCTCGTGTCGCGCGGCGACATCGACGTCGTGATCGAGGTCATCGGTGGCATCGAGCCTGCCCGTGAGCTGATCCTGGCGGCACTCGAGAACGGTGCCTCGGTCGTCACGGCCAACAAGGCGCTCCTGGCCGAGGACGGCGCGACGCTGTTCGAGGCGGCCCACAAGGCCGAGCGCGACCTCTACTTCGAGGCTGCCGTGGCCGGCGCCATCCCGATCGTCCGTCCGTTGCGCGAGTCGCTGGCCGGCGACCGGGTGCAGCGGGTGCTGGGCATCGTCAACGGCACCACCAACTTCATCCTCGACGCGATGACGACCACGGGGCAGGGCTTCTCCGAGGCGCTCGACGAGGCCCAGCGCCTCGGCTACGCGGAGGCCGATCCCACGGCCGACATCGAGGGCTTCGACGCCGCCTCCAAGGCCGCGATCCTCGCCGGTCTGGCCTTCCACACCCGCGTGACGATCGGTGACGTGCACCGTGAGGGCATCACCGACGTCACCGCGGCCGACGTGCGATCCGCCGACGAGATGGGCTGCGTCGTCAAGCTGCTCGCGATCTGCGAGAAGCACGAGACGCCCGACGGGCCGGCCGTCTCCGCCCGGGTGCACCCCGCGATGATCCCGCTGTCGCACCCGTTGGCCAGCGTCCGCGGCGCCTACAACGCGGTGTTCGTCGAGAGCGAGTCCGCCGGCCAGCTGATGTTCTACGGTCCCGGAGCCGGCGGGGCGCCCACCGCGAGTGCCGTGCTGGGCGACGTCGTCTCGGTCGCCCGCAACCGCCGCAGCGACGTTTTCGGCCCCGGCGAGTCGACCCACGCGCAGCTCGAGGTGCTCGACATGGGACGGGCCCGCACGCGCTACCACGTGTCGATCGACGTCGACGACCGCGCGGGCGTCCTGGCATCGGTCGCCAGCGCCTTCGCCGACTACGGCGTCTCGATCAAGACCGTCCGCCAGGAGGGCAGCGGGTCCGACGCCCAGCTCGTCATCGTGACCCACGAGGCCGAGGACGCGGCGCTGTCCGCCACGGTCGCCTCGTTGCGCGGGCTCGACATGGTGCGCGACGTGACGTCCGTGATGCGCGTCGAGGGAGGATTCTGATGGCACACCTGTGGAGAGGCGTCATCGAGGAGTACCGCGAGTGGCTCCCCGTCACGGCCGAGACCCCCGTCATCACGCTGGGGGAGGGCGGCACGCCGCTCGTCCACTCCGCGTGGTTGTCGGGCATCGTGCGTGGTGACGTGTGGGTCAAGGTCGAGGGCAACAACCCGACCGGCTCGTTCAAGGACCGCGGCATGACGGCCGCCGTGTCGGTGGCCGTCGGCGAGGGCGCCAAGGCCGTGGTCTGCGCCTCGACGGGCAACACGTCGGCGTCGATGACGGCCTACGCCGCCAAGGCCGGCCTGACGCCGATCGTGCTGGTGCCGCACGGCAAGATCGCCGCGGGCAAGATGGCCCAGGCCGTCATGCACGGCGCCGAGGTCATCCAGGTCAAGGGCGGCTTCGACGAGTGCCTGCAGCTGTCGCGCGCGCTCGCCGACAAGTACCCGGTCGCGCTCGTCAACTCGGTCAACCCCGTCCGCCTGCAGGGCCAGAAGACGGGCTCCTTCGAGATCGTCGACGCCCTGGGCGTGGCACCCGACCTGCACGTCCTGCCGGTCGGCAACGCCGGCAACATCTCGGCCTACTGGCTGGGTTACCGCGAGTACGCCGAGGCCGGCCTCGCCCAGAAGACGCCCCAGATGTGGGGCTTTCAGGCGAAGGGCTCCGACCCCATCGTCCAGGGCGCGCCGATCCCGCACCCCGAGACGATCGCGACCGCGATCCGCATCGGCAACCCCGCGTCGTGGCACCTCGCGACCGAGGCCCGCGACACCTCCGGCGGCCGCATCGGCTCGGTCAGCGACGCCCAGATCCTGCAGGCACAGCGTGACCTCGCCTCGCACGACGGCATCTTCGTCGAGCCGGCCTCTGCCGCCGGTGTCGCCGGGCTCCTCGAGGCGGCCGCGGCCGGCGAGGTCGAGGCAGGCCAGACGATCGCCGTCACCGTCACCGGTCACGGCCTCAAGGACATCGACACCGCGCTGTCGGGTGCCGGCGCCCTGGTCGACGCGATCATCGAGGCGGACGTCGACGCCGCGGCCGAGGCCGCGGGCCTGCTGTGACGTTCGTCGACGGCGCGGTCACCGTCAGGGTGCCGGCCTCGAGCGCCAACCTGGGGCCCGGGTTCGACGCGCTCGGGCTCGCGCTCTCGCTGCACGACACGATCACCGCCGAGGTCATCGACTCCGGTCTCGAGATCCACGTGACAGGCGAGGGCCAGGACGGTGTGCCGCTCGACGAGACGCACCTGGTCGTCGAGGCCATGCACGCGGCGTTCGACCTGCTGGGCGGTCGCCCGTCGGGTCTCCGGCTGACGTGCGACAACCGCGTCCCCCACGGTCGCGGGCTCGGCTCGTCCGCCGCGGCCATCGTCGGCGGCATCGTGCTGGCCCGTGCGCTGGTCGACGGCGGCGACGACCTCCTCGACGACGCGGCCGCCTATCAGCTCTCGGTCGACCTGGAGGGGCACCCCGACAACGTCGCGGCGGCCTTCTTCGGCGGTCTGACGATCGCGTGGATCGACGGCGCGGCCGCCGAGGTCGAGCGCCTGGCCACCGATGTCGAGGTCACGGTGTTCGTGCCGCCGGCCGCGGTGTCGACCAAGAAGGCCCGCGGGCTCCTGCCCGAGACCGTGCCCCACGCCGACGCCGCCCGCAACGCCGGGCGCGCGGCGCTGCTCGTGGCTGCCCTGACCGGTGCCCCCCACCGCCTGATCTCGGCGACCGAGGACTGGATCCACCAGGGCTATCGGTCCGAGGCGATGCCCGACTCCTACAAGCTGCTCCGCCAGCTGCGCGTCGACGGGGTCCCGACGATCATCTCGGGCGCCGGACCCACCGTCCTGGCGTTCGCCCGGGGGGTCGCTGATCGCGCTCCGTCCGGCTGGGCCGCGCACGAGCTGACCGTCGACCAGACCGGCGCCGAGGTCGTCCGCGACACCGTCTGAGCAGATGAACCCAACGGGAATGACGGGTGCCCCGATGGTGTTATGGTGATTGAGTCGGAGTCGAGTTCATCTCCCCGACAGTGACAGCAAGTGAGCAGTGCCACTCAAGCCGCCCGTCGGATACGGGCAAGCCTTTCTGCGATCCGGCCTTCCGGACCACTGGCCTTGTGGCCTCATCCTAAGGAACCTACGTGACTGAAACCTCCACGACGCCTGATGCCTCTGCGTCCTCGACCGCTGCGGCCGCCCCCAAGAAGACCGGGGGAAGCCTGGGCGGCAAGGTCCTCGCCGAGCTGCAGGAGATCGCGGCCGACCTGGGCATCGCAGGTGCCGAGAAGATGCGCAAGGGCGCCCTCATCGACGCCATCAAGATCGCCCGCGGCGACGCCGGCACGTCCACGAAGGCGGCCGTCAAGGCCGCTTCGGGCCCCGCCGTCGTCGACACCGCCGACGCTGCGCCGGTGATCGTGCCGCCGAGCAAGAACGAGCCGGCCGCGACCGAGACTGCCGAGGAGGCGCCGGCCAAGGCCCAGCGACCGACCCGCGCCTCGCGTGCCAAGGCCGCCAAGAAGGAAGACGCCGCCGGCGACCAGGCCGACGCCAAGGACGAGTCGGCCAAGAGCGAGTCGGCCAAGAGCGACTCGGGCAAGAACGAGTCGGCCAAGAGCGACTCGGGCAAGAACGAGTCCGCCAAGGGCCAGGGCGCCAGGAACGACAGCGCCGCCGACGAGTCCAAGGACGACGACGGTGACACCGGACGCGGACGCGGCCGGGGCCGGGGCCAGAACGGTGGCGACAACAACCGCAACCAGAACGGCAACCAGGGCAACGGCGGCGGCAACAACCAGGGCCGCAACCAGAACCGCAACCAGAACGCCAACCAGAACAACCAGCAGAACGCCCAGAACGCGCAGAACACCCAGGGCAACCAGAACGCGCAGAACAACCAGGGCAGCGCCGCGACCGACGAGGACGACGAGACCGGTGGTCGCCGTCGCAACCGTCGCGGTCGCAACCGCAACGGTGCGGGCGGCCGCGGCAGCATGGACGTCGACACGTCCTACACCGAGGACGACGTCCTGGTGCCGGCCGCCGGCATCCTCGACATCCTCGACAACTACGCCTTCGTCCGGACCACGGGCTACCTGCCGAGCGAGAACGACGTCTACGTGTCGCTCTCCATGGTCCGCAAGTGGGGCCTGCGTCGCGGCGACGCCGTGGTCGGCCAGGTGCGTCAGCCCCGTGAGGGCGAGCGCAAGGAGAAGTTCAACCCGATGGTCAAGATCGACTCGGTCAACGGGATGGCCCTCGAGGAGGCGACCAAGCGCGTCGAGTTCTCCAAGCTGACGCCGCTCTACCCGTCGGAGCGTCTGCGCCTTGAGAGCGAGGCCGGCGGACTCACCGGTCGCGTCATCGACCTCGTCTCGCCGATCGGCAAGGGACAGCGCGGCCTCATCGTCTCGCCGCCCAAGGCCGGCAAGACGATGATCATGCAGCAGATCGCCAACGCGATCACGACCAACAACCCCGAGTGCCACCTGATGATCGTCCTCGTCGACGAGCGTCCGGAGGAGGTCACCGACTTCCAGCGCACCGTCAAGGGCGAGGTCATCTCCTCGACCTTCGACCGCCCGGCGACCGATCACACGATGGTCGCCGAGCTCGCGATCGAGCGCGCCAAGCGACTCGTCGAGCTGGGCCACGACGTCGTGCTCCTGCTCGACGGCATCACCCGCCTGGGCCGTGCCTACAACCTCGCCGCGCCGACGTCCGGACGCATCATGTCCGGTGGCGTCGACTCGTCTGCGCTCTACCCGCCGAAGAAGTTCTTCGGTGCGGCCCGCAACATCGAGGACGGCGGCTCGCTGACCATCCTCGCGACCGCACTGGTCGAGACCGGGTCGCGCATGGACGAGGTCATCTTCGAGGAGTTCAAGGGCACCGGCAACTGGGAGCTGCGCCTGCGCCGCGACCTCGCCGACAAGCGCATCTTCCCCGCGGTCGACGTCGACGCCTCGAGCACGCGCCGTGAGGAGCTGCTCATGGGCCAGGACGAGCTCAGCGTGGTCTGGAAGCTGCGTCGGGTGCTCTCGGGCCTGGAGAGCCAGCAGGGTCTCGAGCTCATCCTCGACAAGCTGAAGAAGACGCCGACCAACGGCGAGTTCCTCCTCGGCATCAACAAGACGCTCCCGCAGGAGGGTGCAGCCGCCAACGGCAGCTGATCCACCATCGGTGACAGGGGCGCATCCGGGTGACCGGGTGCGCCCCTTCGTCGTCCGGCAGCGCGGTCAGCCCGCCCCGAGGGCCGACAGGTGCGCGACGAGGTCCTCGATGCGCAGGATGCCCACGAAGCGCCCTGCGGCGTCGGTGCAGACCAGGGGCAGGAACCGCACGGCGCGCGGACGGGCCATCGCCCGGGCGACGGCGTCGGCGGCCGGCGTGTCGATGTTGACCGTCATGATGTCGGCGGCCTCCCAGCGTCCGAAAGTTCCCCGCTCGAGCAGCGAGACGGGATGGTCGGCGTCGTCGATCACGACCACGGTCTCGAACCCCGACGCGTCGGGCAGGACGCTCCTGGCCGCAGCGAGGTTGCGGGTCGTGTAGGCCTGCTGCACGAGGGAGCGCAGGACGCCGTCGCTCGCGGAGGTCCAGGTCGGCAGTGCCGTACGCGCCGGCAGCCGGATCTCGGGCCACACCGACCGTGCGTCACCGATGAACGGCCCCTGCGCCAGTGGGACGCCGAGCTCCGACAGGGTCCGCAGCTCGGCGGCAGTCCCGACGGTCTCGGCCAGGATCCAGGCGTCGAGCTGGGCCGCGAGACGTCCGGTGACCTCGATCGCCGCGCGCTTGGCCGCCGACTCGTCGAGCCCGCTGACCCACGCCCGTCCGAGCCGCACGATCGACGGCCGAAGGCGGATGATGCTGCCCAGCTCCGGCTGTGCGGTGTCGCGACCGCCGACCGAGATCCGTGCCCCGCGGGACCGGTGCTCGTCCAGGGCCGGGTCGACCGACCCGACGACGTCGGGGGAGAAGTCGGTGATGTCGAGGATGATGCCGGCGAGATCGCCGTGGTCGCGCAGCGCGGCCAGCACGGCGGCGTCTCCGACGAGGTCGAGCGGCACCGGGATCGAGATGAAGGTGTTGGTCGGCAGCGAGCCGTGGGCCGACAGGGCCGTCCTGAGCAGACGGGTCGCCCGGAGGGCGCGGTCGTCGTCCGTGGACGCCCCGGGCATCGGCACGGCCTGGTAGCCGGCCGCGGTGCCGCGGGCGACGTCGAGGATCGGCAGGTAGCCGACCGAGCCGTCCGTACCTGCGCCGGCCGCGGCCTCGGGCCGCGGCGGGGGATCGGTGAGCGTCATGCGTCGTGCCACCGGGCCGACGTCGTCGGGGGTGCTCGTCATGGTGACGAGCTCAGACAGTGACGATGTGGGCGCGCACGGCCGACACGAGATCGGCCGACACCTCGACCAGCCCGTGGTCGGCCACCGCGTGGGCAGCGACGTGGGCGAGGATGTCGTCCTCGGTCGAGCAGACCCAGCTGGCCTCGCAGTCGGGAACGACGTCTCCACACGCGAATGTCTTCATGGTCGGACCTCCCAATCCGGCGGGCGTCGCTCCTCGTGACTGACCCTGCTGGTCGCGAGCCCGAATGGGCCCCAGAGTAGGGCAGTTCTGCTCTGCCGTGCGGGCAAATGACGAAGCCCGGTCCCCGACTTTCGGATGGTCCTCGTCGTCGCCGCACCCTAGGCTGGCTGCATGACCACCGCATACGACTTCTCCGCCACCGCCATCGATGGCACCGAGCGCCTCCTCGCCGACTACAAGGGCAAGGTGCTGCTCGTCGTCAACACCGCCACGCAGTGCGGCTTCACCCCCCAGTTCAAGGGGTTGGAGGAGGTCTACAAGGCGTATGTCGACCGCGGCCTCGTCGTCCTGGGCTTCCCGTGCGACCAGTTCGGGCACCAGAACCCCGACGGCGACGAGGGCACCGCGACCTTCTGCGAGAAGAACTTCGGTGTCACGTTCCCGCTGTTCTCCGAGATCGAGGTCAACGGCGACGGAGCGCACCCGCTCTACAAGTGGCTCAAGCAGGAGAAGGGCGGCCTCGGCCCGTCGAAGATCAAGTGGAACTTCACCAAGTTCCTGATCGACGCCGAGGGCAACGTCGTCAAGCGCTACGGCTCGGCGACCAAGCCCGAGAAGATCAAGGGCGACATCGAGAAGCTGCTTCCCCAGGGCTGAGCGGTGGCAGAGCCACCGAGGACGGGGCGGGGCGAGGGAATATCCACGACCCCGATTTCCTTGTAACGGGTGCCAACTGGCACAATCAATCCTTGGTTCTGGTTCACGGATCGCAACAGGCGATACGACCCAGCGACCGCCGAGAGGACACCATGAAGAAGAACGTTCACCCCGACTACGTCGAGACCCAGGTGACCTGCACCTGCGGCAACTCGTTCACGACCAAGAGCACGGCGCCCGAGGGCGTCCTGCGCGCTGACGTGTGCTCGGCCTGCCACCCGTTCTACACCGGCAAGCAGAAGATCCTCGACACCGGCGGCCGCGTGGCTCGCTTCGAGAAGCGTTACGCCAAGAAGTAGCGACCTGCCAGCGCCGACCCCTGCCCCTCGGGCACGGGTCGGCGCTGTCGTTCGTCGTCCCCCCACGCAGATCCAGGAGCCACCAGATGTTCGAGGCAGTCGAGACCCTCGTCGCCGAGCACGCCGAGCTCGAGCAGCGCATGGCCGACCCGGCCGTGCACTCCGACCCGGGGCTGGCCAAGAAGCTGGGGCAGCGCTACGCCGAGCTGACCGCGATCGTGAAGACGTTCCACGACTTCCAGCAGGTCACTGACGACCTCGAGGCCGCGCGCGAGCTCGCGTCCGAGGACGCCTCGTTCGCCGCCGAGATCGAGACGCTGGAGCCCCGCCTGCACGAGCTGTCCGAGCGGCTGCAGCGGCTGCTCGTCCCGCGCGACCCGGCCGACGCCAAGGACATCATCATGGAGATCAAGGGCGGCGAGGGTGGCGAGGAGTCGGCCCTGTTCGCCGGCGACCTGCAGCGGATGTACTCCCGCTACGCCGAGCAGCGTGGCTGGAAGACCGAGATCATCGACGCCACCGAGTCGGCGCTCGGCGGCTTCAAGTCCGTCACGATGGCCGTCAAGGCCAAGGGCACCCCCGAGCCGGGCGAGGCGCCGCACGCCCTGCTGAAGTTCGAGGGCGGCGTGCACCGGGTGCAGCGCGTCCCGATCACCGAGTCGCAGGGTCGCATCCACACGTCCGCCGCGGGCGTCCTGGTGCTGGCCGAGGCCGAGGACATCGACGTCGAGATCCACGACAGCGACCTGCGCATCGACGTCTACCGCTCGTCGGGCCCCGGCGGCCAGAGCGTCAACACGACCGACTCGGCCGTGCGCATCACGCACGTCCCGACCGGCATCGTGGCCAGCTGCCAGAACGAGAAGAGCCAGCTGCAGAACAAGGAGCAGGCGATGCGCATCCTGCGGTCCCGCCTCCTCGACGCCGCCCAGGCCGCGGCCGACGCCGAGGCGTCCGACGTCCGCAAGTCGCAGATCCGCACGGTCGACCGCTCCGAGCGCATCCGCACCTACAACTTCCCCGAGAACCGCCTGTCCGACCACCGCACGGGCTTCAAGGCCTACAACCTCGACCAGGTCATGGATGGCGCCCTCGACGACGTCATCAAGTCCTTGGTCGACGCCGAGCTCGCGGAGCGTCTGGCGTCGGTCGAGTCCGGCTCGTGACCGCGTGACGGGCGTACGGTCGCAGGCCGAGCGGCTGCTCGAGCAGGCGACGACCGATCTCGAGGCCGGGGGAGTGTCCTCCCCCCGCCACGACGCCGAGGTGCTGCTGAGCCACGTGACCGGCGTGCCGCGCATGATGCTGCTGGGCAGCGCCCGTCCCCACGGCCTCCAAGTGCAGACCTTCCAGGCGCTCGTCGCGGCCCGCGCCTCGCGCGTCCCGCTGCAGCACCTCACCGGCTCGGCCGCGTTCCGCTACGTCGACGTCGAGGTGGGACCGGGCGTCTTCGTGCCGCGCCCCGAGACCGAGCTGTTGGCGGGCTGGGCGATCGAGCACGCGCAGGCGATCGACACGCCGGTCGTCGTCGAGCTGTGCGCCGGGGCGGGAGCGATCTCGTTGTCGGTCGTCCACGAGGTGCCCGGAGCGCAGGTCCACGCGGTCGAGCTCGACGAGCCCGCCTACGAGTGGGCGCAGCGCAACCTCGTCGGCACGGGTGTCGATCTGCGCCTCGGCGACATGGCCGAGGCCTTCGGTGACCTCGACGGTCAGGTCGACGTCGTCGTGGCCAACCCGCCCTACATCCCGCTCGACGCGTGGGAGAGCGTCGCTCCGGAGGCCCGCGACCACGACCCCGCGCTCGCGCTGTGGTCGGGCGACGACGGTCTCGACGCGATGCGCGTCGTCGACCAGGTCGCCTGGCGGCTGCTGAAGCCCGGGGGAGTCGTGGGAGCCGAGCATGCCGACGCCCAGGGCGAGTCCGCTCCGGCCGTGTTCACCCCGCGGTGGGCCGACGTGCGCGATCACCGGGACCTCGCCGACCGTCCCCGCTTCGTCACTGCCACCAAGCCGCGCCGCTAGGCTCTGACGCATCATGGGCCTCGACGAGCTGGGACTGATCGGCGCTGCCATCGCCGTGGGTCTCGGTGCGGCGGTCCTGCCGGTGTTCGTCAACGCCGAGGTCTACGTCGTCGCGATCGGCGCCACGGTCAACAGCCGGCCGTTCCTCGCCCTGCTGATCCTCATCCACGTCATCGCCACCACGATCGGCAAGGCGTTCGTCTTCCAGCTGGCCCGCAAGGGCACCAACAAGATCCGGATGGTCGAGCCGAGACCTCCCCGCAGCGCCTTCTCGGCGCGCCTGCGTCGGATCGGCCGATGGATGTCGGGCACCCGCTTCTTCCAGTGGATCAAACGGGTCAACGACTGGCTGCTGACGCTGCTCGACCGTCCCTACTCCGGCGGGCTGACGGCCTTCATGTCGTCGCTCATCGGCATTCCGCCGCTGGCGATCGTGACGATCCTCGCGGGAGCGTCGAAGCAGCCGCAGTGGCTGTTCCTGACGATGGTGTTCACCGGGCGCCTCATCCAGTTCCTCGCCATCGCCTTCCTGCTCCACCAGGTCAGCTGGTTCTGAGCCCGGCGCCTAGGATGGCCGGGTGAAGTTCGACTGCAGTGTTGACGAGGAGTTCGACCGAGGTCTGCTGGCGGCACAGGCAGCGCTCGAGGAGGGCAAGCTCGTCGTCCTGCCCACCGACACCGTCTACGGCCTGGCCGCCGACGCCTTCTCGCCGCGTGCCGTCCAGAACCTCCTCGACGCGAAGGGTCGCGGGCGCGACATGCCGCCGCCCGTGCTCGTCGGCGCGCCCACGACGCTCGACGCGCTCGCGGTCGACATCCCCACCTGGCTCCGGTCGATGGTCGAGGCCCTGTGGCCCGGGCCCCTGACGATCATCTGCCACCAGCAGCCGTCCCTGACGTGGGACCTCGGCGAGACGCACAACACGGTGGCCATCCGGATGCCCGACGACAAGCGGGCTCTCGCCCTGCTCAAGCAGACCGGCCCGCTCGCCGTCAGCAGCGCCAACACGACGGGGGAGCCGGCCGCGCAGACGATCGAGCAGGCCCAGGACATGCTCGGGGGGCGCGTCGCGGTCTACCTCGACGGCGGTCCGACGTCGTCCGGCGTTCCGTCGACGATCGTCGACGCGACGGGCACGACGCCGCGCGTGCTGCGCCAGGGCGCCGTGCCGCTCGACGTGCTCCACACGTTCAACAACACGATCGAGCCCGCCGACGAGCCCAGCACCGAAGCGCCCAGCACCGAAGCGCCCACCACCGAGCCGCCCGGTTCCGACGACTCCAGCGCCGAGGATCCGGCCTAGATGCGCGAGTACCTCGTCGTCTTCGGTATCGCGCTCGGCGTCACCTACCTGCTGGCCTCGATCGCCCGTCAGATGGCCTACCGCTTCGGTGCCGTCGCGCGGGTGCGCGACCGCGACGTCCACGCGATCCCGACGCCCTACTTCGGCGGCCCGGCGATGCTGGGCGGCATCATCGCGGCCTACCTCGTCGCGACGAACCTGCCGTTCCTCTCGCTGGCCGACGACGGCGTGTTCAAGGACGCGCAGGCGGTCGTCCTCGGTGGCGCCGTCATCTGCCTCGTGGGCATCGTCGACGACCTCTACGAGCTCGACGCCCTGAGCAAGTTCGCCGGGCAGGTGCTCGCCGGCGTGATCGTCGTGGCCCAGGGGGTGCAGTTCGTCTACCTGCCGCTCTACGGCAACTACATCGGCCTCGACCAGGTGCAGGCCATGATCTTCACGGTGCTGCTGATCGTCGGCACGGCCAACGCCGTCAACTTCGTCGACGGCCTCGACGGCCTGGCCGCCGGCATGGTCGCGATAGGCGCGGTGGCGTTCTTCGCCTACGCCTTCATCCTCGCGGTCGAGAACGGCGAGACCCGCGCGATCGCCGCGGCCCTGCTGACCGCGTCGCTCGCCGGTGCGTGCATCGGCATCCTGCCGCACAACTTCTTCCCGGCCCGCATGTTCATCGGCGACTCGGGCTCGATGCTGATCGGCTTCGTCCTGGCGTGCTCGTCGATCAGCCTGACCGGCCAGTTCCCGGCCACCGAGCTGTCCGAGGGCATCGGGGGAGCGGAGGCGAGCTTCCTGCCGGCGCTGCTGCCCCTCATCCTGCCCTTCACGATCCTGCTCGTGCCGTTCGTCGACCTGGCGCTGGCGGTGGTGCGACGCACCCGCGCCGGACGCTCGCCGTTCAGCCCCGACAAGATGCACATCCACCACCGCCTGCTCGAGATCGGTCACTCGCACCGCCGCGCCGTCCTGCTGATGTACGCCTTCGCGGGTCTCGTCGCGTTCGGCAGCGTCGTCATCAGCCTGTTCAGCGGCTGGCAGTCGATCGCCGGCTTCAGCGCCCTCGCCGTGGTGACGATCGCCGCGGTGTTCCTGCTCCCCAAGCTCGAAGAGAAGGTCTGGTCATGACCCAGCCACGTTCCACCATCGCCACGACGATCCGCTCGGTGGTCCTGCCCGTCCTGACGGTGACCGTGGTCGCCGTGGTCGTCGCCGCACTCGTCGGGGGAGCCGACTCGGCCGTCGGTGCGCTCGTCGGCGGCCTGCTGGTCGCGGTCTTCCTGAGCTCCAACACGTCGGTCCTCGAGACCACCACGAAGGCCAATCCGCAGCTCGCGCTGCTGGTCGCGCTGACCCTCTTCACGGGCAAGGTGGCCGTGATGCTGGTCCTTCTGGCGGTGTTCACGAGCTCCGACCAGGTGGCCGACCACATCGACTCCAAGTCCCTCGGTCTGACCCTCCTGGCGGCGTCCCTGCTGTCGACCGTCCTGCAAGTCGTTGCGTACCGCAATCAGCGCGTACCCACCTATGACCTGAGTAACAAGGACTGACCAGACCCTGATAGCCTCGGCACTGCGAACGGAACCCGCGCCACGCGCCTGGGTTCGTCGCACGACAATGACGCTGGCCGTATGCCCCATCGACGCAAGTCGCGGGCGACCGCGCCATGAGACAAAGGTGAATGAGTGACGCTCGCCTCGATCACGTTCGCTGGCTCCGAGAGCCCGCCGAGCCCCGGACCGGCCGACTTCGATCTGCCCGCGGTGTTCCACATCGGTGAGTTCGGCGTCACCAAGCCGATGCTGCTGGTGGTGCTGTCCGGCTTCCTGATCGTGGGTCTGTTCGCGCGGCTAGCCCGGCCCGCCGCGGTCGTTCCCGGTCGCGGCCAGTTCGCCGGCGAGCTCGTCTACGGATTCGTCCGCAACGGCATCGCCCGCGAGAACATCGGCTCGCACGACTTCATGAAGTTCGTCCCCTACCTGTTCACGATCTTCCTGTTCGTGCTGGTCAACAACTTCTACGGCCTGGTCCCGTTCATCCAGTTCCCGTCGATGTCGCACATCGGCTACCCGATCGCGATCGCCGTGATGAGCTGGATCGTCTACAACGGCGCGGGCATCGCCAAGAAGGGCTTCGTCGGCTACCTCAAGCACGAGACCGTGCCGGCCGGCATGAAGGGCCCGATCCTCCTGCTGCTGGTGCCGCTGGAGTTCCTGTCCAACATCCTGCTGCGTCCCATCACGCTGACGCTGCGTCTGTTCGCGACGATGTTCGCGGGCCACCTGCTCCTCATCCTGTTCTCCCTCGGCGGCGAGTACCTGCTGCTGCACTCGGAGAACGCCCTGCGCTACCCGGCCGGCATCGTGTCGATCCTGCTGGCGATCGCCATCAGCTTCCTGGAGATCCTCATCATGTTCCTCCAGGCGTACGTGTTCACGCTGCTCTCGTCGATGTACATCGGCGAGGCGCTGGCCGACGAGCACTGAGCAACCCCCAGACCAACAACTTCATATCCCCACCCGCGACGCTCGACCGAGCGTCACAACGAAAGGAAATGCCGTGGGAGGCACTCTCAACATGATCGGCCTCGGCCTGGCTGCCATCGGGCCTGGTATCGGCGTCGGCCTCATCTTCGCCGCGTTCGTCACCGGAGTCGCTCGTCAGCCCGAGGCTGAGGGCAAGCTGCGCCAGATCGCCATCCTGGGATTCGTCCTCGCCGAGCAGTTCTTCATCATCGCGCTCGCGCTGGCGTTCGTCCTCAAGCCGTAGCACCGCCGGACTATTTCCAACTGACAGGGTCAAGCCATGCTTTCGACAATCCTTGGTGCAGCCGGAGACGCTGCTGAGACGGAAGAGGAACTCAATCCTCTGATCCCTCACACCGCTGAGATCATCATCAGCGCTGTCGTCTTCCTCCTCATCTTCTTCCTGCTGAAGAAGATCGTCATCCCGATGTTCGAGAAGGCGTACGCGGAGCGCACTGCTGCCATCGAAGGTGGCATCGAGGAGGCTCAGGCTGCCCAGAAGGAAGCCAGGGCCGCTCTCGAGCAGTACACCGCGCAGCTCGCCGGAGCGCGTCAGGAGGCTGCGGCCATCCGCGAGGAGGCCAAGGAGCAGGGCGCGCAGATCATCGCCGAGCTGCGGGCCCAGGCCCAGGCCGAGGCCGAGCGCATCACCTCGACGGCGCACGCGCAGGTCGAGGCCGAGCGTGCTCAGGTCCTGGCTCAGCTCAAGGGTGAGGTCGGATCCATGGCCACCGCGCTCGCGGGTCGCATCGTCGGCGAGGTTCTCGACGACTCCGCGGCCCAGAAGCGTACGGTCGAGCGCTTCATCGCCGAGCTCGAGGAGTCGGCCAACTGATGCGTGGCATTTCAGCGAAGTCGCTCCAAGAGGTCCTTGCCGCCGTCGGTGCGGTCAAGGGCTCGACGGGCGACCTCGGAGCCGAGCTGTTCAACGTCGTCTCGACGCTGGACCGCGAGCCGGCGCTCCGCCGCGTGCTGACCGACCCGTCGACCGAGGCGCAGGCCAAGGCCGGGCTCGCGAAGCAGGTCTTCGGCCAGCAGGTCAGCGCCGACGCGCTGACGGTCGTCCAGGCCGCGGTCAGCGGACGCTGGGCCTCGGGCCGCGATCTCACCGACGGTCTCGAGACCGCCGGCGTGACCGCGCTGGTCGCCGCTGCTGATGCAGCCGGTGAGCTCGACGCGGTCGAGACCGAGCTGTTCGAGGTCGGCCGCTTCGTGCGGTCCGACGCCGAGCTGCGCCAGGTCGTCTCCGACCGGGCGCTGCCGGCAGCAGCCAAGGGCGAGCTGCTGGGCAACCTGCTCGGCGGCAAGGTCACCGCGACCACGCTGGCGCTGGCCTCCCAGGCCGCCGCTGCACGCACGGGGTCGTTCGAACGTGTCCTCAGCGCGTTCGGCGAGACGGCAGCGGCTCGCCGCAGCCGTCTGCTCGCCGAGGTGCGGGTCGCCTACGAGCTCGACGACACCGAGAAGAACCGCCTGGCCGCCGCGCTGGGCACGAAGTACGGACGGGACGTCCACCTCAACATCGTCATCGATCCCTCGGTCATCGGAGGCATCTCCGTCTCCGTCGCCGGCGAGGTGGTCGACGGCTCCATGTCCACGCGCCTCGAAGTCGCCCGCCGGCGTCTTGCAGGCTAGAACCACCCTCCCCGACAGCACCCTTTTCACAACCAAGAAGGCAGGCAACAACATGGCGGAACTCACGATCCGTCCGGACGAGATCCGCGACGCGTTGCAGAAGTTCGTGGCCGACTACAAGCCGAGCGCCGCTGCGACCGAAGAGGTCGGCATCGTCGCGAGCGCCGGTGACGGCATCGCCCGTGTCGAGGGCCTTCCCTCGGCCATGGCCAACGAGCTCCTCGAGTTCGAGGACGGCACGCTGGGCCTTGCGCTCAACCTGGACGTCCGCGAGATCGGTGTCGTCATCCTGGGTGAGTTCTCCGGCATCGAGGAGGGACAGACCGTCCGTCGTACGGGCGAGGTCCTCTCGGTCCCCGTCGGCGACAACTACCTCGGCCGCGTCGTCGACCCGCTCGGCACCCCGATCGACGGCCTCGGCGAGATCAAGACCGACAAGCGCCGTGCGCTGGAGCTCCAGGCTCCCAACGTCATGCAGCGCAAGAGCGTCCACGAGCCGATGATGACCGGCCTCAAGGCCATCGACTCGCTGACGCCGATCGGCCGTGGCCAGCGTCAGCTGATCATCGGTGACCGTCAGACGGGCAAGACCGCGATCGCGATCGACACGATCATCAACCAGAAGGAGTTCTGGGAGAGCGGCGACCCGACCAAGCAGGTTCGCTGCATCTACGTCGCGATCGGCCAGAAGGGCTCGACCATCGCCGCCGTGCGTGGCGCCCTCGAGGACGCCGGCGCACTGGAGTACACGACGATCGTCGCCGCTCCCGCGTCGGACTCGGCTGGGTTCAAGTACCTCGCCCCCTACACCGGCTCGGCCATCGGCCAGGAGTGGATGTACGCGGGCAAGCACGTGCTGATCATCTTTGACGACCTGTCGAAGCAGGCCGAGGCCTACCGCGCCGTGTCGCTGCTGCTGCGTCGTCCGCCGGGACGTGAGGCATACCCGGGTGACGTCTTCTACCTGCACTCGCGTCTGCTCGAGCGTTGCGCCAAGCTCAGCGACGAGCTGGGCGCCGGCTCGATGACGGGTCTGCCGATCATCGAGACCAAGGCCAACGACGTGTCGGCCTACATCCCGACCAACGTCATCTCGATCACCGACGGTCAGATCTTCCTGCAGTCCGACCTCTTCAACGCCAACCAGCGTCCCGCGGTCGACGTCGGCATCTCGGTGTCGCGCGTCGGTGGTGCAGCGATGCAGAAGTCGATGAAGTCCGTCACCGGATCGCTCAAGGTCGAGCTCGCCCAGTACCGCGCGATGGAGGCGTTCGCGATGTTCGCGTCCGACCTCGACGCCGCGTCCAAGCAGCAGCTCGCCCGTGGCCAGCGCATCATGGAGCTGTTCAAGCAGGGTCAGTACGCGCCGTTCCCGGTCGAGAACCAGGTCGTCTCGATCTGGGCCGCCTCGGCGGGCAAGCTCGACGCCGTGCCGGTCGAGGACATCACGCGCTTCGAGACCGAGTTCCTCGACTACCTCAAGCGTTCGCACAGCGAGGTTCTCGCCGCGATCCGTGAGACCGGCAAGTTCGAGGACGACAACAAGCAGGCTCTCGAGGCTGCCTACGACACCTTCACCGATCAGTTCGAGACCTCGGACGGCGGCTCGATCAAGGCCGGCCACGAGGAGTTCGAGGCCCTCGCCGACGAAGACGTCGAGCAGGAGCAGATCGTCAAGCAGAAGCGGGGCTGACGATGGCGGCATCGGTACGCGAGCTACGCGCGAAGATCAGGTCGACGCAGGCGACCAAGAAGATCACGCGCGCCATGGAGCTCATCGCTGCGTCGCGCATCATCAAGGCGCAGCAGCGAGCGGCGGCGGCAGCGCCGTACGCCCGCGAGCTCACGCGCGCCGTGTCTGCCGTCGCCACCTTCTCCAACGTCGACCACCCGTTGACGACGGAGAAGGAGAACGCCACGAAGGCGGCCGTGCTGGTCATCGCGAGCGATCGCGGTCTGGCCGGCGC
The DNA here is from genome assembly GCF_013283745.1 of Aeromicrobium stalagmiti. Classification (GTDB taxonomy): domain Bacteria; phylum Actinomycetota; class Actinomycetes; order Propionibacteriales; family Nocardioidaceae; genus Aeromicrobium; species Aeromicrobium stalagmiti. The sequence continues at coordinate 94,888 of NZ_JABSTZ010000002.1, forward strand.
CTACTCGACCTCCGTCATGAAGGAGGCCGAGCGCCTCGTCGAGAAGCTGCGTGGCGAGGGCAAGGACGTCGACCTGTACCTCTCGGGTCGCAAGGCCGAGGCGTACTACAACTTCCGCGGGCGTGAGTTCGTCCAGTCGTGGACGGGCTTCTCCGACAAGCCGGAGTACTCGCACGCGCGGGAGATCGGCAACACGCTGGTCCGTACCTTCAACATCGACGAGACCGATGAGGAGGCCATCGACCCCGCCCTCGCGGCGGACGAGCTCCACGTGGTCTTCACGCGGTTCAAGTCGATGCTGGTGCAGGAGCCGGATGTCATCCGTCTGCTCCCGCTCGAGGTCGTCGAGGGCACCGAGGCTCCCGCAGCCGACGACGTCCTCCCGCTCTACGAGTTCGAGCCGTCGGCGCACGAGGTGCTGGACGCACTGCTGCCCAAGTACGTCCACAGCCGCATCTACTACTGCCTGCTGCAGGCCTCGGCCTCGGAGCTCGCAGCACGTCAGAAGGCGATGAAGTCGGCCACCGACAACGCGCAGGACCTCATCGAGAAGTACACCCGAACAGCCAACCAGGCCCGCCAGGCCGGTATTACCCAGGAGATCAGCGAGATCGTGGGCGGCGCCAACGCGCTTGCTGACGCCTCCGCTGGGAGTGAGTGAGAGAGATGCCTACCAACACCGCAGACACCCAGACCACCGAGCTGGCCACCGGCCGGGTCGCCCGGGTCATCGGCCCGGTGCTCGACATCGAGTTCCCCAGCGATGCCATCCCGGACATGTACAACGCGCTCAAGGTCGACACCGAGGTCGCAGGCGTCAAGGAGACCCTGACCCTCGAGGTCGCGCTCCACATCGGTGACGGCCTGGTCCGCGCGATCAGCCTGCGTCCGACCGACGGCATCGTCCGCGGTGCGACGGTCACCAACACCGGCGGACCCATCACGGTCCCCGTCGGCGACCAGACCCTCGGCAAGGTGTTCAACACCACCGGTGACGTCATGAACCTCGAGGAGGGTGAGGTCTGGGAGGTCAAGGAGCGTCGTGGCATCCACGCCAAGGCTCCCGACTTCGACCAGCTCGAGTCCAAGACCGAGATGTTCCAGACCGGCATCAAGGTCATCGACCTGCTGACGCCCTACGTGCTCGGTGGAAAGATCGGCCTCTTCGGTGGTGCAGGCGTCGGCAAGACGGTGCTCATCCAGGAGATGATCGCCCGTGTGGCCCGCGACCACGGTGGTGTGTCGGTGTTCGCCGGTGTCGGCGAGCGCACCCGTGAGGGCAACGACCTCATCGTCGAGATGGAGGAGGCCGGCGTCCTCGGACAGACCGCCCTCGTCTTCGGCCAGATGGACGAGCCGCCGGGAGCGCGTCTTCGCGTCGCCCTGTCGGCCCTGACGATGGCCGAGTACTTCCGCGACGTGCAGAAGCAGGACGTGCTGCTGTTCATCGACAACATCTTCCGCTTCACGCAGGCCGGCTCCGAGGTCTCCACGCTGCTGGGCCGTGTGCCCTCCGCCGTGGGCTACCAGCCGACGCTGGCCGACGAGATGGGCGTGCTCCAGGAGCGCATCACCTCGACGCGTGGTCACTCGATCACCTCGCTGCAGGCGATCTACGTCCCGGCCGACGACTACACCGACCCGGCTCCGGCGACCACGTTCGCGCACCTCGACGCCACGACCGAGCTCAACCGTGAGATCGCGTCGATGGGCATCTACCCGGCCGTGGACCCGCTGACCTCGACGTCGCGCATCCTCGACCCGCGCTACATCAGCGCTGACCACTACAACACCGCGAACCGCGTCAAGAGCATCCTGCAGCGCAACAAGGAGCTCCAGGACATCATCGCGATCCTCGGTGTCGACGAGCTCAGCGAAGAGGACAAGACGCTCGTGTCACGCGCGCGTCGCATCCAGCGCTTCCTGTCGCAGAACACCTACGTGGCCAAGCAGTTCACCGGCATCGAGGGCTCGACGGTCTCCATCGACGAGACCATCGACGGCTTCACCAAGATCTGCGACGGTGACTACGACCACGTGGCTGAGCAGGCCTTCTTCATGTGCGGCGGTCTCGAAGACGTCGACAAGAAGTGGGAAGAAATCCAGAAGAGCCTCTGATGGCAGATCCGATTCAGATCGAGCTGGTGGCCGCCGACCGCGTCGTGTGGTCGGGCCAGGCGCGCGAGGTCATCGCCCGCACCGTCGAGGGTGACCTCGGCGTGCTGGCGGGCCACGCGCCGCTGCTGTCGCTCCTGGTCCCCGGCGTGGTGGAGATCTACCCCTTCGAGGGTGGTGACACCGTCTTCGCCGCTGTCGAGGAGGGCTTCTTGTCGGTTGCCGACAACCACGTGTCGATCCTGAGCGAGGACGCGTTCCTCGCCTCGGAGATCGACGCGGCGGCGGTCAAGGCCGACCTCGAGGCTGCGCAGAAGGACGAGGACGGCGCCGCCGTCCTGCGTGCCGAGGCCAAGCTGCGCCTCGTCGACAAGGCGTCCTGACGCACTGAGAGGGGGGATCGCCCGTGCCGCTGTGGTGGTGGTTGGTCGATGCCCTCGCGTTCGTCGTGGCGGCGCTGGTGCTGCTGGTCGTCGGGCTCCTGGTCCGTCGGCGGGTGCTCGCGCGATCCGGTGGCACGTTCGAGATGAGCGTCAACCGGGGCGCGGACGCCCAGGCGAGCGGGTGGATGCTGGGGCTGGCGGTCTATCGCGACACCGAGCTCGAGTGGTTCCGCACCTTCTCGCTGTCGATGCGACCGCGCTACCGGTTCACCCGCGGCGACGTGCGCATCGATGGGCGGCGTGAGCCGGTCGGCCACGAGGTGCATGCGATCCATGCGGGTCACCTCATCGTCGGCACCCAGAACGCCTCGGGCGTGCAGCAGTTCGCGATGAGTCCCAACGCGCTGACGGGGCTGCTGTCGTGGCTCGAGTCGTCACCGCCGGGCCAGCGCGTCAACAACGTTCTCTGACCCGCGACACGTCGTGGCTCTGAGGCGGCCGTACAGGTTCCCCGCATCTGTTGACGGTTTCACCGCTGCGGGGAGACAATCGGGTCAGTTCTTCGGGCCACCCTGCCCGTCCCCCTGGAACAAGAAGGTGTCACGTGTTCAAGCGTCTCGTCATTGCGGCATCCGTGTCGGTCGTCGCCTTCATCGGCCTTGGCCCCGGGGCCGGAGCCTCCGCTGACACCGCGACTCAGGACGTCAGCGTCAAGGCCGTCCAGTACAAGGTCAAGAGCCCCGGTCGCATCATCGACTGGGACGCACCCGCGCCGGCACCCGGCGACGGTGGTGCGACCACCCAGCGCATCGACTGGGACTGATCTAGTCGCGCTCGCCGCCGGGAACCCAGAGCACGTCGCCCTGCTCCCGGTTGGCGTGGCGCCCCAGGATGAACAGCAGGTCGCTGAGCCGGTTGAGGTACTTCGCGGTCAGCACGTTCATGGTGTCTCCGTGCTCCTCGAGCGCGGCCCACGCCGACCGCTCGGCTCGGCGGACGACGGTGCAGGCGATGTGCACCGCCGCGGCGGAGGGCGTCCCTCCGCGCAGGATGAAGGAGCGGAGCTTGGGCACCTGCTCGTTGTAGTGGTCGCACCATGCCTCGAGCCGGTCGATGTAGTCCTGCTCGACCCGCAGCGGGGGGTACTCGGGGTTGTCGACGACGGGGCACGACAGGTCTGCGCCGACGTCGAACAGGTCGTTCTGGATGCGGGTGAGCACCGTGACGACCTCGTCCTCGAGACCGCCGACCGCGATGGCGAAGCCGATCTGGGCATTCGCCTCGTCGACGTCGGCGTACGCGGCCAGGCGCAGGTCGAGCTTGCTCGTGGTGCTCATGTCGCCGAGGTTGGTGGTGCCGGCGTCGCCGGTCCGCGTGTAGATCCGGGTGAGGTTGACCATGGTGGCGATCCTAGGACGTCCATGCAATGTGAGCCATAACGCCCCGTCGAACCAGTGACCGCTCAGGTTACGGAGAGGTAACCTGACCCCCATGCCTGACAAGTCTGCGCCTGACAAGCCCTGGGTGATGCGCACGTACGCCGGACACAGCTCTGCCGCTGAGTCCAACGCGCTCTACCGTCGCAATCTCTCGAAGGGGCAGACCGGCCTCTCGGTCGCGTTCGACCTTCCGACCCAGACGGGCTACGACCCGGACCACGAGCTGAGCCGGGGCGAGGTGGGCAAGGTCGGTGTGCCGATCCCACACCTCGGAGCGATGCGACGCCTGTTCCAGGACATCCCGCTCGAGACCATGAACACCTCGATGACGATCAACGCCACCGCAATGTGGCTGCTCGCGATGTACCAGGTCGCGGCCGAGGAGCAGGGCGTCGACCCGGCGCAGCTGCAGGGCACGACACAGAACGACATCATCAAGGAGTACCTGTCGCGCGGCACGTACGTCTTCGGTCCGGCGCCGTCGCTGCGTCTGACGACCGACATGATCGCGTACACCGTGACGACGATCCCGAAGTGGAACCCGCTTAACATCTGCAGCTATCACCTGCAGGAGGCCGGCGCGACGCCCACGCAGGAGCTGGCGTACGCCCTGACGACCGCGATCGCGGTGCTCGACTCGGTGCGGGACTCCGGCCAGGTGCCGCCTGAGGAGTTCGAGAAGGTCGTCGGTCGCATCTCGTTCTTCGTCAACGCCGGCGTCCGCTTCATCGAGGAGATGTGCAAGATGCGCGCCTTCGGGCGGCTGTGGGACGAGATCACCCGCGAGCGCTACGGCGTTCAGGATCCCAAGATGCGGCGTCTGCGCTACGGCGTCCAGGTCAACTCGCTGGGCCTCACCGAGGCGCAGCCCGAGAACAACGTGCAGCGCATCGTGCTGGAGATGCTGGGCGTGACGCTCAGCAAGGACGCGCGCGCCCGCGCCGTGCAGCTGCCGGCGTGGAACGAGGCCCTCGGCCTGCCCCGTCCGTGGGACCAGCAGTGGTCGCTGCGGCTGCAGCAGGTGCTCGCCTTCGAGTCCGACCTGCTGGAGTACGACGACATCTTCGAGGGATCGGTCGTCATCGAGGCCAAGGTCAACGAGCTGATCGAGGGCGCGAAGGCCGAGATCGACCGGGTCCAGGCCATGGGTGGCGCCGTCGCGGCCGTCGAGTCCGGCTACATGAAGCAGGCGCTCGTCGGGTCGCACTCGGAGCGTCGGGCCAGGATCGAGGCCGGCGAGATGAAGGTCGTGGGCGTCAACTCCTACACCGAGACCGAGCCGTCACCCCTGACCGCCGACCTCGACGGCGCGATCATGACCGCCGATCCCGAGGCCGAGGCCAATGCCGTCGCCGACGTGCAGGCCTGGCGCGCCGATCGCGACCAGGGCGCGGTGGACGAGGCGCTGCAGCGCCTGCAGCGTGAGGCCAAGACCGAGACCAACCTGATGGAGGCGACGCTCGAGGCCGTGCGCGCCGGGGCGACTGTCGGCGAGTGGGCCGGAGCGCTGCGCGAGGTGTTCGGCGAGTACCGCGCACCCACGGGCGTGAGCGGCGTCGCGAGCATCGCCGAGGCCGGTGCCGAGCTGGCTGCCGTCCGTGAGCGGGTCCGTGAGACCGGCGAGGCGCTGGGCACCCGCCTGCGCTTCCTGGTCGGCAAGCCGGGCCTCGACGGGCACTCCAACGGCGCAGAGCAGATCGCCGTCCGCGCCCGTGACGCGGGGTTCGAGGTCGTCTACCAAGGAATCCGGCTGACCCCGGCACAGATCGTGGCGGCTGCGGTCGCCGAGGACGTGCACGCGGTTGGCCTGTCGATCCTGTCCGGCTCGCACATGGAGCTGGTGCCGGAGGTGCAGAAGGCCATGGCCGCGGCCGGTCTCGACGACGTCCCGCTCATCGTCGGCGGCATCATCCCCGACTCCGACGGCCGCAAGATGGAGGCTGCCGGGGTCGCTGCGGTGTTCACGCCCAAGGACTTCGGCATGACGTCGATCATGGACCGCATCGTCGACGAGATCCGCAAGGCCCGCGGCCTCAGCTGACCCCATTGCGGTTTACCACGGTCCCTACGGAGACCTCGTCCGCCCGGGGGAGCTGTCCCTCGGGCGGACGACGTTTGCCCCGGGCGGATCCTCGCCGCATTCGGTTTGCGTAGGGACCGTGGTAAACCGTAGGTGGGGTGGGTGGCGAGCTAGTTGAGGACGCGGAAGTCGGCAGGCAGGCCTCCGCCGGCGACGATGTCGGTCGTCAGGTCCTGCAGCGCCATGAGGGCCACGGACTGGCTGAACGGTCCGTAGGACACCCGGGCGACGCCGAGCTCCTGCATGCGGGCGAGCGGCACGGAGCCGGGAGCACCGATGAGGGTGAGCTTCTGCGGTCCCCACGCGTCGACGAACGCCACGATGTCGTCCTCCGACACCGCTCCCGGCACGAACACGACCGGTGCGCCCGCCGCGAGATAGGCCGAGCCGCGCTCGATCGCGTCGGCGAGGACGTCGGCGTGGGGGCGGTCCCCGGCCTTGACGAAGGCATCGGTACGGGCGTTGAGCACGAAGTCGATGCCCTCGGCCTGTCCGGCGGCGAGGACGGCCTCGACGGCGGCCACGGCCTCGGACAGCGGCTTCATCTGGTCCTCGAGGTTGGCGCCCACGACGCCGACGGAGATGGCCTTGCGGGCCGTCTCGCCGGGGTTGCCGTAGCCGGCCTCGAGATCGGCGGTGACCGGCAGGTCGGTCGCCGAGACGACCGTGCCGACGGCCTCGATCATGAGCTCGATGGGGATGTTCTCGCCGTCCTCGTAGCCGTAGGCCGCGGCGATCGAGTGGCTGGCGGTGGCGAGGGCCGTGACGCCCTCGACCTCGGAGACGACGCGGGCGCTGATGGCGTCCCACACGTTGACGACCTTGAGCAGCTCGGGGGCTGCGTGCAGGGCGAGGAGCTGCTGGGACTGGGCTGCCAGGAATTCAGTGTCGAGTTCGGTCATGACACCACCGTAGGAGCCCAGCCCCAGAAGGGCATCCCTGGCGTGCGGTCAGTCCGCGACGAGCCCCGCGGCGGGGGCGATCCTCGCGGCTCGCCGGGCAGGCAGCACGCACGCCGCGAGACCGGCGAGAGCCGCGACGAGGAGGATCAGCGCGATCTGCCCCCACGGCATCGTCAGGCTGGGCGATGTGGCGAAGACGCCGATCGACGCCGTCTTGACGCCGAACCATGCGTACGCCGTGCCGAGCCCCACACCGAAGACCGCCGAGACCCCCGCCATCAGCAGGGCCTCGAGCGCCAGCATCGCCCGCAGTCCTGACCGGTCGAGGCCCAGCGCCCGCAGCAGCGAGTTCTCGCGCACCCGCTCGAGCACCGAGAGGCTCAGCGTGTTGCCGACCCCGATGAGCGCGATCAGCACCGCGATCGCGAGCAGGCCGACGGTCACCGCGAGCACGACGTCGAGGATCTTCAGGATGTCGGCCCGCTCGGTCAGGCCTCCCGACACGGTGAGGTCGGAGGTCTCGCCGATCGCGCTGACCGCCGACATGATCTCGCGCGGGTCGGCGTCGTCAGCGGCGCGCAGCCACACCGCACGGGTGCTGGTCGCGCCTCCCATCGTGTCCAGCGTCGACGCGCGGACGATCGCGGCGTCACCGATGCCGGAGACGAACCGAGCCGTCATCTGCTGCGGCCCGGTGCTGGTCCGGACGGTCACGGTGGTGCCGGGCTCGTCGACGGGGAGCGCGGTGGACGACACAGGAAGCAGGATCTCGTCGGCTGCGAGCTCATCGATCGCGTCGTCGCCGTGCACCAGCGCGAGTGCATCCGGGTCGGCACCCAGCACGGTCAGCGTGTCGTCGCCGACCTCGGCGGTCCGGCCGGGCAGGGCGGCGACGCGGGAGGCCCCGTCGACGTCGCGGACCTCGTCGACGACCCGGTCGGGGACTGCTCGGTCCGCGGCGGTCACCATCAGGTCGATCGGGTGGTTGGTGTCGAGCGAGGTGTTGACCTTGTGCGAGATCGACGAGGCTCCGACGACGACGGACGTGATGAGCGTGACGCCGATGAGCAGCGCGGTCGACGTGGCAGCGGTGCGCCGCGGGTTGCGCAGCGAGTTGAGGTGCGCCAGCCGGCCGGCCAGCCCGAGTCGACGGGCGATGGGCCCCGCCGCCCGGATGGCCGTGGGCACGAGGACGGGGGTGAGCAGCAGGACACCGATGAACGAGAGCATCCCGCCGACCATGCCGACCGGAAGCGATCCGCCGATGCCCAGCACGAGCGCGGCGCCCCCGACGAGGAGCAGCACGGCTGCCGCGGCGAGGCGGACCGCGCCGGACCGCGAACGGATCTCGACGACGTCCTGAGGGTTCAGCGCGGCCAGCGGCGACTGCCCCCCGGCGCGCTGGGCCGGCGCATAGGCGGCCGCGGCCGTGACGGCGATGCCGAGCAGGGCGGGGACGAGCACCGCGCCGAGCGTCAGAGCGGGTGTTCCCATGGGTGTGTCCGGCGAGAGGCCGTGGATGAGCACGACCCCGAGGAGCGAGATGCCGTAGCCGAGCGCGACGCCGAGCAGCGAGCCGATGACACCGAGCAGGGCGCCCTCGGCCACCACCGACCGGGCGACCTGGGCGCGGAGCGCGCCCACGCACCGCAGCAGTGCCAGGTCGCGGGACCGCTGGGCCAGCAGGATCGTGAACGTGTTGGCGATGACGAGCGCTCCGACGAACAACGAGATGCCGGCGAAGACGAAGATCAGCTTCGCGAAGATGTCGATGCCCTGGGTCGCCTGCAGCCACTGGTCACGCAGGTAGGCGGCGCCGGTCATCACCGTGGCGTCGCCGGCGACCCGGTCGAGCCGGTCGGCGACCGCGCCGGCGTCGCCGCTGGTCGCGATGACGAGGTCGAGCGGGAAGCCGATCGTGTCGCGGCCCTCGAACGACGTCTCGGGCAGGTAGAGGCTCGCCGTGAGCGGGCCGCCGGCGGCCTCGACGGTGCCGGTGACGGTGAGCCGGCGGTCCTCACCGCCGACCGAGAGCGTGACGGTGTCGCCGACCGACACGTCGTGCGCCGTCGCGCTGCTCGTGGACAGGGCCACCTCGTCGTTCGACGACACCGACGGCAGGCGCCCCGACGCGGCCTGCTGCCAGCGCAGGGCCGGAGCAGTCGCGATGCTGCCGAGCGAGACGTCCTGGGGGCCGTCGGGGAACCGGACGCCTGCGTACGACGCCCAGCTGGTCGCGACGGCCGCGACGCCGGGATCAGCCGCGGCGCGACGGGCCAGCGTGGCGAACGCCGTGGGCTCACCGGCGCCGGTCACGGCCACGTCGGCACGACCGTACTGCTGGGTGACGGCCTGGCGTGAGCCCTCCCGGGCGGCGGCGCTCAAGGCGTTGATCGAGACGATGAAGCCCGTGGCGATGACGATCGCGAGGAGGGCTGCGACGTAGCGGCGGGCGTACGTCCGCATGGAGGCGATGATCACGGTGCGCACGGTTCACCCGCCGATCGAGCGCAGGGCGTCGAGGATGTCGTCCTGCGACGGGTCGTCGATCTGCCCGGCGACACGGCCGTCGGCGATCACGACGACCCGGTCGGCATACACCGCGGCCGACGGCTCGTGCGTCACCATGACGGTCGTCTGGCCGAGCTCGCGGACGGAGCGGCGCAGGAACCCGAGCACCTCGGCGCTGGTCCGGCTGTCGAGGTTGCCGGTCGGCTCGTCGGCGAAGACGATCTGCGGCCGGCTGATCAGCGCCCGGGCGATCGCCACGCGCTGCTGCTGTCCGCCCGAGAGCTGTGACGGTCGATGGCCGAGCCGGTCGCCGAGGGCCAGCACCGTGACCAGCTCGTCGAACCAGGCCCAGTCCGGGTCGGCACCGGCGAGGTCGAGGGGGAGCAGCATGTTCTGCTTCGCAGTCAGCATCGGCAGCAGGTTGAAGGCCTGGAAGACGAAGCCGACGTGGTGCCGGCGAAAGCGGGTGAGGTCGTTGTCCGACATCGTCGCGAGCTGCTGGTCGCCGACGACGACGTCACCGGAGGTGGCCTGGTCGAGCCCGGCGAGGCAGTGCATCAGGGTCGACTTGCCCGAGCCCGACGGCCCCATGATCGCGGTGAAGCGGCCGCTCTCGATCGTCAGGTCGACGCCCGCGAGGGCGTGCACCTGGGCCTCGCCGGTCCCGTAGACCTTGGTCAGGCCGCGGGCCTGCGCGGCGATGCCGGGGACCGTCGGGCGGTGGTCGAGGACGTGAACGGTGTTCATGGAGCTCCTGGTGCGTGAGGCGATGTCGTCCCCACCACGCTAGGAAGATCGGGCGCGTCGATCGTCAGCCCCGAGGCCCGTCCTGCGGGCGCCGCGTCATACCTGGGTCGTAGTCACGGACCGGGGGAGACCAGACCCGTGTCGTAGCCGAGCACGACGAGCTGCACCCGGTCGCGCGACCCGGTCTTGGCCAGGACACGACCGACGTGGGTCTTGACCGTGGCCTCCGCGAGGAACAGGTCGGTGGCGATCTCGCCGTTGGACCGGCCGTGAGCGATGAGTCCGAGGACCTCCCGCTCCCGCTCCGTCAGGGCGGCCAGGCGTGGGTCGTCGTCGGGGTCAGGGGGAGCGGCACTGCCGAGGAAGCGCTCGAGCATCCGGCGGGTCGCGCTGGGTGCCACGACGGCGTCGCCTGCGTGGACGTCGCGGATCGCGCTCAGCAGGACCTCGGGCTGCGCGTCCTTGAGCAGGAAGGCCGAGGCGCCGGCGTGCAGGGCGTTGTAGACGTACTCGTCGAGGTCGAACGTCGTCAGCACGACGACCCGGGGCCGGTCGGCACGCGCGGCCAGCACACGGGTGGCCTCGACCCCGTCCATGCGGGGCATGCGCACGTCCATCAGCGCGATGTCGGCGGACGTCACGGCGAGCTGCTCGGTGGCGGCGACGCCGTCACCGGCCTCGCCGACCACCACCATGTCGTCCTGGGACTCGATCAGCATGCGGAACCCGGCCCGGACGAGCTGCTGGTCGTCGACGAGGAACACGCGGATGGCGCTCACGACGTCACCACCGGCACGACGGCGCGCACGCGGAAGCCCCCACCGGGTCGTGGGCCCGCCTCGACCTCACCCGCGTGCACCGCGATGCGCTCGCGGATGCCCAGGATGCCGTGGCCCTGGCCGTCGTCGGCCGTGGCGGCGCCCCGACCGTCGTCGTCGACCTGGACCTGGACGGCGTCGGCCGTGACCTGGACGTCGACCGAGGCGGACACCTCGGGTCCCGCGTGCTTGAGCGTGTTGGTGAGCGCCTCCTGGACGATCCGGTAGGCCGTGAGGCCCGTGGCGGCGTCGAGGCCGTCGAGCGGCCCGGCGACCTGCAGGTCGATCGTGAGACCGCTGTCGCGCAGCTGCTGCACGAGCTCGGGGATGTCGCGGGCGCCCGGCATCGGCGCGAGGGCCGGGTTGCTGTCCTCGTCGCGGAGCAGGCCCAGCAGCTTGCGCATCTCGGTCAGGGACGACCGGCCGGTGGCCGAGATCGTCCGCAGCGTCTCGAGCGCCTGCTCGGGTCGCTTCTGCGCGGCGTAGAGAGCGCCGTCGGCCTGGACCACCATCACCGACAGGCTGTGGGCGACGACGTCGTGCATCTCGCGCGCGATGCGTGCTCGTTCGGCGGCCGTGGCGATCTGCGTCTGCTGGGCGGCGTCACGCTCCAGCTGGGCGGCCCGGTCCTCCAGGCTCGCGACGTACGCCCGTCGGGTCCGGGCGAGGTAGCCGAGCAGCCACGCCGCGAACACCATCGTGGCGAGGGTGATGAAGGCGAAGAACAGGGTGTTGATGTCGTAGACACCGTTGGACCACTGGAACGAGGCGATGACGGCGCCGAGGAACCCGGTCGCCAGTCCGGCCCAGACGGCCCAGACGGGGCCGTAGGCCGCGATCGCGTAGAGCCCCAGCAGCAGGGCGACGTCGCCGTAGCGCGGGCCGGGCTCGGAGGCCACCTGCACGAGCAGCCCGAGGCAGATGAGGGTGAAGGACGCCACCGTCGCGCGCCGCCGCAGCGCCAGCGGGGCGAGCAGGGCGATGTCGAGCAGGAAGATGTCGTCGCCCTGCACGCCGAGCAGCACGAGTGGCACGAAGATGAGCACGGCGACGAGCAGGACGTCGAGCCAGGCGGAGTCGAGTCGGCGCAGCAGCTCGGATCGGTCGCGCATGCCGACCACCCTAGTTCGGTGCGCTCCTCGCGTCGTCCACCCACGGGATGAGCCTGAGGCAAGCCATTCCTTCGTGGCGGCGCTGCGCGCAGGTGCCCTAGGCTCGAGGCGTCGTCAGGCGGCGATCTTGCTCTTGGACTTCGAGCCCTTCGAGACCTTGACCAGCTTGCGCTTCTTGACGGTGTAGCCCGCAGGAAGCGTGCCTTCCTTCATCATCCTCAGAGGGCAGCGCTTGCAGGCAGGCTTGTCGCTGCAGCACTTCTTCTTCGGTGGCTTGGGCATGACGACAACGGTACCAGTGTGAGGTGAGGCTCGCCTTATGCGCGACAATGGGAGCATGGGACACATGGCAGCACCAGCATTCGTCGAGCGGCTCAACGAGCAGATCGGCCACGAGTTCGCCGCACACCAGCAGTACGTCGCCATCGCGACCTACTACGACGCCCTGACGATGCCCCAGATGGCTGCGTTGTTCTACCAGCAGGCGCAGGAGGAGCGCGACCACGCCATGATGATGGTCCAGTACCTCCTCGACGCCGACCACACGCCGACGATCCCGGCGCTGCCGGCTCCCCGCGTCGACTTCGGCGACGTCATCGAGCCCGTCGCCGCAGCGCTGGAGCAGGAGAGGCGCGTCACCGAGCAGATCAACGACCTGACGCGCATCGCGCGCGACAACAACGACTTCGCCTCCGACCAGTTCATGCAGTGGTTCATCAAGGAGCAGGTCGAGGAGCTCTCCAAGATGAGTGACCTGCTGGCGGTCGTGACCCGCTCGAAGGACGACTACGAGCGCATCGAGGACTGGGTCGCCCGCGAGGACCAGGGTGGCGAGTCCGACCCGACCGCGCCGCGCATCGCCGGTGCGTAGGAGCCTTCTGGCGCTCGTCGCCCTCGCAGCCCTCACCGGCTGCGGCTCGGGCGACGGGTCCGACGGCGGCAGCGACGCTGCAGGCGGGGGAGCCGGGACGGGCGCCGCCGACGATGCCGCGACGTCGCTGACGATCGTGGTGACCCTCGACGAGGGCGTCGAGCCCAAGACCTACACGCTGACGTGTGACCCGGCCGGCGGCGACCACCCGCAGCCGGAGCAGGCCTGTGACGCGATCGCGGCAGCCGGCACCGAGGTCTTCGAGCCGGTCGGTGCCGACCAGGCCTGCACCGAGATCTTCGGCGGCCCCCAGGTCGCGACGGTCACGGGCACCTATGACGGCTCGGACGTCGATGCGACGTTCAGCCGTCAGGACGGTTGCGAGATCGACCGCTGGGAGAAGCTCGGCGCCACGGTCTTCGCCGTCCCCCTGCAGTGACCCCTGCCCCCCGGGGCGGTGGATCTGCCACCGTTACGCCCGGTGGCCGGAGCAGCGGTGGATCTGCCACCGTCGAGACGCCGTCTCGGCCTGTGAAGGTGGATCTTCCACCGCAACGGACCCGTTGAGGTGGCAGATCCACCGTCACAGGGATGGTGAGGTGGCGAATCCACCTGTCCCGGGGCGGTGCTAGAACAGGCGGAGGCTCGGGTCGTCGATGCCGCGGAGCTCGTCGTAGTTGACGACGACGCACTCAATGCCGCGGTCAGTCGCCAGCACCCGCGCCTGGGGCTTGATCTCCTGGGCGGCGAAGATGCCGCGCACGGGGCGCAGCGCGGGATCGCGGTTCATGAGCTCGAGGTAGCGGGTCAGCTGCTCGACGCCGTCGATGTCGCCGCGGCGCTTGATCTCGACCGCGACCGAGGAGTTCGTGGCGTCCTTGCAGAGTAGGTCGACCGGCCCGATGGCGGTCATGTACTCGCGACGGACCAGGCTCATGCCCTCGCCGAGCGTCGTGGTGTGCTCGGCCAGCAGCTCCTGCAGGTGCTTCTCTACGCCGTCCTTCTGCAGGCCCGGGTCGATGCCGAGCTCGTGCGCGGTGTCGTGCAGGACCTCCTCGATGCGGATGCGCAGCGTGTCGTCGGTCTTGCCCGCGGTGACGGTCCACTCGGCCACGCCGTCGTCGGCAGTGCCCTCGCGGAGGGTGCAGGGCGGGCTCATCCAGTTGAGCGGCTTGTAGGAGCCGCCGTCGGAGTGGATCAGCACCGAGCCGTCGTTCTTGACCATGATCAGCCGGGTGGCCAGGGGCAGGTGGGCAGCGAGCCGTCCTGCGTAGTCGACCTGGCAGCGGGCGATGACCAGCCTCACTTCACCCTCGTGGCGGTGCCGAGGGTGAACACGAGCGTGTCGCCCTTGATCGTGCCCTCGTCGGTGTCGCCGTCGTCGCCGACCAGCGAGATGGTGTCGCCCTCGACGGAGTACTTGCCGGTGCGGAAGTCCTCGATGCCCATGTAGTCCTGGACGAAGGTGCCGTCCTCGATGAGGTGCAGCACGTAGTCCTCGGCGGGGATCTCCCAGTCGCCGCGGACGGCGACCGCGCCGTCGGTGGTCGGGTCGACCGAAGGAGCCTCGGAGGTGATGGCCGGCGTGGGCGTCGAGGTCGTCGGCGACGTGACGTCGTCGGAGACTGCGTCGGACCCGCACCCGGCCAGAGCCGTCAGAGCGATGCCGATGCCGGCTGTGGCCATCGTCATACGTCGTTTCATCGTTCTCCCATATTGACCAGCGGCGGTGTCACGTTAGTGTGTCACGACCGCTTTATTACTGAGGAGTAGCCATGCAGGAAATCGTCGATCGCCTTGCAGCCGGGGACCCGGCCGCCGACATCGCGCGGAAGCTTCTGCTGCCGTACCTCAACCACGCCGCGACGATGTACGAGAGCGGCTACGCCACCGCGCCCGACATCGACGCCGCGATGCGCTTCGGCTGTGGCTACCCGATCGGTCCGCTCGCCCTCGTCGACGCCCTCGGCGCCCAGTCCGTCGCGACCGGTCTCGACAAGCTCTACGCCGAGACGGGCGACGAGCTGCACCAGCCCGCAGCCGTCCTGACGACCCAGGCCGCCGACGGCACGACGTTCGCCGCAGCCGCAGCAGCCGGTGGCGACGCAGCCCCGCAGCTGCGCCACGAGATCAACCGGGTCGGCGTCGTCGGCACCGGCACGATGGCCTCGGGCATCGTCGAGGTCTTCGCCAAGGCCGGCTACGCCGTGACGTTCGTCGGACGCGGCGACGACAAGATCGCCGGCGTCGTCGCCGCGATCACCAAGAGCCTCGACAAGGCTGTCTCGCGCGGCAAGCTCGACGAGGACGGCAAGTCCGCGGTGCTCGGACGCCTGACCGGTGCGACCGAGCGCGAGGCGCTGGCCGACGCCGACATCATCGTCGAGGCCATCGCCGAGGACCTTGACATCAAGCTCCAGCTCTTCGCCGACCTCGACCGCATCGCCAAGCCCGGCGCGATCCTGGCCACGACCACGTCGTCGCTGTCGATCAACGCCTGCGCCGCCGCGACGAAGCGCCCGCAGGACGTCATCGGCATGCACTTCTTCAACCCGGCCGCGATCATGAAGCTGGTCGAGGTCGTCACGGCCGACGAGACGTCGGTGGAGGTCGACGAGACGGTGCGCGCCCTGTGCCTCGCCACCGGCAAGCACCCCGTGTCGTGCGGCGACCGCGCCGGGTTCATCGTCAACGCCCTGCTGTTCCCCTACCTCAACGACGCGATCAAGCTCACCGAGGCCGGCGGCGGCTCGCTCGACGAGATCGACGAGGCCCTCAAGGCGACGCTGCTGCCGATGGGTCCGTTCCAGCTGCTCGACGTCGTCGGCAACGACGTGTCGCTCGCGATCCAGCAGTCGCTCGTCGGCACGTTCGGCCACGCCGGGTGGCAGCCCGCGCCCACGCTGGAGCGCCTCGTCGCGGAGGGCAAGCTCGGTCGCAAGACCGGAGCGGGCTTCCACACGTACTGAGAGGTGAAAAGTCACGGCCGTCGTCCGTGATCTTTTTTCTCTGCGAGGCCGGTAACTCCGTGTTGCCGGCCTCGTTGCTCTGTGCGGGGGATCGACGCGCAGACAGGAGCGGCCATGACGTTGACCTCCCGGGTCGTCGCCGTCGCGCGGATGGTCCGAGCCGTCACCCTGGGTCTCGCGCTGTCGATGACGCTCGGGTTCGTCGCCGTCCAGGCCTTCTCGTCACAGTACGGTGACCGGGGCGTGACGACGGTGCTGATCGACTCCCGGTCCGACGACACGATGTTGACCGCGGCGATCGCGCGGCAGGAGTCGGCCGGGCTCCGCTGCTCGGAGAGCCCGACGCTCACCGACGTCATCCTGTTCCAGCGCGAGCAGGGGGCCGAGGTCACGGTGATGACGTTCGACGAGGCCATCACCGCCTCGGCGTCCCGTCTGGGCTGGATCCGCCGCTACTGCGTCTGAGCCCGCGGGCCCACCTCCGTAGACTGGCCGCATGCCCCGTCGCCGAGTCGCCCGACCGTCGACACCGCCACTGCGGGCCGCAGCCGAGCAGCAGGAGCACAAGGCGGACGGTGACTGGTACGTCCGCGCGACCCGCGGGTCGTCGACGAAGGACTACCGGTGCCCGGGCTGCTCGCAGCTGATCGGACGTGGGCTCGCGCACCTGGTGGTGTGGCCCGTGGAGAGGGCGCTGCTGAGCGAGGCCGCGATCGACGAGCGACGACACTGGCACACCGCGTGCTGGGCACGCCGCCACTGACCCCGAGGACTGACTGACCCCATGACCGAGAAGATCCGCGGGAACTCCGTGCTGCCGGCGAGGCGCGAGCCCATCACGCTGGAGACCGCCGACGGCCTGTCCCTCGTGGGCGAGCTCGCGCTCCCGCCCGATCGTGATCCCGTCGCGACGATGATCTGCCTGCACCCCCTGCCGACGCACGGCGGCATGATGGACAGCCACCTGTTCCGCAAGGCGTCCTACCGCCTGCCCGCGCTGGCTGGCATCGCCGTCCTGCGGTTCAACACCCGAGGCACCTCGAGCATGCAGGGGACCAGCGACGGGGCGTTCGACAACGGTGTGGGGGAGCGGTTCGACGTCGCGGCCGCGGTCGAGCACGCGGAGTTCGCCGAGCTGCCCCACATCTGGCTCGTCGGGTGGTCGTTCGGCACCGACCTGACCCTGATGTACGGCCTCGAGCCGTCGGTCGAGGGCATCGTGCTGCTGTCACCGCCGCTGCGCTACTCCCGGCCCGAGCACCTGGCCGCCTGGGCCGGGTCGGGACGTGCCGTGACGGCGCTCGTGCCCGAGCACGACGACTACCTGCAGCCGCCGGAGGCCCGCGAGCGGTTCGCGGCGATCCCGCAGGCCGAGGTCATCGGTGTCGATGGTGCCAAGCACCTCTGGGTGGGTGACGCGGAGCGGGCGCTCGACGAGATCACCCGCAAGCTCGCCCCGGGGGTGCCGCTGCCGCTGCCTGACACGTGGGACGGCCCGATGGAACGGGCCGACTCCTCGGCGTACGCCGACCGCACGGTCGCCGCGTTCAGCGACGTGCCCGTGCAGCCGGCGGACTGACTAGCTGGCGTCCTTCGCCTCGGCGGCCTTGTCGTCGGCGTTCGGCTCGTCGACCTCGGCGTCCGGGGTGGCCTTGGCCTGCGGGGCGGCCTTGTCGGCCACCGCGTCGGCGACCGCACCGGGGGCGAAGGTGGCCACGATGTCGCGCAGCTGACCCATCTGGGCCATGATGCCGTCGCGCTTGCGCTGCAGCTCCTCGACCTCGGCCCGCAGCGAGCGGGTCTGCCGCTCGGCCTCGGTGGTGGCGGTCGCCCGGATCTTCTGTGCCTCGGCGTTGGCGCCGGACACGAGCTGGGAGGCCTCGGTCTTGGCGTTGTCGAGCAGCCGGGCAGCGTCGGCGCTCGCGGCGTCGCGGGCCTTGGTGGCCTGCGCCATGATGTCGCGGGCACGGTCGTCGGCGGCCGACGCGCGGGTCTCGGCGTCCTTGACCAGCTTGCCGGTCTGCTCGGTCGCGGAGGCGTGGTTCTCGGACGCCTCGCGGGCGAGCCGCTCCTTCTCCACCGCGAGCACGCGGCGGGCCTCGGTGACCTCGCGGTCGGCCGCGGCGCGGGCCTGCTCGACGTCGCGGGTGGCGCCCAGGCGCATGTTCTGCGAGTCCTGCTCGGCGGCGAGCTTGAGCTGCGCGGCCTCGCGCTCGGCCTGCGCGCGCAGGTCCTCGGTGTGGGCCAGGGCGTCGGCGTGCATGGCCTCGGCGTCCTCGAGCAGCTGCTTGCGCTTCTCCTCGAGCTCGGTGACGGCCTGGCCGCGCATCTCCTCGGCGTCGTGGTGGGCCGCTGCGCGCACCATGGCGGCCTCCTCCTCAGCCTTCTTGACCAGCTCGTCGGCCTCGCGGATGGCGCGGTTGCGCACGTCCTCGGCCTCCTGCTCGGCCAGGCCGAGCAGCTGGGCGGCGTGGTTGCCCAGGCCCGTGTAGGTCGGCTTCTCGACGGCCTCGACGCGGTCCTTGAGCTTCTCGATGATCTCGCGCAGGCTCTCGTTCTCGGCCTGGGACGTCTTCAGGCCCTCGGCCGCGCGCTGGAGCTCGGCGGACTGGGTGCGGACCCAGGCATCGACGGCGTCGCTGTCGTAGCCGCCGCGACGAGCCAGCGGGAACGAGGCGTCGGCCGACTTGTCGGCGGCATCGAAGATGGACAATCCGGGCTGGTCGGACATGCAGATCCCATTCGTGGCGATTGGTCGGTTGGCGAGGCCCACCTTACCTGTCCGAAAAGAGCAGGGGCACGACCGATGTCGGTCGTGCCCTTGCCCGGGACGGATGGCCCAGAAGGCCTCAGATGCCGCGGAAGCGGTTGATCTTGTCGAGGTGGACGGCGCGCTTCTCCTCGTTGCGGACGCCGAGCCCCTCCTCGGGCGCCAGGCACAGCACGCCGACCTTGCCCTGGTGCAGGTTGTGGTGGACGTCGAGCGCGGCCTGGCCGGTCTCCTCCAGCGAGTAGACGCGCGACAGGGTCGGGTGGATCAGGCCCTTGTCGATGAGGCGGTTGGCCTCGAACGCCTCACGGTAGTTGGCGAAGTGCGAGCTCTTGATGTTCTTGAGGTTCATCCACAGGTAGCGGTTGTCGTACTGGTGCATGTAGCCCGACGTCGACGCGCAGGTGATGATCGTGCCGCCCTTGCGGGTCACGTAGACCGAGGCGCCGAACGTCTCGCGACCCGGGTGCTCGAACACGATGTCCGGGTCCTCGCCGCCGGTGAGCTCGCGGATCTTCTTGCCGAAGCGCTGCCACTCCTTGGGGTCCTGGGTGTTCTCGTCCTTCCAGAACTTGTAGCCCTCGGCCGAGCGGTCGATGACGTGCTCGGCGCCGAGCGAGCGCACGATCTCGGCCTTCTCGGGCGACGAGACGACGCACACGGGGATCGCGCCACCGTTGAGGGCGAACTGCGTCGCGTAGGAGCCGAGGCCGCCGGAGGCGCCCCAGATGAGGACGGTGTCGCCCTGCTTCATGTTGGCGCCGTTCTTGGACACCAGCTGGCGGTAGGCGGTCGCGTTGACGAGGCCGGGGCTGGCCGCCTCCTCCCACGTGAGGTGGTCGGGCTTGGGCAGCAGCTGGTTGGACTTGACGATCGCGAGCTGCGCGAGGCCACCGAAGTTGGTCTCGAAGCCCCAGATGCGCTGCTGCGGGTCCATCATCGTGTCGTCGTGGCCGTCAGGGCTCTCGAGCTCGACCGACAGGCAGTGGGCGACGACCTCTGCGCCGGGCGCCCAGGCGTTGACGCCGGGCCCCGTGCGCAGCACGACGCCGGCCAGGTCGGAGCCGACGACGTGGTAGGGCAGGTCGTGGCGCTTGGTGTACTCCGACAGCCGGCCGTAGCGCTCGAGGAAGCTGAACGTCGAGACGGGCTCGAAGATCGAGGTCCACACGGTGTTGTAGTTGATCGCGCTGGCCATGACGGCGACGAGCGCCTCGCCCGGGGCGAGCTCGGGGATCGGTACGTCGTCGAGGTGCAGGCTCTTGCGCGGGTCCTTGTCGCGGCTGGCCAGCCCCTCGAACATGTCGACCTCGTCCTTGTGGACGGTGATGCCCTTGTAGGAGTCGGGAAGGGCGATGGACGCATAGTCCTCGGCGGCGGTGTCGCCGGCGAGGATGGCATCAAGGATCTGCTGCACGAGTGGAACCTCCAGGTTGGTATCCCGGCGATGTTACCGAGCCGTAATCTAAGCCGTCACCCGTCCGCGCTGTGATCCAAGACTCAGTGCGCTGGGGTTGCGGCCGGCTCGACGAGCTCCACCAGCACGCCGCCGGCGTCCTTGGGGTGCACGAAGTTGACCTTGGAGTCCGACGTCCCGCGCTTGGGGGCGTCGTACAGCAGGCGGACGCCACGCTCGCGCAGGATCGCCGACACCGCCTCGATGTCGGCGACGCGGTAGGCCAGCTGCTGGATGCCCTGGCCGTTGCGGGCGATGAACTTGGCGATCGTCGACTCCTCGCTGAGCGGCGCGAGCAACTGGATGCGCGTGTCGGAGTCGCCGACGGCGAGCATCGCCTCGCGGACGCCCTGCTCCTCGTTGACCTCCTCGTGGACCGAGTGGAGGCCGAACGTCGTGGCATAGAACTCGAGCGCGTCGTCCAGGTCGGGGACGGCGATGCCGACGTGGTCGATCGTGAGCAGGAGGTGGTCGGGGACCAGCGGGGTCGTCATGCAGACGAGGGTAGGGCACGACCAGCGAGGTCGAGAGGTGATCCAGCGCACACCGCGGTCTCGCGCAGGTTACCTCTGAGTAAAGTGGCAGAAATGTCTTCGAAGGAGCCTCTCTCATGACCCAGTCCGTCATCATCGCCGGCGCGCGCACCCCGATCGGCCGCCTCCTCGGCGGTCTCAAGACCCTCTCCGGCTCGGACCTTGGCGGTCTGGCCATCAAGGGAGCCCTCGAGAAGGCCGGCGTCAGTGGCGACCAGGTCGACTACGTGATCATGGGCCAGGTGCTGCAGGCCGGCGCCGGTCAGGTTCCCGCCCGCCAGGCTGCGCACAAGGGTGGCATCCCGCTGGGTGTCCCCGCGGTCTCGATCAACAAGGTCTGCCTCTCGGGCATCAACGCGATCGCGCTGGCCGACCAGCTCATCCGCGCAGGCGAGTACGACGTCGTCGTCGCCGGTGGCCAGGAGTCGATGACCCAGGCGCCCCACATGCTGCTGGGCTCGCGCGAGGGCACCAAGTACGGCGACACCAAGCTCGTCGACCACATGGCGGCCGACGGTCTCTGGGACGCGCTGACCGACCAGGCCATGGGCGGCCTGACCGAGCAGATCAACGCCGACCAGCAGAAGTTCACCCGCGAGCAGCAGGACGCGTTCAGCGCCGCGTCGCACCAGAAGGCGGCCGTCGCGCAGAAGAACGGTGTCTTCGACGAGGAGATCGTCCCGGTCGAGATCCCGACCCGCAAGGGTGACCCGATCGTCGTCGCCGCCGACGAGGGCGTGCGGGGCGACACCACGACCGAGTCGCTCGGCAAACTGCGCCCGGCGTTCGACAAGAACGGCACCATCACGGCCGGCTCGGCCAGCCAGATCTCCGACGGCGCCGCCGCGGTGGTCGTCATGAGCAAGGCCAAGGCCGAGGAGCTCGGGCTGTCGTGGATCGCCGAGATCGGCGCCGCCGGCGTCGTCGCGGGCCCCGACTCCAGCCTGCAGAGCCAGCCGGCCAACGCCATCGCGCTGGCGTGCGAGAAGGAGGGCATCACGCCCGCCGACCTCGACCTCGTCGAGATCAACGAGGCCTTCGCGGCCGTGGGCATCGCCTCGACCGCCGAGCTCGGCATCAGCGAGGACATCGTCAACGTCAACGGCGGCGCCATCGCCCTGGGTCACCCGATCGGCGCCAGCGGCGCCCGCATCGCGCTGCACCTCGCGCTC
The DNA here is from genome assembly GCF_013283745.1 of Aeromicrobium stalagmiti. Lineage (GTDB taxonomy): Bacteria > Actinomycetota > Actinomycetes > Propionibacteriales > Nocardioidaceae > Aeromicrobium > Aeromicrobium stalagmiti. The sequence goes on from NZ_JABSTZ010000002.1 coordinate 116,766, forward strand.
GAGCTGGGACGTCGCGGCGGCGGCATCGGCGCTGCTGCCCTGTGCGGCGGTGGCGGTCAGGGCGATGCGCTGATCATCCGCGTCCCCAAGAAGTAGTCGTCCGCACGGACGAGCCCGACCGATGACGTCAGACAGCCGCGCCACCACGCCCCCGCAACCCGGAGGCGCCCCGAGCGTGGCCGATCTCGTGCAGCAGGCACGTGACGGCCAGCCTCGGGCGGTGGCGCGGCTGATCTCGTTGGTCGAGGACCGGTCGCCGTCGTTGCGCGAGGTGAGTGCCGCACTGACGCCGCTCGTCGGCGGTGCTCACGTCGTGGGCATCACCGGCTCGCCCGGCGTCGGCAAGTCGACCTCGACGTCCGCGCTCGTCACCGCGCTGCGCGCGCAGGGGCAGCGCGTGGGAGTGCTGGCGGTCGACCCGTCGTCCCCGTTCTCCGGTGGTGCCCTGCTCGGTGACCGGATCCGCATGCAGGACCACGCCCTCGACGAGGGCGTCTACATCCGGTCGATGGCCAGTCGCGGTCACCTCGGCGGGCTGTCGGCCACGGCGCCCCAGGCCCTGCGGGTGCTGGACGCTGCCGGCTGCGACGTCGTCCTGGTCGAGACGGTGGGAGTCGGTCAGTCCGAGGTCGAGATCGCGGGCCTCGCCGACACGACGCTCGTGCTGCTCGCGCCCGGCATGGGCGACGGCATCCAGGCGGCCAAGGCCGGCATCCTCGAGATCGGCGACGTGTTCGTCGTCAACAAGGCCGACCGCGACGGTGCGGTCTCGACGCGGCGCGAGCTGCGCTCTGTCATCGCGATGACCGACCGCGCCGACGGCTCGTGGACGCCCCCGATCCTCCTGACGACGGCCACGACGGGGGAGGGCGTCCCCGAGGTCGTCGAGCAGATCCTCGCCCACCGTGCCCACCTGCAGGACTCGGGCGAGCTGGAACGACGTCGCCTGGCCCGCACCCGTCGCGAGATCGAGGCCCTCGCGCTCACCCAGGTGCGGTCGCGGTTCGCCCACCTGTCGGGCGACACCCGGCTCGACACCCTGGCCGCGCAGGTCCTGGCCGGGCAGACTGATCCCTTCGCGGCGGCGGACACGCTCGTCGAGCACCTGTGACCCGTCGGCGCGCCTGCAGGGATTCGTCAGCTTCGGTCGACACAATGGGACCGTGTTGAAGAAGGTCATCGCGCTATTCGTCGTGGGGTTCATCATCTATTACCTGTTGAACACGCCCGCGAACGCCGCAGACGTCGTCAGTGATGCTGCCGGCGGGATCATGGACGCCTTCAGCCAGGTCGGCGTCTTCTTCAACGAGCTCGTCGCCTAGGGCATCGACATGATCCGGGCGCTGCTCGATCGTCTGCCCGAACAGGATGTCGACCGACACCTCCTCGCCGACGAGGGCGAGATCGTCATCGACCTCGTGCGTCACCACTACATCGTCTTCTGGCGTCCGGTCGCCGAGGCGCTGGGCGGTGTCCTCTCGCTGCTGCTGGCCTTCGTCGGACCGATCAGCCTCGGCTGGTTCTTCATCATCGTGTTCCTCGGGCTGACGCTGCACGCGCTCTACCTCACGGCTCGTGAGCACCGCGACATCTTCGTCATCACCAACATGCGGGTGTTCCGCATGACGGGCGTCTTCTCGGTGCGCATCGCAACGATGCCGATCACCCGCATCCTCGACATCACGGTCGAGAAGCCGCTGCTCGGCCGCATGATCGGCTACGGGCACTTCATCTTCGAGTCCGCGGCGCAGGCACAGGGGCTGCGACACATCCGGTTCATCGGCGACCCCGATGCCCGTGACCTGACGATCCAGCGCGTGATCCAGCGCTCCGGCCTGCGTGGCAAGACGATGGAGCAGCGCCTGATGGATGGCAACTGACCGCTCCGGGCCCTCCTTCCTACAATGGGGGCATGACGTTCTCGCGCCCCGGTGCCATCGACCTCTCTGCACTGAAGCAGCCCGCCGCACGACCGACCCCGGCCCCTGGTCCGGGCGGCGGATCCTACGCCGTCGACATCGACGAGACGACGTTCCAGACCGTCGCGCTCGAGGGCTCCATGTCGTACGTCGTGGTGCTCGGTCTCTGGTCGTCACGGGCGCCTCAGGGGGCCGCCTTCAACGACACCCTCGGATCGGTCGTCGACTCCTACGCCGGCCAGATCATGCTCGCGCGGGTCGACGTCGACGCCAGCCCCCAGATCGCCCAGGCGCTCAACGTGCAGGGCGTCCCCTACGTCGCCGGTCTGGTCAAGGGCCAGCCCGTCCCGCTCTTCCAGGGCACGGTCGACGAGACCGAGATGCGTCGCTACTTCGACGAGCTCGTCCGCATCGCCGCCGAGAACGGCCTCACCGGCCGGGCCCAGCCCGTCGGGGGAGCGCCCGCCGCGAGCGAGCCGGCCGAGGAGCCGGAGGACCCGCGCTTCGCAGCCGCCGAGGAGGCGTTCATGGCGAGCGACTTCGAGACGGCGGTAGCCGAGTACGAGAAGCTGCGCGTGCAGTACCCCGCCGACGTCGAGGTCGCTGAGCGCCTCGCCCGGGTCAAGTGGCTGTCGCGCACCAAGGGTGCCGACCTGCAGGCGGCCCGCAGGGCCGCGGCCGACGATCCCGACGACGTGCCGGCGCAGATGCTGGTCGCCGACCTCGACATCAGCGGCGGCAACGTCGAGGACGCCTTCCTGCGGCTGATCGACCTGGTCAAGCGCACCTCCGGCGACGAGCGCGAGGCCATCCGCGAGCGGCTTCTCGAGCTCTTCACGGTCGTCGGCATCGCCGACCCCGTCGTCATGTCGGCCCGACGGTCGCTCGCGACCGCCCTGTTCTAGGAGACGCCCCCGGGACCGGCCCGGACGACCCGTCTGACAACCGGCCCGAACTGACGGTCTGGGGCGGTCGGGACAGGTAGGGTCAGGGCGGCGTCACCACCGGTGGGACGTGAGAGGGAGCGGTCAGATGCGGACGAGGTGGGGCTGGGCGTTGTCCGGTCTCGGCGTGCTCGTCGCACTCCTCGGGGCGGCCGTCATGGTCGTCCTCGGGCCCGACAGCCGCTTCTCCACCGGACCTCACGCGATCGAGACCGATGACACCGCCGTCGTCACGACGCCCCGGGTCATCAGCTGGGCCGACGTGCAGGTCGACGTCCTGGCCGAGGTGCCCGTCCGCAAGCCCGTCTTCGTCGGGCTGGCCAACTCCGTCGACATCCGCGACTACGTCTCCAAGACCAAGCGGCTCGAGATCACGAAGTTCCGGCGCCCGTGGACGATCTCGACCCGCGCCGTCGAGGGCAACAGCAACCTGCCCGGCGCCCCGACAGCCCTCGACTGGTGGATCGCCAGCTCGGCGGGGCTCGGCGGCGCCTCGATCAGCACACAGCTGCCTGACCAGTCGGTCTCGCTCGCGATCTTGTCGGTGGGCTCCTCCAACCTCTCGGGGCTGCAGGTCAGCGTGGCCTATGGCGTCAAGGGCGGCTTCGCGAAGGGGGCCGGGCTGCTGCTGCTCGGGGTCGCGCTGGTCTGGGTCGGTGTCCTGGTGCGTCGAGACCGAGGCTGGGTCGACGAGGACGACGAGGACGACCTCGACGACGAGGTCGTCGAGGAGGTCGTCTACGTCTATGTCGACGACGACGGTGTCGAGCACGAGATCTCTGCGGAGGAGGCCGAGACCTTCGAGGTCGTCGAGGAAGTCGTCGAGGTCGATGACGCCGACGTCGAGGTCGACGATGCGGAGGCCGCCGACGAGCCGGAGCCAGAGCCCGAGCCGGAGGCCGAGCCTGAGCCTGAGTCGCCCGACGACTCCCGGGAGGCCGAGCTCGTCGCACCGGCCAGGAGCGTCCCACCGGTGCCGGGCATCCTGACCGCAGCCGACATCGCCGCCGGTGCCGAGCCTGCGTCCGAGCCCGAGCCCGAGCCCGAGCCCGAGCCCGAGCCCGAGCCCGACCCCGACCCCGACCCCGACCCCGACCGCGTCGTCTACGTCTACGTCGACGAGGACGGGGTGGAGCACGAGGTGAGCGAGGACGAGCTCGCCGAGTTCGAGGTCGTCGACGAGGAGGACGAGACATGAGGCGACACCTGCGCGTGCTGCTCGTCGCGACCTGCTCGCTGGCGCTCGCTGCCTGTGCCGTCCCGCACCACCGCGGTGACGCCAAGGTCGAGAAGACCGCCGCTCGCACCGCCGAGGTCACCCAGATCTTCGACCGCTACCGCGAGGTGCGCAACACCGCGATCGAGCTGCTCGACGCCAAGCCGCTGTCGACGGTCGAGACGGGGGCCGTCCTGGCGATCGACTCGGGCTCGTTCGAGGTGTCGCAGCGCCTGGCCAAGACGCAGCAGACCGACACGACCGCCGTCGACGTCACCGACGTCCTGACCCCACGTTTCGGCTCCTATCCCTTGTGGTTCTTCGCGGTCGTGCGCGAACGGGGCTCGGACGTCAACCGGGTGCAGATCTTCGAGCGGGCCTCGTCGGTCGACCCGTGGCTGCTGAGCGCGAGCCCCGAGACCCTCGTCGACACCGAGCTGCCGGAGATCCGGCGCGAGTCCGGTGCACCGGTGACGGTCAAGGCGCGGGACGGCGTCGGCATGGCGATGTCGGCCCAGGATGCGGCGGTCGCCTATGCGAAGGTGCTCGCCGATCCGGAGTCCGACGAGGCCGGTCAGATCGAGGACGACTCGTTCATCAAGCAGATGCGGTCGACCGCGGCCACCAACGGCGGGCTGAAGGGCGTGACGTTCTCCCAGACCTGGGTGGCCGACGACGTGAAGTACGCGCTGCGGACCAGCGACGGCGGCGCCCTGGCGTTCGTCACGCTGCTGCGGTCGGACACCTACGAGGTCGGGGACGGCCTGACGATCACCTGGCCCGAGGGCACGCCGCAGCAGGCGTTCCTCGCATCGGGCATCGCCGGCTCGGGCAAGCTCAACTACTACCACCAGGTGCTGCTCTACATCCCCGGCGGCAGCGGCAAGCCGCGGGCGCTGGGTCAGTACGGCGGGGTGGTCAGCGCGGACGCCGACCGCACGGCGACGGGCTGAGGCCTACTCCGCGGCCTTCGGCGCCTCGCGGTAGGACGGCAGGCCGCCGGTCTCGACGGCCTCGAGCAGCTCGATCGCCGCGGCCGCCCCTCGCTCGCGGATCGTGTCGGGGTCGCACCACCTGACCGACTTGATCTCGGTCGGCTGCAGGGTCATGCCCTCGGTGATCGAGCTGTCGACGACACCGAGGTCGAACAAGAAGATGCACGCGTCGTCCCACCCGCGCCAGGCCGGCAGCCAGTTGACGGTGAGCAGCCCGCGGACCTCGACCGTGATACCGAGCTCCTCCTCGAGCTCACGGACCAGGCCGAGCGCAGGGGCCTCGCCGACCTCGACGACGCCGCCGGGCAGGTCCCACTCGTTCTTGTAGGTCAGCTCGCACAGCAGGACGCGTCCCTGCTCGTCGCGCACCAGCCCCTGGCTGATGACCCGCTTGGTCGGCAGGCCGGCGTTGAGGATCGCGATGAAGCCGTCGCGGCTGTGGGCCGGGGGATCGTCGACGAGACGCGCCATGAGCACCTGGTCGGGGGACTCGCCCGCGATGCGGATGATGCCCTCGCGGCGCAGGCCACCGATCGAGGCGGCACGGATGTCGCCGGTGTCGTCGACCGGGAGACGCACCTCGACGCGGCCGACCTCGAGCGCCGTGAAGGCGTGGTCGATCGCGAGTCGCAGGGCCCGGGCGACCACGAAGGGCTGCAGCCGCGAGTTCCACCGGATCGACGCGGCCTGGGTGTCCTCGCGCCGCAGGGCGACGGTGCCGACCCGTTCATCGGCGAGGACGATCGCGAAGCCGGTGAACTCGTCGGAGCCCGAGGTGGGCTCGAGGGAGAGGTCGTCGTCTCGCAGGGTGACCGTCATGTGATCAGGTTATCGGGCCGACGCAGGTCGGGCAGATCTCGTCCGCCGACGCCGGGCCGGCCCGGCGTACGCTCGTGCCGTGAGCGAGCAACGGGCGATCGCCGCCGTGGCGGCCAGCGGCATCGCGTACGAGGTCACCCGCCACGGGCCGGTGTCGTCCCTGGTCGAGGCCGCTGCTGCGCGCGGCGTCGAGCCCCGCCAGATCGTCAAGACCCTGGTGGTGCGGCGGGCGGACGACGACTTCGTCCTCGTCCTGGTGCCGGGTGACCGGACGTTCTCGTGGCCCAAGCTCCGGGCGCTGCTCGGCACCTCGCGCCTGTCGATGCCGGACCCGGCCGGCGCGCAGGCCGCGACGGGCTACGAGCGCGGCACGATCACCCCGTTCGGCTCCACGACCGCGTGGCCCGTGATCGCCGACTCGCTCGTCACCGGTCGCGTGTCGCTGGGCGGCGGCGCCCACGGCGTCGCGATCACGGCCGATGCTGGTGACGTGATCCGGGTGCTCGACGCCCGGGTCGCCGACATCTCCGACGACGGATAGACCAGCTGACGGACAAGATCAGCCGACGGGCCCGTCGCCGAGCGTCATGGTCTCGGTGTGCGCCTGTCCCGCCGTGTCGGTCCAGGCGACCGTGACGCGGTCGCCGACCGCGAGCCCGGCGACGGCCTCCGACAGGGCGTCGGCGGACGTGACGGGGCTGCCGTTGAACGAGGTGATCGTGCTGCCGGCGGTGAGCCCGGCGGACGCGGCGGGGGAGTCGTCGACGACGCCGGCGACGAGCGCGCCGGTGACCTCGGACGAGAGCTGCACGCCGAGATAGCCGTGGTTGCCGATCTGCACGGTGGCGGACGCGGTGCCCGACTCGATCTGGTCGGCGATGGCGAGCGCCTGCGAGATGGGGACGGCGTAGCCGGTCACGTCGGCCGAGCCGCTGGTCGCCGCGGTGTTCATGCCGACGACCTCGCCGTCCTCGTCGTAGAGGGCTCCTCCGGAGTCACCCGAGATGATGTCGGCGTCGACCTGGATGAGGCCGCTGAGCCGCGACGACGCACCGCCCTGCTCGTCCGACACCGTGATCGACTGGTCGAGAGCGACGACAGTGCCCGCCGCTGCGCTGGCCGCCCCGCCGTCGCCGTTGGCGTTGCCCACGCCGGTGACGTCGTCGCCGACCGCGACGGCTCCGGTGGCGTCGGTCGTGACGGGGGTGAGCCCCGAGGCGCCCTCGAGCTGCAGCACCGCGACGTCGTGCGTGCTGTCGTAGCCGACGACGTCCGCGGTGTAGGTCTGCCCGGTCGAGACGACCTCGACCTCGATGGCCGTCGCACCCTCGACGACGTGGTGGTTGGTGAGGATCTCACCGTCCGACGTCAGCACCATGCCGGTGCCGGCGGCCTGTCCGGTCCCGTAGTCGAGCGTCGTCGTGATGTAGACGAGTCCGACCTCCTGGGCGGCGGTGGCGTCGACCGCCTCGGTTTCGGTGCCCTGGGACCGTGTCGCGGCCGGTGGTCCGAACGTCCCGCCGTAGGTGCCGCCATAGCCTCCGGCGTACGGCTGCTGGACGCTCGACGGCCGCTGCACGTCGGTCGTCACCGCCGACGCACCGGACGACGTGGCGTAGCCGATGCCGGTCAGTCCGACGGCGCTCGCGGCAATGCCGGCGAGGACGAGACGACCGCGCGGACGGCGGGGGACGAGGGTGGTGTGCTGGGTCATGGGGGAGCCTCCTGGGGTGCTGGTGACTCCAGACAAGTCGTCCTTCTTGGGCGCAGGCTGTGAGCCGCCCGGGAGGCGGATAGGACGTCGAACCGGACGGATGGAGTACCCGTCGGCTGTGACCTGTGCCACGATGCCACGGTGGAACTCGAGAACATCCTGTGGATGCTGGTCGCCCTCGCGGGTGTGGTGGTGCTGCTGACGAGGCTGCGGCTGCACGCCAACGAGGCCCAGGCCGGGCATGCCCAGATCTCCGACGGGCTGGTCAACGCTCACACCGTCGTCGGCGTCGTGACCCTCGCGGTCGCGGGCTACTACCTGTCGTCACCCAGCGACGGCCTCGGCTACGCGGCCGCGGGAGTCTGGTGGATCGAGGCGATCATCGGGCTGCTCATCCTGGCGCGCTGGCTGCCCGGGGGAGGGCGGCACGCCGCCGACGCCACCGACGACAGCTGGGCCCAGGGCCCGTTCCTGTCGATCCTCGGCCACGTCGGCATGGTGCTCGGCGTCGCGTTCTTCTCGTACTGCGTGCTCGCCGGCAAGATCGGCTGAGCCATCGGCCCCTCCGGCCGCCCGCCCGCTCGACGTGTCGCGTGACGACGGCCCCTATGCTCGGGGCGACGGCGCTCGCCGCGGGCGTCGATGAGCTTTCAGGAGGACATCGTGGGCGAGTTCGTACGACTCGAGGTCAGCGACGGCGTGGGCACGATCCGGCTCGACCGGCCGAAGATGAACGCCCTCAGCGCGCAGGTCCAGGACGAGCTGTCCGCGGTGGCGCAGGAGGCCGACTCACGCGACGACGTCGCCGCCGTCGTCGTCTACGGCGGTGAGCGGGTCTTCGCGGCCGGCGCCGACGTCAAGGAGATGGCGGCGATGTCGTACGGCGACATGGTCAGGCGAGGCCACTTCCTGCAGGCGTTCACGCGCGACCTGGCGGCTATCGGCAAGCCCACGGTGTCGGCCATCACCGGCTTCGCCCTCGGGGGTGGCTGCGAGGTCGCGATGGCGACCGACCTGAGGTTCGCTGCCGACAACGCCAAGCTCGGCCAGCCCGAGATCCTGCTCGGCATCATCCCCGGAGCAGGCGGAACGCAGCGGCTGACCCGCCTGGTCGGACCGGCCAAGGCCAAGGAGCTGATCTTCTCGGGCCGCTTCGTCGATGCCCAGGAGGCGCTCGCGATCGGCCTGGTCGACCAGGTGCACCCGGCCGACGAGGTCTATGCCAAGGCCGTCGAGTGGGCCTCGCAGTTCGTCGGCGGACCCGCGCTCGCGCTCCGTGCCGCCAAGAACGCCGTCGACCGCGGCATCGAGGTCGATCTGCAGACCGGCCTCGACATCGAGCGGGCGGAGTTCACCAGCCTCTTCGCGACGGACGACCGCCAGGCCGGCATGGACTCGTTCGTCGAGAACGGGCCGGGCAAGGCGACGTTCAGCGGCAGCTGAGGCTCGCCTGCGTCAGGCGCGTCGGTCGGTGACCGTGCTGCCGTCCGGGTCGACACCGCCCGCGGGCGGTGTGTCGACCGGCGCGGCGTGCGCAGGCGCTGCTGCCGAGGGCGCCGCCGGCTCCTCGGTGGCCGTGCGGTCGACGTGGGAGCCCGTCGCGACGTCCCCGGTCACGTCGGGGTCGATGCGATCGGCCTCGGCGAGCCGCTCCTCCACCGCTCCACGGGCACGAGCGGCCTCGCGCTCGCGCTCGGTCGCGGCCTGGTCGAGCTGCTCGGCCTCCACGCGGGCCTGCTCGGCCTCGGCACGGATGGTCGAGGCGTCGGCCTCCTTGCGGCGGGCCTCGACCTCGACGCCCCTGGCCTCCTCGCGCAGGCCGGCTGCCTGGTCGCGGCGTGCGACGGTCTTGCGCACCCGTGCTCGTCTCGAGGCCGCGACCCCCAGCACGATCACCGCGACCACGGCGATGGCGATCAGGGCCCAGACCCACCAGTCGATGTCGGACATGTCGTCCCTCCCTCTCGAAATGTTCCCCAGGGCGTACCCGCCACCGGGCGGGGCAAACCACTCACCCGGGTCCACGGGCGGATTGGCGTCCTCAGGCACGGTCGGCAATGCTGGAGCACGTGCCGCCGACCCCCTGCCCGCCGGACCTCGCCGAGCTCGCGACGCTGCACGGCGTCGCGACGTCCTACGAGGGATCTGACCGCACCGAGGTGCTCGTCGACGCCCCGATCGTCGTCGCTGTCCTCGGCATGCTCGACGTCGACGCCGCGAGCCCCGACGCCGTCGAGGCGAGCCTGCGATCGGCCCGGGACGCCGCTGCCCGAGCCGGTCTGCCTGCCACGGTGGTCGTCGTCGCCGGTTCCGGCCGCGACCTGCCCGCGCCGGCGCGGATCGTGCTCGAGGACGGCACGACCCACCAGGTCGACGCCGTGCCGGACGACCTGCCCCTCGGCTACCACCGCATCGTCACCGCCGACCAGGACGTCGCGCTGCTGGTGGTGCCCGACCGCATGCCCGAGGTGTCGCGGACGTGGGGCTGGATGCTCCAGCTCTATGCGCTGCACTCCGACGCCTCGTGGGGCATGGGCGACTTCGGCGACCTCGCCGAGATGGCCCGTCGCTCCGGCGACGAGCAGGGCGCGGGGGTGCTGCTGGTCAACCCCGTGCAGGCCGTCAGCCCGACGCACCCGATCCAGCGCTCGCCCTACTCCCCGGCGAGCCGCCGCTTCGCCAACCCGCTCTACCTGCGCCTGAGCGACACGGCCGCCTACGCTGCGGCGCCCGACGACGTGCGGGCCCGGGTCGACGCGCTGAGGCCCGAGCTCGGCCCGCTCATCGACCACGACGCCGTGTGGGACGCCAAGCTCGCTGGTCTCGAGCTGCTCTGGCCCCACCGGCCCGAGGACGAACGCACCCGCGCTGACGACGAGCTCGCGACCTTCGCCACGTTCTGCGCCGTCGCGGAGCGTCACGGCGGTGACTGGCGCGACTGGCCGGCCTCGCTCCAGGACCCCGACGGCGAGGCGGTCCGTCAGGTGCAGGTCGATCTCGCCGACCGCATCGGGTTCCACGCGTGGCTCCAGGTGCTGTGCCGCCAGCAGCTCGACGCGGCGCGAGACGCCGCCTGGGCCGCCGGCATGCCGGTGGGCGTGGTGCACGACCTGCCGGTCGGCGTCAGCGCCGGCGGGCCCGACACGTGGTCTCACCGCGACGACTTCGCCCCCGTCGTCCGCGTCGGCTGTCCCGCCGACGCGTTCAACGAGCTGGGCCAGGACTGGGGCCTTCCGCCGTGGAAGCCTCGAGCCCTCGCCGCGTCGGGATACACGCCCTTCCGCGACGTCGTGCGCAGCGTCCTGCGGCACGCCGACGGCATCCGCATCGACCACGTCGCGGGACTCTGGCGCCTGTGGTGGATCCCGCCGGGGGAGCCCGCGCACCGCGGCACGTACGTCCACTACGACCCTGACGCGATGGTCGGCGTCCTGATGCTCGAGGCCCAGCGCGCCGGCGCGATCGTCGTCGGGGAGGACCTCGGCACCGTCGAGGACGTCGTCACCGACACGATGCACCGCCGCGGCATCCTCAGCTCGGCCGTGCTCTGGTTCGAGCGTGACTGGGACGCTCCCGGCCAGCCCCACGACCGGCCCGAGGACTGGGCGGTCGAGGCGATGGCGAGCGTCACGACCCACGACCTGCCGACCGCCAGCGGCTGGCTCCGTGCCGAGCACGTCCGCCTCCGTGCGTCGCTCGACCTGCTCGACGGACCCGAGGACGAGGCCTACGCCAAGGCGGCGGCCGACAAGGCGGCGCTGCTCGACCTGCTGCGGTCCGAGGGCATCGCCCACGACGATGACGACACCGCCAGCATCGTCGTCGCGCTCCACGCCGCCATCGCTCGCGCAGGCTCACGTCTCGTGCTGAGCTCGCCGAGCGACGTGGTGGGTGACCTTCGCCAGCCCAACCTCCCCGGCACGATCGACGAGTACCCCAACTGGCGCATCCCGCTGCCGGTCGACCTCGACGCGTTCTTTGCCGACGACGGGGTACAGCAGGCCATCGAGCCCTTGCGAGCAGCGCGAGCGGTCGACCATGAGCGATGACCTCGAAGGAGACCGTGTGCAGCCCTGGCCCGGCAGTGCCTATCCGCTGGGAGCCACGTACGACGGCACCGGCACCAACTTCGCCCTGTTCTCGGAGGTTGCCGAGTTCGTCGAGCTCTGCCTCTTCGACGAGCACGGCACCGAGACGCGCGTCCGGCTCGACGAGGTCGACGGCTTCGTCCACCACGGCTTCCTGCTGGGCGTGAGCCCCGGGCAGCGCTACGGCTACCGGGTGCACGGCACGTACGACCCCGAGCAGGGGCTGCGCTGCAACCCCGCCAAGCTGCTGATCGACCCCTACGCCAAGGCCGTCACCGGCCAGATCGACTGGGACCCGTCGCTGTTCTCCTACGACCTCGACGACCCCGATGCGCGCAACGACGACGACTCCGCGGGGCACGTGCCCTACTCGTTGGTCGTCAACCCGTTCTTCGACTGGTCCAACGACCGCCCGCCGCGCACGCCCTACAACGAGTCGGTCGTCTACGAGGCGCACGTCAAGGGGCTCACGATCAACCACCCCGACGTGCCCGAGGTGCTGCGCGGCACCTACGCCGGCATCGCGCACCCCGCGATCGTCCGCCACCTCAAGGACCTCGGCGTCACGGCGATCGAGCTGCTGCCGGTCCACCAGTTCGTGACCGACCACTACCTCGACGAGAAGGGCCTCACCAACTACTGGGGCTACAACACGATCGGCTTCTTCGCCCCGCACGACGCGTACGCCGCACAGCCCGGTGGCCAGGTGCAGGAGTTCAAGGGCATGGTGCGCGCCCTGCACGAGGCCGGCATCGAGGTCGTGCTCGACGTCGTCTACAACCACACCGCCGAGGGCAACCACCTCGGGCCGACGCTCTCGATGCGCGGCATCGACAACTGCGCCTACTACCGCACCGTCGAGGACGATCCGTCGTTCTACATGGACTACACCGGCACCGGCAACTCGCTCAACGTGCGCAGCCCGCACACCCTGCAGCTCATCATGGACTCGCTGCGCTACTGGGTCACCGAGATGCACGTCGACGGCTTCCGCTTCGACCTCGCCGCGACGCTGGCTCGCGAGTTCTACGACGTCGACAAGCTGGCCACGTTCTTCGAGCTCGTGCAGCAGGACCCGGTGGTCAGCCAGGTCAAGCTCATCGCCGAGCCGTGGGACGTCGGACCCGGCGGCTACCAGGTCGGCAACTTCCCGCCGCTGTGGACGGAGTGGAACGGCCTCTACCGCGACACGGTGCGCGACTTCTGGCGCGGCGAGCCGTCGACGCTGGGCGAGTTCGCGTCGCGCATCACCGGCTCGTCCGACCTCTACCAGGACAACGGCCGGCGCCCGTACGCCTCGGTCAACTTCGTGACGGCGCACGACGGGTTCACGCTCGACGACCTCGTGTCGTACAACGACAAGCACAACGAGGCCAACGGCGAGGACGGACGTGACGGCGCCGACGACAACCGTTCGTGGAACTCCGGGGTGGAGGGGCCGACCGACGACCCCGAGATCCTCGACCTGCGGCGCCGGCAGCGTCGCAACCTGATGGCGACGCTGCTGCTGTCGCAGGGTGTGCCGATGATCCTGCACGGCGACGAGCTCGGACGCACGCAGGGTGGCAACAACAACGCGTACTGCCAGGACAACGACGTCGCCTGGGTCGACTGGCACCTCGACGAGGGCGAGACCGACCTGATGGAGTTCACGTCCGCCGTGACGGCGTTCCGTCGCCGGCACCCGGTCTTCCGGCGGCGGCGGTTCTTCCAGGGCAAGCCGATCCGCAAGGCCGACGAGCTGCGCGACATCGCCTGGTTCACGCCCTCCGGCGAGGAGATGAAGGAGCAGAACTGGGACGACGCCTTCGGCAAGTCGATCGTCGTGTTCCTCAACGGCGACGCGATCGCCGATCGCGACACGCGCGGCGCGCGCGTCGTGGACGACTCGTTCCTCATGGCCTTCAACGCGCACCACGAGGACATCGAGCTCGTGCTGCCCGACCGTGACTACGGCGAGAGCTGGACCGTGGTGGTCGACACCTCGACCGGCATCGTGGAGCAGGTCGGCGGGGCGATGCACGCCTCGGACGCCACGATGAACCTGCCGGCCCGCTCGCTCGTCGTCCTGCAGCGGGTGTCATGAGCGCTCCGACCTCGACCTACCGGCTGCAGCTGCGTCCGGAGTTCGGGTTCGCGGAGGCGAGTGACGTCGTGGCCTACCTCGGGGCGCTCGGGGTCGGTGCGGTCTACGTCTCCCCGATCCTCGACGCGACGCCGGGATCGACCCACGGCTACGACGTCACCGATCCCCGCGTGGCCCGCCCGGAGCTCGGTGGCGAGGAGGCTCGGGTCGGCCTGGCCGAGGCCGCGCGGGCGACCGGTCTCGGCCTCGTGGTCGACATCGTGCCCAACCACATGTCGGTCGAGGTGCCGAGGGCCAACCCGTTCTGGTGGGACGTCCTCAAGGCCGGACAGGCATCCGGGTTCGCGCACTACTTCGACATCGACTGGTCGCGCGGGCGCATCCTGGTGCCGGTGCTCGGGTCGGCCGACGACGTGTCGGCGCTGACGGTGCAGGACGACGAGCTGGTCTACGCAGGCCACCGCTTCCCGATCTCCGGGTCGGCGGACGGGACGCCGCAGGAGGTCCACGACCGGCAGCCGTACGAGCTGGTCGACTGGCGTCGCGGCAACGCGGAGCTGAGCTATCGCCGCTTCTTCGACATCACGACGCTCGCCGCGGTGGCGGTCGACCGCGTCGACGTCTTCGAGGTCGCGCACCGCGAGGTGCTGCGCTGGGTCGCGGACGGCGACGTCACGGGCCTGCGCATCGACCACCCGGACGGGCTCGCCGATCCCGGAGCCTACGTCCGACGTCTGCGCGAGCGTGCGCCGCACGCCTGGATCGTGATCGAGAAGATCCTCCACCCGGGCGAGCACCTGCCGGCCTCGTGGCCGGTGGACGGCACCACGGGCTACGACGCGCTGGGCGAGGTCGCGGGCGTGCTGCTCGACCCGGCCGGTGAGGAGCCCTTCACGCGGCTGGCGGACGTCCTCGGTGTGCGGACGGACTATGCCGCGGTCGAGGAGGAGGCGCGTCGCCTCGTGACCGACACGATCCTCGTCGCGGAGGTGCGGCGCATCGCGGGGCTGGTCGCGGACGTCCCCGAGGACGCCGCGCGCGCCGCCGTGGCCGAGACGATGATCGCCTTCGGCGTCTACCGGTCGTACCTGCCGGAGGTCGCCGACGAGTGGGCCGCCGCGATCGTGCGCGCCACCTCACGGCGGCCCGACCTGACCGACGCCCTCGCGGCGCTCGACGAGCAGGTGCGGGGTGATCCCGGGGGCGAGCTCGCGACCCGGATCCAGCAGACCTCGGGGATGGTCGTGGCCAAGGGCACCGAGGACACGACGTTCTACCGCTGCACGCGGTTCGCCGCGCTCAACGAGGTCGGTGGCTCACCTGACCACTGGGGCATCGGGGTGGAGGAGTTCCACCGGCTGGCCGCGGCCCGCGACGAGGACTCGCCAGCGACGATGACGACGCTGACGACCCACGACACCAAGCGGTCGGAGGACACCCGCGCCCGCATGATCGTGCTGTCCGAGGTCGCCGACGACTTCACGGGCCTCGTGGCCGACTGGACGCAGCGGTCCGTCGATGCGGGATGGGGCATCGACGAGCCGGCGCTGGGCCTGCTGGCGTGGCAGACCCTCGTCGGCGCCCACCCCATCGGCGACGACCGGTTGTCGGACTACCTGCTCAAGGCCGCCAAGGAGGCCAAGCTGCGCACGACGTGGACCGAGCCGGACGAGGCGTTCGAGGCGAGGATCGCCGCCTGGCCCGCCCGGGTGGCCGCCGAGCTCGGTGACGAGGTGACGGCCTTCGTCGAGCAGATCACCCCGGCCGGCTGGACCGTCTCCCTGTCGCAGAAGCTGCTCCAGCTGGCGGGCCCCGGCGTGCCGGACGTCTACCAGGGCACGGAGCTGTGGGACTTCTCGCTGGTCGACCCCGACAACCGGCGCGAGGTCGACTACGGGCTGCGGCGCGAGCTGTTGAGCCGCTTCGAGGAGGGTCTCGTCCCCGAGGTCGACGTCTCCGGCGCGGCGAAGATGCTGGTCGTGCTGCGGACGCTGAGGCTCCGCCGCGAGCGTCCGGAGCTGTTCGGTGGCTACACGCCGCTGACGTCGACCGGTGTCGCCGCCGACCATGCGATCGCCTTCGGCCGCAGCGACGACCTCGTGGTCGTGGCGACGCGGCTCCCGGTCGGGCTCGAGCGGCTCGGTGGCTGGGGCGACACGACGCTGCCTCTGCCCGCAGGCGAGTGGACGGACGCGTTCACGGGCGCCTCGGTCGAGGGAGGCGACGTGCGTCTGGCCGACGTGCTCGGCCGCTATCCCGTCGCCCTGCTGGTGCGGGGCTGACCGTGGTCGAGCGCGTGGGAGGCGTCGGCTCGGGACGGTGGCGGCGCTCACCGCAGGTTCGCCTAGGCTCGGCGGCATGACGATCACGGTGTGGTGCCCCGACCTGGAGCGCGTCCGCCTGCGGGTCGACGGCACCGACCACGAGATGCGGCCGTGGCAGCGCAGCGGCTGGTGGTCGGCGGCCGTCGACGTCTCCCACGGCACGGACTACGCGTTCGTCCTGGGCGACGACGAGACACCGCTGCCCGACCCGCGGTCGGCGTGGCAGCCGCGCGGCGTGCACGAGGCGTCCCGCGCGTACGACCACTCGCTCTTCACCTGGACCGACGCTGCCTGGACGGGACGAGAGCTCGCCGGCGCCGTGGTCTACGAGCTGCACATCGGCACGTTCACGCCCGGGCGCACGTTCGACAGCGCGATCGAGCGCCTCGACCACCTGGTCGACCTCGGCATCGACCTGGTGGAGGTGCTTCCGGTCAACTCCTTCGACGGCCCGCACGGCTGGGGCTACGACGGGGTGCTCTGGGGAGCGGTGCACGAGCCGTACGGGGGGCCCGACGGGTTCAAGCGGTTCGTCGACGCGTGCCACGAGCGCGGTCTCGGGGTGCTGCTCGACGTCGTCTACAACCACCTCGGGCCGTCGGGGGCCTACCTCGACCGCTTCGGGCCCTACTTCGCGGGCCAGAACGACTGGGGGCCCGGGCTCAACCTCGACGGCGCCGGCTCGGACGACGTGCGGCGCTACGTGCTCGACAACGCGATGACGTGGTTCGAGCACTTCCACGTCGACGGGCTGCGGCTCGACGCCGTCCACGCCCTCGTCGACCGGCGGGCCCTGCCGATCCTGGAGGAGCTGTCGGCCGAGACCGAGCGGATGTCGGCGGCGCTGGGACGCCCGCTCACGCTGATCGCGGAGTCGGACGCCAACGACCCGCGCACCGTCACGTCCCGGGCGTCCCACGGCATCGGCATGGACGCCCAGTGGTCGGACGACCTGCACCACGCGCTGCACGTCCGCGTGACGGGCGAGACCGACGGCTACTACGCCGACTTCGCGGCGCCGGGCGCGCTGGCCACGACGCTGCGAGGCGCGTTCTTCCACGCCGGGACCTGGTCGTCGTTCCGGGACCGGACGCACGGCCGGCCGGTCGACACCGCGGAGCTGCCCGGAACGGCGTTCCTCGCCTATCTGCAGAACCACGACCAGATCGGCAACCGGGCGACCGGCGATCGCATCTCGGCGACGATCTCGCCGGGGCTGCAGGCCTGCGCCGCAGCGATCGTCCTGCTCGGCCCCTACACGCCCATGCTGTTCATGGGGGAGGAGTGGGCCGCGAGCACGCCGTGGCAGTTCTTCGCCTCGTTCCCCGATCCCGAGCTCGCCGAGGCCGTGCGCACCGGGAGGCGTCGTGAGTTCGGCCGGCACGGCTGGGGCGAGTCCGAGGTGCCCGACCCGATGGACCACGCCACGGTCGAGCGGTCGACGCTCGACTGGTCGCAGGTGGCCGAGCCCGGCCACGCCGAGATGCTGCAGACCTATCGCTCGCTCATCGCGCTGCGCCGTCGCCACCCCGAGCTCGCGGACCCGTCGCTCGACGGCTTCGCCGTGGACGTCGCCGACGACGACTCGTGGCTCGTGATGCACCGGGGCGCGATGCGGGTGCGGGTCGACTTCGCCGCCGAGACCTACGAGGTCGTGGCGGGGTAGGGCGACCCGTTGGCGACGTCGTCGACCTCGACCGAGGGTGTCTTGGGGCTTGAGACGCAGGTGCTCGCGGGGTCGACGGGCTCCGGGCGAGGCCAGCCGCGATCGGCGTGGTGGGGGACGTACACCGTGACGACGATGCGGTAGGCCGGTGCATCCCGGGTGCCCTCGGGCTGGGGCACGATCGTGGCCCGGGCCGTGTCGTCGAGGGTCGTGCCGCGCGTGAGCTGGACCTCCTCGACGCCGAGCTCGTCGCAGACCGCGCCCACCAGGGCCCAGCCGTCGCCGATCGCCGCGTCCACCTCGTCGCGGACCATGGGGCGGTTGTCGTCGCCGGGCAGGGTCTCCTCGCGCACGCCCGCCTTCCGGACGAGCAGCCCGTTCGACCCGTAGGCCTGGCGGGGGAGCGACGTCGTGGTCGGGGCGGCCCACGGGTCCTTCTCGATGCGGGCGACGCGCTCGCGGTCGACCGCGTCAGGCTTGAGCTCCTCCTGCGGCGCCGCGGGGCAGCCCGCCAGCAGCACGGCCGCTGCCAGCACGAGCAGCGGCGCGGCGGCACGTCTCACGACGGCGTCACCGCGAGCCAGGGCTTGGTCCAGCCGGCGACGTCGACCGTGCCGTTCTCGAAGTCGTCGCGGGAGACCGTGATCGTCTCGCCGGCCGAGGGCTCGTAGATCGTCAGCGAGTCGTCGGAGCTCGACGTCACGAGCACGACGTGGCGCGGGATCTTCTCGTCGCCGACGTAGAGCGGGACGGTCTCGCCGTCCTGTGTCGCCGCGACGATGCTGTCGTAGTCGGCGGCGGGCGAGCTGGGGTCGGTGAGGTCGGTGTCGTAGGTCGACCCGGGGATGCCGGACCCGCCGTCGCCTCCCATCTGGTGGATGACGCCCGAGGGCGAGGTGCCGAAGGGGCCGGGCCACGGCACCTGGAGGTCGTCGTCGTGGTCGGTCAGGCCGTTGGTCTGCTCGTGCATGTCGAGCGACTCCTGGTCGAACAGCTCGGACGGTGACAGATCGGACGTCTCGCCCGTGACCGGGTGGTGGCCGGTGGCGATGTACATCGCGTAGGCCGGGTCGTTGAGCATCTTCGACATCACGAGCGTCGATGACCCGCACGTCGTCTGGTCGGGCTGCGTGTAGGTGCCGTCGTCGGCGGTGCCCGGGTCGAGGGCGTCGATCTGCTCGGGCGTCATCGTGGCGAGCTGTCCGGCGTACTTGTCGAGGTCGGAGCCCTTCAGGCCCGACGCGATGGCCGCGAGGATCCAGGCCTTCTCCTCGTCGCCGTCGGCGCCGTCGAGCAGCTGCTGGGCGGCCGTGCGGTCCTTGGCGGACATGTCGTCGAGCGCGTCGTCGGCCCGCTCGAGCACCGATCCGCGCAGGGCCCCGGACTCGTCGCCGTCCCACGCGTTGACGACGCTGGCGGGACTGACGCCGTCGGGCAGGTGGGCCGGCAGCTCGATCGCGTCGATCGCCGCGACGATGAGCCGCCGGGCGGTCGCGACGGTCGAGGCGGCGTCCTGGTAGGACCCGATGAGGGCCTCGACGGCATCGATGCAGTCGCCGACGATGTTCTTGAGCTTCGACACCAGCTCCCACGGGAACATGTCGCCCCACGAGATGTCGAGGTGCTCGGTCAGGATCGAGTAGGCCGAGCCGTGGCGCTCCCGGGCCGCGGTCATGTCGTCCGACACCGTGATCAGCGCGCCGCGGACCTTCTCGGCCGCCGTGGTGACGGTCTCGACGCGGTCGGTCAGCTGGCCCAGGTGAATGCGCGCGGCGTTGCCCGCGTCGCCCTCCCAGACCTGGACGGTCATGGCCTGCTGCGAGCGGGTCAGGTCGACGGCGCCGCGGTCGACGCTGGTCGCGATCGATCCCCAGGCGTCGGCGGCCGCCTCGACGTCGACGGGGTCGGGGTCGGGGGGAGTCGTGGCGACCTCGATCGCGGTCGCGACCGCGTCGACGATCGTCTGCGCGGCGTCCCACGGTGGGAAGAAGTCGATGTTCTCGAGCCGGGCCAGCACCGATCGCAGGTTCTCGATGGTCTCGTCGAGGGCATCCTCGCCGGCCGCGAGGAGGTCGTCACCGAAGCCCATGGAACCGTCCCGTCGACCGGCCGTCGCTCGCGGCGTACTCGGCGAGGCAGCCGTCGATCGTCGACGTCGTCTCGCCCATGACGGCCGAGGCGACTGCCAGGACCTGTGCGACGTGGTCGGCCGCTGAGGTCAGGGTCGCTTGCAGCCCTGCCATGTCGGTGCCCGCCGCGGCGGACGTGAGGCCGCTGGCGGTGTCGAGGTCGGTGTCGGCGCGCAGACCGATCGCCCAGGCCTTCAGGACGCCCCCCGGCTCGATGTCGATGCCCATGGCAGCACTGTAGTGACATCGTGTCGCCCAGGGAGGGGGTGAGGCGCCCGAACCGGACGACCTGTGGACGTCGCACCTAGGGTGGGACGTGAACCGTCACCTACTCGGAGGTCCCATGTCGATCCGTCTTGCCCACGTGCCGCTGCGTCTTGCTGCAGGCTCGTTCATCCTCAACTCCGGCCTGTCGAAGTGGTCGGCCGACGCCGAGACGGCCGCGGGGCTCCACGGGTTCGCCGCGGGCACGTACCCCGTCGTGAAGAACATCGAGCCGCCGATCTTCGTCAAGGCGCTGGCCGCGGGCGAGATCGCGCTCGGCGCCGCCCTGCTGACCCCGGCCGTCTCGCCCACCAAGGCCGGCCTCGGCCTGACGGCGTTCTCGGCCGGGCTGCTCGGCCTGTACGCCAAAACCCCCGGCATGCGCGACGGCATCCGTCCGACCCAGCAGGGCACCCCGATCGCCAAGGACGTCTGGCTCCTCGGCATCGGCACGAGCCTGGTGCTCGACGGTCGCGGCGAGAGCCGCGCCGTGCGCCGCGCGGAGAAGAAGGCGGCCAAGGCCGAGAAGAAGACCGCCAAGCTCGAGGCCAGGGCGGCTCGCAAGGCCTGAGCAGCCTCCGGTGGTGATCTCGGTGGTCCCGCCGCAGATTCACCACCGGGAAACATCGACCTGAGACAATGGCGCCATGGCCACGCACCCCACGTCCGACTCCCAGGTGCTCGCCGGGCGACCGTTCCCGCTGGGCGCCCACCCCGAGGCGGGCGGTGTGCGGTTCGCGGTCGCGAGCACCGTCGCCGAACGGGTCGAGGTCTGCCTGATCGACGACGACCTCGGTGAGCGGCGCTTCGAGCTGACGGAGCGGACGTTCGGCGTCTGGCACGGGCTCGTGCCCGGCGTGACGCCCGGGCAGCGGTACGGCTTCCGCGTGCACGGCCCGTACGAGCCCAAGACCGGCCTGCGGTGCAACCCGCACCAGATCCTCGTCGACCCCTATGCGCGCCGCATCAGCGGCTCGATGACCGACATGGCCGCCGCCCTCGGCTACGCCGACGATCCCGAGGGCCCCGAGCCCAGCACGGTCGACTCCCTCGGCAGCGTGCCGCTCAGCGTCGTCACCAGCCCCGGCGGGCCAGACACTGGCGTCAAGCCGGAGGTGCCGTTCGAGGAGACCGTGATCTACGAGCTGCACGTCAAGGGCTTCACCGAGCAGCACCCCGACGTGCCCGAGTCGCTGCGGGGCACCTACCTCGGGCTGGCGCACCCCGCGGTCGTCGACCACCTGATCCGCCTCGGCGTCACGAGCGTCGAGCTGCTGCCGGTGCACGCGTTCAGCGACGAGCCGTCACTCGTCCGCGACGGCCGGCACAACTACTGGGGCTACTCGCCGCTGGGCTACTTCGCGCCGCACGCGGGCTATGCGAGCGAGCCAGGCCACGAGGTCGAGGAGTTCCGCACGATGGTCGCGGCGATGCACGCCGCGGGCATCGAGGTCATCGTCGACGTCGTCTACAACCACACCTGCGAGGGCGGTCCCGACGGACCCACCCTGAGCTTTCGCGGCTACGAGGCGACGGCCTACTACCTGCACGACGACGACGGCCACATGGCCGACATCACCGGCTGCGGCAACACGCTCGATGCCGGGTCACCGACGGTGGTCCGCCTGGTGACCGACTCGCTGCGCTACTGGACGACCGAGCTCGGCGTCGACGGGTTCCGGTTCGACCTCGCGAGCACGCTCGGTCGTCCCCACGGAGGGGCGTTCGACATGCACTCCACGATGCTGACGGCGATCGCCCAGGACCCGGTGCTGTCGCGCTGCAAGCTCATCGCCGAGCCGTGGGACGCGACGGGGGAGGGCTACAAGGTCGGCTACTTCGGCGCGCAGTGGGCCGAGTGGAACGGCATCTACCGCGACGTCGTGCGCGACTTCTGGCGAGGCGAGGCCGGGGTCGACGACCTCGCGTCACGGCTGTCGGGCTCGGCCGACCTCTACGACCACACGCTGCGCCGGCCGTGGCAGTCGATCAACTTCGTCAACGCCCACGACGGCTTCACCCTGCGTGACCTGGTGTCGTACGACGGCAAGCACAACGAGGCCAACGGCGAGGACAACCGCGACGGCACCGACGACAACAGGTCCTGGAACCACGGCGTCGAAGGCGAGACCGACGACACCGAGGTCGTGACCCTGCGGCAGCGCCAGGCCCGCAACCTGTTCGCGACGCTCATGCTCTCGACCGGCACGCCGATGTTCGTCGCCGGCGACGAGCGGTGGCGCACCCAGGGAGGCAACAACAACGCCTACTGCCTCGACGACCCGACGTCGTGGGTCGACTGGACCGCGACCGACGAGTCCGAGGCGATGCTGGCGTTCGCCCGGCGCGTGATCCACCTGCGGGCCGACAGCCCCGCGCTGCGCCAGCCGGAGTTCTTCGACGGGCGCACGACGCCGACCGGCCGCCCCGACCTGATCTGGCTGCGTCCCGACGGCAGCGAGCTCGACGAGTCCGACTGGCACGACCCGGAACGACGGACCCTGGGCATGTGGATCGACGGGTCCAACAGCCAGTCCCGCACGCGTGACGGGCAGATCCTCACCGACCACTCGTGGCTCCTGCTGCTGCACGCCGGCGCCGAGCCGGTCGAGGTGACCCTGCCCGACCGCGAGTTCGGCGAGACCTTCAAGCCGGTGCTCGACACCACCACCCCCGACGGAGCGCCGGTGAGCGACGAGAGGCTGGCCGCCGGTGGGTCGATCACGCTGGCAGGACGCTCGCTGCTGCTGCTCAAGGCGCCGCGAGAGCAGTGACACAGGTGTGGGCAGGGCCGACGACGGGTACACCGCGTCCATGCCCAACAGTCCTCGCCTGATCGCGACCTCCGAGCCACGCCGCCCCGAAGGTGTCGTGCTGGTGCTTCACGGCGGGGCGAGCCGCCTTGGCAACCCGATGGTCAGCCCGACGCAGCTCTCGGTCGTCCGGATGATCCCGATCGCCCGCCGGGTCGCCCGCGCGGGGCGACGTCGACTCGCGGTCTACCGTCTGCTCAACTCCACCCGGGGCTGGGACACCTCCCACACCCCCGTCGACGACGTGCACTGGGCGATCGACCAGTTGAGGCACGGCTTCGGCTCCGACCTGCCGGTCGGCCTGGTCGGCCACTCGCTGGGAGGCCGGGCTGCGATCCTGGCCGGCGACCGTCCCGAGGTCCGCAGTGTCGTGGCACTCAACCCGTGGGTCTATCCGGCCGACGGCGAGGTCGACCTGGCCGGTCGTCGAGTGCTGGTGGTGCACGGCACCGACGACCGCATCGCCGCCCCCGAGAGGTCGGCCGCCGCGGCGCGACTCCTGGCCCGCACGGCGGACGTCGCGTACGTCCGGGTGGGCGGTGGCAAGCACGCGATGCTGCGCCGGCACGCAGACTTCGACCGACTTGCCGCCACGTTCATGGCGTCGACGCTGTTGCCCGACCGCACCCCCCGAGGGGTCGTTGCGCGAGCGCTCGCAGGGGAGACGTCGATCGAGATCTGATGGACGTGCGGGCGGCGCGTAGGGCGTGCAAGGGTGGGTACGGGACTTCGACGACGTGACTCCACGGAAGGGACCGCATGACTGGCCGACTCGGCATCGACGACGTAGGACCGGTCATCGGGGACGGCAGGGACCCGGCCAAGGCCGTGGTCGACGAGCACGTCCCGGTGACTGCGACGGTCTGGCGCGAGGGGCACGACGCCGTGGCGGCCACGGTCGTCTGGTCCGGCCCGGACGGCACCCCGCGCAGCACCCGCATGGCCGAGCTCGGCCGGGGCCTCGACCGGTTCGCGGCGACGATCGTGCCTGATGCCGAGGGTCTCTGGACCTTCCGCGTCGACGCGTGGAGCGATCCGTGGTCGACGTGGACGCACGCGGCATCGGTCAAGGTCGAGGCGGGCCAGTCGGCCGACGAGCTGGCCAACGACCTCGAGATCGGGGCCAGGCTGCTGGACCAGAAGGCCGGCGCCGGGCGGGCCGGCACGGTCGTCAAGGACGCCGCCGCCGCCCTGCGCTCCCGCACGTTGCCCGTCGCCGACCGCGTGGCCCTGGCCCTCGGCGCCGAGGTGCAGCAGGTCATGCACGACGACCCGGTCCGCGAGCTGGTCACCGCCGGCGACCCGCACACGATCGTGGTCGACCGCCGACGCGCGGCCTTCGGCTCCTGGTACGAGCTCTTCCCCCGCTCCACGGGCGGCGTGGACAAGAAGGGGCAGCCGCGCCACGGCACGTTCAAGACCACTGCCAAGGCCCTCGACCGCGTGGCCCGCATGGGCTTCGACGTCGTCTACCTCCCCCCGATCCACCCGATCGGGCGGGTCAACCGCAAGGGCAAGGACAACACCTTGACCCCGGCCCCCGGCGACGTGGGATCTCCATGGGCGATCGGCGCCGCGGAGGGCGGTCACGACGCCCTCCACCCCGAGCTCGGCACGTTCAAGGACTTCGACGCGTTGGTCAAGCGCGCCCGGGCCCTGGGCCTGGAGATCGCCCTCGACCTCGCGCTGCAGGCAGCCCCCGACCACCCGTGGGCGGCCGAGCATCCTGAGTTCTTCACCGTCCTGCCCGACGGCACGATCGCCTACGCGGAGAACCCGCCCAAGAAGTACCAGGACATCTACCCGCTCAACTTCGACAACGACCCCGACGCCGCCTACGCCGAGATGCTGCGCGTCACGATGGTGTGGGTCGAGCGGGGCGTCCGGATCTTCCGGGTCGACAATCCGCACACCAAGCCGACGAGCTTCTGGGCGTGGCTCATCGCGACGATCAAGCAGACGCACCCCGACGTCCTGTTCCTCGCCGAGGCCTTCACCCGACCCGCACGCCTGTACGGCCTCGGTCGCGCAGGCTTCACCCAGAGCTACACCTACTTCACGTGGCGCACCGAGAAGCAGGAGATCGCCGAGTTCGCCGAGGAGATCCGCGACCGGTGGGACGAGTCGCGGGCCAACCTGTTCGTGAACACTCCCGACATCCTCCCGGAGCACCTGCAGGTCGGCGGTCCGGCGATGTTCGCGATCCGGGCGGCGCTGGCGGCCACGATGTCGCCCACGTGGGGCGTCTACTCCGGGTTCGAGCTCTACGAGCACGAGCCGCAGAAGCCCGGCAGCGAGGAGTACCTCCACAGCGAGAAGTTCGAGCTGCGCCCGCGCGACTTCGACGCGGCGCTCGCGCAGGGACGGTCCCTGGAGCCGTGGATCACCCGCCTCAACGAGATCCGGCGGGCCCATCCGGCGCTGCAGCAGATGCGGACCCTGGCCGTCCACCAGGTCGACAACGACGCGCTGCTGGCCTACTCCAAGACCGATCCGGCAACAGGTGATGTCGTCGTGGTGATCGTGTCGCTCGACCCGCACGGCCCCCAGGAGGGCATCCTGCACCTCGACCTGCCGACGCTCGGCCACGACTGGGACGACCGGGTCGTCGCCCACGACGAGGTGACGGGGGAGACCTACGACTGGGGCGCCACCAACTACGTACGACTCGACCCGATTCGCGCCGTCGCACACGTCGTGAGCATCCACCCGAAGGAGGCCTGATCATGGAGGACGACATCCGCACGCACGACGGCACGACTCCCGCACCCGACGCCGCGCTCAGCGGCCTCGAGGACACCCCGCACACCGGCGAGGACGTCGAGGCCGACGGCACGCTCGTCCAGCCCGAGGCCGCCGACTTCGAGCACGCCGACCAGGCCAGCGACAACCCCGAGTGGTTCAAGCGAGCCGTCTTCTACGAGGTCCTCGTGCGGGCGTTCGCCGACTCCAACGGCGACGGCACGGGCGACCTGCGCGGACTGGCCGGCAAGCTGGACTACCTGCAGTGGCTCGGCGTCGACTGCCTGTGGCTCCCGCCGTTCTACGCCTCGCCCCTGCGCGACGGCGGCTACGACATCAGCGACTTCCGCGCTGTCCTGCCCGAGTTCGGCACGGTCGACGACTTCGTCTACCTGCTCGAGGAGGCGCACAAGCGCGACATCCGCGTCATCACCGACCTGGTGCTCAACCACACGTCGGACGCCCACCCGTGGTTCCAGGCCTCGCGCAACGACCCGGACGGCCCCTACGGCGACTACTACGTGTGGAGCGACGACGACCAGCAGTACCCCGACGCACGCATCATCTTCGTCGACACCGAGTCGTCCAACTGGACGTACGACCCCGTCCGTGGCCAGTTCTTCTGGCACCGCTTCTTCAGCCACCAGCCCGACCTCAACTTCGAGAACGAAGAGGTCCAAGAGGCGATGCTGGACGTCCTGCGGTTTTGGCTCGACCTGGGAATCGACGGCTTCCGCCTCGACGCCGTGCCCTACCTGTTCGAGGAGGAGGGCACCAACTGCGAGAACCTCCCGCGCACGCACGAGTACCTCCGCAAGACCCGCGAGACGATCGACCGGGAGTTCCCGGGCCGGATCCTGCTGGCCGAGGCCAACCAGTGGCCGGCCGACGTCGTGGAGTACTTCGGCAACCCCGATGTCGGCGGCGACGAGTGCCACATGGCATTCCACTTCCCGCTCATGCCGCGCATCTTCATGGCGGTGCGGCGCGAGTCGCGCTTCCCGATCTCGGAGATCCTCGCGCAGACGCCCCAGATCCCGACCGGCACGCAGTGGGGCATCTTCCTGCGCAACCACGACGAGCTCACCCTCGAGATGGTGACCGACGAGGAACGCGACTACATGTACTCCGAGTACGCCACCGACCCGCGGATGAAGGCCAACATCGGCATCCGTCGCCGGCTCGCCCCGCTGCTCGACAACGACCGCAACCAGCTCGAGCTGTTCACGGCGATGCTCCTGAGCCTCCCGGGCTCGCCGGTGCTCTACTACGGCGACGAGATCGGCATGGGCGACAACATCTGGCTCGGCGACCGTGACGCGGTCCGCACCCCGATGCAGTGGTCGCCCGACCGCAACGCCGGCTTCTCGCGCTCCGACCCGGGCCGCGTCTACCTGCCGCCGATCATGGACCCGACCTACGGCTACGAGGCGATCAACGTCGAGGCGCAGCAGGGCAACGCCGCATCGCTGCTCAACTGGACCCGGCGCATGATCGCGGTCCGCAAGGAGCACGTCGCGTTCGGCGAGGGCGAGTTCGTCGACCTCGGCGGCTCCAACCCGAGCGTGCTGGCCTACAAGCGGGTCTACACGCGTCCTGACGGCGAGCAGGACGTCGTCCTGTGCGTCAACAACCTCTCGCGCTTCCCGCAGCCGGTCGAGCTCGAGCTGGCCGAGCACCAGGGTGCGACCCCGGTCGAGCTCACCGGCAGCGTCCGGTTCCCCCGCATCGGCGAGCTGCCCTACCTGCTCACGCTGCCCGGGCACGGCTTCTACTGGTTCCAGCTCTCCGAGCTGGGCGACGAGGGCGAGCGGAGGAGTCTCGCATGAGCGGGCCCGTGGACGTACCTTCGGGCCACGACGACCTGGTCGAGCGGCTCGTCGCCGAGCTGCCGGCGTGGCTGCCCACCCAGCGCTGGTTCGCGGGCAAGGACCGGCCGATCACGGCGGTGCGGCCCGCCTCGTGGAGCACGGTGCGCGACGGTGACCCGCTGCTGCTCCACCTCGTCGTCGAGGTCGAGCAGGGCGATCGCACCGAGCCCTACCAGCTGCTGATCGGCCGCCGGCAGTCCGACGTGCCCGACGTCGCCTCGTCGGCCTCGATCGGTCCCGACAGTGGGTTGGCCTGCTACGAGGCCAGCGGTGACGCCGACCTGACGGCGTCCCTGCTCGAGCTGATGGCCACCGGCGCCGTCGTCGACGGACTGGCCTTCGAGGCCGAGCCCGGTGTCGAGCTGGTGACGGGTCTGCGCGCGCACCCCATCACGTCCGAGCAGAGCAACACCTCGCTGGTCTACGGCAACCAGTACATCCTCAAGCTCTTCCGCAAGCTCACGCCCGGCCTCAACAAGGACCTGCAGCTGCACCGGGCCCTGCGCGAGGTGGGCTGCGAGCACATCGCCGACCCGCTCGGATCGATCAGCGGCGAGCTCAACGGCGAGCCGGTCACGATCGGCATGCTCCAGCGCTTCATGCCTGACGCCGCCGACGGCTGGGTCATGGCGACCACGAGCGTCCGCGACTTCATGGCCGAGGGCCTGCCGCCCGAGGAGCTCGGCGGCGACTTCGCCAGCGAGGCCGCGCGCCTGGGACGGGCCATCGCGACCATGCACGCCGACCTCGCCCGCGCGCTCGGCACCGAGGAGGGCGACCGGGCCGAGCTCGCCCGCACCGTCACCTCGATGCTCGACCGGCTCGACCGGGTCGCGGCCGACGTGCCGGAGCTGGCCGATCACGTGCCCGCGCTGCGGGCCGCGTTCGAGAAGGTCGGCGACATCGACACCCCCGTGCCGATGCAATACGTCCACGGCGACCTGCACCTGGGCCAGGTGCTCCGCACCCTGCTCGGCTGGCTCGTGCTCGACTTCGAGGGGGAGCCGGCCGCCAGCCTCGCCGAGCGCTCGGCGCTGCGGTCCCCGCTGCGTGACGTCGCCGGCATGCTGCGATCCTTCGACTACGCCGCCCAGCAGCTGCTGGTGGGCCAGCCGGAGGAGCCCGGCGACGTCGAGCGCGCCATGACCTGGGCTGCGCGCAACCGCAGCGCGTTCTGCGACGGCTACGCAGCCGTGGCGGGCAGCGACCCACGCGACCAGACCGACCTGCTGCGGGCCCTCGAGCTCGACAAGGCGGTCTACGAGGTCGGCTACGAGCACGCCAACCGTCCCGACTGGCTGGCCGTGCCGCTGTCGTCCATCGCCCGACTGATGACCGAGGAGGAGACCGCATGACGGGATCCGCAGATGCATCGACCAGCGTGTGGCCCCCGGCGATCGGGGAGCTCGACCTCCACCTGATCAGGGAGGGCCGCCACGAGCGGCTGTGGGAGGTGCTCGGCGCACGCGTCCGCACCTACGACGGTGCCGACGGGCCCGTCGAGGGCACGTCGTTCGCGGTCTGGGCCCCCCACGCGCAGGCCGTCCAGGTCGTGGGCGACTTCAACTTCTGGGACGGTGCGGGCCACGGCATGCGTGCCCTCGGCGACTCGGGCGTGTGGGACCTGTTCGTCCCCGGTGTGGGCGCCGGGACGGCCTACAAGTTCCGCATCCACGGACCGGACGGCCAGTGGCACGAGAAGGCCGACCCCATGGCGTACGGCACCGAGGTGCCGCCCGCGACGGCCTCGATCGTCACGTCCAGCCGGCACGTGTGGAAGGACGACGCGTGGACGGCCGCGCGTGACGCGACGCGATGGCTCGACGCCCCCGTCAGCATCTACGAGGTTCACCTCGGCTCGTGGCGGCAGGGGCTCGACTACCGAGAGCTCGCCGACGAGCTCGCGGACTACCTCACCGAGACGGGCTTCACGCACGTCGAGCTCATGCCGATCGCCGAGCACCCCTTCGGCGGGTCCTGGGGCTACCAGGTCACGTCCTACTACGCCCCGACGTCGCGCTTCGGCTCGCCCGACGACTTCCGCTGGTTCGTCGACGAGCTGCACCGCCGAGGCTTCGGCGTCATCGTCGACTGGGTGCCCGCGCACTTCCCCAAGGACGAGTGGGCCCTCGCGCGCTTCGACGGCACCCCGCTCTACGAGCACCCCGACCCGCGCCGCGGCGAGCAGCCCGACTGGGGCACGTACGTCTTCGACTTCGGACGTCCCGAGGTGCGCAACTTCCTGGTCGCCAACGCGCTCTACTGGCTCGAGGAGTTCCACCTCGACGGCCTGCGGGTCGACGCCGTGGCCTCGATGCTCTACCTCGACTACTCCCGCAACGACGGGGAGTGGGTGCCCAACGTGCACGGCGGCCGCGAGAACCTCGAGGCGGTGCAGCTGCTCCAGGAGCTCAACGCGACGGTCTACAAGCACCATCCCGGCGTGCTGATGATCGCCGAGGAGTCGACCGCGTGGCCCGGTGTCACGAGCCCCACCGACGGCGACGGTCTCGGCTTCGGCTTCAAGTGGAACATGGGCTGGATGCACGACACGCTCTCCTACCTGGGGCACGAGCCGGTGCACCGGTCGTACCACCACGGCGAGATGACGTTCTCGATCGACTACGCGTGGAGCGAGCACTTCATCCTGCCCCTCTCGCACGACGAGGTCGTCCACGGCAAGGGATCGCTGTGGGGTCGCATGCCCGGCGACGCGTGGAACAAGGCGGCGGGAGTCCGCGGCCTGCTGGCGTTCATGTGGGCGCACCCGGGCAAGCAGATGCTCTTCATGGGTGGCGAGTTCGGGCAGGAGTCGGAGTGGGCCGAGTCGCGGTCGCTGGAGTGGCAGCAGCTCGAGGACCCGTTGCACTCGGGCATCCTGCACCTGGTCAGCGATCTCAACGCGCTCTACCGGTCGGCTCCGGCGCTCTACTCGGTCGACAGCCGGCCCGAGGGATTCGCCTGGATCGACGCCAGCGACGTGGCCGGCAACGTCGTCTGCTTCCTGCGCACGGGGACGGACGGTTCGCAGCTGGCGTGCCTGGCCAACTTCTCCGGGTCGCCGCACCACGACTACCGCGTGGGTCTGCCGGCATCGGGCACCTGGCGTGAGGTGCTCAACACCGACAGCGAGATCTACGGCGGCTCCGGCGTGGGCAACCTCGGTGCGGTCACGACGGAGGACGTCCCGATGCACGGGTTCGCGGCCTCTGCCGTCGTCCAGCTGCCGCCGGCCGGAGTCGTCTGGCTCAGCGCTCCCTGACCCCTCAGTGGGCGTGGGCGGACAGGACGACGCGCTGCAGCACGCGCAGCGAGCCGGTCACGGACTGCTCGACGAACTCGCCGCTGTCGATGGCCTCGCGGTAGATCCGGTACGGGGCCTGGCCCCCGTCGGCCGGGTCGGGGAACACGTCGTGGATCACCAGCGCTCCGCCGAGCCGCACCCGCGGCGCCCAGCCGTGGAAGTCGGCCTGGGCCGCCTCGTCGGTGTGGCCGCCGTCGATGAACACCAGGTCGAGGGCGGTGTCCCACCACCGGGAGATCGCCGACGACCGCCCGACCATGAGGACCACGACGTCCTCGAGACCCGCGGTCGCGACCGTCCGGCGGGCGAAGGGCAGCGTGTCCATGAGCCCGAGATCGGGGTCGACGGTCGACTCGTCGTGGTACTCCCAGCCGGGCTGCTGCTCCTCGGAGCCGCGGTGGTGGTCGATCGTCACGACCGTCGAGCCGCGCACGGACGCCGCGTGTCCCAGGTAGATCGTCGACTTCGCGCAGTAGGTGCCGATCTCGACGACGACCCCGCCGGCGGAGTGCTGCAGCGCTGCGGCGTGCAACGCGAGCCCCTCGTCGTCGGGCATGAAGCCCCTGGTGTCGGCGACGAGGCGCGCCAGCTCGTCGGGGAAGGTCTCGCTCACGTCGCTGCCGGGCACGGGTCGTCCACCTTCCACTCGCAGCGAGGCAGGTCCTCGCCGCGGAACAGTCCACTCGCGGCGGTCGTCCGCGAGAGTGCGTCGGCCGCCAGCACGACGGTCGCGGCGGTCCACGTCGTGCGCTCGACGGGCCACCGCACGCCGTCGTCGTAGACGAGCCCGGTCCAGTAGGAGCCGTCGTCGTCGCGCAGGTGCTGCATCGCTGCGAGCTGGCGACGCGCCTCGTCGCCCCGGCCGAGGACGTCGAGGGCGAGCACGAGCTCGCACGTCTCGGCTCCGGTGACCCACGGGTTGGTCGAGACGCAGCGCGAGCCGAGGCCGTCCACCACGAACTCGTCCCATCGGTCGTCGATGCGGTCGGCGCCGTCGACGGGGGAGAGGGCGCCGCCGAGCACGGGGTAGTACCAGTCCATGGCGTGGGTCGCCTTGGCGGCAAACAGCTCGGGATGGTCGTCCAGCGCGTGGCGCAGTCGTGCGGCCGCCAGCTCCCAGTCGGGACGGGTCTCGCCGACCACGTCGGCGAGGGCGAGGCCGCACCGCAGGCTGAGGTGGATGCTGGCGTTGCCCGTCACGAGTGCCTCGTCGAGCGGTCCGCCGGGGCCGGCCGCCCAGGCGATCGTCCCGTCCTGCCGCTGCATCGTCAGCACCGCGTCGAGCCCCCGCTCGACGGCGGGCCACATCACGTCGACGAACGCCCGTCCACCGGTGACGCGCCAGTGGTGCCAGACGCCCGTGGCGAGGTAGGCGCAGAAGTTGGAGTCGGTGTTGGCGTCCTCCACGACCTCGTCCTGGTACTTGATCGCCCAGGTCCCGTCGGTGCGCTGGTGCGTGCGCGACCACTCGTACGCCCGCGCCGCGGCCTCGAGCCGGCCGGAGGCGCTGAGCGCCATGGCGGCCTGCACATGGTCCCACGGATCGGTGTGGCCGCCGGCGAACCACGGGATCGCGCCGGACGACAGCTGGGTCGCGGCGATCGCCTCGGCGGTCTGCTCGACCTGGGAGGTGCTCAGGACCCCGGGGACGGAGGGAAGGCGCGCCACGGTGCTCACGGACTCAGAACGGCTTGTGGAAGTACAGCGCGACGGACTTGCCGATGACCGGGTTGAGGGCCTTCTCCGTCAGCCGCGTCGCCGCGGGCGCCTTCATCATGTCCCACACCAGCAGCTGGTGGTAGGCGCGGACGGCAGGGTGCTGGTCGCGGTTGACGCCGACGGCGCACTTGAGCCACCAGAAGGGCGAGTGCAGCGCGTGCGCGTGGTGACGGTGGGTCGTCGTCAGGCCGTGGGCCTCGACCTTGGCCTGGAGCTCGTCGGCCTTGAAGATGCGGATGTGGCCGCCCTCGTTGGCGTGGTACTCGTCCGAGAGCGCCCAGCAGATCCGCTCCGGCAGCCAGCGCGGCACGGTGATCGCCAGGATGCCGCCCGGTGCGAGGATGCGGACGAGCTCGCTGATCGCCCGGTCGTCCTCGGGGACGTGCTCGAGGATCTCCGAGGCGAGGACCACGTCGAACGTGCCGTCGGCGTAGGGCATGTCGAGGATGTCGCCGACCTTGACCTCGCCGGAGCCGCCCGGCGGGACCTCACCGACCTCGGCCATCGCCCCGAACATGCCGTCGACGCCCTTGAGCTCGACCTCGTCCATGTCGAAGGCAGTGACCGTCGCGCCGCGTCGCAGCGCCTCGTAGGAGTGGCGACCGGCGCCGGCGCCCACGTCGATGAAGCGGGTGCGGCGACCGACGCGGAGGCGATCGAAGTCAACGGTCAGCATGGCGGTTCCTCCGGGTGCGGGCGGCCTCGATGGCCTCGGTGTAGGCGGCGACGGTGGCCTCGGCCACCGACGTCCAGCTGTAGCGGTCGAGCGCGCGGCGGCGGCCTGCGGACCCGAGCCGCTCACGGGTCTCGGGCGAGTCGAGCAGGTCGCGGATCGCGGAGGCGAGGGCCTCGGGATCGCCCGGCTCGACCAGGACGGCGCAGGTGCCGTCGTCGCCGACGACCTCGGGCAGCGCGCCGGCGCGGCTCGCGACGACGGGCGTGCCGCACGACATCGCCTCGACGGTGGGCAGCGAGAACCCCTCGTAGAGAGAGGGGACGCACATGACCTCGGCCGAGGCGAGCAGTGAGGCGAGCTCCTGGTCGGAGATGTTGTTGACGACGTGGACGGCGTCGCCGATGCCGAGCTCGGTGATGCGGCGCTCGGTCGGCCCCCCGGGCTCGAGGTTCGACACCAGCTGCAGCTCGACGTCGTGGTCGGTGCGGAGCTTGGCGACTGCCTCGAGGAGGTGGACGACGCCCTTGAGCGGGCGGTCGGCACTGGCGACCGCGACGATGCGGCCGGGCACGCGACCGTCCGCCGGTGCGAAGAGGTCGGTGTCGACCCCGAGCGGGACGATGCGCATCTGTGCCGGGTCGAGGTCGAAGTCGGCGACCGAGTCGGCGGCCGAGGCGCCGGCGACGGCCAGCACGATCGGGATGCGACGGGCGACGCGCGCCTGCATCGGCACGAAGCTGTACCACCGCGAGACCGACAGCTTGCGGCGCCAGCCGCGCGCGGCCGCCAGGTCGACCAGACGGTCGCGGCTGATCGGGTGGTGCACCGTGGCCGCGAGGGGGACACCGCGGCGCATCATGGCCAGGAGCCCGTAGCCGAGGCTCTGGTTGTCGTGGACGACGTCGAACTCGTGGGCCCGGTCCCTGAGGATCTTCGCGGCCCGCAGGCTGAACGTCAGCGGCTCGGCGAAGCACCCGGTGCACGTGAGCGCATACTCCAGCACGTCTGTCGCGCTGCGGAACTCGCTCAGTCGGGGGGTGCGGAACGGGTCGGGCTCGCGGAAGAAGTCCATGCTGGGGACCTTCGTGAGCGTGACGCGGGGGTCGAGGTCCTCGGGATAGGGCTGTCCCGAGAAGATTTCCACGTCGTGACCGAGCTCGGCCAGCCCCCGGCTCAGGTGGCGGACGTAGACGCCCTGCCCACCGCAGTGCTCCTTGCTCCGGTACGACAGCAGCGCGATGCGCACCCGGCCTCCTCGTTACTCATCGGTAGAGGGACCATCATGCCGGGTGGCGGCAATCGCGGCGCCAGCGGTCAGGACGCAGGATCGATCGAGATCGATGCGGGACCTCCGGGTGGGTTGCGTCGTTGTCCCCAGTGGCCCGTCACAGCGCACGACAGCCTGTCGAACACACGTGCTGTGGCGTGCTGGAACCAGCGTGACAGACGAGGCTGATGGGGCATACTGATCAACGACGTGCCATCAGCGGTCTCTTCACTGTGCCGTAAATGAAAGGGAGTCATGACCGACTCAGAGTCCAACCAGCCGGTCGAGCGTCGGCGGGCCGATCCGTTGCAGGTTGCTGCGGACATGCTCGCGCAGGGCGAGGGAGACGGCGCGTCGACGCCCGTCCCGCCCACCTCGACGAGCAAGGACACCTCCGAAGCCCGTCCCCAGGCCGGTGACGCCCTGCGTCGTGCCGCGGCCAGCATCGATGAGTCGGCCGAGCCCCAGGGCGACGAGGGCGACAACAGCCCCCGGGCCCGCCGCGCAGCAGCGCGCGCCGCCCGACAGGCAGCCGCCGACAAGCGCAAGGCCGAGCGTGCCGCGGCCAAGGCGTTTGCCGCCGAGAAGCGTCAGACCGGGCGTGGCAGCGAGGCGCCGGCCAGTGAGGCGCCGGCGGAGAAGACCCTCGCCGAGAAGCTCGACGCGGCCCGCGAGGCCGTCTCGACCCCGCCGGACCGTCTCGACGCCGGGCCTGAGCTCGAGCAGACGCAGTCGTTCGACGCGATCCGTGACGAGGCGCCGGTCGAGGAGCAGGTGCAGCCTGCAGCTCCCGAGCCCTACTTCGTCGAGTCGCGCCTGGCCGCACCCCCGGTCGAGGACACCGTCGTTGCCGACGAGCCCGAAGCGCCGCAGCAGTCGCCCTTCAGCCGCTTCGGCGGAGCGCCCACCGCGGCCGAGCTCTCCGGCGAGACCGTCGAGCAGCCGGCCGTCGAGCCCGAGCCGGCGCCCGTGGAGGAGCCGGTCGTGGCCCAGGAGTCCGAGCCGGCGCCCGAGCCCGAGCCGGTCGTCGTCGAGGAACCGGTCATCGAGACCATCGTCGACGCCGAGCCCGAGCCCGAGCCCGAGCCGGTGGTCGAGGCACCCGTCGCCCCGCCGGAGCCTGAGCCGGTCGCCGAGCAGCCCGCCGAGCAGCCGTCCTACGAGCGTCCTGCCGAGACGCCCTCCTACGAGCGTCCCGCGGCCGAGACCCCGACCGTCACCTTTGCCGAAAAGCTTGCTGCGGCCAGCGCGGCCGCCCAGCAGCGTGTCGCCGCGGCTCGCGCCGAGGCTGCTCGCCTGATGGAGGAGGCAGCGCGCGAGCGCGCCGAGGTCACCGCCCGCCTGAGCGCCGACGAGGCCGCCCAGCGCGAGGTGACCGCCGCCAAGCTCAAGGCTGCCGAGCAGGCCGCCGCCGAGCGCGTCAGTGCCGCCCAGCAGGAGGCCGACCGGGTGTCGGCCGAGATCGAGCGTGAGCGCGAGGCCGCTGCCGCCAAGATCGCCGAGCTGCAGAAGGCAGCCGACGAGCGAGTCGCCGCCGCCAAGGCCAAGGCCGAGCAGGAGGCGCAGCAGCGCATCGAGCAGGCCGAGGCCGAGGCGCGACGCCTCGCCGAGCAGGCCGAGGTCGACGCCAAGGTGACCGCCGAGCGTCGTCTGGCCGAGGCCGAGAAGGCCGCCGAGGAGGCGGCCCAGCGTCGTCTCGAGGCAGCCGAGCAGGATGCGCAGCGCCGCATCGAGGCCGCACGGGCCGAGGCCGAGAAGGTCGCGGCGCAGGCTGCCGCCGATCGTGAGGCCGCGCTGGCCCAGCTCGCCCAGCAGCGCGAGGAGGCCGACGCCCGCCTCGCCGACGTCAAGGCGGAGTCCGAGCGGATCGTCGCCGAGGCCGAGCGGACCTCCGCCGGCCACGTCGCCGCGGCCCAGGCCGAGGCCGAGAAGGTCGCGGCGCAGGCTGCCGCCGATCGCGAGGCCGCACTGGCCCAGCTCGCCAAGGAGCGCGAGGAGGCCGACGCCCGCCTCGCCGAGGTCAAGGCAGAGTCCGAGCGCACCGTGCGGGAGGCCGAGGAGTCGGCAGCCAGCCATGTGGCGGCCGCCAAGGCCGAGGCCGAGAAGTACGCGCAGGAGACCGCCGCCGAGCGGGTCGCGATCGCTGTCCGCGTCGCCGACGCCGAGCGTGCCGCCGAGGAGAAGCTCGTCGCTGCCAAGGTGCAGGCCGATCGTCTGGCCGCCGAGGCAGCCCAGCGCCACGAGGAGGCCGCAGCCGAGCTCGCCCGCGAGCGCGACGAGGCCAAGGCGCTGGTCGATCGAGCCAACCAGGAAGCCGCCCAGCTCGCCCAGGAGGCCGAGGCCGAGCGTGCCGAGGCCGCTGCCAAGCTGGCCGATGCCGAGAGTGTCGCCGCCGAGAAGATCCGTGCAGCACAGGCCGAGGCCGAGCGGGTCGCCGCCGAGGCGGCCGAGGCCGCTCGAGCAGCCGGCGAGGCCCGCGAGGAGGCCGAGCGCAAGCTCGCCAGCGACGTCGAGGCCGCGCGCCTCGACGCCGAGCGCAAGGTCGCCCAGGCCGAGAAGGACGCCGCCGACCGTATCGCCCTGGCCCAGGCAGAGGCGCAACGGGTCGCCGACCAGTCGCAGGAGGACGCCCGACAACGGGTCGCTGCGGCGCAGGCCGAGGCCGAGCGGGTCACGCTGCAGTCCAAGCGCGACGCGCAGGAGCGACTCAGCCAGGCGGTGGCAGCAGCCCGGTCCGCTGCCGAGGAGAAGCTGCAGGAGGCAGAGCGCACCGCGCTCGAGTGGGTCGCCGCCGCCGAGGCCGAGGCCGAGCGCGTCGCGCAGGAGCACATCGTCATGGCCAACCACGCGTCGGCCTCGACCCCGTTGAGCGCTCCGGCCCCGCTGGTCGATGAGTATGTCGACGAGTACGTCGACGAGGTTCCTGCCGGTCACGAGGATCATTCGCCCGAGGAGGTGAACGACGACTCTGGGGCACTCGCCCCCAAGATCAAAAAAAGAGTCGTCCGACGCAAGTGACTCCTTCGATCCGCTAGCGGATCAGGCATCCGATGGCCTCGCGGCGAAGCGCCGCGAGACCGTCGAGGTCGACGCGCCTGCCCTGACGCAGGTCGAGGAGCCGGAGACGATCGGCCTGGAGTCGGCCGCCACGCCGGCCGACTGGCTCTTCTCGCCGGTCGCGCCGGACGTCGACCCCGTCGAGGAGCTGGCGAGCGTCCCCGACATCGAGGTCCCGGTCGAGGCTGTCGCGCCTGACCCGGACGCGGAGCCCGAGCCCGACCCCCGCCGGCTCAAGGCCGAGGCCAGGGCGACGGCACGTCGTGAGCGTGCCGATGCCAAGCAGGCGCGGCGCGAGGCGAAGGAGCGTGCGCGCGCCGAGCGCGAGGCCGAGCGGAGGCAGGCCGCCGAGGCCAAGGCCGAACAGGCCAGGGCAGCCGAGGCGGAGGCTGCTGAGGCCAAGGCCGAACAGGCCAGGGCAGCCGAGGCGGAGGCTGCGTCACGTGCAGCTGCCTTCGCCGCCGAGACCGCC
Organism: Aeromicrobium stalagmiti; assembly: GCF_013283745.1. Lineage (GTDB taxonomy): Bacteria > Actinomycetota > Actinomycetes > Propionibacteriales > Nocardioidaceae > Aeromicrobium > Aeromicrobium stalagmiti. The sequence continues at coordinate 154,851 of NZ_JABSTZ010000002.1, forward strand.
GCTGCCCAGGAGGCTGCCCGCCTCGAGGCCCAGCAGGCCCCCGCGGCATCCGAGACCGACGACGCTGATGCCGAGGTGGCGCCGATCGAGCCGGAGCAGGTCGAGCCGGATCAGTCCGAGCCGGACGAGCCGGACGAGCCCGCGACGGTCCTGTCGGCCCGTGAGGAGCGCGCTGCTGCCAAGCAGCGTGCCCGGGTCCAGCGGGTCGAGGCGCGAGAGAAGGCCGCCAAGGCCAAGGCCAAGGCCCGTGCCGACATCGCGGCCGCCCGGCAGGCCGAGCGCGTCGACAGCCGGCTCGCCGAGCAGGAGTCACCCGAGGTCGATTCGCCCGAGGTGGAATCGGTCCAGGCGGAATCGCCCGAGGTCCAGTCACCCGAGGTCGAGTCGCCCGAGACGGAATCGGTCGAGGTCGAGCTGCCTGTGGCCCCGGCCGAGGAGGCGCCGGCCGACGTCGACACCGACACCGACACCGACACCGACACCGACACCGACACCGACACCGCCACCGAGAGCGTCGAGGACGTGGAGGTCGTGGAGGACGTCCAGGACGTCGCGACGGAGGCCGAGGAGCCGACCGCCGAGCAGATCGCGGTGCCCGAGGCCGACGTGGCAGCCCTGGCGGCCGCCAAGCAGGCCGAGGCCGAGGCGCGCGAGGTCGAGCGGCGACGCCGTGAGGACGAGAAGCAGGCTGCTCAGCAGGCACGCGTGCAGGCCCGTGAGGCCCAGCGCCGTGAGCGCGAGGAGGCCAAGAAGGCCCTCGCCGCTGCGACCGCCGAGACTCAGGCTGCTGCGCGCGACGAGCGTCGCGAGGCCAAGGAGGCCGCGCGCCGTGAGCGAGCTGAGGCCAAGGAGGCCGCGCGCCGTTCCAAGGCGTCCCGCGAGACCGACGACGATCCCTTCGTCGAGCCCCCCCGCGAGCCCAAGCTGAGCTTCGTCGACCGTCGCCGCCAGGCCTCTGCCGCCAAGCGCCAGGCGTCCGCCGACGCGCTGGTCTCCCCGGATCGCAAGGGGCGCACCGGGGCCGCGCCGGACGCGTCGAGCACGAAGCGTCTCGCGTTCGCCGCCGGAGCGATCGGGGCGATCGGCCTCATCTGCTCGGTGCTGCTCGCGGTCGGCGCGCTGATGGTGGCGCTGGGAGTGGGGGAGGGCAATGGTGCCTATGACGCCCTGTCCTCGGTCTGCGACACCCTCGTGGGCCCGCTGCGAGACGCGTTCTCCTTCAGCGGCGTCAACGCCGACATGAAGGAGGCGCTCGTCGCCTGGGGTGCCGGGTCGATCGGCTACCTGCTCGTGGGTGTCTTCGCTCAGTCGTTCCTGCGGTCGCGCATCGACGACTGAGGGCACGACAGCATGGGCTCGCGCCGCGTGTCCCAGGTCGCACGGTCGAACGGCGTCACGAACCCGGTGCTGGTGAGTCTTCATCTGTGCAGCGTCTCGCTGCCCTGACCGATCGGACTCCCATGTTTCTCTTCATCGTCATCGCGCTCGCCGCGACGTTCGTCGCTGCCATCGGAGCGGTCGTCCTCATCAGCGTCGACCGTGCGGCCTCGCTCGTCGACGATCCCTCGATCGACCTGATCCTCGCCCGCAAGTAGCTCCCGTCGCGGTGACGTGGGCCAGGTGTGACCTACCCCATGCCGCGCAGAGGTCGCCCGAATTACTACGGCTGGGTAACATTCAGGTGAAGTAGGGCCACCTCACCCCTGCCTCAGCTGCATGGGATGGTGGCCTGTGAACAGTCCCAGACTGCCGCGACGCCCGACTGGACGTCGTGACCCAGATTCACAGGAGGGTCCTCGTGACCAAAATCGTTGTCGCTGTGAAGTACGTGCCGGATGCCACTGCAGACCGGACCTTCAGCGCCGATAACACCGTCGACCGCGTTGGCGTCGATGGTCTGCTCTCAGAGCTCGACGAGTACGCGGTCGAGCAGGCGCTCCAGGTCGTCGAGGCCGGTGAGGGTGAGGTCGTCGTGCTGACGGTCGGGCCTGATGACGCTGCCGACGCCGTCCGCAAGGCGCTGCAGATGGGCGCCGACTCGGGCATCCACGTCTCCGACGAGGCCATCCACGGCTCCGACGCCTTCGCCACCTCCGCCGTGCTCGCCAAGGCGATCGAGAAGGTCGGCGACTACGACCTGCTGTTCTTCGGCATGGCGTCGACCGACGGCGGTCTGGGTGTCGTCCCGACGCTCGTCGCCGAGCGCCTCGGCCTCCCGGCGGTCACGTTCGCCTCGGAGATCACGGTCGACGGCGACACGGTCAAGATCCGCCGCGACGGTGACGTCGCGACGCAGGAGATCGAGGCGACCGGCAAGGTCGTCGTCTCGGTGACCGACCAGACCGGCGAGGCCCGTTACCCGTCGTTCAAGGGCATCATGGCCGCCAAGAAGAAGCCCGTCGAGGAGTGGTCGCTCGCCGACCTGGGTCTCGACGCCGGCTCGGTCGGTCTCGACGCCGCGTGGTCCCAGGTCCAGTCGTTCGAGCCGCGCCCCGCGCGCACGGCCGGCGAGATCGTCACCGACGAGGGAGACGGCGGCGCCAAGCTCGTCGAGTTCCTCGCCTCCAAGAAGTTCGTCTGAGAAGGGCTGCAGCACATGACTGAAGTACTCGTCCTGATCGACGCTCCCGACGGCAAGGTCACCAAGCCGTCGCTCGAGCTGCTCACGATCGCCCGCCGCATCGGCGAGCCGTCCGCCATCGTGTTCGGCGCTGCCGACAACGGCGTCCTCGCCGAGTACGGCGCGGAGAAGATCTACACCTACGACGACGCCGCCTACGGCGAGTTCCTCGTCGGCCCCAAGGCCGAGGCCATCGCGCAGCTCGTCACCGAGACGAGCCCCGCGGCCGTCCTCGTCGGTGCCAGCGCGGAGGGCAAGGAGATCAGCGCCCGCGTGGCGCTCAAGACCGAGGCCGGCTGGATCGGCGACGCGGTCGACGTCCAGGCCGACGGCGGCACCATCACCACGACGCAGTCGGTCTTCGCCGGCAACTTCACGGTGCAGTCGCAGGTCACCCAGGGTGCGCCGGTCATTTCGGTCAAGCCCAACTCAACGGCCCCCGAGGCCGCCGCCGGCGCCGGTGCGGTCGAGGCCAAGACGGCCGACATCTCCGACGCCGCCAAGGGCGCCAAGATCACGTCGTCCAAGGAGAAGGCCGCCTCGGGTCGTCCCGAGCTGACCGAGGCCGCGATCGTCGTCTCCGGCGGCCGTGGCACCGGTGGCGACTTCACCGAGGTCGAGGCGTTCGCCGACAGCCTCGGCGCGGCCGTGGGCGCGTCGCGCGCGGCGGTCGACTCCGGCTGGTACCCGCACTCGTTCCAGGTGGGCCAGACCGGCAAGACGGTCTCGCCGCAGCTCTACGTCGCCAACGGCATCTCCGGTGCGATCCAGCACCGCGCCGGCATGCAGACGTCCAAGACGATCATCGCGGTCAACAAGGATGACGAGGCCCCGATCTTCGAGCTCGTCGACTTCGGTGTCGTGGGCGACCTGAAGGCCGTCCTCCCGCAGGCGACCGACGAGGTCAAGAAGCGCAAGGGCTGAGCCTCGGCGTCACCCCTGAGATGCCCGGTCCCGCGCACCCGCGCGGGACCGGGCATCTCGCATTTCGAGACAAGCACTCACCCGCTCTGACCAGCGGCGATGACCCGTGCGGACGTCCCGCATGGCCCGTGCTGACTATTGACAATCTTTGGTGTCAACTTGGTTAAGCAGGCCTTCAGCGCTGTCCGCTGACCGGATCCCAGTGATAGTCATAGGAGGCGCGCGCCAGCGTGCACCAGACAAACACAGGAGGAATCCATGCGACTCTCTCGGCGTACCCGCCTGGCGGGTGTGGCGTTGATCGCGGCCGGCAGCCTGACCCTGGCTGCCTGCGGTGGCGGCAGTGACAGCGATGGAGGCAGCGCGAGCAGCGACGCCATCATCTCGGTCTACGGCACCAACCCGCAGAACCCGCTGATCCCGACCGCGACCAACGAGGTCGGCGGTGGCGACCCGCTCGACAACCTCTTCTCCGGTCTGGTGGCCTACAACACCGACGGATCCGTCACCAACGAGGTGGCCGAGTCGATCGAGGGCAACGAGGACAGCACGGTCTGGACCGTCAAGCTCAAGGATGGCCAGAAGTTCACCGACGGCTCCGACGTGACCTCCGACTCATTCGTCAAGGCATGGAACTACGGCGCCAACCCCGCCAACAAGCAGCTCAACAACTACTTCTTCTACCCGATCAAGGGCACCGACGACGTGGGCAACACCGAGAAGGGCGCAGACACCGTCTCCGGCCTCAAGGTCGTCGACGACAAGACCTTCACGATCACGCTGAAGGAGTCGGAGTCCGACTTCCCGCTGCGCCTGGGCTACTCGGCCTACTTCCCGGTGCCTGACGTCGCGTACGACGAGTCGGGCAAGATCACCAAGGAGTACGGCGACGCCCCGATCGGCAACGGCCCGTACAAGCTGACCAAGTCCGGCTGGGAGAAGAACAAGCAGATCTCCCTCGAGCCGAACCCCGACTACACGGGCGTCCACAAGCCGAAGAACGGCGGACTGGTCTTCAAGTTCTACAACTCGACCGACGCTGCCTACACCGACGTGCAGTCGGGCAACCTCGACGTCCTGGACCAGGTCCCGCCGAGCGCCCTGACCACGTTCGAGAGCGACTCGGGCGTCAAGGCCTACAACGAGCCCGGCTCGAGCTTCTCCTCCTTCACGATCCCCGAGCGCCTCGCGCACTTCGGCAACGACGAAGAGGGCAAGCTGCGTCGCGCGGCGATCTCGATGGCGATCAACCGTCCCGAGATCACCGAGAAGATCTTCAACAACGCCCGTACGCCCGCGAGCGACTTCACGTCGCCCGTCCTCGACGGCTGGACCGACGAGGTTCCCGGCAACGAGGTGCTGACGTTCAACGCCGAGGAGGCCAAGGCCAAGTGGGCCGAGGCCGACAAGATCGACAAGTGGAGCGGCAAGTTCGAGCTCGCCTACAACAACGACGGAGCAGGCAACAAGGAGTTCTCCGAGGCGATGGCCAACCAGATCAAGAACACCCTGGGCATCGACGCGGCGCCCAAGGCGTACCCGACGTTCGACGAGCTGCGCACGGTCGTCACCGACCGCAGCATCAAGACGCCGTTCCGCACCGGTTGGCAGGCCGACTACCCGTCGATGCTCAACTACCTCGGACCGATCTACGCCACGGGCGCCGGATCCAACGACGGTGACTACAGCAACAAGGACTTCGACAAGCTGATCCAGCAGGCCGCCGCCGCCAAGGGCGACGACCGCTACAAGCTGATCACCGAGGCCCAGACGCTGCTCCTGACGGACCTTCCGGCCATCCCGCTGTGGTACCAGAACGCCACGGCAGTGACCACGACGGACCTCAAGGACTTCGTGTTCAACTGGAAGCAGAAGCCCGACTACTACGCTCTGACGAAGTAGCTCGACCGGCACCATCGGCCGCGGGGGCAGCCCTCACCAGGGCTGCCCCCGTGCGCCGCGTCCGACATCGGTGCACCATTGTCAATTGGACCAGGTGGCAATGTAGGTGTGCCGGTTCCATCCTTCCGACATCCCAGGAGGCCTCGTGTGGTGGTACGTCGCCAAGCGACTGCTCCAGACCATCCCGGTTTTTCTCGGGGCCACGCTCATCATCTTCTTGCTGACGAAGCTGCGCCCCGGCGACCCGATCGTCGCTCTCGCGGGCAACAAGCCCATCTCCGACGAGGTTCGTCAGGCACTGCGCGACCAGTACCACCTCAACGACTTCGTCCTCGTCCAGTGGCTCTACTTCCTGAAGGACGTCGTCACCTTCAACCCTGACTTCGTCGGTCTCGACGGTCAGCCGGTCTTCCAGAAGATCAGCAACGCCCTCCCGGTCACGGCGACCCTGGCGCTCATGGCGCTCGCGATGGACGCCGTCATCGGCATCGTCGTCGGCACCATCGCCGGCCTTCGCCGCAACGGTTGGTTCGACTCGATCACGCTCGTGCTGTCCCTGGTCCTGCTCTCGGTGCCGATCTTCGTGGTCGGCTTCGTGCTCCAGTTCCTGTTCGGGGTCAAGTTCGGCATCTTCTCGCCCACGGTCGGAGGGGACTGGTCGGTCGGCGACCTGATCCTGCCGGCCTTCGTGCTGGCCATCGCCAACATCGCCACCACGACGAGGCTGACGCGCACGTCCGTGGCCAACAACCTGACCGCCGACCACGTCCGCACCGCACGCGCCAAGGGCCTGTCCGAGTCGCTCGTGATCCGCAACCACGTGCTGCGCAACTCGCTGGTGCCGGTCGTCACCTACATCGGCATCAACCTCGGCTCGCTGATGGCCGGTGCCATCATCACCGAGGGCATCTTCAACGTGCAGGGCATCGGCAACCTCGCCTTCCAGGCGGTCAACCGCGGCGACACGCCGTTGACCGTCTCCGTCGTCGCCGTCATGGTCATGATCTACGTCTTCATGAGCCTGATCGTCGACCTCCTGTACGCCGTTCTCGATCCGAGGATCCGCTATGTCTGAGACCCGTCCGGGGCAGGAGCGTTTCGTCGCCCCACTCGACGAGACGCCGCTGCGTGCGATCGACGCCGTCGACGTCGACGCCGTGCCCGAGAGCCAGTGGAGAGAAGCCTGGAAGCGACTGCGCAGGTCGCCGCTGTTCTGGCTGTCGAGCGTCATCATCCTGGTGCTGGCGGTCATGGTCGCGTTCCCGGGGCTGTTCACCGACGTCGACCCGTACGCGCGCAACGCGAACAACCTGAGCAACCAGTTCGCACCGCCCAGCGAGGGACACCCGTTCGGCTACAACTTCCAGGGTGGCGACATCTGGGCCCGCACGGTCTACGGCGCGCGCGCCTCGGTGGCCGTCGGCGTGCTCGCCACGATCGCCACGGTGCTGCTGGGCATGATCTCCGGTGCGGTCGCTGGCTTCTACGGCGGCATCACCGACACGCTGGTCTCGCGCCTGAGCGACATCTTCTTCTCGATCCCGCTGCTGCTGGCCTGCATCGTGGTCATCTCGGTGATCAACAACATCTTCCCCAACCGCGGGTTCTGGGGCTCGGTGTCCGTCGTCGTGCTGGCACTCGCGGTCTTCGCCTGGCCGCAGATCACGCGACAGATGCGTGGTGCCGTCCTCGAGGTCAAGAACCTGGAGTTCGTCGACGCCGCCACGGCGATCGGAGCCTCCAAGCTGACCAACCTGCGCCGTCACATCGTTCCCAACGCCCTCTCGCCGGTCATCGTGTCGGCGACGATCATGCTGGGTGTGTTCATCGTGTCGGAGTCGGCGCTGTCGTTCCTCGGGCTCGGTCTGCCGCAGAACATCGTGTCGTGGGGCAACGACCTGTCCGACGCGCAGACGCTCGTCCGGTCGGGCCAGCACCTGGTCGTCATGTGGGTCCCGGCAACGGCGCTGGCCGTCACGGTGCTCGGCTTCGTCCTGCTGGGAGAGGCCGTCCGTGAAGCGCTCGACCCGAAGGCGAGGAAGTCATGACCACGCAACCTGTGAACGATGCGCCCCTGCTCGAGGTCAAGGACCTCAAGGTCGGCTTCCGCACCGGCAAGAAGGCGGTCCTGACGGCCGTCGACGGTGCGTCGCTGAGCATCTACCCGGGCCAGACCATCGCGATCGTCGGTGAGTCCGGGTCCGGCAAGTCGACGCTGGCGCACGCGGTCATCGACCTGCTGCCCGGCTCGGGCCACGTCATCAGCGGCGAGATCCTCTTCGAGGGCCGAGACATCTCCCGGGCCGACCGCAAGGCGGTGCTCGCCCTGCGTGGCTCGTCGATCGGCCTGGTGCCGCAGGACCCGATGTCCAACCTCAACCCGCTGTGGAAGGTGGGGCGCCAGATCAAGGAGGCGCTCGTCGCCAACGGTGTGGCCACGGGCGACGCCGCCGACAAGCGGGTCGTCGAGCTGCTGGAGGAGGCAGGTCTGCCCGATGCGGAGACCCGCGCGCGGCAGTACCCCCACGAGTTCTCCGGTGGCATGCGCCAGCGCGCCCTCATCGCGATGGGGCTCGCGTCGCGGCCCAAGCTCCTGATCGCCGACGAGCCGACCTCGGCCCTCGACGTGACGGTGCAGAAGCAGATCCTCGACCACCTCGACACGTTGACCGACACCCTGGGTGTCGCGGTCATGCTGATCACGCACGACCTGGGCCTCGCGGCCGAGCGGGCCGACCACCTCGTCGTGATGTATCGCGGCAAGATCGTCGAGTCCGGTCCGGCGCGCGAGATCCTGCAGGACCCGCAGCACCCCTACACCAAGCGGCTGGTGTCGAACGCCCCGTCGTTGGCGTCTCAGCGGTTGTCGTCGGTCCGGGCACGTGCCGAGGTGCGTGAGCAAGCGGTCCAGACCGCCTCCGAGATCGCGGCAGAGGTCGCCGAGAGCAGCTCGGCGCTGGGCGAGGGCCGTGACGACATCCTCGTCGCGGAGAACCTGACCAAGATCTTCACGCTCCGTGGCTCCAAGCCCTGGGAGAAGATCGACTTCGCCGCTGTCGAGGACGTCTCGTTCCGGCTGCGCCGCGGCACCATCACGGCGATCGTGGGGGAGTCGGGCTCGGGCAAGTCGACCGTGGCCCGCATGGTCCTCGACCTCCTGCCGCCCACGTCGGGCAACGTGATCTTCGACGGCAAGAACGTGCGTGACCTCAAGGGACGCGGCGAGCACCTGAGGCTGCGCCGCCAGATGCAGCCGGTGTTCCAGAACCCGTACGCATCGCTCGACCCGCTCTACTCGATCTACCAGTCGATCGAGGAGCCGCTGCGCACCCACGAGATCGGCACCAAGAAGGAGCGCGAGGCGAAGGTGCGCGACCTGCTCGACAAGGTCTCGCTGCCGACCACCGTGATGTCGCGGTTCCCGACCGAGCTGTCCGGCGGCCAGCGTCAGCGCGTGGCCATCGCCCGTGCGCTCGCCCTGGATCCCGAGGTCGTCATCTGCGACGAGGCGGTGTCGGCGCTCGACGTCCTGGTGCAGGCGCAGATCCTCGAGCTGCTCAACGACCTGCAGGCCGAGCTGGGCCTCAGCTACCTGTTCATCACGCACGACCTCGCCGTCGTCCGGCAGATCGCCGACGACGTCCTGGTCATGCAGAACGGCAAGGTCGTCGAGGCCGCCTCGGTGTCCGAGGTGTTCGACAACCCGGGTCAGGAGTACACGCGCCGGCTGCTCGACGCGATCCCGGGAGCGTCCATCCCGCTGGGTGGATAGGGAGCGTCTCGTAGTTCGATCGCCGGATTGACTCGTTCGAACAGATGTTCGAAGATGGGTGAATGAGCCCATCCGCAGCACCCACCCTCAGTGAGCTGCGTGAGCGGGTCCAGCAGATGCAGGGGCGACCGGCCGCCCAGCCGGTCGCCACGCATCCAGCCTTCGCCGGGCTGCTGCAGCTGCAGGCCGGGTCGACCTACTCGGTCGACTCCATGAGCCTGGCGGTGGCGCTCATGGCGGGGCCGTCCGCCGACGGCGCGTGGTGCGGTGTCGTGGGCTCGGCCGAGCTGGGGCTCGAGGCGGCTGCGGCGGCCGGGGTCGAGCTGCGCCGCACGATCCTGGTGCCCGATCCGGGCGAGGCCTGGCTCGAGGTGACGGCGGCACTGATCGACGTCCTCGGCGTGGTGGTGCTGCGGGCACCGGCGCACGTGGGGGCCAAGGACGTCAGCCGCATCGGCGCCCGGCTGCGGCAGCGCGGCGGCATCCTGATCGCGCACGGCGACTGGCCGCGCAGCGAGGCGCGACTGACGATGCGCGAGGTCGAGTGGGTCGGCGTCGGCCGGGGCCACGGGCACCTGCAGGCGCGGCGCGCCACGATCGAGGTGCAGCGAGGCACGGCACCGGCGCGCCGGGGGCGGCTGTGGATGCCCGACGAGGCCCAGGTCATCCGCCGGGTCGAGGACGCCCCGACCCGGCTGCGGAGCGTGTCGTGAGCACCGATCGCGGTCGGGCCGCAGGCCGCACGATGGTGCTGTGGGCACCCGACTGGCCCGTCGTCGCGGTCGACGTGCCGGCCACGGTGCCTGCTGCGGTGCTGCACCAGGGGCAGGTGCTGGCGTGCTCGCAGGCGGCACGTGCCGAGGGCGTACGTCGTGGCATGCGCCGACGTGACGCCCAGTCGCGGTGTCCCGGGCTGGTGCTGCGCGACCACAACCCCGATGCCGACGCCCGGGCGTTCGAGGCGGTGCTGACCGCGATCGAGCAGCTCAGCCCCGGTGTCGCGCCGCTGCGGCCGGGGCTGTGCGCGATCTCGGTGCCGGCCCGCTTCTACGGAGGCGAGGCCGAGGCGGCGGCCGTCATCGCCGAGCGGCTCGTCGACCTCGGGGTGTGGGACGTCCGCGCGGGCATCGCCGACGGGCTGTTCGCCGCCGAGCAGGCCGCCCGACGCGCCCTGGCCCAGGACAGCGTGGTCGTCCCCGAGGGCGGGTCGGGGCAGTTCCTGCGCGACCTGCCGATCGATGCGCTCGACGATCCCGACCTGGTGGGTCTGCTGCGGCGCATGGGCCTGCTGACCCTGGGCGACTTCGCGGCGCTGCCGCCGGCCGACGTCCACACCCGGTTCGGCACGCACGGTGCGCTGCTGCACCGGCTGGCGCGCGGCCAGGACCCGCAGCCCATCAGTCGCCGGCAGGTGCCGCCGGAGTTCGAGGCGACGCTGGTGCTGGAGCCACCGCTCGAGCTCGTCGAGCCGATCGCGTTCAGCCTCCGCACGACCGCCGAGGCGTTCGTCAGCGATCTCGCGGGCCACGGTCTGGTCTGCACGACGGTGTTGATCGAGGTCGACGCCGACGGATCGCTCGCGACGTCACGGCGCTGGATGCATCCGCGCTGGTTCGGCCCCACCGACCTGATCGACCGGGTCCGGTGGCAGCTCTCGGTCGACGGCGCGATCCGGGCGCCGGTCGACGCGGTGCGCCTGATCCCCGAGGTCACCGAGCCGTTGGGCGACCACGCCGACAGCCTCTTCGGCGGGGGGCCCGACGAGCGGGTCGAGCGGGGCGTCGCCCGGGTGCAGAGCATCGTCGGGCACGAGGCGGTCGTCTCGGTCGCGGTGCAGGGTGGCCGGGGTCCGGGGGAGCGGCGGCTGCTCACGCCGTGGGGCGAGCGCCCTGTGGCAGCCCGGGCAGTGGGACGGCCGTGGCCGGGGAGCCTGCCGCCGCCGGCGCCGGCCACGGTGTTCACCGAGCCGCAGCAGGCCATGGTCGTCGGTGCGGAGGGGCAGCCGATCGGGGTCACCGGGCGCGGCGTCGTCACGGGCGAGCCCGCCCGGTTCCGCGCAGCGGCCGGGCAGGAGTGGCAGCCGGTCGCGTCGTGGGCGGGGCCGTGGCCGGTCGACGACCACTGGTGGGACGAGGCGCAGGCGCGCCGGATCGCACGGTTCCAGGTCGTCGGCGTCGACGGCAGCGCATTCCTCATGATCGTCGAGGGCGGTCACTGGTGGACCGAGGCCCAATATGACTGACCCACCCCCCGTTCCGCGAGTGGCGCAAGATCAAGGTTTTGAGACGGCGTGTCGTGCGTATCTGCGCCACTCGCGGCTCGGTTTGCGCCACTCGCGAGGCAGCGGGTCGTGCTCCCCGTGCTCGGAGGCGCCCTGATGGGGTGGAACAATCCCGACATCTCGTGGCGCGAGCTCGAGCGCCGGCTGTCGGGGCGGACCGAGCCCGACGGCGGTGACGCCCCCGGATGGTCGCGCAAGCGCAAGAAGACCGGTCCCAAGGAGATCTCCCGACCCGACGGGCCGGTCGTCCCCTATGCCGAGCTGCACTGCCACAGCCACTTCAGCTTCCTCGACGGTGCGAGCGGTCCCGACGCCCTGGTCGAGGAGGCCATCGCCCTGGGCCTGCACGGGCTCGCGATCACCGACCACGACGGCTTCTACGGGGCGCCGCGGTTCGCCGAGGAGAGCGCCAAGTATCCCGAGCACGGTCTGCGGACGGTCTACGGCGCCGAGCTGTCGCTGGATCTGCGCGCGCCCCAGAACGGTGTCGCCGACCCTGAGGGCAACCACCTGCTCGTGCTCGCACGGGGGGTCGAGGGCTACCACCGTCTCGCCGCAGCCATCACCGACGCGCAGCTGCGCGGCGACGAGAAGGGACGCCCGGTCTACGACCTCGAGGAGCTCGCTGCGCAAGGGCGAGACCACTGGGTCGTCCTCACCGGGTGCCGCAAGGGGCACGTCCGCGACGCGCTGGCCACAGGCGGACGTGATGCTGCCGCGGCGGCGCTCGACCGGCTGACGGCGTTGTTCGGCATCGACGGCGTCGGTGTCGAGCTCATCGACCACGGCTTCCCGACCGACAGCGCGGTCAACGACACGCTGGCCGATCTCGCCCGCGACCACGGGCTCGCGACGGTCGCCACCAACAACGTGCACTTCGCCAGGCCTGCGTCCGGCCGCCTGGCGGCGTCGATGGCGGCCGTCCGCGCCCGTCGCAGCCTCGCCGACATGGACGGCTGGCTGCCCGCCACGGGCAGTGCGCACCTGCGGTCGGGCGCCGAGATGCGGCGGCTGTTCCACCGCTTCCCGGGAGCAGTCGAGCGCACGGTCCCGCTGGCCGACGAGATCGCCTTCGACCTGCGGGCCGCCACCCCGAGGCTGCCCAAGCAGGGCATCCCCGCCGGCCACACGGCCATGAGCTGGCTGCGGGAGCTGGCCGAGCGAGGCATCCGCGACCGCTACGCGCACGACCAGGACGCGGCACGCGAGCGCATCGAGCGTGAGCTCGCGGTCATCGAGGAGAAGGACTTCCCGGGCTACTTCCTCATCGTCCACGACATCGTCGCCGAGGCGCGCCGCCGCGGCATCCTCTGCCAGGGTCGGGGATCGTCGGCCAACTCCGCGCTCTGCTACGCCCTCAAGATCACCGCGATCGACTCGATCTTCTACGACCTGCCGTTCGAGCGGTTCCTCGCGACGACGCGCGAGGAGGAGCCCGACATCGACGTCGACTTCGACTCCGACCGCCGTGAGGAGGTCATCCAGTGGGTCTACGAGACCTATGGACGCCACAACGCCGCGCAGGTCGCCAACGTCATCAGCTATCGACCGCGATCGGCGATCCGCGACGCCGCCAAGGCGCTCGGGCACTCCACGGGGCAGCAGGACGCGTGGTCCAAGCAGATCGACGCGTGGGGGGCGATCGGCAGCGACGACGCGCAGGGCGTCCCCGACCAGGTCGTGGCGCTGGCGCGGCAGATGATGACGGCGCCTCGGCACCTGGGCATCCATTCCGGCGGCATGATCCTCACCGAGCGGCCCATCGGGGAGGTCTGTCCGATCGAGCGCGGCCGCATGGACCGGCGCACGGTCCTGCAGTGGGACAAGGACGCGTGCGAGTTCATGGGGCTGGTCAAGTTCGACCTGCTGGGGCTCGGCATGCTCGGGGCCCTCGACCACACGATGCAGATCGTCGCCGAGCACCTGGGGGAGCAGTGGGACCTCGACTCCATCCCCAAGGAGGAGGCCGCGGTCTACGACATGCTCTGCCGGGCCGACTCGATCGGGGTGTTCCAGGTCGAGAGCCGGGCACAGATCGGCACCCTGCCCCGGCTGCAGCCCCGTCGGGCGTACGACCTCGCGATCGAGATCGCGCTGATCCGGCCCGGGCCGATCCAGGGCGGTGCGGTGCACCCCTACATCCGCCGCGCGATGGGCAAGGAGGAGATCACCTATCCGCACCCGATCCTCGAGCCCGTGCTGCGGCGGACGCTGGGGGTGCCGCTGTTCCAGGAGCAGCTCATGCAGATGGCGATCGCGATCGGCGACTGCACCGGAGACGAGGCCGACCTGCTGCGCCGGGCGATGGGCTCCAAGCGAGGCATCGAGCGCATCGAGTCGCTGGAGGACAAGCTCTTCGCCGGCATGGCGCGCCACGGGCTGACCGACGAGGAGGCCCAGGGGATCTATCTCAAGATCAAGTCGTTCGCCAACTTCGGCTTCGCCGAGAGCCATGCCCTCAGCTTCTCCCTGCTGGTCTACGCCAGCTCGTGGCTCAAGCTGCACTATCCGGGGGCGTTCCTCGCGGCACTGCTGCGCAACCAGCCCATGGGGTTCTACTCGCCGCAGTCGCTGACGACCGACGCGCGGCGTCACGGCGTCACGGTGCTGCGGCCCGACATCACGCGGTCCGGGGCCCTCGCCGACCTCGAGCCGCTGGGCGACGGGGGAGCAGGTCCGGTCCGTGTCGCCTGCCTCGACCGTGTCCAGCCGCCGGTGCCGTCGTTCGTGCCCGGCACGCCCGACCCGACGCCGGAGCACCGCCGTGACGGTGCGTTCGCCGTTCGTCTGGGGCTCGACGAGGTGCAGGGCATCGGCGTCGACGTCGCCCGGCGGATCGTGGCGGAGCGCGAGCAGCGTCCCTTCGACGACATGGCCGACGTCGCCCGGCGGGCCGGCCTGACCGTGGCGCAGATGGAGTCGCTGGCGACCGCGGGGGCGTTCGACGCCTTCGGGCTGTCGCGGCGCCAGGCGCTGTGGAACGCGGGCTACGTCGAGAGTCGCGACCAGCTCGAGGGCACGGCGGTGCAGGCCCCACCGCCGATGCTGCCGGGCATGAGCGACGTCGAGATCACGATGGCCGATCTCTGGTCGACGCGGATCTCGCCCGAGACCCATCCGGTCGAGCACCTGAGGCCGTTGCTGCAGGGTGAGGGCATCCTGTCGGTGGCCGACACGGCCGTGGCGGAGTCGCGCCGTCGGGTCAAGGTCGCGGGCCTGATCACCCACCGGCAGCGGCCGGCGACCGCCGCGGGGGTCACGTTCCTCAACCTCGAGGACGAGACCGGCATGCTCAACGTCGTCTGCTCCGAGGCGCTCTGGAGGCGTTATCGGGTCGTGGGTCGCAATGCCGCGGGCATGATCATCCGCGGCATGCTCGAGCGCAGCCCCGAGGGTGTCGTCAACCTCGTCGCCGACAAGCTGATGCGCATCGAGGAGGTCTACCCCCAGGCCGCCCGCGCCATCCCCGCCCGCCACCGCGGCCGCGACTTCCAGTGACGCTGACGAGACCTTTGTGGCCCCTTGACGAGACCTCTACCGCCCCTCGACGAGACCGTTGC
Organism: Aeromicrobium stalagmiti; assembly: GCF_013283745.1. Taxonomy (GTDB): domain Bacteria; phylum Actinomycetota; class Actinomycetes; order Propionibacteriales; family Nocardioidaceae; genus Aeromicrobium; species Aeromicrobium stalagmiti. The sequence goes on from NZ_JABSTZ010000002.1 coordinate 169,910, forward strand.
CGCCCCACCAGGGGCGGGAACCCTCTCCTCAGGGGGCGGGAAGGGTCTCGTCAGCGGACGGGGGGTTAGTGTTGACGTGACTTTAAGGTCGGGTTACCCTGTCTTAGAGTCATTTCTACTTTAAGTCGCGGAGGGAGCTGTCATGACTATGTCGTCGTCGATCGACCAGCGGGTCTCGCTCGCGGTCTCCACCGTCATCTTCGCGTTGCGGCCGCACCCCGACAGCGGCCTGATGACGCTCTGGCTCCCGCTGGTGCGGCGCATCCGCGAGCCCTACGAGGGGCAGTGGGCCCTGCCGGGCGGCCCCCTCGAGGCCGACGAGGACCTTGCCGCCAGCGCGCAGCACACCCTCGAGCGCACGACGGGGCTCGCCCCGCACTACCTCGAGCAGCTGTACGCCTTCGGCAACGTCGACCGCTCGCCCGACGACCGCGTCGTGTCGATCGTCTACTGGGCGCTGGTGCGTCCCGACGAGGTGGCGCGCGCCGTCGACGGCGAGAACGTCGAATGGTTCGTCGCCGACGAGCTGCCGCCCCTGGCCTTCGACCACACCTCGATCGTCGACTACGCCCTGGCCCGCCTGCGCGCCAAGATCACCTACACCCCGATCGCGCATGCGTTCCTGCCGGAGGAGTTCACCCTCGCGGAGCTGCGCGCCGTCCACGAGGCAGTGCTGCGCACGACCCTCGACCCGGCCAACTTCCGCCGCCAGGCGCTGGCCAGCAAGACCCTCGTCCCCACCGGCACCTGCCTGCAGGGCACCAGCCACCGTCCCCCCGCGCTGTTCCGTTTCGAGGCCGGCGCGCCCTCTCCCGCCCCCGAGGAGCAACGATGAGTTCCGTCAACACCCAGATCGTCGAGAAGCCCGCCGAGAGCTGCGACGTCGAGCTGGCCAAGGGGCCGTGGGAGTTCGACACGTTCCCCGGCTACGGCCCCGGAGCCTCCGAGGACGACGTCATCCCCACCCCGGTCACGCGCCCCGGGCAGCTGCCCGCCGCCTACCAGCGCATGAGCGACGAGGAGCTCCACGCCCGCATCAAGGCGGCGAAGGAGACCCTGGGCGACCGGCTCGTCATCCTCGGGCACTTCTACCAGCGTGACGAGGTCATCCAGTACGCCGACTTCGTGGGTGACTCGTTCCAGCTGGCCAACGCGGCGCTCACCAAGCCGGACGCCGACACGATCGTGTTCTGCGGCGTCCACTTCATGGCCGAGACCGCCGACATCCTGGCCCGCCCGGAGCAGAAGGTCATCCTGCCCAACCTGGCCGCCGGCTGCTCGATGGCCGACATGGCCGACGAGGACTCGGTCGAGGCCTGCTGGGAAGACCTCATGGACTACTACGGCACCGAGCCCGATGCGGACGGCAAGCAGCCGGTCATCCCGGTCACCTACATGAACTCCTCGGCCGCCCTCAAGGCGTTCTGCGGCAAGCACGGCGGCATCGTCTGCACGTCGTCCAACGCCGCGACCGTCCTGGAGTGGGCGTTCGAGCGCGGGCAGCGCGTGCTGTTCTTCCCCGACCAGCACCTGGGCCGCAACACGGCCAAGGCGATGGGCATCCCGCTCGAGCAGATGCCGATGTGGAACCCGCGCAAGCCGCTCGGCGGCAACAGCCTCGACGACCTGGAGAGTGCCCGCGTCATCCTGTGGCACGGCTTCTGCTCGGTCCACAAGCGCTTCAGCGTCGCGCAGATCGAGAAGGCCCGCGCGGAGTACCCCGGTGTCAAGATCATCGTGCACCCCGAGAGCCCCATGCCCGTGGTCGACGCCGCCGACGCCGCCGGCTCGACCGACGCGATCCGCAAGTTCGTCATCGCATCAGAGCCCGGCGATACGATCGCGATCGGCACCGAGATCAACATGGTCAACCGGCTCGCAGCCGAGTTCCCCGACCGGACGATCTTCTGCCTCGACCCGGTGGTGTGCCCCTGCTCGACGATGTATCGCATCCACCCGGGCTACCTCGCGTGGACGCTCGACGGGCTCGTCGCCGGCGAGGTCCACAACCAGATCGTCGTCGCCGATGACATCGCGGCCGACGCCAAGATCGCGCTCGAGCGCATGCTCGCCGCGCTCCCGAAGTGACACACCGTGCACACGAAGGGCAGTGAGATGACCAGCATCATCGTCGTCGGCAGTGGCGTCGCGGGCATGACCGCGGCGCTGGAGGCCGTGGACACGTTCGACGTCACGCTCCTGACGAAGGCCGACCTCGCCGAGAGCAACACCCGCTACGCGCAGGGCGGTGTCGCCGTCGTCATCGACGACATGGCCGATCCGGGTGCGCCGACGCTGGGCGACTCCGTCGCCTCGCACGTCGCCGACACCCTCGTGGCCGGAGCAGGCCTCAGCGATCCCGACACCGTCGGCATCCTGTGCGCCGAGGGCCCGGCCGCGATGGACGAGCTCATCGGACGTGGCGTGCAGTTCGACCGCCACGACGGCGAGCTGTCGCACGGCCTGGAGGCGGCACACGCACACGCCCGCATCCTGCACGCCGGCGGCGACGCCACGGGCGCCGGCATCGCGTACGCCCTCATCGACCGCGTCCGCGCGAGCGACGTGACGGTGCGCGAGCAGACCACGGTCGTCGACCTGATCGTCGAGGGCGGCACGGTCGTGGGCGTCACGCTGCTGGGCGGTGAGCAGTTGCGCGCCGACGCGGTGATCCTGGCGACCGGCGGCGCCGGACAGCTGTTCCCCTACACGACCAACCCCGCGGTCGCGACCGCCGACGGTCTGGGCATGGCGCTGCGCGCCGGCGCCGTCGCGGCAGACCTGGAGTTCTACCAGTTCCACCCGACGTCGCTCGATGCTCCCGGCAACTTCCTGGTGTCGGAGGCCGTTCGCGGTGAGGGTGCCGTGCTGATCGACGCCGACGGCAAGCGGTTCATGCTCGACGTGCACCCCGACGCCGAGCTCGCGCCCCGTGACGTCGTGGCCCGCGGCATCGCCCAGCAGATGGCCCGCCAGCCCGGCATCCCCGTGCGGCTCGACGCAACGGCGCTGGGCGCGGAGTTCCTGGCTCGCCGGTTCCCCAACATCGACGCCGCGTGCCGCGCCCAGGGCTACGACTGGGGCATCGTCCCGATCCCCGTGACGCCCGCGGCGCACTACTACATGGGCGGCATCCGCACCGACGAGTGGGGACGCACCTCGGTGCCGGGTCTCTACGCCGTGGGCGAGGCCGCCTGCAACGGTCTGCACGGTGCCAACCGCCTGGCGTCCAACTCGTTGCTCGAGGGTGCGGTCTACGGCTCGCGCGTCATCGAGGGCCTGCGTGATTCGCAGCCGGTCGCCGCCTTCGACGCCGACTGGCTCGCTCCGCTCGACCTCGACCTGACCGACGACCCTGACGCGCACGACGTCAGCCGGGCCGACCTGCAGCAGCTCATGTGGGACGCCGCCGGCCTGGCCCGCAACGGGGCCGACCTGGCGCAGGCTGCGTCAGAGCTCAAGCGCTGGAAGTCGCCGGAGGTCACCGACGCCAAGGCCGCCGAGGACGCCAACCTGCTGGTCGTGGCCCGAGCGGTCGTCGCCACGGCCCTGGCGCGGGAGGAGTCGCGTGGCGGCCACTACCGCACCGACTACCCGCAGACCGATCCTGCCCAGGCCCGGCACTCGGCGATCGCCGCCCGGGACGACGCATCATGAGGCATTCGGGTCGTCAGAGCGTCCGAATGTCTCACGATCCGTCGGCTCCGCACCAGAGCCTGAGGCATCCGGGTCGTCAGAGCGTCCGAATGCCTCACGATCCGTCTCCTCGAAGGAACCCCGATGCTTGAACGTCGTCAGATCCAGCGGGTCGTCGACATGGCGCTCGACGAGGACGCCCCCTTCGGCGACCTCACGTCGCAGACGCTCGTGCCGGCGACGGCGATCGCCCGGGCCGAGCTGGTCGCCCGTGAGCCCGGAGTCTTCGCCGGGGCAGAGGTCTTCGAGATCGCCATGACGCGCCTCGATCCCGCAGTGACCGTGACCCTCGAGGCGTCCGACGGTGACTCCTTCGACCGCGGCGCCGTGCTGGCCCGGGTCGAGGGACCTGCCCGGGTCGTCCTGCAGGCCGAGCGGGTCGCGCTCAACCTCGTGCAGCGCATGACCGGCATCGCGACCCTCACCCGCACGTACGTCGAGGCGGTCGCCGGCACGGGCGTCCGCGTCGTCGACACCCGCAAGACCACGCCCGGGCTCCGCGCGCTGGAGCGCCACGCCGTGCGCTGCGGCGGCGGCCACAACCACCGCTACTCGCTGTCCGACGCCGTCATGGCCAAGGACAACCACCTCGCCGTCATCACCGACGTGACCACGGCTCTTCGCCAGGCCGGCGCCGACCTGCCGCACACGACCCACATCGAGGTCGAGGTCGACCGGCTCGACCAGATCGACACGGTGCTCGACTCCGGCGTGGTCGGGACGATCATGCTCGACAACTTCAGTCTCGACGACCTGCGCGCGGGCGTCGCCCAGGTCGCGGGACGTGCCGTCATCGAGGCCAGCGGTGGCATCACGCTCGACACCATCGCCGACGTCGCCGGCACCGGTGTCGACGTGATCTCCGTCGGGGCGCTGACCCACAGCGTCCGTGCCCTCGACCTCGGGCTCGACATCCGGGTGTCCTGACGCGTGATCTACCTCGACGAGGCGGCCACCACCCCGGTCAGGCGGGAGGTGCTCGAGGCGATGTGGCCCTACCTGGGGCCACAGTTCGGCAACCCGTCGAGCCACCACGAGGTCGGTGAGGCCGCGAGCCGAGCGCTCGAGCAGGCCCGCGCCGACGTCGCGCAGGTGCTCGGTGCGAGGGCGTCGGAGATCACCTTCACCTCCGGGGGCACCGAGTCCGACAACACCGCGATCAAGGGCATCGCCCTGGCGGCACCGCGAGGACGGCACGTCGTCGTCTCGGCGGTCGACCACCCGGCGGTGCTGGAGTCCGCAGCCTTCCTCGGCCGAACCGGGTACGAGATCACGCTGCTGCCGGTCGACGACGTCGGCACGGTCCAGCCCGAGACCCTGGAGGCGGCCCTCCGCGACGACACCACGCTGGTCAGCGTCCAGTACGCCAACAACGAGGTCGGCACGGTCCAGCCGATCGCGGAGCTCAGCCGCATCGCGGCCACCCGCGGGGCGCCGTTCCACACCGATGCCGTGCAGGCCGCCGGATGGCTCGACCTCGACGTCGGACGGCTCGGTGTCCAGGCGCTCAGCATCTCCGGCCACAAGGTCGGGGCGCCCAAGGGGGTCGGCATCCTCTTCGTCCAACGGCGCGTCCCGCTCGAGCCGCTGATCCATGGTGGTGGCCAGGAGGGGGGACGACGCTCGGGCACCGAGAACGTCGCCGCGGCCGTCGGTATGGCGACGGCCCTGCGCCTCGCCGGCGGCGACACCAGCGAGGCGGCCGCCCGCCGGGACGCCTTCATCGCCCGAGTGCTGGCCGGCGTCCCGGGGGCCGTGCTGACCGGCCACCCGCAGCACCGGCTGCCCGGCAGCGCCTCGTTCGTGTTCCCGGGCACCAGCGGGGAGTCGATCCTGCTCGACCTCGAGCGCCGCGGCATCGTCAGCTCGAGCGGCTCCGCCTGCGCGGCCGGCAGCGACGACCCGAGCCACGTGCTCACGGCGATGGGTCTGTCGGCCGAGGTCGCACAGACCGCGGTGCGTTTCACGTTCGGGCGGACGACCACCGAGGCCGATCTCGACGCAGCCGCCGACGAGCTGGTGCGCGCGGTCGGCGGCCTGGGCGCCTAGGCATCCCGCGACAGCGTCAACCCGCGCGTGCTGTGAGGATGGTCGCCATGGACGATCGGGGGACCGCCGCGACGGTGCTACGCGCAGACGTCTCGGCCTATCGCCGCTGGTTCGGCACGCCCGTCCGCGGCCTGGGGGTCCTGGTCGCTCTGGTCGGCGGCGGTGTGGCCTCGGCCCTGCGGCGCGGCGAGGTCGCCTTCCTGATCATCCTGCTCGTGGTCACGGTCGCGGTGACGCTCGGGTGCATCGCGATCCACATCGCCTCGAGCCGCGTCGTCCTGACGTCCGACCGCATCGAGTACCGCCGGTGGCTCCGCCGCACCCGGATCCGCCTCGACGACGACGTGGTCGGAGCGCTGGCCGAGCTCAATGCCTCACCGGTCGGCAGGACCAGCCAGGTCCTGGTCCTTCGGGCGCGCTCGGGCGGACCGCGGATCCGGTTGAACGGCGCCTACTGGGAGCAGGACGACCTGGTCCGGATCGCAGCCGCCGCGGACGTGCCGGTGCTCGACGGCTTGCTCACGCCCCGGGAGTTCGACCGCGCCGCCCGAGGCACGATGCCGTGGCGGGCCCTGCACCCGTGGCTGGCCGGCTTCGGCGGGACGCTGGTGCTGATCGTCCTGATCGTGGCGGGTGTCATCGCCTGGTTCGACGCCACGAACCGACCGCCGTTCGACGACCAGCCTCCGCGAGGCGTCTCGGCCCGGACCGTCGATCTGCAGGGCACGATGGTGACCGAGCTGCAGCAGGCCGTGGGCGGCGAGTGGGAGTCCCCGGAGTCTCGGCTGAGCGCCTGCGAGGACGACGCCGGCTACAAGGGCTGGAGCCGCCGGGTGTCGGTCCGTCTGCGGGAGAGCGTCGTGGAGGAGACGGGGGAGGACCGGGTCGTCACGCCGATCGCCCCCAGCCGCGACCTCGTCGACTCGATCTCGCAGGTGATGGTCGAGCAGGGCAGTCCGGAGCCGCTGGTCGACCTCGACGACCTCGCGGAGTTCGGCCGCAGCGACGACGCCTACCTGCGTATCTCGTCCTATCCCGACGACGGGGACGCACTGCGCAGCACCGTGGAGGTGACCTTCAGCGGCAGCGGAGGATACGTGTCGATCTCGATGTACTCCGCCTGCGAGACGCCGCCGCGCTGAGACGCGTGCGAGATGGCCGGACCCGGCCACCGGCGGACCGTTGACCTGCGTGTGACCCCGGTCATAGGGTGGTCCGCAGTTCATTAAATCGTTTCAATATCTCGGGGGACCGCCTTGCACGACGACACGTCCGACCTGCCCACCTCCACCGGCCCGAGCCGCCGTCGCGTGCTCCAGGTGAGTGCGGCCGCGAGCCTCGGCCTTCTCGCCGCACCCGTGCTGCCCTCGTCGCCGGCCGTGTCGACGGGGTCCCACGGCTCGTTCGAGGGCCGCTTCGCCGCGCCGCCCGCCTCGGCCGGTGCGCGCTTCCGCTGGTGGTGGCCCAACGGCCACGTCGAGCCGGCCGAGATCGCCCGTGAGGTCAAGCAGGTCGCCGACGCCGGCTTCGGCGGTCTCGAGGTCGCCGACGTGCACCACAGCATCAAGAGCGGGCTGGACCCGGCGGGACACGGATGGGCGACGGCGCCGTGGATCGCGGGTCTCGACGCGGCACTGACCCAGGCATCACGCGAGGGCATCACGATCGACGTCACCGCCGGCCCCTCGTGGCCCGCCGCTGTCCCCACCGTGCAGCCCGACTCGCCCGACGCGTCGCACGAGCTGGCGCACGGGCTCGCGACGGTGGCCGCGGGGCAGACGTACGACGCCGCCCTGCCCGAGCCCGTCGTGGAGGCCGCTGACGGCGTGACCGGCAAGACCCTGGTCCGGGTGCAGGCCGTCAGGCTCGTCACCCCGTCGACCCGTGAGAGCACCCTCGACCGCGAGTCGCTGGTCGACCTGACCGACCAGGTCGAGGACGAGAGGATCACCTGGACGGCCCCGGCCACGGGCTCGTGGCTCCTGCTCGCGTACTGGCAGCGCGGCTCGGGCCAGAAGCCCGAAGCAGGCCCGCACACCTCGCCCGACTCGTTCGTCATCGACCACTTCAGCCGATCGGCGACCGACACCCTCACGGCCTACTGGGACCGGCACATCCTGTCGTCGCGCATCGCCCGGCTGCTGCGCCGCGCCGGCGGCACGTTCTTCGAGGACTCCCTCGAGATCGAGACGGACGCCACGATCTGGACCCCGGGCTTCCTGGCGGCGTTCCGTGACAACCGCGGCTACGACCTGACGCCCTACCTGCCGATCATGCTCGAGGTCAACGAGAAGTACCTCTACACGTACGAGCCCGACCGCACGAGCCGTGTCCGTGACGACATCGCGCAGGTCTTCAGCGACCTCTACCGCGACCACCACCTCATCCCGGCCCGCGACTGGGCCCACCGTCAGGGCCTGCAGCTGCGCATCCAGGCGTACGGCCTCGAGACCGACACGCTGGCCTACTCCGGCCTGCTCGACGTGCCGGAGACCGAGTCGCTGGGCTTCAAGAACCTCGACGACTACCGCGTCATGGCCGGCGGCCGCGACCTCGGCGGTCGCACGGTGCTGTCGTGCGAGGCGGCTGCCTACAACGGCGCTGCCTACAACGTCACGTGGGATCGCGTGCTCACGACGGTCAACAGCATCTACGCCGCGGGCGTCAACCAGGCCGTGCTCCACGGCTTCCCGTACGCCGAGGCGCCCGGGGCCGCGTGGCCCGGTTTTGCCGCGTTCTCGCCGTACGGCAACAACACCCCCGGATTCTCAGAGGCCTGGGGCCCGCGCCAGCCGACGTGGAAGCACGTGCCGGACGTCGCGGCCTACCTCAAGCGCACGCAGTGGGTGCTGCAGACCGGCACCAACACCGTCGACCTGGTGTTCTACCGCCAGAAGGGCTGGGCCGCGACGGGCATCGGCGCGCTCTGGGCGACCAACGACGGCATCCCGCTGGGCTGGAGCCACAGCTTCATCAGCTCCGACGTGCTGGGCTGGCCGTCGGCATCGCTGAAGCGCGGCCGGCTCGCGCCGGACGGCCCTGCCTACAAGGCCATGATCATCGAGGGTGACGCGTTCCGCGGCCGTCGGGCGACGCTCACGCTGTCGGCGGCGAAGCGGGTCGCCGAGCTGGCGAAGAACGGCTTCCCGATCGTCTTCCTGGGCGACTGGAGCACGCCGACGGCCGACGGGCTCGGGTCCACGGCGGACGACGCGGTGGTCGCCGCTGCCGTCGCCTCGGCGCAGTCGCGGGCGAACGTCCGGACGGTCGCGCTCCCGGCGGACGTGCCCGGTGCGCTGTCGGCGCTCGGCGTCCGGCAGCACGTCACGCACGAGCGCTCGACCCTGATCCACGTGCACCGTCGCACCGACGACGCCGACCTGTTCTACGTCGCCAACGCGCGGCACGCCGAGAACCGCAAGCTCGAGACCGTCGAGCAGGTCGTGTGGTTCGACCGTCGCGACGCGCGCCAGGTGCCGTTCATGCTCGACGCGTGGACGGGCGAGGTCAGCCGCGTGGCGGAGTACGTCCGCGAGGGCGAGCGCATCGGCGTCCGGCTGCGGCTCAAGCCCGGCCAGAGCACGATCGTCGTGCTGGCCCGGAGCACATGGGCGGCGCGATCGGCGCAGCGCGTGCCGCAGGTCGTCTCCACCGAGGCCGACGCCGCGCGGGTCGAGGGCCCGCACCTGGTGATCCGCTCCGCGACTGCCGGCACGTACGCCACGGTGCTCGGTGACTCCCGCACCCGGCGCACGACGATCGGCGCTGTGCCTGCTGCCCGCCAGCTCACCGCATGGAGCCTCGAGGTCGAGGACTGGCAGCCCGGCAGCACCCCGTCGACCACCCGCAAGGTCGTGACGAAGCACCAGCTCTCGGCCCTCGTGCCGTGGCTGGAGGTGCCCGGACTCGAGGACGTCTCGGGCATCGGTCGCTACACGACCACCCTCACCTGGGACGGTCGACGTGGCACCGGCGCCTACCTCGACCTCGGCTCGGTGCTCGGCTCGTTCCGGGTGACGGTCAACGGCGACCGGGTCGCAGGGACCAACCCTCTCGACACCGTGGTCGACCTCGGCGACGTCCTGCGCACGGGACGCAACACGATCGAGGTCGAGGTCGCCTCGACGCTGCTCAACCGGCTGCGCACGGCACAGGCGGTCGTCTTCGGCAGCTCGGCGCGACAGAAGTACGGCCTGGTCGGACCGGTCACGCTCCAGCCCTACGGCACCGCCGAGGTCAAGGCCTGAGGTCGCGGACCCTCGTGGCGTTCAGCGCCGCGAGGGTCGCCAGCCCCCACAGCAGGAACCAGGGGTCCCAGAAGTAGGCGTGCCACCGCAGCGCGTACGGGTCGGCCGCTCCCTCGAGCGAGGTGGTGCTGACGTAGACGACGCCGACGAGCGTGAGCACCCCGCCATAGAGGGTGAGCACGATCCCGGCCAGCCAGGCGAGGACGCGCGCCGGCCGCGTGGGACGAACGACGGCCAGCCAGAGCACGCCGACTGCACCCGCCTTCGCAACGACGACGAGCAGCAGGGCCAGGCGCACGCCGAGACCACCGTCGCGGCCCCACCGCTCGATCGACCCACCGACCGTGTCGAGCAGCCAGGTGCCGCCGAGCACCCAGACCAGGCTGACGGCCGCGTGTCCGAGCCCGAGGACGGTCGCGACGGCTGCCCGTCGGTGCGGCTGGTCCATGCCGCCAGCCTAGGACGAGCGACGCCGCCACTGACAGACTGTCCGGGTGAAGGACGCGACGGGGGTGCGGACGCAGGTGCTTCGGCCGAGCAGGCAGCGCTACTGGCGGTGGCTCGCGTCGCTGCGTCGTCGCGCCCTGGTCCTGGTGCTCGTCCTGGTCGTCATCAACGTCACCCGGGCGGACACGATCGGTGAGGCCCTGTTCTTCCTCGCGCTGGTCGGCGGGGCCGTGGTCGCGGTGCTCGGCTGCACCCTGGTCCTGATCAGCACGTCCCGCGTCACGATCGGCGGCGGCCGGGTCGACTACCGGCGCTGGTGGGTGCGGCGCACGGTCCTCGACGGTGACGACGTGGTCGGGGTGCTCGCCCCGTTCCACGCCTCGGCGGTGAACGTGCGTGAGGCGAGCCGGTTGCTGGTCCTGCGTGCCAGGGACGGCGGACCCCGCATCCGGCTCAACGGGGTCTTCTGGACGACGGAGCAGCTCGAGGCGATCGCGGCCGAGGTCGGCGTGGAGGCGACCGACGAGACCCTGACGACTCAGGGCTTCGAGGCCGAGGTCCCGCACATCATGTATTGGCGCGAGCGGCACTGGGTCGCCTTCGGGACGGTCGCGGGGCTGCTGCTGGTCGCCCTCGTGACCGCGATCGTCATCGGCTGGTGGAACCACCAGGGTCGTCCGCCGTTCGACGACAGGCCACCGCGGGGCGTCCCGGCTGCCACGGTGAGCGAGCAGGACGAGCTGGTCGCCGACATCGTCGCGGCCGTCGACGCTCCGTGGGGTGTGCCACAGGTCGAGCTGACCGCGTGCGAGGACGATGACGACCACAAGGGCTGGCAGCGGGACGTCCGGGTCGAGGTGATGACGACGGACGACCCCGAGACGGGGGAGGTGCTGCCGGTGGCCGTCCCGCCCCTGGACGAATCGCTGGCCCGACAGCTGACCTCCCTCTTCACGAGGCAGGGCTACGGCAGCGTGAGCAGGGACGACGACGGTGAGCTCGGGGGCATGCCCAAGCGCGCCTTCACCAACGACGACCTCCGTTCGGTGCGTGTCCGACTCGACGACCGGTTCACCGAGATCGACGTGCGGGGACGCTGCGAGACGCCCGGGCGGTGACCTGGTCGCACGTCCGCGGAGCTGCTGCGCCGCTGCGGGCGGTGACCGCTGTGACCGCGGGCTACGATTGACGAGCGATGAACGACAGCGACGGCACCGTCTACCTCGACCATGCGGCGACCACGCCGATGGTCCCCGAGGCGATCGCCGCGATGGCCGAGCAGATGGCGGTCACCGGCAACGCCTCGTCCCTGCACGCGTCGGGTCGCGCCGCCCGTCGGACGGTCGAGGAGGCCCGCGAGCTGATCGCCGAGCGCTTCGGCGCCCGGCCCAGCGAGGTCGTGTTCTGCTCCGGCGGCACCGAGGCCAACAACCTCGCGATCAAGGGGCTCTACTGGTCGCGGCTGGCCCAGGACTCGGCGCGTCACCGCATCGTCTTCAGCTCGATCGAGCACCACGCCCTGCTCGACCCCGTCACGTGGCTGGCCAAGCACGAGGGGGCCGAGGTCGAGATGACCCCGGTCGACAAGCAGGGCCGCATCCTGGTCGACGACCTGCGCGCCGCCGTCGAGAGCGACCCCGCGAGCGTGTCGGCCGTGACGATGATGTGGGCCAACAACGAGATGGGCACGATCCAGCCGATCCGCGAGGTCGTCGAGATCGCCCGCGCCCACGACATCCCGGTGCACAGCGACGCCGTGCAGGCGGCCGGCTACCTGCCGCTCGACTTCGCCGCGAGCGACCTCGACGCGATGACCGTGACGGCCCACAAGCTGGGTGGTCCGGTCGGTGTCGGCGCCCTGATGATCGGCCGCGAGATCGAGGCGACGCCGCTGCTGCACGGCGGCGGCCAGGAGCGTGACCTGCGATCCGGCACGGTCAGCGTCGCGCTGATCGCCGCGTTCGCCGCCGCCGTCGACGTCACCCTCGGTCGTCAGGCCGAGACCGTCGCCCGCATCGAGTCGCTGCGTCAGCGGCTCGTCGAGGGCATCGTGCGGGTCGTCCCCGACGCGATCGTCAACGGCGACCCGCTGCCCGGAGCCGACCACCGGCTGCCCAACATCGCGCACGTGACCTTCCCCGGCTGCGAGGGCGACGCGATGCTGATGCTGCTCGACGCCCAGGGCATCGAGTGCTCGACGGGCTCCGCCTGCGCGGCGGGCGTGCCGCAGCCGAGCCACGTCCTGCTCGCCATGGGCTACGACGAGGTGGCCGCGCGTGGATCACTGCGCTTCAGCCTCGGCCACACCTCCACCGAGGCCGACGTCGACCGCGTGCTCGCGGCGCTGCCGGCCGTCCACCAGCGGGCCCAGCGGGCCTCGCTCGTGAGGTCCGGATCGTGACCGTCGCCCCGATGCGGGTCGTCGCTGCGATGTCGGGCGGCGTCGACTCCGCCGTCGCCGCTGCACGGGCCGTCGACGCGGGCCACGACGTCACCGGCGTGCACCTCGCGCTGAGCCGCAACCCTCGGTCCTACCGCTCCGGCGCCCGCGGCTGCTGCTCGATCGAGGACGCCGGCGACGCCCGTCGCGCCGCCGACGAGCTCGGCATCCCGTTCTACGTCTGGGACATGAGCGAGGAGTTCGCCGACCACGTCGTCGACGACTTCATCGCCGAGTACACCGCCGGACGTACGCCCAACCCGTGCCTGCGCTGCAACGAGAAGATCAAGTTCGCGGCCGTCCTCGACCGGGCGCTCGCGCTCGGCTTCGACGCCGTCGCGACCGGTCACTACGCGCAGCTGCGCACCGCAGGCGACGGCACGATCGAGATGCACCGGGCGATCGACCACGGCAAGGACCAGTCCTACGTGCTGGGCGTGCTGACGCAGGAGCAGCTGGCGCACTCGCTGTTCCCGCTCGGCGACACGACCAAGGACGTCGTCCGCGCCGAGGCGGCCGCCCGCGGCATCCAGGTCGCCCAGAAGCCCGACAGCCACGACATCTGCTTCATCCCCGACGGTGACAACGCCGGCTGGCTCGGCGAGAAGATCGGACCCCGGCCCGGCACCATCGTCGACGAGGACGGCACGGTGCTGCGCGAGCACGACGGCGCCTACGCGTTCACGATCGGCCAGCGACGGGGTCTGCGGCTCGGCGTGCCGGCGGACGACGGCAAGCCGCGGTTCGTCCTCGACATCGAGCCGGTCAGCGGCACCGTCACGGTCGGCTCGCGCGAGGCGCTCGCCGTCGACGCGCTCGAGTGCGTCAAGCCCCTGTGGTGCGGCCTCGCCCCGGCGGAGCCGCTCGACTGCACGGTGCAGCTGCGCGCCCACGGCGACGAGCACCGGGCCCGGGTCGTCGTCACCGACGACTCCGTCCACGTCGACCTGCTCGACCCGGCGAGCGGCATCGCGCCCGGCCAGGCGTGCGTCATCTATGCCGGGACCCGCGTCGTGGGCTCGGCCACCATCTCCGCCACCTCCCGCGTGGCGGTGCACTAGCGTCCACCACCGCCCGTCGCGGTGCACCAGCGTCCAGGCTCGCGCCGCAGGTGGACGCCAGCGCACCGCCCCCGCGGGAGCGTGGACGCCAGCGCACCGCCCTCACCACAGAACAGGATCCCCATGGCAGTCGGCACCGGCATCGGCTCGATGCCCGGCACGGACTTCGAGGAGTCGCTGCGCGTCATCCTCGACGAGGTGGGGCTTCCGTACGTCCCCGAGCTGCCCGGTCGCGGGGTCCATGCCGGCATGATCGGCCGGACGCTCGCGATCCTGGCCGGGCTCGAGGCCGACCTGCAGCCCGACGGCTGGCGCATCGGCGTGGGGGAGGGGGCCGACGTGCGAAGGGCCCGCTCGCTGCTGGCGCAGGACCTCGACGTCGCCGAGGAGCTCGCGCACGAGCACGAGGGACCGATCAAGATCCAGGTGACCGGGCCGTTGACGCTCGCCGCGACGGTCGAGCGTCCTCGCGGCGACAAGATGCTCGCCGACCACGGTGCTCGCCGTGAGATCGCCCAGTCGCTCGCCGAGGGGCTGGGCGCCCACGTGCGGGACGCCCGGAGGCGCTTCGCCCGCGCCGATCTCGTGGTGCAGGTCGACGAGCCGGCGATCGCGGCTGTCCTCGACGGCGGCATCCCCACCGCGAGCGGCTGGTCGCGGCACCGCAGCGTCCACCCGCCCGAGGCGGACGAGCTGCTCCGCGGCGTCGTCGAGTCGATCGTCGACGCCGGTGCACGCCCCGTCGTGCACTCCTGTGCGTCGGACGTGCCGGTCGGGCTGCTCGCCGGAGCAGGATTCACCGCCATCTCGTTCGACCTGGGCCTCGCGCGGCCCGCCGACGTGTGGGCGGAGTCGTTCGAGCAGGGCGTCGACCTGTGGTTCGGGGTGGTGCCGTCGACCGACACGACCGGAGTCACCGACACGCTGCTCGCCGGCCGGATCGAGACGTTCCTCGGCCACTTCGGCTTCGAGGCCGAGGCGTACGCCGGCCGGCTCGTCGTGACCCCGACCTGCGGCCTGGCAGGTGCCTCGCCCCACTGGGCGCGGGCCGCGACGTCCCTGGCCACCGCGACCGCCGTACGGCTGGGAGGCTAGCCAGATGGCGAAGGTGACGGTGGTGGGCAGCGTCAACCGCGACGTGATCGTGACGGTCGAGCGGCTGCCGGTCGAGGGTGAGACGGTGCTCGCGACCTCGACGCGCGAGGGGATCGGCGGCAAGGGTGCCAACCAGGCCATGGCCGTGGCGCGCACGGGCACGGAGGTGACCCTCGTCGGCGCCGTCGGCGACGACGAGGCAGGTGCCCGGCTGCGCTCGGTGCTGGCGGACGCCCACGTCGACGTGTCGGCACTCGCGGCGGTGACCGGCACCGGCTCGGGCACGGCGTACGTGTTCGTCGACGTCGACGGGCAGAACCAGATCGTGGTCGAGCAGGGCGCCAACGCCCAGGTGGTGCTCGACGGGCCGGCGCTCGACCTGGTGCGATCGGCCGACGTGCTGGTCGTGCAGTGCGAGGTCTCCGACCAGGTCGTGGCGGAAGCGGTGACGGCGGCCTCGGCCGCCGGCACGCGGGTGGTCGTCAACCTCGCGCCCTATCGGTCCGCCGCCGACGTCGTGGCCCTCGCCGACCCGCTCGTGGTCAACGAGCACGAGGCCGCCGACCTGCTGGGTCGACCGGTGGCCGGTGCCACCGACGTCAGGGCGGCGCGCGACGAGCTGCTCGCGCTCTGCCGCACGGCCGTCGTGACGCTCGGATCCGCGGGCGCGGTGCTCGTGACGCCCGACGAGGTCGTCGAGGTGGCGTCCCCGACGCCGCCCCGGGTCGTCGACACGACGGGTGCCGGCGACGCGTTCGTCGGCGTGCTCGCGGCCGGGCTCGCGTCCGGCCTGTCCCTGCGCCCGTGCGTCGAGGCGGCAGCCGCGGCAGGCTCGCTCGCGGTCCAGTCACCGGGGGCGGGCTCGGGATACCCCGCGTTCCACCTGCCCCGCGGCTGAGGGCCCACCCTCGCCCCGAGCGGAGTGTCGTCACCCGGCGATAAAGTCAGACCATGGCGAACGACGACGGGTTGAGGCAGCGGCACAAGGAGCTCGCGGAGACGCTCATCGAGCACCGTGAGCGCTACTACGTCGACGACTCGCCGACGGTCTCCGACGTCGAGTACGACCAGCTCATGCGTGACCTCGAGGAGCTCGAGGAGCAGCTGCCCGAGCTGCGGACGCCCGACTCCCCGACACAGACCGTCGGCGGGCACGCCTCGTCGTCGTTCGAGGCCTACGAGCACCGCGAGCGGCTCTACAGCCTCGACAACGCCTTCTCGAGCGAGGAGCTCGAGGCCTGGCACGGCCGCCTGGTCCGCGAGGGCGTCGACGACGCCGAGTTCCTGTGCGAGCTCAAGGTCGACGGCCTGGCGATCTCGCTGACCTACGAGGACGGCAGGCTCACCCGTGGGGTCACACGCGGCGACGGCCGGGTGGGCGAGGACGTCACCAACAACGTGCGCACCATCAAGGTCATCCCGCACCAGCTCAAGGCCTCGGCGGACCATCCGGTCCCGGCCTACGTCGAGGTGCGGGGCGAGGTGTTCTTCCCGACGAGGGAGTTCGAGGAGTTCAACACCGCGTGGGCCGAGGCGGGCAACAACCCGTTCTCCAACCCCCGCAACGCCGCCGCGGGCACGCTGCGGATGAAGGACGTCACGGTCACGGCGGGCCGTCCCCTGTCGATGGTGTGCCACGGCCTCGGCTACCGCGAGGGGTTCAGCCCCGAGCGCCAGAGCGAGGCCTACGACGCGCTCAAGGCCTGGGGCCTGCCCACCAGCGACCGCGCCAAGGTCGTCAAGGACCTGGCCGGCGTCGAGGAGTTCATCGCCTACTACGGCGAGCACCGCCACGACGTCGTCCACGAGATCGACGGCGTCGTGGTCAAGGTCGACCAGGTCGACCGCCAGCGGCGTCTCGGGTCGACGTCGCGGGCGCCGCGGTGGGCGATCGCGTGGAAGTATCCGCCCGAGGAGGTCAACACCCGGCTGCTCGACATCCGGGTCAACGTCGGCCGCACAGGTCGGGTGACGCCCTACGGCGTCATGGAGCCGATCCGCGTGGCGGGCTCGACGGTCGAGATGGCGACGCTGCACAACCAGCACGAGGTCAAGCGCAAGGGTGTCCTGATCGGTGACATGGTCGTGCTGCGCAAGGCCGGTGACGTGATCCCCGAGATCGTGGGCCCGGTCGTCGCGCTCCGCGACGGCAGCGAGCGCGAGTTCGTGATGCCCACCGAGTGCCCGGCCTGCGGCACGCCGCTGGCGCCGTCGCGCGAGGGCGACAAGGACATCCGCTGCCCCAACACGCGCTCGTGCCCCTCGCAGCTGCGCGAGCGTCTCACGCACGTCGGCGGACGCGGGGCCTTCGACATCGAGGTCTTCGGCTGGGAAGGTGCCACCGCGCTGCTCGACGCCGGGGTGCTCACCGACGAGGGCGGGCTGTTCGCCCTGACCCACGACGACCTGATGAAGGTCGGCCTCTACACCCGAGCTGCCAAGAAGACCGAGACCGACGACGCGGTCGACGGTCGTGTCCTGAGCGCCAACGGCATCGCCCTGCTCGCGAACCTCGAGACGGCCAAGACCCAGCCGCTGTGGCGCGTCCTCGTGGCGCTGTCGATCCGCCACGTCGGTCCCACGGCGGCGCGGGCGCTCGCGACGCACTTCGGCACGATGCAGGCCATCGAGGACGTCCTCACCGTCGACGACCCGGCCCAGACGCTCTCGGCAGTCGACGGCGTCGGCCCGACGATCGCCGATGCCCTCGTCGAGTGGTTCGCCGTCGACTGGCACGCCGACATCGTCAGGCAGTGGCGCGACGCCGGTGTCGTCATGGCCGACGAGCGCGACGAGTCGATCCCGCGCACCCTCGAGGGACTCACGATCGTCGTCACCGGCTCGCTCGAGCGGTTCACCCGCGACTCGGTCAAGGAGGCGATCATCGCCCGCGGCGGCAAGGCGTCGGGATCGGTGTCGAAGAAGACCGACTACGTCGTGGTGGGGGAGAACGCCGGCTCCAAGGCCGACAAGGCCGAGGAGCTCGGTCGTCCGATCCTCGACGAGGAGGCCTTCGAGAAGCTGCTGGCCGAGGGCCCGCCGGCGGCCGACGACGACGCGGCCGACGATGACGCAGCCGCAGCCGATCAGGTCGGCGAGGCGTGATGTCGTCCCTCGCGTCGGTCAACTTCCTGGTCCACGACATCGACCAGGCGCTCGCGTTCTTCACCTCGTCCCTGGGCTTCGACGTGCTCACCGACGAGACGAGCGGCGGACGGCGTCGTGTGGTCGTCGCGCCGGCTGGTGGATCGGGTGCGGCGCTGGTGCTCAAGCCTGCCGAGGGCGACGAGCAACGGGCCGCTGTCGGACGTCAGGGAGGTGGCGCCGTGCTGTTCTTCCTCGAGACCGACGACTTCGCCCGCGACCACGAGCGCATGCTGGCGGCGGGCGTCTCGTTCCGCGAGGAGCCCCGCCACGAGGTCTACGGCAGCGTGGCCGTCTTCGACGACCTCTACGGAAACGGCTGGGATCTCATCCAGCCAGCGTCCTGACGGTCATACTGGTCCCATGCTCGACATCCGCCCCAGCTGTGAGTGCTGCGACCGCACGGTCGCGCCTGACTCGACCGATGTCTTCATCTGCAGCTACGAGTGCACGTGGTGCCGCGACTGCGCCCAGGACGTCCTGCGCGGTGAGTGCCCCAACTGCGGCGGCGAGCTCGTGCGCCGTCCGGTTCCGTCGGCCTCGCGGCTGGTCGACGACCCGCCGTCGACGACTCGTGTCTTCAACCCCGACTGCCGCGCGGTCCCCGCATGACCGACGAGGAGCTGCTGGCGGGGCTGCGCCGGCTCTTCGAGACCCGTGACCCGTCCGACGGCCTCGACCGCAGTGACGGATACGGCAGCGACTACGTCGTCGACCGTCTCGAGCTCGTGACCGGCGACGACGGCTTCGACACGCTCGAAGTGGTCGTCGCGATCGGCCCCGACCGGGCGGTGTCGCGTCTGCTGTTCGACCGTTCGTGGCGCCGTGACAGTGGTCTGGACGACGTGATGGCCTACGCCGCCTACGTGATCGCCAAGTGGGCGGAGTCCCGCGTCGACGAGGTGCGCACGACGGTGGGCAGTGGCTCCACGGCTGAGGGGAACGACGACCTCGAGGCCGTCCTGCGTCGGACCTACGCCAACGTCAACGTGACCGGTCACGGCTCCTACGAGGTGGTCGACGAGGACGGTGAGGTCTTCGTCGTCCACGTGACGCCGCCGGAGTGGAGACGTTTCGTCGCCGGTCGCCCCGATCCGCTGGCCGAGCTCGAGGAGCGCATCGCGACACGCTGGGACGACGAGTCGCACATCGTCTACTTCCGCGACGGGCTGCACCGCTCGATCCGGGCCGAGCTGCCGCCGGTGCGGAGCATGCTGCTGAGGGATGCCTCGGTGCCGGACGAGGTCGTCTGAGTGGCGTCCCTCCCGCCGCTCGCCGACCGGCTGCTCGAGGCCCAGGTCCGGTTCCACGTCGACCGTCTGTCCGGCGACGAGCTGACGACCACCGTCACCCGCCTCTGCGAGACGCTGCTCGACGCCGCAGGCGGCCACCAGATCGCCGACCTGGTCGACCGGTCGGTCGTCAAGGACGTGGTCGGCCGCGCCCTGACCGACGTGCCCGGCAGCGCTGCCGTGGCCGGCTTCGTCGAGCTGGCGCGCGAGATCGTCCGGGCGGGGCCGGCCGAGCCGTTCCCGCTGTCCGACGTCGTCGACCGTGACCAGGTCGAGCGTCTGCTCGACGAAGGCCTCGCGCTCACACCGTCCCTCGAACGGGCCCTCGAGCGGCTGACCGCCAGCCCCCTCGTCGGGGCTGCGGCGACCCGGTTCATGGGCCGCATCGTGGGCGAGGCGCTGGCCGCCAACCAGGCCGTCGCCGACAAGGTGCCGGGACTCGGCTCCCTGATGTCGTTGGGCACCCGTGCCGCGGCGGGTGTGGTCGGTGCGGCCGACAAGCAGCTCGACGGGCTGCTGGCCGACACCGCGGGCAAGGGCGGCACGCTCGCGGTGCGCCGGCTCAACCGGATCATCGTCGACACGCTGCGCGACCCCGTCACCCGCGAGGCGGTGCTGCAGGTGTGGGACCTCGCCGCGGCCGAGCCCATCCGCGGCCTCGGCGACGCCGCGGGCGCCGACGAGGCAGCCGGTGTCGTGGATGCCGCTCGCGACCTGGTGGTCTCGATCCTGGCCGATCCGCACGTGGTGGCGCTCGGCCACGCCGTCGTCGACGGCTTCTTCGAGTCGTTCGGCGGCTACACGCCGAGCGAGCTGCTGGTGGAGCTCGAGCTCGATCGTGCCGACCTCGTGGCCGACGTCGTCAGACTCGCGCCCGGCGTCGTGGGCACCCTCGTCGAGTCCGGCGAGCTGGCCGAGCTGCTCCGCGCCGAGCTCGCGCCGTTCTACGCCTCGGACGAGGTCGCAGGGCTGCTGGCCGAGGGACGCTGAGTGCCGCCGCGGTCACCACTGCCGATGCGCCACGGTCTCGGTGCGGCATGGCTGCGCACGCCCGACCGCGACAAGCCCCGACCCGATCCGTGGCCGACGATGGGCGCCTGGCTCCGTGAGCGCCTGCCCGAGCGGGTCGACATCGAGCGGATGCTGGCCGAGGAACGGTTCGTCCACGACGACCTGAGCCCCGTGCGTGACGACGAGCCCTATGCCCCGCACACCTTCGTCTGGTTCCACCGCGACCTGCCCGAGGAGGTCGAGGTGCCGGGTCAGATCCACGTCGTCCACCGCGACGATCGGCTCGTCGTGGTCGACAAGCCGGCGTTCCTCTCGTCGATCCCGCGCGGCCAGCACGTCCGGCAGAGCGTCGTGACCCGCCTGCGCGCCGAGCTCGACCTGCCGGAGCTGTCACCGCTGCACCGGCTCGACCGGATCACGTCCGGGCTCCTGATGCTGGCGACGACGCGCCAGTGGCGCGGCCCGTACCAGTCGCTGTTCCAGGCCGGCACCGTCCACAAGACGTACTGGGCGCTGGCGCCCGTGCGGGACGACCTGGAGCTCCCGGCCGTGGTGCGCAACCACCTGGTCAAGCGCCGCGGCAGCTGGCAGGTCGACGTCGTGCCTGACGCGCCGGTCAACGCCGAGACCCGCGTCGAGCTGGAGTCGCAGGTGGGCGAGCAGGGCGTCTACCGCCTGACGCCGCGCACGGGACGGACCCACCAGCTGCGCGTGCACCTGCACGGACTCGGCATCCCGATCGTCGACGACCCGCTCTACCCGGACGTGCTGGACGTCGCGGTCGACGACTTCAGCCGGCCGCTGCAGCTGCTGGCCGGAGAGCTGGCGTTCACCGACCCGGTCGACGGGTCGGCCCGGACGTTCCGCAGCGTTCGGCGTCTGCCGCTGACGAGCTAGGCGTCCTTGGCGGCCTGCACGACGAAGACGCCGATCGAGAGCACGGCGAACACGATGCCCTGCCACCACAGCCCACCGGCCGCCGCATAGAGCGCGACGGTGATGAACAGCATGACCTGCACGACCAGGCGCGTCGGCTGGTCGAGGCGGCGCACCGACAGCGGTGCCATCCACTGGGCCCAGATGCCGACCGCGACCATCGCCAGGAACACGCCGACGGCCCAGCCGCGCCAGCCGTCGGCGAAGCCGTGACCGGCCAGCACGAGCAGCACGACCATCGCGATCTCGCACAGGAAGGCGACCGCGTCGAGGGGGCCGAGGTCCTCGGGCTTCTGGGGAGGCATGACCCCAGCCTAGGGAGTGCTACTTTCGCGCCATGACCGAGACTCCGCGGCCCACTCCCGTGATCCTGCTCGTCACGACTCAAGATCACCGCGACGTGCTCCAGGACGAGTTCGAGAGCCGGTACGCCCGCGACTACGACATCCGGGTGACGACGGACGTCCTGGGAGTCACCGACCACGCGGCAGCGATCATCGCGGACGGCCAGGGCATCGCCCTGATCGGCGTCGACTTCGGCCTGGAGATCGACGCCGTCGACGTCCTGGACGTGCTGCGCAACGTCTCGCCGAGCAGCCGGCGCATCGTGCTGGTGAAGTTCGGGACGTTCCAGCAGGCGCTCGAGGAGCTGCGACCGGCGCTCGCGGTCGGTCGGCTCGACACCTACCTGATCATCCCGCAGGCCCCCCGCGACGAGGAGTTCCACACCGCGATCGCGGAGTACCTCTCGGAGTGGGCGACGTCGACCTCGACGCCGGAGGTCGCGGGCGTCCGGATCGTCGACGACGGCACGCAGGTCGAGGTCGCGGGCATCCGTGACTTCCTCGACCGGATGGGTGCGCCGTGGACTCGCTACCGCCCCGACAGCCCGGTGGGACGAGAGCTGCTCGCCGAGGTCGGCGACGACGCTCCGCTGCCGGTCGTCGCGGCGTTCGGACGTCCGCCGATCGCCGGGGTGACGGAGCGGAGCCTGGCGGCCACGTTCTACGGGTCGCCGGCCGACCTCGGTGACGACTACGTCGCCGACCTGCTGATCATCGGTGCCGGACCGGCTGGCCTCGCGGCCGCGGTCTACGGCGCGTCGGAGGGCCTGCGCACCGTCGTGCTCGACGCCGAGGCCGTCGGCGGGCAGGCCGGCACGAGCTCGATGATCCGCAACTACCTCGGCTTCCCCCGCGGCGTCTCGGGCATGCGCCTGGCGTTCCGGGCCCGTCTCCAGGCCACCCGGTTCGGAGCGCGCATCTTCACCGGCCGGGCGGTCGAGGGGCTGAGCGTCGGTGACCTCCACGAGGTGACGTACGACGCGGGGGTCGTCCGGGCTCGTGCGGTGCTCATCGCGTGCGGCGTGCGCTACCGGCGCCTGGGTGTCCCGGCGCTCGAGGAGCTGGTGGGTCTCGGCGTCCACTACGGCGCGGCGTCGAGCGTCGCCCGCGAGATGGAGGGCCGCGACGTGTTCATCGTCGGCGGTGGCAACTCAGCCGGTCAGGCCGCGATCCACCTGGCTCGGTTCGCCCGCTCGGTGACGATCATCGTCCGCCGTGCGAGCCTGTCCGAGACGATGTCGGCCTATCTCGTCGACGAGATCCAGATGCAGCGCACGATCCGGGTGCGCACGGGGGCCCACGTCGTCGACGGCGGCGGCGAGGGGCGTCTGCAGTGGATCGACCTCGAGGTCGGCGGGTCGACCGAGCGGCTCGACGCAGACGGGCTGTTCCTGCTGCTGGGTGCCGAGCCCGGATGCGACTGGCTGCCCTCCGAGGTCAGTCGTGACGGGCGTGGCTTCGTCCTCACCGGTCGCGACATCCCCAAGCAGCTGTGGCGAGACGGTCTGCCGCCCGCCCCGCTGGAGACCGCGGTGCCCGGCATCTTCGCGGCAGGCGACGTCCGGGCCGGGTCGATGAAGCGGGTGGCCTCGGCCAGCGGCGAGGGGGCCGGCGCGGTCTCCCAGGTGCACGCGCACCTGGCCCCCGCTCCGGACTAGACGGACCGCACCCGCTTGACGATGCTCGCGGCGAGCTGGTCGGCGTTCTGGTCGGGGAGCCAGTGCGTCGCGCCGTGGATGACCTCGAGCTCGTACGGGCCCGTCACGAACTGCGGGTTGAGGTCGGCGCCGCGGCGGACCAGCGCGGTGTCGCCGTCGCTCCAGACGTACGTCGTGGGCACCGACACCCGGCGCCCCACCTGGTTGGCGCCGAGGAACAACGAGCGGTAGTAGCCGAGGCCGCCGCGCAGGGCGCCGTCGGCGACGATCTCGCTGCGGAACGTCTCGATCATGGTGCGGTCCATGCCCGACGCCCGCAGCATCTTCTCACCGAAGCCGCCGGGCCGGCTGAGGATCCGCTCCGGCAGGAAGGGCAGCTGGAACAGCAGCATGTAGTAGGACTTCAGGATCTGCGAGCTGCTGAGCATCGACTTCATGAACGCGCCGGGGTGCGCGACCGACACGGCCGTCAGGGAGAGGACGTCGTCGGGGTGGTTGCCGGCGACGGCCCACGCCACGGCCGATCCCCAGTCGTGGCCGACGAGGTGGACGGGCCGGCCGATCTGGTCGATCAGCGCCTTGACGTCGCTGACGAGGCCGGTGATCCGGTAGGCGAAGCGGGAGCGGGGTCGGGCGCCGGGGGAGTAGCCGCGCTGGTCGAGCGCATACGTGCGGAAGCCCTCGGCGTGGAGCTGCTCGGCGACCTGCGCCCACGACGTGGCCCGCTGGGGGAAGCCGTGCAGGAGCACGACCGGCGTGCCGTCGAGGGGGCCGCTGTCGATCACGTCGAACGTGAAGCCGGCGTGGGTGAACTGGGAGATGCGCTCGGTCATGGCTCCATCGTGTCAGAGAACGTGGTTATCTGACAGCCTCGGAGCCCGGCGCCGGGTCCGCGCCGGAGTCACTAGGATGGATCAGCACCCTCGGTGCATCGCACGACCACCCATCGCACGACCTCCCATCCCAAGGAAGCTGTATGTCTGAGCCCGTCACGGGTATCTCGCGTGACGACGTCGTCCACCTGGCCGGCCTCGCCCGCATCGACCTCAGCGACGCTGAGCTCGACCACCTCGCCGCTGAGCTCCCCGCCATCCTCGAGCACGTCGCGAGCGTCCAGCAGGTCGCCGGCGACGACGTCCCGGCGATGAGCCACCCGGTGCCGGTCGACAACGTGTTCCGCGACGACGTCGTCCGTCCGAGCCTGGCCCCGGAGGACGCGCTCGCCGCCGCCCCGGCGTCCGACCAGCAGCGCTTCCTGGTGCCCAAGATCCTCGGGGAGGGCTGACATGACGACTGATCTCACGCGCAAGACCGCTGACGAGCTGGCGCACGCGCTGGCGACCAAGGAGGTCTCGTCGGCCGAGGTGACCCGGGCCCTGCTCGACCGGATCGGCGCGGTCGACGGCGCGATCCACGCCTTCCTGCACGTCGACGCCGAGGGCGCGCTCGCCGCGGCCGCCGACATCGACGACCGCCGGGCCTCGGGCGAGGAGCTGTCCTACCTCGCCGGCGTGCCGATCGCGGTCAAGGACGTCCTGGCGACCCGGGGCGTCCCGACGACCTGTGGCTCCAAGATCCTCGAGGGCTGGATCCCGCCGTACGACGCGACCGTCACCGCCAAGATCAAGGCCGCGGGCCTGCCGATCCTCGGCAAGACCAACATGGACGAGTTCGCGATGGGCTCCTCGACCGAGCACTCCGCCTACGGTCCGACGCACAACCCCTGGGACACGACCCGCATCCCCGGCGGCTCGGGCGGTGGCTCGGCCGCGGCCGTCGCCGCCTTCGAGGCGCCGCTGGCGATCGGCACCGACACCGGCGGCTCGATCCGCCAGCCCGGTGCGCTGACCGGCACGGTCGGCGTCAAGCCGACCTATGGTGGGGTCAGCCGCTACGGTCTCGTCGCCATGGCCAGCAGCCTCGACCAGGCCGGACCGGTCACCCGAACGGTGCTCGACGCCGCCCTGCTGCACGAGCTCATCGGCGGGCACGACCCCATGGACTCCACGAGCATCCCCGAGGCCGTCCCGGCCGTCGTCGCCGCCGCGCGTCGCGCCGACGTCAAGGGCCTGCGGATCGGCATCGTCAAGGAGCTCGGTGGC
Source organism: Aeromicrobium stalagmiti (assembly GCF_013283745.1). Taxonomy (GTDB): domain Bacteria; phylum Actinomycetota; class Actinomycetes; order Propionibacteriales; family Nocardioidaceae; genus Aeromicrobium; species Aeromicrobium stalagmiti. Next base: position 195,432 of record NZ_JABSTZ010000002.1, read on the forward strand.
GAGGGGTTCCAGCCCGGCGTGCAGGCACGCTTCACCGAGGCCGTCGACCTGCTCACCGCAGCGGGTGCCGAGGTTGTCGAGGTCTCGATCCCGAGCCTCGAGTACGCCCTCGGTGCCTACTACCTCGTGATGCCGAGCGAGGCGAGCAGCAACCTCGCCAAGTTCGACGCGATGCGATACGGCGTGCGCGTGGCTCCCGCCGGCAACGACGACCCGAGCGCCGAGCAGGTCATGGCCTCGAGCCGCGACGCGGGGTTCGGCGACGAGGTCAAGCGCCGCATCATCCTGGGCACGTACGCCCTGTCCAGCGGCTACTACGACGCCTACTACGGCTCGGCGCAGAAGGTCCGCACGGTCCTGTCGCGCGACTTCGCAGCAGCCTTCGCCGACGTCGACGTGCTGGTCTCGCCGACCTCGCCGACCACGGCGTACCCGCTCGGCGACAAGCTGGACGACCCGCTCGCGATGTACCTCGGCGACGTCGCGACGATCCCCGCCAACCTGGTCGGCATCCCCGGCCTCTCGCTGCCCGTCGGCCTGGCCGACGAGGACAGCCTGCCCGTGGGGCTGCAGTTCCTGGCCCCGCAGAAGGCCGACGACCGCCTCTACAACGCGGCCGCCGCGCTCGAGCGACTGCTCGAGCAGAAGTGGGGCGGCACGCTGCTGTCCCGTGCACCCGAGCTGGAGGTCGTGCGATGAGCACGGAGACGTTGGTCCCGTTCGACGAGGCCCTGACCCGCTATGACCCCGTGATGGGTCTCGAGATCCACATCGAGCTCAACACCGCGACCAAGATGTTCTGCGGCTGCCCGACCGAGTTCGGCGCCGAGCCCAACACCCAGGTCTGCCCGGTCTGCCTGGCGCTGCCCGGTGCGCTGCCGGTCGTCAACGCCAAGGCGGTCGAGTCGGCGATCCGCATGGGCCTCGCGCTCAACTGCGAGATCGCCGAGTGGTGCCGGTTCGCGCGCAAGAACTACTTCTATCCCGACATGCCGAAGAACTTCCAGACCTCGCAGTACGACGAGCCGATCGCGTTCGACGGCTGGGTCGACGTCGAGGTCGACGGTGAGACGTTCCGCATCGAGATCGAGCGGGCCCACATGGAGGAGGACACCGGCAAGGCGCTGCACGTCGGCGGCTCCACCGGACGCATCCACGGCGCCGACTTCTCGCTGGTCGACTACAACCGTGCCGGCATCCCGCTGATCGAGATCGTCACCCGCACGATCGAGGTCCCGCCCGAGAAGGCCCCGGCCGTCGCTCGCGCCTACGTGTCGTACGTGCGTGACCTGATCGGCGGTCTCGGTGTCTCCGACGTCCGCATGGACCAGGGGTCGCTGCGCGCCGACGTCAACCTGTCGCTGAAGCCCAGGGGCTCTGACGTCCTCGGCACCCGTTCGGAGACCAAGAACGTCAACTCGTTCCGGTCGGTCGAGCGTGCCGTGCGCTACGAGATCTCGCGTCACGCGGGCATCCTCGACGCCGGGGGCAAGGTCGTGCAGGAGACGCGTCACTTCCAGGAGGACACCGGCACGACGCTGTCGGGTCGCGAGAAGTCCGACGCCGACGACTACCGCTACTTCCCGGAGCCCGACCTGGCTCCCGTCTCGCCGTCGCGCGAGTGGGTCGAGGAGCTGCGGGCGACCCTGCCGGAGCCGCCGGCCGTGCGTCGCGCCCGGCTCCAGGCCGACTGGGGCTTCTCCGACCTCGACATGCGCGACACGATCGGCGCCGGGGCGCTCGACCTGATCGTCGCGACGGTCGAGGCCGGCACGACCCCCCAGGCTGCCAAGAAGTGGTGGCTGGGGGAGATGGCCCGTCGCGCCAACGAGTCGGGGCAGGACATCGACACCCTCGGCATCACGCCGCAGCAGGTCGCCGAGATCCAGGCGCTGATCGACGCGGGACGCATCAACGACAAGCTCGCCAGGTCGGTCTTCGACGGTGTCATCGCCGGCGAGGGCACGGCCGAGGAGGTCGTGGTGGCCCGGGGGCTCGAGGTCGTCTCGGACGACGGTGCGCTGGGCGCGGCCGTCGACCGTGCGATCGAAGGCGATCCGGACGCGGCGGCCAAGATCAGGGCCGGCAACCTCGGTGTGGCCGGTGCGCTGATCGGAGCGGTGATGAAGGAGATGCGCGGCCAGGCCGATGCCGGTCGTGTCCGCGAGCTGATCCTCGAAAAGCTCGCCTAGGACCCGACTCGCACGACCCACACGGGGCAATCTGCCGGTTGCCCCGTGTGGGCCCGCCCGGACGGTTAGAATTGCAACCAGTCCAGGGAGGGAGACCCGTGACGCTGACATCTGATGTCGATGGTCCAGACGCGCTCGCAGCGTGGCACCTGCGCGGCAGCATGCACTTCGCCGGCAGCTTCGTGGTGCTGCTGATCGCCACCGGCCTGACGGAGACGCTCACGTACGACGTGGGTCTCGTGCTCCTCGGCGTCGTGGCTGCGACCGGCCTCGCGTTTCTCGCACTGATGGTCGTGCGTCAGCTCGAACGTCGGTGGTCCTTGCTCCTGTGGCCCGTCGCCGTGTGCTGCGGCGTGGGCGCCCTGGACGCTGTCGCCCATGCGGCAGCGGGTCTCGTCATGGGCCTGGTCGTCCTGTCCTTCCTGTTCGTCGGCCTCAGCCAGCCGCCCCACTGGGGCCTGCCGCTGGTGGTGCCGGCTGCCGCGCTGTTCGTCCAGGTCATGGACCTGGAGCCTCGGCAGGTGGCCGTGCGCCTGCCCGTCGCGGCGGCGGTGTGGGTCGTCTGCAGCGAGGTGCCGTCGCGGCTCATCATGGAGCTGCGCCAGAAGAACGCGGCGCTCGAGCTGCTCGCCACGACCGACAGCCTGACCGGGCTGCTCAACCGGACCCGGCTCGACGTCCACCTCGACCGGGTCGGTGGCACCGGGTCGGTGGCACTGATCGACCTCGACCACTTCAAGGAGTTCAACGACGAGCACGGTCACGTCGCGGGAGACGTCGTGCTGATGGACTTCGCCACGGCGCTCAAGAACGGCGTGCGTCCCCAGGACGCGGTGTTCCGCTACGGCGGCGAGGAGTTCCTCGTCGTGCTGGCCAGCACGACGCCCGACGAGGCAGGGCTGGTGCTCGACCGTCTTCGCGCCGCGTGGTCGGGCCACGGGTCGGGCCTGACCTTCAGTGCGGGCGTCACGACCGGCGGTCTCTCCGCGGTGCGACGGGCAGACGCCCTGCTCTACGAGGCCAAGGCGGACGGGCGAGACCGACTGGTCGTCGACACCGGGCGCGCGGGACGCATCGCGGTCTGACAGAGCCAAGCCTGACCTTCGTGAGGCTGTCCTGATCAGGGGGGTGCGGGGTTACGGTCGCACCATCGTCCCGACCAGGAGGCAGCCATGACCGTCGTCGATCTCCCCGAAGTCCACACCTGTTCTGTCGAAGGGTGCTCCTACAACAGCGACACGGCGTGTCACGCGGGAGCGATCACCGTGTCCGGCGACCAGGCCGCCTGCGGCACGTTCATCGACATCGGGACCCACGGCGGGCTCAGCATGACGCTGGCCAAGGTGGGCGCCTGCCACCGAGCGGACTGCAGCCACAACGACAACCTGGAGTGCGGTGCGACGTCGATCTCGGTCGGGCCCGGTGCCGACGCGGCGGACTGCCTGACGTACGCGCCGACCTCCTGACGGTCGGGCTCAGCCGACGCGGGTCAGCAGCTCGCGCAGCTCGTCGAGCACGATCCCGGGGAACTCGATCGGGATGAAGTGTGTCGCGCTGAGCTCTCGGTAGCGCGAGCCCTTGATCCGCTGCGACGCGGTGAGCATGTCGCGGGCTCCGGTCAGCACGTCCCATCGCCCGGCAAGGAACGTGACCGGGATGTCGATGTCGCTCAGCGACACCCGCGTGTGCTGGGCGACGCTCAGCGCCAGCTTGGCGTACCATGCCGGGTGCGTCGTGAAGAACTCCTGCAGCAGCGTCCGCAGCTCGGCGGTGTCGGCCGCGGGGTGGATGAGGCGCGTCTGACGCACGATGTCGGCGGTCAGGTTGGTCCACGGGAGGCGGCGGGTCACGGGGGCCAGGGCGTGCCCGGTCAGGGTCACCGACTTCGCCAGCCCGACCATGACGCCGCGGGCCAGCATCGGAGGCACCCGCAGTGGCGCCAGCATCGTCGAGAAGGTGTTGCCGGGCACGCCCGCGACGGCCAGGATGCCGGTGACCCGCTCGGGATGACGCGTGGCCAGCTCGAACGCGATGGTCACGCCGGTCGACCAGCTGGCGACGACGCAGGACTCGATGCCGGCGTCGTCCATGACGGCGATGGCGTCCTCGACGAACGACTCGAGGTCGACCCGGCCGTCGACCGGGCGCGCGGAGCCGCCCACGCCGCGGTGGTTCCAGCCGACCACCCGCAGGCCCGAGTCGGGGCGGAGCAGGGACGGCCAGGCGTGCGGGTTGGTGCCCAGGCCGTTGGAGACCAGGATCGTCGGCCCGTCGCCGTCGTTGGTCCACGCCCGGATGCTGGTGCCGTCAGCACTCTTGACGTCGTAGTAGCGCAGGAGGGCGGGGGTTGTGGGCACGCGCTGATTGTCCACGGCGAGGCCCCACGTGGCAACGCGGAACGCGTGCAGCAACGATGGGGGATCGGCTCCGGGCGTGCCGGTGGGCCGCCGGACCAGGGGGATGGGTGGCTGGTCAGGCGGCTCGGCGGTAGCCGGTTCGTCGTCGACGCCGTAGGCGTCTGCCGTCGCGGGTCGTGAACACGAACCCGGTGACCGCGTCCCCGCTGATCTGCAGGAGGTTGCGGTGCACCAGATGATGGCACCTGGTGCACAGCCCGATGAGGAGGTCGATGTCGGTCGGGCCGCCCATCGACCACCAGATCGAGTGGTGGATCTCCAGATGGGTCTGCTTGCAACCGGGCGCAGCGCACTCGCCCATCTGCCGAGCGATCACACCCTTGCGCTGCCGAAGGTTCGGCGAATACATCGCCGTGCCGACATTCAAGATCTGCGACTGCACGGCCTTGCCGTCCTTCATCACGATCGGCGTCACCGCAGCCATGCACGTCAGCATCATCAGCAGCTGTGGGCCGATCGCCCCGTGACCGGCCAGCACCGCGGGCTCCGTCGCCGGCATGACCGGCGGATTCAGATAAGGCTTCTTCGTGGTCTGCTCGACATGCTCGGCCGCAGCGGCGAGGGTCTCGGCGTCCACGAACACGCTCATGTGGGGCTTGACGCCCTTGTCAGCCGGCAGTCCTGAACCGAGGAACGCCGACGCGAGGTCGTCGACGGCCTGGACCCGACGCTCGGCCCCGGTCCTGGTGTCATCCACCCCCGTAGGAGCGGAGAGGGCGTCGATAGCCTTCTTCAGCTTCGACCCGGTGACGGTGTTCAAGAACCCGGTCACATGAAACCCGTCCGGCAGTGCGTCGATGGAGAAGTCCTCCTTCTCCATCCCGTCCAAGTACTTCTCGTCCAGGTCCTCGGGATGCAGCACGTCCTGGAGGTGCTTGACCGCCTCGAACAGATCACCCGGCGCACGAGCCAGAGCGACCTCGACGAACTCGGCCTCGAACTCGCGCATCGACTCCAACCCGATGTGCCGCAACCCGTAGGCGAACACCGCCACATGCGCGGCGCTGATCTTGCCGGCCAAGGCCGCTTCAGCCACCAACGACAAGTCACCCAACGCCTGAACGTTGCGAACGAGGATCGATGCCTGGCCCGGCTTCAGCCGCAGCTGGTTACGGACCCACGCATTCAGGGTCGACGCACCATCGAGCTCGAACTCCTTCGAACCCTGAAGCTCCGCCAACAACATCGACTTCGCCGCATCCAAAGCATCCTGGGCAACCTGCACCGCATGCAACGACTCCCGCACATCCCCCGACGAGAGCGCGAGCGCAGCGGTGCGCATCGCCTCGATCGTCGGCTGCGGATTCATGACCCCAGACTACTCGAACAGACGTTCGATCACAAGGCTTTGGCGATACAAATCTCCTGCAACCGCAGCAGAACATGTGCGATTCTGCACTTTGGATGAGACGACGCTTGAGTCCTGTGTCGAGTTGAATCTGTTGCGCGCCGTCTGTGCTCGGCAGACTGACCGCGGCTCGCCGGCCCTCAGCCCAGCGCCAGCACCGCGTCGACGAATCGTCCGGCGCCGCCGTCGGAGTCGGGCAGGAAGAGGCTGGGCTCCGCGAGCTCGAGCTCGATGAGGACGGGCGCGCCGTCGGCGCCGGTCACCAGGTCGATCCGCGCGTAGAGCGGAGCCGACTCGAGGCCCAGCAGGGAGACGGCCGTCGCGAGCACGTGCTCGGAGACCTCCCGCTGGGCGTCGGACGGCGTGCGCGGGGTGATCGACTCGCGGCTGTCGCGGTCCTGTCGGACGCCTTCACCGCGGTTGAGGAGGGGGCCCTTGCGGATGGCGTGCGAGAACGTCCCGGAGAAGTGGAGCATGGCGGTCTCGCCCTCGTCGTCGACCGAGGCGATGTAGGGCTGTGTCATGGAGGTGCGGCCGGCGGCGACGAGCTCGGCGCTGTGGGCCCACACCTGCTCGCGGGTGGACCAGCGGGCGGTGTCCTTCGAGCCGGACGAGATCGTGGGCTTCACGACCCACTCGTCGTGGTCGCCGATGTCGTCTCCGGCGGCGACGTCCCACCGGGTCTCGATGATCGGCACGCCGGCGGCCTGCAGCTGCTGGAGATAGACCTTGTCGGTGTTCCAGGTCAGGACGTCGTGGGAGTTGTGCAGCTGCGGCACCGCCGCGGCCCAGGCGAGGAACTCGTCGCGGCGGGCGATGTAGTCCCAGCACGAGCGCACGACCACCGCGTCGTACGACGGCCAGTCGACGGCCGGGTCGTCCCACACGACGATCTCTGCATCCGTGCCGCGCTGCTCCGCGGCTGCGAGGAGGAGCGGGAGGTCGGCGTCGTAGGGGCGGTGAGTGCTGCTGGTCACGAAGGCGATGCTCATGCGTCCACCCTAATCGGTGAAGCGCAACACTTCACTCTTGCTATTTGAAGCAAATGACTTCACTATGGGGAAATGAACCAGAACGCTTCACTGCACTATGCGGTGATCGGCGACCTCGTCGGCTCCCGCGAGCAGCCTTCGCGCACGCAGGCCCAGGAGCAGCTGGTCGCCGCGCTCGCTGCGGTCAACGACCGGGTCGAGGCCGTGCAGCCGCTCGAGCCCACGATCGGCGACGAGCTGCAGGGCGTCTACGCCGACCTGCACGGTGCGGCGTACGCGACCGTACTGCTGCGACTCGCCCTGCCGGAGCCGATGGACTGCCGGTTCGGGATCGGGGTCGGCCATCTGGAAATCGTCGGCAGCTCCGCCTACGGTCTGACCCAGGACGGTCCGGCCTGGTGGTCGGCGCGTGAGGCGATCGACGCCGCCAAGGCCATGGGGCGACAGGTCCCGGGTCTGCGGACCAGGATCGTGCGACCCGACCACGAAGGGGGAGACATGGCGAACGCCTACCTGCTCTGCCGCGACACGATCGTCAGCGACTTCGACGCCCGACAGCGGCGGATCGCCCTCGGCGTGCTCGACGGCAGGACGTTGGCGACGATCGCCGACGACGAGGGCATCTCGACCTCCGCGGTGTCGCAGCGTCATCGGGCCGGCATCAGCGCCCTGGTGCAGTCGATCGGCGAGGTGCCCCGATGAGTGCCCTCGCGGTGCTGCTGGCCGCGGTCGGCCTGGCCGACCTGTCGCGGCGCTGGAAGGTCGCCGTCGGTGTGGTCGTGCTCGTGGCAGGCCTGCTCACGCTCGGCGCCGGCTGGCACACGCTGTGGCTCGCGGTCGTCCTCGGCATCGTGCTCGTCGTGTGGGTCGACGCGGCCGACCATGACTCGTCCGCCGGCATCGGGCTGCTCGGGGTGGCGAGCACCGTCCTGGTGCTGTCGTCCGGCGCGCTGAGCTTTGACGACGCGCCTCTGCAGGACTGGTACGACGACCTCCCGATCCCGCGACTGGCCGCCGTGCCGCTCGACCGGGCCGCCCTGGGGCTCGGCGTCGTGCTGTTCCTCGCGACCGCGGCCAACGTGGTCGTTCGCCGGGTGCTCCAGGCGACCGGGCCGCACGTCCTCGACCAGGGCAACGACCTCAAGGGGGGCCGGGTCCTCGGGCCGCTCGAGCGGTGGTTCGTGCTCGCCTGCGCGCTCAGCGGCAACCTCGCGGTCATCGCGGTGGTCGTGGCGGCCAAGGGCATCCTGCGGTTCCCCGAGATCTCGCGCGACGGGCCTGACGGCCTGCGGGCGGAGTACGTCCTGGTGGGCAGCTTCGTCAGCTGGGCGCTCGCGCTGGTGTTCGTGCCGCTGTTCTAGCCGCAGCCGGGAGGGACTCCGCGAACGAGGCCCGGCGCCTCGCGCGTAATCTTGGGCACATGCCTTCCGAGAACGAGATCGACATCAAGCCGCGCAGCCGCACCGTCACCGATGGCCTCGAGGCCACCGCGTCACGAGGGATGCTGCGCGCCGTCGGCATGGGTGACGACGACTGGGCGAAGCCCCAGATCGGCGTGGCCTCGAGCTGGAACGAGATCACCCCCTGCAACCTCTCGCTCGACCGCCTCGCCAAGCGCGCCAAGGAAGGTGTGCACGCCGGCGGGGGATACCCGCTCGAGTTCGGCACGATCTCGGTGTCCGACGGCATCTCGATGGGCCACGAGGGCATGCACTTCTCGCTCGTCTCGCGCGAGGTCATCGCCGACTCGGTCGAGACCGTGATGATGGCCGAGCGCCTCGACGGGTCCGTGCTGCTCGCGGGCTGCGACAAGAGCCTGCCCGGCATGCTGATGGCTGCCGCACGCCTCGACCTGGCGAGCGTCTTCGTCTACGCCGGGTCGATCATGCCCGGCAACGTCGACGGCAAGGACGTCACGATCATCGACGCCTTCGAGGCCGTCGGCGCCTGTCTCGCCGGGAAGATGTCGCGCGAGCAGGTCGACAAGATCGAGCGCGCCATCTGCCCCGGCGAGGGCGCCTGCGGTGGCATGTACACCGCCAACACCATGGCGTCGGCCGCCGAGGCCCTCGGCATGAGCCTGCCGGGCTCCTCGGCCCCGCCCGCGATCGACAGCCGCCGCGACGAGTACGCGATCGCCTCGGGCGAGGCCGTCGTCGAGATGCTGCGCCAGGGCATCACGGCCCGCGACATCCTGACCAAGGAGGCGTTCGAGAACGCCATCACCGTCGTCATGGCGCTCGGTGGATCCACCAACGCGGTCCTGCACCTGCTGGCCATCGCCCGCGAGGCCGAGGTCGACCTGACCCTCGCCGACTTCAGCCGCATCGGCGACAAGGTCCCGCACCTGGGCGACCTCAAGCCGTTCGGCCGCTACGTCATGAACGACGTCGACAAGGTCGGTGGCATCCCGGTCATCATGAAGGCGCTGCTCGATGCGGGCCTGATGCACGGCGACTGCCTGACGGTCACCGGCAAGACGATGGCCGAGAACCTCGCGCACATCGAGCAGCGCATCGACGGCGACGTCATCCGTGCGATCGACAAGCCGATCCACCAGACCGGCGGCCTGACGATCCTGCACGGGACCCTGGCCCCGGAGGGTGCCGTCGTCAAGAGCGCCGGCTTCGACTCCGACGTCTTCACCGGGACGGCACGCGTCTTCGACGGCGAGCGCAAGGCGATGGACGCCCTCGAGGACGGCACGATCGTCGCCGGCGACGTCGTCGTCATCCGCTACGAGGGCCCCAAGGGTGGCCCCGGCATGCGCGAGATGCTCGCCATCACCGGCGCGATCAAGGGCGCGGGGCTGGGCAAGGACGTCCTGCTGATGACCGACGGTCGTTTCTCCGGCGGCACGACGGGCCTGTGCGTGGGTCACGTCGCCCCCGAGGCCGTCGACGGCGGACCCATCGCGTTCGTCAAGGACGGCGACCAGATCACCCTCGACGTGGCCAACAAGCGGCTCGACGTCGCGGTCGACGCCGACGAGCTCGAGGCGCGCAAGGTCGGCTGGGAGCCGCTGCCCCCGAAGTACACCAAGGGCGTGCTCGCCAAGTACCGCAAGCTCGTCAGCTCCGCGGCCGACGGCGCCGTCTGCGGCTGACGGCGTGAGCGGACCGGTCTTCGCGACCCGGTGGGACTTCCTGCTCGCCACGGTGCTGATCGGCGTCGACCGGAGCACCGGGGTCTACTCGGGGAGCGAGACCGTCCCCGGGCAGCAGATGGTGTGCGTGTGGACGCGCCGTGAGATCGCCGAGGAGGCGCTGCACGTCGAGTCGTGGGACCTGCGACCCATCGAGGTGCGCGATCTCGTGGCGATGCTCCCGCCGGGCATCGGCGTCGTCGTCGACCCCGAGCGCCCGTCGGGCATGACGGCATCGGCGGCCTACGTCTCCGCGCTCCGGCCGTTGCTCGATCCGTTCCCGCCCGACGTGGCGATCCTGGTGGGCAGCTGGGACGAGCTGGCGGGCGACGTGCTCGACGCCGTCCGCGCGACGATGTCCGGCCCGGCGGCCGTGCGTGACCTGGTCGCCTTCACGTACCGCGTCGACGACAGCCCCCCGCTGGGATGTCTCGCCTTCGCCGCCGACGACCCTGCGCCGGCCACCGCGGCGCTCAGGGCCGCGACGGCCTCGGTGGTCGACCCCGGTGCCCTCGGCGTCGCGGCGATCAGGATCGTGCCCACCGGCGTCGTGCCGGCCGAGGTGCTGACCGCCGTCGGTGACACGTTCAGGGTCGCGCCACCCCGCCGTCGGGGTCGCTGGCGCCGCTGACCTGGCGGTCCGCCGGTGACCTGCGCCGGAACGCGAAAGGGCCACCACCTCGCGGTGGCGGCCCTCTGCGAGCCCGACCCGTCGGCCGGCTCAGGGGTGTCGGATCAGGCGCAGTCCTTCGCGGCCGACGCCGCGATGTCTTGGTAGGCCTTGGTGTCCTTGGTGCTCGGCTTGTACTTCACGTCGCGGTTGACCAGCGCGGCGAGCAGCTCGTCGGGGAGCTTGGAGTCGTCGAGCTTCTCGCCGAAGCAGCCGGCCTGCTTGTCGGTGAGGCCAGCGGTCTTGAGCGTCGCGGTGAGCTGCTTGACCGAGGGGCGCTCGTCGGGGTCGACGGACTCGACAGGCGCGGCAGGTGTGGCCGGTGTGGCGTCGGACGGTGCGGCGGAGGTCGGCGCGCTCGACGTCTTCGTGTCGCCGGCGGTGTCGCCGTCGGATGAGCTGCCGCCGCACGCACTGGTGATCGTGAGGGCGAGCGCGGCAAGCGCGAGCCCGGTGGTGCGTCGCATCATGGTGGTCCTTCGAGATGGGGGACGGAACTTCCCCATGAAAGCAACCGGCCCCAACCCCGTGCAGCGGCGGGGTGTCGGACGCGCGGTGCGCCGCACCTAGAATGGGGACGTCATGAGCGTCCCAGTCGATCCCCCCGAGCCCGTCTCCGACATCGATCCTGACGAGCTGGTGATCGCTCTGCGGGTGCTGGCCGCCGCCGAGCGCCTAGACGAGGAGGATCCCGACTACGTCGCGCTGCGACGCGCCTGCGGCACGTTCTACAAGAACGTCAAGAAGCACCGCCGCCTGGAGAAGCGGGCCCAGATCGCCGCTGCCGACCGCGCCGTCGTGGCGAGCACCGCGACGGGGTCGCCCACCCGGATCGACGACGAGACCGAGGGCATCCCGCTGGTCTCCAACGCCGAGGGCGCCACGGCAGGCACGCTGCTCGTCCCGCGGCCCTGCTACATCTGCAAGCAGAAGTACACCGTCGTCGACGCGTTCTACCACCAGCTCTGCCCCGACTGCGCGGCCCTCAACCGGTCCAGGCGCGACGCCCGCACCGACCTGACGGGCAAGCGGGCGCTGCTCACCGGCGGGCGGGCCAAGATCGGCATGTACATCGCGCTGCGGCTGCTCCGCGACGGCGCCCACACGACCATCACGACCCGGTTCCCCCACGACGCGGTGCGCCGGTTCACCGCGATGCACGACAGCGCCGACTGGATCCACCGGCTCCGCATCGTCGGCATCGACCTGCGCGACCCGGCGCAGGTGGTGGGCCTGGCCGACTCCGTCGCCGCTGCCGGGCCGCTCGACATCCTGATCAACAACGCGGCCCAGACGGTTCGCCGCACGCCGGGGGCCTACGCGCCGCTGGCCGAGGCCGAGTCGGCTCCGCTGCCCGAGGGGCCGCTGCCGGAGCTGCTGACGTTCGGCCACACGAGCGACGCCCACCCGGCCGCGCTGGTCGGCTCGGTGTCGGCCCATCCCGTGCTCGCGGGCGACAGCCACACGGCCGAGGAGCTCACGTCCCTGGCGATGACGGCCGGCTCGGCCGACCTCAGTCGCATCGACGCCGGAGGGCTCGTGCCCGACACGGTCGACATCAACAGCTGGACCCAGCGCGTCCACGAGGTCGACGCCCTCGAGCTGCTCGAGGTGCAGCTCTGCAACACGACGGCGCCGTTCATCCTCGTCAGCAGGTTGCGTCCCTCGATGGCCGCAGCCGAGGCCCGTCGGACGTACGTCGTCAACGTCTCGGCGATGGAGGGGCAGTTCGGCCGGCGCTACAAGGGCCCCGGGCACCCGCACACCAACATGGCGAAGGCAGCCCTCAACATGCTGACCCGCACGAGCGCGGGGGAGATGCTGGCCGAGGACGGCATCCTGATGACCGCGGTCGACACCGGGTGGATCACCGACGAGCGGCCGCACCCGACCAAGGTCCGTCTGGCGGAGGAGGGGTTCAAGGCGCCCCTCGACCTGGTCGACGGGGCGGCACGCGTCTACGATCCGATCGTGCGCGGCGAGGCGGGGGAGGACGTCCACGGCGTGTTCCTGAAGGACTACGAGGCGTCGCCCTGGTGACCCGTTCGGCGCTGCTCCAGGACCAGTGGACGGCGCTGCGTGCCTGGATCGGGGAGTCCGGACTGCTCGACCACCGCGACGATCCCAGCGTCCTCGAGGCCTGGAACGTCCACGAGCTGGTGACGCACCTCGGGCGGTCGTTCCTGGCGCTGACCCTGCTCGGCCCGGAGCGCGGTGCCGAGCCGCAGCCGCTGGGCTCCTACCTCGGCGCCTACGCCGCGTCGGCGCAGGAGATCGCCGACGGCACCACCGAGCTGGCGCGGTCGCTCCGTGCCGACGTGCTCGGTGGCATCGACAACTGCGCCCGGCTCGGCTTCCGCAGCCTCGAGCGGCTGCGGGCCGACGTGGTGAGGGGGCCGCGCGGGCCGATCACGCTCGACGACTTCGTGCTGACCCGCCTGATCGAGCTGGTCGTGCACGGTGACGACCTGGCCCGTTCGGTGCCGCAGGTCGCACCCGCACCGCTGCTCGACGGCCCGGTCGAGGCGGTGTCCGCGGCACTCGCCGGTGTCTACGAGGCCGCGAACGGCACGACGCCGCAGGTGGGCGACCGGCTCGACTGGATCCGCCGGGCGACCGGGCGCGTCGCGAGCGACGACGCGGCGCTGCCCCTGCTGTGAGACGCACGACGGCCCGCGACGATCAGGGATCGTCACGGGCCGTCGCGGGGCAGGACGTCAGCCGGTGACGCACTTGCCGATCGCGGTGGTCATGTCGGCCTGGACCTTCTTGTCCTCGTCGCTGGGCTTGTAGTCAGCGTCGCCCTCGGCGAGCGCGTTGAGGGCCTCGTCCGACAGCTTGGAGTCGAGGATCGCGGCAGCAGCGCAGTCGGCCTGCTTCTTGGTGATGGCACCGTTCGACGACTTCTCGAGCTGGTCGGCGAGCTCGCCCTTGCTGGGACGGTCGCTGCCGCCGCCACAGGCGGACGTGAGTGCCAGAGCAGCAACGACGACGGCCGTGCTGAGAGTCTTCTTCATGGGTTCCCCTAGTTCTGGCCCGCGTCATGAGTGGCGGGCGGACGCAGACATCGTGTCAGTTGGTCACCGGTCTTGTCAGATCCGGTGGGCTGGAACGACGCGGAGTCGTTCTCGCCGCGTCCACATGGTGGTACGCGTTGTCTCACGACTTGACCATCCTCGGTCCGGCGACGAGACTTGTCAGGTGCACATGAACCTTCTCGTAGTACGTCACTGACGCGCTGGCCCACCACGCCACGCGTCTCCCTCGATTGCACCCAGCGAACGGTCTGGGGCCGGGGGATTTTTTTATGCGAACAGGCCGGATGGCGACCGGCATACGATGGAACGAACAGTTAGGTAGCAGAACTCATGACCGAGCAGATCGCTGAGCAGCTGACCGGGGCCCAGAGCCTCGTGCGCGCGCTGGAGCACGCCGGGGTGGACACGATCTTCGGCATCCCGGGCGGCGCGATCCTTCCCGCGTACGACCCGCTCTTCGACTCCGAGCAGATCCGCCACATCCTGGTGCGCCACGAGCAGGGCGCCGGGCACGCCGCGCAGGGCTATGCGATGGTCACCGGCCGCGTCGGTGTCTGCATGGCGACCTCGGGACCCGGCGCGACCAACCTGGTCACCGCGATCGCCGACGCGTTCATGGACTCCGTGCCGATCGTCGCCATCACCGGACAGGTCGCGACGCACCTGATCGGCACCGACGGCTTCCAGGAGGCCGACATCCGCGGCATCACGATGCCGATCACCAAGCACAGCTATCTCGTGACCGACGCGGCCGACATCCCGCGCGTCATCGCCGAGGCGTTCCACATCGCCGGCACCGGTCGTCCCGGCCCGGTCCTGGTCGACATCGCCAAGGACGCGCTGCAGGCCTCGACCTCGTTCCACTGGCCGACCGAGCTGGCCCTGCCGGGCTACCGGCCGACGACCCGACCGCACGGCAAGCAGGTCCGTGAGGCCGCACGCCTGATGGCGGCCGCCGAGCGTCCCGTCCTCTACGTCGGTGGCGGTGTCATCAAGGCCAACGCGTCGGCCGAGCTCAAGATGCTCGCCGAGCTGACGCAGATCCCCGTCGTCACGACGCTCATGGCGCGCGGTGCGTTCCCCGACTCGCACGAGCTGCACCTGGGCATGCCGGGCATGCACGGCACCGTCGCGGCCGTGGCGGCGCTGCAGCGCAGCGACCTGCTGATCTCGCTGGGCGCGCGGTTCGACGACCGGGTGACGGGCCAGCTGGCGTCGTTCGCCCCGCTGGCCAAGATCATCCACGCCGACATCGACCCGGCCGAGATCTCCAAGAACCGCACGGCCGACGTCCCGATCGTGGGCGACTGCCGCGAGGTCATCGCCGATCTCATCACGATGCTGCAGAAGCAGGCCGCCGACGACGGCGTCCAGGGCGACTACTCCGCCTGGAAGTCCCAGATGCTGGGCGTCAAGGCCAAGTTCCCCGTCGGCTACGACAAGCCCGAGACGGGCCTGGCGCCGCAGACCGTGATCGAGCGCCTCAGCGCCATCGCCGGCCCCGAGGCGACGTACGTCGCCGGCGTCGGGCAGCACCAGATGTGGGCGGCCCACTACGTCGACTACGAGCGTCCGCGGCAGTGGCTCAACTCCGGCGGCGCCGGCACGATGGGCTACTCCGTGCCGGCCGCGATGGGCGCCCAGGTGGGCCTGCCGGGCTCGGTCGTCTGGGCCATCGACGGCGACGGCTGCTTCCAGATGACCAACCAGGAGCTCGCGACGTGCGCGCTCGAGGGCATCCCGATCAAGGTCGCCGTCATCAACAACTCCTCGCTCGGCATGGTCCGCCAGTGGCAGACGCTGCTCTACGAGAGCCGCTACTCCAACACCGACCTCAACACGGGCCCGGAGTCGATCGGCGCTCGTCGCATCCCTGACTTCGTCAAGCTCGCGGACGCCTACGGATGCGTCGGCCTGCGCTGCGACAACGAGGCCGACCTCGACGCGACGATCGAGAAGGCCATGGCGATCACCGACCGCCCCGTCGTCATCGACTTCGTGGTCGAGCGCGACGCGATGGTGTGGCCGATGGTCCACGGTGGCGCCAGCAACGACGACATCCAGATCGCGCGAGACCTCGCGCCTGAGTGGGACGACGAGGACCTCTGATGAGCACGCAGCACACCCTCTCGGTGCTGGTCGAGAACACCCCCGGTGTCCTGGCCCGCGTCTCCAGCCTGTTCATGCGGCGCGGCTTCAACATCGACTCGCTGGCCGTCGGTCCGACCGAGATCCCCGAGATCTCGCGGATGACGATCGTCGTCAACGTCGACGAGCTGCCGCTCGAGCAGGTCACCAAGCAGCTCAACAAGCTCGTCAACGTGCTCAAGATCGTCGAGCTCGACTCCTCGAGCGCCGTCGAGCGCGAGCTGATGCTGATCAAGGTCAAGACCGACCCCCAGACCCGCGGACAGGTGCTGGAGACCGTCAACCTCTTCAGGGCTAAGGTGGTCGACGTTGCCACCGATGCCGTGACGATCGAGGCGACCGGAGACGCGGGCAAGCTCACCGCGATGCTGAACGTCCTCGAGCCGTTCGGGATCCGCGAGATCGCCCAGTCCGGACGCGTGGCCATCGGCCGCGGATCCCGCTCCATCACCGACCGCACCCTGCGCACCGTTCCCGGCTCGCAAGCTAGCTGACATCCCTGCCTCAAAGGCACGATCCAAGGAGAATCACCCCGTGGCTGAACTGTTCTACGACGACGACGCTGACCTGGGCATCATCCAGGGCCGCCATGTGGCGGTCATCGGATACGGCAGCCAGGGTCACGCCCACGCGCTCAACCTGCGCGACTCGGGCGTCGACGTGCGCGTCGGACTGCCCGAAGGCTCCAAGAGCCGCGCCAAGGCCGAGGCCGAGGGCCTGCGGGTCCGCAGCGTCGCCGAGGCCGTGGAGGAGGCTGACGTCATCGTCATCCTGACCCCCGACCAGGTGCAGCGCCACGTCTACGCCGACTCGATCGAGCCCAACCTCGTCGACGGCGACGCGATCGTCTTCGGTCACGGCTTCAACATCCGCTTCGGCTACATCACCGCCCCCGAGGGCGTCGACGTCGTCCTGGTCGCCCCCAAGGCTCCGGGTCACACGGTCCGTCGCGAGTTCGTCGACGGCCGCGGCATCCCCGACATCATCGCGGTCGAGCAGGACGCCAGCGGCAAGGCGTGGGACCTCGCGCTGTCCTACGCGAAGGCGATCGGCGGCACGCGCGCCGGCGTCATCAAGACGACCTTCACCGAGGAGACCGAGACCGATCTCTTCGGCGAGCAGGCCGTGCTGTGCGGCGGTGTGTCGCACCTGGTCCAGGCCGGGTTCGAGACCCTGACCGAGGCCGGCTACCAGCCCGAGATCGCCTACTTCGAGGTGCTGCACGAGCTCAAGCTGATCGTCGACCTGATGTGGGAGGGCGGCATCGCCAAGCAGCGCTGGAGCATCTCCGACACCGCCGAGTACGGCGACTACGTCTCCGGCCCGCGCGTCATCGACGCCGGCGTCAAGGAGCGCATGCAGTCGGTGCTCGCCGAGATCCAGGACGGCACCTTCGCCAAGCGCTTCATCGACGACCAGGACGCCGGCGCGCCGGAGTTCACGCGTCTGCGCGCCGAGGAGGCCGGTCACCCGATCGAGGCCACCGGCAAGGTGCTGCGCTCGCACTTCTCGTGGCAGCAGCAGGACGCCGACTACATCGACGGCCAGGCCGCTCGCTAGTCACCCGTTCGTCGAGAGGCCCCGTCCGCACGCCGGACGGGGCCTCTTGTATGTTCGAGCCACACAAGGCCGGGGTGCCCCTACCGAGGGGCTGAGATGAGACCCGCCGAACCTGATCCGGTTAGCACCGGCGCTAGGGAGCCTGGGATGAACAGTCCTGTCACCACGTCCGTCGTCGACGTCGCAGCACGCGTGCGGGAGCGGTCGCCGCTCGTGCAGTACGTCACCAACTTCGTGTCGATGGACGTCGCCGCCAACGTCCTCAACGCGGTCGGCGCCTCGCCCGCGATGGTGCACGACGCCCGCGAGTCGGGGGAGTTCGCCCGCATCGCCTCGGCCGTCGGCATCAACATCGGCACGCCGTCCCCGTCGTGGGTCGAGGGCATGACGGCGGCCGCCTCGGCCGCCCGGGAGGTGGGCACGCCGTGGGTGCTCGACCCGGTCGCCGTCGGGGCGACGGCCTATCGTCGCGAGATCGTGAGCGACCTGCTGGCGTACGCGCCGACGGTCGTCCGGGGCAACGCGAGCGAGATCCTGGCGATCGCCGACGAGCGGGTGGGCGGTCGCGGGGTCGACAGCCAGGCGGCCGCGCTCGACGCCGTCGACGCTGCGCGGGCGCTGGCCGGCAGCCTGTCGACCGTGGTGGTCGTGACAGGGGCCGAGGACGTCGTCACCGACGGTGAGCGGCTGGCCGTGGTGCACGGCGGGCACACGTTGATGCCGCTGGTCACGGCGCTCGGCTGCTCCGCGACGGCACTCGTCGCCGCGTGCTGCGCCGTCGCTGACGACCCGTTCGACGCATCGGTGGGGGCGATGGCGATGCTCGCCGCGGCGGGGGCACGCGCCGGTGACGGAGCGGCCGGCCCGGGCAGCTTCCGGGTGCGGCTGCTCGACGAGCTCGCGGCGCTCGACGCCGACCGGCTCTCGACCGTCCGCGTCGACCGGTCATGACCGTCGACCTGAGGGTCTACCTCGTGACCGACCCTGCCTACGACGACCTCGAGGGCGTCGCCGCCGCAGCCGTCGCCGGGGGAGCGACGTGCGTGCAGGTGCGGGACAAGGCGGGCACGCCGCAGGCCCGAGCCGCGGTGATCGGGCGCCTGCGGTCGGTGCTGCCTGCTGCCGCCGCCGTGCTCGCCAACGACGACGTCGAGGCCGCCCGTCTGGGCGACGGCCTGCACGTCGGTGTCTCCGACACCCCGCCGAGCGCGGCGCGGGCAGCGCTCGGGCCCGGCGCCATGATCGGCTGGTCAATCAACGACCTGGCCCAGCTCGACGACGCGGTCGAGCTCGCCGCGTGCGACTACGTCGCGGCCAGCCCGGTGTGGGCGACGCCGACCAAGACCGACACGTCCGCGCCGTTCGGGCTCGACGGCGTCCGTGCGATCGCTGCCGGCCTGGCGGGACGGCTGCCGCTCGTCGCGATCGGTGGCATCCACGCCGGCAACGCCGAGGACGTCGTGGCGGCCGGCGCCGACGGCATCGCGGTCGTCAGTGCGATCTGCGGCGCGGCCGATCCGGCGGCCGCGGCGCGGGAGCTGCGGGCCTGCGTCGACGCGGGGCTGCGCCGCCGAGGGGTGCACGCATGAGCCGGACACCCGTGATGCTGACCATCGCGGGGTCCGACCCGTCGGGTGGGGCCGGCATCCAGGCCGACCTCAAGACCGCGAGTGCGCTGGGCGTCTACGGCGCGACCGTCATCACCGCGCTCACGGTGCAGAACACGCTCGGGGTGACCGGCATCCACCCGGTGCCGATCGAGTTCATCACGCAGCAGCACTTGTCGGTGGTCGAGGACCTCGACGTCCGGGCGGTCAAGATCGGGATGCTCGGCAGCGCCGAGGTCGTCGCGGCGGTCGCGGACGTGCTGCGGAGCCACCCGGTGCCGTTCGTCGTGCTCGACCCCGTCATGGTGGCCACGTCGGGCGACCGGCTGGTGCCGGAGGACGCGGTCGCGGCGATCAGGGAGCTGTTGCTCCCGCTGGCGACGGTCGTGACGCCCAACGTCCCCGAGGCCGAGGTGCTGTCGGGCCTCGGCATCGAGTCCGAGGACGATCTCGAGCCCGTCGGCCGCGCCCTCCTGGCGCTGGGATCCCGTCACGTGCTCGTCAAGGGAGGGCACCTGGCGGGGGATCGAAGTGTCGACGTGCTGGTCTCGGCGGACGGCGTGCAGCACCTGGCGGCGCCGCGCGTGGCCACGTCCCACACGCACGGGACGGGGTGCACGTTGTCGTCGGCGATCGCGGCCTACCTGGTGCGGGGCGAGCAGGTGCCGGTCGCGGTCGAGGCGGCCAAGGCCTACCTGACCCGCGCGCTCGTCGCGGGTGCGTCGCTCGAGGTGGGGCGTGGCAACGGCCCCGTCGACCACCGGGTGGCGGGATGACGGCGTCGCAGCGGTGCTGGGACGCCGTCGACGACTGGTTCGACGCGATCTGCCGGCACCCGTTCGTCCTCGGGCTCACCGACGGGAGCCTGCCGGAGGAGGTGTTCGTCCGCTATCTCGTCGACGACGCCCACTACCTCGATCGCTACGCCCGCGTGCTGGCCCAGCTGGCGGCCCGAGCACCCGATCCGACGGGCATCGAGCTGCTGGCGGGATCGGCCGTCGGGGCGATCGCCGCGGAGCGTGAGCTCCACCGCTCGTACCTCGTCCCTCGCGGGCTCGACCCGGACTCGGGGGCATCGCCCGAGGCGTCGCCGACGTGCGCGGCCTACACCGGGTTCCTGGAGTCGACCGCGGCCACGGCGCCGTTCGAGGTGGCCCTGGCAGCGGTGCTGCCGTGCTTTCGTGTCTATGCCGAGGTCGGGCGTCACGTCCTCGCGAGCCGTTCGCCGGGCGAGCACCCGTATGCGGCGTGGATCGACACCTACGCCGCGCCCGCGTTCGACGAGGCGGTGCGCCGGGCCGAGGCCTACCTCGACGCCGTGGCGACCGACGTCCCGGCGGTGATCGACGTCTATCGGCGGTCGACCCGCTTCGAGTGGATGTTCTGGGACGCGGCCTGGCGCGACGAGACCTGGCCCACCCCCCCCCGCTGACGAGACCCTTTCCGCCCCTTGGCGAGACCTTTACCGCCCCTGATCAGGGCGGCAACGGTCTCCTCGAGGGGCGGGAACGCTCTCCTCGGGGGGCGGGAACGCTCTCGTCGGCGGAGGGGGCGTAACACGGGGACACGGACACGTCACGGCTCTTTGTTCCGACCGTGACCAACCCGAAACATCCGGGGCGCTCACTGGATGCATGACCCAGCGAGTGTTCGACAGCCACCGCCACATCGGCGCGCTGCCGGAGTTCCCCTTCTACGGAGGCCCGGCGATTCGCGCCGACGTCACCGCCAAGGAGACCGTCGCCGCGTTCTTCGCCGACCTCGACCGTGAGGGCACCGAGCGCGCGCTGGTGCTGCCCAACTACGGCGTCCCGATCCCCGACGCGGCGTTCGACCTCAACCCGCTGGCGATCGAGGCGGCCCAGAAGGACGATCGCGTGAGCTGCGGCCTGTGGGTCTCGCCCAAGGCGTCCGACGCGGCCCGCAACGACGAGGCGCTGAAGCTCGTGGGCGAGTCCGGCGTCAAGGCGCTCAAGACCAGCTTCCTGCTCGGCGGCCACCCGACCGACCCCGACTGCGCCGACGAGATCGACAAGATCTTCACGACCGCGGCGGAGCACGACCTCGTGGTCCACGTCCACACGTCGCCGGGCGCCGCCTCCGACGTCGACCAGGTCGGCACGCTCGTCGACAAGTACGGCGACGACACCAAGATCCACCTGGTCCACCTCGGCGGCGGCATGAGCGGTCACATGAAGCTCATCGGCGGCCGACTCTTCGACTGGATCGAGGCCGGCAAGCAGGTCTACACCGACACGAGCTGGACGATCGGCTTCGCGCCGGTCTGGCTCGTGCAGGAGATCGAGAAGCGCGGCATCGGCCACGACCGCATCCTGTTCGCGACCGACTGCCCCTGGGGCGACTTCGAGGGCGAGTACGCGCGCCTGTCGGCCGTCGCGAAGGACCCGGAGCTCGCCCAGGCCTTCTTCCGCGGCAACTTCACCTCTCTGTACGGCTGAGGGCTCCCCTCCACGGCTGACCACTCCCACGATCCCTGGCTCGTACGAGCCAGTGCAGCACCCCTGAGAATCCCGACCCAGCACCCAGGAGAAGCAATGACCGAGATCGACGACCAGATCGCCGCCAACATCGAGGCCTCGCTGGCCGAGATCCAGCACCCGTCGCTGCCCAAGGGCACCAACCTCTACGGCTCGACGAAGATCTTCCCCGACTACCAGGCCGAGGAGGGACAGTCGTACTTCACGCTGATCCACGGCATCCCGCACGAGTCGTCGGTCAGCTTCGTGGCGATCCTGCAGGCGACCCGCGCGCTCCGCAAGGGCTTCGAGACCGCGATCTACTTCTACGGCCCCGGCACCCTGGCGTGCTCGGCCAACCGCGGCTTCCCGACGACGGGCGATGCCGGCTTCCCGGGCGAGCTCAACATGAACGCCTCGCTCGAGACCTACATCGCCGAGGGCGGGACGGTCTACTGCTGCCGCTTCGGCCTGGCGCTGCACGGCATCCGTGAGGAGGACCTGATCGAGGGCGTCATCCCGGCGCACCCGCTCGACGTCCAGGACGCGATCATCCACTACGCCCGCAAGGGCGCGATCATCAACTCCGTCTACAACCTCTGAACTGCGACGAACCGACCGGACCCAGGACAGAGGAGATCTGATGAACGCACCCGGCTGCGGCGGCGCCACGGCGACGCGCACCAGCACACGAGTCGATGTCGCCATCCAGGGCATCCGACTGCTCGACGCGCCGGTCAGCCGGCAGTCGGGTGCGGGACCCAGCGACGACGGGCACGTGCTGCTCGGGGGAGTCGGGACCGCGATCCCGGTCAACCCCGACAGCCCGTTCACTATCAACCGGGGGCGCCTGCTCCTCGACGGGGCCGACACCGGCCTCGGAGTGGAGCCGGTGCGCCGCCCGAAGTTCTACGACCTGCAGACTGCGGACGGCGTCTCGTACGAGAAGATCGCCCGCCTGCACTCGGCCAACGTGCTCGCGACGACCGTGGTGCAGACCTGCATCCGCTACGACGAGGCCGAGCGCTGCCGCTTCTGCGCGATCGAGAAGTCGCTCGAGGCCGGGTCGACGATCGCGGTCAAGACTCCGGCGCAGATCGCCGAGGTGGCCCGGGCCGCGCACGACCTCGACGGCATCACCCAGATGGTCATGACGACCGGCACGTCCAACGGACGCGACCGGGGTGCGACGCACCTCGCCCGGTGCGTCAGTGCCGTGCGGGCGGTGCTGCCGGACCTGTCGATCCAGGTGCAGTGCGAGCCACCGGCCGACCTGCAGACCATCACCGACCTCTACGAGGCCGGAGCCCGCTCGATCGGCATCCACGTGGAGTCGATGGACGACGACGTCCGTCGCCGGTGGATGCCGGGCAAGTCGTCCGTGCCGCTCGAGGAGTACCGCGCCGCGTGGCGCGAGGCGGTCCGCGTCTTCGGCCACAACCAGGTCTCGACCTACCTGCTGGTCGGGCTCGGCGAGGACCCCGACGAGATGGTCGCGGCGGCACAGGAGCTCGTCGACATGGGCGTCTACCCGTTCGTGGTGCCGTTCAGGCCGCTGGCCGGGACGCTCGCGACCGACGTCGACCAGGTGCCACCCCCGCCGGCCGAGGTGCTCCAGGACGTGACCCGCCGCGTCGCCCACGCGCTGATGGAGGCCGGGATGCACGGCTCCGACCAGGCAGCCGGATGCGCCGCGTGCGGCGCCTGCAGCGTGCTGCAGAGCGAAGGTGCCTGACATGACGATCGTCGACCTCGACCGCGGCATCCTCACCGGTACCAGGCCCGCTCCGGCGCCGACCTTCCTGGTCGAGCAGGCGCAGACCCGCGCCGAGCTCGCCGCCTTCCGGACCCTGCGCCGTGAGGTGTTCGTCGCTGAGCAGGGCATCTTCGACCGCGACGACTCCGACCGGGTCGACGACGACCCGCGCGCGATCGTCCTCGTCGCCCGGACGCTCGACGGGACGCTGCTCGGCGGGGTGCGGATCGCTCCCGCCACCGAGGGTCGCGACATCGGCTGGTGGTCGGGCAGCCGTCTCGCCGTCAGCGCCGCGGCCCGCACCCACGCCGGCATCGGCGGGGCGCTCGTCCGCGCCGCGTGTGCCCGTGCCGAGGCCGAGGGCGCCCTGCGCTTCGACGCCACGGTGCAGGCCCAGAACGAGACGCTGTTCCAGCGCCTGGGCTGGAGGACGGTCGCCGCGCTCGACGTCCACGGGCGCCCCCACGTGCACATGCTGTGGCCGATCGACCGCGTCCAGCGGCTCGCCGACGCCACCAAGGCCGCCCTCGGCTCGCTGCTCGAGGGACTGGACCATCCCGCCTCCCTGGACGGGATGGGCTTGGGCGGGGGCAGCTTCGTCGGTGACGACGCCGCCCCCGTTCCCGGGTCCGACCTGCTGGCGGCGTGCGACGCGATCCTGCCGTCGATGGTCGAGCGTGACCCCGAGTGGGCCGGCTGGTGCGCGGTCCTGGTCAACCTCAACGACATCTCGGCGATGGGCGCCGCGCCCGTCGGGCTGCTGGACGCCGTCGGGGCCCGCGACGCCTCGTTCGCCCGCCGGATCTTCCGGGGCCTGCGCGCCGCGTCGGAGGCGTGGGGCGTCCCGGTGCTGGGTGGTCACACCCAGCTCGGCGTGCCGGCGTCGCTCAGCGTCACGGCGCTCGGCCGCGCCGACCGTCCCGTCCCGGGAGGCGGGGGCAGCCCGGGTGAGTCACTGCGACTCACCGCCGACCTCGGCGGCGGGTGGCGACCGGGCTACACGGGCTCGCAGTGGGACTCCTCGTCGACGCGGCGCTCGGACGAGCTCCGTGCGCTGGCCGGCGTGGTGCCCGCCCTGCGGCCTACGGCCGCCAAGGACGTCAGCATGACGGGCGTCATCGGCACCACCGGGATGCTGGCCGAGGCGAGCGGCTGCAAGGCCGTGCTCGAGGTCGACCAGATCCCGACGCCGGCCGGAGCCACCGCGGGTGACTGGCTCACGTGCTTCCCCGGCTTCGCGATGATCTCGGCCGAGCGCACCCCTGCCCGCACCGCACTCGCGGGCAGCGGACTCCCGACCTTCGTCGACACCGCCGTCTGCGGGCGGCTGACCGCCGGCCGGGGCGTCGAGCTGCGCTGGCCCGACGGCCTCGTGACGTCTGCGATCACCGGGCCCGTCACGGGTCTCGGTGCCACTGTCCACGGCCCCATCGAAAGGCACTCCGCATGACGATCACCCACCTGGCTGCTGCATCGGCCAACTTCGGGCGCGACCTCGACGAGGCGTACGCCCAGATCACCCGCCTCGTCGCCGAGGCGCGGCAGCAGGACGTCAAGCTGCTGGCCCTGCCCGAGGCCGCCCTCGGGGGCTACCTCTCGACGTTGCACACCGACGGCGACGGCCCCGACTCCCTGCCCCCGATCATCGACCTCGACGGCCCCGAGCTGCGCAGGGTCGCCGAGATCGCCGGCGACATGACCCTCGTGCTCGGCTTCTGCGAGGCCGACAGGGGGGTGCGCTACAACAGTGCCGCCGCCGTGACCGGCGACGGGGTCATCGGAGTCCACCGCAAGGTGCACCAGCCACTGGGGGAGAACCTCTACTACGAGTCGGGCGAGACCTACGAGGCCTTCGACACTCCGGTCGGCCGTCTCGGCATGCTGATCTGCTACGACAAGGCGTTCCCCGAGGCGGCCCGCGCGCTGGCCCTCGACGGAGCCGAGGTCGTCGCCTGCATCTCGGCCTGGCCGTCGTCGCGCACCGCCGGGGCGACCGACATCGCCGAGGACCGATGGACCAAGCGGTTCAACCTGTTCGACCAGGCTCGTGCGCTGGAGAACCAGATCATCTGGGTCGCCGCCAACCAAGTCGGCACCTTCGGCTCGATGCGGTTCGTCGCCAACGCCAAGATCGTCGGGCCGGGCGGGGACGTCCTCGCGACGACCGGCACCGAGGCCGGACTGGCGATCGCCGGGGTCGACATCGGTGAGGCGCTCGCGACGGCGAGACGCGCGATGTTCCACCTGCGCGACCGCCGTCCCGACACCTATCCGGTCCACGTCGGAGCGCCGGTCCATGCCTGAGATGACCGTGACGGTGCGCTGGCCCGACGGCCGCGTGGCCGACTGCTACTCGCCCTCGCTGGTCATGCACGACCACCTGAGCCCGGGATCGACGTACCGGGTGGACGACTTCACCCGTCGGTCGGCGACCGCCCTGGCGGAGGCCAGCGAGCGGGTGCGCGCGAAGTACGGCTTCGCCTGCACCGCGTCGGCCGCCTCGTTCGAGCGCATCCAGACGACAGCGTCGACCTTCGACGCCGCCGACCTCGTCGAGGTCCTTGCCATGCACCCACCCCTCCCGCAGGAGAACTCATGACCATTCCCGTCGCGATCGTCGGAGCCGGCCAGGCCGGTCTCTCCGTCAGCTGGTTCCTCACCCGGGACGGCGTAGAGCACGTCGTGCTGGACGCCGTGACACCCGGTCACGAGTGGGCCGACCGGCGGTGGGACAACTTCACGCTGGTCACCCCCAACTGGCAGTGCCGGCTGCCGGGCTACGAGTACGACGGCCCGGAGCCGCACGGCTTCATGGACAAGGAGCAGATCTCGGCGTGGGTGGCCGGCTACGCCGACACCTTCGACCCGCCGGTGCGGTCGCACACCCGCGTGACGCAGCTGCTGGAGCGCGAGGGCGGCGGATTCGTGCTCACGGTGTCCGGGCCCGACGGCGAGGAGACGATCGAGGCCGACAACGTCGTGCTGGCCACCGGCGGCTACCACCTGCCGATCGTCCCGCCGTTCGCGTCCAGGATCGACCCGATCATCACCCAGGTGCACTCGGCCGACTACCGCAACGCCGCGCAGCTGCCGGCCGGCGAGGTGCTGGTCGTCGGCTCGGGCCAGTCCGGCGCGCAGATCGCCGAGGACCTGCACCTCGAAGGACGCAAGGTGCACCTCGCCCTGGGCGACGCCCCTCGCGTGGCCCGGTTCTACCGCGGCCGCGACTGCATCGACTGGCTGCACGACATGGGTCTCTACGACACGCCCGTGCAGCAGTATCCCGGTGGTCTCGCGGCCCGGGAGAAGACGAACCACTACGTCACCGGACGCGACGGCGGGCGTGACATCGACCTGCGCCAGTTCGCGCTCGAGGGCATGCAGCTCTACGGCCTGATGTCGGACGCGACCGGCACGCAGCTGAGCTTCGAGCCCACCATGACGAAGGCGCTGGACGACGCTGACCGGGTCTACAGCTCGATCCGCAACGACATCGACGCCTACATCGAGCGGGAAGGCATCGACGCACCCACCGAGGAGCCGTACACGCCGGTCTGGGAGCCGACCCACGAGCCGCGCATGCTCGATCTCGAGGACGCCGGCATCACGTCGATCGTCTGGGGGATCGGCTACCGACCTGACTACCGCTGGGTCAAGGTCGGTGTCTTCGACGGGTCCGGCGTGCCGACGCACTCACGGGGCGTGACGTCGGTGCCCGGCCTGTACTTCCTCGGGCTCCCGTGGCTGCACACCTGGGGCTCGGGCCGGTTCGCCGGCATCGCCCGCGACGCCGAGTACGTCCACCAGTCCATCGTCGGCGCGCACCGCCCCACGCCGGCCGATCGCTGACGCGGATGCGGCTCGCCTCCGTCGCCGCGCACTTCGGGCGTGACATCGACCGGTCCCTGGAGAAGATGGCGGGGATCGTCGGTGACGCGCGGGCGTCGGGCGTCGAGCTGCTGGTGTTCCCCGACGCGACGCTGGGCGGCTACCTGTCCGACCTGCGGCACCCCGACGCCCACGCCCTGCCGCCGGCCCTGGCCGAGGACTCGTTCGAGGTCGGGCGCGTCATCGCGATGGCGCAGGAGATGGTCGTCTGCTTCGGCTACACCGAGGAGGTCGTGGCCGACGGCGACGTGCTGCACTACAACGCGGCGCTGTGCGTCAACGGCGACGGCGTCCTCGGGCGCCACCGCAAGGTGCACCAGCCGGCGGGTGAGGCCCTGGCCTATTGCGCCGGCGAGACGTTCGCCGCGTTCGACACCCCGGTCGGGCGGATGGGCATGCTGATCGACTACGACAAGACGTTCCCCGAGGCCGCACGGTCACTGGCCCTGGACGGCGCACACGTCATCGCCTGCCTGTCGGCGTGGCCGGCGAGCGTCACCGACCGCGCGTCGCGACTGCCACAGGACCGTCAGTCGCGTCTGTTCGACCTGTACGACAGCGCGCGGGCCGCCGAGAACCAGATCGTCTGGGTGTCGTCCAACCAGACCGGGGTGATGGGCGGGCTCCGGTTCCTCGGGCAGGCCAAGGTCGTGGGGCCCGGCGGCGACGTGCTGGCGCGCACGTGGTCCAAGGGCGCCCTCGCCGTCGCCGAGGTCGACGTCGAGGTCGAGGTCGCGCGCTCACGCCGGATCCTGCACCACCTCGAGGAGCTGACCCCGAGCGCGTACGTCGGCTCGCTGCGCTCGTCGCCGTCCGAGGAGGACGCGTGAGGATCGCCCTGCTGACCTACTCGACCAAGCCGCGCGGCGGCGTGGTCCACACGCTCGCCCTGGCCGAGGCGCTGAGCCGAGCCGGCGCCCGGGTGGACGTCTGGACGCTCGGGCGCGGCGGCGACTCGACCTTCTACCGGGCCGTCGACCCGGCCGTCGGCATCCACGCGGTGCCGTTCCCCGAGGTGCCCGGCGAGGACGTCGGCGCGCGCATCCAGCGGTCGATCGCGGTGCTCGGTGAGGCGTTCACGCCCCAGGCGTACGACATCGTGCACGCGCAGGACTGCATCAGTGCCAACGCCGCCCTGCCGTGCCTGCGCACGATCCACCACCTCGACACGGTCTCCACGCCCGAGCTCGTCGCGTGCCACGAGCGGGCTGTCGTCGAGCCGGTCGGGCGTATCTGCGTCTCGGAGTCCGTCGCCGCGGAGGTCAAGGCGGGCTGGGGCCTGGTGCCGACGGTCATCCCCAACGGCGTCAACGCCGCTCGCTTCGCCCGCGCGGCGGGGCCTGACGGTGAGGCCGACCGGACGACGTGGCGCGACAAGCTCGGGCCGTACGTGCTCGCGCTCGGCGGCATCGAGCCGCGCAAGGGCAGCATCGACCTGCTCGAGGCGTACGCGCTGATGCGCCGCCGGCGCCCCGACGTGCGCCTGGTCTTCGCCGGGGGAGAGACGTTGTTCGACTACCGCGACTACCGGGCCGCGTTCGAGCGGCGGGCCGCCGAGCTCGGCGTCAACCACGAGATGCTGGGCGTCGTCGACGAGGACGTGCTGCCGGGACTGGTGGCCGGGGCGTCGGCCATGGCGTTCGTGTCGACCAAGGAGGGCTTCGGCCTGGCCGCCATGGAGGCGCTCGCGGCCGGTGTGCCGGTCGTCGCCCGCGACCTGCCGGTGCTGCGCGAGGTGTTCGGCGACGCGGTGCGGTTCGCCGCGGAGCCGATGGCGATGGCGGGCTCGTTGGCGGCGGTGCTGTCGGAGCCGCCCGACCCGCAGGTCGGGCGCGACCTGGCGGCGTCCTACACCTGGGAGGCCGCGGCGGCGGCGCACCTCGACTTCTACGCGGCCCGTCTCGGGTGACGTCGATGCCGATCGGCCGGGCGTTCGCCCACCTGGCCGCCGAGTCACCGGACGCGGTCGCCGTCAGGAGCGGAGACGACGTGCTGACCCGTCGTGAGCTCGACCTGCGGTCGAACCGGGTGGCCCACGCCTGGTCCGACCGGGTGGGCCAGGACGACTTGGTCACGATCGGGCTGCCCAACGGCGTCGACTTCGTGCTCGCCTGCGTCGCGGTGTGGAAGCTGGGCGCGACCCCGCAGCCGTTGTCGCCGCGGATCGGTGCGGGGGAGCGGGCCGCGATCCTCGAGCTGGCCCGGCCCGCGCTGGTGGTCGACGGACCGCTCGATCTCGCGGACGACGCGTCGCCGCTGCCCGCCCGGGTCGCCGCGTCGTGGAAGGCGCCGACGTCGAGCGGCAGCACGGGGCGTCCCAAGATCGTGCGCGCGGCGGCTCCGGCGACGGTCGACCCCGACGGCCGGGTCGCGCCGTTCGTGCCGCGGCACGCCGTGCAGATGGTCGCCGGTCCGCTGTTCCACGCGGCGCCGTTCGTCTATGCGATGCGCGGTCTGATGACCGGGCACGAGCTGGTGCTGCTGCGTCCCCCGCAGGCGGGAGGTGCCCCCGGCTTCGACGCCGCGGAGGCGCTGCGCACGATCCAGACGCACCGCGTGACCTGGACGATGCTGGTGCCGACGATGATGCACCGGATCTGGCGGCTGGACGACCGCGAGTCGTACGACGTGTCGTCGCTCGAGAGCGTCCTGCACATGGGCGCCCGGTGCGCGCCGTGGCTCAAGCGGTCGTGGATCGACTGGCTCGGCCCGGAGCGGGTCGTCGAGGTCTATGCCGGCACGGAGTCCCAGGGGCTCGCGATGATCACCGGTGCACAGTGGCTCGAGCACCCCGGGTCGGTCGGTCGCGGCATCTCGGGCTCGCAGTTCCGCGTCGTCCGACCGGACGGGTCGCCGTGCGCGCCCGGCGAGGTCGGCGAGATCGTCATGCGGCGCGACGGCCCTGCAACCTACTCGTACGTGGGGGCCGAGCCTCGGGTTCGCGACGGCTGGCACACGCTGTGCGACGCGGGGCGCCTGGATGGCGACGGCTTCCTCTACATCGAGGACCGCCTCGACGACGTCATCGTGACCGGGGGAGCCAAGGTGCAGCCGGCCGACGTGGAGGCCGTGCTGGAGGAGCATCCGGCGGTGAGGTCGTCCGTGGCCGTCGCGCGTGAGGACGACGACCTCGGTCATCGGGTCCACGCCGTCGTCGACGTCGCGGAGGCCGAGGTCACCGAGGGCGAGCTGCTCGCGTGGACCCGGGAACGGCTCGACCCGGAGAAGGTGCCGCGCTCGTGGTTGCTGGTCCGTCGGCCCCTGCGCGACGACACCGGCAAGGTCCGTCGCTCCGCCCACCGCTGACCCCCACCGCTGACGAGACCGTTCCCGCCCCCCGACGAGACCGTTCCGGCCCCCCGACGAGAGCGTTCCGGCCCCCCGACGAGAGCGTTCCGGCCCCCCGACGAGAGCGTTCCGGCCCCCCGACGAGAGCGTTCCGGCCCCTCGAGGCCGCGAAGTTCAACCGCTCCTCGCCGGTCGTTGGCCTGCAGGTCGTCCCGGTGGACTTGTCTCGGGGGCGTGGGCGGGGGGACCGCTCCGCGTGATCCCGAGGAGCCCGACATGTCACCTTCGTCCGCCCACCGCCGGTCGCTTCACCGTCGCGTCGCCGCAGGAGCGGCCATCGCGGTCACCGCCGCGGCACTGGCGCCGGCCGTCGCCTCCGCGCGGCCCGACCAGGGCCGCGGCCACGGGCACGACAAGGACCACGGCGCCCGGCTGCTCGCCCGGGCGATCCTGTCGGCCGACTTCCAGGCCCCGGGCCCGCCGTCCGGCGCGAAGGCGACCTCAGCCAACGGGCGTCAGGGTCCGTTCCCGGGGCAGGTCATCCCGGGGTTCTCCGCAGCGATCGACAACCGTGACGGCACCTTCTGGGCGCAGCCCGACAACGGCTTCGGCGCCAAGGGCAACTCCGGCGACTTCCTCCTGCGGCTCTACCTCGTCAAGCCCCAGTGGAAGACGGCGGCCGGCGGGGCGGGCGAGATCACGGTCCTGCGCCACATCACGCTCTCCGACCCCCGCCACAAGATCGACTTCCCGATCGTCAACGAGTCGACCAGCGACCGCCAGCTCACCGGTGACGACCTCGACATCGAGTCGGTGCAGCGCGGCAAGGACGGCACCTTCTGGATCGGCGACGAGTTCGGGCCGTTCGTGGTGCACGTCGACTCGCGCGGGCGGGTGCTCTCCCGGCCGATCGGGTTCCCGCTCGGCCAGTCGCCGCAGAACCCCCGTCTCGGCGCCGACCAGCCCACGACGCAGGCCAGCGGCGGCTTCGAGGCCATGGCGCGGTCGACGAACGGTCGCCACCTCTACCCGATCACCGAGAAGGGGCTCGTCGGTGACGCCGACAAGCGCCGCCGCGTGATCGCCGAGCTCGACACCCGCACCGGCCGCTACACCGGACGCACGTGGACCTACCGGGTCGACGCCGACCTCGTCGCCGATGCGCAGGTCACCTCCCACGGACGACTGCTCGTGCTGGAGCGCGACGACCTCGACGGCGCCAAGGCCGTCACAAAGAAGGTGTACGAGGTGCGGCTCGGCAAGAACGGCAGCACGACGAAGTCGCTGGTCGTCGACCTGCTCGACATCGCGGACCCGCGGGGCATCAGCACCGGGGGAGGCTGGGGCACCGGAGAGCAGTTCTCGTTCGGGTTCCAGTCCGTCGAGACCCTCGTCCCGCTGTCGCACGGACGCCTGCTGATCGCCAACGACAACAACTACCCGGGCAACGCGGCCCGCTACCCCGGGACGCCCGACGACACCGAGATGATCGTCATCGACCCGGGATCGCGGACTCGGCGCTAGGCGATCATCTCGAGCGTGCCCGAACGTCGGGGGGCGCTCGACGGCTCGCTCGACCCGACCACGTCGTCGTAGGCCGCTCGCAACCGCCCGACCGCCTCGGTGAGCACCTCGTGCGACTGGTTGTAGGGGAGGCGGAGGTGGCGCTCGCCCGCACTGCCCGCGCGCGTGAAGAAGCGTGGTCCGGGCGTGAGCAGCAGGCCGTGGCGCGACGCCGCCGACGCGATGCGCGACGACATGCGGTCGGGCAGCGTGACCCACAGGCTCAGGCCGCCGGGCGGGCAGGGCGCCTCGACGTCGGGCAGCTCGCGAGCGAGCTCGGCCAGCAGGTGGTCGCGCGCGGCGCGGAGCCGGGCCCGACCGGCCGCCGCCGTCTGGCCGCCCTCGGTGAGCAGCTCGGCCACGACGAGCTGGTCGAAGGCCGACGTGCCGAGGTCGTCCATCATGCGGGCCTGGACCAGCGGCATCACGGACGCGTGCGGGGCGCGGATCCAGCCGACGCGGAGCCCTCCCCAGAAGGCCTTCGAGGACGATCCGATCAGCAGGGCGCGGGCGTCGTACGCGCTGAACAGCGGCGGCAGGTCGACCCCGTCGAGGTTCAGCTCGCGCAGCGACTCGTCGACGACCGGGACGACGTCGTGGCGCTTGAGCTCGTGGGCCCACGCGACGCGTTCGTCGTCGGTCATGACGCCGGCCGTCGGGTTGTGGAAGTCGGGGATGAGGTAGCTCGCGCGATGGGGTGCGCTCGCGAGGGCCGCGGACATCGCCTCGACGTCCCAGGGGGAACGGTCGACCGGCAGGGCCGTGAGGCGGCCGCCCGCTGCCGTGAACGAGTCGTGGGCGTGCGGATAGCTCAGCCCCTCGACGAGCACACGCTGCCCGGGGCCGACCAGGGTCCTGGCGAGCAGCGAGATCGCGCCCATCGCGCCGCTCGTGACGATGATCTGCTCGGGATCGGTCGGCAGGCCGTCGTCGGTGTAGCGCTGGGCCAGCACTTCGCGCAGCACCGGAAGACCGTCGGGCAGGTAGCCGGTCGTCGCCAGCAGGCCCGGCAGCTGGGTGGCAGCGGACTCGAAGGCGCGGGCCAGCCCGGGCGGGCCCGCAGGTGCGGCGTACGTCATGGCGATCGTGCCGGCGTCGTCGGGCGTCACGATGAGGCTGCTGGCGCTGGAGGAGCCGAGCGGCAGGCGGACGATGCTGCCCGATCCCTGGCGGGAGTGCAGGAGCCCGGAGTCTCGGAGCTCAGCGTAGACGCGGGTCGTCGTCGTCCGGCTCACGCCGAGCGCGCCGGCGAGCTCGCGCTCGGAGGGCAGTCGCGTCCCGTCGGCCACGCGGCCGTCGACCACCAGCAGCCTGATGCGGTCGGCGATCTCGCGGTACGCCGGTCCGCCCTGGTCGAGGGTCCCGAGGAGGTCGGCGAGGCGGCGGGCGGAGACGGTGGGGGCCATGAGGCCACTCTTGCACAATTGGCTATGTTCATGCATGCCAATCCGCGGCAGGCTGGGTCCATGAACCAGATCCTCGCCCTCGTCGGGCTCCTGTCCGTGCCGGCCGCGTCGGTGCACCTGGCTCGCCTGGTCGCGCGCGACGGCTACGGCACCAACCCGGCGCCCCGCAGCCACCGTGAGGAGCTCGGCGGCCGGGTGGCCCAGGAGCTGGGCCGGGGGCCTGGCCGATGAGCGGCCTCCCCGCGCGGCTCGTGCGCCTCAACGTCGGGCTCCTGCTCTACGGCTTCACGATGGCGATGATGGTGGAGTCGACGCTCGGCCTCGATCCGTGGGACGTCTTCCACGAGGGCGTGACGCAGCACGTCGGCCTGACCTTCGGGCAGGTCGTGATCGTGACCGGTGCGGTGGTGCTCCTGCTGTGGATCCCGCTGCGCCAGATGCCCGGGATCGGCACGGTCCTCAACGTCATCGTGATCGGGGTGGCGGCCGATGCCGGCATCGCGGTGATCGCCCAGCCGGACGACCTGTGGCTGCGGTCGCTGCTGCTGGTCGGCGGCATCGTCGGCAACGGCTTCGCGGGTGCGCTCTACATCGGAGCGGCACTCGGCCCGGGGCCGCGCGACGGCCTGTGGCTCGGGCTCGTGCGCCGGACCGGGCGCAGCGTGCGGCTGTGGCGGACCGTCATCGAGGTCACGGTGCTGGCGGTCGGCTTCGCGCTGGGCGGCACCGTCGGGGTGGGCACGGTGCTCTACGCCGTCGCGATCGGCCCGATCGTGCAGGCCTTCCTGCCGCACACCCAGGTGGAGGTACGCCGTCCGCTCGAGGCCGACACCCGGGCCTGACCGTCACTCCTCGGGCAGGTCGGGGACGACACGCAGGTGCGGGCCCCGCGCCGCGCTGCGCAGCACCGTCACGCCGGACTCGGCCGGGTCGCTGGTCGACGAGTGCAGGCCGAGCGCCGAGTCGTAGTGCAGCTCGCGCAGCTCGGCCAGTCGGTCGGCATCGGGCACCCCGTCGGCTACGGCCAGCAGGCCACAGCCGTGGGCGGCGTTGACCAGCAGCGCCAGCAGGTCGTACGACCCGGGGTCGTCGGAGCTGACGAGGCTGCTGTCGATCTTGATCACGTCGGCGGGGAGGTGGCGCAGCTGCCCGATCGACGTGTGGCCGGTGCCGAACTCGTTGACGCTGACGAAGATGCCCCGGTCGCGCAGGGCCGTCATCTGGATGGTGGCCTCGGGGACGTCGACGAGCGCCATCTCGGTCACTCCGATCGTCAGGCGATGGGGAGCGACACCCGACTGCTCGAGGATGTCAGCGACCAGGTCGGGCAGGTCGACCTTGCCCAGCGTCCGCCCCGAGATGGTCACCGAGACGGTCAGGTCGCCGAACTCCGTGGGGTCGCGGCGGGTCCACTCGGCCAGGTGGGCGGCCGCGGTCGCCACGGCCCAGAGGTCGATCCGACAGATGAGGTCGGACATCGCCGCGATCGCGAGGAACTCGGTGGAGTCCTGCCAGCCGTGGCCGGGACGGTTCCAGTGCAGCCGCGCCTCGTAGCCGTCGACGATGTCGCTCTGCACGGCGACGATCGGCTGGTAGTGCACCTCGAGCATCCCGGCGTCGAGAGCCTCGGTCAGGGCGATCTCGACGTCCCGGCGATCGATGAGCTCCTGGCGCAGGGCGTCGCCGAAGATCTCGAACGTCCCCGTGCCGGCGGCCTTGGCGCGGCGCAGCGCGACCTGGGCCTGCTGGAGCAGCTCGTCGGCGTCGGTGCCGCCGTCCATGCTGACGGCCGCGCCGATGGATGCAGCGAGGGTCGCGGTGGTGCCACCCAGGGCGATGGGCAGGTCGATTGCCTGCATGAGGTGGGTCGCGAGGCTGGCAGACTCGTGCTCCGGCCGGGACGAGTCGGTGCAGACAACGAACAGGTCGCCCGCCAGCCGACCCACGTGCTCGGCATCGGGGGCAGCCGCGCGGAGCCGGTCGGCCACGATGCGGATGACCTGGTCGCCGACCAGGTGGCCATAGCGCTGGTTGATCGTCTCGACGTGGTCGAGATCGAGGAGCAGCACCGTCACCGATGTCCCCTCGCGCTGACCGCGCCGCAGCGCCGCACCGATGAGCTGGTGCATGGCGGGGCTGTTGGCGACACCGGTCGGGGGGTCGCGGGACGCCTCGCGGAACAGCTGGGCCTGCAGCTCGTCGCGGTGCATGCGCGTGGCACGGAGCTCCTCGAGGTTGCGGGCCAGGCGGACGATGACCAGCAGCGACAACAGGCTGGCGCCGGT
This sequence comes from Aeromicrobium stalagmiti, assembly GCF_013283745.1. Lineage (GTDB taxonomy): Bacteria > Actinomycetota > Actinomycetes > Propionibacteriales > Nocardioidaceae > Aeromicrobium > Aeromicrobium stalagmiti. The sequence goes on from NZ_JABSTZ010000002.1 coordinate 231,212, forward strand.
GACGACGACCCAGGTGTCGACGTGGGTGTTGTGCGTCAGCTGCAGCAGGACGAGCGTGGGCGCGACCAGGGCGGCAGCGCACAGGGACAGCAGGCGGCGTGACGTGATCGAGGGCTCGCGGTGGTGCGGGGCCTCGGTCAGGCGCGCCATCGACGGGTGGAGGGCCGCGAGTCCCCACAGGAGGTAGGCGAGCAGCCAGAGCAGGTCGAGGTTGGTGCCGTACTCCGTCGTGACGGAGGCATAGATCGTGTCGGCGACGACCAGCGCCACGGTGGCCGCGGTGATCAGGTAGGCCGCGACCGACCGGGCGCGCGAGGCCGTGATCAGCGCGACCAGCAGCCCCAGCAGCAGGATGTCGCCGGCCGGGTAGGCCACGGCGACTGCGCGGGACGCGACCGTTCGGCTCGTGTCGTCGAGGATCGGGTCGGCGACGAAGACCCACGAGATCAGACCTGCACCGAGCGTCACGATGGCGCTGTCGATGAGGGTGCCGGGATCGGTGGCGGCCCGTCGGTGGCGCACGAGCGACGCGATGCCGGCTGCCAGCAGGGGATAGGCCACCAGGTAGGCGATGTCGGCCCGGGCGGGCGAGGTGGCGGCGGGGTCGTAGAGCGCGTCGCCGGCCAGCCAGCAGGTCTGGCCCGCGGCCATGAGGTACCACGGCGTGCGGTGAGCGGGGCGGTTGATCGCGATGCCGGCGAGGATCGCTGCGGCGCCCATCGCTCCGACAGCCAGGTAGAGGGAGTCGGCGCCCTGGCCGGGTGCGACCAGGCGGAACAGGCCCATCACGGCGAGCCCGATCGCGGCGAACGCACCGACCACGACCTTGCTGCTCATCGCCCCATCATGTCCCCCGACAGGGGGTGCTGTCTCGATCCGGGGCGAAGGGGCTACCGGCGCGTCGCGATGAGCAGCGACGCGTCGACGTCGATCAGCATCTCGACGGCGGCGAACCGCTCGTCGGTGAGCCACTGCTCGCGGACCGTGTCGACACGGCCCTCGACGATGGGCGGCCAGAACGCCGACGGGACGAAGTCGTCGAGGATGACCATGCCGCCGGGCTCCATGAGGTCGGCGAGCACGTCGATGCTCTCCATGACCTCGCGCACGTCGACGAACAGCAGCGAGAAGGGGGCGTACTGCTCGAGCGTCGACCAGTCGCCGGCGATGACGTCGACGTTGGCCGTGTCGGCGAAGATCTTCTGCACGTCGCCGGCGAGAGCGGGGTCGAGCTCGGCGCTGACGACCCGGGCGTCCTTGGGCGCGCCGCTCGACAACCAGGCCGAGCCGACTCCGCAACCGGTGCCGAGCTCGGCGAGCGTGCCGCTGCGGGACGCTGCCAGGGCGGCGAGGAGTCGGCCGGTCTCGTTGCGGATCGACGTGATGAATCCACGCTGGCGGGAGAGGTCGAGGGTGCTCGCGACGAGGTCGGGGACTTCCGCAGGTGCGCTCACGCGGCCAGTCTTTCACGAACCACGCGGCGTCAACCGCCTCGACGTCTCGTCGGCTGAGACACGATGACGAATTGCCGCCCACAGCCCGTCCGGGCGGCGTACGCTGGTCGCATCATGCGGAAGCAGCTCGTACTCATCGCTTGCCGCGGCAGGGCCTCTTAGGGCCACACCCTGCCGCGGTGTTTCGGCGTTGGCCCGCCGTTCCGCAGCAGGGTTGGAGATCACGACCTGATCCCATGCACCTGTTCACTCCCCGGTGATCCCGGACCTCGTGGCGTGCTGGACGGCGGACAACGCCGATCCCGCACCGATCCCGTTCGTCCGAACCGAAGGAGAAGATCATGGAACCGCACCTGATGGAGTGGGGACCGGCACACCTGCGCGACGAGGCGCCCCAGCTCGAGGTCGAGCTGTCCGACCGTCCCGACGACAACTGACCACATGTCGATACGCCGGTTTCACATCCTGAGATCACGCTGCATAGGATGGAGCTCATGACTCGCTCCTTCTCGCTCGCGGTCGTGGCCGGTGACGGCATCGGACCCGAGGTGACCTCCCAGGCCCTCAAGGTCCTCGACGTCGTCGCCCCGTCGCACGGCCTCTCGTTCAGCACGACCGACTACGACCTCGGCGCGCGCCGCTACCACGCGACGGGTGAGACCCTGCCCGACTCCGTGCTGGAGGAGATCCGCGGTCACGACGCGATCCTGCTGGGCGCGATCGGCGACCCGAGCGTGCCGTCAGGCGTCCTCGAGCGCGGTCTGCTGCTCAAGCTCCGCTTCGCGCTCGACCACTACGTCAACCTGCGCCCGTCCAAGCTCTTCCCGGGCGTCCCGACGCCGCTGGGCAACCCCGGCGACATTGACTTCGTCGTGGTCCGCGAGGGCACGGAGGGGCCGTACGTCGGCAACGGCGGTGCCATCCGCGTCGGCACGCCGCACGAGCTCGCGACCGAGGTCAGCATCAACACGGCCTACGGTGTCGAGCGGGTCGTCCGTGACGCGTTCGCCCGCGCCCAGGCCCGCCCCCGCAAGAAGCTGACCCTCGTGCACAAGAACAACGTCCTGGTGCACGCCGGGCACCTCTGGAGCCGCACGGTCGACGCGGTCGCCCCCGAGTTTCCCGACGTCGCGGTCGACTACCTGCACGTCGACGCGGCGACGATCTTCCTGGTCACCGACCCGGCGCGCTTCGACGTCATCGTGACCGACAACCTCTTCGGCGACATCCTCACCGACCTCGCGGCGGCCATCACCGGCGGCATCGGCCTGGCGGCGAGCGGCAACGTCAACCCGGACCGCACGACGCCGAGCATGTTCGAGCCGGTCCACGGGTCTGCGCCCGACATCGCGGGCCAGTCCAAGGCCGATCCCACCGCGGCGATCCTCTCTGGCGGCATGCTGCTGGAGCACCTGGGCTTCCCTGAGGCGGCTGCGCAGATCACGGCGGCCGTCGAGGCCGACATCGCCGAGCGTCCGTCGACACCTCGTTCGACCGAGGAGGTGGGAGAGGCCATCACGTCACGCGTGGCCGGGGCGGTATCGGTCGGTTAACGACCTTTTACCTTCTCACCCTGAAAGCTATACCGTGACCATCATGACCTCCACCCCGTTCGCCGCCACGTTCACGCAGAACGATGGGGCGAAGACGCCCGAGCAGCGGGACGCGATCCTCGCGAACCCCGGTTTCGGCCATCACTTCACCGACCACATGTTCCTGGCCGAGTGGACCCCTGACACCGGCTGGGCCGATGGTCGGGTCGTGCCCTACGGTCCGCTGCAGATCGATCCGGCGACGGCTGTGCTGCACTACGCGCAGGAGATCTTCGAGGGCCTGAAGGCGTACGTCCACGCCGACGGCTCGATCTGGTTGTTCCGTCCTGAGGCCAATGCGGCGCGGATGCAGCGGTCCGCGCACCGTCTGGCGTTGCCGGAGCTGCCGACGGAGTGGTTCCTGGGCTCGATCACCTCGTTGGTCGAGGCCGACCGGGCGTGGGTGCCCGCCGGCGGCGAGAAGAGCCTCTACCTGCGGCCGTTCATGTTCGCCTCCGAGGTGTTCCTCGGCGTCCGCCCGAGCCAGCACGTGACTTATTCGGTCATCGCCTCGCCGGCCGGCGCCTACTTCGCCGGTGGTGTGCAGGCGGTCTCGATCTGGTTGTCGAGCGAGTACTCGCGTGCCGGTGCCGGTGGCACGGGTGCTGCCAAGTGTGGTGGCAACTACGCGGCGTCGTTGCTGCCGCAGCAGGAGGCCGCCGAGCACGGTTGCGCGCAGGTCGCGTTCTTGGATTCCACGGAGCAGAAGTGGATCGAGGAGCTCGGTGGGATGAATCTGTACTTCGTGCAGTCCGACGGGTCGATCGTGACGCCGGCGTTGTCGGGGTCGATCCTGGAGGGCATCACGCGTGACTCGATCATGCAGATCGGCCGCGACCTGGGCCATGAGGTCGTCGAGCGTCGTGTCTCGATCGACGAGTGGCGCACCGGTGCGGCGGACGGCACGATCACCGAGGTGTTCGCGTGTGGCACGGCTGCGGTCGTCACGCCGGTCAGGTCGTTGAAGTGGGACGGCGGCGAGGTCGTCTCCGGTGACGGCGAGCCCGGCAAGGTCACGACCGACATCCGCTCGGCCCTGGTCGACATCCAGTACGGCCGCGCCGACGACCGCCACGACTGGATGACGCGAATCGCCTGATTCCGCGGGAGTCGCGCACTGTACTGGCCGGTACAGTCATCCCCTCCCCGAATCCAGTCCCCGGTTGCTCTATCGTCGGGCAGGTGAGGCCCAACGACGTGCCTCACGCACTGGAGGAATCACCATGTCTGAAGCCACGCGTTCCGAGCACGACCTGATCGGAGACCGTGAGGTCCCGCTCGAGGCTTACTGGGGAGTGCACACGCTCCGCGCCCTCGAGAACTTCCCCATCACCGGCATCCCGATCGGGACGAGCCCCTATCTGGTGGAGGCGCTCGCGAGCGTCAAGCAGGCCGCGGCCGCGGCCAACCACGACCTGGGGCTCCTCGACGACACCCGCCACGCCGCGATCCGCGACGCGTGCGAGGAGATCCGGGCTGGGGCGCTGGTCGACGAGTTCGTCGTCGACGTCATCCAGGGCGGTGCCGGCACCTCGACCAACATGAACGCCAACGAGGTCATCGCCAACCGTGCGCTGGAGATCATGGGGCACAAGAAGGGCGACTACGCGGTCATCCACCCCAACGAGCACGTCAACCTGAGCCAGTCGACCAACGACGTCTACCCGACGGCGGTCAAGATCGCGATCATCCTGGCCGCGCACGACCTGCTCGACGCGATGCAGGTGCTCCAGGACTCGTTCGCGGCCAAGGCCGACGAGTTCCACGACGTCCTCAAGATGGGACGCACGCAGCTGCAGGACGCCGTGCCGATGACGCTCGGCCAGGAGTTCCGCACCTACTCGCTGATGATCGGGGAGGACCGCGCCCGGCTCCACGAGGCGATCATGCTGCTGCACGAGATCAACCTCGGTGCGACCGCGATCGGCACGATGCTCAACGCCCCGTCCGGCTACGTCCAGTCGGCGTGCGGCCACCTCGCCGAGCTGACCGGGCTGCCGCTGGAGACGGCGGTCGACCTGATCGAGGCGACCCAGGACTGCGGCGCGTTCGTGCAGGTGTCGGGCACGCTGAAGCGGGTCGCGGTCAAGCTCTCCAAGATCTGTAACGACCTGCGGCTGCTGTCGTCCGGGCCGCGCGCCGGGTTCAACGAGATCAACCTGCCGGCCGTGCAGGCCGGGTCGAGCATCATGCCCGGCAAGGTCAACCCCGTCATCCCCGAGGTCGTCAACCAGGTCGCGTTCCAGATGATCGGCCACGACATGACCGTCACGATGGCAGCCGAGGCCGGGCAGCTGCAGCTCAACGCCTTCGAGCCGGTCATCTGCTACTCGCTGTCGGCCGGCATCTCGCGGCTGCGCGAGGCGGTGCTGGTGCTCGCGACCCGGTGCGTCGACGGCATCACCGCCAACGTCGAGCTGCTGCGCAGCGAGGTCGAGAACTCGATCGGCCTGGTCACCGCGCTCAACCCGTACATCGGCTATGCCGCGGCGACCGAGGTCGCCAAGGAGGCGCTGGCGTCCGGACGGGGCGTCGCCGAGCTCGTGCTTGAGCGCCGGCTGCTCCCGCCCGAGAAGCTAGAGGCCATCCTGCGACCGGAGACCTTGGCCAACCTCGCCCCCCGCCACTGAGCGGGGTCAGGGGTCAGGGCGCGAAGAGGGCCTGGGCGGGATCGGCCAGCAGGCGGACGACGAGCAGGTCCTGGTCGGCGACGTAGTCGATCTGCACGCCGACCGCGCGGTCCTTGGGTGTCTCCGGCGCCGACGGGTCGCCGAGCCCGTAGGCGATGTCGCGCAGCGTCACGGTGGCCTCGCCGACCGGGTCGTTGGCGGGCCACTCGGCGATCAGCCGGTGCACGAGCCCGGTCAGCACGGCACTGAACATCGCGTGCTGCTCGCGGTCGATGCCGTCGACGACGATCTCGGGCAGGCCGAACGCCGTGAGACCCACGGTGCGCAGCTCGTCGGCCTCGAGGTGTGAGTAGTCGACGACGTACCACTGCGTCGCGTGGGCGAGGGAGACCGCGTCGGACCGGTCCTCGACCGCACGGGGGATGCCGAGATCGATGACGACGCCGTCGTGCTCCTCGGCCAGCCGCAGGGCCTCGACGCGGACGTCGCGCTGGGTGAAGGCCGCCTGCTCGAGGTCGGCCGTCCGCATCAGGAGCAGCTGGTGGTGTCGCGAGCGCAGCCGGCGCAGGGCGACCTCCGTCGTGCCGTAGCGGCGCAACAGCTCGGGGGAGGGCGGAGGGATGAGGTCCTCGGTCTCGAGCGGGGACGCGGTCATGACGGCGTACATGATGCTCGGCTCCGCCGTGAGGGGAACGGGTCTGGCGGTCATAGATCGACCAGTCTAGACTGGCGGCATGCAGAGCATCGTGAGCATTATCGACAGGCGCGCCGGGCACTGAGAAACACGCCCCCGACGCGCTGCCTCCCCGATCCGTGGGAGGTTTTTTTTGTGCCACGGTGCTCATGCCACGGCATCGAGATGACGACGTGCCGACCGGAACGAAGGACGAAGCAGTGAACGCAGACGCAGTGAACGCAGGGCGGCAGCACGTGAGCGACTTCCACGTCTACGACACGACGATGCGCGACGGCGCCCAGCAGGAGGGCCTCAACCTCTCGGTCCAGGACAAGCTGCACATCGCGCGTCACCTCGACGACCTCGGCGTCGGCTACATCGAGGGCGGCTGGCCGGGCTCCAACCCCAAGGACACCGAGTTCTTCCAGCTCGCGGCCAAGGAGCTCGACCTCGCCCACGCGACGCTCGCCGCCTTCGGGGCGACCCGCAAGGCCGGGGTCGCGGCCGCCGACGACGCCCAGATCGCCGCGTTGCGCGAGTCGGGTGCGTCCGTCGTGACCCTCGTCGCCAAGAGCCACGACCGGCACGTCGAGCTCGCCCTGCGGACCACGCTCGAGGAGAACCTCGCGATGGTCCGAGACTCCGTCACCCACCTGCGTGAGGAGGGCCAGCGGGTCTTCGTCGACATGGAGCACTTCTTCGACGGCTACCGCGCCAACCGCGACTATGCGCTCGAGGTCGTCCGGACCGCGGCCGCCGCGGGGGCCGAGGTCGCGGTGCTGTGCGACACCAACGGTGGCATGCTGCCGCACTGGGTCACCGAGATCGTCCAGGACGTCGCCTCGACCGGGGCCCGCCTCGGCATCCACGCCCACAACGACACCGGCTGTGCGGTCGCCAACTCGATGGCGGCCGTGCAGGCCGGAGCGACCCACCTGCAGGGCTGCATCAACGGCTACGGCGAGCGCACCGGCAACGCCGATCTCGTGACGTGCGTGGCCAACCTCGAGCTCAAGCTCGGGATGACGCTGCTGCCGGAGGGTCGCCTGGCCGACGCGACCCGGATCTCGCACGCGATCTCGGAGATCACCAACTACCCGCCCCACGCCCGGCAGCCCTACACGGGCGTCTCGGCGTTCGCGCACAAGGCGGGCCTGCACGCGAGCGCGATCCGTGTCGACGCCGATCTCTATCAGCACATCGATCCCGCGCTGGTCGGCAACGACATGCGCCTGCTGGTCTCGGAGATGGCCGGGCGCGCCACGATCGAGCTCAAGGGCAAGGAGCTCGGCTACGACCTCGCGGGTGACACCGAGCGGCTGGCCCGCGTCACCGACCGGGTCAAGAGCATGGAGCAGGCCGGCTACACCTTCGAGGCAGCCGACGCGTCGTTCGAGCTGCTGCTCGCCGAGGAGATGGACGGCGGGCGTCCCTCATTCTTCGACGTCGAGTCGTGGCGGGTGCTGGCCGAGTCGGCCCGGGGCGACGACGCCGTGGCAGAGGCGACCGTGAAGCTGCGGGCCGGGGGAGTGCGGCTCGCCGTCATCGGCGAGGGCAACGGCCCGGTCAACGCGCTCGACCACGCCTTGCGCCAGGCGATCGAGCAGGTCTACCCCGACGTCGCCCGGTTCCACCTGACCGACTTCCGCGTGCGCATCCTCGACCAGGGGCATGGCACGGACGCGATCACCCGCGTGCTGATCGAGACGTCGGACGGCAAGGACGTCTGGGTCACGGTCGGGGTCGGAGCCAACATCATCGAGGCGTCGTGGGAGGCGCTCGTCGACGCGCTCACGTACGGGCTGCGGCTGCACGGCGTCCGTCCGCGCATCAACGACTGAGCAATGGCGTTGCGGAGGGCGGTCGCCGCTGCGACCGTAGGGGTGTGAACGGACGGGGCCGGCGGCTGGCGATCTTCCTCCCGGTGTTCGTCACGCTCGCGCTCGCGGCCGTCGTCGGCGTGCTGGTCGTGATCCAGAACCAGCAGCAGAGCGACCAGGTCGCCGAGGCCGACGACGTCGCCACGAGCTTCCTGTCGGACGTCGAGACGTTCCGCGCCGAGGTCGTGCGCGAGGTCAGCGGGTCGCGGACGGCCGATCCCGGTGACCTGCGCCGGGTGCTCCGGGCGGCGATCGCCGACCCGCCCGAGCTGGGCGACGCACCGGCGTACGGGGTGGAGAGGTCGTCGGCCTATCGCGAGGCCGAGCAGACGCAGGAGACGTTCCTGGAGCCATACCAGCGGCTCAGCCGGGCGCTGCGGCGCGCGGACGGCGCGCTCGACTTCATCGCCGCGGCGCGCAAGGTGCTCGACCTGCGGGCAACGGACTACGTCGGGTCGGGCCTGCTGAGCAGCAGCACGGCCCTGCGTGGGGAGCTCATCCCGGCCTTCGTGCGGGCGCGCGACGAGTTCGCGGAGGTGCCGGTGCCGAAGGGGCGGGACGAGCTGGCCGCGACGGTGCGCGGCGCGCTGCAGTACGTGATCGACCAGGCGACGATGCTCGCGAGCAGCATCGAGTCCAACCGCAGCTTCTCGTTCACGTACGGCGAGCAGTTCCAGACCGCGATCGACGCGGTGGACGACTACGCCACGGTCGTCAAGGGGGACGTCACCGAGGCGATCAGTGCGGTCACCGACCCGCGCTAGGCCTGCTGCTGGCCGGCTGCGCGCGTCATCGGCACGTGGTCGATGCCGGCCTCCATGAAGTTCTCGCCGGAGCGGACGTAGCCGTAGCGGCCGTACCACTGCTCGAGGTAGGCCTGCGCGTTGAGCACGATGACGTCGTGGCCCCACAGACGCGTGCACTCCTGCACCAGTGCGCCGGACAAGCCCTTGCCGCGCTGGTCGGCGCGTGTGCACACCCGGCCGACGTGACGGACGCCGTCCTCGACGTAGGAGCGCAGGTAGCTGGTGGGACCTCGGTCGTCGGCGAACCACAAGTGGGTCATCTCGGGCAGCAGGTCGCGGTCGTCGACGTCCTCCTCGTCGCACTTCTGCTCGACGGCGAAGACGGCATCGCGGATCTTCCAGATGGCGTAGACGTCCGCGGCGGTCAGGTCGGGCCCGTTGCGCACGAGCGGGTAGTCGGTCACCCCGGAAGCCTAGCTAGTTGGAGCGGCGCGCAACCGATGTGGGGAGTCTGTCCGCGTTCGCCAGCTCCACGTGGCTGCCGGAGCGCAGCTGTTTCGACCCCGATGATCCTGCGGTGCACACCGCGCGCACCAGCCGGGAGGTCGAGTGGTCCGATGCCCGTGCTGACGACGCCTGAGTCGGGTCTCGATCAGGACGGGCAGGAGGCGCAGGTGCCGAAGATCTCGAGGGTGTGGGCGACGTCGCGGAAGCCGTTCTCGGCCGCGATCTTGTCGGCCCAGCGCTCGACGGTCGGGCCCTCGACCTCGACCGTGCGACCGCACGAGCGGCACACCAGGTGATGGTGGTGCCCGGCGCTGCACTGGCGGTAGAGGACCTCGCCGTCGTCGTTGCGCAGGGCGTCGACCTCGGCGGCCTCGGCCAGCACCTGCAGGCTGCGGTAGACCGTCGAGAGGCCGACCGACTCACCGCGCTTCTTGAGGATGTCGTGGATCTCCTGCGCGCTGGCGAACCCGTCGAGATCTTCGAGGATCGCGACGACGGCGCGTCGCTGGCGGGTGTTGCGGGGTGCTTCGACCATCAGTCCTCCTGCACGAAATCTATCCCACGGCGTGTGCGTCGCACTGCGGCGAGAAGCACGCGGCCGAGCACCGCGACGCCGAAGGCGAGGAGTGCCAGCATGACGATCGTGGGCCCCGGCGGTGTGTCGACCTCATAGCTCGCGACGACGCCCAGGACGGCCGCCAGCAGGCCCAGCACCATCGCGACGAGATGCGTCGCGCGGAAGCTGCGGGTGAGCTGTTGTGCGGTGGCGACCGGGACGACCATGAGGGCCGACACCAGCAGCAGGCCGACGGTGCGCATCGCGACGGTGATGGTGACGGCGGCCAGCACCGCGATGAGCAGGCCGTAGAGGCGGACGGGCACACCGCTGACCCGCGCGTGCTCCTCGTCCTGGCAGACCGCGAACAGCTGGGGCGAGAGCCCGATCGTGAGCAGCAGGACGATCGCGCCGAGGATCGCCACGAGCCACAGGTCGGCGACGGAGACGGTCGTGATGGCGCCGAAGAGGTAGCGGTTGAGGGTCGACGCGCTCTCGTCGGCGAGGTTGATCAGCAGGACGCCGCCGGCGATGCCGCCGTAGAACAGCATCGCCAGGGCCACGTCGGCGCTCGTGCGGCCGTACATCCGCAGCAGCTCGATGACGATCGCGCCGGCGCTGGCGATCAGGACGGCCGTGATCAGGGGCGCGATGCCCGTGAGCAGGCCGAGCGCGACGCCGGTGAGGGCGACGTGGCCGATGCCGTCGCCCAGCAGGGCGAGCCGCCGCTGGACGAGGAAGGTGCCGATCGCCGGGGCCGTCAGGCCGGTGAAGACCGCCGCGATCAGGGCGCGCTGCATGAACTCGTAGTTGAGCAGGTCCATCAGCGCCACGGCCCTTCGCCCGACAGGGAGTCGTGCTGCGGAGGCTGGCTGCTGTGCAGGTGCGCGTGGGCCTCGTGGTCGTCGGTGCGCAGGTCGGCGACGGGACCGTCGTGCTCGACCCGACCGGCGCGCATCACGACGGCGCGATCGATCAGCGGGCGCATCGGGCCGAGCTCGTGCGCGACGAGCAGCACCGAGGTGCCTTCGCTGGCGAGGCCGCCGAGCACCGCGGCGAGGATCTCGGTGTTCTCGTGGTCGACGCCGGCCGTCGGCTCGTCCATCACGATGAGGTCGGGCTGGGACGCCAGGGCCCGGGCGATCAGCACACGCTGCTGCTGGCCACCGGACAGCTCGGTCATGGGGGAGTCATGGCGGTGCGCCAGGCCGATGCGCTCGATCGCCTCGTCGACGGCGACCCGGTCGGCGCGGGTGCGGAAGCCGACGACAGGACGGCGGGCGAGCCGGCCGCTGGTGACGACCTCGCGCACCGTGGCCGGCACGCCGGCGACGGCGCTCGACCGCTGCGGCATGTAGCCGACGCGACGCCAGTCGCGGAAGCGAGCCAGGGGCGTCCCGAACAGCTGGATCGACCCCGCGGCGGTCGGCACGAGGCCGACCGTCGCACGGACGAGGGTCGACTTGCCGGATCCGTTGGCGCCCAGGAGGGCGACGAACTCGCCGGGAGCGACGTCGAGGTCGACCTGTCGCAGGACAGGTCGACCCGCGAGGTCGACGTCGATGCCGCGCACGGCGATCGGGGATGTCATGAGCAGTCGTTGGCCTTCTGGAGCTCGGCGAGGTTGTTGCGCATCAGCGTCAGGTAGGTGTCGTTGCTGGTCTCGTCACTGAGCCCCTCGATGGGGTCGAGCGTAGCCGTCGTCACGCCGGTCTCGTCGGCGACCGTCTTGGCGATCGCCGGGCTGACGAGCTCCTCGGTGAAGATCGTCGTGATCCCCTTGGACCGTACGAGCTGGGTGATGTCGGCGAGCTGGCCGGCCGACGGCTCGCTGCTGGGGTCGATGCCGGCGATCGGGATCTGGGTCAGGCCGTACCGCTCGGCGAGGTAGGCGAACGCAGCGTGGCTCGTGACGATGCTGGTGACCTTGCAGCTCGCGAGGCCGGCCTCGAAGTCGCTGTCCAGGGTGGTCAGCTCGTCGGTGAGGGCCTTGGCGTTGGCGGCGTAGTCGGCCTCGTGGGCAGGATCGGCCGCGACGAGCGCCTTCTCGACCTCGGCGGTGATCGTCACCATGTTCTGCGGATCGAGCCACACGTGGGGGTCGACGTCGGCGTGGTCGTGGCCCTCGTCGTCGGCGTGCTCGGCGTCGTCGAGCAGGGTCAGCTCGCTCGTGACGTCGACGGTCGACGCCTTCGGCCGGTCGGCCTGGTCGATCGCCTCGTCGACCGCTGCCTGGAAGTCCTTCTCGTAGACGACGACGTCGGCGTCCTGCACCGCGGCGACCTGCTGGGGCTTGAGCTCGAGGTCGTGGGGCTCCGCGCCCGGCGTGGTGAGGTTGGAGACATCGACGAAGTCTCCGCCGACCTGCTCGACGACGTACTGGAGCGGGTAGAACGACGCCACGACCTGGGGCTTGGAGGAGCCCGAGCCATCGGTGCCGCAGGCGGTCAGAGCAAGGGTGAGCGGCAGGGCCGTGAGCAGGGCGATCGACTTCTTCATGAGAACGATTCTCATGACGCTGAGAATCATTGTCAAATCCGCGGAGTGCTCGACGGGCGCCCGGGAGCGGCGGCCTGGCAGCGGGCTAAAGTGGGCCGGACCCTCGGGCGTGCGTCATCACGATGACGCGCACAGGCCCGCCGACACCCAGCCGGATTGGAAACATCCCCATGGCAACGACCGTCGACCACGTCATCAGCCTCAGCAAGCGCAGGGGATTCGTCTACCAGTGCGGTGAGATCTACGGAGGCACCCGCTCCGCCTGGGACTACGGTCCGCTCGGCGTCGAGCTCAAGGACAACATCAAGCGCCAGTGGTGGCGCTCGATGGTGCAAGGTCGCGACGACGTCGTCGGCCTCGACTCGTCCGTGATCCTGCCCACGCCGGTCTGGAAGGCGTCGGGCCACCTGGCCGCGTTCGTCGACCCGCTGGTCGAGTGCCAGAACTGTCACAAGCGCTACCGCCAGGACCACCTGCAGGAGGCGTACGCGGAGAAGAAGGGCCTCGACGATCCCGACGCGGTCGACATGGCGCTCATCGTCTGCGAGGCCTGCGGAACCCGCGGCCAGTGGACCGAGCCCCGCATGTTCAACGGCCTGCTCAAGACGTTCCTCGGCCCGGTCGAGTCCGAGGAGGGGCTGCACTACCTGCGTCCCGAGACGGCCCAGGGCATCTTCATCAACTTCGCGAACGTCATGGGCACGTCGCGCCGCAAGCCACCGTTCGGCATCGGCCAGATCGGCAAGAGCTTCCGCAACGAGATCACGCCCGGCAACTTCATCTTCCGCACGCGCGAGTTCGAGCAGATGGAGATGGAGTTCTTCGTCGAGCCCGGCACGGACGAGGAGTGGCAGGAGACCTGGATGCAGATCCGGATGGACTGGTACACCGGCCTCGGCATCGCCCCGGAGAACCTGCGCTTCTACGAGCACCCCGCCGAGAAGCTGTCGCACTACTCCAAGCGCACCGTCGACATCGAGTACAAGTTCGAGTTCGCGGGCTCGACATGGGGTGAGCTCGAGGGCATCGCCAACCGCACCGACTTCGACCTCAAGACGCATGCGGAGCACTCCGGCAAGGACCTGCAGTACTTCGACCAGGCCAAGAACGAGCGCTGGACCCCGTACGTCATCGAGCCCGCCGCAGGCGTCAACCGCTCGATGATGGCGTTCCTGATCGACGCCTACACCGAGGAGCAGGTGCCCAACAACCAGGGCGGCACCGACACCCGCACGGTCCTCAAGCTCGACCACCGCCTCGCTCCGGTCAAGGCCGCGGTGCTGCCGCTGTCGCGCAACGAGGACCTGTCGCCCAAGGCCCGCGCCCTGGCGACCGAGCTGCGCGGCTTCTGGAACGTCGACTTCGACGACGCGCAGGCCATCGGCAAGCGCTACCGCCGTCAGGACGAGATCGGCACTCCGTACTGCATCACGGTCGACTTCGAGACGCTCGAGGACGACGCGGTCACGATCCGTGAGCGCGACTCGATGCAGCAGGAGCGCATCGCGCTCGACCAGGTCACGTCCTGGCTCGCGGCGCGCCTTCCGGGCTGCTGAACCGGTCGTGGCAGACAATCGGCGCGTGACGTCAACAAGAATCTGCGCCGCGCGGGTCGCTGCCGCGTCGGTCGCGGCGGCTCTCGTGCTGGTCGGCTGCTCGTCGGGATCGGATGCCAAGAAGACGTCGGACGCCGTCCCCGTGCCGAAGGGCTTCGACGTGCCGGCGGGCGTGAAGCTCACCCCGGGCGGCACGAAGCTCACCGAGGACCAGCCGGCGAGCGTCATCTACCAGGTCGGTGACCGGGCAGCGAGTGCCGTCACCGTCACCGTGGCCCAGGTCAAGAAGGGCTCGATGGACGACTTCCGGTTCTTCTCGCTCGACGCCGAGACCAAGAAGGCGACGCCGTTCTACGTCACGGTCAAGGTCAGGAACGAGGGCCCCGCCGGGCTCGGTGGAGCTGCCCTGCCGATCTACGCCCACGACGACAGCAACACCAACATCCCGGCCAACGACATCGTCGGCACGTTCAAGCCCTGCCCGACCTCGACGCTCCCCAAGAGCTTCCTCCCGGGCTCGTCGGCCGAGCTGTGCCTGGTCTACCTCGTGCCGAGGGGTCGGGCGCTCGTCTCGGTCGACCTGCAGACCGGGTCGACGAAGGACGCCATCACCTGGCAGCCCTGATCATGACCTGCCCTCCCGCGAGTGGCGCAATCTGGAGAAAGTGAGACGGCGCGTCGTCCACAATTGCGCCACTCGGGGAGTGGTTTGCGCCACTCGCGCGACAGGTTGCGGATCGACCTCCCGGGGCGTCAGGGACAATGGAGGCATGTCCATCGCCGCGCTGCCCCGATCCCTGCGGCTCGGTGACCTCGAGGTCGAGACGCCGGTCGTGCTTGCTCCGATGGCAGGCGTCACCAACGCGGCGTTCCGCCAGCTCTGCGCCGAGCAGGGTGCGGGCCTGTATGTCTGCGAGATGATCACGTCGCGCGGCATCGTCGAGGGCGACAAGACCAGCCTGGCGATGCTGACGTTCGCGCCCAACGAGCAGTTCAGGTCGGTGCAGCTGTACGGCATCGACCCCGACACGATCGGGCGCGCGGTCGAGATCCTGTGCGCCGAGCACGGCGTCGACCACGTCGACCTCAACTTCGGCTGCCCCGTGCCGAAGGTGACCCGCAAGGGCGGGGGAGCGGCCCTGCCGTGGAAGGACCTCCTGCTGGGCCAGATCCTGACCTCGGCCGTCGCGGCCGCCGCGCCGTACGGCGTGCCGGTGACGATGAAGACCCGCAAGGGCATCGACGACGACCACCTCACCTATCTCGACGCCGGGCGCATCGCTGAAGACACCGGCTGCGCCGCCATCGCCCTGCACGGCCGCACCGCGGTGCAGCACTACTCGGGCCGTGCCGACTGGGCGTCGATTGCCGAGCTCAAGGCGTCCGTCGGCATTCCCGTGCTGGGCAACGGCGACATCTGGGAGGCCGCCGACGCGATCCGCATGGTCGAGGAGACCGGCTGCGACGGGGTCGTCGTCGGTCGCGGCTGCCTGGGACGTCCGTGGCTGTTCCGTGACCTCGCGGCGGCGTTCGCGGGCGAGACCGTCGTCGAGCTGCCGACCCTCGGCGAGGTCGCTGCCGTGATGCGGCGGCACGCCGAGCTGCTCGGCGGCGTGATGGGCGAGGAGCGGGGCTGCATCGAGTTCCGCAAGCACATCGCCTGGTACCTCAAGGGCTTCGCCGCCGGCAAGGACGTCCGTAGCAGCCTCGGCATGGTGTCGTCGTACGCGCAGCTCGACGACCTGCTGGACCGTCTCGACCCCACGGAGGCCTATCCCGTCGGCGAGCTCGGCACCCCGCGCGGTCGCCAGGGCACGCCCAAGCGGGTCTCGGTGCCCGACGGCTGGCTCGACTCGCGGCTCGTCGACGCCCCGCTCGACCCGCTCGCGGAGGACGGCACCTCCGGGGGCTGACGGCGTCGCCGGAAATAGTCTCTGGAAAAGTGCAAGAACGGGTGGCTCCGGTGATCTGAACCGTAGATGGCACGTGATGGACGTGCCCCACGGCAAAGGATCACGACCATGAGCAACCTCATCGCCAAGACCATCGGGACGGCGGCCGCAGCGGCCGTCGCGTCGACCATCCTGGGCGTCACGCCGGCATCGGCGGCCACCCCCGGCCCCACCTATCTCGCGACCCTCGGCGAGGTCGGGACGATCGCCTCGCTCGAGTCCGTCGACATGAACGGCTACGTCCTGCTCGCCGGCGGTCCCGGCGGCGGCACCGAGCTCTACCGGACCAACGGCAACCTGGGCTCCGTCGCGGCGGTCAAGGACATCAACCCCGGCAACGCCGGCAGTGCTCCCCGCCTGCTGACCCGTGCCGGCAGCACGGCGTTCTTCGTCGCGACGACGGCCGCCCACGGCCGCGAGCTGTGGAGGTCGAACGGCACGGCCGCGGGCACCACCGAGGTCGAGGACCTCGTGGCGGGCGCGGCCGGCGCCGAGATCGACGCGATCGCCGCGCTGGGCAACCAGGTGGTGTTCTCCGCGAACGTCCAGGCCACCGGCGGCGACGAGCCGCACATCTCCGACGGCACCGCCGACGGAACCCAGCAGCTCAAGGACATCAACCCCTCGGGCAGCTCGACGCCGCGGGGCTTCACGACGATCGGCGGCCTGACGTTCTTCTCCGCCGACGACGGCACCCACGGCCGTGAGCTGTGGCGCACCGACGGCACGCCCGAGGGCACGATCATGGTCGAGGACACCAACCCCGGCGCGTCGGGCAGCTCGCCGGACGAGCTGACCGCGGCCGGCAACGTGCTCTACTTCGACGCGGTGACGGCGAACGGCTCGGAGCCCTTCCGCTCCACCGGGTCAGCGGCCAGCACCTACCAGCTCAAGGACATCTTCGCCGGCGGTGGCAGCAGCCAGGCGAGCGGCTTCACCCAGGCCGGCGGCGTCACCTACTTCTCGGCCCGCAGCGAGGCCGGCGGCTTCGAGCTCTGGCGCACCGACGGCACCCCGGCCGGCACCAGCCTGGTCGAGGACATCCTGCCCGGCGCAGGCAGCTCGACGCCGAACGAGATCACGGCCCTCGGGTCGAAGGTCATCTTCCGCGCGGGTGAGACCGACGACAACACCGAGCTGTGGACCAGCGACGGCACTGCAGCCGGCACCGTGCTGCTGAAGGACGTCCGTCCCGGCGCGCTCGGCGGCAGCCCGCAGCGGTTCGTCGTCAACGGTGGCCGGGCCGTCTTCTCCGCCAACGACGGCGTCTCCGGCCAGGAGCTGTGGGTCACCGACGGCACGATCGGCGGCACCGCCGAGGTCAAGGACATCGTGCCCGGCAGCGCGTCGAGCACGCCCACCCCGGTGGGCACCGTCGCAGGAGTCGTCGTGTTCCGCGTCTTCTTCAACGAGACGAGCAGCCTGTGGAGCGTGGCCCCGAGCACCCTGGACGTCGTGACGTCCTCGACGCCCGACATCAACGGTGAGCGTCGCGTGGCCAAGACCCTCAAGGCCGACGCCGGCGCCTGGGAGGCCGGAGCGACGCTGAGCTACCAGTGGCTGCGCGACGGAAGCCCGATCGACGGAGCCACGGCCTCGTCGTACAAGCTGACCACGAGCAACGTGGGCAAGAAGGTCTCGGTGCGCGTCTCGGGTGCCAAGAACGGCAAGGTCACCGGGGTCCGCGTGTCGAGCGCCTCGACGATCAAGGCCGGCATCCAGGTCCACCGCCCCACGCCGTCGATCGTGGGCACCGCCAAGGTCGGCAACACGCTGAAGATCAAGGCCCGCACGTACGACAGCGGCGTCTCGAAGTCGTACCAGTGGCTGCGGGACGGCAAGGCGATCAGCGGCAGCTCGGCACAGAAGTCGAGCTACAAGGTCCGCTCGGCCGACAAGGGTCACCGCATCTCGGTGAAGGTGACTGCGACGAAGACGGCGTACGAGTCGTTCACCCGCACGTCGGCCAAGACGAGCAAGGTCTCGTAGGCGTTCGCGCAGCGGTGGCCGTCCCTCTCGGGGGACGGCCACCGTCGTGCGTCGAGGCTCAGGCGCGGGACGCCCTCGCGCGAGCGAGCTGGGCGAGGAGGGCGTCGCGGGCAGCGCGCTCGTCGAGGTGCCGGCCGTCGGCGTCGACCGGACCCTTGGGCGTGTGCACCTCGACGGTGGCCACACGTCGCCGGCGCTGCAGGGGACCCTGCCGGAGCTCGACCGACTGGGTCTTGCTGTGCGGGACGATGCTCGTGGTGCGCTCGATCCAGCCCTCGTGGGCGACGAAGGTGATCTCGTCGGCGGCGATCCAGCGATAGCGCCACCCGACGGGGGCGAACGGCCACGAGCGTCGGGGGGCGCGGGTCAGGACGAGGTCGCGGGTCGACGCGTGCGGGATGAGCTCGGCGATGACCGCGGCGGCGAGCGCCGGATCGGCGATGGGCAGCAGCGTCGACGAGGAGTTGTCGCCCTGGTCGTCGCCCTGCGCCGCGTAGCCGGCGATGTCGACCTCGAGGCGCTGCCAGCCGAGCCGCCGCCAGACGAAGGGCTCCTTGACCGCGATTCCCTGCACCCGGTTGAACGGGATCGTCTGCGAGGTCCGCGAGAGCAGGCCGCGCTCGATGCGCAGGCCGCGCTCGCCCCGCGAGAGGGTGAAGTCCCACTGCTGCAGCACGCGCAGGGCGATGATCTGGGCAAGCCACGACCCGAGCGGGATGATGCCGCCGAGCGCGACGACGACCTGTCCGAACCAGATCGCCAGCGCGACCAGGACGACCGACCCGACCGCCGCGAGCAGGAAGTCGAGCGACAGCACGGTGCCGATCATGACGCGCTCCGGCGGCACCCGGGTGATCAGCGTGCGGTGCTCGTCCTCGCCGGTGGCGACCTCCTCGCCGTGCGCCCGCGACAGCAGCACCCGGCGCAGGTCGCGGGCGTCGGAGAGCCGGAGGAACCTCAGGGACGTCCGCGAGTCCTTGCCGCCGGCCATCTCGATGCGCAGCTCGGCCAGGCCGAAGAGTCGGGCGACCAGCGGCTCGGCGATGTCGACCGACTGGATGCGCTCGTACGGGATGCGGCGCGAGGACTTGGTGATGACGCCCGAGCCGATGCGCAGCTCGGCGCCGTCGATGACGTAGCGGGTGAAGCGCCAGCTGACGTAGCCGAGGAGCATGCCGAGCAGCAGCCCGCCGACCAGGGCACCTGCGAGGCTGATGAGGGGGCCGAGGTCGCCCCAGCCGTCGCCGGTGAGGATCGACCCGATGAGTCCGGCGGACGCGGCGACCGCCCACAGCGCGCCCTGGACGACGGCCGTGAGCGGGTGGGTGCGCAGACCGACCGCCTCGACGGGTGGGTCGTCGGTGCCCGGCGACTCAGAGCCCGGCGCCATGGGCCTCGCCGAGCTCGGTCAGCCGGTTGCGCAGACGGGTCGCCTCGGCGGCGTCGAGGCCGGGGACCTGGGCCGCGGTCTCGGGGCTGGCCGTGTGGAGCGTGACGGTCGCGATGCCGAACGCGCGCTCGAGGGGGCCGGCCTGGACGTCGACGAACTGCATGCGGCCGTAGGGGATCGCGACGAGCCGCTTGAACATGACGCCGCGGGTGACCAGCAGGTCGTCGGCGTTCTCGGTGTAGCCCCAGCTGCGCTGGTTGCGGCGTGCCCACCGCCAGCCCCAGCCGCCGCCGGCGACCGAGGCCGCCACGAGCACCCAGCCGGACACCTGGATCCAGGCCGCCAGACCGGGCACGAGGGCCAGGACCAGCCCGACCAGGGCGACCCCTGCGGCGAGGGAGACGATGAGGATCCGCCGGACCGTCGCGAGGCGAGGGGAGACCCCTTGCCACGTGCCGTCGACGGGGGCGAAGAGATTGTCCATCCGGCCAGACTAGCCACGTGCGGCGCAGTTGACCCGGTGCCGTCGGCGGTGGGAGACTGAGAGACGCAGATCGTCGATTTCTGCCCTTCCCCCCAGCACCCAATAGGCTTTCGAGCTCGCGGAGACACAGTCATGGCCAAAGCACTTGTCGGATACCTCGGTGGACCCACTCCCGACCAGCTGCGGGAGACCGCCGCACTGCGGCGCCGCATCGCCGATCTCGAGAACGAGGTCCTGCGCCTCAAGGTCGAGAACGACGGACTCCTCGCGACCCTGCGCGAGCGGGTCGACCTGGTGACGGCCGGCGACCTCGCCGAGCCTCTCGCTCGCTGACGTCGCAGCGCACTAGGGTGACTCCAACCCGCCGTTCGCCGTAGGAGCCCCCGTTGTACCTCAAGAGCCTCACACTGCGTGGGTTCAAGTCCTTTGCCTCCTCGACGACCCTGCAGCTCGAGCCCGGCATCACCTGCGTCGTCGGCCCCAACGGCTCCGGCAAGTCCAACGTCGTCGACGCCTTGTCGTGGGTCATGGGCGAGCAGGGCGCCAAGTCCTTGCGCGGCGGCAAGATGGAGGACGTCATCTTTGCCGGCACGTCCGGGCGTCCGCCGCTCGGTCGCGCCGAGGTCGTGCTGACGATCGACAACTCCGACGGCGCCCTGCCGATCGAGTACACCGAGGTCACGATCTCGCGCACGATGTTCCGCAACGGCGGCTCGGAGTACGCGATCAACGGCAACACGTGCCGTCTGCTCGACGTCCAGGAGCTGCTCAGCGACTCCGGCATCGGGCGCGAGATGCACGTCATCGTCGGACAGGGCCAGCTCGACAGCGTCCTGCGGGCGACGCCTGAGGAGCGCCGCGGCTTCATCGAGGAGGCGGCCGGCGTCCTCAAGCACCGCAAGCGCAAGGAGAAGGCGATCCGCAAGCTGGACGCCACGCAGGGCAACCTGACGCGTCTCAACGACGTGCTCACCGAGCTGCGTCGCCAGCTCAAGCCGCTCGGTCGCCAGGCCGAGGTCGCTCGCCGCGCAGCCGTCATCCAGGCTGACGTCCGCGACGCCCGCGCCCGGCTGCTGGCCGACGACATCGTCACGGCGCGCACCACGATCGCCACCGAGCTCGCCGACGAGACGGCGCTCAAGCAGAAGCGCCAGGCTGTCGAGCAGGCCATCGCGGCCGCCCGCGAGCAGGAGACCGAGCTCGAGGACCAGCTGCGGGAGGACTCGCCGCGGCTCTCCGCTGCGCAGGAGACCTGGTACAGCCTCTCGGGCCTGCGTGAACGCATCCGCGGCACCGCGGGCCTGGCCAACGAGCGGGTGCGGCTCGCCGCCGTCGAGGCCGACGACCGCCGGGTCGGTCGCGACCCCGAGGAGCTCGAGGCCGAGGCGCACCGTGCGCAGGAGCAGCACGAGCAGCTGAGCGCGGGCGTCGCCGCGGCGACGACGGCGCTCGAGTCCGTCATCGCCGAGCGCAACGAGGCCGAGACGACCTACACCGCCGAGGAGCGCCGGGTCGCCGGCCTGCTGCGTGCCGCGGCCGACCAGCGCGAGGGCCTGGCTCGTCTGCACGGCCAGGTCAACGCGCTCAAGAGTCGCGCGACCGCCGCCGGCGAGGAGGTCGGACGCCTCACGAGCGCCCGCGAGGGGGCCGAGGCGCGCGCGGTCGAGGCGCAGCGCCAGTTCACGGCGCTCGAGAACGAGATCGCCGGGCTCAACGCCGGTGAGTCCGGGCTCGACGAGGAGCTCGAGGTCGCCGAGGCTGCCCTCGGCGAGGCGGTCACCGTCCTGTCGACGTTGAGCACCCAGATGCAGGACGCCGAGCGCCAGCAGGCGGCGCTCACGGCCCGCAAGGAGGCGCTCGAGCTCGGCCTGGCCCGCAAGGACGGCGCGGGCGCGCTGCTCGCGGCCACCGACGAGATCAGCGGCCTGCTCGGCTCCGTCGCGGCGCTGCTCACCGTCCGTGACGGGTGCGAGACGGCGATCGCCGCGGCTCTCGGGTCGGCGGCCGACGCCGTGGCGGTCGACCACCTCGACACCGCGGTGTCGGCGATGGAGATGCTCAAGTCCGAGGACCTCGGCCGCGCGGGCATGCTGCTCGGCGGGGGAGAGGTCGACGACTCCACGTGGCCGGGGCTGCCCGACCTCGCGACCTACGCGATCGACGTGGTCGACGGGCCGGCGTCGCTGCAGGGCGCGCTGCGCCGGCTGCTGTTCAAGGTCGCCGTGGTCGACACGCTCGAGCACGCGCAGGAGGTCATCCGCCTGGCTCCCGACGTCACGGCGGTCACGCGCGACGGTGACATCCTCGGTGCGCACTTCGCCGCGGGCGGATCGACGTCCAAGCAGAGCCTCATCGAGGTCCAGGCCGCGATCACCAAGGCCGACGACGATCTTGCCGCGGCCGTCCACACCCTCGAGCGGCTGCGCTTCGAGCAGGAGACCGGCGAGACGGTGCGGGCCGCGGCGCAGGAGCGGGTCGACGCCGCGCTCGCCCAGCTGCACGAGTCGGACGCCACGATGGCCGCCGTCGCCGAGAACCTCGGCCACCTCGGTGCCACGTCGCGGGCCGCCCGCGGCGAGGCCGATCGCCTCACGACCGCGATCACGTCCGCCGAGGAGGCCATGGCCGGAGACCTGTCGGGCCTGCAGGAGCTCGAGGAGCGTCTCGCCCAGGCCGAGGCGGCTCCCGAGGAGGAGCCCGACACTGCCCTGCTCGAGGAGCTGGCCGAGAAGGCCTCGGGCTGCCGCCGCGCCGAGACCGAGGCACGTCTGGCGCTGCGCACCAACGAGGAGCGCGCCCGCGCCCTGGCCGGCCAGGTCACGGCGCTGTTCGAGGCCGCCGAGGCCGAGCGCGAGGCCCGGGTCCGCGCCGCCGAGCGTCGCGCCCGCCAGCTGCGCGAGGCCGAGACGGCCAAGGCCGTGATCCTCGCGAGCGACCAGGTCCTCGCCCGGCTCGAGCGGTCGATCGCCGAAGCGTCGACCCTGCGGCACGAGATCGAGACGTCCCGCTCGGGCCGCGAGGAGACGCTGCGCAGCGTCCGCGGCCAGCTGCGCGACCTGTCGACGCAGCTCGACGGGCTGACCGACTCGGTGCACAAGGACGAGATGGCGCGCGCCGAGATGCGCCTGCGCCTCGAGGGGCTCGAGAGCCGCGCGCTGGAGGAGCTCGGCCTGGAGGTCGAGACGCTCGTCGCCGACTACGGGCCCGAGCAGCTCGTCCCGCCGATCACGGTCGAGGGCGAGGACGACTCGCTGCCCACCGAGCCCGTCCCGTACGTCCGCGAGGCCCAGGTCAAGCGGCTGCGCACCGCCGAGCGGTCGATGGCGATGCTCGGCAAGGTCAACCCGCTGGCGCTCGAGGAGTTCACGGCGCTGGAGGAGCGGCACCAGTTCCTCTCCGAGCAGCTCGACGACCTGCGCAAGACCCGTCAGGACCTGCTCGACATCGTCGAGGAGGTCGACGCCAAGGTCGAGCAGGTCTTCACCGAGGCCTGGTACGACGTCGAGAGCGCCTTCCAGCACGTGTTCAGCCGCCTGTTCCCCGGCGGTGAGGGCGCGCTCGTGCTCACCGATCCGCAGAACATGCTGACGACGGGCATCGACGTCGAGGCGCGCCCGGCCGGCAAGAAGGTCAAGCGGCTGTCGCTGCTGTCCGGTGGCGAGCGGTCGCTCGTGGCCGTGGCCTTCCTCGTCGCGCTGTTCAAGGCTCGCCCGAGCCCGTTCTACATCCTCGACGAGGTCGAGGCCGCGCTCGACGACGCCAACCTGGGCCGCCTGCTCGAGCTCTACGAAGAGCTGCGCGCCAACTCCCAGCTCATCGTCATCACGCACCAGAAGCGGACGATGGAGGTCGCCGACGCGCTCTACGGCGTGTCGATGCGCGGCGACGGCGTGTCCGCGGTGATCAGCCAGCGTCTGCGCGACGAGGCGTCGGTGTGAGCGAGGGCCCGACCACGCGCACCGACTTCTCGGTGCTGCGCACCATCACGACGCGGTGGGAGGACGAGGACGTCTACGGCCACGTCAACAACGTCGTCTACTACTCGTTCTTCGACACGGCGGTCAACGGCTTCCTGATCGACGCGACCGGCACCGACATCCGGCGGCTCGATGCCGTGGGGCTCGTCGCCGAGACCCGGTGCACCTTCCTGCGCGAGCTGGGCTTCCCGGGCGACGTGCAGGCAGGTCTCGCGGTCACCCGGCTCGGCACGTCGAGCATCGTCTACCGGATCGGGCTGTTCCAGGGCGACAGCGACGAGCCCGCAGCGATCGGTCACTTCGTGCACGTCTACGTCGATGCGGCCGAACGCACCGTCACGCCGGTCCCCGACGTGATCCGCGCGGCCGTCACGCCACTCGTCGTCGCCTGACCCGATCGCGGGCGTATAGGGTCCGAGCATGACGGATCGCACGACGTACGTCCTGGTCGACGGCGAGAACATCGACGCGACCCTCGGTCAGTCGATCCTGGGGCGACGCCCCAACCCGCACGAGCGCCCCCGCTGGGACCGGCTGCTGCAGTTCGCCGAGGACGCGTGGGACCAGCCCGTCAGCGGGTTGTTCTTCCTCGCCGCCAACGGCGAGCTGCCGATGCCGTTCGTGCAGGCGCTCACGTCGATGGGCTTTCGGGCCGTCCCGTTGTCGGGTCGGTCGGACGAGAAGGTCGTCGACATCGCCATCCAGCGCACGCTGGAGGAGCTCGGCCGGCGCGAGGCCGACGTCATGCTGGCCAGCAACGACGGCGACTTCATCGAGCAGCTCGAACCGCTGGTCGGTCCGGGACGGCGGACGGCCCTGCTGGCGTTCCACGAGTTCCGCAACGCGGGCTACGTCCCGCTGTTCGACCGCGGTCTGGAGTTCCACGACCTCGAGTACGACGTGCAGGCGTTCAACGAGACGCTGCCGCGCATCCGCGTCATCCCGATCGCCGAGTTCGACCCCCGCGACTTCCTCTGACCCCCCGCTGACGAGACCCTTGTTGCCCCTTCGCGAGAGGGTTGCTGCCCCTTCGCGAGACCGTTGCGGCCCCCACGAGGGCGACAACGGTCTCCTCGAGGGGCGAAAAGGGTCTCCGCGAGGGGCGGGAACGCTCTCGTCAGCGTTGGGTGAGGGTGTCGAGGGCGTGGAGCATCCACGGGACGGCGAGCAGGACGGTCGGCGCGACCAGCACGATGGCCGAGATGGCATAGGCCGTCGTCGAGGCGAGGGCGTTGCGGGGGTCGGGGTCCTGCAGGCGCGCCATGCGCGCCCGGGCGGCGCCACCGCTGCCCAGGGCCCCGGCGGGGGTCGGCGCCCCGGCGAGGGTCACGAGCGCCCGCGCGACCGGCGCGTCACCGACGGCCTTGCGTGCCGCGTCGTCGGCCAGCAGCTCGACCATGATCTTGCTCTGCACGAGGGGGGCATCGGTGCGCAGGAAGCGCGGGAACGCCCGGTGTAGCACCGTGAACGCCTCGAGCACGAGGTCGTGCCGGCGCCTGACGTGGGCCCGCTCGTGCTCCAGCACCGCGGCGTACTCGGTGGCCGATAGGGCGGAGATCGTGCCCTGCGAGACGACGATCCGCGGTGAGCCCATGCCAGGCACGCAGTACGCGATGGGCGTCTGCTCCTGCAGGATGCGCAGCGCCGGGGCCATGCCGTCGGCCTCGCCGAGCAGGTCGACGAGGTGGCGTTGACGACGTCGCCGGGCCTGGGTCTCCCGCCAGACGGTCCACGCAGCCCACCAGAAGCGGGCCCACACCAGCACGCCGATGCCCAGGATCACCAGGTGCAGTGCGATGCGCCACCACGTCAGACGGTCATCCGTCACGAGCCACAGAGCCGTCGAGAGGGCGGCCCCGGAGATCGCCAGCACGGCTGCCAGGGCGAACGACTGCCACAGCACGATCCCGGCGCGGGGCACCAGCAGCGGCCACGCGATCCGTGCGAGGAGGGCCGGGACGGGCAGCGCCAGCGCCAGCCCGATCAGGCCGAGTAGGACCGGCGTCATTCCGAGGTCCGGGACTCGATCTCGTCGAGGGCGGCGCGCAGGGCCTGGGCCTCGGCCGGGTCGACGCTGCGGGCGAAGTGCACGAGCGCGGCCGTGCGGTCGCCGCCGGCCTGGTCGAGGGCTGCGTGCAGGAGCTCGGACGTCGCGGCGTCCCGGGCGAGGGCGGGCGCGTAGCGGAACGCCCGACCGTCGCGCTCGCGGACGACCATCTCCTTGGCGCCCAGGCGGTCGAGCACCGTCATGACGGTCGTGTAGGCGAGGGCGCGGTCGTCGAGGCTGTCGAGCACCTCACGCACCGTGAGCGGCTCGGAGGCGTCCCACAGGACGTTCATGACGGAGCGTTCGAGCTCTCCCAGGCGGGGCATGACCTAAGTCTACGACGCTGGGTAGTAGGTCCCTTGCGTGCGGGCCCTTCGGTTACTACAGTCGGTAGAAGTTACTACGACTTGTAGTAGATCAAGGAGATGGCATGGAAGTCCTGGACCTCGCACGCTGGCAGTTCGGGATCACGACGGTCTATCACTTCTTCTTCGTACCGCTGACGATCGGTCTGTCCGTCCTGGTCGCGACGATGCAGACCGTCTGGTGGCGCACCGGCAACGAGCGCTGGCTCCGTCTCACCAAGTTCTTCGGCAAGCTCTTCCTGATCAACTTCGCGATGGGCATCGCCACGGGCATCGTCCAGGAGTTCCAGTTCGGCATGAACTGGAGCGACTACTCGCGGTTCGTCGGCGACATCTTCGGGGCGCCGCTCGCGATCGAGGGCCTGCTCGCGTTCTTCCTCGAGTCGACGTTCCTCGGGCTGTGGATCTTCGGCTGGGACCGCCTGAAGCCCGGCCTGCACCTCGCGTGCATCTGGATCGCCGCTGCAGGAACGGTCTTCTCGGCCTACTTCATCCTCGCGGCCAACTCGTTCATGCAGAACCCGGTCGGCTACACCCTGAACGCCGAGAAGGGTCGCGCCGAGCTGACCGACTTCGGCGCCGTGCTGACCAACAAGGTCCTGCTCGTCACGTTCCCGCACCAGATCGTCGGCTGCTTCATGGTCGCGGGCGCCTTCGTGGCCGGCGTCGCGCTCTGGCACATGATGCGCCACCCCGACCGGGACGCCGACGCCTTCCGTCCGGCCTTCCGCCTGGGCGCCGCGACCCTGCTCATCGCCGGGCTCGGCACCATGATCAGCGGCGACTTCCAGGGCAAGGTCATGACCGAGGTGCAGCCCATGAAGATGGCCGCCGCCGAGGCGCTCTACGAGGATGCGAGCCCGGCACCGTTCTCGATCCTCACCATCGGGACGCTCGACGGCTCCGAGGAGGTCTTCAAGCTCGAGGTGCCGAAGCTGCTGTCGTTCCTCGGCACGGGCAGCTTCGACGGCGAGGTCAGGGGCATCGACTCGCTGCAGGCCGAGTACGAGCAGACGTACGGCCCGGGTGACTACACGCCCAACATCCCCGTGACCTACTGGACGTTCCGCGCGATGATCACCGCCGGCGGGCTCGCGATGGCAGCCGGAGCCCTCATGCTCTGGGCCACCCGACGAGGCCGGACCCCGCAGTCGCGCTGGATGCTGCGGGCCGCGATCGTCCTCCCGCTGCTGCCGATGGCGGCCAACTCGTTCGGCTGGATCTTCACCGAGATGGGTCGTCAGCCATGGGTCGTGTTCGGCCTGATGCCGACGTCGGCCGGTGTCTCGCCGAGCACCAGCGTCGGGGAGGTCGCCACCTCGCTGGCGGCGTTCACGCTGCTCTACGGCGTCCTGGCCCTGATCGAGGTGCGCCTGCTGCTGCGCTACGTCCAGGCCGGCCTGCCCGAACTCGACCCGCCCCGAGACCCCGACGACGTGGACGCGCCGCTCGCGTTCGCCTACTGAGCGGAGACCGCCATGGAACTGACGACCTTCTGGTTCATCCTCATCACCGTCCTGTGGGTCGGCTACCTCGTGCTCGAGGGATTCGACTTCGGCGTCGGCATGCTGCTGGCCGTCCTCGCGCAGGGCGACAAGGAGCGCCGCGTGCTGATCAACACGATCGGGCCGGTCTGGGACGCCAACGAGGTGTGGCTGCTCGTGGCCGGCGGGGCGACGTTCGCCGCGTTCCCCGAGTGGTACGCGACGCTGTTCAGCGGGTTCTACCTCCCGCTGCTCCTGATCCTCATCGCCCTGATCGTCCGGATCATCGGTCTGGAGTTCCGCTCGAAGCGGCCCGACGCATCCTGGCGCCGCAACTGCGACATCGCGATCGTCTTCGGGTCGTTCGTGCCGGCGCTGCTGTGGGGAGTCGCGCTCGCCAACATCGTCCGCGGCGTGCCGATCGACGCCGACAAGGAGTACGTCGGCGGCTTCTTCGACCTGCTCAACCCGTACGCGCTGCTCGGCGGCGCCGTCACGGTGTCGGTCTTCCTGGTCCACGGCGCGTTCTTCGTGGGCCTCAAGACCGTGGGCGACATCCGCGAGCGGGCCATCTCGCTCGGTCTGCGCGTCGGTCTGGTCGCCGGCCTGCTGATGACGGCCTTCGTCGTCTGGACGGGCGTCAACCACTCCGGTCCGGCGGTCTGGCTCATCGGCCTGCTCGCGATCGGCTCGTTCGCCGGTGGCCTGGTCAACGCGGTCGGTCGTCGCGACGGGTGGGCGTTCGCCGGCACCGCGGTCTCGGTCGGCCTGCTCGTCATCACGCTGTTCGTGGCGCTCTTCCCGGACGTCATGCCGTCGTCGATCGACGCAGCGTTCAACCTGACGACGACCAACGCCGCGTCCACGCCCTACACGCTCAAGATCATGTCGTGGGTCGCGGTGGTGTTCACCCCGATCGTCCTGGTCTACCAGGGCTGGTCCTACTGGGTCTTCCGCCGTCGCATCGGCGTCCAGCACATCCCGGGCTGAGCCGCATGCGTCCTCTCGATCCCCGACTGGTCCGCCGATCGCGCGGTGTGCGGCGCCTGCTCGCCGTCAGCGTCGTCCTCGGCCTGGTCACCGCAGTCCTCGTCATCGCAGTGGCCCATGTCGTCGCGCAGGTCGTCGCCCGCCACTTCGACGGCGAGCCCGTTGCTGCGCTGGCCCTCGCCATCGCCGCGGGCCTCGCCGGCCGCGCGCTGGTCGCGTGGCTCCACACCGCCGTCTCCGCCCGGGCGGCAGCGACGGTCAAGGCCGAGCTGCGCCACGAGGTCGTGGACGACCTGCTCGACCCGCGCCGGGTCGGACCGCGACCCAGCAGCTCACGTGTGGTGGCCCTGCTCGGGCCGGGCCTCGACGCCTTCGACGGGTACGTCGGTCGGTTCCTGCCCCAGGTCGTGCTCTCGGCGCTCGTCCCGCCGCTCGTGCTGGTCTCCGTCGCCCGTGCCGACCTGCTCTCGGCGATCGTCCTGGCGGTGACGCTGCCCCTCGTGATCGTCTTCCTGGTGCTCGTCGGCCTCGTGACGAAGGACCGCATCGATCGGCGCTGGCAGGCGCTGGAGCGCCTCGGCCGCCACTTCGCGGACGTCCTCGACGGACTCACGGTGCTGAAGGTGTTCGGCCGTCGCCAGGAGGTCGGTCTGCGCGAGGTCGGAGACCGTCACCGCCGGGAGTCGGTCCGGGCGCTCCGGCTGGCCTTCCTGTCGTCGCTGGTGCTCGAGCTGTTCTCGACGCTGGCGGTCGCCCTCGTCGCGGTGAGCGTCGGCCTGCGCGTCGTCGAGGGGCATCTCGGGCTGGGGCCGGCCCTGTTCGTGCTGCTCCTCGCCCCCGAGGCCTTCGCGCCGCTCAAGCGCCTCGGCGCGATGTTCCACGACAGCACCGCGGGGGCCGAGGCCACGGCCGAGCTGCTGGCCCTGCTCGACCACGACCGTCACGACGGCTCGGCCGCGGCGCCCGACCTGCGCCGCAGCGAGATCGTGCTGGACGGCGTCGTGGTGCGCCACGAGGGACGGTCCGCTCCGGCGCTCGACCTGGCCCACACGCGGATCCGTCCCGGCGAGTTCGTCGCCGTGACGGGTCCGTCGGGCTGCGGCAAGTCGACCCTGCTCTCGCTCCTGATGGCCTTCGAGCGCCCGACTGCCGGAGACATCCTGGTCGACGGCGTGCTGCTGTCGACGATCGATCCGGTCGCGTGGCGTGAGCAGATTGCGTGGGTGCCGCAGGTGCCGGGCCTCGTGCCGGGCACCGTCGAGGACAACGTCCGCCTCGGCGACGTGCTCTCGGCGCGGGCCGACGTCGTGGCTGCCCTGCGCGATGCCGGCGCCGCCGAGCTCGCGCTCGACCGCGTGATCGACGAGTCGGGCGACGACGTGTCGGCCGGCGAGCGCCGCCGCATCGCCGTCGCGCGGGCGGTGCTGCGCGTGAGGCGGGGGAGGGCGAGCCTCGTCCTGCTGGACGAGCCGACGGCCGGCCTCGACGCGTCGCGCGAGGCATCCGTGCTCTCGACGCTGCGCGGCCTCGACGTCACCGTCGTGGTCGTCGCGCACCGACCCGAGACGATCGCCGCCGCCGACCGCGAGCTGCGGCTCGCCACGCGCCTGGTGGACGCATGACGCGCCGCCTGTGGTGGGGGCGCCTGTTCGGCGTCCTGTCCCAGCTGGCCGGCATCGGCCTGCTGCTGGTCTCGGCCTGGCTCATCGTCCGGGCGGCCGAGCGTCCACCGGTGCTCTACCTGATGGTCGCGATCGTGGCGGTCCGCTTCTTCGGCCTCAGCCGGGCGCTGCTGCGGTACGTCG
The DNA here is from genome assembly GCF_013283745.1 of Aeromicrobium stalagmiti. GTDB lineage: Bacteria > Actinomycetota > Actinomycetes > Propionibacteriales > Nocardioidaceae > Aeromicrobium > Aeromicrobium stalagmiti. Next base: position 261,791 of record NZ_JABSTZ010000002.1, read on the forward strand.
AGCGCCTGCTCACCCACGACGCGGCGTTCAGCCGCGTCACCGAGGCGCGGATCGCCGTCTACCGCGATCTCGACCGCGTCGCCCCGGCCGGGATGCCCGCGCACCGCCGCGGCGACCTGGTCAGCCGGGTCGTGTCGGACGTCGACGCGATCCAGGACCGCGTGCTCCGGCTGCGGGGGCCGTGGATCATCGCGCTCGTGTCGTGCGGCGTCACGATCGCCGTCGTGGGACTCATCGACCCGGTCGCCGGCATCGTCCTCACGGCCTCGACGGTCGTGTCGATGCTGGTCGTGCGCGTCGTCGTCCCGTGGTCGGTCCGGCGGGCCGGCAGCCTCACCGCCCAGTGGCGCGGTGACCTGGCTGCCGACGTGTCGCAGGCCGTGCTGGCCGCTCCCGACCTCGTCGCGTACGGCGCCACCGACGTGCTGCGCGCCGCGACCCATCGGTCCACCGGGGCCCTGGCAGGCGCCCAGCGCCGTGCTGCCGTGATGACCGGGCTGGGCGAGGCGCTGGTGCTCGTGGCGACCGGCGTCGCCATGGCACTGATCGCCGCCGGGGCGGACGGCCTCGCGCCGGTGCTGCTCGGCGTCGTGCTGCTCGCGCCCCTCGCCCTGGTCGAGCCCCTGACGGCACTGACGGACGCCGAGCGGCTTCGCCCTGAGATCGAGGGCGCCGAACGACGCCTCGACGAGCTGAGGTCGGCGGCCGACGCGATCGCCGATCCCGCCCGGCCGATGCCGCTGCCCGCGTCGTACGACCTGGTCGCCCGCGATCTCGCGATCGGGTGGACCTCGACCCTCGTCGACGGGATCGACCTCGACCTGCCGGCCGGCGCCGTCGTCGGGCTCCGGGGCCCGAGCGGGTCGGGCAAGAGCACGCTCGCGCAGACCCTCGTCCGGCTCGTCGAGCCGCGCGGCGGGCAGGTGCTGCTCGGGGGTGTCGACGTCCGCGACCTCGCAGCAGCCGACGTCCGGTCGGTCGTCGGCTACCTGGGCCAGGACGAGATCGTCTTCGACACCACGATCCGGGAGAACCTGCGCATCGCCGACCCGGACGCCACCGAGGCCCAGATGCTCGCCGCCGTGGCGACCGCGGGACTCGGCGACTTCGTTGCGTCGCTGCCCGACGGGCTCGACACAACCGTCGGCGAGCGGGGCAACCGACTCTCCGGCGGCGAGCGCCAGCGCCTGTGCCTCGCCCGGCTCGTGCTCGGGGGGCACCGCGTGCTGGTGGTCGACGAGCCCACGGAGCACCTCGACGCGTCGGCCGGCGAGGCCCTGATGGACGATCTCCTGCGGCTGGCTCCGGGCCGGAGCCTGGTCGTCATCAGCCACTCCCCGTCGGTCCTCGGCCGCCTCGACCACGTCGTGTCCCTCGGCGAGCGGGAGAGGGACGCGCATAGGATCGCGGTGTGACCACGACCGTCCTCATCATCGTCCTTGCCGCCGTCGTCATCCTGGGCGGAGGCATCGGCCTCGTCATGTCCCGTGGCAGGGCAGAGCTGCCTCCACCGGCTGACCTGCAGGAGATCACCGACGAGGTCATCCACCACCCCGAGCGTCCCGAGCCGCACCTCGAGGACGAGGGGGACGACGACGCGCCGTCGGCTGCGGTCGACACCCTCGAGCGTCCCGAGGCTCCGCGGGGACGACTGGTCCGCCTGCGCGCCCGTCTCGCGAAGTCGCAGGGATCGCTCGGCAAGGGCCTGCTCGCGGTGCTCGGGCGCTCGACGCTCGACGACGCCGCGTGGGAGGAGCTCGAGGACACCCTGCTCGCGGCCGACGTGGGCGTCGCCGCGACCGACGAGCTCGTCGAGAACCTCCGTACCAAGCTGCGCGTCGAGGGCATCACCGATCCCGAGGTCGCCAAGACGGCCCTGCGCGACGAGCTCGTGCGGCTCATCGACCCGTCGCTCGACCGCTCGCTGCTGTCGACCGGCGCCGACGGCAAGCCCGGCGTCGTGCTCGTCGTCGGGGTCAACGGGACCGGCAAGACCACGACGGTCGGTCGCCTGGCGCGCGTGCTCGTGGCGGGGGAGCAGAGCGTCGTCCTCGGCGCTGCCGACACGTTCCGCGCCGCCGCCGCCGACCAGCTGCAGACCTGGGGCGAGCGCGTCGGCGTGCCGACCGTCCGCGGCCCCGAGGGCGGCGACCCCGCCAGCGTCGGCTTCGAGGCGGTCCAGCGCGGCATCGCCGACGGCACCGACGTCGTGCTCGTCGACACCGCCGGGCGGCTCCACACCAAGTCCGGCCTCATGGACGAGCTCGGCAAGGTCAAGCGCGTCATCGAGAAGCAGGCGCCCGTCACCGAGGTGCTGCTGGTCATCGACGCGACGACGGGTCAGAACGGCCTCACCCAGGCCCGGGTCTTCGGCGAGGTCGTCGAGGTGACGGGCATCGTGCTGACCAAGCTCGACGGCACGGCCAAGGGCGGCATCGTCATCGCGGTGCAGCGCGAGCTCGGCGTCCCGGTCAAGTTCGTCGGTCTCGGCGAGGGCGCGGACGACCTGGCGCCGTTCGACGCCGACGAGTTCGTTGACGCGCTCCTGGCCTGACGGCGTAACACGCTGTTAACACAACCTCCGATTTCGTGACACGGGCGCAACATCATCGGCCGTGACACGAAATCCTGCGCAATCAGGCTGTGACGAGCGGGTGGCACCTCGCCCGCGGACATCACTTTCGGAGGTTTCATGGATACCGGCGATACCGCGTGGATCCTGGCCAGCTCGGCCTTGGTCCTGCTCATGACGCCAGGACTGGCGTTCTTCTACGGCGGAATGGTCCGCTCGAAGACCGTCCTCAACATGATGATGATGAGCTTCTCGGCTCTGGCCATCGTCCCGGTGCTCTGGGTGCTCTACGGCTACTCGATCGCGTTCAGCCCTGAGGGCAACAAGCTCCTCGGCGGCTTCGAGCGCCTCGGCCTGCAGAACATCTCGGCCGACACCGTCTACGGCACGATCCCCGAGTACGTCTTCGTGGGCTTCCAGCTGATGTTCGCCATCATCACCGTCGCCCTGATCAGCGGCGCGATCGCCGACCGGGCCAAGTTCAGCGCCTGGATCCTGTTCGTCGTCATCTGGGTGACCATCGTCTACTTCCCGGTCGCGCACTGGGTCTTCGACTTCAACGCCGACAGCGGCGGCTGGATCGCCACGAAGCTCGAGGCGGTCGACTTCGCCGGAGGCACGGCGGTCCACATCAACGCCGGTGCGGCCGGCCTGGCCCTCGCGCTCGTCCTGGGCAAGCGCGTCGGATGGCGTCGCGACCCCATGCGTCCGCACAACCTGCCGTTCGTCCTGCTCGGCGCCGGCCTGCTCTGGTTCGGCTGGTTCGGCTTCAACGCCGGCTCCGCCGTCGGCGCCAACGGCCTGGCCGGACTGGCGTTCGTCAACACCGCGGTTGCCACGGGTGCGGCGATCATCGGCTGGATCGCGGTCGAGTACGTCCGCGACAAGAAGGGCACGAGCCTCGGCGCCGCGTCCGGTGCCGTCGCCGGCCTGGTCGCGATCACCCCTGCCGCGGGCGCCGTGTCGCCGGTCGGCTCGATCGCCCTCGGCATCGTCGCCGGCGTGCTGTGCGCGCTGGCCGTGGGCCTGAAGTACAAGCTCGGCTACGACGACTCGCTCGACGTCGTCGGCGTCCACCTCGTCGGTGGACTCGTCGGCACGCTCCTGATCGGCTTCCTCGCTGTCGGCGACGGAATCTTCTACGGTGGCAACCTCGACCTGATCGGCAAGCAGTTCGTGGCGGCGTTCGTCGTCCTCGTCTACTCGTTCGTCCTCACGTACGTGATCGGTAAGTTGATCGATGTGACGATCGGCTTCCGCGTCAGCGAGGAGGACGAGGTGACCGGCATCGACCAGGTCGAGCACCTCGAGACCGCCTACGACTACGCCGGCAGTAGCACGGGCGGATCCAATCTTCTGAAGGAGCTCTGAGCATGAAGCTGGTAACCGCGGTCATCAAGCCGCACAAGTGGGAAGAGGTCCGCGAGGCCCTCGCAGCAGCAGGTGTCGCCGGCATGACGGTGACCGAGGCCAGTGGCTACGGTCAGCAGAAGGGCCACACCGAGGTCTACCGCGGTGCGGAGTACGACGTGTCGCTGGTGCCGAAGATCCGCCTCGAGGTCGTCGTCGACGACGCCGACGTCGAGAGCGTCGTCGCCACGATCACCACGTCGGCGCAGACCGGCAAGATCGGTGACGGCAAGGTCTGGGTCATCCCCGTCGACTCGGTCGTGCGCGTGCGCACGGGCGAGACCAACGAGGCCGCGCTCTAGCCACAGCACCCGCAGGGCGGTGCGCCAGCGTCCACGTCGATCGACGAAGTGGACGCCAGCGCACCGCCTTCGGCATGCCCGGGGTCCTCTAGCCTGTGGGGGTGACCGACAACCCCGAGCTGGCCGCCCGTCGTGCACAGCGGGCCCTCGAGGCCGACCGTCGGCTGCGGCAGCTGTTCGCGGCCGCAGCACCCGACAGCGGCAGCGATCCTCGCGAGGGTCCGGGGATGGCGTTGGTCGCCGTCGGCGGCTACGGACGCTCCGAGCTGTCGCCGTTCAGCGACCTCGACGTCGTGCTGCTGCACGATCCCTCGATCGAGGAGTCCGTCGTCCGGGGTGTCGCCGAGGCGGTCTGGTACCCGCTCTGGGACGAGGGGGTCGCCCTCGACCACTCGGTCCGCGACACGATCCAGATGCGTGAGGCCGCGGCGACCGACCACCGGGCGGCGATGGGGATGCTCGACGCCCGCGCCGTCGCGGGCGACTCCGGGCTGGTCATGGCGCTGCGCTCGCAGGTGCTCGCCGACTGGCGCCGTGACGCGCGGACCCGGGTCGCCGAGGTGCGCGAGGCGCGCCTGACGCGCATCGAGCGGTCCGGCTGGCTCGCCCACGCAGCGGTGCCCGACCTGAAGGAGTCGGGCGGGGGACTGCGCGACAGCGTGACCCTCCGGGCCCTGGTGGCGACGTGGCTGATCGACGTGCCGCACGGCGAGTCCGAGGCGCTGAGGGGCGCGCTGCTCGACGTCCGGGACGCGCTGCACGAGACCGTCGGCCGCCGCGTCGAGCGGCTCGACGCCGAGGTCATCCCCGACGTCGCGCGTCACCTCGGCATGGGGGCCGAGGAGCTCGACCTGCACACGCGGCAGCTCGGCCGGCGCATCGCCCACCTCGCCTCGCTGGCCTGGCGCAAGGTCGACGACGCCCTCGCCCCGCCCCGCAAGGGCACGATCACCGCCACCGGCCCCAAGGTGCTCGTCATCGCCGACGGGGTCGGTGTGCTCGACGGCGAGGTCATCGTCACCAAGGACGCCGATCCGGTGACCGATCCCGAGCTCGCGCTCCGTGCCGCGGCTGCGGCCGCCCGAGAGGGGCTGCCGCTCAGCCCCGGGTCGGCGGCGCGGCTCGCGCGGACGATGGGCGAGCTGCCCGACCCGTGGCCGCCCACGGCCCGGCGCCACCTCGTCGACCTGCTGACGGCGGGTTCGGGCCTCGTCCGGGTGTGGGACGAGCTCGACTTCGCCGGTGTCGTCGACCGCCTGCTGCCGGAGTGGGGACCGATCCGGCTGCGTGGCTCGTCGTCGCCGGTGCACCGGTTCACGGTCGACCGTCACAGCCTCGAGACGTGCGTGCAGGCCGCAGCGGTCAAGCGCGACGTCGCCCGACCCGACCTGCTCGCCGTCGCGGCGCTGCTCCACGACATCGGCAAGGGAGTCGACGGCGACCACTCCGAGGTGGGGGAGCCGATGGCGACCCGCATCGCGACGCGGTGGGGCTTCGACGAGGCCGACGCCGTCGTCGTCGGACGGCTCGTCCGTTGGCACCTGCTGCTGCCGACCATCGCGACCCGGCGCGACATCGAGGACCCGTCGACGGCGGCCAACGTCGCCGAGATCGTCGAGACGGAGGACTTCCTCGACCTGCTGGCCGCCCTCACGGCGTCCGACGCGCAGTCGACGAGCCCCGGCGCGTGGTCGACGTGGCGCAGGGGACTCATCGAGGGGCTGGTCGTCAAGGTGCGACGCGTGCTCGACGACTCGGTCAGGACGCCCGACGCCGACACCTACGAGGGCTGGCCCGTCCACGTGCCCATCCCCGACCGGGGCACGACCGGTCCGGCCGACTTCACCCTCACGGTCGAGGGGCACCAAGGGGGATCGCTGCTGACGATCGTCACCGCCGACCGCCAGGGCGTCATGGCCGACCTCGCCGGGGGACTGGCATTGGCCGGCCTCGCGATCCGCTCTGCCCGCACCGTCACGCACGGCGACGTCGCGGTCTCGCTGTGGGAGGTGTCGCGCCCCGACGTCGACCCCGCACGGCTGTCGGACCGTCTGCGGCCCGCGATGGCCGGCGAGCTCGACCTCGCCGGACGGCTCGAGCTCGCCTCGATCGCCGACGCGGCCGACGCGCGCGTACGCCTGCTCGGGCACGTCTCCGAGACGGCCACCGTGGTCGAGGTCAGGGCTCACGACCGCCGCGGTCTCGTGTGGACCGTGTGCGACCGGATCGCCTCGCTCGGGCTCTCGATCCGCTCGGCGCACATGTCGACGTACGGCGACGAGGTCCGCGACGTCTTCTACGTCGTCGACGACCTGGGGCAGTCGCTCGACGAGGCCACCGCGACCGGCCTGCGCGACGCCCTGGCGACCGCCCTGGCCTGACCCGCTCGCAGGGCGTCCGGGCGAGGGTCCGAGGGCCCTCGGTTAGAGTTGATCAGACCCCCACCATCTTCCTGAGGACGACGACAGCCCCATGTTCGACACCCTGCAAGATCGCCTGCAGTCAGCGTTCAAGAACCTGCGCGGCAAGGGTCGACTGTCACAGGCCGACATCGACACGGTCGCGCGCGAGATCCGGGTCGCCCTGCTCGACGCCGACGTCGCCGTGTCGGTCGTCCGCGAGTTCATTGCGAACGTCAAGGAGCGCGCCCTCGGCGCCGAGGTGAGCCAGGCGCTCAACCCGGCCCAGCAGGTCATCAAGATCGTCAACGACGAGCTCGTGGCGATCCTCGGCGGCGAGACGCGCCGCATCCGCTATGCCAAGAACCCGCCGACCGTCATCATGCTCGCGGGCCTGCAGGGTGCCGGCAAGACGACCCTCGCGGGCAAGCTGGGGCTCTGGCTCAAGGAGCAGGGCAAGTCGCCGATGCTCGTGGCCTGCGACCTGCAGCGCCCCAACGCCGTCACGCAGCTGCAGGTCGTCGGTGAGCAGGCCGGCGTCTCGGTCTTCGCCCCCGAGCCCGGCAACGGTGTCGGCGACCCCGTGCAGGTCGCCACCGCCGGTCTCGCCGAGGCCCGTCGCACGCTGCACGACGTCGTCATCGTCGACACCGCCGGACGTCTCGGCATCGACGCCGAGCTCATGCAGCAGGCCGCCGACATCCGAGCGGCCGTCGACCCCGACGAGGTCCTGTTCGTCATCGACGCGATGATCGGCCAGGACGCGGTCGTCACCGCCGAGGCGTTCCTCGAGGGCGTCGACTTCACCGGTGTCGTCCTCACCAAGCTCGACGGCGACGCCCGCGGAGGTGCCGCGCTCTCGGTGCGCTCCATCACCGGACGCCCGATCATGTTCGCCTCGACCGGTGAGAAGCTCACCGACTTCGATGCGTTCCACCCCGACCGCATGGCCGGCCGCATCCTCGACATGGGCGACATGCTCACCCTGATCGAGCAGGCCGAGAAGGCGTTCGACGCCGACCAGGCCGCCAAGGACGCCGAGCGGATGATGGGCGGCTCGTTCACGATGGACGACCTGCTCAAGCAGCTCGAGGGCATCGCCAAGCTCGGCTCGATGTCGAAGGTCATGGGCATGATCCCGGGCATGGGGCAGTACAAGGAGCAGATCAACAACTTCGACGAGCGCCAGTTCGACAAGATCAAGGCCGTCATCAAGTCGATGACGCCGGCCGAGCGCGACAACCCCAAGATCATCGACGGGTCGCGCCGCCTCAGGATCTCGAAGGGATCCGGCACCGAGGTCAAGGACGTCAACGGCCTGGTCGACCAGTTCTTCGCGATGCAGAAGATGATGCAGCAGATGGCCAAGGGCGGCGGGATGCCCGGCATGCCTGGCATTCCCGGCATGCCGGGGGTCGGCAAGCGGGCGGGCGCCAAGCAGAAGCCCCAGCAGAAGAAGAAGGGCAAGCGCGTCTCCGGCAACCCGGCCAAGCGGGCCGCCGAGGCATCGGGAGCGGCGCCCCAGAGTGACGGCGCAGGAGCGTTCGGCTTCCCCGCCCAGGGCGATCAGCCGTTCGAGCTGCCCAAGGAGCTCAAGGACCTGTTGTAGGCCGTCGGTCCGGCGAGGGGCTCTGACCCCGCCTGCCGCACCAGGCCATGCGGGCATAGTGTCGACGCATGGGCGCAACACCGCTGGTCGTGGTCATGGGCATCTCCGGAGTCGGGAAGTCCTCCGTGGGGCACGAGCTGGCTGACCGGTTCGGGGTCGACTACGCGGACGGCGACGACTTCCACTCCGAGGCCAACATCGCCAAGATGTCGGCCGGCACGCCACTGACCGACGACGACCGCTGGCCCTGGCTCACGGAGATCGGGAAGTGGCTGGCACTCCACGGGGCCGACGGTGGGGTCATCAGCTGCTCCGCGCTGCGCCGCGCCTACCGTGACGTCCTGGTCGACGCCGCACCGCGGGTGATGTTCCTGCACCTGACAGGCGACCACGACCTGATCAAGACGCGCATGGAGCACCGCGACCACTTCATGCCGCCCTCGCTGCTCGAGTCGCAGGAGAAGACGCTCGAGCCGCTGCAGGACGACGAACGGGGCTGGGCGTTCGACATCGAGCCGACCCCGGCCGAGATCGTCGACGCGTTCATCGCCCGGTCCGAGCTGACCGAGGGGGGAGCGGCATGACGCTCACGTCGCTCGTCACGGCCACGCCCGAGCCCGTCGCGGCCGTCGCCGGCACCGGGCAGCTCATCACCGCCGCGTTGGTCGGCATCGCCGTCCTGGTCGTCGCGATCACGTTCTTCAAGCTGCACCCGTTCCTCGCGCTGATCCTCGGCTCGCTGACGGTCGGCGCGATCGCCGGCCGCGCGATGCTCGACGTCGTCGGGAGCTTCAGCACCGGGGTCGGTGACACCGTCTCCGGTGTCGGCGTCCTGATCGCGCTGGGGGCGATGTTCGGCAAGCTGCTGGCCGACTCGGGCGGCGCCGACCAGATCGTCGACACCATCGTCGGGCGGTCCAGCCCGCGGATGCTGCCGTGGTCGATGGCCGCGATCGGCGCGATCATCGGCCTGCCGATGTTCTTCGAGATCGGTCTGGTCCTGCTGATGCCGGTCATCTTCCTGGTGGCCAAGCGCGCCGAGCGGTCGATCATCTCGCTCGGCATCCCCGCCCTCGCCGGTCTGTCGGCGATGCACGGCTTCGTGCCGCCGCACCCGGGTCCGCTCGCGGCGATCGACGCCGTCGACGCCAACCTGGGCCTCACGCTCGGCCTCGGCGTCGTCGTCGCGATCCCGACGATCGTGGTCGCTGGTCCGGTGTTCGCACGGTTCGCCGACCGGTGGGTCCCGGTGCCGGCCGGCGACCTGTTCGATGCGACGCCCGACAAGCGCGAGCGACGTCCGACGTTCGCCGTCACCCTGGCCACGGTGCTCCTGCCCGTCGTGCTGATGATGGGCAAGGCGTTCGGCGACATCCTCGTCGACGACGGCACGACGCTGCGCAGCATCCTCGACTTCATCGGTGAGCCCTTCGTGGCGCTGCTCATCGCGGTGATCGTCGCGATCTTCACCTTCGGCACCTCGACCGGCATGTCCAGGGACGACGTGTCCGACGTGCTCAGCAGCGCCCTGCCGCCCATCGCCGGCATCATCTTGATCGTTGGCGCCGGTGGCGGTTTCAAGCAGACCCTGGTCGACACGGGCATCGCGGAGGTCGTGTCCGACTTCGTGCGCGACAGCAACGTGTCGGTGCTCCTGATCGCCTGGCTGGTCGCGGTGCTGATCCGCGTCGCCACGGGGTCGGCGACGGTGGCCACGATCACGGCGGCCGGCATCATGGCGCCGATCGCCAACGACCTGGCCGGCGGCGAGGTGTCGCTGCTGGTGCTGGCGATCGGAGCGGGCTCGGTGTTCTTCTCCCACGTCAACGACGCCGGCTTCTGGCTGGTCAAGGAGTACTTCGGCCTGAGCGTGGGCCAGACCCTCAAGAGCTGGTCGATCATGGAGACCGTGCTCTCGGTCATGGGGCTCGTGGTGGTGCTCGGCCTCGACGTGGTCGTCTGACGCGACCGGCGCGCGACCCCGCAGGATCGCGCACCGGCCCAGCCCGTCAGTCGATCCGGTAGTCCGACACTGCGGACGTGACACCGGTCGACGGACCCGGCGTCAGGAACTGCTCGTAGCGGCTGTCGTCGTCGACGTACCGCTTGAGCCACGACACGGTGTACTTCGCGATCGTCGTGTTGGAGCTGTTGGGCGCGAAGTGGCTCGCGCCCCGCAGCTCGAGATATGCCTTGCGCTCGGCAGAGCTGAGCGAGCCGTAGAACGGGACCGAGTGCGTGCCGACCGGGGCCACGGTGTCGTCCTGCGCTCCGACCACGAGCGTCGCGGCCTCGACCTCGGGCCACGTCTTGTCGGTGTTCCAGCCCGTCAGCGGCACCGCAGCCTCGAGGGAGCGGCGCGTCTTGGCCGCCTCGAGGGTCCCTCCGCCGCCCATCGAGTGGCCGACGACGGCCTGACGTGACGGATCGATGCGCGAGCCGACGGTGCTGTCGCCGATCGCCTGGTCGAGCGCGGCGAGCAGCTGGGTGCCGCGTGCGGCCGGCTGGTCGTAGACCGTGGTGGTGTTGAACGTGATCACCACGAAGCCGAACGAGGCGAGACGCGAGCCCAGCCACGAGATCGACGACTCGTACGCCGTGAAGCCCGGCGCGATCGCGACGACGCCGAACGTCCCGTCGGCGGTGGAGGTCGGGTAGTGGATCGTTCCCGATCCGAACCCGCGGGTCGAGAGGTCTGACAGTGCCTTGGTGCTCACGGCGTACGGGCCCCGTGTCGCCTCGATGCTCGACGACGTCGGTGCGGGGCCGCGCTCGTACGGGTTGTCGGCCGCGACGACCGGCGACGCGCCCAGGGACCCGACGGTGAGGGCCGAGGCGAGCAGGGCTCCGGCGAGTGATCTCTTCAGCTGCATGGTGCTCGTTCCTTCCAGGAAGTGCGCCGGTCGTCTGGGACGAGCGGTGTCGCGTGTCACGCGACGGCGGAACATCCCCCCGATGTGACTGGGCGCACATAATTGATGCACTCACTGTGCATAAAGTTTCGAGTCGTGTCAATGGTGCGGCGGTTGACAGCGCGGCGCTCGAGACGGGCTGTCGGCGCGCAGGGATAGCCTGAGGCCATGCTGCTGCCGCTGTTGAGGACCTACCTCGCGCCCTACAAGCGGCCCATCGCGATCGTGCTGTTCTTCCAGCTCGTCCAGACGCTGGCCAACCTCTACCTCCCGGGGCTCAACGCCGACATCATCGACCGGGGGGTCGTGCTCGGCGACACGGGCTTCATCGTGCGCACCGGCGTCATCATGCTGCTGATCACGATCCTGCAGGTCGTGTGCACGGTCGTCGCGGTCTACTACGGCGCCCGCACCGCGATGGCGCTCGGCCGTGACCTGCGCGGCGCCGTGTTCGGCACGGTCGAGACGTTCGCCGCGCGCGAGATGGCCGAGCTCGGGGCCCCGACGCTCATCACGCGATCGACCAACGACGTGCAGCAGGTCCAGCTCATCGTCTTCATGGCGCTGACGCTGCTCGTGACGGCACCCATCATGTGCTTCGGCGGCATCTTCATGGCGCTGCGGCAGGACGTCGAGCTGTCGGGTCTGCTCCTGCTGGTCATCCCGGCACTCGTCATCTGCATCGGCCTGGTCATCCGCCAGATGCGTCCGCTGTTCCGTCTGCTGCAGGTCAAGATCGACACGATCAACGGCGTGATGCGCGAGCAGATCATGGGCATCCGGGTCATCCGGGCCTTCGTCAAGGAGGACTACGAGGCCGAGCGCTTCGGTGACGCCAACCGCGACAACATGGAGGTCGCGATCGCCGTCGGCCGCCTGATGGCGATGATGTTCCCGATCGTCATGCTCATCATGAACGTGTCGGTGGTGCTCGCGACGTGGTTCGGCGGCTACCGCATCAGCAGCGGCGACCTCGACGTCGGCACGCTCACGGCGTTCCAGAACTACCTGGTGCAGATCCTCATGTCGGTCATGATGGCGACCTTCATGCTGATGCTCTGGCCGCGTGCCGAGGTGTCGGCCGAGCGCATCACCGAGGTGCTCGACACCGTTCCCAGCGTGCAGGCGCCGGACGACGCGGTGCCCGTGACGCTCTCGCACGGACGCATCGACGTCCGCGGTGCGTCGTTCGCCTTCCCCGGTGCCGAGCAGGACGTCCTGCACGAGATCGACCTGGTGGCCCGCCCCGGCGAGACGACGGCGATCATCGGGTCGACCGGCAGCGGCAAGTCGACGCTGCTGGGCCTGATCCCGCGGCTGTTCGACGCCACCGGCGGCAGCGTCGAGATCGACGGCCACGACGTCCGCACGCTGCACCCCGAGGACGTCTGGGCCGCGATCGGTCTCGTCTCGCAGCGTCCGTTCCTGTTCTTGGGCACGGTGGGCTCCAACCTGCGCTACGGCCGTCCCGACGCGACCGACGCCGAGGTGTGGCAGGCGCTCGAGATCGCCCAGGCCACCGACTTCGTGACCAAGATGCCCGCGCAGCTCGACGCCCCGGTCTCCCAAGGCGGCACCAACGTGTCGGGCGGGCAGCGACAGCGCCTCGCGATCGCGCGCGCGATCATCAAGCGGCCTGCGATCTACCTGTTCGACGACTCGTTCTCGGCCCTCGACTACGGCACCGACGCCGCCCTGCGCGCGGCCCTGCGCCCGGTCACCGCCGGCGCCGCCGTCGTCATCGTGGCGCAGCGGGTCTCCACGATCCGGGGATCCGATCGCATCGTCGTGCTCGACGAGGGCAGGGTCGTCGGCACCGGCACGCACGCAGAGCTGATGGACGGCTGCGAGGTCTATCGCCAGATCGTCCTGTCGCAGCTGACCCTCGAGGAGGCGACCCGATGAGCGGGGGACGACCGGGCGGCCCGGCGCTGGCGGGCATGGGCATGCCGCCGGCGCGCGCGAGGGACTTCACGGGCACCCTGCGGCGTCTCGCCGACCGGGTGCTGGGTCAACGGCTGCTGGTGTGGGGCGTCGTCGCCTTCGGCGTCGTGGCGACCTCGTTGTCGGTCGTCGGACCCAAGGTCCTCGGCCACGCCACCGACATCGTCTTCACGGGCTACCTGTCCGACCAGTTCCCCGACGGTGCCACGAAGACCGAGGTCGTCGCGGGACTGCGGGCCGAGGGCAACGACCAGCTCGCCTCGCTCGTCTCGTCGGTCGACCTGCAGCCCGGATCGGGCATCGACTTCACGAGCCTGTCGTGGGTGCTCGGCGGCGTGCTGGTGCTCTACGTGCTCGCCTCGCTGCTCCAGTGGTTCCAGGGCCGCGTCACGACGATCGTGGTGCAGCGCACGGTCGCAGAGCTGCGCGGCGACGTCGAGGCCAAGATCAACCGTCTGCCGCTGTCCTACTTCGACCGCACCGAGCGTGGCGAGGTGCTGTCGCGCACGACCAACGACATCGACAACATCGCGCAGTCCTTCCAGCAGACCATGAGCCAGCTGCTGACGTCCCTGCTCATGGTCGTCGGCACGCTCGCGATGATGTTCGTCATCTCGCCGCTGCTCGCCCTCGTCGCCCTCGTGACGATCCCCCTGGCGTTCGCCATCACCAAGGCGGTGACCAAGCGCTCGCAGCCGGAGTTCATGAAGCAGTGGGCCAGCACGGGACGCCTCAACGGCCACATCGAGGAGGTCTTCACGGGCCACGAGGTCGTCAAGGTCTTCGGTCGTCAGGCCGAGGCACGCGAGGAGTTCGAGTCGCGCAACGACGCGGTGTTCACGGCGTCGTTCAAGGCGCAGTTCATCTCCGGCGTCGTGCAGCCCGTCATGATGTTCGTCAGCAACATCAACTACGTCCTCGTCGCCGTCATCGGTGGCCTGCGGGTCGCGTCGGGAGCGCTCAGCATCGGTGACGTCCAGGCGTTCATCCAGTACTCGCGCCAGTTCACCCAGCCGCTCACCCAGCTCGCGGCGATGATCCAGGTGCTCCAGTCGGGCGTCGCGTCGGCCGAGCGCGTCTTCGAGCTGCTCGACGAGGAGGAGGAGCGGCCCGACGAGGCCGACGCCCCGTTCCCCGACCCGGTGCGCGGGCGCGTGGTGTTCGAGGACGTGTCGTTCTCCTACGTCGCCGACGAGCCGCTGATCGAGCACCTCGACCTCGTCGCCGAGCCCGGGCAGACGATCGCGATCGTCGGCCCGACCGGCGCCGGCAAGACGACGCTGACCAACCTGGTGCTGCGGTTCTACGACGTCCAGTCGGGTCGCATCACGCTCGACGGCGTCGACATCGCCCGGATGGATCGCGGCCCCCTGCGCGAGAACTTCGGTGTCGTGCTGCAGGACACCTGGCTGTTCAAGGGCACGATCCGCGACAACATCGCCTACGGCGCGCACCGCGCCACCGAGGACGAGATCATCGCGGCGTCCGAGGCCGCCTATGTCGACCACTTCGTCCGCACCCTGCCCGACGGCTACGACACCGTGATCGAGGACCAGGGCACCAACGTCAGCGCGGGCCAGCGCCAGCTGCTGACGATCGCTCGAGCCTTCCTCGCCGACCCGTCGATCCTGGTGCTCGACGAGGCGACGAGCTCGGTCGACACCCGCACGGAGTCGCTCGTGCAGGGTGCGATGGAGCAGCTGCGCTCGGGGCGCACCTCGTTCGTCATCGCGCACCGGCTCTCGACGATCCGCGACGCCGACCACATCGTCGTGATGGAGGACGGGCACATCGTCGAGCAGGGCACCCATGAGTCGCTGGTCGAGGCCGGTGGCGTCTACCAGCGCCTCTACTCGGCGCAGTTCGCGGCGCCGACGGTCTGAGCCGTGCGGCTCAGCCGGCGATGAACGCGGCGACGCGGTCCTTCGGTCGGCCGATGATGGCACGGTCGCCGCGCACCAGCACCGGACGCTGCATCAGGCGGGGGTGCTCGACCAGAAGGTCGGCGACGGCTTCAGGGGTCGTGCACGCGTCGGGGTCCAGGCCGAGTCCCTTGAAGAAGGCGTCCTTGCGGACTAGGTCGGCCGGCGGGTCCTCGAGCTTGCCCATCAGGTCCAGCAGCTCGTCGCGGGTCAGCGGCTTCTTGAGGTACTGCACGACGTCGGCGTCGATGCCGGCCGCCTCGACCTCCTCGACGGCGTGCCGTGAGGTCGAGCAACCGGTGTGGTGGAGCACGGTGAGATCAGGCATGCGCCGATCATAGGAGCGATGAGCACAATGGACCCATGAGCGATCGCAGTGACCACGTCCTGTTCGACGTCGACGACGACATCTGCACGATCACCATGAACCGTCCGGACGTGCGCAACGCCGTCGACGGTCCGATGGCCGCCGCGCTGCGCGAGGCGTTCGGGCGGTTCGACGAGGACGACTCGCTCGCCGTCGCGGTGCTCACGGGAGCCGGAGGAACGTTCTGCGCCGGTGCCGACCTGTCGTCGGTGCAGGACCCCGAGCGGGCACCGCACCTCGACCCCGACGGGCTCGGTGACGGTCCGATGGGTCCGAGCCGGATGCAGCTGTCGAAGCCCGTCATCGCCGCGGTCGCCGGCCACGCGGTCGCCGGTGGCCTGGAGCTCGCCCTGCTGGCCGACCTGCGGGTGGCCGAGGAGGACGCGGTATTCGGCGTCTTCTGCCGGCGGTGGGGCGTCCCGCTCATCGATGGTGGCACCGTGCGCCTGCCCCGGGTGGTGGGCCAGGGCCGGGCGCTCGACATGATCCTCACCGGCCGGGCGGTCGGCGCCCACGAGGCGCTGCAGATGGGGCTGGCCAACCGCGTCGTGCCGGTGGGGGCGTCGCTCACGGTCGCCCACGAGCTCGCCGAGCAGATCGCAGCCTTCCCGGCGGAGTGCATGCGGGTCGACCGCGCCTCGGCCTACCGCCAGTGGGACCTGCCGCTCGACGCGGCACTGCGCTCGGAGGGGGCCCACGGCGTGCCGATCGTCGCGGCCGAGGGCGTCGCAGGGGCTGGCCGGTTCGTCGCGGGCGAGGGGCGCGGGGGAGCGTTCTGAGCCGATCCCGGGCCGAATTGGAGCAGGGGGGTGAGTTCTGGCAGAATGAGCCCTTGCGTCCGGTTCGCGCAGGGACCCTCTCATCTCTGTGCCGTCCGGCTCACCGATCTCGTCGGCCGTGTCCCCACGCGACACCGACAGCTCAACCACTTACATACATCTGAGGAGACACCACACTCGTGGCAGTCAAGATTCGCCTGAAGCGCATGGGCAAGATTCGTACGCCGTTCTACCGCATCGTCATCGCCGACTCGCGCACCAAGCGCGACGGTCGCGTGATCGAGGAGATCGGCACGTACAACCCCAAGGCCGAGCCCTCGATCATCACGGTCGACGGCGAGCGCGCGCAGTACTGGCTCGGAGTCGGCGCGCAGCCGACCGAGGCCGTCGCCGCCCTGCTCAAGATCACCGGCGACATCGGTGGCAAGAACACCATGAAGTTCGCCGAGGAGAAGCGCTCGAAGGAAGACATCTTCCAGGACGCGCTCAAGGACCTCCACAGCGAGCCCAAGACCGACGCCGTGACCAAGAAGGCTGCAGCCAAGAAGGCTGAGCCCAAGGCCGACGAGGCTCCCGCCGAGGAGGCCAAGGCTGAAGAGCCCGCCGCCGAGGCTGCTGCTGACGAGGCTCCCGCCGAGGCTGCAGCGTCCGACGAGGCCAAGGCCTGATCGTGGCCGCACCCCTCATCGAGGTCATCGAGCACCTCGTCTCCGGCATCGTCGACAGTCCTGACGACGTCGACGTGCGCGCCAAGCAGACGCGCGGCGGCGAGCTGTTCGAGGTCCGGGTCAACCCGGACGACCTCGGCAAGGTCATCGGCCGACAGGGCCGAACGGCCACGGCCATCCGCAAGGTCGCTGGCGCGATCGCCGGTCGCGGCGGCGCGCGCATCGACTTCGTGGACGTCGATCGCCGCAGCTGACCATGCTGGTCGTCATCGGCCGCATCGGCCGAGCTCACGGCATTCGCGGTGAGCTCAACGTCGACATCCGCACAGACGAGCCCGAGCGGCGTTTCGCCCCGGGCTCGTCTGTCGTCTGCGGCAAGCGCACGCTGACCGTCGCCAAGGCGCGTCACCACGGCGGTCGGCTCGTGGTCTCCTTCACCGAGATCCCCGATCGCAACGCCGCCGAGGCCCTGCACGGCACCGTGCTGGAGGCCGAGATCGATCCCGACGACACCCCGGACGATCCCGACGAGTTCTACGACCACCAGCTGGTCGGGCTCGAGGTCCGCGCCGGCGACGCCGTCGTCGGAACTGTCACGGGGCTGGTCCACCTGCCCCACCAGGACACGCTCGCCGTCGAGGTCGACGGCCGCGAGGTGCTGATCCCGTTCGTCACCGAGCTCGTGCCGGTGGTCGACGTCCGCGGCGGCTTCGTCACGGTCGAGGACGTGGAGGGCCTGCTCGACCCGGCTCGAGCCATCAACGCCGCGTCCGACCTCGTCGAGGACTGACGCCGTGCGCATCGACGTCGTCTCGATCTTCCCGGCCTATCTCGACGCCCTGCAGCTGTCGCTGGCCGGCAAGGCCCAGTCGTCAGGCCTGCTGACGATCCAGACGCACGACCTGCGCGAGTTCACCCGCGACAAGCACCGCAGCGTCGACGACACCCCCTACGGCGGGGGCGCCGGCATGGTCATGAAGGCCGAGCCGTGGGGTGAGGCGCTCGACACCCTGGCGACCGACGAGGCCGTCATCGTCGTGCCGACCCCGTCCGGCACGCCCTTCACCCAGCGCGCCGCGGAGAGCCTGAGCACCGAGGGCCACCTGCTGTTCGCCTGCGGACGCTACGAGGGCATCGACCAGCGCGTCATCGACGAGGCCTCGGCCCGGTGGCGGGTCCAGGAGATCTCCCTCGGCGACTTCGTGCTCAACGGGGGAGAGGTGGCCGCGCTCGCGATGATCGAGGCCGTCGTCCGCCTCGTGCCCGGCTTCATGGGCAACCCGGCGTCGCTGGTCGAGGAGTCCCACGGCGAGGACGGGCTGCTGGAGTACCCCGTCTACACCAAGCCGGCGAGCTGGCGCGGACGTGACGTCCCCGAGATCCTGCTGTCGGGCAACCACGCCGCGATCGCGGCCTGGCGACGTGAGCAGGCGCTCGATCGCACGCGCCGTCGGCGCCCCGACCTGCTGGGCTGAGCTTCGCCCGCGGCTCGCGTTCCAGGCGTGACGTCCGTCGGCGCGACACGGAATTAACACGATCGTGGCTCCCGTAACACTGCCGAAATGCTCAGGCAAGCCTCAGAAAACCTCCCACCGACACAGTGGCACCTGCGTCGAGCGCAGCAACGTCGCTGGCCCGCTCGAACGGCTTGCCCCCCACGAGAGGTATTTCGCATGGATCTGTCTTCAGCCTGGCTGCTGCTCACCGCAGCCCTGGTGCTCTTCATGACGCCCGGACTGGCGTTCTTCTACGGAGGCCTGGTCAAGGCCTCGAGCGTCGTCTCGATGATGATGCTGAGCTTCGGCGCGATGGGACTCGTCGCGGTCCTCTGGGTCCTCTACGGCTTCAACATGGCATTCGTCGACGGCACCAGCTCCGACTGGATCCCCGAGGTCGTCGGCAACGCGTTCTCGGACTTCGGGCTGGCTGACGGGGCGCAGGCAGCATTCGGCGGCGAGGGCGAGCTCGTGTTCGCCGGCGTGATCTTCGGCGCGACGTTCGCGATCATCACGGTCGCGCTCATCTCGGGCGCCATCGCCGACCGCGCGCGCTTCTTCCCGTGGATGGTCTTCGCCGGCCTGTTCGCAACGCTGGTCTACTTCCCGGTCGCGGCCTCGGTCTTCTCGTTCGTCACTGACGACAAGGGCGTCCCGACGTTCACCGGCTGGGTCGGACAGCTCGGCGAGCACCTCGGTCTCGGCGCTGCCACGATCGACTACGCCGGAGGCACGGCCGTCCACATCAACGCGGGTGCTGCGGCCCTCGCCCTGGCGATCGTCCTGGGCAAGCGCGTCAACTTCAGCCGCGAGCTCGCCAAGCCCCACAACGTCCCGCTCGTGCTCATCGGCGCAGCGATCCTGTGGTTCGGCTGGTTCGGCTTCAACGGTGGCGCCGCCCTGGCCACCGGCGTTCCCGGCACCAACGGCTCGGCCGGCCTGATCTTCGTCAACACGCTCGTGGCACCTGCCGCGGCGCTGCTCGGCTGGATCCTCGTGGAGCACTTCAAGAACGGCAAGGCCACCGCGGTCGGCGCGGCCTCGGGCATCGTCGCCGGACTCGTCGCCATCACGCCGGCGTGCGCCAACCTCTCGCCGCACTGGTCGATCGTGCTCGGCCTGCTGGCCGGTGGCGTCTGCGCCATCGCGATCGAGTTCAAGTACAAGCTCGGCTTCGACGACTCGCTCGACGTCGTGGGCATCCACCTCGTCGGCGGCATCATCGGCACGCTGTACCTGGGCTTCTTCGCCATCGGCACGGGCCTGTTCACCGGTGGTGGCAACCTCGACCAGTTCATCGTCCAGCTCATCCCGGCCGCGGCCATCGGTGCGTACTCGTTCGTCGTCGCCTTCATCCTGGGCACGATCATCGACAAGACCATCGGCTTCCGCGTCAAGGAGGACGAAGAGGCTGCCGGCATCGACTCGGTGCTGCACGGCGAGGAGGGCTACGCCTTCAGCTGATCGCCAGCTGCCACACCGCACCAGACGACGCGCCCGCCGGTACGCCCGGCGGGCGCGTTGCGTCGTCCCCGGGGCGAGCGGTCTGTCGGCGTCCAGGTCGTCGGGTCGGCGCCGACGTCGAGAGATCGGTGCGGGCCCGAGCCGATTGGCTCCGGGGGAGTCCGGTGTGGCAACATTGACCCTTGGCGCCGGACGGATCTGCCACAGGGGAACCGTCGATCATCGCCACTTCACACTTCCGAGAACCAACCCATCCGTGGGTGACCTGTGGCACCAGCGAGGAGCAGAACCATGACCAACATCATCGATCAGGTCGCCAGCGAGTCGCTGCGCACCGATCTCCCCGCCTTCCGCCCGGGCGACACGCTCGACGTGCACGTGAAGGTCATCGAGGGCAGCCGCTCGCGCATCCAGGTCTTCAAGGGTGTCTGCATCAAGATCCAGGGCTCCGGCGTCGGTCGTACCTTCACGGTCCGCAAGGTCAGCTTCGGCGTCGGCGTCGAGCGCACGTTCCCGCTCCACACGCCGGTCATCGACCACATCGACGTCGCGATCCGCGGCGACGTGCGTCGCGCCAAGCTCTACTACCTGCGCAACCTGCGCGGCAAGGCCGCCAAGATCAAGGAGAAGCGCGACATCTGAGTCGCGTCACCCCCGTCCCCGACGGGTTGCAGGAGCCCTCGCCGTCCGCGGCGGGGGCTCCTGTCGTTGCGCACGCGACACGATGCTCCGGCTACGCTCACCGGGTGCGCGACACGAAGCGGAGGCTCCCCGTCTGGCAGGAGTCCATCCTCCTCGTGACGATCGCGGTGGTCATGGCGGTCGCCGTCAAGACGTTCTTCCTGCAGGCGTTCTACATCCCGTCGGAGTCGATGGAGCCGACGATGCTCGTCGACGACAAGATCCTCGTCCAGAAGGTCTCCTACTGGGCTGGCGGCGACATCAAGCGGGGCGACATCGTCGTGTTCGACGATCCCGGAGGCTGGCTGGGCGAGGAGGCCTCGTCCGGCGGCAACCCCGTGCAGCGCGGCCTGGAGAAGATCGGGCTGCTCCCGACCGGCGGACACCTGATCAAGCGGGTGATCGGTGTGGGCGGCGACCACGTCGTGTGCTGCACCGACAGCCGCCTGACGGTCAACGGCACCAAGATCCAGGAGCCGTACGTCCTCGACGACACGGCGACCAAGGACACCCGGTTCGACGTGATCGTGCCGAAGGGCAGCCTGTGGGTGATGGGCGACAACCGGGGCAACTCCCTGGCGTCGCCCCAGCACGTGGGCGACCCGGGTCGCGGCTTCGTCCGGGAGTCGACGGTCGTGGGCAAGGCGTGGCTGCGGCTGTGGCCGCTCGGGCGGGCCGGCTTCATCGACGGCACAGCGGCGTTCGACGACGTCCCGAGCCCCTGACCCAGCAGGTCCCGTGACACGCGAGGACCGATCCCGACGGCGTTGCGGCGTCCGGCTAGGCTCGCCGGGTGAGTGACAAGAAGCGGCAGCTCCCCGTGTGGCAGGAGTCGATCCTTCTCGTCGCCACGGCCATGGTCATGGCAGTCGTCGTCAAGACGTTCTTCCTGCAGGCGTTCTACATCCCGTCGGAGTCGATGGAGCCGACGATGCTCGTCGACGACAAGATCCTCGTCCAGAAGGTCTCCTACTGGGGCGGAGGCGACATCAAGCGGGGCGACATCGTGGTGTTCGACGATCCCGGGGGCTGGCTCGGTCCGGAGGACTCGCGCCGGGCGAGCAACGTCGTCCAGGGCACGCTGGAGAAGGTCGGCCTGTTCCCGACCGGCGGGCACCTGATCAAGCGGGTCATCGGCGTCGGCGGTGACACCGTCGCCTGCTGCAGCGACGGCAAGCTCACGGTCAACGGCACCAAGCTCGACGAGCCCTACGTCCTCGACGAGACCGCGACCAAGGACCAGACGTTCGAGGTCAAGGTCCGCAAGGGCTACCTGTGGGTCATGGGCGACAACCGCGGCAACTCCTCGGACTCGCGGGCCCACCAGGGCGATCCGGGCGGCGGGCAGGTCTCGGAGAAGGCGGTCGTCGGCAAGGCGTGGTTCCGCGTCTGGCCGTTCGGACGCGCCGGCTTCATCCACAAGCCCGACACCTTCGAAGCCGTCAACGGCAAGTGACCCGCCGATGACCCGGCTGGCCAAGGGGTCGACGATCCGGCGCGACGCGGGTCTCTACGGCTACGAGCGCGCTCTGGCGCGCCAGGGCCTGCACCCGGTCGCGGGCGTCGACGAGGCCGGACGTGGAGCGTGCGCCGGGCCGCTGGTCGCGGCCGCCGTCGTCCTCGACGGCAAGATCCCCGGCCTCGCCGACTCCAAGCTGCTCACCCAGAAGCGTCGCGAGGCCTGCTTCGACCTGATCATGCAACGCGCGGCCGACGTCGCGGTCGTCATCGTGCCGGCCGCGGAGTGCGACCGCATGGGCCTGCAGCACGCCAACATAGCGGCGCTGCGCCGCGCGCTCTGGAAGCTCGAGGTCCGACCCGGCTACGTGCTCACCGACGGCTTCCCGGTCGACGGTCTCGGCGTGCCGGGCCTCGCCGTCTGGAAGGGTGACCGGGTCGCGGCGTCGATCGCGGCGGCGTCGGTCGTCGCGAAGGTGACACGCGATCGCCTCATGGTGCACCTGCACGAGGACTTTCCGGCATACGATTTCGCCACGCACAAGGGCTACAGCACCGCGGTCCACCAGGCCGCCCTGCGCGAGCACGGTCCGTGCGACGAGCACCGCAAGACGTACGTCAACGTCAAAGCAGCCATGGAAGGGCACCCAGCATGAGCTCAGAGGACCTCGAGCGGTACGAGTCCGAGATGGAGCTGGCGCTCTACCGCGAGTACCGCGACGTCGTCACGATCTTCAAGTACGTCGTCGAGACCGATCGCCGCTTCTACCTGTGCAACGCGGTCGACGTGAAGGTGCGCTCCGAGACGGGCGACGCCTACTTCGAGGTCTCGATGAACGATGCTTGGGTCTGGGACATCTACCGGCCGGCGCGGTTCGCCAAGAACGTCAAGGTCCTGACCTTCAAGGACGTCAACGTCGAGGAGCTGCAGGACTCCGACTTCAAGCTCCCCGGCGGCCAGTAGTCCACAGGCGGCACCGGCGCCGGGCGTCGTCCACAGGCGCCGTCTCGACCCTGGTGGTGCGCCGCGGCGCCGACGAGGCTCGACGGCATGACCTATGAGCGCAACAAGGGCGTCGGCGACTACGGCGAGCGGGTGGCGGCCGACCACCTGAGATCGATCGGCATGGTGGTGCTGGCCACCCAGTGGACCTGCAAGTTCGGCGAGATCGACATCGTCGCCAGGGACGGGTCGACCCTCGTGATCTGCGAGGTCAAGACCCGCACGTCCAACGGCCACGGCGGCCCGTTCGAGGCGATCACCGGGCAGAAGGCGACGCGGCTGCGCCGCCTCGCGATGCACTGGCTCGAGGTGCACGACATCTCGCCGCCCAGCATCCGCATCGACGTGATCTCGGTCGTCGTGCCACCCAAGGGCGGTCCGGTCGTCGAGCGCATCACCGGGGTCGCATGATGGCGGCCGCGACGCACTCGGTCACGCTCGACGGTCTGTCGGGCCGCGCGATCGAGGTCGAGGTCGACATCGGGGGCGGCCTGCCGACGACAGTGCTGGTCGGGCTCGCCGACACCATGGTCAACGAGGCGCGTGACCGGTGCCGGTCGGCGGTGTCCAACTCCGGCACCACCTGGCCCGACCAGCGGGTCACGATCAACCTCGCGCCGTCCACGCTGCCGAAGTCGGGCTCGCACTACGACCTCGCGATCGCGATGGGGGTGTTCGCGGCGAAGTCCCTCGTCCCGGCCGAGCGTCTCGCGGGCACGGTGTTCCTGGGCGAGCTGGCCCTCGACGGCCGGCTCCGGGCGATCCGGGGCGTCCTGCCGGCGACCCTCGCTGCCGCAGAGGCGGGCTTCGAGCGGGTCTTCGTGCCGGAGGTCAACGTGCCGGAGGCCGAGCTCGTCCGGGGCATCGGCGTCGTGGGGGTGCGCTCGCTGCGGCAGACCGTCGCGCTGCTCACGGGGCAGGAGGAGCCGGTCGACCTGCCGGTGCCGCCCCTCGACGACACCCCGTCGATCTCGTGGACGTCGGCCGACCGGCTGGCGCACCTCGACCTCGCCGACATCGCCGGCCAGGACGACTCCCGCATGGCGCTGCTGGTCGCGGCCGCCGGCGGGCACCACCTGCTGATGACCGGGCCGCCCGGCATCGGCAAGACGATGCTGGCGCAACGCCTGCCGGGGCTGCTGCCCGACCTCACGCACGAGCAGTCGCTGGCCGTCAGCGCGGTCCACTCCGTGGCGGGGGTGCTGCCGAGCGACCAGCCCCTGTTGATCCGCCCGCCGTTCCTCGACCCGCACCACACCGCGAGCGCGGTGTCGATCGTCGGCGGCGGCAGCAAGGTGATCCGGCCCGGTGCGTTGAGCCTGGCGCACCACGGCGTGCTGTTCCTCGACGAGGCTCCGGAGTTCGCCTCCAACGTCCTCGAGGCGCTGCGTCAGCCGCTCGAGAGCGGCCACGTCGTCGTGTCACGCGCGGCGATGACCGCGGCCTACCCGGCCCGGTTCCAGCTCGTGCTGGCCGCCAACCCCTGCCCGTGCGGCCTGAGCTCTGCGGTCTCCGACCAGTGTCGGTGCACGCCCCTCATGCGGCGTCGCTATGCCGATCGGCTCTCGGGGCCGATCCGCGACCGCATCGACATCCACCGGTCGCTGTCGTCGCTGTCCCGGCCCGAGCTCGTCTCGGCGATGACAGGGGCGCGGTCGTCCGGCGACCTCGCTGGCGTCGTCGTCGAGGCCCGCGAGCGCCAGGAGCGGCGGCTGCGCGGCACGCCGTGGCGGCTCAACAGCGAGGTGCCCGGCGTCGAGCTGCGCAAGCACTGGCCGGTCAGCGACCAGGGCCGTGTGCTGGTCGATCAGCAGCTGCGCACCAACAAGCTCAACGCGCGCTCGGCCGATCGCATCCTCCGGCTGGCGTGGAGCGTCGCCGACCTCAACGGCCACGACCTGCCTGACGGCGACGACGTCGACGCGGCGCTGTCGCTACGACGCGGCACGGCGCTGGGCGGCTCGCTGCGTGACCTGGTGCAGGCGTCGTGAGCGCGAAGCAGCAGATCGCGCGACTCGCCTTGAGCCTGGTCGTCGAGCCCGGTGACGCGCGACTGCGCGACCTGCTCGCCGTTCACCCGCCCGAGCGCGTGCTGCTGGCCGTGCGGGGCGGCACCCACCTGCCGGGCCACCGCATCCCTGAGGTCTGGACGGAGCGGGCGAGCGACCTCGACGGCCGCGTCGAGCGCGCTCGCTCGCGTGCTGACGCGGCCGGGCTGCGGTGGGTCTGCCCGGGTGACCGTGACTGGCCGAGCGCGCTCGGAGACCTCGACCACGTGGTGCCGCTGCACGGAACGGCCGGCGCGCCGCTCGGCCTCTGGGTGCGGGGCGCCGCCAACCTCGCCGCGCTCTGCGCCAAGGGCGTCGCGCTCGTGGGCGCCCGGGACTGCACCACCTACGGCGCCGAGGTCGCCTCCGACCTCGGGGCAGACCTCACCGACGCCGGGTGGACCGTGGTCAGCGGCGCCGCCTACGGCATCGACGGCTGCGCCCACCGGGGAGCGCTGGCGATGGGCGGCGCGACTGTCGCCGTGCTGGCCTGTGGCGCCGACCTCGACTATCCGCGCTCGCACGCCTCGCTGCTCGCCCGCATCGCCGACGACGGTCTCGTCGTGAGCGAGCAGGCGCCGGGCGAGTCGCCCCTCAAGGGACGCTTCCTCTCGCGCAACCGGATCATCGCTGCCCTCAGCCGCGGCACGATCGTGGTCGAAGCGGCCGTGCGCAGCGGCTCGCTCAACACGCTCAACTGGGCCGACCAGCTGGGGCGCACCACGATGGGGCTGCCCGGTCCGGTGACGTCCAAGTCGTCCGGGGGAGTGCACCTGGCGGTGCGTGAGGGCAAGGCGGTGCTGGTGACCGACGCGCGCGACGTGGTCGAGGAGCTCGGCGGGCTGGGGGCCGAGCACGAGCAGCTCGAGATCCCGGCGACCGAGTTCGACCGGATGTCGCCGGTGATGCAGGCGACGCTCGACGGGCTCGACTGGCGTCAGCAGCGCACGCCGATCGAGATCGCCGCTGCGGTGCGGCTCAGCGCTCGTGAGGTGCGCGCGGCGCTCGGAGATCTCGAGCGGCGAGGGCTGGTCTCGAGGACCGACGGCGGGTGGGTGCTGGTCCGGCGCGCCGACACCGGCTGACGGACGCCGCGCTGGACACTGGTGCTGATGACGACCGAGACCCCTGACGAGCTGACCGAGCCCTGGTCGGCCGTCCTGGCTGCGTACGAGCAGCACCTGCAGGCCGAGCGGGACCTCTCGGCCCACTCGGTGCGCGCCTACCTGACCGACCTGCAGAGCCTGGCCTCGCACGCGGCTCGCCTCGGGGTCGACGACCCGGCCGACCTGACGATCCGGTCGCTCCGCAGCTGGCTGGCCCACCTGCAGACGATGGGCAAGGCCCGCACCACCCTGGCCCGGCGCTCGACGTCCGCGCGGGTCTTCACCACGTGGCTGGTGCGCACGGGACGGGCCGATGCTGATGCGGGCGCCCTGCTGGTCAACCCGAAGTCGCACCGCGAGCTGCCGGCCGCGCTCAGCGAGACCGAGGTGCGCTCGCTCCTCGACATCACGGCCGAGTCGCTCGTCGACGACGGGGCGAGGGGCCTGCGTGACCTCGCGATCCTCGAGCTGCTCTACGCCACCGGCATCCGGGTGGGTGAGCTGGTGGGCCTCGACGTCGACGACCTCGACCGCTCCCGCCGCGTCGTCCGCGTGCTCGGCAAGGGACGCAAGGAGCGCTCGGTGCCCTACGGCCTGCCGGCGTCCGACGCGGTCGAGCTGTGGCTCGAGCGTGGCCGGCCCGAGCTGGTGACCGACTCGAGCGGGGCCGCGATCTTCCTCGGCGCCCGTGGTGGCCGGATCGACCAGCGCGCCGTCCGGCGCATCGTGCACGAGCGCCTCGCGGCGGTCGACGGCGCGCCTGACCTCGGACCCCACGGGCTGCGGCACACGGCGGCGACCCACCTGCTCGAGGGCGGCGCCGATCTGCGTAGCGTCCAGGAGATCCTCGGCCACGCCTCGCTGGGCACGACCCAGATCTACACGCACGTCAGCAACGAGCGCCTCCGCAGCGCGTTCAAGCTCGCTCACCCGCGGGCCTAGCGCCGGTCGCGCGAGTCCTGCTCGTCGAGCCAGCCGGCGAGCAGCGCGACGAAGTCCGCGGGGCGCTCCATCGACGGCAGGTGCGCGACGTCCGACCACTCGGCGAGGCGTGCGTGGGCGACGCTTCGGGCGACCTGACGGGCGGTGGCGCGGAGTGCGTCGAGGTCCAGGGCGCCCGACAGGACGAGCATCGGGGCCACCACCTGATCGAGTCGGTCGACCGTGGCGAGGTCGACCTCCGCCTCGGCCACGTCGTCCCACGTCGCCGTGATCTCAAAGGCACGGCGCTGCATCCGGCCGACGAGCTCACGCACGTCGGGGGAGACCGCGGTGTCGTGGCGACGGGGTCCGTCGACCCATGCGGCGAGGTTGGCCTCCACAGCCCGGTCGAGGTCGTCGGTCGCCAGTGCCTCACCCTCGGCTGCGAAGAAGGCCTGAAGGTCGGGAGTGGCCTCGGCGATGAGTGACCCGCCGGGAGCGCTCAGCAGCAGCGACTCGACCAGACCCGGATCGCTCAGCGCCAGCTCGACGGCGATCCCGGCCCCGTACGACGCCCCGACGACGTGGCACCGAGGCACGTCGAGGGACGCCAGCAGCCGGCGCAGGTCGCCGACGTGGTCGAGCACCGATGGACGGCTGGTGGACTCGCCGAAGCCGCGCAGGTCGACCCGCAGGGCGTCGCGGGACGACGTCAGACCCGCCCAGATCGGTTCCCACATCCGGCGGTCGCCCACGCCGGCGTGGATTAGGAGGACGGGGGTCGAGCCCCGCGGTCCCGAGCGGTCGTGGGCGATGATGGGCAGTGCCATGAGACCGACGATCGCACAGATGGCCGTCCGCATCGGTCACAGCGAGTCCTGCGGGTTCACGGGCCTGCCGTCCTTCAGCACCATGAAGTGCAGGTGGCACCCGGTCGACAACCCGGTCGAGCCCACGAGGCCGACGACGTCTCCGGCCTCGACCCGTTCGCCCACGGAGACGGACTGGCTCGAGAGGTGGTTGTAGGTCGTCTCGAGGCCGGGGGAGTGACGCACGGTGACCCGCCGGCCGTACGCCCCCGCGTGCCCGCTCGTGGTCACCGTGCCGGCAGCGGCCGCGTGCACGGGCGTGCCGCAGGGGACACCGAAGTCGGTGCCGTCGTGCAGCTTGCGGACCCCGGTGACCGGATGCACCCGCATGCCGAAGGGGGACGTGACCGGGCCACCCACGGGTCGGCGAAGGTCGCCACCGACTCCGGCCGGAGGCGAGGGTGGAGGACCGTCGGGGCTGATGAGTCGGAACCGCCCGCCGCCGAGCAGGTCGAGCGGGTCGAGGTAGTCGCGTCCGACGCGTCGGCCCAGGTGCAGGCAGGCGCCCACGCAGTGGCTGTGCGTGCCGAGCAGGGTACCGATGACGTCGCGGGCCTCCACGGCGTCGCCCACCTCGACCAGGGCCCGCACGGGTTGGTAGGTCGAGCGCTCCACGCCGTGGTCGATCGAGATCACCGGCACTCCGCCGACCTCGCCGACGAACGCGACTCGGCCGGCGGCGACGGCGCGCACCGGCGTGCCGACGGACGCCGCGATGTCGACCCCACGATGTCCGGCGCCGTAGGCGTCGGCCGGTGGATCGAATCGTCGGCCGACGGACGGGTCGTCCAGCGGCCACGACCAGGCGTCGGGAGACCCGGCGGACGCCGCGGACGGAAGCAGCGCGATGACGATCAGGAGGGTGACGAGGCGACGGGTCATGCTGCCAGCCAAGGCGTCCGGATCAGCCCGCGCACCCCTGTGCGGCCGGGCTGGGGACGACGGGGCGACGGCCGCGTCCTGTGGATTTCGTGACGGGGGGTCGTGTGCCCTAGACTGGGCGCATCACTTCTTCGGAAGTGAAATTCGCGCGCCTGTCTCCGTGTGATGCGAGAGCGGAATACGGATGCGGTCCTGGTCTCCTGTGGTGTTCACCCGGGAGTGGGTCGCACGCGGCAGGCGCCAGGTCACCGTCAACCGGCGGTGAGTCAACCAGGAATCGGCACACGTGTGCCACAAGGAGATACGACCATGGCCGTCGTCACCATGCGCCAGCTGCTCGAGAGCGGCGTTCACTTCGGGCACCAGACCCGTCGTTGGAACCCCAAGATGAAGCGTTTCATCTTCACCGAGCGCAACGGCATCTACATCATCGACCTCCAGCAGTCGCTGGCCTACATCGACGCCGGCTACGAGTTCGTCAAGAACACCGTCGCCCGTGGCGGCACGATCCTGTTCGTCGGCACCAAGCGCCAGGCGCAGGAGCCGATCGAGGAGCAGGCCAAGCGCGTCGGCATGCCCTACGTCAACCAGCGCTGGCTCGGCGGCATGCTCACCAACTTCCAGACGATGCACCAGCGCCTTCAGCGCATGAAGGAGCTCGAGGAGATCGACTTCGACGACGTCGCGGGATCCAACCGCACGAAGAAGGAGCTCCTCGGCATGAGCCGCGAGTACGCGAAGCTCTCGCGCACCCTCGGCGGCATCCGCGACATGGGCCGCACGCCGTCCGCCGTGTGGATCGTCGACACGAAGAAGGAGCACCTCGCGGTCGACGAGGCCAAGAAGCTGAACATCCCGATCATCGCGATCCTCGACACCAACTGCGACCCCGACGACGTCGACTTCCCGATCCCGGGCAACGACGACGCGATCCGCTCGGTCGGCCTGCTCACGCGGGTCATCGCCGACGCCGTCGCCGAGGGCCTCATCGCTCGCGGTGGCGCCAAGACCGGTGACGAGCAGCCCGGCGCCGAGCTCGGTGCCGAGGAGCCCCTGGCCGACTGGGAGCGCGAGCTGCTGGAGAAGAAGGACGCCGACGCCGCTGCTGAGAAGGCCGCCGAGGCTCCCGCCGCTGACGCTGCCCCGGCCGCCGACGAGGCTGCCGCTCCGGCCGCCGTGGTCGACGCTCCCGCCGCCGACGAGGCTGCCGCTCCGGCCGCCGAGGCCAAGGAGCCCGCCGTCAAGGCTCCTGCCGACGCGACCGCCGCCGCTCCGTTCGGTGCAGGCTCCAAGGCCCCGCTCAAGAGCGGCAACGCTCCCAAGGGCTTCGCCGTCAAGGGCAACGCCGACTCCGGTCTCTACCACCTCGAGGGCGGCCAGTGGTACGACGCGACCGTCGCCGAGGTCTGGTTCGACACCGCCGAGTCGGCCGAGGCTGCGGGCTTCAAGCTCGCCGGCTCCAAGTAACCCGCTGACTGCACAGCACTCCTCACGACTGAATCTGCAAAGGACGACACATGGCTATCACCGCCACTGAGGTCAAGAAGCTCCGCGACGCGACCGGCGCCGGCATGATGGACGCCAAGAAGGCGCTCACCGAGGCCGATGGCGACTTCGACAAGGCGATCGAGGTGCTCCGCATCTCGGGCGCCGCCAAGGCTGCCAAGCGCGGTGCCGAGCGCGAGGCCACCTCCGGCCTCGTCGCCAACTACGGCAGCGCGATCGTCGAGCTCAACTCCGAGACCGACTTCGTCGCCAAGAACGACCAGTTCATCACGCTGGCCGAGAAGCTGGCCGAGCTGGCCGACGAGACGAAGCCGGCCGACACCGCCGCCTTCGCGAGCACCCCGTTCGAGGGTGGCAAGACCGTGGGCGAGGCTGTCGCCGACCTCGCGGTCGTCATCGGCGAGAAGATCGAGCTCGGCCGCGTGGCCAGCTTCGACGGCTCCGTCGCGACCTACATGCACCGCCGTGCGAGCGACCTGCCCCCCGCGGTCGGTGTGCTCGTGGAGTTCGAGGGTGACAGCCACGACGTCGCCCGCGGCGTCGCGATGCAGATCGCCGCGATGCGTCCTCGCTACCTCACGCGCGAGGACGTCCCCGCGGACATCGTCGCCAAGGAGCGCGAGATCGCCGAGGCGACCGCACGTGAGGAGGGCAAGCCCGAGCAGGCGATCGCCAAGATCACCGAAGGACGCCTCAACGGCTTCTTCAAGGAGCAGGTGTTGCTCGAGCAGGCATCGGTTCAGGACAATAAGAAGACGGTCAAGGCTCTCCTCGATGAGGCCGGCGTGACGCTCAAGCGTTTCGCGCACATCGAGATCGGCGCCTGACCACCAGCGACACCCCTTCAACCCGCTGATCGAGAGGCCGGAATCGTGACCACTGCAGAGCATGTCGGCGATCCGGCCTCCGGTCACGGGTTGAAGCGCGTCCTGCTGAAGCTCTCCGGCGAGGTCTTCGGCGGAGGCAAGATCGGCATCGACCCCGATGTCGTCAACGGCATCGCCCGCCAGATCGCCGCAGCGGTCGCCGAGGGCGTCGAGGTCGCGATCGTCGTCGGCGGCGGCAACTTCTTCCGCGGCGCCGAGCTCAGCCAGCGCGGCATGGAGCGCTCGCGTGCCGACTACATCGGCATGCTGGGCACGGTCATGAACAGCCTGGCGCTGCAGGACTTCATCGAGAAGCAGGGCGTCGAGACGCGGGTGCAGTCCGCGATCACGATGGGCCAGGTCGCCGAGCCCTACATCCCGCGCCGCGCGATCCGTCACCTCGAGAAGGGCCGGGTCGTCATCTTCGGCGCCGGCGCGGGCATGCCGTACTTCTCGACCGACACGGTGTCGGCGCAGCGTGCGCTGGAGATCAAGGCCGACGCGGTCCTGATGTCCAAGAGCGGCGTCGACGGGGTCTACTCCGCCGATCCGCGCACCGATCCGAGTGCCGTCAAGTACGACGAGCTGACGTTCGACGACGCGCTGCGCATGGGGCTCAAGGTCGTGGACGCCGCCGCGTTCGCGCTGTGCATGGAGAACAAGCTGCCGATGATCGTGTTCGGCATGGAGGGCGAAGGCAACATCGCCCGGGTGCTGCGCGGTGAGAAGATCGGCACACTGGTCCACGCCGGATAGGCGGACCACCCAGAACCATCGAGACGGACTGCACCACCCATAGAAGGGGAACACCGTGATTGACCAGACCCTGCGTGACGCCGACAGCAAGATGGACAAGGCTGTCGAGCACACCCGCGAGGAGTTCGCCGCGATCCGCACCGGTCGTGCCCACCCCGCGATGTTCGCCCAGATCACGGCGGAGTACTACGGCCAGCAGACCCCGCTCAACCAGCTCGCGGGCTTCCAGGTGCCCGAGCCCCGCACCGTGATCATCCAGCCCTATGACGCCGGCGCCAAGCCCGCCATCGAGAAGGCCATCCGCGAGTCCGACCTCGGCGTCAACCCGAGCGACGACGGCAAGGTGCTGCGCGTGACGCTGCCCGAGCTGACCGAGGACCGCCGCAAGGAGTACATCAAGCTGGCGAAGTCCAAGGCCGAGGAGGGACGCGTCGCCGTCCGCGGAGCCCGGCGCAACGCCAAGCAGGCGCTCGACAAGGCCGAGAAGGACTCCGAGATCAGCAAAGACGACAACACCGGGGCCGAGAAGCGCCTCGACGGCCTGACGAAGAAGCACGTCGACGTGATCGACGAGATGCTCAAGAACAAAGAAGCAGAGCTCCTTGAGGTCTGAGTCTCCCGCTGAGGAGACCCCCGCGGAGCCGGGCTCCGCGGAGACAGTCCCTGCTGAGGCGGTCAAGACCAGTCGCGCCGGGCGCAACCTGCCGGCCTCGATCGCCGTCGGCGTGGCCCTGCTGGCGATGGTCGTGGCGTCGCTGTTCCTGGTCAAGGAAGTCTTCATCGCGGTCGTGGCGATCGCGCTGCTCATCGGCCTCTACGAGCTGACCCGCGCCTTCGCGACCGCTGGCATCCGGGTCCCGGTCCTGCCGGTCGCCACGGGCGGCACCGCGATGCTGGTCGGCAGCTATGTCGGCGGCATGGAGACGGCGTCGATCGCGATGGCGCTGACCGTCATCGGCACGATGGTCTGGCGGCTCACCGAGGGCGCCGACGGCTTCGTCCGCGACGTCAGCTCGGGCATCTTCGTCCTGTCCTACCTGTTCCTCATGGGCACCTTCGTGCTCTTGATGCTCAAGGAGGACGACGGACCGTGGCGCATCGTCGCGTTCATCATCGCGACCATCGCGTCCGACATCGGCGGCTACATCGCGGGCGTCCTGTTCGGCAAGCACGCGATGGCCCCGACGATCAGCCCCAAGAAGTCGTGGGAGGGCTTCACCGGCTCGCTGATCGCGGGCGTCGCCACGGGCATCGCGACCGTGACCTACGCCCTCGACGGCGACTGGTGGGTCGGCATTGTGCTCGGTGTCGCCGGCGTCGTGTTCGCCACGCTGGGCGACCTGTCGGAGTCGTTGATCAAGCGCGATCTCGGCATCAAGGACATGGGTGACCTGCTGCCCGGCCACGGTGGCCTGATGGACCGTCTCGACTCGCTGATCGCCGTCGCGCCGATCGCGTGGCTGATCCTGTACCTGCTCGTCGACGTCTCCTGAACAGCAGCCCGGTTACCTGTCCGTAATCCGTTCGGGGCACCCTTGAGGCATGTCGATCAAGGTCGCCCTCGAGCACCGCACCACGTACCAGTTCGAGCGACCGGTGGAGCTGGGGCCGCACGTCGTGCGCCTGCGGCCCGCCCCCCACAGCCGGACGCCGATCGAGGCCTACTCGCTGACGGTCAGTCCCGGCAACCACTTCGTCAACTGGCAGCAGGACCCATTCGGCAACTGGCTCGCGCGGCTCGTCTTCCCCGAGAAGGTCTCGACGCTCGACATCACGGTCGGCCTCGTCGCCGACATGATGGTGGTCAACCCGTTCGACTTCTTCATCGAGGAGTACGCCGAGACGTTCCCGTTCGCGTACGAGCCGTCGCTCGCGGCTGACCTCGCGCCGTACCTGCGCCCGGTCGGCGAGGGCGACACCGATGCACCCGGTCCGCTGGTCACCGAGTTCCGCGACCGCCTGCCCGACCTGCCCGAGGGGGGCATGGCGATGGTGCCGTTCCTCGTGCAGCTCAACGCGGCCGTCTACGGCGCGGTCGGCTACTCGGTGCGGATGGAGGCCGGCGTCCAGAGCCCCGACGAGACCCTGCAGCGCGGCATCGGCTCGTGCCGCGACAGCTCGTGGCTGCTCGTGTCGCTGCTGCGTCAGTACGGCCTCGCGGCCCGCTTCGTGTCGGGCTACCTGGTGCAGCTGGCCTCGGACGAGAAGAGCATCGACGGCCCGAGCGGACCGTCCGAGGACTTCACCGACCTGCATGCCTGGGCCGAGGTGTTCGTGCCCGGTGCCGGCTGGATCGGCCTCGACCCGACGTCGTCGCTGTTCGCCGGAGAGGGCCACATCCCGCTGTCAGCCACGCCGCACCCGTCGTCGGCCGCCCCCATCTCGGGGATGCTGATGGAGCGGGCCAACGTCGACTTCTCGTTCCACAACACGGTCCGCCGCATCCACGAGGACCCCCGCGTCACCAAGCCCTACACCGATGCCCAGTGGCAGCGGATCGACCAGCTCGGCGAGGCGATCGACGTTCGGCTCGAGAGCGGCGACGTGCGCCTGACCCAGGGCGGCGAGCCCACCTTCGTCGGCCTGGACGACGTGACGTCCGAGCAGTGGAACACCCAGGCGGACGGCCCCGAGAAGCGGGTCAAGGCCAGCGAGCTGGCCGAGCGGCTGCGCGAGGTCTACGCCGGTGGCGGCGTCGTGCACCGCGGCGAGGGCAAGTGGTACCCCGGCGAGGAGCTGCCCCGCTGGCAGATCGCGCTGCAGTGGCGCGACGACGGTGAGTCGCTGTGGACGGACCCGGCGCTGCTCGCCGACCCGTGGGACGAGGCATCGGCACAGGACGACGCCCCCGCGCGCTCCGAGGCGCTGGGCCGCGAGATCACCCGCCTGCTCGGCCTGCCTGTCGAGCAGCTGCGGGCGGCCTACGAGGACCCGCTCAACGACCTGGTCAACGAGCTGCGCCGACCCGACGGCGAGCGCCCCGACGTCGACCCGCTCGCGCCGACCCCGGCCGTCGCCACCGAGCTCGACGCCGACGTCGTCGACCCCACCGGCTGGGTGCTGCCGCTCGTGACGGGGGAGGAGTGGACCAGCCCAGACTGGTCGCTGCGCCGCGGCCGCATCGTGCTGCTGCCGGGCACGTCGACGATGGGTCTTCGCCTGCCGCTGTCCTCGATCACGTGGGAGGACCCGCGGGCGTCCGGCGACGCGTCGTACGTCGAGGCCGGTCCGCAGCTGGACCCGCGCATCCCGTCGGTGCCCGTCGTCGACCCGGCCAAGGAGCCGACGACCGCGCTGACGGTCGAGGCCCGCCACGGCTTCGTGCACGTCTTCCTGCCGCCGACCGAGCGCCTCGAGGACTACTCCGACCTGCTGCACGTCATCGGCACCGCCGCCTCGGCGCAGGGACAGCAGATCGTCATCGAGGGCTACGGCCCGCCGCCGGACCCGCGCCTGACCCAGCTCGTGGTGGCGAGCGACCCCGGTGTCATCGAGGTCAACGTGCACCCGACCGCCTCGTGGTCCGAGCTGCGCGACCTGACGATGACGCTCTACGACATCGCGCGTCACGCCCGCCTGACGACCGAGAAGTTCGACCTCGACGGCGTCCACACCGGCACGGGCGGCGGCAACCACATCACGCTGGGCGGCCACGAGCCCGCGGCGTCCCCGATGCTGCGGCGCCCCGACCTGCTCATGAGCCTCATGACCTACTGGCAGCGGCACCCGTCGCTGTCCTATCTCTTCTCGGGTCGCTTCATCGGCCCGACCAGCCAGGCACCGCGCTTCGACGAGGGCCGGCCGGAGTCGCTCTACGAGGCCGAGATCGCGTTCCAGGAGATCGACCGCCTGACCGCCGAGACCGACGAGCCGCGGCCGTGGCTCGTCGACCGGGCGCTGCGCCACCTTTTGACCGACCTGACCGGCAACACGCACCGCGCCGAGTTCTGCGTCGACAAGATGTACAGCCCCGACTCGTCCCGCGGGCGGCTCGGCCTGCTCGAGCTGCGCGGCTTCGAGATGCCCCCGCACCCGCAGATGGCGATGGTGCAGTCGCTGCTCGTGCGCTCGCTCGTCGCGATGTTCTGGGAGAAGCCCTACCGCGCCCCGCTCGTGCGCTGGGGCACGGCGCTGCACGAGGACTTCCTGCTGCCCCAGGGAGCCATCCGCGACATCGCCGCGGTCGTGGCCGACCTGCGTGAGCACGGCATCGACTTCGAGGCCTCGTGGCTCGACCCGTTCACCGAGTTCCGGTTCCCGCGGATCGGCGTGGCCCGGGCGGGCGACGTCGAGCTGGAGCTGCGCTCGGCGATCGAGCCGTGGCACGTCCTCGGCGAGGAGGCCACGTCCGGTGGCATGGCACGCTATGTCGACTCGTCCGTCGAGCGGCTGCAGGTGACGGTCCGCGGCGTTCTGCCGCGCCAGCACCTCGTGACATGTCAGGGTGTTCCTGTGCCTCTGACTCCGACGGGTGTGGCCGGCGAGTACTTCGCCGGGGTCCGCTACCGCGCGTGGCAGCCGCCGTCCGCCCTGCACCCCTCGATCGAGGTGCACGCGCCGCTGCGCTTCGACGTGGTCGACGTCGCGTCGGCGACGTCGCTGGGCGGCGCGACCTATCACGTCGTGCACCCCGGCGGCCGTGCCCACGAGCACCCGCCGATCAACGCCCGCGAGGCCGAGGCACGCCGGTCCAGCCGGTTCGAGCCGTTCGGTCACTCGCCGGGTGCGATCGACGTGGCCGCGATGCAGGAGGCCGGACGCCGGGCCGCGAGCGACGAGTACCCCCACACGCTCGACCTGCGCCGCACCGTGCCGCCCGGCACGGCACGCGGAGCGGATCAGTGACGGCGCTCCGCGACTACTCGGCGGCAGTCACCCAGCCCACGCTCACCGCGGGGGCGGCTCGCTACGACGAGGTCGTCGCCCCCGACGGCACGCTGCGCACGAGCTGGCGGATGCTCGCCGAGAGCGCGGTGCAGCTGACCGAGTCCGACCTGCGACGCGTCGGTGGCGACATCGAGCGCTTCCTTGCCAACGACGGCGTCACCTACACGCCGCCGGAGCAGGATCCCGGGCCGTGGCGGCTCGACCCGTTCCCGCTGATCGTCGACGCGGCGGAGTGGACGCCGCTCGAGGTCGGCCTGGCCCAGCGCACCGAGCTGCTCAACGCGATCCTGGTCGACCTCTACGGGCCGCAGCGGCTGCTGTCGACCGGCGTGCTGCCGCCGGCGCTGGTCTTCGGGCACCAGGGCTTCCTGCGGGTCTCGGCGCGCGCATCGGCCCAGGATCCCCACCCCTTGCTGCTCGCGGCCGCTGATCTGGGTCGCAACGCCGCGGGGGAGTGGCAGGTCATCGCCGACCGTGCCCAGGCGCCGTCGGGCATCGGCTACGCGATGGAGAACCGCCGGGTCATCTCGCGCGTGCTGCCCGAGCTCTACCGCCAGGCGGGCCTGCACCGCATGGCGCCGTTCTTCCAGGCGCTGCGGTCGACCCTGATCGACTCGGCGCCCGGGCACGCCCCCAACCCGCGGGTCGTCGTCCTCTCGCCGGGCACCCACTCCGAGACCGCGTACGACCAGGCGTTCGTCGCCTCGAGCCTGGGCTTCCCGCTCGTCGAGGGCAGCGACCTCGTGATGCGCGAGGGCGCGGTGTGGATGCGGGTCTTCGGCCGCCTCGAGCGCGTCGACGTGATCCTGCGACGTGTCGACGCAGCGTGGAGCGACTCGCTCGAGCTCCGCAAGGGCTCGCAGCTCGGGGTCGCAGGCCTGTCCGAGGCGGTGCGTCGCGGCACCGTCCGGGTCGTCAACGGCCTGGGCGCCGGCGTGCTGGAGAACCCCGGTCTGCTCCCGTTCATGTCGGCGATGTGCGAGATGCTCCTCGACGAGCCGTTGCGCCTGCCGTCGGTGCAGACCTACTGGACCGGTGACGACCGCTCGATGGCGTACGTCCTGGACAACCTCGACGGGCTGCTGGTGAAGTCGATCGACAACCCGGTCAACCTCGCCCACCTGCCCACCGACCAGCTCCGCGACGTGATCCGGGCCGAGCCGCACCGCTACGTCGGCCAGGAGCGGCTGCCGCTGTCGCAGTCGCCGACCCTCGCGCCCCGGGGCGTCACGCCGCAGTCGGTCACGCTGCGGACGTTCACGCTGCGCTACGGCTCGACCTATCGTCCGCTCGTGGGCGGGCTGGCCAACGTCTACGAGGCCGGGCAGGCCGCGTCCAGCAAGGACGTGTGGGTGCTCAAGGACAAGCCGGAAGATCCCGACCAGGGCCTTGTCGACGTCCTGCCGCTCACCAACGTCCGGGCCCCCGCGGCGATGGTGCCGCGCGTGCTCGAGGACATGTTCTGGTTCGGTCGCTATGCCGAGCGCGCCGAGGACATGCTGCGTCTCGTCCTCGCAGCCCACGCCAGTGCCGAGGACTTCCGCTCACGTCCGCACACCGCGGGCGGTGCGAGCCTGGCCGTGCTGATGGCCTCGATCGCCCGCCTGAGCGGATCGCCGTTCGATGACGCCCGGCTCGACGACAACTTCCGGTCGCTGCTGCTCGACGCGCACCGTCCCGGGTCGGTGGCCCAGTCGATCGGTGCGCTCCGCGACGCGGCCCAGAGCGTTCGCGACCAGCTCTCGCCCGACACGTGGCAGGCCTTCAGCTCGACCGACCGGGCCGCCGCCAACCTCGTCGCCTACCACTACAGCCACCAGGTCGCCGAGAGCGCCGGGCAGATGCTGACCGGCATCCTGTCGCTGCAGGGCGTCACGGCCAACATGATGCGTGACCCCGGGTGGCGGATGATCGGCACCGGTCGCGCGGTGGAGCGTGGCCTGCAGCTGTGCCACCTGCTGCGCGCCACGACCACGACGCGCCGCGGCATCGACGTCGACCGCGACGTGCACAACGCGGTGCTGTCGGCCGCCGAGAGCGCCGTCACGCACCGTCGGCGCTATCGCGGCTACGTACGCCTGGCCGGTGTGCTCGAGCTGTTGCTGATGGACGTCGAGAATCCGCGCTCGCTCGCGTTCGGCATCGCCGAGATGCGCACGCACCTGGCGGCCATGCCGGAGTCGACCGGCTCCACGCGTCCCGAGCGGCTGCTCGACGACCTCGCCGAGGAGCTCGAGCGCGCCGACATCGCTGCGCTCACCGCGATCGAGGGCGAGAACCGTCCCAACCTGGAGCGGTTCCTCGGTGGCTACATCGGTCAGCTCACCCGGTTCGCGGACGCGGTCGGTGAGCTCCACTTCGCCGCCGGCCCCGCGCCGCGGGCCTTCGGATTCGCGACGGTGACCGAGTGAGGTACCGGATCTCCCACCGCACGACGTACTCCTACGACGAGGACGTCAGCGACAGCCTCGGCATCGCCTACCTCGTGCCGCGCCAGCTGCCGTGGCAGCAGGTCGTCAGCCGCGACCTGACCCTCACCCCGGCGACGCTCGACCGTACCGAGGACCTCGACTACTACGGCAACACCGCGACGTACTTCCAGGTCACCGAGCCGCACCAGGTGCTCGACATCCTTGCCACGAGCGAGATCGAGGTGACGGGGGAGCAGCACTCGCCCGAGGCGCTCGCGATTCCGTGGGAGTCGGCGCGTCCTGCTGCCCGTCCCGACGTCGCCGACGCCTGGCGCACCCAGGACTTCTCCCTCGCGTCGTCGTTGGCCGACCAGACGACCGAGGCCCACGCGTACGCCGCGGAGTCGCTGGCGCCGGGCCGACCGGTCGGGGAGGCGGTGATCGAGGTGATGCACCGCATCCACACCGACTTCGCCTACGACAAGACCGCGACGACGGTGACGACGACCGTCGACGACATCTTCGACAAGCGGGCCGGGGTCTGCCAGGACTTCGCGCACCTCACGCTGGCCTGCCTGCGGTCGCACGGTCTCGCGGTCCGCTACGTCAGCGGCTATCTCGCGACCACCCCGCCGCCGGGCAAGGAGCGGATCGTGGGGGCCGACGCGACGCACGCCTGGGCAGCGGTGTGGATCCCCGGCGACGGCTGGCTCGCGGTCGACCCGACCAACGACCAGCTCGTCAACGACCGCTACGTCACCGTCGCGTGGGGCCGCGACTACGCCGACGTCCCGCCGGTCAAGGGCGTCATCTTCACCGAGGCCAAGAAGTCAACCCTCAAGGTCGAGGTCGACGTCGCCCCCCTCTAACCCCCGGTCCGCGAGTGGCGCAAGATGAAGGAAATGAGACGGCGTGTCGTCCATTTCTGCGCCACTCGCGGACCCGTTTGCGCCACTCGCGAGGTGGTGTGAGCGAACCGACTGGTCCAGCGTTCGCGAATTCCGGACGCGCTGTCAGACTTGCTCGGTGAAAGCCTTCTCCTGCCGTGTGTGCGGCAACGCCCTGTACTTCGAGAACTCGATCTGCGTCTCGTGCAAGACCAACCTCGGGTTCTCCCGGGAGGAGCGGGCGATCGTCCCGGTCGACGACAAGGGGCAGTACGTCGACGCCGACGGCAGCATCTGGCACGTCTGCAAGAACCTCAACCTGTCGGGCTGCACGTGGCTCACGGAGTTCCCGGGTGGCTACTGCTTCAGCTGCGGCCTGACCCGGACGCGCCCGAGCGACGAGGACATCGTCGGGCTGCGGGAGTACAAGATCGCGGAGGAGGCCAAGCGCCGTCTCGTCGTCGAGCTCGACACGCTGGGCTTCCCGATCGTGCCGCGCAGCCAGGACGAGGAGAACGGTCTCGCGTTCGACCTGTTGTCGAGCGTCGCCGAGGACGTCACGACCGGCCACGAGAGCGGCATCATCACGCTCGACCTGGCCGAGAGCGACGACGCCCACCGCGAGAAGGTGCGCGTCGACCTCGACGAGCCCTACCGCACGATGCTGGGGCACTTCCGGCACGAGGTGGGGCACTACATCGAGTGGCAGCACGTCCGCGGCGACCTGATCGGAAAGGCCCGCGAGCTCTTCGGCAACGAGGAGGAGAGCTACGCCGACGCGATCGAGCGGCACTACTCCGAAGGGCCCCCGGCGGGCTGGGAGAAGCGGTTCATCAGCATGTACGCCACGATGCACCCGTTCGAGGACTTCGCCGAGACGTTCGCGCACTACCTGCACATCTGCGACACGATCGAGACCGCGTCGGCGCACGGGCTGGCCACGGTCGCCTCGCCGCAGAGCTTCAGCTCGTTCCGTGATCTCGTCGTGGGAGTGTGGATCCCGCTGAGCATCGCTCTCAACCAGATCAATCGCAGCATGGGCAAGGGTGCGCTCTACCCGTTCGTGATCCCGACGCCCGTGCTCGACAAGCTCCAGTTCGTGGCGGACCTGCCGCGCCGCTGATCGAGTGGCGCAGAGCGCACCCCGAGTGGCGCAGAAGCGGACGACACGCCGTCTCAGAAACGTCGTCTTGCGCCACTCGCGGGTCGGGTCGCGGGTTGGGGAGCTCGGGGATTCGGGGGATTCGGGGCTGAATGCGAGAATGGGGCCGTGTCCTCCGTCAACCCCAACCCGCTCCCGCTCGTCTTCGAGCAGAAGCGCGGTCGCCTCAAGCCTCCCCGTCACCTCGCCGACCTGACCGGTGAGGAACGTACGGCTGCCGCCGCGGCGCTCGGTGAGCCGGCGTTCCGGGTCAAGCAGGTCGCCAACCACTACTACGCCCGCCTCGAGCGTGACCCCGCCAACATGACGGACCTGCCCGCCGCGAGCAAGGACCGCATCGTCGAGGACCTCCTCCCGACCCTGCTCAACCCCGTGCGCACGATGGAGGCCGACAAGGGCACCACCGTCAAGACGCTGTGGCGGCTGTTCGACGGCGCCCTCGTCGAGTCGGTCCTGATGCGCTACACCGACCGCGCCACGATCTGCGTCTCCAGCCAGGCCGGGTGTGGCATGGCCTGCCCGTTCTGCGCGACCGGCCAGGGCGGCCTCGAGCGCAACATGAGCACCGCCGAGATCGTCGACCAGGTCGTCGACGCCGCTGGCAGGATGGCGCGCGGCGAGGTGGCCGGGGGACCGGGACGCCTGTCCAACGTCGTGTTCATGGGCATGGGCGAGCCGATGGCCAACTACAAGGCCGTCATCGGTGCCGTCCGCCGCATGGTCGCGCCCACGCCCGACGGCCTCGGCATGTCGGCCCGCAACATCACGGTCAGCACGGTCGGCCTCGTGCCGCGCATGAAGCAGCTCGCCGACGAGGGCATCCCCGTCACGCTGGCCCTCTCGCTGCACGCCCCCGACGACGAGCTGCGCAACGAGCTCGTGCCGATCAACACCCGCTGGTCCGTCAACGAGACGGTCGAGGCAGCGTGGGAGTACGCCCACAAGACCAAGCGTCGCGTCTCGATCGAGTACGCCATGATGCGCGACATCAATGACCAGGCGTGGCGGGCCGACCTGCTCGGCGACGTCCTGCAGTCGTTCGGCGACTGGGGCTGGGTGCACGTCAACCTGATCCCGCTCAACCCCACCCCGGGGTCGAAGTGGACCGCCTCACGCCGTGAGGACGAGCGCGAGTTCGTCCGTCGGCTCGAGGCCAAGGGCATTCCGGCCACGGTCCGCGACACCCGCGGCAGCGACATCGACGGAGCGTGCGGCCAGCTCGCTGCGGCGGAGTAGCCAGGTGTCGGCACGTCCTCGTCTCGTCGCGACAGATCTCGACGGCACGCTGCTGCGCACCGACGGGACGTTGTCGGCGCGCACCCGTGAGGCCATCGCCGCAGCGGAGGGGGCGGGCATCCCGACCCTGTTCGTGACGGCCCGCCCGCCGCGGTGGCTCGACGAGCTCGCCGACGCGGTCGGTGGCCACGGCATCGCGATCTGCGGCAACGGTGCGTTCGTCTACGACGTCGCTGCCCGCGAGGTCACGGCCTCTCGCGGGCACGACCCGGTGCTGATGAGGGCCGTGATCGCCGACCTGCGGGCCGCCGTCCCGGGCATCGCGTTCGCGGTCGAACGGGCCGACGGCATGGGTGCCGAGTCGCACTACGTCTACGCCCAGGAGCACTCCGACGGCCACGTGGTCGGATCGCTCGAGGAGATCTCCACGACGGCCGTCGGCAAGCTCCTGGCCCGGTCACCCGGTTCCGACCCCGAGGTGTTCTTGCAGGACGTCCTCGCGGTCGTCGGCGATCGCGTCGAGCTCGGCTACTCCGGGGCAGTGGGCCTCGCGGAGATGACGGCACCCGGCGTCACGAAGGCCAGCGGCCTGTCGGCCTGGTGCGCCGGTCACGGCATCGACGCGTCGGAGGTCTGGGCGTGCGGAGACATGCCTAACGACCTCCCGATGCTGGGCTGGGTCGGGCGTGCGTACGCCGTGGGCAACGCACACCCCGACGTGCTGGCGGCTGCGCACGACGTGCTGCCGTCCAACGACGACGACGGCGTCGCGCAGCTGCTCGAGTCACTGCTCTGATGGCGCGGCCCGCCTGAGGCGCCGCCCGGGGCAACCCACGCTCAGGTCAGTGGGTCGTCGAGCAGCAGCTCGGTGTTGCGGTCGCCCGCCGCGCCCTCCTGGGCCGACTGGCGCAGCTGCGGGTCGTTGGCCGACAGCTCCCGCGCGATCGCCGCGAGCTGCAGGGAGTCGGCGAGCGACACCGTCGACGCCGGCGCCGCGTGGTCGAGCATCGTGGTGAAGATCGACAGCGTGCCGTCGCGGTTGTCGGCGAGCTCGATGAGCCGCGACTGCTGGGGGAAGTCGACGTGCGAGGCGGTGTTGATCTCCCAGAAGCCGCTCTGACCGTCGGCGCTGCGATGTGCGGTGACCTGGTTGCGGTGCGTGTGGCCGTTGACCCACGCGACGACGTTCCTGCTGGCGAGCAGCGTGGCGACGACCTCGTCGCCCAGCACCCGCAGGTTGAGGTCGAGCCCCGTGCCGATCAACGGGTTGGTCATGGTGGCCGACGTGTGGTGGCTGAACACCATGACGTACTTGTCGGTCGACGCGGCGAGCAGGCTCTTCAGCCACG
The DNA here is from genome assembly GCF_013283745.1 of Aeromicrobium stalagmiti. Taxonomy (GTDB): domain Bacteria; phylum Actinomycetota; class Actinomycetes; order Propionibacteriales; family Nocardioidaceae; genus Aeromicrobium; species Aeromicrobium stalagmiti. Next base: position 305,663 of record NZ_JABSTZ010000002.1, read on the forward strand.
TGTGCTGCGGCTTGTCGATCGACCCGTCGGCGTAGCCGTTGGGGTTGACGCTGTCGAGGACGACGCAGCGCACGAGGCCCTGGTCGAACGAGTAGTAGGCGGTGTCGCGCTGCTTGTTCTGCGCCGTGAACCCGTGACCGACCGGGCTGCCCGACGTCTTGAAGTGCTCGTCGACCACCTGGCCGCGGGTGAGGTGACGACGCTTGGAGTCGGGCGTCACGATCGTCACCGACGTCAGCGAGACCGCCCCGAGGAGCGCCGTGGCGCTGCCGGACTGGAAGCTCGAGACGACGTCGGCCTGCGAGAGCCCCGGCGGGAGCGCGGTCGCCTTGATGCCGCCGGTCGAGAGCACCGTGAGGGGCAGCGTCTGCGGGAAGTTGCCCTGGACGAGACCGTCGTGGTTGCCGAACACGGAGTACCACGGGATGTCGAGGCCCTCAGGCTCGAACGAGCGACGGGACGCGTCGAGCAGGCCCGGCACGCGGGGGAAGCCGAACTTCGCGGTGTAGAAGTCCTCGGGGTCGCCGGGCTTCCGCGGGCCCTCGGGGTGCCAGTAATGGACGTCGGACGCCTTGGTGTCGGCGACGCCCTCGTACTTCGTGGTGCTGCCGGAGTCTGGGGTGATGCGGTTGCCGTCGAGGACGTCGATGTTCCACCGCACCTCGTTGTACTGGCAGTTGTCGGAGTTGTCGCCGGTCTGGATCGCGAAGGCGAGGGCCTGGCCGGTGACCGGGCCGCGGCCGACCCGGTTGACGGCCCGCACCATGGAGTCGGCGACCTGCGGCGTGAGCATCTCCTGTGGTCGGTAGCTCGACGAGAGCAGGCCGCCGAGCGTCGGTGCGCCGCCGTAGGTGTCCTCGAGCCGGTCGACGTACTCGACGCGCGACGGCGACTGGGCGTCGATGATGTGGACGTCGGTCAGGTGAGCGAAGCTCAGTACGGCGGTCCGGGTCGTGGCGCGGTTGCTGCCGGCCGTGACGCCGAGGTCGGTGCGCACCGTGTGGGCCTCGCCGCTCGCCGAGATGACCTTGGAGTAGCCGCCCGTCCCGGCCGGTCCGCGGGTGAAGCAGCTGTCGAGGGTCGTGTACTGCGGTGCCACCAGGCCGGGCGCCGCCCATCCGGTGCTTGGGCGCAGCCCGACGGCGGCGACTCCTCCCACCACGGCACCGGTGCGGATGAGGTCACGGCGGGAGATCGTCATACCGGCTCAACGACCCAGCGCGTGTGAGGTTACTCACAGGTCATATGGCGGGTGCGCGGGCCCCTTCGGGTCGGCGATAGCGTGGGGGCGACCCGGAGGAGACCCATGATCGCCACCACCCGCGACGAGAACGTCGTGATCATCGAGCTGCAGCGGGAGGACCGCCGCAACGCGCTCAACCTCGAGCTGTGCAACGCCATCCGTGAGGCCGCCGACCAGGCTGTCGCCGATGGGGCCCGCGTGCTCGTCGTGACCGGCAAGGGATCGGCGTTCTGCGCCGGAGCCGACCTGAGTGGCGTCTACGGCCCGGACTTCCTCGACGCGCTCTACGGGATGCTCCACCACCTGACGAAGCTCCCGGTCCCGATCATCGCCGCCGTCAACGGCCCCGCGATCGGTGCCGGCACCCAGCTCGCGATGGCCTGCGACCTGCGGGTGGCCGACGACAAGGCGAAGTTCGCCGTGCCCGTCGCGCGCAACGGCATGGCGGTCGACGCCTGGACGATCCGCACGCTGGCCCAGCTCGCGGGCATGGGTCCGGCGCGCCGGCTGATGCTCTCGGCCGACACGCTCGACCGGAAGCAGGCGATCGACTGCGGTCTGGCCGACGCCCACGGCGGCCTCAAGTACGCCGTCGCGTGGGCCCACGAGATCGCGGCCCTCGCACCGCTCGCGATTGCGCACAGCAAGCTGGTGCTCAACGGGTCGCCGGCCGACGACGAGGTGATCGAGCAGAGCTTCCGAGCGGTCTGGGAGAGCGCAGACGTCAAGGAGGCCGCTCAGGCCCGCCTCGAGAAGCGCGCCCCCGTCTTCGAGGGGCGATGATGACGAGCCTGGTCTTTCGCATCCTCGACACCCACGTCATCCACGGACTGGCCGACGACATCGCGATCCGTGACGAGCTCGGCACCAAGTCGTACGCCCAGCTGCTCCACGAGTCGGCCTGCATCGGTGCGGGGCTGCACCACATGGGAGTCGAGGCCGGCACCCACGTCAAGGTCGACCTCCCGCCGGGACGCGACCTGGTCATCGCGGTGCTCGCCCTGGCCCGCATCGGTGGCCTGCCGTCGGAGACCGGCGACTTCCGCCTCGTGGGCACGCCGCCCGTCCTGCACGCGCCCGACACCGAGGTGACCTGGGACGTGCTCGACAAGGCCGGCCGCGCGGAGCCGCACCCCGCCCCGGAGAGCGACCCGGACGCGTACGAGGACCGCCTCCGCGGCGCCTATCCCGACATCATCACGCAGCTGGAAGCCGGAGAGGCGATCAGCTTCTAGCCGGGCCGATCGAGCCGCTACCGGACGCCCCAGGCGTACGTCTGCTTCTCCAGGCGCAGGTAGACGAACGTCTCGGTCGTCACGACCTTGTCGAGCGCGCTGATCTGCTCCGACACGATGTCGAGCAGCTCGTCGTCGCTCTCGGCGACGAGCTCGGCGAGGATGTCGAAGCGTCCCGTGGTGATGACGATGTAGTCGAGCTTCTCCATCGCGGACAGCCGGGCGGCGACCTCACGGACGTTGCCGCTGACCTTGATGCCGATCATGGCCTGGCGGGCGAAGCCCATCTGCAGGGGATCGGTGACGGCGACGACCTGCATGACCCCGCCGTCGATGAGCTTCTGCACGCGGTGGCGGACGGCGGCCTCCGACAGGCCGACCTCCTTGGCGATCGCCGAGTAGGACAGGCGTCCGTCGTCCTGGAGCAGCTCGATGATGCGCTTGGCGGTCTCGTCGAGGTTCTGGCCCCGTACCGTGGTCGGCTTGCGGTCGCTCATGACGACATCATGCCCCACGAGCGCCGACCCCTCGACGTTTTGGCCGGTGTTGATGACGTTTTCCATGGCGAAACACACTCTTAACGCCGGAATCCCTTGTGCTGACCCCCCAATGTTGCGAGTATGCGTGGGACAAGGGGAGAAGCGAGGGTGGCGCATGGCGGGTCTTGACCGACGAACGGTGCTGAAGGGCGTGGGAGGGGTGGCCGCGCTCGGGGCGAGTGCCGGGATGTTGACGTTGTTCGACACTCCCGATCGGGAGCAGGACCCGACGACGTGCGTCGCCGACGACGTCTCCGACACCGACAAGCGACTCGTCTACTCCAACTGGCCGGAGTACATCGACGAGGACGACGGCGACTACGTGTCGACCAAGACGCAGTTCGAGCGCGACACCGGCATCAAGGTCGCCTACACCGCCGACGTCAACGACAACAACGAGTTCTTCGCCAAGGTCTCCAACCAGCTCGGCTCGTGCAGCTCGTCCAAGCGCGACCTGTTCTCGCTGACCGACTGGATGGCCGCGCGCATGATCCAGGTGGGCTGGATCCAGAAGCTCGACGCGGCGAACGTGCCCAACCTGCACGCCAACATCATCGACTCGCTGAAGGCGCCCGAGTGGGACCCCAAGCGGGAGTACTCCGCGCCGTGGCAGAGCGGCCTGACCGGCATCGCCTACAACAAGAGCAAGGTCGGCGAGATCAAGTCGTTCAAGGAGCTGCTGACCCGCAAGGACCTCAAGGGCCGCATCTCGTTGCTGACCGAGATGCGCGACACGATGGGCTTCCTGCTGATGGTCAACGGGGGAGACCCCGAGAAGTTCAGCGACGACGAGTGGCAGAACGCGATCGACCTGCTCAAGAAGGCGCGCAGCGACGGCCAGGTGCGCTCGTTCACCGGCAACGAGTACGTCCAGGACCTCGCCTCCGGCAACGTCGTCGCGTGCGAGGCGTGGTCGGGCGACATCGCCAACGCCGGCGACGACAACCTGGTCTGGATCCCGCCCGAGGAGGGCATCATGATCTGGGCCGACAACATGATCGTGCCCAACCTCGCGACCCACCAGGGCAACGCCGAGAAGTGGATCGACTACTACTACCAGCCCGAGGTCGCGGCGAAGCTCGCCGACTACAACTCCTACATCTGCCCGGTCAAGGGCGCGCAGGAGGCGATGGAGAAGGTCAATCCCGACAACGTCGAGAACGAGCTGATCTTCCCGACCGAGAAGACGCTGTCCGAGACCCACCGCTTCATGGCGCTCGACGAGTCCACGATGCGCACCTACGAAGGGGATTTTGCCGATGTCACCAGCAGCTGAGGCGACGACGTCGACCGCGCGAGCAGGGTCCCGCGACCTCAGGCTCTCGCAGCTGACCAAGGAGTACGCGACGTTCACCGCCGTGAAGTCGCTCGACCTGGTGGTGCCGCAGGGCCAGTTCTTCGCCCTGCTGGGCCCGTCAGGCTGTGGCAAGACGACGACGCTGCGGATGGTGGCGGGCCTCGACACGCCGACGTCCGGCACGATCCACCTCGGCGAGACCGAGGTGACCTACGAGAAGCCCTACAAGCGGCCGGTCAACACCGTCTTCCAGAACTACGCGCTCTTCCCGCACCTCGACATCGCCGACAACGTCGCGTTCGGGCTCAAGCGCCGCGGCATCAAGGACGTCAAGAAGCAGGTCGCCGACATGCTCGAGCTGGTCGAGCTGACGTCGCAGGCGCACAAGAAGCCGCCGCAGATGTCGGGCGGCCAGCAGCAGCGTGTCGCGCTCGCCAGAGCCCTGATCAACAAGCCCGAGGTGCTCCTGCTCGACGAGCCGCTGGGCGCCCTCGACCTCAAGCTGCGTCGCGGCATGCAGCTGGAGCTCAAGCGCATCCAGACCGAGGTCGGCCTGACGTTCGTCCACGTGACGCACGACCAGGAGGAGGCCATGACCATGGCCGACACCGTGGCCGTCATGAACCAGGGTGTCATCGAGCAGATGGGCGCACCGATCGAGCTCTACGAGAACCCGCGGACGACGTTCGTCGCCAACTTCCTGGGCCAGTCCAACCTGATCGCCGGCGAGATCGAGGGGCGTGACGGCGACCAGGTCAAGGTCCGCGTGCAGGGCGCCCTCGCGTCGGTCCCGGGTGACCGGGCCCACTCGGAGTCCGGCAAGGGCTGGCTCGGCATCCGCCCCGAGAAGGTGCTGATCGCTGAAGCCGGCCAGCCGATCGACGCCCCCGGTGACGTCATCACCGGTGGCTACGTGACCGACGTCAGCTTCGTCGGCGTCAGCACCCAGTACACCGTGCGGATGCCGTGGGACCAGGAGCTCATGGTCTTCGAGCAGAACACCGGGGCCCGCGCGATGCTCCCGGTCGGCACGAAGGTCGACATCTCGTGGCGACCCGAGTACGCCTTCCTGCTCGACGCCAGCCAGGACGCCAAGGCCGGGATCGAGGAGGACTGACGTGGCGACGCTCGACGACGTGGCGGCGCCGAAGGCCAAGCGCAAGCTCACCGGCTACTGGCTGATCCTGCCCGGAGCCCTGTGGCTCGCGGTCTTCTTCGTCATCCCGTTCTACTCGCTGATCTCCACGAGCCTGTTCGACCCGAAGGGGTCGGTGCTCACCGGCTACGACATGACGTGGCACTTCAGCAACTACGTCGACGCGATCGACCAGTACAAGGGCCAGATCTGGCGCTCGCTCTGGTACGCCGGCGTCGCCACGGCGCTGTGCCTGGTCATCGGCTACGTGCTGGCCTACGCGATCGCGTTCAAGGCGGGCCGGTGGAAGAACCTCATGCTGGTGCTCGTCATCGCACCGTTCTTCACCTCGTTCCTGCTGCGCACGCTCTCGTGGAAGCTGATCCTCGCCGACGACGGCTTCGTGGTCGACGCCCTGCAGACCGTGCACCTGCTCGGCGACGACGGCCGGCTGCTCGCGACGCCGTTCGCGGTCATCGCCGGCCTGACCTACAACTTCCTGCCGTTCATGGTGCTGCCGCTCTACGCGAGCCTGGAGAAGATCGACATCCGCCTGATCGAGGCGTCCAGCGACCTGTACGCCTCGCCGCTGCGCGGGTTCCTGAAGGTCACGTTGCCGCTGTCGATGCCCGGTGTCGTCGCCGGCACCCTGCTGACGTTCATCCCGGCGGCAGGCGACTACGTCAACGCGCAGCTGCTCGGCAGCCCCAACACGCGGATGGTCGGCAACACGATCCAGAGCCTGTTCACGACCCAGGGTGACTATGCCGCGGCGGGCGCCCTGTCGGTCACGTTGATGATCATCATCGTCGGAGCGGTCCTGATGTACGTCCGCACCGCAGGGACGGAGGACCTGGTATGAACACGCTGACGCGGGCCAAGCGCTGGATCGGCAAGCACCTGATCCTCGGGCTCGGCATCCTGGTGCTGATCTACACGTTCGTGCCGATCGCGATCGTGGTGCTGATGAGCTTCAACGACAGCTCGAAGTCGCGCAACGTCTACAAGTTCCAGCAGTTCACCTTCGACAACTGGCTGCACCCGGGCCGGTGGGCCGACGGCATGCTCGACTCGGTGATGCTCAGCATCTACATCGCGCTGTGCGCCACCGTCATTGCGACGATCCTCGGCACGCTGGCGGCGTTCGCGATGGTGCGGCACCGCTTCGTGGGCCGCAAGGCCGCGAACATCATCATCTTCCTGCCGATGGCCTCGCCGGAGATCGTGATGGGCTCGTCGTTGCTGGCGCTCTTCGTGGCGGCCGGGTTCGGCGGTCAGCTCGGGTTCTGGACGATCCTGATCGCCCACGTGATGTTCTGCCTGTCGTTCGTCGTGGTGACGGTGAAGGCTCGACTCAGCGGGCTCGACGACAACCTCGAGCAGGCGGCGATGGATCTCTACGCGACCGAGGCGCAGACGTTCTGGCGGGTGACGTTCCCGCTGGTGCTGCCCGGCATCGTGGGGGCGGCGCTGCTGAGCTTCTCGCTGTCGTTCGACGACTTCATCATCACGAACCTCAACTCCGGCCAGGAGGTGACGTTCCCGATGTTCGTCTACGGCGCCAACCAGCGCGGCGTCCCGATGGAGGTCAACGTCATCGGCACCGCGATGTTCGTCATCGCGATCACGATCGTGCTGGTCGGCGAGCTCGCGCGTCGCCGCCAGGAGAAGGCCCTCGCCGCCTGACCCCCGATCCCCGGGGCTAGAGGAGGCCCTGGGCCTCGGTGAGCACCGAGCGGAGAATCTGCTCCATCTCGTCGAAGTGGGACTGGTCGGCGATCAGCGGCGGTGACAGCTGGATGACCGGGTCGCCGCGGTCGTCGGCGCGGCAGTAGAGGCCGTTGTCGAACAGGGCCTTGGACAAGAACCCACGCAGCAGCTTCTCCGACTCGTCGTCGTCGAAGGTCTCCTTGGTCGCCTTGTCCTTCACGAGCTCGATCCCGTAGAAGTAGCCGTCGCCGCGCACGTCGCCGACGATGTCGAGGTCGAGCAGCTTCTCGAGCGTTCCGCGGAACGCCCCCTCGTTGCGCCGCACGTGACCGTTGAGGTCCTCGCGCTCGAAGATGTCGAGGTTCGCCATCGCGACCGCGGCCGAGACGGGGTGACCGCCGAACGTGTAGCCGTGGGCGAAGGAGTTGTTGCCCTGCAGGAACGGCTCCATGAGGCGGTCGGAGGCGATCATGGCGCCGAGCGGCGAGTAGCCGGACGTGAGGCCCTTGGCGCACGTGATCATGTCGGGCTGGTAGTCGAACTTCGTCGCGCCGAACATCTCGCCGAGGCGGCCGAACGCGCAGATGACCTCGTCCGAGACGAGCAGGACGTCGTACTGGTCGCAGATCTGGCGGACGCGCTGGAAGTAGCCGGGCGGGGGAGGGAAGCAGCCCCCGGAGTTCTGCACCGGCTCGAGGAACACCGCGGCGACGGTCTCGGGGCCCTCGGCCAGGATCGCCTCCTCGATGCGGTTGGCGGCCCACAGGCTGAAGTCGTCGATGTTGTCGCCGTGCTCGGGCGCTCGGTAGAAGTTGGTGTTGGGCACGTGCGACGTCGACGGCACGAGCGGCTCGAACATCTGCTTCATCGCCGGGATGCCGGTGATCGACAGGGCGCCGTGCGGGGTGCCGTGATAGGCGACCTGGCGGCTGATGACCTTGGTCTTAGAGGGCTTGCCGGTCAGCTTGAAGTACTGCTTCGCCAGCTTCCACGCCGTCTCGACCGCCTCACCGCCGCCGGTCGTGAAGAACACCCGGTTGAGGTCGCCCGGTGCGTACGACGCGATCCGCTCGGCGAGCATGATCGCGTTGGGGTGCGCGAACGTCCACAGCGGGAAGAACGACAGCTCGGCCGCCTGCTTCGCGGCAGCCTCGGCGAGCTCGCGCCGCCCGTGGCCGGCCTGGACGACGAAGAGCCCGGCGAGACCGTCGAGGTACTTGCGACCCTTCGCGTCCCAGATATACATGCCGTCACCCTTGGTGATGATCGGGATGTCGTGGGCGTCGTCGTAGGCGCCGTGCCGCGAGAAGTGCATCCACAGGTGGCGCTTGCCGGCCTTCTGGAGTCGGTCGAAGTCTTCGGTGTCCATGGTCCCAGTATCACGAGGTGTGGGGTGTCAATACAAGGGATTTCGTCGTGTCATCCATTGTTTACTTCGGAATCCGTTGCCGATGCGGGAGACTGAGCAGGCGGGCGCTGGTATCGGTAGCGTCGGACCACCGCACGGGCACCCGTGGGGGAGAGGGGCGCAGATGGACCGGTACGACACGATCGTGGTCGGGGCGGGCGTGGCCGGGCTGACGGCGGCGCGCCTGCTGGCACGTGCCGGACGACGGGTCGTGGTGCTCGAGGCCCGCGACCGGATCGGCGGACGGGTCTGGACCGACCGCTCCGACGGGCTGGTCACCGACCTCGGCGCGTCGTGGATCCACGGCATCGCCGACAGCCCGGTGGCCGCGGCGGCGGGCGCGTTCGCGATGCCCATGATGGAGTTCACGGTCGGCGGCTACCAGCCCGACAGCCGCCCCATCGCCTACTACGGCCCTGACGGCGAGCGGCTCCCCGACGACGAGGCGCGGCAGTTCGCCGACGACGTCCGTACGGTCGACGCCGCGCTCGTCGACGTCATCGCGGCCTCCGCCCCCGACGCTTCCTACCTCGACGTGACCGACCAGGCCATCGAGAGCCAGGGCTGGGCGCCCGCACGGGTCGAGCGCGTGCGTGAGTTCGTCCGGCACCGCACCGAGGAGCAGTACGGCGCGTGGATCGACGACCTCGCGGCCCACGGTCTCGACGACGACTCGATCGAGGGGGACGAGGTCGTGTTCCCCGACGGCTACGACCGCCTGCCCGAGCACCTCGCGGCGGGCCTCGACATCCGCCTCCAGCACGTCGTCACCGACGTGCAGTGGGGTGACGACAAAGTCGTGGTCCGCAGCGACACGGGCACGTGGGCAGCCGACACGGCCGTCGTCACGGTGCCGGTCGGCGTCCTGCACAGCGGTGACCTCGTCATCGAGCCGGCGCTGCCCGAGCCGGTCGCGGGCGCGCTGTCGCGCCTGGAGATGAACGCCTTCGAGAAGGTCTTCCTGCGGTTCGGCACGAAGTTCTGGGACGAGGACGTCTATGCCGTCCGGCAGCAGGGACACCACGGCGAGTGGTGGCACTCCTGGTACGACGTCACCGCGCTGCACGGCACCCCGACGCTGCTGACCTTTGCCGCGGGCCCGGCGGCACGCGCGACCCGTGGATGGGGCGACGGACGGGTCGTCGAGTCGGTGCTCGACCAGCTGCGACGGCTCTACGGAGACCGCGTCGAGCAGCCGGTCCACGTGCACGTCACCGCCTGGCAGGACGATCCCTACGCCCGCGGCTCCTACGCCTTCATGACGGTGGGCTCGACCACGGCCGACCACGACGACCTGGCCACCCCGGTCGGCGGCGTGCTGCACCTCGCGGGCGAGGCGACCTGGACCGACGACCCGGCCACCGTCACCGCGGCGCTGTGCTCGGGCCACCGGGCGGCCGTGAACATCCTGGGACACGACGTCCCGATCCGCGACGTCTGGGCCGCGCCGACGGGTTGACCAGACCGTCCGACCCGACTGATCTGCACTATCCTGACCGCGACCACCCGAAGGAGACCGCATGCCCAAGCGCGAGATCGTCCCCGAGCCGATCGTCACGGTGATCGACGATTACGACGGCCAGGAGCTGCCCCCGCACACGCCGCCCGAGCGCTACCTGCTGCGCGGGCGGACATACGACCTCTACCTCTCCAGCGCGTCCAAGCGCGAGGTCGACGAGTTCCTCGACACGCTGCTGGACGGCGCCGAGGAGGTCCGTGACGTCGCCCCCGCACCGCGCCGCGGTCGCGGCGGCCGTGGTGGCGCCGGCGTGACCATCCGCGACGGGTTCACGATCCACGACCTGCGCGAGTGGGCCAGGGCCAACGGCCACGAGGTCAGCGACAACCGTCGTGCACCGTCGAAGGTCATCGAGGCCTTCAACGCCGCCCACTCCTGAGGCGGGCGTCGACGCTCAGGCCGGCACGTTGTCGACGCCGGCTGCCCGGCAGACGTACGCCCACACGCTGCGACGCACCGCGGGATCATCTGCCTGCCCCGGCAGGTAATAGGTCGCACGGGGGCTGCGGTCGCACCAGAACTGCCCCGTGGACGCGGTGGCCGCCGGCGACGCGGTGAGCCACACGATCGTGTCGGCGCCCTGCTCCGGCGAGCGGAGCACCGGACCGAGGACCTTGGCGAACCGTGGCATCGACTCGGTGACGCCGGGGGTGTCGGCCCAGCCGGGATGCATGCTGTGCACCGTGATGCCGTCGCCCGCGTAGCGGCCCGCCAGCAGCTCGGTCATCGTCACCTGGATCCGCTTGGTGCGGGCGTACGCCCGGATGCCTTCGTAGGCGCCGCGCTCGTACTCGACGTCGCCGCCGATCGAGTCGTCCAGCGGGGCCGAGTACATGCCGCCCGACGACACGACGACCACACGCGGCGAGCTGGCGGCGGCCAGGCAGCCACGCAGCTCCTCGGTCAGCAGCAGCGGGCCGATGACGTGCGTGGCGAGCGCGAGCTCGTGCCCCTGGGCCGTCTCGGTGCGATGCGGCGGCATGACGCCGGCGTCGTGCACGATCGCGTGCAGCACGGGCACCCGTCGGCGCAGGTCCGCGGCGTACGCGCGCACGGCGTCGAGGTCGCTGACGTCGCACACCTCGGGAAGCAGGTCGGCGTCCGGGACGTCACGGCGGATCAGCTCGGCGGACGACCGGAGCCGTTCGGCGTCGCGTCCGACGAGGTGGACCGTGGCACCCAGGCGGGCGATGCCCAGGGCAGCCGCCCGGCCGAGACCGCTGCTCGCGCCGGTGACGACGACGTGGCGCCCGACGAGCGCCTGCGGATCGGGGTCGTCGGCCCACCAGCGGCGGCGCAGTGCCGGACCGATCGCCGAGTAGCCGGGCAGCAGGGCCTTGTCGAGGGCGGTGTCGAGCCAGGACGTCAGGGGGAGGCGCATGGGTCAACGGTAGGTCGCCGGGCGTGAGAACGCCTCCGGGGCCAGGACCGGTCAGAGCAGGTCGGCGTCGTGCATCGCGATCGCGACCTGCACGCGGTTGCTCGCGTCGAGCTTGGTGAAGATGTGGGAGATGTGCGCCTTCACGGTCGCGACGCTCATGTGCAGGGCCACCGCGATCTCGGCGTTGGACGATCCTCGACCGATCGCCACGGCGACCTCGCGCTCGCGCTCGGTCAGCCCGGCGACCCGGGCCACGGCCTCGTCGGCCCGTCCGTCCGGTGCCGCGTCGGTCACCTGACGGATCAGCTGCTCGGTGATGGTGGGCGACAGCATCGGCTCGCCAGTGACGACCCGCGCGATGGCGTCGACGATGTCGGCCGGGGGAGTGTCCTTGAGCAGGAACCCGGTGGCGCCCGCGGCCAGGGCGCGGACGACGTACTGGTCGGCGTCGAACGTCGTCAGCACGATGACCCTCGGCGGCGCGGGCAGGGCCAGCACGGCGGCCGTCGCGGCGATGCCGTCCATCACCGGCATGCGGATGTCCATCAGCACGACGTCGACCCCGCCGGCCCGCACCGTCTCGACGGCCTCGCGACCGTTGGTCGCCTCGCCGACGACGGTGATGTCGGACGAGCCCCCGAGGATCAGCGCCAGGCCCGCGCGCACGAGCGCGTCGTCGTCGGCGAGGAGCACGCGCACGGTCATGGCGGCCACGGTAGCCACGCCTCGAGGACGAACTCGTCGGTGGGGGAGACGCGGTGGCTCAGGCGCCCGCCCGCGAGAGCCGTGCGCTCGCCCAGCCCGACCAGGCCGAGGCCCGACTGGGGCGCCTGCGAGCGCCCCGACCCGACTCGCAGCGGGTTGCGGACCTCGACGACCAGACCCGCGTCGGGTCCACCCCGGAGGTTGACCGTCACCAGCGTGTCGGCCGCGTGCTTGCGGGCGTTCGTGAGGCCCTCCTGGACGACGCGGTAGGCCGTGCGGCCGAGCATCTCCGGGATGGTCTCGAGGGCGACGTCGCGGTCGGTCCGGACCCGCATGCCCGACCGGCGGGCCTCGAGGATGAGATCGGGGAGGTCAGTCGCCGACGGCTGCGGCATCTCCGGCGCCGCGTCACCGGGGCCGTCTCGCAGGATGCCGAGCACCTCGCGCAGCTCGACCATCGCCTGGTGGGCGTTGTCCTGGATGATGCCGGCGGTGGTCCGCATCTCCTGTGCCGACAGGTCGTCGCGGTACGCGAGCGCCCCGGCGTGCATCGTCACGAGCGAGATGCGGTGCGCGAGCACGTCGTGCATCTCCCGGGCGATCCGCGACCGCTCGGCCGTACGGGCCTGCCCGAGGCGCGCCGCCTGCTCCTGCTCGGCCGTCTCGGCCCGCTCCCGCAGGGTGGCCAGCAGCTCGCGCCGCGACCCGATGTACATGCCCCAGCCGATCGTGACCGCCACGACCAGGACGACCAGGGGGATCGTCACCGCCAACGGGTCGGAGCCCACGGGGTTGACGGTCTCGAGGGTCAGCCCGGCGACGAGCGACAGGAGGCCGACCGGGATGACCTCGCGCCACCGGCGACGGGTCGCCAGCGAGGCGAGGGCCAGCGTGGCCGGTCCACCGGGCGACATTGACACGAAGGTCAACAGGTTGATGACCACCGCGACCTGCACCGGGCGGGAGCGTCGCCAGTGCAGCAGCGCCAGGCTCAGCAGCCCCAGAGCCAGGTCGGTCCAGAACCACCACCGCTCGTTGTCCCACTGCCACTGCAGCAGCTCGAACCAGGCGACGCCCGAGATGACCAGGACGAGCGCATAGCGCCAGACGTGGCTCCACCGTCCGAGGTCGGGCTGTTCGGTCATCGGGGGCACATGCCAAGGCTAGAGGTGCCGCGTCCCGCCGGACACGGCTCAACGTCTGACCCTCCCTCATACTTTCGGCTAGAGAACACGGGCCCCCAGGTGGATGACGCGACTCGCTCGATGGGCGAGGGTGGAGTCATGATCACCGTTGACCGACTCACCAAGACCTATGGCGGCTACCGTGCCGTCGACGACGTCTCGTTCGAGTGCCGCCCCGGAGCCGTCACCGGGTTCCTCGGCCCGAACGGCGCCGGCAAGTCCACGACCATGCGCATCATCGCGGGTCTGACACCGGCCACCTCCGGCTCCGCTCTCGTGAGCGGGGTCAACTACCCCGACATCCCCAACCCCGGCACGCAGATCGGCGTCCTGCTCGACGCGTCGGCCCAGCACGCCGGTCGCACCGGCCGCGAGATCCTCGCGCTCAGCGCCCTGACGATGGGCCTGCCGATGTCGCGGGTCGACGAGATGCTCCAGCTCGTGAGCCTCACGCCCTCGGAGTCCAAGCGCCGCGTCAAGAACTACTCGCTGGGCATGCGGCAGCGCCTCGGCATCGCCAACGCGCTGCTCGGGGACCCCAAGATCCTGATCCTCGACGAGCCGGCCAACGGCCTCGACCCGGCCGGCATCCACTGGATGCGCGGGCTCCTGCGCGAGTACGCCAACCGCGGCGGCACGGTCCTGCTCTCGTCTCACCTGCTGCACGAGATCGAGGTCATCGCCGACGAGATCATCGTCATCGGCAACGGCAAGATCGTCGCCGAGGGCACCAAGGCCGAGCTGCTGCAGACCGCCGGCACGTTCGTGAAGGCCGGAGACCCCTCGGCGCTTGCCAACGCGCTCACGTCTGCGGGCCTCACGTCCGCACCCTCGGGCGACGGCGGCCTGCGCACCGAGGCCGACCCGGCCACGGTCGGCAAGGCGGCCGCAGCCGCCGGCGTCGCGCTGGTCGAGCTGCGACCCGCCGAGGGCGCCGGGCTCGAGGAGATGTTCCTCCAGCTCACCGCAGAGACCCAGCGCGAGACCATCACGCCCGAAGGAGCAGGAGCATGAGCACCGCAGCCCCCATCACGATCGACACGGCGCGTCCCGGCGTCCCGCTCGGCCGGCTGATCAAGGTCGAGCTCCGCAAGATGTTCAACACGCGGTCGGGCTTCTGGCTGATGCTGAGCATCGCGATCGTCGCGGCGATCGCGACCGTCGCGATCATCATCTTCGCCGACGGTGACGACCTGAGCTTCGGGCTGTTCGCCCAGGGCATCGGCATCCCGATGGCGATCGTCCTGCCCGTCATCGCGATCCTCTCGGTCACGAGCGAGTGGAGCCAGCGCACCGGGCTGATCACGTTCACCCTGGTGCCCCACCGCGGTTCCATCATTGCCGCCAAGGCGATCGCCGCGATCATCGTCGGCATCGCCGGCATGCTGATCGCCTACGCGATCGGCGCGCTCGGCAACATCGGGGGATCGGCCATCGCCGGGGTCGACCCGGTCTGGGACACCAGTCTCGTCAACCTGGTGACGATCATCCTGGCCAACGTGCTCGGGCTGCTGATCGGCTTCACGCTCGGCGTGCTGATCCGCAACTCCGCCGGAGCGATCGTCGGCTACTTCGTCTACTCGTTCGTCATCCCCTCGATCCTCGGCTTCCTGGCCTTCAGCCAGGACTGGTTCGAGAAGCTCCAGCCCTGGATCGACTTCAACGACGCGACACTTCCGCTGTTCGACGGCGGACCGAGCGGCGAGGAGTGGGCGCAGATCGGCACCTCCGGCCTGATCTGGCTCGTGATCCCCATGACCTTCGGCATCTGGGCGGTGCTCAAGTCCGAGGTCAAATGAGACTCCGGACCGGTCGGGGCCGACGACAGGACATCTGACGCCCCGACCCGGTCCGGTCAGCACAGGGACGGCGACGCGCTCCAGGGGCGCGTCGCCGTCGTCGATCCGGTCGGGCGTGACGTCGTCCGGGTGCCACAATGGCCGCATGCGCAAGCGTGTGGCCATTCTCGGCTCGACGGGCTCGATCGGCACCCAGGCCCTCGAGGTGATCGCCGCCAACCCCGAACGCTTCGAGGTCGTCGCGCTCGCCGCCGGCGGCAGCAACCCGCGGCTGCTGGCCGAGCAGGCGATCGCCTTCGACGTGCCCCTCGTGGCCGTGGCTCGCGCCAGCGCGGCCGAGGACGTCCAGCTTGCCCTCTACGCCGAGGCGCAGCGCCAGGACTACGCGCACGGCGACCACCGGGTGCCGCGGCTGCTGGCCGGCCCCGACGCCGCCACCGAGGTGGCCCGCACCCCCTGCGACGTCGTCCTCAACGGCATGACGGGTGCCGTCGGCCTGCTGCCCACGCTGGCGGCCCTCGAGACCGGCGTGACGCTGGCGCTGGCCAACAAGGAGTCGCTCATCATCGGCGGCGAGCTCGTGACCGGAGCGGCCAAGCCCGGCCAGCTCGTCCCGGTCGACTCCGAGCACTCCGCCCTGGCCCAGGCCATGCGGGGAGAGCGTCGCGACGACGTCCGCAAGCTCATCGTCACCGCGAGCGGCGGCCCGTTCCGCGGCCGGACGCGCGCCGAGCTCGCCGACGTCACGCCCGAGCAGGCGATGGCGCACCCGACGTGGGACATGGGCCCGGTCATCACGATCAACTCCGCGACGCTGGTCAACAAGGGGCTCGAGGTCATCGAGGCCAACCTGCTGTTCGACATCGGCTTCGACCGCATCGAGGTCGTCGTCCACCCGCCGTCGATCGTCCACTCGATGGTCGAGATGGTCGACGGGGCCGTCATGCTGCAGGCGTCGCCGCCCGACATGAAGCTGCCGATCGCCCTCGGGCTGGCGTGGCCCGAGCGGGTGCCCGACGCCGCGGCCGGGTGCGACTGGACGCAGCCGGCGACCTGGGAGTTCTTCCCGCTCGACGACGAGGCGTTCCCGGCCGTGAGCCTCGCGCGGCGTGCCGGCACCTTCGGCCGCACGGGCCCCGCCGTCTTCAACGCGGCCAACGAGGTGTGCGTCGACGCGTTCGTCGGCGGGCACTTGGACTTCCTCGGCATAGTGGACACGGTGGGCGCCGTCCTCGACGAGCACCTGTCCGACCCGGACGCCGCCCGCCAGGACATGACCCTCGACGGCGTGCTCGGCGCCGACACATGGGCCCGGCAGCGGGCCACGGAGCTGGTGGAGCAACGATGAACGCCCTGATCTACACCCTCGGCGTGGTGGTGTTCGTCCTGGGCGTCGTGCTGTCGATCGCCCTGCACGAGCTCGGCCACATGTATCCCGCCAAGAAGTTCGGCATCAAGGTCACGCAGTTCTTCGTGGGCTTCGGCAACACCATCTGGTCGACCAAGCGCGGCGAGACCGAGTACGGCTTCAAGGCGATCCCGCTCGGCGGCTACGTCAAGCTCGTCGGCATGCTGCCGCCGGCCAAGGGCGCCGACCCGCACGAGGTGCGCAAGACCAACACCGGCCTGTTCACGCAGCTGATCTCCGACGCCCGCGACGCGGAGTACGAGCACGTGGAGGACAAGGACCTCGATCGGCTGTTCTACCGCAAGCCGTGGTGGCAGAAGCTCATCGTCATGGCGGGCGGACCCACCGTCAACATCATCATCGCGGTGTTCCTGTTCGCGATCGTCTTCATGGGCTTCGGGGCGCTCACGCCCACCACGACCGTCCAGGCCGTGTCGGACTGCGCGATCAGCGACGCCGAGGCCGGTCGCACGTGCACGGCCGACGATCCCGAGACGCCTGCCAGCAAGGCCGGCCTGGAGCCGGGCGACCGCATCACGGGGTTCAACGGCACCGAGATCTCGTCGTGGGAGACGCTCTCGCAGCGCATCCGCGCCAACGGGTCGAAGCAGGCGACGATCGAGTACGTCCGCGACGGCAGGACGTTGACCGCCACCGTCGCCACGTCGGTGCTCGCGCGGGCAGACCTCGACGACCCCACCAAGACCGTCGAGGTCGGCTTCCTCGGTGTGTCCCCGACCGAGGAGATGGAGCGGCAGGGCCCGATCTACGTCGCCCAGGTGATGGGTGACTACGTCGAGGGCACCGCCAAGGCCATCTGGCACCTGCCGGTGCGCATGGTCGACGTCACCAAGGCGGCGTTCGGCGGCGAACGCGACGCCGACGGGCCCATCAGCGTCGTGGGCGCCAGCCGGGTCGCGGGGGAGTCGTTCACGATCGACGACCCGACGTGGTCCGAGCGCGCCCAGCGCGTCCTGGTGCTGCTCGCGGGGCTCAACCTGTTCCTCGCGATGTTCAACTTCATCCCGCTGCTGCCGCTCGACGGCGGCCACATCGCCGGCGCCCTGTGGGAGGCGGTCCGTCGCGGCATCGCCAAGCTGCGCGGCCGTCCCGACCCGGGCTACGTCGACGTCGCCAAGATGCTGCCCGTCGCCTACGGCGTGGGTGCTCTCCTTATGCTGATGAGTGTGATCCTGATCTACGCCGACATCGTCAACCCTGTGAGCCTCTCATGACAGATCTCGGACTTCCCGCGATGCCGCCGCCGGTGCTCGCACCGCGACGCAAGACCCGCAAGATCAAGGTCGGCTCGATCGACGTCGGGGGCGACGCGCCCGTGTCGGTCCAGTCGATGACCACGACGCTGACGTCCGACGTCAACACGACCCTGCAGCAGATCGCCGAGCTCACCGCGGCCGGCTGCGACATCGTCCGTGTGGCGTGCCCGAGCCAGGACGACGCCGACGCGCTGCCCGAGATCGCCCGGCACTCCAACATCCCCGTCATCGCCGACATCCACTTCCAGCCGAAGTACGTCTTTGCCGCGATCGACGCCGGCTGCGCGGCCGTCCGCGTCAACCCCGGCAACATCCGCAAGTTCGACGACCAGGTCGGCGCGATCGCCAAGGCGGCCAAGGACGCCGGCGTCTCGATCCGCATCGGCGTCAACGCCGGGTCGCTCGACAAGCGCATCTTCGACAAGTACGGCGCCGCGACCCCCGAGGCGCTCGTCGAGTCGGCCGTCTGGGAGGCCTCGCTGTTCGAGGAGCACGACTTCCACGACTTCAAGATCTCGGTCAAGCACAACGACCCCGTCGTGATGGTCAAGGCCTACGAGCTGCTCTCCGAGGCCGGCGACTGGCCCCTGCACCTGGGCGTCACCGAGGCCGGTCCGGCGTTCCAGGGCACGATCAAGAGCTCCGTGGCGTTCGGCTCCCTGCTCAGCAAGGGCATCGGCGACACGATCCGCGTCTCGCTCTCGGCTCCGCCGGTCGAGGAGGTCAAGGTCGGCATCCAGATCCTGCAGTCGCTCAACCTGCGGCCCCGCAAGCTCGAGATCGTCTCGTGCCCGTCGTGCGGACGCGCGCAGGTCGACGTCTACACGCTCGCCGAGCAGGTCACCGCCGGCCTCGAGGGCCTCGAGGTCCCGCTGCGCGTCGCCGTCATGGGCTGCGTCGTCAACGGTCCTGGCGAGGCCCGGGAGGCCGACCTCGGCGTGGCCTCCGGCAACGGCAAGGGTCAGATCTTCGTCAAGGGCGAGGTCATCAAGACCGTCCCCGAGTCCAAGATCGTCGAGACCCTGATCGAGGAGGCCATGCGCCTCGCCGAGGACATGGAGCCCATCGAGGGCGGCTCGGCCGCCGTCACGGTGAGCTGAGTCCCTCGCCGGGGACCTCTCCCCACGTACGCTGTATCCAACTCACCGGGGAGGCTCCGTGCTCAAGACGACGACGCATGTGCGGGCGTTGACGCCCCGTGACATGCCCGAGTTGCACGCCCTGCTCGACCGCGACCCGCTGGTCAACCTGTTCGTCCGCAACCGCGTCGACTCGACCAAGCTGCAGACCCGCTGGCTCGGCGGCCAGGTGTGGGGCTACTTCGAGGACGGCGTGCTCGTCTCGGCGTGCCACGCCGGCGCCAACGTCGTGCCGGTGCAGGCCACGCCCCGGGCGATCGAGGCCTTCGCCGACCGGGTGCTCGCCGACAACGTCCGGCCGTCGTCGATCGTCGGACCCCGCGAGACGGTGCTCCCGCTGTGGAAGCTGCTCGAGCCGCGCTGGGGCCCTGCCCGCTCGCCGCGGATCGACCAGCCGTTCATGGTCATCGACCACGACAGCCGGCTGCGCCCCGACCCGCGGGTCAGGCCGGTCCTGATCGACGAGTTCGACACCGTCTACCCGGCCTGCGTGGCGATGTTCACCGAGGAGGTCGGCGTCGACCCCGAGGCCGGCAACCGCAGCGGCTACCGCGCCCGGGTCGCGCAGCTGATCTCGCAGGGCTGGTCGTTCGCGATCATCGAGGACGGCGAGGTCGTCTTCAAGACCGAGGTGGGGGCCGCGACGCCCTACGCGTGCCAGCTGCAAGGCGTCTACGTGCACCCCGACCTGCGGGGGCAGGGCATCGCCGCTCCGGCGGTCGCGGCGGTCGTCCGCCTGGTGCGGCAGACCGTCGCTCCGGTCGTGACCCTCTACGTCAACGACCACAACACCGCGGCCCGGCGTGCCTACGAGCGGGCGGGCTTCGAGCACACCGCGACGTTCGCGTCGATCCTGCTCTGACGCGGCTCCGCAGCCCCTACACTGCTGGCGTGATCCGCCGTCTCCTGCCCGTCGTCGTGGCGCTTATCGTCGTCGCATCGGCCGCGCCGGGCGAGGCGGTCATCCCGCCGGACGTCCGCTGCCGCAACGGCACTGTCGCGCTCACGTTCGACGACGGGCCGAGCCGGGTCAACACGCCGCGGCTGCTCAGGATCCTGCGGAAGCACCGGGCCCAGGCGACGTTCTTCGTCACGGGGAGCAACGCCGAGCGCCAGCCTGCGGTGCTGCGCGAGATGGTGCGCGACGGCCACGCCGTCGAGAACCACTCGTGGGACCACCCCGACCTGACGACCCGCTCCAGCCGCAGCGTCAAGCGTCAGCTGCTGCTCACCAAGGCCGCGATCCGCGCAGCGATCGGCCAGAACCCGGGCTACTTCCGCCCGCCCTACGGCGCGACGAACAAGCAGGTCCGCACGATCGGTGCCCGGCACGGCCTGCGGCAGATGCTGTGGACGATCGACGGCGCCGACTGGCAGGGCGGCTCGGCCCGGACCATCCGCAGGAACGCCCTCTCCGGGCTGCGCAAGCACCGTTCCAACGTGATCCTCCTGCACGACGCGGTGACCAACTCGCCCCGCACGCTACAGGCCGTCCCGTCGATCGTGAAGGGTCTGCGCGCGAAGGGCTACTGCCTCGTCCCGCTCGAGCAGATGATGGCCAAGGGCCGGGTCAGCGCCCGGTCGGTGACCGCGACGGAGAACGGCGCGGGGTCGCGGCTGGTGCGCGTCACGTTCCGGATGAACGGTCCCTCGCAGCGCGACGGATCGTTCCGCGTGCGGTCGCAGGACGACACGGCGATCGCCGGCACCGACTACCGGGCGGTCGACCGGGTCGTGGAGATCCGCCGCGGCGACCGTGCGGCCTCGATCCACGTGCGGGTGTACGGCGACGAGATGCCCAACCTCGACCACCGGTTCGTGCTGCGCCTCGACCGGCCGCGATCGTTGCGCCTGTCGACGTACGCCGTGCCCGTCACGATCACCGACGACGGCTCGTGGAGCACCCCGACCGAGGAACTCATCGGACCGGTCGACGGCAGCGCCGCTAGTCTCGGCTCATGACCCGCGACATCAAGATCATGGCCGGCGCCTTCATCGGCATGGGCGTGCTGCACTTCGTCAAGCCCGGACCGTTCGAGAACATCGTTCCGAAGCCGCTGCCCTACAAGCGGGAGCTCGTCTACGGCTCCGGCGTCGCGGAGATCGCGGTCGGCGCGATGATGCTCAACCCCGGCACACGGCGTCTCGGCGGCCTCGGCGCGGTCGGCCTGCTGGCGGGGGTGTTCCCGGCCAACGTGCAGATGACGGTCGACGCCCTGCGCAGCAGCAAGGCCCCGACGTTCTTCAAGGTCGGGACGATCCTGCGCCTCCCGCTGCAGGCCCCGATGATCCGCATCGCGCTGAAGGCAGCCCGCTCCTAGCCCGATAAGGTCGGGACCATGCGTATGTCCCGGCTCTTCCTCCGTACTCTCCGCGACGACCCCGCCGATGCCGAGGTCCCGAGCCACAAGCTCCTGGTGCGGGCCGGCTACGTCCGCCGTGTCGCCCCCGGCATCTACTCGTGGTTGCCGCTCGGGCTCAAGGTGCTGGCCAAGGTCGAGAAGATCATCCGCGAGGAGATGGACTCCATCGGGTCGCAGGAGGTGCGGTTCCCCGCGCTGCTGCCGCGTGAGCCCTACGAGGCGAGCAACCGCTGGACCGAGTACGGCCCCAACATCTTCCGCCTCAAGGACCGCAAGGGCAACGACATGCTGCTCGGACCGACGCACGAGGAGCTCTTCACGCTGCTGGTCAAGGACCTCTACTCGTCCTACAAGGACCTGCCGCTCAGCCTCTACCAGATCCAGACGAAGTACCGCGACGAGGCGCGTCCCCGTGCCGGCATCCTGCGCGGCCGCGAGTTCATCATGAAGGACTCCTACTCCTTCGACATCGACGACGCCGGGCTCGAGAAGTCCTACCGGGCGCACCGTGAGGCGTACGAACGCATCTTCGACCGCCTCGGCTTCGAGTACGTCATCGTGCACGCCGACTCCGGTGCGATGGGCGGGTCAGCGAGCGAGGAGTTCCTGGCGGTCTCCGAGACGGGCGAGGACACCTTCGTGCGTTCGCCGGGCGGCTACGCCGCCAACGTCGAGGCCGTCACGACGGTCGCACCCGACCCGGTTCCGTTCGACGGTCTGCCGGTCGCTCACGCCGAGCAGACGCCCGACACACCGACCATCGACACGCTCGTCGACCACCTCAACGAGGCGTTCCCGCGCGAGGACCGGCCCTGGGAGGCATCCGACACGCTCAAGAACGTGCTGGTGGTGCTGCGCCACCCCGACGGCACCCGCGAGCCGCTGGCGATCGGCGTTCCCGGCGACCGGGAGGTCGACGCCAAGCGTCTCGAGACGTCGGTGGCGCCGGCCGAGGTCGAGCCGTTCGGCGACAAGGAGTTCGACGCCCACCCGGGCCTGGTCAAGGGCTACATCGGACCTGGCGCCCTCGGCCTCGAGGGCACGACCGGCATCCGCTACCTGACCGACCCCCGGGTCGTCGACGGCACACGGTGGGTGACCGGCGCCGACGTGCAGGGCTCGCACGTCATCGACCTGGTGGCCGGACGCGACTTCACCTCTGACGGCACGATCGAGGCGGCCGAGGTCCGCGCCGGCGACCCCGCCCCCGACGGCTCCGGGCCGCTCGAGCTCGCCCGCGGCATCGAGATGGGTCACATCTTCCAGCTCGGTCGCAAGTTTGCCGACGTGCTCGACCTCAAGGTCCTCGACGAGAACGGCAAGCTCGTCACGGTGACGATGGGCTCGTACGGCGTCGGTGTCTCGCGCGCCGTGGCTGCGGTCGCGGAGTACGCGCACGACGAGGCAGGGCTCGTGTGGCCCCGGGAGCTCGCCCCGTTCGACGTCCACCTGATCGTGGCCGGCAAGGACGAGACGGTCATCGCCGGAGCCGAGCAGGTCTACGCCGACCTGGTCGGTGAGGGCTTCGACGTGCTCTTCGACGACCGTCCGGGCAAGGTCTCGCTCGGCGTGAAGTTCAAGGACGCCGAGCTGATCGGCGTCCCGACCATCGTCGTCGTCGGCAAGGGCTTCGTCGACGGTGTCGTCGAGGTCAAGGACCGCGTCACCGGCGAGCGTCAGGACGTCGCCCGCGCCGACCTGATCGCTGCCCTGCGCGCCTGACCAGGGAGGTGGATCTGCCACCTCACCGCGGCGAATGAGGTGGAGGATCCACCTTCTGGCAGCGGGAGAGGTGGAGGATCCACCTCCCACCGGGGCGAGGCGGGGCGGGACGGTCAGGGCAGGCCGGGGAACGCCCGGGGCTTCGCGCCCCACGTCAGCTCGGCCAGCGCGGCGCGGGTGAGGTTCTTGACCGCATAGGCCCGCACGTCGCCCTCGGTGACGCCGGCGAGGGTCAGGCACGCGGCGCTGATCCGGGCCTCGAGGTCGCGGGCCGCGCGGCGGGCTCGGTTGGCGGACGCCAGGGAGCCCACGTCGTACGTCAGCGCGGTCGAGACCGGCTCCGCGTCGAGGCCCTCGATGCGCCGCAGCAGGGCGTCGCGGGTGTCGCGGTGCGTCTCGAACGCCGTGCGGGCCCGGGGGAGCAGGTCACGGTGACGCGCACCGATGACGGGGTGCAGCCACACCGCCTCGTGCTCCAGCGCCAGCCAGGCCTGCAGGGCGTCCGTCGGTGTCATCGCAGGTCGCCGATCTCTTGTGCGCACTGGGCGACGCCGGCGGACATGGCAGCGAGCACCCGGGTCAGGGCGGGGGAGAAGGCGCGCAGGCAGTCGCGCCGGAGCGTCTTCGCCACGTCGCCGAAGGCCTCCGTCAGCGCTTCGAGGGCAGCCTTCGGGTCGTCGGGCGGGGGCTCGGCGTCGGTCGTGGCCAGCGAGCCGCCGACCGCGGCGAGCTGCTCGCGCAGGATCACCTCGAACGGCGCCAGCGCCAAGCCGTCGTGGCGGGACGCGGTCGCCTCGACCAGCGCGAGCAGGGTGCTGACCTGCAGGGCGGCGTCCCGCACCAGGCGGTCGTCCTCGGGATCCGGCTGGGGCTTGGGGTCCAGCCCCACGGCGTCCGCGACGTCGTCGAGCCGGTGCGTGGCCTGGGCGACCCCCACGAGCGCGGCGCCCCCTGCAACGGCGGCTCCTGTCCCGAGAAGGACGCGTCGGCTGATCACCGTGGCAGGTTACCGGTCAGATGTTCGGTAGGGTGGTGCGGACACTTCACATGGTGCCCAGCAGCAGCACACGGTGCCCAGCAGCAGAGCGCGCCCACAACAAAAGACGGAGGACGATCCATGACGGACAGTCTGGAGACCCTCGTCGAGACCGCCCTCCGTGAAGGTGCCCTGGCGTCGCTCGGCCTCGATCTCGAGGCGCTCGAGCTGACGCCCGCCGGCAACAAGCGCGTCCTCCGCATCGCGGTCGACCGTGACGGCGGGGTCGGCATCGACCACATCACCGACGCCACCCGCGCCCTGTCGGAGGTCCTCGACGCCAGCGACGTGATGGGCGAGCAGCCCTACACGCTCGAGGTCACCTCGCGCGGGGTCGACCGCCCGCTCACGCACCCCCGCCACTGGCGCCGCAACGAGGGCCGCCTGGTCCGCCTGCGGCTCGCCGACGACTCGTCGGTCGACGGACGCATCGCGACCTGCGACGACGAAGGCGTCGACGTGGTCGGCCGGACGACCACGCGCTACCCCTACGACCAGATCACCTCAGCGCTCGTGCAGACCGAGCTCAACAGGAAGGACGCCTGATGGACATCGACATGGCAGCCCTGCGCGCCCTCGAGCACGAGAAGCAGATCCCGTTCGAGGCGATCTGCGAGGCGATCGAGACCGCCCTGCTCTCGGCCTATCACAAGACCGGCAGCTCACACCCGCACTCGCGGGTCGAGCTCGACCGCAAGTCCGGCCACGTGACGGTGTGGGCCAAGGAGCGTCTCGAGACGCCGCCCCCGCCGGAGCCGGTCGAGGGCGAGGAGCCCGTGCGCGTCCCGGCCTCGTTCACCGAGGAGTTCGACGACACGCCGGACGACTTCGGGCGGTTCGCCGCCACGATCGCGCGTCAGCTCATCATGCAGCGCATCCGCGACGCCGAGGACGAGTCGAAGTTCGGCGAGTTCTCGGGCAAGGTCGGCGACATCGTCTCCGGCGTGATCCAGCAGGGTCGCAATCCTGCCGACGTCATGCTCGACCTGGGCCGCATCGAGGCCATCCTCACCGGCACCGAACGCGTCCCCGAGGAGAAGTACGCCCACGGCGAGCGCCTCAAGGCGTACGTCTACGAGGTCGAGAAGGGCCTGCGCGGGCCGCGCGTCAAGGTCTCGCGCACGCACCCCAACCTGGTCAAGCTGCTCTTCGCCCTGGAGGCGCCCGAGATCGCCGACGGCTCCGTCGAGATCGTCGCGATCGCCCGCGAGGCCGGCCACCGCACCAAGATCGCCGTGCGCGCCAACGCGTCGGGCATCAACGCCAAGGGTGCCTGCATCGGCCCGATGGGTTCGCGCGTGCGCAACGTCATGCACGAGCTGCACGGCGAGAAGATCGACATCGTCGACTACAGCGACGACCCGGCCGACTTCATCGCGCACGCCCTGTCGCCGTCACAGGTCAAGGGCGTCACGATCGTCGACGCCGCGACCCGCTCGGCCCGCGTCGTCGTGCCCGACTTCCAGCTGTCGCTCGCGATCGGCAAGGAGGGCCAGAACGCTCGCCTCGCCGCCAAGCTCACGGGCTGGCGCATCGACATCCGCTCCGACACCGAGGCGCCCACGCAAGCGGGCGGCAGCCCCGCTCGCGGTGAGCGCTCGTGACCGATGGCGCGACCGCTTCCCGAAACGGGTAGACTGTCGGAGGTCGTCCGTACATGCATCGGTTGCAGGCAACGTGCGGACAAGACCACTCTGGTACGGATCGTCGCAGTGCAGGAGCCCACGGCAGTCGTCGTGACACCTGATCTGCGCGGCACGTTGCCGGGGCGAGGGGCGCACCTGCACCCCACGACCCGGTGCCTGGAGCTCGCGACACGCCGCAAGGCGTTCGGCCGGGCCCTTCGAGCAGAAGGGCCGCTCGACCTGAGCGCGCTGGCGGCAGTCGTCGAAGAAACATGAACACCAGCTCGACCACCAGGAGCGCCGCAACCGCGGTGTTCCCACGACACGAAATCGGAGCACTCGCTCATGACCTACATGAACGGCCTCGGCCGATGAGTACTGCGCGATGAGTACTGCGCAATGAGCACGTTCGTCAACTAGTGGTCTGATCCTCCTTCGGGGTCGGACCCCCCTGAAGGAGAAAAGTGGCTGTCAGAGTCCACGAGCTCGCCAAAGAGTTCGGCGTCGAGAGCAAGGTCGTCCTCAACACCCTGAAAGACATGGGTGAGTACGTGAAGTCGGCCTCCTCGACCGTTGAAGCACCCGTCGTCCGTCGCCTCAACGAGGTGCACGGCGAAGCCCTGCGTGCGCAGGGCGCCAAGAAGTCCGGCGGCAAGGCACCGGCC
Organism: Aeromicrobium stalagmiti; assembly: GCF_013283745.1. Classification (GTDB taxonomy): domain Bacteria; phylum Actinomycetota; class Actinomycetes; order Propionibacteriales; family Nocardioidaceae; genus Aeromicrobium; species Aeromicrobium stalagmiti. The sequence continues at coordinate 332,053 of NZ_JABSTZ010000002.1, forward strand.
CAGGCCGAGCCCACCCCCGCCGCGACCCCGTCGCCCGCCGCCCCGGCCCAGGCCGCTGCACCTGCAGCGCCCGCCCCGGCTGCGCCGACCCCGGCCGCACCGGCACCTGCCCGGACGCCCGGCCCGGTCCCCGGACCCCGCAAGGCTCCGGAGCCCGCTCCGGTCGCCAAGGAGGCCCCGAAGCCGGCCGCTCCGGCCGCTCCCGCGGCAGCTGCCCCCGCAGCACCCGAGGCACCGACGCGCACCCCGGGCCCCACGCCCGGCCCGCGTCCGCCTGCTGCCGGCGGCGCCCGCCCCGGCAACAACCCGTTCTCGTCGACGCAGGGCATGCAGCGCAACACGCCGCGCCCGCCTGCGGCTCGTGAGGGTGGCAGCGGTGCGGCTCCGGCCTCGCCCAGCGGCATGCCCCGTCCCAACCCGGCCATGATGCCGCGCCAGTCGGGCCTCGCCGGTCCGTCGGCCGGTCGTGGCGCTCCCGGACGCCCCGGCGCTCCGGGCCGTGGTGGCCCCGGTGGGGCTCCCGGTCGCGGTGGACCCGGCGGCGGTGGCGGTGGCTTCGCCGGTCGCCCCGGTGGCGGCGGCGGAGCTCCGGGTCGTCCCGGTGGCGGCGGCTTCAGCGGCCCCCCGCGCACGGGTGGCCCGGCCGGCCGCAACACCCGCGGTGGCACCCAGGGCGCGTTCGGTCGCGCCGGTGGACCGGTTCGTCGTGGACGCAAGAGCAAGCGCGCGAAGCGTCAGGAATTCGACCAGATGCAGGCGCCCGCCATCGGCGGCGTCCGCGTCCGCAAGGGCAACGGTGAGACGGTTCGTCTGACCCGTGGCTCGTCGCTCGCCGACTTCGCCGACAAGATCGGCGGCGACTCCGCGTCGCTCGTCGAGGTGCTGTTCCACCTCGGTGAGATCGTCACGGCGACCCAGTCGGCCAACGACGAGACCCTGATGCTGCTGGGCGAGGAGCTCAACTACAACGTCGAGGTCATCTCGCCCGAGGACGAGGACCGCGAGCTGCTCGAGTCGTTCGACATCGAGTTCGGCGAGGACGAGGGTGGCGAGGCCGACCTGGCCCCCCGTCCGCCGGTCGTCACCGTCATGGGGCACGTCGACCACGGAAAGACCAAGCTCCTCGACGCGCTGCGCAGCAGCAACGTCGTCGACAAGGAGGCCGGTGGCATCACCCAGACCATCGGCGCCTACCAGGTCTCGACCGAGGTCGACGGCACCGAGCGTCGCATCACCCTGATCGACACCCCCGGTCACGAGGCGTTCACCGCCATGCGTGCCCGTGGTGCCCAGGCGACCGACATCGCGATCCTCGTGGTCGCGGCCGACGACGGTGTCATGCCGCAGACGGTCGAGGCGCTCAACCACGCCAAGGCCGCCGGCGTCCCGATCGTCGTTGCGGTCAACAAGATCGACAAGCCCGACGCCGATCCGACCAAGGCCCGTGGCCAGCTCACCGAGTACGGACTCGTGCCCGAGGAGTACGGCGGAGACACGATGTTCGTCGACGTCTCGGCCAAGGCTGGTCTTGGACTCGACGACCTGCTCGAGGCCATCGTCCTGACCGCCGATGCCTCGCTCGACCTGCGCGCCAACCCCGAGCAGAACGCCGAGGGCCTCGTCATCGAGGCACACCTCGACCGTGGTCGCGGCCCCGTCGCGACGGTGCTCGTCCACCGCGGAACGCTCAAGGTCGGCGACTCGCTCGTCGCCGGTCCGGCGTTCGGTCGGGTGCGCGCCATGCTCGACGAGCACGGCAACAACATCGAGGAGGCGACTCCGTCGCGTCCGGCCCTCGTGCTCGGCCTGACGGCCGTGCCCGGCGCCGGTGACAACTTCATGGTGGTGGCCGACGACCGTCTGGCACGTCAGATCGCCGAGAAGCGTGAGGCGCGCGAGCGCAACGCGCTCCTGGCCCAGCGCAGCGGCCGCCGCACCCTCGAGGACTTCATGTCCTCGATGGAGAAGGGCGAGACCGACGAGCTGCTGCTGATCCTCAAGGGTGACGGTTCCGGCTCGGTCGAGGCCCTGGAGGACGCACTGGCCCAGATCGACGTCGGCGACGAGGTCGCACTGCGGGTCATCGACCGCGGTGTCGGTGCGATCACCGAGACCAACGTCATGCTGGCCGCGGCGTCCAACGCTGTGATCATCGGCTTCAACGTCCGCCCCCAGGGCAAGGCGACGGAGCTGGCCGACCGCGAGGGTGTCGAGATCAAGTACTACTCGATCATCTACAACGCGATCGAGGAGATCGAGGCGTCGCTCAAGGGTCTGCTCAAGCCGGAGTTCGAGGAGGCGCAGCTCGGCACAGCCGAGATCCGCGACATCTTCCGCTCCAGCAAGATCGGCAACATCGCGGGCTGCATGGTCACCGGTGGAACGATCAAGCGCAACGCCAAGGCGCGTCTGCTCCGTGACGGCTCCGTGGTCGCGGACAACCTCGACTTCTCGAGCCTGCGGCGCGAGAAGGACGACGTGTCCGAGGTCCGCGAAGGCTTCGAGTGCGGTCTCGTGCTCAGGGGCTTCAACGACATCAAGGTCGGCGACATCGTCGAGACCTTCGAGATGCGCGAGAAGAAGCGCGACTAGTCAGCACCCTGGACGTCATACCGGGCGTGGCCCCAGCGCCACGTCCGGTATGACGTCCCACTGATTTCAGGAGAAGCACCATGGCAGGACCCCGCAACGCCAAGGTCGGCGACCGCATCAAGGTCGTCGTCGCGCAGATGCTCGAACGTCGGGTCAAGGACCCGCGGCTGGGATTCGTGACGATCACGGACGTCCGCATGACCGGTGACGGTCAGCAGGCCTCGGTCTTCTACACCGTCATGGGCGACGAGGCGCAGCGCAACGACACCGCTGCTGCGCTCCGCAGCGCCACGGGCCTCATCCGGTCCGAGGTCGGCAAGCAGCTCGGCACCCGCATCACGCCGTCGATCACGTTCTTCCTCGACTCCGTCCCGGAGACGGCCAAGGAGATCGAGGACCTGCTGGCCAAGGTCAAGGCGTCGGACGACGAGGTCGCCTCGCGCACGGTGGGTGCGCAGTACGCCGGTGACCCCGATCCCTACAAGAAGCCCGTCACGGACGACGAAGGCCTCGATGACTGACCCCGTCTCGGGACTCGTCATCGTCGACAAGCCGTCGGGGTGGACGTCGCACGACGTCGTCGGTCGCATGCGGCGGCTGGCCGGCACCAAGAAGGTCGGTCACGCCGGCACGCTCGACCCCATGGCGACCGGCGTCCTGGTGCTCGGCATCAACCGCGCGACCCGTCTGCTGGGACACCTGACCCTCGCCGACAAGGAGTACGTCGCGACGATCCGCCTCGGCCAGTCCACGATCACCGACGACGCCGAGGGCGAGGTCACCGCGACCGCCTCGGCCGCGCACGTCGACGAGGCAGCTGTCCGGGCCGTGCTGCCGGCCTACACCGGCGACATCATGCAGGTGCCGTCGTCGGTGTCGGCCATCAAGGTCGACGGCGTGCGGTCGTACGCCAAGGTCCGCTCCGGCGAGGAGGTCGCGCTCAAGGCCCGACCCGTCACGGTGTCGACCTTCGAGGTCGACGAGGTGCGCCACGACGGCGACGCGGTCGACGTCGACGTGCGCGTCGTCTGCTCCAGCGGCACCTACATCCGGGCTCTGGCCCGTGACGTCGGTGCCGACCTCGGTGTCGGCGGGCACCTCACGATGCTCCGGCGCACCCGGGTGGGGGGCTTCGGGATGTCCCTGGCCCGCACGCTCGAGCAGCTGGAGGCCGAGCTGGTCGTCATCGGGCTCGACGACGTCGCCCGCACGGCCTTCGCGTCGTACGACCTCGGCGAGCGCGAGGCGTCCGACGTGCGGTTCGGGCGGTCGCTGACCGGCATCGATCTCGGCGCGCCCGGTCCGGTGGCGGTGTTCGACCCGGCGGGGGGGTTCCTCGCGCTCTACGAGCAGCGTGGCGGCGTGGCCAAGCCCGTGGCGGTCTTCGTCTAGCGCGGCTCGCGGGTCAGTAGGGTGAGGTCATCATGAGCCTGCGCCAGAACACCCGCCGTCTGATCCGCCGGGGTCTCCTGGCCTTCCTCGCGCTGCAGGTCGCGGCGGTCGCGTCCCTGATGGGCGCCGACCGGGCCCGGCGCTTCGTTCGTGGCCACCACGCCGCGTCGCTGAAGCCTGCGCCGTCGCGCAGCCACACGATCGACGACGGCACCACGGCGACGACCTACACGTACGGCGAGACCCTCTTCGAGGACATGCTCGCGGCGATCGAGGGCGCGACGACCCGGATCCTGCTCGAGTCGTACATCATCAAGGGCGACGAGATGGGGCACCGCTTCCGGGCGGCGCTCATCGCGGCGTCGCAGCGTGGCGTCGACGTGCACGTGATCTACGACGGCTTCGCCAACCTGGTCGTCCGGCCGAGCTTCTACCGGCTGCCGGCGCCGATCCAGGTGCTGAAGTATCCCGTCTGGGGTCCGGGCTGGCAGTTCTTCAACCCGCGCCGCTACGGCCGTGACCACCGCAAGATCCTCGTCGTCGACGACACGGCGGCGTTCGTCGGCGGCTACAACATCGGCTCGCTCTATGCGACGCAGTGGCGCGACACGCACCTGCGGGTCGAGGGTCCGGCGGTGTGGGACCTCGAGAACGCGTTCATCGACTTCTGGAACATCCAGAAGCCCGCGCACCAGGCCGAGCTGGGCCCCATCACCGAGGCGCGGTGGGAGCCCCAGATCCGGGCGCACCGCAACCTCCCTCGCCAGCTGATGTACCCGATCCGGGGCATGTACCTCGAGGCGATCGACCGCGCGCACCACACGATCGACATCACCGCGGCCTACTTCATCCCCGACCGCGACATCCTCGCCGCGCTGCTCGCCGCGGCCCAGCGCGGTGTCCGCGTCCGGATCCTGCTGCCGCTGGTCTCCAACCACGTCGTGACCGACTGGCTGTCGCGCGGGTTCTACGGCCGGCTGCTGCGCGGCGGCATCGAGATCCACCGCTACAAGGACCACATGGTCCACGCCAAGACCGCGACGATCGACGGCGAGTGGACGACGATCGGCACGGCCAACATCGACCGTCTGAGCCTGCAGGGCAACTACGAGATCAACCTCGAGATCCTTGACCAGGGGCTCGCGCAGGGGATGTACGAGGCGTTCACCGACGACCTGTCCAAGGCCGACCGCCTCGACCTGCACGAGTGGGAGGCGCGGCGGCTCGTGTCGCGGGTCTACGAGGCGATCCTGCGGCCGCTGGGCCCGCTGCTCTGACCCGTGCGGCCAGATGAGAACCCTCTCATCGGGCCCTCACCCGTGCCTCATGCTCGACCGCGAGTCTCGACTCATCAGCATCACCTGACCGAGGAGAGATCATGGACAAGTACGTACGCACCGGCATCGTGGCCCTGGCCGGAACGGTCGCCTTCGGCACCGTCGGCTTCGCCGTGGCCAGCGCCAACGCCGCACCCGCCGTCGACGACACCGTCGCCAAGCGCGAGGACACGTCGACGTCGTGGGTGCAGTCGACCAACCTGGACGACGACGACCGCAACGACGACGACTCGCTGGACGACTCGCGCGACGACTCGCGCGACGACTCGCCGACCGCCAACACGGTGAACACCGTCAACACGGCCAACACGGCGCCGACCAAGAACACGGCGCCGACCAAGAACACGGCGCCGACCAAGAACACGGCCGACACCAACACGAAGAACACGGTCAAGACGGTCAACACGGCGCCGACCAAGAACACCGCGCCGACCGCCAACACGGCGCCCACGGGCGACAGCCGCAGCTGATGTCCGACACCTGGGGCCTGGCCGGGGGCGACCTGATCGCCCCCGGCCTCACGGCCGTGAAGTCCGTCGGCGGCGGTGACGTCTTCGAGGCGTGGCTGGCGTTCGACGAGCGGCTCTACGCACCCGTCGTCGCCAAGGTCATGCGCCCCGGGCACGTCGAGGACGCCGGCTCCAGGGCCGGGCTGCTCCGCGAGGTCGAGATGCTCTCGCGCCTGAACCATCCTGGCATCGCCCGCCTGTTCTCCTACGACGACGAGGCCGCGCGGCCGTACCTCGTGCTGGAGAACGTCGACGGGCCCAACCTGTCGTCGCTGATCTCCACGCACGGCTACCTCCCGCTGCACCAGCTGCTGCCGCTGGGCCTCGAGCTCTGCTCGGCCCTGCACTACCTGCAGCAGCAGGACGTGTGCCACCTCGACCTCAAGCCGAGCAACGTCATCATGGGGGCGCCGGCCAAGCTCATCGACTTCAGCGTGGCGATGGACGTCAAGGAGGCCGCCGACCTCGATCATCCGGTCGGCAGCGACGAGTACATGGCGCCGGAGCAGTGCCGACCCGGCGAGCTGGGGAGGATGGGGCACGCGAGTGACATGTGGGCGTTCGGGGCCACGATGTTCCGCGCGGCGGCGGGATACCGGGCGTTCGAGCGGGAGCCCCGGTGGGCGCAGCTGAAGGAGTCGCCGTACGACCTGCCGCACTTCGTGCCGATCGCACTGGCCGATCTCATCCATGCCTGCCTCGCGCCGGCGGCGGACGATCGTCCTCGGCCGCACGAGGTCGCCGAGGCGCTCGAGCCCCTGCTGGAGCGGCTCCCGCAGGCCCGGCTCTCCGGCTTCAAGATCAGCCTCTGACGGCATCCCCGCGCCGGCCCGTCCGACTGATCTTGAGGCATTCGGGTTGCTGGGACGGTCGAATGTCTCAGGTTCCGTTCCAGCCGGCGCTGCGGAGGAGCCGGTCGAGCTGATCGGCGACCAGGGTCTGTTGGTGGCGGATCGCGTACGAGGTGAAGACCACGAGGCGAGGCCCGGAGATGACGACCTCGTTGGCACGCAGGACGTCGGCGCTCCACTGCTTGACCTCGATGTGCGGGAGGCCGTGCACCTCCGCGGCGACGTCCCACTGCTGCCAGGCGGCGTCGAGGTAGTAGCGACCGGTCGGGCTCCTGACCGGTCGCTGGTGCGTGGGGAGGGGGAGACGGTGGCGCCGGCAGATCTCGGTGAAGTCACGTTCGGGCAGCGAGTGCACGCCGCCCACGGCGTCCAGGACAGACTCGCGGATCAGTGCCCGGCGGCGGATCGGGCCGCGGCGGCTCACGGCACCGTGCATCGCGTCGGCGTTGACGAGCCGCTGCTGGAAGGCGGCGAGGACGATCGCCACGGCGTGCCGCTCGGTCGAGGCCCACGCCGCGGCGTCGACGGCACTGCGTGCAGGCCGGGTGCGGCGCGGCGCACGCAGCGGGTGGACGTCGAGGTCGGTGAGCTCGGTGCTCCAGTGGGGCACCAGGCCCGGGACGTCCGGCTGGGGTCGACGTGCTCCCTCGGGGAGGACGATGTCGGTGTGCTCGGTCGTGAACCCGTCGAGACCGTCGAGCCGGAGGGCCGACAGCCCCGCGAGCGCCGACCCGGGGGCGCAGAAGTGGAGCCGGACCAGGTCGGTCTCGTCCCGGGTGAGCGGTCCGTTGTGGTCGACGACCACTCCTCGCTGGGGACGCTGCCACCGCCCCGACGCGACGGCCTGGCGCACCCTGCCGCGCCCGTGGATCTCGATCGCGCTGGCGGTCCTCATGACGGTCATGCATCGACGGTGCTCCGCCGTTGCCATGGAGGACCACCTCGCGCCGCAGCATGGTGGACGCCGTGACGCCGCCGCCGGCCTGTGGACGGTCACGGATCCTGAGACATCTGGGGCGTCGGAGCGGCCGAATGTCTCAAGATCCGTGTCGGCACCGACGGATCTTGAGACATCTGGGGCGTCAGAGCGGCCGAATGTCTCAAGATCTGTGTCGGCGCGGGCCCCGGTCAGTCGACGCGGTAGCCGAGACCCCGCACGGTCGTGACGAGGTCGGCGCCGAGCTTCTTGCGCAGGTAGCCGACGTAGACGTCGACAACGTTGGACCCCGGGTCGAAGTCATAGCCCCACACCTGCGACAGCAGCTGCTCCCGCGACAGCACGAGCCCCCGGTTGCGGATCAGCACCTCCGCCAGGGTCAGCTCGCGCGCCGAGAGCTCGACCTCGCGCTGTCCGACGTACGCCCGGCGCCGTCGCAGGTCGAGCCTGACCTCGCCGGCCGACAGGTCCTCCTCCGGGGCGGGCTCGCCGGGGGAGCGGAGCCGCAGCCTCACCCGCGCCAGCAGCTCACCGAACCGGAACGGCTTCGACATGTAGTCGGCGGCGCCACCCTCCAGCGCCGAGATCGTGTCGGTGACCGAGTCGCGGGCCGTGAGGACGATGACCGGCAGCGCCGGACGGTCGACCTTGACCCGCTCGAGGATCGCGAACCCGTCCATCCCGGGCAGGCCGATGTCGAGCACCATCAGGTCGAACTCCCCGGTGAGGGCGTAGTCGAGCCCCGTGACGCCGTCGGCCACGACGGTCGGGGTGAACCCCTCGGCCTTGAGGCCTTTGGCGACGAACGAGGAGATCCGTTCCTCGTCCTCCACGATCAGGATCCGGTTCATGCCGGTGCCTTCGTCATCGGTGCTGTCCTTCCAGGGGCAGTCGGATCCGGAACGTGGCGCCCGGGCCCGTCCCGTCGGTCGATGGGTCGAGGACGACGTCGCCGCCGTGGGCCTCGGCGATCGCGCTGACGATCGACAGGCCGAGACCGAAGCCCTCGTGGGCATCCTCTCCCTGCGAGAACCGCTGGAAGATGGCGGGGGCGATCTCGGGGTCGACCCCGCTGCCCGTGTCGCGCACCCAGAGCTCGAGCCGTCCGTCGTGGGTCCGCGAGCCGATGCCGATCTCGTCGCCGACGCCGGTGTGCCGCGCCGCGTTGGACGACAGCTGGAGCAGCGCCTGGGTGATGCGCTGCCCGTCGACGGGGACGGTCGTCCGGGCGACGCCGTCGAGCAACCAGGTGCGATCGGCCAGCGCCCGCGCCCGGTCGACGGCGCCGTGGGTCAGGGACTCGACGTCGACGGGGTGCGGGTCGACGAAGTCGGGACGGCGGGCCTTGGCCAGCATGAGGAGGTCGTTGACCAGGCGCGACATCCGGTCGATCTCGTCGAGCAGCAACGTACGGGTCGCGGCGACGTCGGCCGGGTCGTTCAAGTCGAGCACCTCGAGGTGACCGCGCAGCACGGTCAGGGGGGTGCGGAGCTCGTGGCCGGCGTCGTCGAGCAGCTGGCGCTGGGTCACGAACGCCGCCTCGAGCCGGTCGAGCATGTCGTTGAACGTGCGCTGCAGGTCTGACAGGTCGTCGTGCCCGGTGACCTCGAGGCGTCCACCGAGGTCGCCGTCGGTGATGCCCTGTGCGGTCTCGCGCAGCCGCCGGACCGGGCTCAGCAGCCGCCCGGCGCTCCACGACGCGATGCCTGCGATGACGATGACCGACAGGGCGCCCAGCAGGGCATAGGTGACCATCAGCTCGCGCAGGTCCGACCGGCTGGCCGAGACGTCGTGGGTCACGACGAACGACGAGGTCGTGCTGCCGACCGTGATGGGCTGGACGGCGACCCGGTACGCATGGCCGTCGACGCTCAACGTCTCGGTGCCGCCCCCCTCGCTGAGCCTCTTGACCAGCGCCGGGAACACGGTCGACCGCTGCAGCCGGGCGTCGTACTCACCCTGGTAGGTCGGGCGGCCGGAGGCCGGGAACGCGAAGAGCTCCTCGTTGTCGTCGGGCAGGTTGCGCTCCAGGAACACCTCGAGGAGCCGCTCGGCGGACGTGAACGGCTTGCGCGTCGCCGGGTCGTTCTCGGTCTGCAGGGCGCGGAACTCGCCGATCTCCTGGCTGAGACCGTTCTCGATCGATCGGTCGATGCGGCGCGACTCCAGCGCGTACAGCGTGCCGCCGACCGCCAGCAGCGCGAGCGACGTGAGCAGGGCGATCGTCGCGGTGAGGCGTTGCCGCACCGTCAGGCGCGACCACGCGGGGAGTCGGGTCATCGAGGCTCAGTCGTCGTCAGCGTCGTCGTCAGCGTCGTCGTCACGGTCGTCGCCGCGGTCGTCATCATCGTCATCGTCGTCGTAGTCGCGGGGCTTGGAGTCGGACCTGTCGTAGTCGTCATCGTCGTCATCGTCGTCGGAGGAGGAGGGGGTCGTCGCGGACGGCGTCGGCGTCGGCGAGGGGGTCGTCGCGGAGGAGGGCGAGGGCGTGATCGTGATCGGCGTGGTGTCCTGCGGAGCCGGGTCGGCGCCCGCCGACACGCGGGCGGCGATCACGGTCGTCAGCGCGATCGCGACCACCGCGAGGATCAGGGCGGGGAGCCGGCGGGTCGAGGTCATGCACCAACCCTGCCGCATCGACGGGTGCCGGTCGATGAGGAGGCGATGAGAGAGTTCTTAGGGACGACTCGCCGCCGGCACGCGCGAGGCGTGTGGCAGAGTTTGGACGTGACGATCTGGCGCGACTCTCCCGGGGCATCGACCGCTCCCCGGACCGAACCCGCAGCCGTGACCGTGGGCAACTTCGACGGCGTGCACCGTGGTCACCAGCACGTCATCGCCCGCACTCGCGAGCTCGCCGACGGACTGCCCGTCATCGCGATCACCTTCGAGCCGCACCCGCTGGCTGTCGTGGCGCCCGACCACGCACCGAAGCGGCTGACGACGATGCAGCGCCGGGTCGAGCTGCTGATCGCCGCGGGCGTCGACGAGGTGCGCATCCTCGACTTCACCCGCGAGATGGCTGCCTGGACGCCGCAGGAGTTCGTCGACCGGGTCCTGGTCGACCAGCTGCAGACGTCGCTGGTCGCCGTCGGTGACAACTTCCGCTTCGGCCACAAGGCCAGCGGCGACACGACGTTCCTGCGCGAGGCCGGGGCGCGTGCAGGGTTCGCGGTCGACGGCCTCCACCTCGACGGGGGAGCCGAGCCGTTCTCGTCCACGCTCGTCCGGGGCCTGGTGGCCGAGGGACGTCTCCGTGAGGCCGCCGAGGTGCTGGGTCGTCCGCACGAGATCACCGGCGTCGTCCGCAAGGGTGACCAGCGGGGACGCGAGCTGGGATTCCCCACCGCCAACGTGCCGGTCGACGAGGCCTTCGCGGTGCCGCCCGACGGCGTCTACGCCGGCTGGCTGGTGCGCGCCGGCGGCGAGCGGCTGCCCGCAGCGATCTCCGTCGGCACCAACCCGACGTTCGACGGGGTCGAGCGGCGCGTCGAGTCGTACGTCCTGGACCGCACCGATCTCGACCTCTACGGCGAGGAGATCCGCGTCGAGCTCGTCGAGCGGCTGCGCGGCATGGTCAAGTACGAGGGCATCGACCCGCTGATCGTGCAGATGAACGACGACGTCGCCCGGACGCGCACCGAGCTCGGTCTCTAGCCCTGCCGGTCGGCCGCGACGGCCTTGGCCACTGCCCGCATGCCCGCCGCCCGCGGGTGGAACACGATGCCGTCGCCACCGGTGACCTGTCCGCCGTTGGTCCAGGCGGCGTCGCCCGCACAGGCGTCGTGCCCCAGCGAGGCCCGGCGCAGCGAGACGTAGTCGATGCCTGCCTGCTGCGCCGCCGAGGCCTGCGCGGCGTCGAGGGCCTCCTCGGCGCTGACGACGGACGCGACCTCTGCCGCGGGGATGCCCACGGACTCGCACGTGCCGGTCTGCGGCATGATCCGCAGGTAGCCGACCAGCACGATGCGCGCGTCGGGGGCCTTGGCCCGCACCGCGTCGACCAGCTCGACGATCGCCGGCTGCGTCGTGGCGAGGATCTTCGGGGCGCTGTCCCGGACGAACGACCCGCAGGCCTCGCTGCCGCCCGCGCACGCGCCGAGCAGCGACGAGAACAGCCCGCCGTCGTTGCCGCCCACGCTGATCGTGACGAGACGGGTGGCGGCACCGAGATCGGGGGAGGCGACCGTGCTGAGCAGGTCGGCCGTCGTGGCGCCGGAGCAGCTGAGGTCGCTGACGTCGTCGGTGCCGGTCGCGGCGGCCAGCAGGGTGGGCCAGTTGAGCGCCGACCGCTGGCAGAACCCCGCGCCAGGCTGCTGGTCGGGGAGCCCGGGTCCGGCGGTGAACGAGTCGCCGAGGGCGACGTAGGCCGCCGACGTGTCGGCCGGGGCGGCCGTCGTCCTCTGCGCCGACGTCTCGGACGTGGGCGTCGCGGCGTCCCCCGAGGAGCACGCGGTCAGCGCCAGGGCGCACGACACCGCTGCGACGAGGCGGACCGCCACACCTGCTCCCATGCTCGGAGGCTATCGTCCGGCCCAAGCCGCGATTGGCCCTGCAAGTGCCGCCGCTGATAGTCTGGACGCTGCCGTGTGATCGGCCACGGACTGATAGTGCCCCGGTGGATGTGCCCGGGCGCGCCGTGCAACGAAACCCTTAGAGGAGAAAAGTGTCGAAGAAGACTGCTGCGCCCACTGTTGCGGGCGTCGCCAAGGAAGACATCATCAAGCAGTACGCACTCAGCGACGGCGACACCGGATCCCCCGAGGTCCAGATCGCGCTGCTCACGGGTCGCATCTCGCACCTGACCAGCCACCTGCAGGAGCACAAGCACGACCACCACAGCCGTCGCGGTCTGCTGCTCCTGGTCGGACAGCGTCGTCGTCTGCTCAACTACCTGCAGAAGAACGACATCGAGCGCTACCGCTCGCTCATCGAGCGTCTCGGCCTGCGCCGCTAGTACGTTCGGGGCGGTCACTTCTTCACGAGGTGGCCGCCCCGCCCCGTACGGGGCACCTCCAGGACAACTCCATACCGACAGATCCAGACGAGAGTCCCGGGCACCCCAGCTGAACGACGAAGTGCTCGGTCCTCGGTAGTGGCCCTCGGGATGCGCACAGGCGCAGCCCCGCAGGCCTCGATCGAAGACCGGCACGGTTCCACCGCCCGCTCTCGTCCCAACATGCAGGGTCTTCGAACCCTGCGGAAGGGACTTCCATGTCCGAACTCCACTCCGTCGAGACAGTCATCGACAACGGTGCCTTCGGCACCCGCACCATCCGTTTCGAGACGGGCGTCCTCGCCCAGCAGGCGGCCGGCTCGGTCTCCGCGTTCCTCGACGACGACACGATGCTCCTGTCGGCCACCACGGCCGGCAAGCACCCCAAGGACCACTTCGACTTCTTCCCCCTGACGATCGACGTCGAGGAGCGGATGTACGCCGCCGGTCGCATCCCGGGGTCGTTCTTCCGTCGCGAGGGTCGCCCGTCCGAGGACGCGATCCTCACCTGCCGCCTGATCGACCGCCCGCTGCGCCCGACCTTCAAGAAGGGTCTGCGCAACGAGGTCCAGGTCGTCATCACGGTCCTGGCGCTCAACCCCGACACCCCGTACGACGTGCTCGCGATCAACGCGGCCTCCGCGTCGACGCAGATCTCGGGCCTGCCGTTCACCGGTCCCGTCGGCGCCACCCGCGTCGCCCTGATCGACGGCCAGTGGGTCGGTTTCCCGACGCACAGCCAGCTCGAGAACGCCGTCTTCGACATGGTCGTCGCTGGCCGCATCGCCGGTGACGACGTCGCGATCATGATGGTCGAGGCCGAGTCGACCGAGTCCACGTGGGACCTCGTCCAGAGCGGCGTCCAGGCGCCCACGGAGGAGATCGTCGCCGGTGGCCTCGACGCCGCCAAGGTCTTCATCAAGCAGCTGTGCGAGGCGCAGATCGAGCTCGCCTCGACCGCCGCCAAGCCGGTCCGCGACTTCCCGATCTTCCTCGACTACGAGGACGACGTCTACGCGGCCGTCGAGTCGGCCGCCAAGGCCGACCTCGCCCAGGCGCTGACGATCGTCAGCAAGGCCGACCGCGAGGAGCGCGAGTCAGGCATCAAGGCCGACGTCATCGACAAGCTCGGCGCTGACTTCGAGGGTCGCGAGAAGGAGATCGGTGCGGCTGTCCGCGCGGTCACCAAGGCCGTCGTCCGCGAGCGCGTCCTGCGCGACAAGGTCCGCATCGACGGCCGTGGCCTCGAGGACATCCGTGCCCTCAGCGCCGAGGTCGGCATCGTGCCCCGCGTCCACGGCTCCGCGCTGTTCCAGCGTGGCGAGACCCAGATCATGGGCATCACGACGCTCAACATGCTCGGCCTGGAGCAGAAGCTCGACACGCTCTCGCCCGAGACGTCGCGCCGCTACATGCACAACTACAACTTCCCGCCCTACTCGACCGGTGAGACCGGCCGGGTCGGTTCGCCGAAGCGTCGCGAGATCGGTCACGGCGCCCTCGCGGGCCGTGCGCTGCTGCCCGTGCTGCCGACGCGCGCGGAGTTCCCCTACGCGATCCGCCAGGTCTCCGAGGCGCTGAGCTCCAACGGCTCCACCTCGATGGGCTCGGTCTGCGCCTCGACGCTCGGTCTGCTCAACGCGGGTGTCCCGCTGCGCGCGCCGGTCGCCGGCATCGCGATGGGTCTCATCTCCGGTGAGGTCGACGGCGAGCAGAAGTTCGTCACGCTGACCGACATCCTCGGAGCCGAGGACGCCTTCGGCGACATGGACTTCAAGGTCGCCGGAACGCGTGAGTTCGTCACCGCCCTGCAGCTCGACACCAAGCTCGACGGCATCCCCGCCGACGTGCTGGCCGGAGCCCTGCAGCAGGCGTACGGCGCTCGCGTCGCGATCCTCGACGTCATGGCCGAGGCCATCGACGAGCCTGACGAGATGAGCCCCTACGCGCCGCGGATCATCACGATCAAGATCCCCGTCGACAAGATCGGTGAGGTCATCGGCCCCAAGGGCAAGATCATCAACCAGATCCAGGACGACACGGGCGCCAACATCTCGCTCGAGGACGACGGCACGGTCTACGTCGGTGCGGAGAACGGCGAAGCTGCCGAGGCCGCGCGTGACGCGATCAACGCCATCGCCAACCCGACGATGCCCGAGGTTGGCGAGCGCTACCTCGGCACCGTCGTCAAGACGGTCGACTTCGGCGCGTTCGTGTCGCTGTCCCCGGGTCGCGACGGCCTGCTGCACATCAGCAAGCTGCGTGACCTCAACGGCGGCCAGCGCGTCAACAACGTCGAGGACGTCGTCTCGGTCGGTCAGAAGATCCAGGTCGAGATCGCCGAGCTCGGTGACCGCGGCAAGCTCTCGCTGATCCCGGTCGTCGAGAAGTCGGACGAGCCCGAGGCCGCTGCGGCCGACGACTCGGCCACCGCCGACGCGTGATCCACGTCTGAGAAGGGCCCCGTTGCTGCGGCAGCGGGGCCCTTCTGCGTCTCCGGCGCCCGGGCGCGGTGACTTCTCCACCGTCCCAGCGCCGGACGGGTCTCAGACGGTGGAGGATCCACCGCGCCCGGGGTGTGGGGTCGCCGGAGCGGGGACGACGGGGAACGGGGGCGTCGTCGCGGTGGTGCGTCCGACGTAGGTGATCCGGTACGTCCCGGCGTCGTCGGCGGTCCACGTGACCTCGGCCGTCCAGTGCAGTCGACGGTCGCGGCGCCACGTGATCGTGGTGGTCAGCGAGCTGTCGTCGGCGACGACCTCCCAGCCGGTGGGCGCCTGTCGCTCGACGAGCAGGTAGGTCGGCCGGATCTCGGCGTTCGGGTGGTCGGCGACGAACGAGGCGCTCACGGTGTCGCCCACGGTCGACTGCGACGGAGCGTCCAGCACGTCGATGGTGCGCTGTCGCTCCAGCGCGGGATGACCCAGCGGGGTCGGGATCCGCACCCGGTGGGGAGCCGGCGGCGGTCCCGGGTCGACGGGGCGTCCGGCTGCCATGGCCTCGGCAAGCCCCGCGGCGGCACCGATGAGCGCGTCGAGCTCGTGGCGTCCGAAGATCGTGCTGCCGCCCTCGTAGTTCTGCACGTCGTACTCCTCCGGCGTCGTCACGTAGTGGCCGAACCCGTTGGCATATCCCTGGCAGAGCACGTGGTCGAGGTCGGCCCCGACGATCTCGGCGACCCGGCGACGGATCCGCAGCCCCGACACGATCGTGACCTCGAACGGCAGGCACACCAGGTAGAGGCCCCCGATCCGCACCAGCTGCACCGGGAATCGCTCCTGCGACCAGCGGAGCATCCCGACGGGGATCGCCATGTCCTTGGGCGCCTGGCTCGCCGCGAGGGCGGGGGAGCGCCGGTAGAGCGGTCGGCTGAGGCGCTCGAAGACGGGGTTGTTCCTGCCCTCGTCGAACAGCGGCGATCCGGGACCGTCGGTCAGCTTGCCGGCCGCGAAGCTGGCCCCGAGCACGCCGGGGCTGGTCGCGCCACGCGGCGTGACCTGACGGGCCATGTCGACGTGCACGAGCCGGCTGTCGACGAGGGCCTCGAGCCTCTCGCCGGGCTGCCCAGCGAGC
This sequence comes from Aeromicrobium stalagmiti, assembly GCF_013283745.1. Taxonomy (GTDB): domain Bacteria; phylum Actinomycetota; class Actinomycetes; order Propionibacteriales; family Nocardioidaceae; genus Aeromicrobium; species Aeromicrobium stalagmiti. Next base: position 348,240 of record NZ_JABSTZ010000002.1, read on the forward strand.
GACTGCGCTGCTGCGAGCTGGCGTTCGCCGATGATGCGGGTGTTCTCGCGCTCGTCGTCGGTGGGACCCGTGCCGGGACGCAGGTCGAGGTTGGGCGAGATGTCTCCGGCGTTGGTCTGCGCGAACGCGGTCACGAGCTCGGCCGCCGCGGTGCGGGGCGCCCGGCCCGCGCTCTCCCAGGCGTACGCCGCCCAGCCCTTGTTGTCGGAGCTGATCAGCCGGTTGCGGTTGGTCATCGAGGTGTTGTGCACCGCGAACCAGCTGATCGCTCCGGCGAGCGCGCCGTCACGCTCGATCCGCAGCAGCGTCGTCATCGGGTCGACGGCCCCCGGGAAGTGCGCACGCTCGTCGTCGGGGTCGCGGTCGAACGCCGCCCGGCTGCGGTTGGCGCTGGCGTCGTGCAGCTCGCCCCGGTTGAGGACGAGCGTCGAGGGGTGCAGGTCGTCGACCGCGCGCGTGATCGCCTCGACGACGCCACCGACGATCCGGTCGTACGTGCGGCGGTGGAACCCGGCGGTCGTGATGTTGTAGAGCACGTGGTGCCCGTGCCCGCCGGGCCCGCAGTGCGTGTGGGTCGCGGTCAGGACGACGTTGTGGGCGCCGAAGCGGTCACCGTGCAGGGCGCGGAGGCGGGCGAGGACGCCGGCCGTCGTGGCCTGGAAGAACATCGCGATGTCGGCGACGACGTAGACGATGCGGCGCTCGCCGTCGTCCATCACGAACGCCCGAGCGTACTGGCGGGTCAGGATGCCGCACGTGCGCTGGTCCGGCATGCCGTAGCCCATCATTCCTGCGCCCCACGGCTCCCCGGTGATGTCCGCGATGCCGCGACCGACCAGCAGCTGCCCGTCCTCAGTGACCATGGCGTCACGCTATCGGCGGATCCGTGAGAGCATCAGCCGATGTCTGTCAGCGACCCCGCCCCCCTCGATGCCGCCGACCCGCTCGGACCCTTCCGCGAACGGTTCGTCATCGACCACGACCTCGTCGCCTACCTCGACGGCAACTCGCTCGGGCGGCTTCCGCGCGCGACCCTGGAGCGTCTCACGGCGTTCGTCCGCGAGGAGTGGGGCGGGCGCCTGATCCGCGGCTGGTCCGAGAGCTGGGTCGAGCTGCCGGTGACCGTCGGCGACGAGCTGGGAGCTGCCCTGCTGGGGGCGGCAGCCGGCCAGACCGTCATCGCCGACTCGACGTCGGTCAACATCTTCAAGCTCCTGCACGCCGCCGCCGGGGTGCGTCCTGACCGCGACGAGATCGTCATCGACGCGACGAACTTCCCGACCGATCGCTACCTCGTCGAGACGGTGGCCCGGGCCCGCGGGATGACGGTGCGCTGGCTCGAGCCCGACCTCGTCGACAACGTCACCACCGAGGTGCTGACCGCGGCGCTGGGGGACCGCACTGCGGTGGTGCTCCTCAGCCAGGTCGACTACCGCTCCGGCACGCTGCTCGACGTCCCGGCGCTGACCGAGGCCGTGCACGCCGCCGGCGCGGTCGTCATCTGGGACTTGTGCCACTCCGCGGGCGTCGTGCCGATCACGCTCGACGCCGACGAGGTCGACTTCGCCGTCGGGTGCACCTACAAGTACGTCAACGCCGGGCCCGGCGCACCGGCGTACGTCTACGTCGCCGCTCGGCACCTCGCCGCGGCGGAGCAGCCCATCACCGGGTGGTGGAGCGCCGCCGACCTGTTCGCGATGTCCGACACCTACGAGGCGTCGCCGACGATCCGCCGGATGCTGAGCGGCACCCCGTCCGTCGCCGGCATCCTCGCGGTGCAGGAGGGGGTGCGCCTGATCGCGGAGGCCGGAGTCGAGGCCATCCGCACCAAGTCGGAGCAGCTCACCGCTTTCACGATCGACCTGCTCGACGAGGCCGGGCTGGAGATCGTCACCCCGCGGGACGCGGCCCTGCGCGGCAGCCACGTCACGGTGCGGCATCCCGACGCGCGGGCGATCACCGAGCGCCTCGTCGCTCGGCGCGTGGTGCCCGACTTCCGCGAGCCCGACCTGATCCGGCTGGGGCTCTCGCCGCTGACGACGTCGTACGCCGAGGTGGTGGCGGCGACACGCATCCTGGTCGAGGAGGCTGCGCCGATAGGCTGAGCGGCATGACACGGGTCGCAGTGCTGGGCGCCAAGGGGCGCATGGGGTCGGAGTCGGTGCGGGCGATCAACGCCGCCGACGGCCTGGAGGTCGTGGCCGAGATCGACCTCGGCGACTCGCTCGACCTGATCACCGCTGCCGGGGCCGACGTCGCGCTCGACTTCACGCAGCCGCACGTGGCCCTCGACAACGTCCTGTGGTGCATCGAGCACGGCGTCGACGTCGTCGTCGGCACCTCGGGCTTCGACGACGACCGCATCGCCGCGGTGCGGTCGGCCCTCGGAGACGCACCGTCGACCGGCGTGCTGATCGTCCCCAACTTCTCGATCGGCGCGATCCTCATGATGCGGTTCGCCGAGACGGCGGCGCCGTTCTTCGAGTCGATCGAGGTCATCGAGATGCACCACCCCGACAAGATCGACGCCCCGTCGGGCACTGCGGTGCGCACGGCTGAGCTCATGGCGGCGGCGCGTGCCGCGGCCGGCTCGGCGCCGATCCCCGACGCGACGACGACCGACCCCGACGGCGCCCGCGGGGCCAGGGTCGGCGACATCCCGGTGCACTCGGTCCGGGCCCGCGGCTTCGTGGCGTCGCAGGAGGTGCTGTTCGGCGGTGCCGGCGAGGCGTTCACGATCCGCCACGACTCCCACGACCGCACGTCGTTCATGCCCGGCGTCGTCGCGGCCGTCCGCGGCGTGGGCGGGCGCTCCGGCGTCACGGTGGGGCTCGACTCCGTCCTCGGCCTCTGACGGTTTACCACGGTCCCTACGACAACTGCAGGGGGCGGACGATCGCCCCGAGGCAGACGTCATCTGCCCGAGGGAGATCTCCCTCGGGAGGATGACGCTTGCCGGGGGAGGACGCGCTCCCGGCGTCAGAGCTGGCGGACGAGCGCCGCGACCAGCGCCGCGGCGAACACCATGGGCAGGAACGGCACCCGCAGCATCAGCAGCACCGCCGCGACGCCGAGCGCCAGCAGCCGCGCGTCGACCTGCACCGTCGTCCCGTCGGCGAAGACCTGCACCGCGATGAGCGCCCCGAGGAGCCCCGCCGGGAGCAGCTCGACGGCGCGCACCGTCATCGGGTGGTGCAGGACGCTCTCGGGCACCGACAGGCCGGCGTACTTCAGCGCGAAGCAGCCCACGACCATGACGGCGATGCCGCCCCAGACGGCCGTCACGTCGTCGCCTTCGGGCGCCAGAGCATGCCGAGCAGGACGGCCGTGCCACCGCCGAGGATGATCGGCAGCCCCGCGCTGGTGACGGGCACGAGCCCGAGCGCCACCGCGGCCCCGACCAGCGCCACGAGCCGCCCGGTCGGGGTGGCCAGCCGCGGCCACAGCAGACCGAGGAAGGCCGCGCCCACGGCGGCGTCGAGGCCGTACGTGCGGGGATCGCCGATCGCGTTGCCGGCCAGGGCGCCGAGGAACGTCGTCAGGTTCCAGAGCACGAAGATCGAGATGCCCGTCCAGTAGAACCCCAGCCGGGCCTGACGGGTGGTCGTGCGGGTGACGCCCATGGCGGTCGACTCGTCGATCACGAAGTGCGCCGAGGCGAGGCGTCTGGCGGGATCGAGGTCGAGCTTGGGCGCCATGCTCACGCCGTAGAACAGGTTGCGGCTGCCCAGCAGCACCGCGGTCAGCGCGCCGGTGAGCGGGTTGCCGCCCGACGCGATGATGCCGACGAACGCGAACTGCGAGGCGCCGGTGAAGACGAGCAGCGAGATGAGGCAGGTCTGCAGCACGCTGAGCCCGGACGCCGTCGAGATCGCTCCGAACGAGACACCGTAGAGCCCGGTCGCGATCCCGACGCCGAGGGAGTCGACGATGATCGAGCGGTCGGTCGTCATGCCAAGGTGGTGTGGAGCCGGATCTGCTTGACCGTGGCCCCGGTGTCGGTCGCGAGCTCACGGTGGGCGCCGTCGGGGGCCCACCCCGACTCGGTCACGAAGGCGCGCAGCACGTCGTCGGTCGTCGCGACCCACCAGCGTCCGCGGGTGAACTTGTCGGCCGCGAGCGTGTCGACCGCGGCCTGCAGGAGTCGTGACCCGTGGCCGGCACGCTGGTGGTCGGGATGCACCACGAGCTCGCTGATCTCGCCGTCGGCGACCTGGTCGCTGTCGGGGTCGTACGACGGGTGCACCAGCGTGAAGCCCCGCACGTCGACGCGGTCGAGGGCCACGAGCACCCGGAGGCGGCCGTCCTTGGGCGAGGTGATCAGGGCCGTCCAGCGCTCGGTGAGCTCGGCCGGGTCGAGGGCGTCGAGCTCCTCGGCCGGGACGACGGCGTCGGCGCGCCACGCGGCCAGCTGCACGCGCACGATCGCGGCGGCGTCGTCGGGCCAGGCGAGCCGCGCGCTGACGTCGGGTCCGGCCTCGGTCATGCGGTCGGCCGCTCGATGATGACCTGGCCGCCGTGGGAGGCGGCGGTCTCCGCGAGCCGGAGCGTCGCGAGCAGCGGGTGGTCCTCGAGCACCTTCGCGCTGTTGGCCATGGCGCGCAGGACGGCGACCTCGCTGCGGGCGCGCTCGAGCGCGACCTGGGCCTGTCGCTGCGCGGTGACGAGCTCCTCGGTCGCGCGGCGGATCTCGGCCGGGACGACGACGTCACGCACCCCGAAGTCGGTGAGGGTGTAGCCGGCGGCGCTCGCGGCGGCGGCGATCGACAGCGGGGTCTCGTCGACCCTGATGCCGGCGACGACCTCGTCGAGGGTCAGGGCGTGGACGGTCTCACGGAGCCACGCCTTCACCGCGTCGTACAAGAACGCATGGGGGTCCGCGGTGTGCTCGAGGTGGGCGACCGGGTCGGCGACCTGCACCTGCGCGGCGGCGCTGACCTTGACCGTGACGCCGTCGGCGGTGGGGATCTCCTGCGGACGGACCTCGAACAGCCTGACGCGCGTGTCGATCGTCCGCAGGGTGTGGCCGCGACCGCGGATGCGGTGGCGTCCCGGCTCGAGGACGCCGACCAGCGCGCCGTGGCGGTAGTGGACCACCCGCTCGTGCCGCATCACCGTGATCGTCATCGTCGTCTTCTCTCTCGCGCTGGGGCCGGTCGCAGGTCGGTCCGTCGTCGGGGCGGGGGACCCGAAGTCCCGCAGAGCCCGTTCCACGGTGCCCCGAGGGGCCACCGACCTGCGACCGGCGTGATGGGGACTCGAACCCCGGCCGCCGAAGCGGCTTACCAGACAGAGCCGCCACAGGGACGGCGTTCCGCGGGTACAACACGTGGAAACCGTCCGGCTACCGCCTCTGGCCCACTGATCCGCGGACGGTCAGTCTGTCACGTGTCGAGGAAGCTCTCCACCAGCTGCGACTCGGCGCCCTGGGAGTCGAGCATCGCCGCTGTCATCGAGGTGTTGCGCAGGCTCGGCCAGACCTGCCACGTGAGGGCCAGCATGCCGGGGAAGCCCGCGATGACGAGGGGCCAGCCGCCGTGGCCGCTGACGAACGTCACCACGACCGCGAGCAGGAGCGGAGCCTCGCAGAAGATCAGCTTGCGGACCGTCTGGCCGGCGAAGATGCCGATCGCGCGGCGGCGCTGCTCGTCGGCGGTGAGGTCGGACGGCAGGGGAGCGGCCGACAGCCAGACGCGTTCGGACAGGAACGCGCCGACGCCGACGAGGACGACGAGGAGCACCGACAGCCACGCCGGCGGGTAGTCGGCGTCGGTGCCGCCCAGCATGAAGAACAGCAAGACCAGGAAGCCACCGGTCAGGACGATCTGCAGGAGAGCGAACCGGCGGACCTCCTCGGGGGTCGCCTCGAACTCTTCACTCGCCATGGACCGAGTTTCGCACACGATCTGTGGGGGGCCGTTGATAGTCTGCCGACATGCGGGCCTACCTCGATCTCGTCCAACGAATCCTCGACGACGGGGTCGCGAAGGGCGACCGCACCGGCACCGGCACACGCAGCGTGTTCGGTCACCAGATGCGCTTCGACCTGTCCGAGGGGTTCCCCCTGGTGACGACCAAGAAGATCCACCTCAAGTCGGTCGTGGCCGAGCTGTTGTGGTTCATCAAGGGCGACACCAACACGCAGTACCTCCGCGACAACGGGGTGTCGATCTGGGACGAGTGGGCCGACGACAACGGCGACCTCGGCCCGGTCTACGGCTACCAGTGGCGGTCGTGGCCCGCGCCCGACGGCCGGCACATCGACCAGCTCGCCCAGGTCATCGAGCAGATCCGGACCAACCCCGACTCGCGCCGTCACGTCGTCAGCGCGTGGAACGTCGCCGACCTCGACGCGATGGCGCTCATGCCGTGCCACGCGTTCTTCCAGTTCTACGTCGCCGACGGCAAGCTCTCCTGCCAGATGTACCAGCGGTCGGCCGACGTGTTCCTCGGCGTGCCGTTCAACATCGCCTCCTACGCGCTGCTGACCCACATGGTCGCGCAGGTGGTGGGCCTCGAGGTCGGCGACTTCGTCCACACGCTCGGCGACGCCCACCTCTACGTCAACCACCTCGACCAGGCCCGCGAGCAGCTCACGCGTGAGCCGCGGGCCCTGCCCGAGCTGTGGCTCGACCCGTCGGTCACCTCGATCGACGACTTCACGCTCGACTCGATTAAGGTCACGGGCTACGACCCCCACCCGCTGATCAAGGCTCCGATCGCGGTATGACCTGCACGATCGTGGTCGCGATCGGGCACAACGGCGTCATCGGGCGCGACGGCGACCTGCCGTGGCCGCCGACCGGTGACCTCGCCCACTTCAAGGCGCTCACGATGGGCCACCCCCTGGTGATGGGCCGCACGACGTTCGAGTCGATCGGACGTCCGTTGCCCGGGCGCACCTCGATCGTGCTGACCCGTGACCCCACGTGGAACGCCGACGGTGTCGAGGTCGCCGGCGATCTCGCGGCGGCCCTGGCCCGGGCCGCGGAGCTCGACGACGACGTCTTCCTGGTCGGCGGCGCCCAGGTCTATGCCGAGGCGCTGGGTGCCGGCTTGGTCGACCGCATGGTCGTCACCCACGTGCACCAGTCGCCCGACGGTGACGCCTGGTTCCCCGACGTCGACTGGAAGGCATGGACCGAGACGTCCCGCGAGGCGCACGACGGCTACGACATCGCCACCTACGACCGCCTTCCCCACGACCCCACCTGACCCAAAACTGTGCGATTCAGCACCGCGTCCCCGCAGAACTGTGCGTGAGTGCACCACCGCGAACGCGAGAACGGGGCAGACTCGCACACTTTGGCCGTGGTCACTCGAACAGGGCGCGCCACTCGTCGTCGAAGCGCGGGACCGGCGCCCACCCCTGACGTGACTCGAGCACCGCCCGCACCCGCAGGACGATGTCGCGCGGCCGGGCCAGCTGAGCGGCGGTGACGACGATGAAGACCCACCCGAGTCGCTCCATCTGCTCGCGCCGGCGCACGTCCCGCTCCCGCTGGGCGAGGCTGAGGCCGTGCTGGCGTCCGTCGTACTCGATCGCGATCTTCCAGCGGCTCCACGACAGGTCGATGCGAGCAATGACCCCGTCCTCGTCGCCGTACGAGACGTTGCACTCCAGCGGCGGCAGTCCCGCGAGCTCGAGCATGAGGCGCACGTACGTCTCGCGGGGTGACTCGGCCCGGTCACTGGCCAGGTGCAGCGCGCGGCGAGCCTTGCGAACGCCGGCGCCGTGGTGGTGGTGCAGGAAGTGGTCGAGGCGACCTGGCGTGACGAGCCTGCGCTGGTATGAGCTGTCGACCGCGATCACGAGATCGACCAGGGAGAGCTGCGTGGCCGCCGTCGAGAGGGCCAGCTCAGGCGACAGCGCACGCCAGCCGTCGACGTCCCTGCTCTTGACGGCGGCGAGCCGATGCGTCGTGACGCCCCGGATGCGCAACGGCTCCTGCCGTGCCGTCGACACGTGGGGCAGCAGGTCGTCGCCGACATCGATGCCGTAGAGCGCGAGGGCGCTCTGGTGGCTCGCGACGCAGTGGTCCGGAGTGGCCAGCAGGGCTGCCTCGATCATGAGCCTGCGCGTCAGCTCGAGGTCTGCCGAGGCATACACGGTGGGCAGCAGCATCTGGAAGCGTCTGCCCTGCAGCATGCGCCGGGTGTAGCCACGGCTCGCGGCCCACGCGAGCGTGAACGGGCGGTCGGACGGCAGCGGAGGTCGGGTCATGGCTCCACGACACGGGAGCAGGGACGCCCCGACCACCGCCGAGCAGCCGTCTGTGGACGACGATCAGTCCGTCAACCGCCTGTGGAGGCCGTCCCCCCAGCACGAAACTGTGCGCGTCTGCACCGATTTGTCACCGGGAGCGGGGCGATCTCGCACACTTTGGGGCAAGGGGCGGGCAGAATCGCACATTTTTGGGGGAGGGGGTCAGAGGAGGATGCCGAGCTGGCGGCTCTGGGCCAGCAGGTTGCCGTCCTCGTCCCACAGCTCGCAGTCCTCCTCGTGGAAGCCGTTGACGACGTGCCGGGTCGTCAGGCGGGTCGCGATCCAGCCGGGGCTGGGCAGGCGGTGCAGGTGCACCGTGAGCTGCACGGTCATGGAGTTGAAGCCGTCGCCGAGCTCGACGACCGGCGGCACGTAGGCGTCGCAGAGGAAGGCGAGCGCCGGGAAGTCGATCGCCCGGCCGTCGCGGAGCCGCTGCCACACCATGAGCGTCGGGTCGCCGCTCGGCGTGCCGAGGAAGAAGCCCGGCACCTGGTCGATGCGGTAGTCGACGCGGTCGAACAGGCCGCCCTCGGGCGTGCCCTTGCCGCGCGGGTCGATGCACTCGCCGGGCGGGCGCAGGTCGGGCGGCGTGCCCAGCTCGCGGCTGACGCCGTCGCCCCGGTCGCCGAAGCTCGCGGTCATCTCGGCGACGTGGCGCTCGCCCTCCCAGAGCGACGCCGTGCCGGTCTGCACCCGACGTCCCCTGCGCAGCGCCCTGGTGCGCAGCTCGGCGGCGCCGGTCTCGGGCGAGGCGAGATAGCTGATCGAGGCGACGAGGGGATCGCCGGCGCCGAGCTCGTCGCCGAGACCGCGCAGCATCGCAGCCAGGATGTAGCCGCCGTTGGGCTTGCCGAGCGGGGTGTTCCAGCGGTCGGTCAGGGTCAGGTCGCGGGTGCCGTCGCCGCGCGACACCGAGGCGGTGTCGATCTCGTAGATGTCCTCGTTCACGGCTCCATCCTGCCGGTCGTCGCCGACAGGTCGAGAAGCGGTAGCCTCGGGGGTATGACGTCGCCCCTCGCCTCCGAGGCTGCGCCCTTCGGGCGTGTGCTGACCGCCATGGTCACGCCGTTCACCCGTGAGGGTGAGCTCGACCTCGATGCTGCCCAGAAGGTCGCCTCCCACCTGGTCGACCAGGGCAACGACGGTCTCGTCGTCAGCGGCACCACGGGCGAGGCGCCCACGACGACCGTCGACGAGGACGGACGCCTGCTCGCCGCCGTGCTCGAGGCCGTCGGCGACCGCGCGTCGATCGTGGCCGGGGTCGGCACCAACGACACGCGTCACTCCGTCGAGCTCGCGCAGCAGGCCAAGAAGGCCGGCGCCCACGGCACGCTGATCGTGACCCCCTACTACAGCAAGCCCCCGCAGTCGGGCCTGCTCGCCCACTTCACCGAGGTCGCGCGGGCCGGAGACGACACCCCGGTCATGCTCTACGACATCCCGGGCCGCAGCGGCATCGCGATCGCCGACGAGACCTACGTCGCGCTGGCCGACACCCCGCAGATCGTCGCGATGAAGGACGCCACCGGCGACCTCGACCGCGGCGTCTGGCTCATGAACGAGACCGGCATCCGCATCTACTCCGGCGACGACACGCTCAACCTGCCGTGGCTCGCGATGGGCGCCAGCGGCATCGTCAGCGTCGTCGCCCACGCGGCGGGCCGTCCGTACGCCGAGATGGTCGCGGCGGTCGACGCCGGCGACCTCGCCACCGCACGAGCCATCAACACCAGACTTCAGCCCGCCGTTCGGGCGATGATGAACCACACGCAAGGCGCGATCACCTCCAAGGCTGCCCTGCAGCTGCTCGGCGTGCTCGACCACCGCACGATGCGTGCCCCTCTGCCTGCTGCGACCGAGGAAGAGGTCGCGATCGTTCGCGACGGCCTCGTCGCATCAGGCCTTCTCGAAAGCTAGGCACTGCCCACATGAGCCACATGCACCTGGAGCTCGACGCTCCTCCCGCCCTTCCCGACGGCGCCCTGCGAGTCATCCCGCTCGGCGGACTCGGCGAGATCGGTCGCAACATGACCTCGTTCGAGTACGGCGGCAAGATCGTCATCGTCGACTGCGGCGTCCTCTTCCCCGAGGAGACCCAGCCCGGCGTCGACCTGATCCTGCCCGACTTCGGACCCATCCGTGACCGCCTCAAGGACGTCGTCGGCATCGTCCTGACGCACGGCCACGAGGACCACATCGGTGGCGTGCCCTACCTGCTGCGCGAGCGTGGCAACATCCCCGTCATCGGGTCCAAGCTGACGCTGGCGTTCCTCGACCCCAAGCTCAAGGAGCACAAGCTCAAGGACGCCCCCAAGTACGAGGTCTCCGAGGGCGACATCATGGACCTCGGGCCGTTCGAGCTCGAGTTCGTGGCGGTCAACCACTCGATCCCCGACGCGCTGGCCGTCGCGATCAAGACCCCCGCGGGCGTCGCGCTGCACACCGGCGACTTCAAGATGGACCAGCTGCCGCTCGACGGCCGCATCACCGACCTGCGGGCGTTCGCCCGGCTCGGCGAGGAGGGGGTCGACCTCTTCCTGACCGACTCGACCAACGCCGAGGTCCCGGGCTTCACGACGTCCGAGCGCAACATCACGCCGGCGATCGACGCGGTCTTCGCCAGCAGCACCAAGCGCATCATCGTCGCCTCGTTCGCCTCGCACATCCACCGCGTGCAGCAGGTCATCGACGCCGCGGTCAAGCACGACCGCAAGGTCGCCTACGTCGGACGCTCGATGGTCCGCAACATGCAGATCGCCCGTGAGCTCGGCTACCTGCACGTCCCCGACGGCGTCGTCGTCGACAAGATCGACGCGGCCCCGCCGCACAAGATGGTGCTGATGTCGACGGGCTCGCAGGGCGAGCCGATGGCAGCCCTCTCGCGCATGGCCAACAACAGCCACCAGCAGGTCAGCCTCGAGCCGGGCGACACGGTGCTCATGGCCTCGTCGCTGATCCCCGGCAACGAGAACGCGATCTACCGCGTCATCGACGGGCTCACCAAGCTCGGCGCCAACGTCGTCCACAAGGGCAACGCCCTGGTGCACGTCTCGGGCCACGCGTCGGCCGGCGAGCTGCTCTACTGCTACAACATCGTCCAGCCCAGCAACGTGCTGCCGGTGCACGGCGAGATCAGGCACCTGCACGCCAACGCCAAGCTGGCCACGGCCACGGGCGTCCCCAACGTGCTGCTGGCCGAGGACGGCTACGTCATCGACCTGGTCGACGGACACGCCTCGATCACCGGTGCGGTCGACGTCGGCTACGTCTACGTCGACGGCTCGTCGGTCGGCGACCTGACCGACTCCGAGCTCAAGGACCGGCGCGTGCTGGCCGAGGAGGGCTTCGTCTCGGTCGTCGTCGTCATCGACTCGGCCACGGGCAAGATCCTCTCCGGCCCCGAGATCCACGCCCGCGGCATCGCCGAGGACGACTCGGCGTTCGACGAGATCGTGCCCAAGATCGTGGCCGCCCTCGAGGACGCCCTGTCCGACGGCACCCGCGACAACCGCCAGCTGCAGCAGGTCATCCGCCGCGTGCTGGGCTCGTTCGTCGGCCGTCGCCTGCGTCGCCGTCCGATGATCCTCCCGGTCGTCATCGAGGCCTGAGGCCCGTCCTGTCCAGCACGCCGGCCCTCCCCGCGCACGATGCGATCGTCCTCGCGGGCGGTCGGTCGCGGCGGATGGGTGGCGTCGACAAGATGACGCTCGTCGTCGACGGACGGCCGATCCTGGCCGCTGCGTGCGACGCCGTCGCATCGGCTCGGCGGCTGGTCGTGGTCGGCCCGGCCGGGGTCGCCGGCACCCCGGAGCGGGCAGTCGCGGTCCGCGAGGACCCGCCCTTCGCCGGACCCGCTGCGGCGATCGGCGCGGGCCTGGCCGCGCTCGGTGACGACGTCGCCGCGATCGTGGTCGTCCTCGCCGCCGACGTGCCCCGTGCCGCCGAGGCGGTGCCCGCCCTGCTGGTGCACGCGGCCGGCAGCGACGCCGACGGCGTCGTCGCGCGCTCGTCCGACGGGCGCCGGCAGCCGCTGCTCGCGGTCTATCGCTCGGCGTCGCTCCGCGCGGCGCTCGAGGAGCACGTGCCGCTGACCGACCTCGGCGTCGGCCAGGTGACCAGGTCGCTGCACCTCGACGAGCTCGACCTGCCCGACGACGTGCTGGCCGACATCGACTCGCCGGCCGACCTGGCACGCCTCACGGAGGAGACCAGCCGTGGATGAACGATCGCTGCCGCGCTGGGCGGCCGGCCTCGCACAGGATCTGGGCATCGAGCAGGTGCTCGACGTCGACGCCGTGCTCGACCTCGCCGCCGACGCGGCGCACGGGGTCATGCGTCCCGCCGCACCGTTGACGACCTATCTGGTCGGCGTCGCGGTCGGTCAGGCCGGTGGCGATCCCGAGCGGGTCGCCGAGGTGCTGGCCCGGGTGCACCGCGCGATCGAGCAGTGGGACGACGACGCGTGACGCTGGTCCGGGGGGAGTGGCACGACGTCCGTACGCTCGCGGCCTCGCTCGCCAAGCCTGTGCCGAGCGAGCTGGTCGCGATCGACCTGGCCGCCGGCCGGGTGCTCGCCGACGACCTGCGGTCGCTGGTCGACCTGCCGTCGGCCGACGTCTCGGCGATGGACGGCTGGGCGGTCTCGGGCGACGGTCCGTGGACGGTGCGCGGCCGGGTCGTCAACGGCCGGCCGCCCGCGACGGTGCTCACGCCGGGGGACGCCGTCGGCATCGGCACCGGCGGAGCGGTGCCTGCAGGGACCACCGCGATCGTCCGCTTCGAGCACGGGACGTCCGACGGCACGCAGCTGCGCTGGACCCCGCCTGACGGCAGGGAGCCCAGCCGGCACGACGTCCGCGCCCAGGGTGAGGAGCTGAGGGTCGGGGAGGTCGTCCTGCCCGGCGGCACCCGCCTCGACCCGGTATCGCTGGCCGTCAGTGCGGCGAGCGGCCACGACACGCTGCAGGTGCTCGGGGCTCCGACGGTCGACCTGATCGTGTCGGGCGACGAGATCGTGCGTCGTGGGCTGCCGGCGCCCGGAGCGGCCCGCGACTCGATCGGCCCGCTCCTGTCGGGGACGACCCGCGCCGCAGGAGGTGTCGCCGGTGAGGTGGGTCTGGTCGGTGACGACCTCGAGGCCCTGACCGGCGCGCTGAGGGCCTCGACCGCCGACGTCGTGGTGACGACCGGCGGCACCGCGGTGGGCGACGCCGACCACGTCCGTGACCTGCTGGGCCTGGTCGGCGCGACGGTCGTGGTCGACACGATCGCCGTCCGTCCGGGCGGGCCGACGCTGCTCGCCGTCCTGCCCGACGGACGCCTGGTGGCCTGCCTGCCCGGCAACCCGTTCGCGGCCCTCGTGGGGTTCATGGCAGTGGTGCACCCGGTGCTGCTCACGATGACGGGTGCCCGCGGCGTCGAGGAGCGCCGTGAGACGTCGGGCGTCGACGTCGAGGCTTTCGACCGCGCCACCCGCATCCTCCCGTTCTCCCGGCAGGACGGCGTGGCCGTGCCAACGGGCTGGACGGCGTCGTCGATGCTGCGAGGCCTCGCGGTGTCCGACGGACTGCTCGTGGTGCCGCGTCCGGGCGTCCGCGCAGGGGAGTCGCTCGAGGTGCTCGAGCCGCTCTGGCGAGCGACAACCTGACACCTCGGCGCTGCCGTCCGCCGATCTCACAGTCGGACCCACCGCACCGTGTAGAGAGTGTTACGCACCGCTGACGCGACGACACACACCGGCGAAACACGCGCTCCCTAGGTTCAGTCGCACGAGATCTGGCACCGTGCCGGGTCGCCGACCTCGGAGCGTCCCATGACCAGCGTCGTCACCAGCCCTCCCGACCACCCGTCGGCCACACCGCCACCCTCCCGTCGCCGCACCGGGCGATGGATCGAGGAGTGGGACCCCGAGAACCCCGCCTTCTGGGAGTCCACCGGCAAGCGGGTCGCCCGGCGCAACCTGATCTGGTCGATCTTCGGCGAGCACCTCGGCTTCTCGGTCTGGCTGCTCTGGAGCGTCAGCGCGGCGCTGCTCACCAAGGTCGGCTTCGCGTTCTCGCCCCAGCAGCTGTTCTGGCTCATCGCGGTGCCCAACCTGGTCGGCTCGCTGCTGCGGCTGCCCTACACGTTCGCGGTGCCCAAGTTCGGTGGGCGCAACTGGGCCGTCTTCAGCGCCTTGATGCTGGTGCTGCCGACCCTGCTGTTCGCCCACTTCGTGCAGCGGCCCGAGACGCCCTACTGGGTCTTCATCGTCATCGCCGCGACGGCCGGCGTGGGCGGCGGCAACTTCGCGTCGTCGATGGCGAGCATCAACTTCTTCTACCCGATGCGCCACAAGGGCACGGCGCTCGGCCTCAACGCCGCGGGCGGCAACCTCGGCGTCTCGGTCATCCAGTTCTTCCTGCCGATCATCGTCGGCGGCGCGGGAGCGTTCGGCCTGGTCAAGGCCAGCCAGAGCGGGATCGTCCTGCAGCGGGCCGGCTACCTCTACGCGGCGCTCGCGGTGGTGGCCGCCGTCGCGGCGTACTTCTTCATGAACAACCTCACCGCCGCCTACTCCAGGCCGCGTGAGCAGCTCGCGGTCGTGAAGTACAAGCACACGTGGGTCATGTCCTTCCTCTACATCGGCACGTTCGGCTCGTTCATCGGCTACTCCGCGGCGATGCCCCTGCTGATCAAGATCAACTTCTACAACCAGCCGCTGCCCGAGGTGCCCGGCATCGGCATCAACTTCGCCTACTACGCCTTCCTCGGCGCCCTGGTCGGCTCGTTCACCCGTCCGCTCGGCGGCTGGCTCGCCGACCGGTTCGGCGGTGCACGGGTCACGTTCGGCACGTTCGTCGCGATGATCCTCGGCACGATCGCGGTCATGGTCTCGCTGGCCCAGCTGGACGCCGTGCCGAAGCCGGCCGCCGGTGCGCCGGCTCCTGACCCGGCGACGTTCCAGTACGCAGACGCCGTCCGGGCCGCCGTCGACCACAACTCCGACATCTTCCCGTGGTTCCTCGCCGCGTTCCTGTTCGTCTTCGCTGCGACCGGCATCGGCAACGGCTCGACGTACCGGATGATCCCGCTGATCCAGAAGAGCTATGCGCTGACGAAGGGAGCCGAGGGCTCCCCGGAGCGCGAGGCGGCCGAGAAGAAGGCCCCCAAGGAGGCCTCCGCCGTCATCGGCATCGCCGGAGCAGTCGGTGCGCTGGGCGGGTTCCTCATCCCGATCACGTTCAGCGCCCCGTGGGTCGCCGACCCGGTCGACGCGGTCAAGGGCGCCTTCCTGGCCTTCACGGTGTTCTACGTCGTGTGCCTCACCGTGACGTGGGCCTTCTACCTGCGGCCGAAGTCGATCATGACCAAGGTCGGGGTCTGACCGGGTGACCGAGACCCACTGCCCGTACTGCGCCCTGCAGTGCGCCCAGACGCTCCGCGGCGAGCCCCTCGCCGCGGAGCCGCGGGCGTTCCCGACCAACGTCGGCGGGATGTGCCAGAAGGGCTGGACGAGCGCCGAGGTGCTGGGGGTCGCCGACCGCATCACCGCGCCGCTGCGCCGGGTCGGCGGAGGGTTCGAGGCGGTCTCGTGGGACGAGGCCCTCGACGACATCGCGTCGCGGGTGACGGCGATCAGCGGCGAGTCCGGCCCTGACGCGATCGCCGTGTTCGGTGGCGGCGGGCTGACCAACGAGAAGGCCTACCAGCTCGGCAAGTTCGCGCGGCTCGCCCTGCGCACCCGCAACATCGACTACAACGGACGCTTCTGCATGTCGTCGGCCGCGGCGGCCGCCAACCGGTCGCTGGGCGTCGACCGCGGGCTGCCGTTCCCGCTGACCGACCTCAACGACGCCGACGTCGTCGTCCTGCTGGGCAGCAACCTCGCCGACACGATGCCGCCGGCGGTGCAGCACCTCGGGCCGGTCCGCGAGCGGGGCGGCCTGATCGTCGTCGACCCGCGGCGCAGTGCCACCGCACGCCTGACCGACGGCGGTGCGGGGGAGCACGTGCAGCTGGTGCCCGGCACCGACCTGGTCCTGCTGCTCGGCCTGCTGCACATCGTCCTGGCCGAGGGGCTGGCCGACGTCGACTACCTCGCAGCCCGTGTCGACGGTGTCGAGGACGTCCGGCGCAGCGTGGCCGAGTGGTGGCCGGAGCGGGTCGCCGCGACGACCGGGGTGCCCGAGACGCAGCTGCGCCGGATCGCGCGCACCCTGGCCCACGCGAGCCCCCACGGCGGTGGTCGCGGAGCGTTCCTGCTCACGGGACGTGGCTCCGAGCAGCACGCCGACGGCACCGACACGGTCACGGCGGTCATCAACCTGGCTCTCGCGCTGGGCCTGGTCGGCGCCGAGCGCGGCGGGTACGGCGCGATCACCGGACAGGGCAACGGGCAGGGGGGACGCGAGCACGGCCAGAAGGCCGACCAGCTGCCGGGCTACCGGATGATCGCCGACCCCGCCGCGCGCGAGCACGTCGCCGCGGTGTGGGGCGTCGACCCGGACGTCATCCCGGGCCCCGGCGTGCCGGCGGTCGAGCTGCTGATGAGCCTGGCGCAGCCGGACGGTCCGCGCGCGCTGTTCGTGCACGGCAGCAACCTGCTCGTCAGCTCGCCCGACGCCCAGGTCGTGCGGCGCAGGGTCGAGGCCCTCGACCTCGTCGTGGTGTGCGACTTCGTCCCGTCGGAGACGGCGATGCTCGCCGACTACGTCCTGCCCGTGACGCAGTGGGCCGAGGAGGAGGGCACCATGACCGGTCTGGAGGGCCGCGTGCTGCGCCGCCGCAAGGCCGTCGACCCGCCGGCGGGAGTGTGGTCCGAGCTCGAGGTCTTCGCCGAGCTGGCTCGCCGGCTCGACGCACCCGGCACGTGGTCGACGAAGCCGCGCGAGGTCTACGACGAGCTTCGCCGGGCCAGCGCCGGGGGACGCGCCGACTACGCGGGCATCTCCTACGAGCGGCTCGACGCGGGGGAGGCGCTCTACTGGCCGTGCCCCGACGAGAGCCACCCCGGGACGCCGCGCCTGTTCGCCGACGCGTTCCCCACCGCCAACGGGCGGGCGCGGATGGTGCCGGTCCGCGAGGTCGGCCCCGACGACGGCCTGCGCGCCGAGGCACCCGTCTGGCTCGTGACCGGTCGCGTGCTGCAGCACTACCAGTCGGGAGCACAGACCCGCCGCGTCGCCAGGCTCAACGACTCGATGCCCCGGGCGTACGTCGAGATCCACCCGGTGCTGGCGGCGCGCATCGGCGTGGAGGGCGTCGACGACATCCGCATCACGTCCAAGCGCGGCTCGATGGTCGCGCAGGCGCGCGTGAGCCCCGACATCCGGCCCGACACCGTGTTCGTGCCGTTCCACTTCGCGGACGAGGGGATGGTCAACGCCGTCACCAACGCGGCGACTGACCCGATCTCGGGCATGCCGGAGTTCAAGGTGTGCGCCGTGCAGATTGCCAAGGAGGACGCATGAAGGTCGTGGTCGTCGGTGCCGGCATGGTCGGCAACCGCTTCGTGGACGAGCTGGGCCGGCTGGCCCCCCAGGTCGAGATCGACCTGCTCGGCGACGAGTCGTACGAGCCCTACAACCGGGTCATGCTGACCGAGCTGATCGCTGGCCGGGTCGACCTGGCCGGCCTGACCCTGCCGACGCCCGACCACGGTCGGGTCCGCGTGCGGGCCGGTGTCCGCGCGCTCGAGATCGATCGTGAGCGACGCACCGTCGTCACCGCTGACGGTGACTTCGCGTACGACGTGCTGGTGCTGGCGACCGGCGCGCAGGCCCGCGTGATCCCGGTGCCGGGTCTGCGGGACGGGCTGCCCCGCGGGGCCCACGTGGTCCGGCGGCTCGATGATGCCCGCGACATCACCGCTGCGACCCTCAACGCGTCCGACGCGGTCGTGATCGGGGCCGGCCCGCTGGGCGTCGAGGCGGCCTGCGCGCTCCGGCACCGGGGGATCGCCGTGACGCTCGTCGCGGCGTCCGACCTGCTCAACCGCGATCTCGACCCCGAGGTCGCCTCGGTCGCCGCCGACCAGGCCGCGTCCCTCGGGATCGAGGTCGTGACGGACGCCCAGGTCGCGTCGGTCGGCGTGCACGCCGGTCGGGTCGACGCGGTGCACCTGGCCGACGGTCGGACCTTCCCGGCCGGCATCGTCGTGCTGGCCTGCGGATCTGCACCCGACACGACCCTCGCAGCCGAGGCGGGGCTCGACACCAACGTGGGCATCGTCGTCGGCCACGACCTGCGGACGCCCGCGGACCTCGCCGTCTGCGCGATCGGTGACTGCGCCGAGACACCGGCCGGCGTGAGCGGCCTCGTCGCCCCGGGCTGGGCCCAGGCGCGGGCGCTCGCGCGCAGCATCGCCCACGCGTCGGAGCTCGAGCTGCCGACCGTCGCCGGATCGGCGATGCGGCTCAAGGCGGTCGGCATGAGCGTCGTGACGATGGGTGCCCGCACGTCCACCGCTCGCCCGGACGACCGCGTCGTCACCTTGTCGGACCGTCGCGAGCGTCGCCACGTCGAGCTCGTGGTCCGCGGCGACACGCTCGTGGGCGTCACCTGCGTCGGCGCGCCCGACCTCGCGGCCCACCTGTCGACCCAGTTCGACCGCCCGGGGATGCTCCCGGCCGATCCGATGCACCTGCTGATGGGCACGTCCGGGATCGGGGCCACCGAGAGCGCCTCGCCGACCGCGATGCCGGCGGCCACCACGGTGTGCCGCTGCAACGGCGTCACCAAGGGTGACCTCGTGCACGCGTGGGACGGGGGAGCGACGACGGTCGAGGCCCTGGCCGACGCGACGCTCGCCACCACCGGGTGCGGTGGCTGCACGCAGCTGGTGTGCGGCATCGTCGACTGGCTGCAGACCACCGATCCGCCGCCCGTGCCCACGACCTCACAGCCCGACGGCTCCGGCCGTGAGACAACTGTTCCCACCAGGTAACACGGAGACCTCTGCGATGACATCTGCCGTTCCTACTGTTCACGACATGACCACCGAACAGGCCTTGCCCGCCGAGCAGCCCGGCCCCGCGAAGAAGAAGCTCGCCGTCGTCGGCGCGGGCATGGTCGCCCACCGCCTCGTCGAGGCGCTCGTCGAGCGGGGCGCCGACCAGTCCTGGGACATCGAGGTGTTCGGTGACGAGACCCGTCCGCCGTACGACCGCGTGGCCCTGACGTCGTTCTTCTCCGACCGCGACCCCGAGGACCTCCTGCTAGGCGACGGCAGCCTCTGGAGGCGTCCCGGCGTCCGCCTCTACCGTGGCTCGGTCGTGAGCCGGATCGACCGCGAGGCCCGCCAGGTCCATGCGCGCAGCACGACGTTCGACTACGACAAGCTGGTCCTGGCCACGGGGTCGTACGCCACCGTGCCCCCGGTCTCCGGCTCCGACCTGCCCGGCTGCTTCGTCTACCGCACGGTCGACGACGTCGCCGAGCTGCGGCAGTGGGTGCTCGACCGCGAGGCGGCCCTCGGGCGCAAGGTCAAGGGCGCCGTCGTCGGCGGTGGCCTGCTGGGCCTCGAGGCCGCCGGAGCGCTGACGGCGCTCGGCGCCGACACGACCGTGGTCGAGTTCGCCGAGTGGCTCATGCCGCTGCAGGTCGACCGCGCCGGGGGCGGGGCGCTGCGCCGGATCATCGAGCAGATGGGCGTCTCGGTCCGCACCTCGACCGCGACCTCCAGGCTCAAGGCCGGCCGCGACGGCAAGGTGTCGCGCCTGCAGTTCGCCGACGGCGAGAAGATCGCCGCCGACGTCGTGGTCTTCGCGACGGGCGTGCGTCCCCGCGACGAGCTCGCCCGCGACAGCGGCCTCGAGGTCGGCGAGCGCGGCGGTGTCGTGGCCGACCCCGGGTGCCTGACGAGCGACGAGTCGATCTATGCGATCGGCGAGGTCGCCCAGATCGCCGGACGGGTCTGGGGCCTGGTCGGACCGGGCTACACGATGGCCGAGGTCGTCGCCGACCGGCTGCTCGGTGGCACGGCGACGTTCGAGGGCGCCGACCTGTCGACCAAGCTCAAGCTCCTGGGCGTCGACGTCGCGAGCTTCGGCGACGCGTTCGCCGCGACCAACGGCAGCCTCGAGGTCGTCTACGCCGACCCGACCGCCGGCGTCTACAAGAAGCTTGTCATGAGCGACGACGCCCAGACCCTGCTCGGCGGCATGCTCGTGGGCGACGCGAGCGCGTACACCAACCTGCGACCCATGGTCGGCCGGGCGCTCGGCAGCGACCCGACCGGCTGGCTCCTGCCGGAGGGCATGGAGCCGCCCAGCGGCAGCGCCCTGCCCGACGACGCCACCGTCTGCTCGTGCAACAACGTCACGGCCGGTCAGGTCCGGTGCGCCGTGACCGACGAGGGGTGCACCGACCTCGCCGGCGTGAAGGCCTGCACCAAGGCGGGCACGAGCTGCGGGTCGTGCGTGTCGCTGGTCAAGAAGCTCGTCGACGTGCAGCTGTCCGAGGCCGGCATCGAGGTCAGCAACGCGCTCTGCGAGCACTTCGCGTTCACCCGCGCCCAGCTGTTCGACATCGTCCGCGTCAGCGAGATCTCGACGTTCAGCGAGCTCGTCGCCCAGCACGGCACGGGTCACGGCTGCGACATCTGCCGTCCCGTCGCGGCCTCGATCCTGTCGTCGCTCGGCAAGGGACACGTCCTCGACGGCGAGAACGCGGCGCTGCAGGACACCAACGACCACGTCATGGCCAACCTGCAGAAGGACGGTACCTACTCCGTCGTCCCGCGCATCCCCGGCGGCGAGGTCACTCCCGAGGGACTCATCGTCATCGGTCAGGTCGCGGCCGACTACGGGCTCTACACCAAGATCACCGGCGGTCAGCGCATCGACCTGTTCGGCGCGCGCATCGAGCAGCTGCCCGGCATCTGGAAGCGGCTCGTCGACGCGGGGTTCGAGTCCGGGCACGCATACGGCAAGTCGCTGCGCACCGTGAAGTCGTGCGTGGGGCAGTCGTGGTGCCGCTACGGCGTGCAGGACTCCACGACGCTCGCGATCGACCTCGAGCTGCGCTACCGCGGCCTGCGGTCGCCCCACAAGCTCAAGCTGGGGGTGTCGGGCTGTGCCCGCGAGTGCGCCGAGGCCCGCGGCAAGGACGTCGGCATCATCGCGACCGACCAGGGCTGGAACATGTACGTCGGCGGCAACGGCGGCTTCACCCCCCGGCACGCCCAGCTGTTCGCCGAGGACCTCACCACCGAGGAGCTGGTCCGCGCGATCGACCGTTTCCTCATGTACTACGTCCGCACCGCCGACCGTCTGCAGCGCACGGCGCCGTGGCTCGAGTCGGTCGAGGGCGGCATCGACGCGGTGCGCGCGGTCGTCCTCGAGGACAGCCTGGGCATCGCCGCCGACCTCGACGCCGCGATGGAGGCGCACGTCGGCGCGTACGAGGACGAGTGGGCTGCCACACTGGCCGATGAGAAGAAGCTGCAACGGTTCGCCTCGTTCGTCAACGCCCCCGAGACACCGGATCCCGACCTCGTCTACGTCGAGGAGCGGGGTCAACGTCGACCGGCCGACGAGGCCGAGCGGGCCGTGCTGATCGCGGGAGCGAGCCTGCCCGTGCGACCGAAGGAGGTGCTGGCATGACGACCTGGACACGCGTGTGCGCGGTCGACGACCTCGTGCCGGACCGTGGGGCCGCAGCCCTGGTCGACGGGCACCAGGTCGCGATCTTCCGGCTCAGCGACTCCGGTGCGATCCACGCGGTCGACCACCTCGACCCGTTCAGCCACGCCAACGTCATGGCCCGCGGGCTCGTGGGCAGCCGGCTCGGCACGCCGACCGTCGCCTCGCCGATGCACAAGCAGTCGTTCGACCTGGTGACCGGCCAGTGCCTCGACGACCCCGCCGTCTCGCTGCAGGTCTGGCCGACCCGGGTCGCCGACGGCTGGGTCGAGGTCGGGAGCGCGGCGGCGTGACGACCCTCGGCCCGGTGCTCGCCGGCGCGCAGATCCTGGTGACCGCCCAGCGGCGGGCCGCCGATCTCGCGCTCGCGCTCGGGCGCCGCGGGGCCGAGGTCACGATCGCGGCGTCGCTCGGCGTCGAGTCGCACATCGACGAGGACACGCTGCTCGCGCAGACCCGCCAGATGATCGCCACCGGTGCCGACGTCGTCGTCGTGACGACCGGCATCGGCTTCCGCGGCTGGCTCGACACCGCCGAGGCGGCCGGCATCGGGGGTGAGCTGGTCGAGGCCCTGCAGTCGATGCGGCTCGTGGCGCGCGGGCCCAAGGCGCGCGGTGCGCTGCAGGCCGCCGGGCTCGTGCCCGACTGGGTGGCCGAGTCCGAGACGTCGGCGGAGATCGCCGACTTCCTGGTCACCGAGGGCGTCGAGGGCCTGTCGATCGCGGTGCAGCACCACGGCGCCGGCGATGACGGCCTCGAGCGACGCCTCGCGGCCGCGGGTGGACGTCCGTTCGGCCTCGTCGTCTACCGCTGGGGCCCGCCGCCCGACCCCGAGGCCGTCGAGCGCTCGGTGCGCGACGCGGCGGCGGGGGCCTACGACTCCGTGGTCTTCACGTCGGCGCCGGGCGCCTCGGCATGGCTCGGGTCGGTCGAGCGGCTCGGCGCGGCCGACGACCTGCGGCGCCTGGAGAAGGAGCGCCGCCTGACGCTCGCCGCCGTCGGCCACGTGACGGCCGACCCGCTCCGCAACGCCGGGTTCGACCCGCTGCTGCCCGATCGTGCGCGGCTCGGCGCGATGGTCCGCTCGCTCGTGATGTATCTCGGCGACGCGTCCGACAGCGTCCCGACCACCGGCGGCGACCTGCGCGTCCGGGCGACGGCCGCGACGCTCGACCACGTCGTCCTGCCGGTCTCGCCCAGCGGCCTCGCGATCCTGCGGGCCCTGGCTCGTGAGCCCGGGACCGTCCGCTCGCGCGAGGAGCTGCTGCAGGTGCTGCCCGGCGACTCCGACGACCCGCACTCCGCCGAGGTGGCCGTCGCCCGTCTGCGCGAGGCCGTCGGGCGCCCGATCGTCCAGACCGTCGTCAAGCGCGGCTACCGCCTCGCGGTGCAGGAGGGGGGGACCGCATGACGATCTCGCTCGTCGCCACCAGCCACGGCACCGACGTCCCGGCGGCCCGCACCGCGATCACCGCCCTGGTGTCGGCCGTCGCCGAGGCGTCCCCGCACCTCGACGTGCGCGAGGCGTTCGTCGACGTGCAGATGCCACGGGTCGACACGGCGGTCGACCTGGTCGACGGCCTCGCTGTCGTCGTGCCCCTGCTGCTAGCGCCGGGATTCCACGTGCGCGTCGACATCAACGACGCAGCCCGGCGCCCGTGGGCCGCGGCCGCCGGGACGCTCGGCGTCGACGACCGTCTGACCGACGTCATGATGCGACGGCTCGCCGAGGCCGGCGCCACACGGGACGACGTGGTCGTGCTCGCTGCGGCCGGGTCGAACGACCCCTGTGCGTGGTGCAGCGTCCGGCGGGCGGCGAGGCTCCTGGGTGAGGCATGGGGCGCACCGGTCCCCGTGGGCTTCGTCGGGGGCACGGGCGCGTCGATCGGCGACGTCGTCCGCGAGGCGACCGCGGCCGGTCGCCGGGTCGTGATCGCGTCCTACCTCATGGCGCCCGGGTTCTTCTTCGACCGGCTCCACGCCGCGGGTGCCGACGTCGTCACGCGGCCGCTGCTCGACGGCACGACGGTCGACCCGGCGATGGTCTCGCTGGTGCTCGACCGTTTCGCCGAGGCCGCGGAGGGCCTCGACTGGGCGGCCGTGACGCCCGTCGCGACACGCTGAGGGCCCATCCGGCGACTTGTAACCAAAACCAGCACCTGAGTTAACCGGTGCGAAACAGCCGTCACCGAGGCTGAAGGTGCTGATGGGGAGACCCTGATCCGACGATCGAAGGGGTGGCGTATGCACGACCGTGGCACCCGTGGATCGTCGGAACACTCCTCCCACGCCGCGTCCGCGGCCACCGTCACCGTTCACGCAACGGCAGCGGAGCCTGCAGGACACGGCGCCTTCGGGGAGGTGCGAGCTGTCGGCGGAGCCAACGGGGGTGTTCCGTCGACAGCTGCGCGCCCACCCCGGCTCACCGCGGACATCTCGGGTTCCTCGGTCGGTCGGTCCCGGAGGTCATCGTGAACCGCACCCTGATCCTGTGCGCCCACGGCTCGGACAGCCCGCGCGGACGTTCCGCGTTCGCCGGGCTGGTCAACGCCGTGCGGCGCGAGGCGCAGGACCTCGACGTCGTCGACGCCTTCGTCGACGTGCAGGTGCCCCGGATCGCCGAGGTCGTGGGGGAGACCGCCGGGCCCCGGGGGGTCGTGCCGCTCATGCTGGCGTACGACCGACCGGTCAGCGTCGACATCGTCCAGGCCTCGCACCTCGACCCCGCCGTGACGGTCACCGCGCCGCTCGGGCCCGACTGGGTGCTCGCGGAGGTCGGCGTACGACGCCTGTTCGAGGCCGGGGCCCGAGCTGGCGACACGATCGTCCTCGCCGCCGACGCCGCGATCGACGACCGGGCCGTCTCCGACGTCGGCAAGGCCGCACGGCTCCTCAGCGCCGTCTGGGGCGGGCGCGTGCACGTCGGCACCCTGGGTGGTCCTGACACGCCGCTGGCCGACGCGGTCGACGTCGCGCGGGCGTACGGCAAGCGGGTCGTGGTCTCGACCTACCTGCTGACGCCGGGGGCGACCCACGACGCGATCGTCGCCGCCGGGGCCGACGTCGTCACCGAGCCGCTGCTCGACGGGGGACCGCCCGACCAGCGGCTCGTCTCCCTGGTGCTTGCCCGGGCCCGGTCGCGCGGAGGCTGGACCTCCGTCGGCGGCGACCCCGGCCCCCACCTCGCCTCGCACTGACCCCCGGGGAGGTGGATCTGCAACCTCACACCCGCGGAGGAGGTGGATCTGCAACCTCACGCCCGTGGAGGAGGTGGATCGACAACCTCATGTGCGCGTATGAGGTTGTGGATCCACCTCCCAAAGTGTGGGGAGTTCGTATGAGGTGGTGAATCCACCTCCCCGGGGTGCGGGGATCGCGTATGAGGTTGAGGATCCACCTCCCCGGGGTGCGGGGATCGCGTATGAGGTTGAGGATCCACCTCCCACCGCCCCGGGACAGGGTGTCGGCTCCGCGGCGTGGTTCCCGGTCAACCTTCGACCTGTGCTTTACCCTTTGACCATGGCGACCCGAACGACTTCCCCGCCGCGCAAGCGGCCGTCCGGCAGCCAGGCCCGCAAGAAGCCCGCCGCGAACAAGCGCAAGCCCCAGGCCCGCAAGCCTGCCGCCCGCCGACCCGCGCCGAGCAAGAAGACCGGACCTGGCCCCCTTGCTGCTGTCCTCGGCGCGATCCTGCGCGCCTCGACGGCCTTCTGGCTCGGCATCGCCGGTGTCGTGGGCGCGATCGCCCGCAGCATCGGTCACAGTGCCCGCGACCTCGATCCCGAGCAGCGCCGTGACGGCGTCGGCTTCGGCATCCTCGCCCTGGGCATCGTCGTGGCCGGGTCGGTCTGGTCCGACATGCCCGGCGCCGTCGGCAACGCCGTCCGCGACGCGACCTCCAGCGCCGTCGGCCTGCTCGCCTGGGCCGTCCCGATCGTGCTGGTCGTCATCGCCTGGCGCACGCTGCGCCACCCCGACCGCAACGGTCCCGCCGGCCGCCAGGTCATCGGCTGGGCCGCGATCTGCGGCGGCATCCTGGGCCTGGTGCACATCGCCCACGACGTGCCGCGCCCCAGCGACCCCGATCCCGACGCGATGCGTGAGGCCGGGGGAGCCGTCGGCTTCCTGTTCTCCGCGATCCCGATGGACCTGCTCAACAGCGCGTACGTCGTCTCGCCGATCCTCGTGCTCGTCGTGGCGTTCGGCCTGCTCGTCGTGACCAACACGCCGGTCTATGCCGTCCCCGACCGCCTCCGCGATATCCGTGACATGGCCCTGGGTCGCAAGCCCGAGGTCGAGGAGCCGGTCGTCGAGGAGCCCAAGAAGCGCCGGCACCCCAAGACGCCGATCGTCGCCGACGACGAGCCCTACGAGAACCCCCTCATCGACGAGCCCGCCGACGCCCGCCCGGCGCCGGCCCGGGTCTTCGAGCCCGCGGCCGAGGCCGTCCCCGAGGACGACGTCGAGGCCGAGCTGCCTCCCATGGAGCCCATCCCGGCCCGTGCCGAGCAGCTCGCCCTCTCGGGCGACGTCGTCTACTCCCTGCCCGACAGCACGATGCTGCGTGAGGGGTCGCCCCACAAGGCACGCTCCAAGGCGTCCGACGAGGTCGTCGAGCGTCTCACCGAGGTGCTGGAGCAGTTCCAGATCGACGCGGCCGTCACCGGCTACACCCGTGGACCGACCGTCACCCGCTACGAGGTCGAGCTCGGCCCCGCGGTCAAGGTCGAGAAGGTCACGGCGCTGTCCAAGAACATCGCCTACGCCGTCGCCTCCAACGAGGTCCGCATCCTGAGCCCGATCCCCGGCAAGTCCGCGATCGGTGTCGAGATCCCCAACGTCGACAAGGAGATGGTGTCGCTCGGCGACGTCCTCCGCTCGGCCAAGGCGCGCAGCGACCACCACCCGATGGTCATCGGCCTCGGCAAGGACGTCGAGGGCGGCTACGTCGTCGCCAACCTCGCCAAGATGCCCCACCTGCTCGTGGCGGGCGCGACCGGCTCCGGCAAGTCCTCGTTCGTCAACTCGATGATCTCCTCGATCCTCATGCGCTCGACGCCCGAGGAGGTCCGCATGATCATGGTCGACCCCAAGCGGGTCGAGCTGACGGCCTACGAGGGCGTCCCGCACCTGATCACGCCGATCATCACCAACCCCAAGAAGGCGGCCGAGGCGCTGCAGTGGGTCGTGCGCGAGATGGACATGCGCTACGACGACCTGGCCAACTTCGGCTACCGCCACATCGACGACTTCAACAAGGCGGTCAAGGCCGGCCAGGTCAAGCTGCCCGCGGGCAGCGAGCGCGTGCTGGCGCCCTACCCCTACCTGCTGGTCGTGGTCGACGAGCTCGCCGACCTGATGATGGTCGCCCCGCGCGACGTCGAGGACTCGATCGTCCGCATCACCCAGCTCGCGCGCGCGGCGGGCATCCACCTGATCCTCGCGACGCAGCGGCCGTCGGTCGACGTCGTGACGGGTCTGATCAAGGCCAACGTGCCGAGCCGTCTGGCGTTCGCGACGTCGTCGCTCGCCGACAGCCGCGTCATCCTCGACCAGCCCGGCGCCGAGAAGCTCGTGGGCCAGGGTGACGGCCTCTTCCTGCCGATGGGCCAGAACAAGGCCATGCGCATGCAGGGGGCCTGGATCACCGAGGCCGAGATCCACACGATCGTCGAGCACTGCAAGACGCAGCTGCAGCCGATCTACCGCGAGGACGTCACCGCCGTGGCGGCCGCCAAGCGCGAGATCGACGACGACATCGGCGACGACATGGACCTGGTGCTGCAGGCCATCGAGCTGTGCGTCACGACCCAGTTCGGGTCGACGTCGATGCTGCAGCGCAAGCTGCGCGTGGGCTTCGCCAAGGCCGGGCGCCTCATGGACATCCTGGAGAGCCGCGGCATCGTCGGGCCGAGCGAGGGGTCGAAGGCTCGCGACGTGCTGGTCAAGCCCGACGAGCTCGAGCAGTGCCTGGCCACGATCCAGGCCGGCTAGCCATGACCGACGCGTTCGAGGTGCGACGGCGCACGGGGCTCTACGTCCTGCTCGCCGTCGTCTGCCTCGGCCTGGCGGGCGGCTTCGGCTGGCTGGCGTACGACCGCGACGACTACGTCTTGGTGGCACCTGCCGTGGTGCTCGCGGTGGTGGGTCTGAGCTACCTTCGCGGCGTGGGCGACCCGCGCACGCCGCTGTTCGTCGCGGACGACCACGGCATCCGGCTGCGCGCCGAGCAGGGCTGGGTCGGCCTGCTCTGGAGCGAGCTGGGCGAGATCAAGGTGGAGCGGCGCGAGGGGCTCGTCCACGACCCGCGCATCAAGGTGGTCAGCACCGACGGGCAGCGGTTCTTCACCTCGCCGCTCGGCGTGGCGACCAACGTCTCACCGGCCGAGGCCGAGGTGCAGTTGGCGCAGCGTCGACCCGCTGCCGCATACTGAGGAGTCGTTTCACCCCACCGAGAGGGACCCATGGACGCGGCAACCACGCCGAGCAACCTCAACATCGCGAACGTCCTCACGGTCGTGCGGATCGTGGGCGTCCCCTTCTTCGGGTGGCTCCTGCTCGCTGACGGCGGCGAGTCCGTCGGGCTCAGGGTCGCGGCCTGGGCCGCGTTCGTGGTGCTGATGATCACCGACCGCATCGACGGCGACCTCGCTCGCAAGTACGACCTGGTCACCAACTTCGGCAAGCTCGCCGACCCGATCGCCGACAAGGCGTTGACGGGCATGGCGTTCGTGGGCCTGGCGATCATCTTCTCCGACGCGGAGCTCGGCTGGCTGTTCTGGACCGTCACGATCGTGGTCCTGGTGCGCGAGTGGGGCATCACCCTCATGCGCTTCGTGGTCAAGAAGTACGGCGTCATGCCGGCCGGACAGGGCGGCAAGATCAAGACGACGCTGCAGGCCGTCGCGCTCGGCGGCTACCTGCTGCCCTTCGAGATCTGGGACAACGTCCCCAGCGACGTCCTGCGGTGGATCGCGCACATCCTGATGGCCGGCGCCGTCGCGATCACGCTGAGCACGGGCGTCCAGTACGTCCGTGACGCGATCGCCCTGCGCCGCGAGTCGAAGGCCGCCGCGTCCTCGTGACCATCGCGGCCGACGCGGCCGACGCGGTCGAGGCGCTCCGGTCGGCCGGGGCCACCGTCGCGACCGCTGAGTCGCTGACCGGCGGGCTGGTGTGCGCCACGCTCGTCGACGTGCCCGGAGCCTCCGACGTCGTGCGCGGCGGCGTGGTGGCGTACGCGCCGGTGCTCAAGACCGAGCTGCTGGGCGTCGACGCCGCCCTGATCGCCCGGGCCGGCACCGTCGACTCCGAGGTGGCCGCGCAGATGGCCGTCGGGGCCCGCGACCGTCTCGGCGCGACCTACGGCATCTCGACGACGGGAGTGGCCGGGCCCGACCCGAGCGAGGGCAAGCCCGCCGGCACCGTCCACGTCGCGATCGCAGGGCCCGACGGGGTCGAGACGACCCTGCTGGCGCTCGCGGGCGACCGTGACGAGATCCGGAGGGGGACGGTCGCCGCGCTGTTGTCGTGGCTGGTCGCTACGCTGGGGGAAGAAACCCGGTCCGATCAGGGTTGAGGTTCTCATGGCAGCAATGGACGGAGGTTCCCGATGACCGCGATGCGTCAGCTCGTCGGCGAGGTGCTCCGCGCGCGCCGGATCTCCCAGGGCCTCACGCTGCGTGACGTCTCGGGCAAGGCCCGGGTCAGCCTGGGCTACATCTCCGAGGTCGAACGAGGCCAGAAGGAGGCCAGCTCCGAGCTGCTCGCCGCCCTGGCCGCAGCCCTCGAGGTGCCCCTGTCCAAGGTGCTGCTCGACGTCAGCGCGATGCTCGAGATCGAAGAGGCCTCGGTCGACCAGATCGCCAGCATCTCCTCGATCGCGCCGGGCGACGTGTCCGCCTCGGCCGCCTGATCCTCCTGTCGATCGGGCGCGACGCATGAGGCACAGCGAGTTCTGGGACCGCATGGACCGGCACCTGGGTCGCGGCTACGCCCGCGTGTGGGCCGACAGCCACGTCATGGCTGTCCTCGGCGGACGCACCGCGACGGAGGCGCTCGAGGCGGGCGAGGACCCCAAGACCGTCTGGCGTGCCGTCCACACCACGCGCGGGCTCCCCGCGTCCGAGCGCTGACGTGGGCGACACGAGCGCTGGCGGACGCGGCTACTGGGCGAGCCAGATGATCGTCTGCCTGCTCTTCGGGATCGGGGGAGTCGTGTACGGGTCGATCGTGCTCGCGACCGACTTCGAGCCCGAGAAGGGCCGCGGCCTGATCGGCTTCCTGATCGGGGTGATGTTCCTGTGGACATTCCGGTGGCTCGTGAAGGCCTACCGCAAGGGCGGTCCGACGGGACGCGCCGTCTACGCCTGGGCGATCACCCAGCACGAGTACGTACCCGTTCGACGCGTCGACGGCGACCTGCACAAGATGGCGATCGCCGCCAGGGCCCGCGACGGGCTGCTCACGATCGACGAGCTGCGCGCGCTCCAGGCGCTGCGGCCGGACCGGCCCTATCCCGGTGAGTGGCCCACCGGCTGAGGCGACACGCCCGTGCGACACGCGGACGAACATGCTTCGCATCGAACATCTGTTCGTATAGGCTCGTGCACAGGTTGGACGTCTGAAGGACGACATCCACAGGCGGGTCGATGAGGCCCACTTATGTCTGAGGGTCCTTCTAACGTCGTCGATGACCGGCCACCCACGAGCAGAAACGGATCCACCATGGCACAGCCCAACAGCTCCATCGCGACGAGCAAGGACAAGGACAAGTCCCTCGAGAACGCGATGGCCCAGATCGACCGCGCCCATGGCAAGGGAGCCGTCATGCGACTGGGTGACCAGGCCCGTGCGCCGATCGAGGTCATCCCCACCGGCGCCACGACGCTCGACATCGCGCTGGGCATCGGCGGTCTGCCGCGCGGGCGCGTCGTCGAGATCTACGGCCCGGAGTCCTCCGGAAAGACCACGGTCGCCCTGCACGCGGTGGCCAACGCCCAGCGTGCCGGCGGCGTCGCGGCGTTCATCGACGCCGAGCACGCGCTCGACCCCGACTACGCTCGCAAGCTCGGCGTCGACACCGACGCGCTGCTGATCTCGCAGCCCGACAGCGGTGAGCAGGCCCTCGAGATCGCCGACATGCTCATCCGGTCCGGTGCGCTCGACATCATCGTCATCGACTCCGTCGCAGCCCTCGTGCCCCGCGCCGAGATCGACGGCGAGATGGGTGACAGCCACGTGGGTCTGCAGGCTCGTCTGATGAGCCAGGCGCTGCGCAAGATGACCGGTGCGATCAACGGCTCGGGCACCACGGCGATCTTCATCAACCAGCTGCGCGAGAAGATCGGCGTCATGTTCGGCTCGCCCGAGACCACGACGGGCGGCAAGGCGCTGAAGTTCTACGCCTCGGTCCGCCTCGACGTGCGCCGCATCGAGACGCTCAAGGACGGCACCGACATGGTCGGCAACCGCACCCGCGTCAAGGTCGTCAAGAACAAGCTCGCCCCGCCGTTCAAGCAGGCCGAGTTCGACATCATGTACGGCCAGGGCATCAGCCGCGAGGGCAGCCTGATCGACGTGGGCGTCGACATCGGCCTCGTCCGCAAGGCCGGCGCCTGGTACACCTACGAGGGCGACCAGCTGGGCCAGGGCAAGGAGAAGTCCCGCCAGTTCCTCAAGGACAACCCCGACCTGGCCGAGGAGCTCGAGAAGCGCATCATGGAGGCCAAGGGCATCGGCCCGCAGGCCGACAAGCCGGCGCTCGAGATCGCCCCGGAGCCCGACCTCCCGGCCACCGAGTTCTGATCGGATGCCACGCACTCCTGTCGAGGAGATGACTCCCGACGAGCTGGCGAGCTTCGCGAAGGAGATCGTGATCCGCAAGCTCAGCGAACGGGCGCACAGCCGCAGCGATCTTGCTTCGGCACTGGCCCGCAAGCAGGTGCCTGAGGGGGTCGTCGAGGCGACGCTCGCCAAGTTCGAGGCGGCGGGGCTGATCGACGACGAGGAGTTCGCGCGGTCGTGGGTGCAGTCGCGCCAGCGCAGCAAGGGGCTGTCCTCCCGGGCCCTGGCCAACGAGCTGCGCACCAAGGGGGTCGACGACGAGATCTCCAAGGAGGTCCTCGGCGAGCTCGACCCCCAGGTCGAGCGGGAGTCGGCGCACCGGCTGGTGCAGACCAAGCTCCGGTCGATGAGCCGGCTCGACGACACGACCAAGATCCGCCGCCTGACCGGCATGCTGGCCCGCAAGGGCTACGCGCCACAGGTTGCCTTCGACGTCGTGCGCACCGAGCTCGGTGCGGAGGCCGCTCCGCTCGAGAGCATGTGAGGGTGGTGCCGCCGGGCCTGTGGCGTCGGCAGGGGGCTGACCGGGCTTAGAGCTTGCGGCGCAGGTCTGCGACGATCGCGTCCTCGGAGTCGTAGTAGGCCAGGCCCCAGTCGGCCACGTGGGCGGGGAAGGCGACGGCGGGGTAGTCGCCGAGCATCTCGCGCACGGCCTCGAGCTCGGCACGCCGGTCGGCGAGCGCTGCCTCGTAGGCGTCGAGCATCGCGCTGACCTCGCCGGGACCCATCAGGCTGCCCATCATGAGGCGCAGCGCGATGGGGTGCTTGAGCACCGGGAAGTCCTGCTCCGACGTGTGGAGCCATGTCGTGAGCGCCGTGCGGCCGTCGTCGGTGATGCGGAAGCGACGGGTTGTCCGCTGCCCGGAGGTGTCATCGATCGCCTCGACGAACGACTCGCGGCGCAGCCGGTCGAGCTCGGTGTAGATCTGGCTCATGGCCGGCGACACCCAGTAGAACCGCAGCGTGCGGTCGGCGCGCTGCTTGAGCTCGTAGCCGGTGAGTCCGTCCTCGGAGGTGGCACGGTCGAACACGAGCAGGCCGAGCAGGGCGTACGACGTCGTTAACAGGGAAGTGGTCACGCACCTAGCGTACTGTTCCAGTTAGGAACATACCCGGAGGCGATGACGATGGCCGAGACGATCCTGCTGGCGGGCACCCGCAAGGGCCTGTTCATCGGCCGCTCCGACGAGGCGCGTGAGCAGTGGTCCTGGGACCCGCCCGCCTTCGCGATGGAGGAGGTCTACGCCGTCGCTGCCTCGTCTCGCGACGCCGGACCCCTCGTGCTGGTCGGGTCGACCCACGTGCACTTCGGCCCGGCGGTCTATCGCTCGGACGACGGCGGGCGGACGTTCGGGCGGTCCGACCCGGCGCCGGTGCGGTTCCCCGAGGGCCTCGGGGCCAGTGTCGAGCGCATCTGGCAGCTGTGTCCGTCGCCCTGCGAGCCCGACGTCGTCTGGGCCGGCACGCAGCCCTCGGCGCTGTTCCGCTCGGTCGACGGTGGACGCTCCTTCGAGCTCGTCCGCAGCCTCTGGGACCACCCGCACCGCCCCGAGTGGGGCGAGGGGTTCGGTGGCCAGGCCATCCACACGATCGTGCCGCACCCCACCGACCCCGCCGTCGTGACGGTCGCGATGTCCACGGGCGGTGTCTATCGCTCCGAGGACGGCGGCGAGAGCTGGACGCCACACAACCACGGCATCCGCACCGACTTCCTGCCCGGCGACCCGCCGGAGTTCGGCCAGTGCGTCCACAAGGTCGCGGTCGACGCGGGCGACCCTGACCGGCTCTACGCCCAGAACCACGGCGGCGTCTATCGCAGCGACGATGCCGGCGAGTCGTGGTCGCCGATCGCCGAGGGCCTGCCGTCCGACTTCGGCTTCCCGATCGTGGCGCACCCGCACCGTCCCGGCACGATCTACGTCTTCCCGCTCGTGGGCGGCGACGAGCGCTTCCCGCCGCAGGGCAAGCCGGCGATCTGGCGGTCCGACGACGCCGGCGAGACGTGGCGCGAGACCGGACCGGGGCTTCCCGCCGAGGCGTGGACCGTCGTCCTGCGCGATGCGTTCGCCACCGATGCCGCCGACCCGGTGGGGCTCTACGTCGGCACGCGCCACGGGGCGCTGTGGGTCAGCAACGACGAGGGCGGCACCTGGGCCGAGGTGCGGACCGGCCTGCCCGACGTCTGCACGGTGCGCGCCGCGGTCGTGTGACGGCTTGGTGTGACGGCTCGGTGTGACAGCCTGGTGTGACGCAACAGGCCGCTGACCTGCAGACATCTGTGGTTACCTGTGGGTAACATGTGGGCATGTCATCGACCCTGGACCTCTACAAGCGCGTCACGGCTCTCCCGCAGGGCAAGCGCCTCTTCTCCGTCCTCTACGGCCAGAAGGCGCCCTACTTCGCCTCGATCCACATGATGGTCGAGGAGATGAAGCCGCACCTCGGCCAGATCGTCATCCCCAAGCGTCGGTCGGTCAAGAACCACATCGGCACGGTGCACGCCATCGCCGCGTGCAACGGGCTCGAGGCCGCGATGGGGCTGCTGGCCGAGGCCACGTGCCCCGACGACATGCGGTGGCTGCCCAAGGGCATGGACGTGAAGTACCTCGCGAAGTCGACGACCGCGCTCACCTGCACGGCCGAGACGACGGCGGCCGACTGGGCGGGCGCGCCGGACGTGCCGGTCAAGGTCAAGGCCGTGACGACGGACGGCACGGTGACCGTCGAGGGCATCATCCACCTCTGGGTCGTGCCCAAGAAGGGCTGAGACCACGGGCCGGGTGCCGGACATCCTCGGTCATGAGACGTCATCGGATCCTGGTCGCCCTCAGCATCGTCGCTGCAGGGGTGGTGGGTGCCGGTCCGGCACAGGCCCTGAGCTGCGCACCGATCGGCCAGTGGCGCTCTGACGCCCTCGTGCTGGGAACCGTGGCTGCGCAGCGCGACGTGAGTGATCGCGGCGTCGAGGTCCGGCTCCGGGTCGACGAGGTGTGGTCGGGCGATGTGCCGGCCGCGGTGTGGCTGACCTACCAGTCCCTCTATCCCGATCCTTTCCCGCAGGTGGGGCGGGCCTACGTCGTGGCGTTCGACGACGACCGTGCGGTGAGCAACTGCTCGATCGTGTCGATCACGTCCCCGGCGGCGCAGGAGGCTCGGCCCGACGTCGTACGTCCGCCGACAGGTCTGGGCTGGGCGTCCCTGATGTGGTGGCAGGTCGGCCAGGCGCTGACGCCGACGTAACGCGGGTCACACCGGGTCGTTGAACCTCCAGACCCACGAGAGGACCACGGCATGGGGCATCACCGGATCGCAGCGACCCTGATCAGTGCGACGGCGGTGGTGCTGACGTTCCTCGTCGGTGCGACGCCGGCTGAGGCGGCGAGTCCCTACGCGCCCCTTGATCGTCCCGGTCCGCGACTCTCGGTGAAGACGGCGACGCTCGACGCGGCGCTGGAGTGCCACGGTGACCTCAAGGGCTCGCGGCTCCAGCCGGTGCTGCTCAACCCGGCGACGGGCGTGACCGTCGACCAGAACTACTCGTGGAACTACGAGCGCGCGTTCACGGCGCAGAAGCGTCCGTGGTGCGCGATCCACATGCCGTCGCGCACGCTCGAGGACATCCAGGTGTCGGGGGAGTACCTCGTCCGCGCGATCCGGACGATGCACGCGAAGGCGGGCCGTCGCATCGCGGTGATGGGCCACAGCCAGGGCGGCATGTCGATGCGGTGGGCCCTGCGGTTCTGGCCCGACACCCGCAGAATGGTCGACGACGTCATAGGGATGGCCGGGTCCAACCACGGGTCGACCGCCCTCCCGTCCTGCATCCCGAGGCTGACGACGTGCATGCCGGCGGTGTGGCAGCAGCAGTCCACGGCGAAGTTCATCGCCGCCCTCAACAGCCGTGCCGAGACCTTCAAGGGCATTTCCTACACGCAGATCTACACCCGCACCGACGAGGTCGTGACCCCGAGCACCAACAACGCCACCGCATCGTCCGCGCTGCGCACCGGGCAGGGGCGCATCACCAACGTCGCGACGCAGGACGTCTGCCCGCTCGAGGTCTACGAGCACCTGACGGTCGGGACGATCTCGCCGACGGCGTACGCGCTGGCGATCGACGCGCTCGACCACGACGGCCCCGCGAAGCCGTCCCGCATCGCGCGGTCGACCTGCCTGAAGCTCTACCACCCGGGTGTGGACCTGCTGAACCTGCAGAACTACCTGCAGGTGCTCGCCGGTGCCCCGGGTCTGCTCAGCGTGCCGCTGCCGAGCGTCAACCTGGTGGGCGTGCGCCAGCTGCCCGCCGAGCCTCCGCTGCGGTGCTACACGTCGGCGAAGGGCTGCTGAGCGGCTCCTCGGCAGGCGGACCGCGACGACCCGTGCGAACGTGGGAGGACCCGACCAAGGAGCCTCATGCCCGTCACCGTGACCGACTACAGCCACGTCCGCCTCACCGTCTCCGACATCGCGACCTCGCGAGCATTCTACGACTCGGTGTTCGGCTTCGACGTGGCCTACGAGCTGCCCGACGGCGCTGACCAGGCGACCCTCGACCAGCTGTGGTTCCTGTTCGGGGGAGTCATCTACAGCTTCCCCGGCGGTCTGCTGGGCCTGCGTCCCGTCGCGGACGACGGCGACACGTTCCACGAGGACCGCACCGGTCTCGACCACCTCAGTTTCTCGGTGCCCGACGTCGCTGCTCTCGAGCACGCCGTCTCGGTGCTCGACGGTCTCGGCGTGCCCCACGAGGGCATCAAGGACCTCGGTGCGATGGCGATCCTGGAGTTCCGCGACCCCGACAACATCGCGCTGGAGCTCACCGCCCCGAAGGCCTAGGGCGCGGCCCCACGCCGAAAGTGTGCGCGTCTGCACCGGCAGGGCGTCCGGAACGGTGCAGAGTCGCACAGTTCCGGAGAGGGGCCGTGCAGGATCGCACACTTTCGGGGATGGGCGGGCGGCCCACGTACCATTGACCAGTCATGACGAAGACCTACGAAGTGCGCACCTACGGCTGCCAGATGAACGTGCACGACTCCGAGCGCCTCGGCGGACTGCTCGAGACGGACGGCTATGTCCGCGCCGAGGACGGAACGACCCCTGACCTCGTGGTGTTCAACACCTGCGCCGTGCGCGAGAACGCCGACAACAAGCTCTACGGCAACCTCGGCCACATCGCCTCGGTCAAGGAGAAGAACCCCGGCATGCAGATCGCCGTCGGCGGCTGCCTGGCGCAGAAGGACCGTGACACGATCACGAAGAAGGCGCCCTACGTTGACGTCGTCTTCGGCACCCACAACATTGGCTCGCTGCCGGTGCTGCTGGAGCGAGCCCGCATCGCCGAGGAGTCGCAGGTCGAGATCCTCGAGTCGCTCGAGGTCTTCCCCTCGACGCTGCCGACCAAGCGCGACTCGGTCTTCGCCGCGTGGGTCTCGATCAGCGTCGGGTGCAACAACACCTGCACGTTCTGCATCGTCCCGGCGCTGCGCGGCAAGGAGAAGGACCGTCGCCCCGGCGACATCCTCGCCGAGGTGCAGGCGCTGGTCGACGACGGCGTGGTCGAGGTGACCCTGCTGGGCCAGAACGTCAACGCGTACGGCGTCGAGTTCGGCGACAAGCAGGCGTTCGCCAAGCTGCTGCGGGCCTGCGGCGAGATCGAGGGCCTCGAGCGGGTCCGGTTCACCAGCCCGCACCCCAAGGACTTCACCGACGACGTCATCGCCGCGATGGCCGAGACGCCCAACGTCATGCCGCAGCTGCACATGCCGCTGCAGTCGGGCTCTGACCGCGTGCTCAAGGCGATGCGGCGCTCCTACCGGCAGGAGAAGTTCCTCGGCATCATCGACCGTGTTCGCGAGGCCATGCCCGACGCGGCGATCACGACCGACATCATCGTGGGCTTCCCGGGCGAGACCGAGGAAGACTTCGTCCAGACCATGGAGGTCGTCCGCAAGGCGCGGTTCACGAGCGCCTTCACGTTCCAGTACTCCAAGCGACCCGGCACGCCCGCCGCCGACCTGCCCGACCAGCTGCCCAAGGAGGTCGTGCAGGAGCGCTACATGCGCCTGGTTCAGGTCGTCGACGAGGTCGCGTGGGCCGAGGCCCAGAAGCAGGAGGGGCGGGTCGTCGAGCTGCTCGTCGCCGACCACGAGGGCAAGAAGGACGGCGAGACGCATCGCCTGACCGGTCGCGCGCGCGACAACCGCCTCGTCCACTTCGTGCCCGGCGACCACGACGTGCGTCCCGGCGACATGGTCGAGGTCCGCATCACGTACGCGGCGCCGCACCACCTGGTCAGCGACGATGCGCCCATCTCGTTCCGGCGCACCACGGCCGGTGACGCGTGGGAGTCGCGGCAGGGCAAGACGGAGGTACGGTCGGTGGGCCTCGGCATGCCGTCGCTCGGCGTCCCGGCCCCGCTGCCACCGGCACCGTCGTGCGCCGTGTGACACCCTGAGGCCCAGCCGCTCGTTCCAGCGGCCGCAGCACCAGGGGGGAACCGCATGAGCTCGACACGCCATCGTCTGTTCGCGGGCGCGACCATGACCGCCGTGCTCACCGTCGCGGCGTGCGGCACCGGCGGTGGCTCCGGCACGTCCAGTGACGTCCCCATCACCCAGCGGGCGATCGCCGCCGTCGCGCTGGAGCAGCTGCCGGACGGTCCCAGCACGACAGAGGCGACGTTCACCGACGACGAGGATCCTCAGGGCGCCCTCGGCGCCGACATCCGTTACGGCGGCGACGCCGAGACGAAGATGCAGGGCGATCTCCTGCGGGTCTACATCTCGCCGCAGGTGGCCAAGGACCCGTGCGACGACGACTACCTCGCCGGCTGCGAGGAGCGGGAGGTCGACGGCGGCACGCTCGTCCTGAGCTGGCAGGAGGAGGAGCCGGAGGAGGACCCCGGCTACGTCGCGGTCAGCCTGCAGAAGGACGACCAGGAGATCTCGGTCAGCTGGTCGGGAGACACCATCACCGGCGACCCGCGGGAGCAGGACCTGCGCATCTCGGTCGAGACCATGGAGAAGATCGCCCAGGACGGACGACTGGGCCTCACCACCTCGCAGGCGACGATCGACGAAGGTGCGGCGCTGAAGGACTGGGACGGCGGCGAGCCCGACCCGGCGGCCTTCGACCGCGTCCCGTCGACCGACGAGTCGCTGATCAACAGCTTCTGGTCGGCGCACGGAGGCTACGGCGCCTACAGTGCCCGCAGCTCGTCACCGCTCAAGGAAGACTTCGGACCCGGCGCCGTGGGCGGACGCTTCGAGGCCGAGAAGAACCCTGATCAGCCAGCCCAGACCATCGACGTCCTGGCCTCGCCCCAGGGACCGGCCTGGCTGGCCGCGGACCCCTGCGACACCAAGAGGTTCGCCGGCCACTGCGTCGAGCACCGGGGCGGTCGCTACTTCGCGTGGGTGCCCGGACCGGCTGCTGACGGAGGTGAGGTCTGGATGTTCGGGCTGCGCGACGACGAGGTCGTGGCCATCCGCTCGTCCGGCTACACCGTGCCCGAGGATGAGGAGAAGGCCCGGATCTGGTCCGACTGGTACTTCCTCGACTCCTATCTCGACCACGAGACCTTCGGTCTGGAGACCGACCAGGAGATGCTCGACCTCGACCTCGGCTGAGGGCCGGATCGCCGGAGTCATCGTTT
Organism: Aeromicrobium stalagmiti; assembly: GCF_013283745.1. Classification (GTDB taxonomy): domain Bacteria; phylum Actinomycetota; class Actinomycetes; order Propionibacteriales; family Nocardioidaceae; genus Aeromicrobium; species Aeromicrobium stalagmiti. Next base: position 387,631 of record NZ_JABSTZ010000002.1, read on the forward strand.
CGACACCATTTGCCTGTTGCCACCTGCAACCAACGGTGGCAGCGTGATCGCGTCGGTCCTGCACAGGGCGGGACCCTCCTACGGGGGGATTCATGCGCAAGAAACTCATCGGGACGGTCATGGCAACAGCCGTGGCCGCTCTCACGCTGAGCGGTCCGGGCATCACCACGGCCCAGGCCACCACGGCCAAGCCCGCGAAGATCACGCCGATCTCGTGGCACACCTGCACCAACGCGACGCTGAAGTCTGCGGGCGCCCAGTGCGCCAAGGTCCAGGTGCCGCTCGACTGGTCCAAGCCGCAGGGCAAGCAGATCAAGATCGCGATCTCGCGGGTCAAGCACACGGTCTCCAAGAGCAAGTACCAGGGCGTCATGCTGGTCAACCCGGGCGGTCCCGGCGGATCGGGCCTGATCTACTCGGTGCTCCAGGGCGCCATCCCCGACTACAAGGGCAAGACGGTCGGCGGCGCGTACGACTGGATCGGCTTCGACCCTCGCGGCGTCGGTGACAGCGAGCCGAAGGTCTCCTGCAACGACGACTACGCGGGCTACAACCGGCCCCAGTACGACCCGTCAGCCCAGTTCCCCTACACGACCTACAAGGTCACCGATCCGTGGCCGGCGCGCACCAACGCCTACACCGACGCCTGCAAGGCCAAGAACACGTCGGGCATCCTCAAGCACCTGACGACCAAGGACGTCGCGAAGGACATGGACCTGATCCGCAAGCGCCTCGGCGCGAGCAAGATCAACTACTACGGGTTCTCCTACGGCACCTACCTCGGCCAGGTCTATGCCTCGCTGTTCCCCGAGCGCACCCGTCGCCTCGTGTTCGACGGCACCGTCGACCCGCGGGACGTCTGGTACGACGCCAACCTCAACCAGGACGTCGCGTTCGACCGCAACATCAACATCTGGTTCGGCTGGCTCGCCAAGTACGACAGCACCTACCACCTGGGCAACACCAAGGCCGAGGTCCGCAAGCTCTTCTACGACACCCGTGACGCGCTCTACGCCAACCCGGTGACGGCGCCCGGCGGCGATCACGGTGGCAGCGACAAGCTCGGTGGCAGCGAGTGGACCGACGCGTTCCTCTACGCCGGCTACTACGAGTCGACGTGGACCGACCTCGCGTCGACGTTCTCGGCGTACGTCAACGACGACGACGTCGCGGCCTTCGAGTCGTCCTATCTCGACGCCTCCGGTTTCGGCGACGACAACGGGTACGCGGTCTACACGGGCGTCCAGTGCACCGACACCTCGTGGCCGAAGTCGTGGACGACGTGGAAGAAGGACAACGACGCGATCGCCAAGATCGCACCGTTCGAGACGTGGAGCAACGCCTGGTACAACGAGCCGTGCCGTCACTGGCCGGCACCGTCGCGCACCCCGAAGAAGATCAACGGCTCGAAGGTCAAGAGCCTGTTGATGCTCAACGAGACGCTCGACGCAGCCACGCCGTACCCGGGCAGCATCCAGGTCAGGAAGCTGTTCCCCAACGCGAGCCTCGTCGCGACGAAGGGTGGCACGACTCACTCGAACTCGCTGGCCGGCTACCCGTGCGTCGACGACAAGATCGCGCGCTACCTCTACAACGGGGGAGTGCCGACGCGGACGCGGGGCAACCACGCCGACGCCTACTGCAAGGCGATCCCGCAGCCGGTGCCCGAGAGTGCCTCGGCGAAGTCGCAGCGCAAGTCGGTGACCGAGCAGCTGAAGCTCGAGCAGCAGAAGCTGGCGGCGCCGCGCTGAGTGGACGGTGGTGACGGCGCGGGCCGGACGAGCATCACGCTCGTCCGGCCCGTGGCCTTTTGTCCCCCGGCGGGGGCAGGATGGGGACATGGGTGACGTCAAGGACGATCTGCACGCCAAGCTCGTCGAGGTTCGTGGCGCGCTGATGTCGGCTGTCGAAGGCGTCAGCGAGCACGACCTGCGTCGTCCGCTCACGCCGACCGGCACCAACCTCATCGGCCTGGTCAAGCACCTCGTCGGGGTGGAGCACGTCTATCTCGGCGACTCGTTCGGGCGGCCCGCCCCCGATGTCCTGTCGTGGGTGGCGGACGGCTCGGTGTGGGACGGCGCCGACATGTGGGCGACGGCCGACGAGTCGAGCGACGAGATCCTCGCGCTCTACCGCCGTGCGTGTGCTCACGGCGACGAGACCGTCGCGCTGCTCGATCTCGATGCCCCGGGACGGGTGCCGCACTGGAACCCCGCGACCGCCGACACGACCTTGGGGTACCTGCTGGTCCGGATGGTCGGCGAGACGGCCCAGCACGCCGGGCACGCGGAGATCGTCCGCGAGCTGGTCGACGGTCGCACGGGCTCCGACACCGGCACGTCCGGCACGGACTGGCCGGCCTACGTCGCCACGATCGAGGCCGCCGCACGCCCCTTCGCTCCGTGAGGCCGCCCCGCCCATTGAAAAGCCCCACCCCGCCCCTTGAGCCCGTCGAAAGGACCATCCCATGACGAAGTACCTGATCTCGTTCCCCAGCGAGGCGATGGTGGTGCCAGACGACGAGCTCGATGCGGTGGTCGAGTCGTCCCATGCCGTCATCGAGGAGGCCAAGGCGGCCGGCGTGTACGTCTTCGGCGGGGGCATCGACGAGGGCGTCGCCCCGGTGCGGGTGTCCGCTGACGGCACCGTGACGGACGGCGCCTACCCGGGACGCACGGTGCTCAACGGAGGATTCACCGTGCTCGAGCTGCCGTCGCGGGAGGCGGCGCTCGAGTGGGCGGCCAGGATCGCCGCTGCCTGCCGCTGCGAGCAGGAGCTCCGGGAGTTCGGCTACGACCCGGCCAGCTGACACAGACGGTCGTCACTGGACCAGTCTTGCAGGCAGTCCGACGGTCGAAATGCATCATCATTGCAGTGCTTTGTGGACCCAAGATCTTGTGATCGAACACCTGTTCGAGTATTCTGGGGGTATGAATCCGCAGCCGACGATCGAGGCGATGCGCACTGCTGCGCTCGCGCTCTCGTCGGGTGACGTGCGGGAGTCGTTGCATGCGGTGCAGGCTGCCCAGGACGCGTTGGATGCGGCGAAGTCGATGTTGCTGGCGGAGCTGCAGGCGTCGAAGGAGTTCGAGCTCGATGGTGCGTCGACCCTGAATGCGTGGGTCCGCAACCAGCTGAGGTTGAAGCCGGGTCAGGCGTCGATCCTCGTTCGCAACGTTCAGGCGTTGGCCGATCTTCCGGGAGTTGCTGAGGCTGCTCTGGCCGGGAAGATGTCGGCGTCTCATGTGGCGGTGTTCGCCTACGGGTTGCGGCACATCGGGTTGGAGTCGATGCGCGAGTTCGAGGCGGAGTTCGTCGAGGTCGCGTTGGCGCGAGCACCGGGGGACTTGTTCGAGGCGGTGAAGCATCTGCAGGACGTGCTTCATCCCGAGGATCTGGATGAGAAGTACTTGGACGGGATGGAGAAGGAAGACTTCTCCATCGACGCCCTGCCCGATGGTTTCCATGTGACCGGTTTCCTGAACACCGTCACCGGGTCGAAGCTGAAGAAGGCCATCGACGCGTTGTCGGCTCCGAAGGACGCTGACGACAAGCGCACGGGTGCGCAGCGGCGGGTCCAGGCGGTCGACGATCTCGCCTCTGCGTTCCTCGGTTCGGGTCTTCCGGCCGACAAGGGCGTGAAGCCCCACATGTCGGTCTTCGTCGACGCGGAAACGCTCGCTGCTGCGGCCGAGCACGTGGAGCGGGCCACGAAGAAGCCTTACCTGAACCCGCCTCCGATGCCGGCAACCGAGCCGGCTGTGTTGGCCGGTCACGGTGCGATCGGTCCGCAGCTGTTGATGATGTTGACGTGCATGGCGGCTGTGACGCCGATCGTGCACACGGTGCAGGCCAACCCGTCGGACGTCACCACAGGCCGAGCGAAGCGAGGCAGGTGCCCGGGCGAAGCCCGGCAGCGACGTAGTCGCTGATGCGGCGAGGGACGAGCCGCGCACTCCACCTGGTGCACCGCAACCTGCTGCAGATCAGCGGGGACGCTGTGTCCGGGTTCGTGTTCACGACCCGCGACGGACGGCGGCTGCGCCGCCGACGACGAACCGGCTACCGCCGAGCCGCCTGACCAGCCTGGTCCGGTGGCCCACCGGCACGCCCGGACACAGATCGGGGACTCCGGTCTCGGAATTCAGACCTGCAGGGTCGGGTGGAGCCGGGCGATCGTGACCGTCTGGCGACGCCGCGCGGCGATCACCGTGACGCCCAGCGCCAGCACCGTGAACAGCCCGAGCACGAGGAAGTCGCGCAGCACGCCGTCCGTGCCACCGGCGAGGGCGGCTCGCAGGCCGTGCACCGTGTAGGTCATCGGCAGCAGGTCGTGCAGCACGTTGAAGAACGGTGGCGCCGTCTCGATCGGATAGGTCCCGCCGGCCGACGTCAGCTGCAGGCTGACGAACACGAGCGCCGCGAAGCGTCCCGCCCCGCCGAACAGCGCCACGAACATCTGGTTGATGGCTGTGAAGACCGCCGCCGTGGCGAGGGACATGCCGATCAGCAGCCACTGGTTGGCCGGCGTGATGCCGAGGACCCCTTGGAGCACGACGAGCAGCAGGGCGACCTGGACGACCGAGACCGCGACGCCGGGCGCATACCCGGCGAGCGCCGTGCGGACGCTGCCGGTCGTCGAGGCGATCGCCCGGGCCGAGAGCGGCCGGAGCAACAGGTAGATCGCCATCGCGCCGACCCAGAGCGCCAGCGACATGAAGTAGGGCGCCAGCGCCTCGCCGTAGTTCTTGACCTCGTTGACCCGGTCGGCGGCCTCCTCGATCGGAGTGGCCGCGGTCTTCGAGAGGGTCTCGCGCTCGGACTTGTCGTAGTCGGGCACCTCGCCGCTGCCGTCGCGGAGCCCGTTGGTGAGCTTGAGGGCTCCGGCCGAGAGCTCGTTGGCCCCGTCGGCGAGCTGGCCCGCACCGTCGGACAGCTGGCCGGCGCCGGCGCTGACCTGGCCGGTGGCTGCGGCAAGGCGGCTTGCTCCGCTGGACGCCTGACCGATCGCGTCGACGAGCTGCGGCACGCTGGCGGCGAGCCGGGCGTTGCCGTCAGCCACCTGCTTCGAGCCGTCGGCGAGCTTCTGGGTGCCTGCCCCGAGGTCACGGGCCTGGCCACGCACCCCGCCGACGAAGTCCTTCAGGTCGCCCGAGCCGTCAGCGGCCTGACGAAGCAGGCTGCAGTCGAGGCCTTCGGGCTGGGCCGCCTCGCACTGGTCGGCCAGGGCGTCGAGGTTGCCGGCGAGCTCGTCGATGTCGGCGTCGGCGGTGTCGGTGGCCCCGAGGATGGCCCGGGTGACGCCCTGCACGGTGTCGTTGAGCTCGGCGTTGCCGTCGGCGACCTGGCGCGCACCGTCCGCGAGCTTCTGGGTCTGGCCGGGCAGGGGAGCGGTCCGGTCGTCCAGCTCGTCGAGGCCGCTGGAGAGCTGCTGGGCTCCGTCGTCGAGCTGCCCGGCACCGTCAGCGAGCTGGTCGGCGCCGTCGGCGAGATCGGACGCACCTCCGGCGAGCTGGTCAGCGCCGTCGGCCAGCTTCGCCGCCCCGTCCGCCGCGTCGTCGAGCGCGATCTTGATGTCGGAGAAGCTCAGGTAGACGTTGTCGAGATAGGTCTCGGTGACCTGGGCGTTGAGCGCTCCCTTGGCGGCCCGCAGGATCGTCTGCGCGATGGTGCCGTTGATGTAGTTGACGGCGTCGTTGGTCTGCAGGTCGAGATTGCCCTGGATCGCGTCGGCCGGGTCGCCGCTGGTCGAGGTCGCCGCCTTCGACAGGTTCTCGGGGATCGTCAGGACCGCCTTGTAGTCGCCGTCGGCAAGCCCCTGCTGGGCGTCCTTGGCGTCGGTCAGCACCCAGTCGTAGTTGTCGTCGTCGTCGTTGCTCACCAGGTTGCCGGCGAGCTGGCGCCCGACGGCGACGGGCTGCTTCTTGCCGTCGCGGCCGGTGATCTCGACGAGCTTGTCCTCGTTGACGACGGCGGCCTTGACGTGGTCGAGCCGCCCGGTCGGGTCGAGGTTGGCCCAGACGTACATCGCGCCGTAGAACAGCGGCACCAGCATCACGGCGACCACGGCGGCGCGGGTCAGGCGGCTGCGGCGGAACCGCGCGAGCTCGAACCAGGGGAGCGTGGGGGACGGCCAACGATTCAGGAACAGCATCAGAGCATCAACTCGTGGAGGGTGCGGGAGGTGTCCAGCTCCAGGAGGTGGAGCCGGCTGGGCGCGGTGTCATCGGGTGGTGAGGGAGCGGCGGAGGCCGACTGGACGCTCGCGACGAGCGTGACGTCGCGGTCCTCGAGCAGCCATGCCAGGGCCGACCAGAGCAGGTCGATGTTCTCCGACGACCGCAGGTCGTCGGCGTCGTCGACGATCACGATGCGCGGGTCGTCGGTCAGGGCGAGGACGACACCGAGCAGCTTGCGCTCGAGCCGGGTCAGCGACGACACCAGGGCGGTGCCCGCGAGCGGCTCGTACGGGACGCCCGCGTCGTCGTGCGCCCGTTCCAGCGCGTCGTTGAGCTCGGCGAGGATCGGGGAGATCCGGCCGCGACTGACCCAGAGCCCGAACGAGCGGATCGAGAGGCGTTCGGCGATGTGCTGGTCGATGCTGAGGTTGTCCTCGAGGTCGTTGAGGCCGGTCAGCTCGGCGAGCGCGACGCTGTGCCGCACGCCGGAGGCCTCCTGTGGCAGCAGGAAGCCGTTGACCCGCAGCCGCCCGCTGTCGTACGCCATGCGGCCGGCGAACGTCAGCAGCAGCGCGGTCTTGCCGGCGCCGCTGGGACCGTGCACGACGAGCCAGTCGCCGCGATCGACCTCGACCGAGACGTCGTTGTAGACCAGGCCCTCGGGCCCCGACACCGTGAGCGCGGCGGCGGAGATGGCCGCGGTCGAGTCGGGTCGCGGCCAGGCCTGCAGCTCGACCCGGCGGTGCAGGCCCTCGCCCTCGACGTCGACGTGGGGCAGGCGACGGTCCAGCGCGGCGGGCAGCGTCCAGGCCCGTCGGCCGAACAGCTCGAGCACGGCGGGAGCGAAGAGCATGCGGATCAGGAACGCGTCGACGAACACGCCGACGGCCAGGGCGAACGCGATGGGCTTGATGTTGGGGTCGCCCTCGGGCACGAACGCGGCGAAGACGGCGAGCATGATGACCGCCGCGGCGGTCACGACCCGTGAGCTGCCGACGAAGCCGTCGACGATCGCGCGGTGCGGGTCGCCGGTGCGGACGTACTCCTCCTTCATGCGGGCCATGAGGAAGACCTCGTAGTCCATCGACAGGCCGAACAGCACGGCCATCAGGATGATCGGCAGGAAGCTGATGAGGGGCCCGGTCTCCTCGAGGTGGACGAGGTCCATCAGCCAGCCCCACTGGAACACCGCGACCACGGCGCCGAACGACGCCCCGGTCGACAGCAGGAAGCCGAGCGTCGCCTTGAGCGGCACGACGATCGAGCGGAAGACGATCATCAGCAGCAGCACCGACAGGCCGACCACGACGATCCCGAACGGCAGCAGCGCGCTCTGGAGCCGGTCGGAGACGTCGATGCCGCCGGCGGTCAGTCCGGTGACGGCGACCGGGACGTCGTACTTCTCCTGCCACTCGGGCTCGCGGTCGCGGATCTGCTGCACCAGCCGGGTCGTGCGCTCGTCGGTCGCGCCTGTCGACGGGATGACCTGGATGATGCCGGTGTCGGCCGTGCGGTTCGGCGTCGCGAGGCCGATGCCGTCGACGCCCTTCATCGCGCGCAGGTCGGCGGCGATGCCGTCCACGACGCCGACCGGGTCGGTCGAGGAGATGATGTCGACGCTGACCAGCAGCGGGCCGTTGTAGCCGGGGCCGAAGTGCTCGTCGACGAGGTCGTACGCCACCCGCTGCGTGCTGCCGGCCGGGGCGGTGCCGTTGTCGGGCAGGGCCAGCTGCAGGTCCTTCGACGGGATCGTGACGACGGCCAGGCCGACCACCACGATGACGATCGCCAGCAGCGGGAAGCGGGTCGTGACCTCGGCCCAGCGCCGCGAGAAGCCTCCCGGCGGGTGGTCCGCGCTGGGCGTGAGGCGGGCGCCGGCGCGTCCGAGCAGTGCAGGCAGCACCGTCAGCGCGACCGCCACGGCGACGACGACCGACAGGGCCGCGACGGCGCCCATGATCGTGAGGAACGGGATGCGCGCGATCGCGAGGCCCAGCAGCGCGATGACGACCGTCACCCCGGCGAAGACGACCGCAGACCCGGCCGTCGCCACCGATCGGGCTGCCGCCTCCTCGGGCTCGACCCCGTCGGCGAGCTGCTCGCGGTGCCGCGACACGATGAACAGGGCGTAGTCGATGCCCACCGCCAGCCCGATCATCAGGGCCAGCAGGGGAGCGGTCGCCGAGATTGTGATGAAGCCGGTCGCGGCGATCGTGATCGCCGTCGTGACCATGACCCCCAGCAGGGCCGTGACGATCGGCATGACGGCCGCGCGCAGCGACCGGAACATCAGGTAGAGCACGACGAACGCGACGATCACGCCGATGACCTCGGTGATCGACAGCTGCGGCCCGGTGCTGGTGAAGACGTCGCCGCCGAACGCGATCGTGTAGCCGGCCTTCTTCAGCGCGTCCCCGGTGTCGACCAGCTGGGCGCGGTCGTCCGCGGTGACGGCGGTGAGCTTGCGGTCGAACTGCACCTGCACCTGCGCGGCGACCTTGTCCTTCGAGACGCCGATCGACGTCATGTCGGAGTAGGGCGACACGACGTCGCTGACGCCGTCGACCTTCTTCATGTCCGTGATCGCGTCGTCGATCAGGCGCCGGGTGCGCTGGTCGTCGACGGTCCGCCCGTCCGGGGCGACGACGACGAGATAGGCCGAGGCGCCGCTGAGTTCGGGGAACGTCCGCCCGAGCGAGTTGATCGCCTCCTGCGACTCGGTGCCGGGGATGTCGAAGGAGTTCTGGGTGCCGCTGCCGAGGCCCAAGGCGGCGACGCCGGAGACCAGCAGGATCGCGACCCACGCTCCGAGCACGCGACGGGGATGGCGGAAGGCCCAGCGGCCGAGCGAATAGAGGGAGGTCGACACACCAACACGATACGGTTGTGTATCCAATACGTCAATGTATCGAGTATGATGTCCACGTCACAGCGAGGTCGAGGTCCAGGAAGGCGTCATGGCACAGGTGTCCACCGAACGGCCCGCGGTCCGTCGCCGAGCGGCGACCCGCGAGCGGCTGCTCGACGCTGCCCGCACCGTGCTGGCGCGCGAGGGCATCCAGGGCGCGTCCGTCGAGCACATCTGCGAGCAGGCCGGCTTCACGCGCGGCGCGTTCTACTCCAACTTCGCCAGCAAGGACGAGCTCGTCCTCGCCCTGTTCGACCGCGAGCGTGAGCAGATGTTCACGGTGCTGCGCGCGGCCGCCGACCCGTCGTCGTTCGAGGGTCTCGACACGCTCGACGCCGTCGGCGTCATCATGGACCGCTTCCTGCTGGGCCAGCAGCAGGATCGCGAGTGGTACCTCGTCCACGCTGAGTTCGAGCTGCGCGGCGTCCGCGACGACGCGGTCGGCCGTGAGTTCGTGGCGGCGTCCCGTCAGGTGCGCACCGACTTCGAAGCCTTCCTGACGTCGGCGCTCGAGGCGTTGGGCCGGCGCCTGACGATCGAGCTGTCGCACGCCGCGACGATCGTGATGGGCACCTACGACACGGCCCTGCGCGAGGCGCTGCTCGAGGACCGACCGATCGACCTCGGGCTGCTCAAGGGCACGCTCCCGGCCCTCCTCCTCGCGGTCACGGAGCCGGTGGGCTGACCCCAGCCAGGCGCCTGATCACCGCGAGTCCGTCGGTTGTCCCGCGCCAGTGCTGCTCCAGTGCGTCCGCGCCGGCGCGACGCACCACCGACCGCAGGGCGAGCGCGACGACCACGACGTCGTCGGCGTACCCGATCACCGGGATGAAGTCCGGCACCAGGTCGATCGGCATCAGCAGGTAGCCGAGCAGCAGCCACAGGCGCACCCGCACGCCGCGGGGGAGCGACCTGTTGCGGGCGAGACGTCCCAGCAGGGCGAGCACGTCTGGCACCAGCCGCATGGCGTCCCGGACCTGCGCGTCGCCGGGACGGCGCCACCACAGGGCGACCAGGAGCAGGAGCCACAGGACGAGCAGGCTGACGGCCACGGAGATGGCCACGTCCCGGATCACGCCGTCATCGTCCCACCCCAGCGCGAAAGTGTGCGTGTCTGCCCCAGAATGGCCGCCGGAACGGTGCAGACGCGCACAGTTTGTGGCTGGTGGGTGGATGGGAGGATGGGCGCATGCCGATCCAGATCGCCCAGGACCCTCACGCCGACGAAGTCCTGACCAACGACCCGTTCGCCCTGCTCGCGGGGATGCTCCTCGACCAGCAGTTCCCGATGGAGAGGGCGTTCGCCGGACCTGCCAAGGTGCTCGACCGGTTCGGGACGCTCGACCCTGCGGCGATCGCGGCTGCCGAGCCCGAGGCTTTTGCCGACCTGTGCGCGACGCCGCCGGCGATCCACCGCTACGGCCGCTCGATGGCCGGACGCCTGCAGGACCTCGCGCGAGTGGTCGTCGACGAGTACGACGGCGACACGACCCGCATCTGGACCGAGGCCAAGACAGGTGAGGCGCTGCTCAAGCGTCTCAAGGCGCTGCCGGGGTTCGGCGAGCAGAAGGCCAAGATCTTCGCCGCGCTGCTGGCCAAGCAGCTCGACGTCAAGCCGCGGGGCTGGACGACGGTGGTCGGCGACTACGGCCGCAAGGGCTACCGGTCGGTGGCCGACGTCGTCGATGCGGACTCCCTGGCCAAGGTCCGGGCCTACAAGCAGGAGCAGAAGAAGGCCGCCCGCGCGTCAGATGTCTGACGGCGCCTGGTCGGGATAGGGCGACAGCAGGGCCGCCGGCACCTCGCAGACGGTGGCACCCAGCCACACGTCGTTCATGCGCAGGTAGACCGGGTCGCCGTCCGCGTCGAGCGGCAGCTCGAAGTCCTCCGCCCCACCGGTGACGAGGTCGGCGGCGAAGCGGCTGCGGGCGTCGAGGATCGTCTGCCAGTCAGCGAGCCACTCCTCGGTGGGACGGTCGGCAGCGATCGCCGCACCGCCCCGGGCGCGGATGCGCTCCAGCATGCCCTCGACCGCCTCGTTCTGGTCGCCGATCGTGCGGGCCTGGCGCGTGGCGGAGCCCGAGAGCGGCATCGACTCGACGGTGGAGCGCATGAGCTCGCACTCGCGGTCGACGATCGACACGAGCGTGCCGTCCTCGATCAGCCCGGGGGCGTCCTTCCGGTCGAGCTCGACCAGCACGCTCACCAGGACCACTGCCACGACGAGCCCGAGCACCATCGCTGCGACGGCGATCCACTTCCACCGCTTCTGCACGGGCGGCGGCGGAAACTCCCAGACGTTCCTCGCAGGCGGGTAGGGCGGCAGGCCCTGGGTCTCCAACACGGGTGCCATCGTGCCATGCCGGCCGTCGAGACCTGCGACAATCAGGTCACGTCACGAGTCTCGGGGGACCTCATGCGACACATCACCGCGCTGCTGACCATCGCCGTGCTGGCACTCACGTCGGCCTGCGGGAGCGACGAGGCCGGCGGCGGCACCGCCATCGTGGGCGACCAGGGCCTCGACGTCTGCGGCCTGGTGTCGGACGAGACCGTGGCCGACCTGCAGGAGGGCTTCGGCGACGAGCCCGTGGCGCCCGCGGAGACCCTCAAGTCCGGTGCCGAGCTCTTCGTCGAGTGCCGGGTCGTCCCGAGCCCCGCCGTCGGGTTCGCCGTCCGAGCCGCGATGGGCGGTCCCGACCTGACGGCCCTGAGCGCGGGGACGGGCGTGAGCTCCGGCGTCGCGGCCGAGCCTCTCGCGGGCATCGGTGACGAGGCAATGATCTCGACCAACTCCTACGACGGGGTGCGCATCGTCGCTCGGGTCGGCGACCAGGACCTCATCGTTGACAGCAACGTCTACGACAACGGCGACTCCGACACGATCACCCGCGACGACGTCGTGGCACTGGCGAAGGAGGTGGCCGCCAACCTCGGTGACGAGAAGCCCGGGGCGGTGCGGCTGCCGAAGGCCTGCCCGTCCGCGACGGGCTCGACGGTGCAGGAGGCGGTGGGGACGGTCCTGGTGGCCCGCGGCTCAGCGGCGTCCAACGGCTCGTTGACGTGCACGTACGTCAGCGAGCAGCGCACCGCGACGCTCGCCTCGGTCGTCGGCAACCAGGGCATGAGCGTCATGGCCCAGGCCGACAGCCCGCCCGAGAACCGGATCGAGGTCGACGGCGAGCCGGCGCTCTACGACGACTCCGACGGCGTCGCGGTGTTCGTCGGCGACGAGTGCGTGATCGGTGCCTCGGCGAGCCCGGTCGGCTGGGCGCTCGCCGACCAGCGCCCGGAGTCCGAGCAGAAGGCCGAGGACGTCGCCCTCGCGACCTTTGTCAAGAAGGAGATCGGCTGCCCCTGACAGGGGCGTGACGAGAGGTCCGGCGGGCGCCGAGTGGACGGGCCGAGCCTGGCCGGCTGGTCTAGGCTCGCCAGGTGATCCTCGCCGCTGCCGTGTGCCCGCATCCTCCGGCCCTCGTCCCCGAGGTCGGTCCGGGCGTCGACGACGAGCTCGGCGCTGTGCGTCAGGCGTGCGACGACGTCGTCCGGACGCTGCTCGACTCGTCGCCCGACCGCGTCGTCGTCATCGGCGCCGGGCCGCAGGGTGCCGATCGCGACGAGACGGCCGGCGGCACGCTCGGCGCGTACGGCGTCGACGTCACGGTCGGCGGACCGACCCGCGAGCTGCCGCTCAGCCTGACGGTCGGGGCATGGCTGCTCGACCGCGCCGGGTGGACCGGGCCGCGGACGTACTCCACCGGGCGGCCCGCCGTCGACGGTCGGGTGGCCCTGCTCTTGATGGGCGACGGCAGCGCGCGGCGCTCGCTCCAGGCGCCGGGCTTCCTCGACGACCGGGCCGAGGCGTTCGACGCCGGCATCGCCGCGGCGCTCGCGGCAGGTGACGCCGGGGCGCTGTCGAAGCTCGATCTCGACCTCGGCGCCGAGCTGGCGGCCGCCGGGGCGCCGGCCCTGCGGACGCTGGGCGAGCTGGCCCTCGACCAGGCAGCCCACGATCACCCGGGCTCCGGTGGCACGAAGAAGGGCGCCGACGTCACCGCGCGGCTGCGGGTGGACGTGGCGCCCTTCGGAGTCGGCTACGTCGTGGCCGACTGGCTGTTCTAGCGGGTCGTTCCGGCTACTTCTTGCCGTCCTCGGCGAGCTTGTCGGCAGCGTCCTTGGCCTTCTCGGCCGCGCCGTCGATCTTCGAGTCGTACTTGCCCTTGGTCGCCTTGCTGGCGAGGTCGGCGGCCTTGTCGATGCCCTGGTCGATCTTGTCGTTCTGGCTGGCGGCGAGATCGGCTGCCTTCTCCTTGAGCTCAGGAGCCTTCTTCTTCAGCTTGTCGAGGAAACCCATGGCTTCTCCCCTTCGGTCCGGTCAAGGGCGCGACCGCCCCCGTGTGGGCATCAGACTACTGCGACAATCCGGGGTATGTCTGTGCCCGATCGCATCGTGGCCGTCGTCGGCCCGACGGCGTCCGGCAAGTCGTCGCTGGCCGTCGAGATCGCCCGCCGACTGGGCGCGGCGGAGGCGGTCAACGTCGACTCGATGCAGCTCTACCGCGGCATGGACATCGGCACCGCCAAGGCGCCGCTCGCCGAGCGGGGCGGGGTCGTCCACCACCTGCTCGACGTCCTCGACGTCACCCAGACAGCGAGCGTCGCGGAGTTCCAGCAGCTGGCCCGCGACGTCGTCGCCGACTGCCACTCCCGCGGCGTGACCCCGGTGCTGGTCGGCGGATCGGCGCTCTACGTCCGCGCGGTGCTCGACCGGCTGGAGTTCCCCGGCACCGACCCGGCCGTGCGCGATCGCTGGAAGGCCGAGCTCGCCGAGCGGGGGCCCGACGCCCTGCACGCCGAGCTCGCCCGCCGCGACCCGGCCGCCGCGGCACAGATCCTGCCGACCAACGACCGCCGCGTGGTCCGTGCACTCGAGGTCATCGAGCTGACGGGGGAGCCGTTCACCGCCACGATGCCCGGCCACGAGTCGATCTACGACGACGTCGTCATGATCGGGCTCGACGTGGCGCGCAGCGTCCTCGACGCACGCCTCGCCGAGCGGGTCGACGTCATGTGGGCCGACGGGTTCGTCGACGAGGTGCGCCGCCTGCTCCCGCTGGGGCTCGAGGACGGGATGACCGCGTCCCGGGCGCTGGGCTACCAGCAGATCCTCGCCCACCTGCGGGGCGAGACGACCGAGGGCGAGGCCCGCGACGCGACCGTCACCGGCACCCGCAAGTTCGCCCGGCGTCAGGACCGGTTGTTCCGCAAAGACCCCCGCATCCACTGGCTCCCGTACGACGCGGACGACCTCGTCGAGCAGGCCATGGCCCTCGTCGACGCCGAGTAGACTGGGAGACATGACCTTTCCATGGCTCAAGGGGCACGGCACGGAGAACGACTTCGTGCTGCTCCCGGACCATGACGGCTCCGTCCACGGCGATCTGGAGGGGGCCTTCGTGGCCGCCCTCTGCCACCGTCGGCGCGGCATCGGGGCCGACGGCGTCCTGCGCGTCATCCGCACGTCCGCGCTGGGCCGCACCGACCCCGGCATCGAGTCCGCGGGCGAGTGGTTCATGGACTACCGCAACGCCGACGGGTCCGTCAGCGAGATGTGCGGCAACGGCATCCGGGTCTTCGCCCTGCACCTGGTGCAGGAGGGGCTCGTCGACCCCACGACCCCGTTCGTCGTCGGGTCGCGCGACGGCGACAAGGTCATCACGATCGACGGCGACGCGATCAGCGTCGACATGGGGGTCCCGGTCGTGCAGGGCGTCTCCAAGGTGAGCGCCGACGGCACGACGTGGGAGGCCCAGGACGTCCGCACCGGCAACCCCCACGCCGTCGCGTTCGTCGACCGCCTCGACGACGCGGGCACCCTGCTCACGCAGCCCGACTACGACGAGTCGGTCTATCCCGAGGGCGTCAACGTCGAGTTCGTCGTCCGCGAGGGCGAGCGCCACGTCGCGATGCGGGTGCACGAGCGCGGCTCGGGCGAGACGCGATCGTGCGGCACCGGTGCCTGCGCCGTGGCCGTCGCGACCGCGGTGGCCGACGCCGCCGCCCACCCCGTCACCTACCGGGTCGACGTGCCCGGCGGCACCGTCCACGTCACGTGGGGCGCCGACGACCACATCACTCTCACCGGTCCCGCCGAGATCGTCGCGCGGGGCACCATGGATTGGACTGCATGACCGACACCTCGACGGGCTCCACGTACGAGCCGCAGGGCACCGAAGGCCTCGAGCTGGAGGAGCGCCACTCGCTGCGACGCGTCGCCAACCTGCGCACCGAGCTCGAGGACATCACCGAGGTCGAGTACCGCCAGCTGCGCCTCGAGCGCGTCGTGCTGGTCGGTGTCTGGACCGAGGGCACCGCCGAGGACGCCGACAACTCGATGGCCGAGCTCAAGCTGCTCGCCGAGACGGCCGGCTCCGAGGTGCTCGACGCCCTGATCCAGCGACGCCAGAAGCCCGACCCCGCCACCTACATCGGCTCGGGCAAGGTCGAGGACCTGCGCGCGGCGGTCGAGGCCAGCGGCGCCGACACGATCATCTGCGACGGCGCGCTCGCGCCGAGCCAGCTGCGCAACCTCGAGGACCGGTGCAAGGTCAAGGTCGTCGACCGCACCGCGCTGATCCTCGACATCTTCGCCCAGCACGCCAAGTCCAAGGAGGGCAAGGCGCAGGTCGAGCTGGCCCAGCTGCAGTACCAGACCCAGCGTCTGCGCGGCTGGGGTGGCAACCTCTCCCGTCAGGCCGGTGGTCGTGCCGCCGGCGGCGAGGGCATCGGTGGTCGTGGCCCCGGCGAGACCAAGCTCGAGACCGATCGTCGTCGCATCCAGATGAAGATGACCAAGCTGCGCCGCGAGCTCAAGGAGCTCGGCAAGGCCCGCGAGACCAAGAAGGGCAACCGCCAGCGGCACGAGATCCCGTCGGTGTCGATCGCGGGCTACACCAACGCCGGCAAGTCGAGCCTGCTCAACCGCCTCACCGACGCGGGCGTGCTGGTCGAGAACGCACTGTTCGCGACCCTCGACCCGACGACCCGGCGCACGCAGACCTCCGACGGACGCGTCTACACGCTCTCCGACACCGTCGGTCTGGTCCGCAACCTGCCGCACCAGCTGGTCGAGGCGTTCCGCTCCACGCTCGAGGAGGTCGCCGAGTCCGACCTCATCCTGCACGTCGTCGACGGGTCCGACCCCGATCCCGAGGGTCAGATCGCGGCCGTCCGCCAAGTCGTCCTCGAGGCCGGCGCCGCCGAGATCCCCGAGCTCATCGTCATCAACAAGGCCGACGTCGCCGACCCGCTGGTCATCAAGCAGCTGCTGGTGCGCGAGCCCCACGCGATCGTCGTCAGCGCCCGTTCGGGCGAGGGCATCGACGAGCTGCTCAGCGCGATCGAGGCCGACCTGCCGCAGCCGTCGGCGCACATCGACGTGCTGCTGCCCTATGCCCGTGGCGACCTGCTCAACCAGATCCACGTGCAGGGCGAGATCGAGTCGCTCGACCACGAGGCCGACGGCACGCACGTCGTCGCGCGGGTCAACGGCGCGCTGGCCAGCGAGCTCGAGCCCTACGCCGTCGAGGGCTGACCCGGGCCCAGCAGCCGACCGTTGCACGTGTCGCGCACGGTGAGGGCGGCCACGGTCGTCCAGGCGCCGAGCAGCGCCACGAACAGGACGGTGGCGACGACTCCGAGGGCGGGGGAGCCGGTCGCGGCGGCGACCGCCGAGGTGCCCGTCACGACGGTCCCGACCGGAAACGTGAACGACCACCAGGTGAGGGTGAACGGCAGCCCGGTGCGCGCCGTGCGCGCGACGATCGTCGCGGCGACGAGCAGCCACACCACAGCGAGGGCCAGCACCGGCACCCCATACGCAAGACCGAGACGGGCGTACGCCGGACCGGCCGCGTCGGTGACGGCGTGCGCCGCCGTGACCGACTGGCCGAGAGGCCCGAGCACGATGAACAGGGTCGGCACGGTCGCCGCTGCGCCGAGCTGTCCGCGCAGCGTGCGCCGCACGATCGTCACGAGCACCGGTGCGCTGGCGGCCACCGCCACGACGAACAGCACGGTGCACAGCGTGAGCATCGGCGTGCGGAGAGCGGTCGGCAGGTGAGGGACGGCGAGCGGACCGGTCGCGGCGCTGACCATCGGCGGCACGACCGGCATGAGCCAGCCGCCGAAGGCCGGGCCGCCGTAGGGGTCGCTGCGTCGTCGGGTCCGTCGGGGGATCGCGACCGTCGTCCAGAGACCGAGCGCAGTGCCGATCGTCCACAGCACTGCGTAGGTCACGAGGGCTGTCGCGTCGCCGACCAGGTCGTGGCCGACGAGCAGGGCGCCCGCGCCGACGGTCATGAGCGCCATGGCCGGTGCGCCGTGGAAGTGCGAGAGCACGGGGTCGTCGAGATAGGAGCGCGCGATGCCGGGATGGGCCAGCCAGTGCGCGACCGTCGCGGCGATCAGCACCGCCAGCAGCGCCGCCGCGCCGACCCACGCCGTGTGCGCGAGCAGGTCGAGGCCCGGCAGCCGCCGGGGGAGCGACGTCGCCGCGACGGCGACGATGCCGGTGCCCATCACGGCAGCGAACCAGTTGGGGCCGAACGTGACGACCCGGTCCGTGATGGGGGCGGTGCCCGGCGTGGTGCCGAGCGTGGTGCCGAAGGTGTCGATCGTGGCCATGGCTCCAGCGTGGTCCGCCGCCGTCCGTGCCGGTAGAGATCGCGATCCTGTGAGTCCACAGCCTTGGCCTGTGGCTGCTGTAAGGTCTGGCCTGTGACCCTCAGTCCGCACATGCCCGACCTGGCCGGGCTCGCCCTGCTGCTCGAGGTCGCGCGCGCCGGCAGCATCGGTGGGGCCGCGCGGGCGCTCGAGATCACCCAGCAGTCCGCGTCGGAGCGGCTGCGCACGGTCGAGGCCCAGGTCGGTGTCACGCTCGTACGCCGTGGTGCCCGCGGATCGACCCTCACACCGGCCGGCACCGTGCTGGTCGAGTGGGCGGCGCGGCTGCTCGACCTGGCCGACGAGGTCGACGGCGCGATCGGTTCGCTGCGCGCCGAGCGCAGCCGCGAGCTGCACCTCGCCGCCAGCATGACCGTCGCCGAGCACCTCGTGCCCCGCTGGCTCGTGCAGCTGCGCCAGCGACAGGAGGCCGAGCGGCGGCCACCGACGTCCGTCAGCCTGCTGGCGACCAACAGCCGCCACGTCGTCGAGATGGTGCAGGACGGGTCCGCCGACCTCGGGTTCGTCGAGGGCACCGGCGCTCCGGCCGGGCTCCGCAGCCGCGACGTCGGCCACGACGACCTCGTGCTGGTGGTGTCGCCGTCCGACCCGCTCGCGGCGCACCGGGTGAGCCTCACGCCGCAGCAGGTCGCGGCGATGTCGCTCACGAGCCGTGAGGTCGGCTCCGGCACCCGCGACGTGCTCCAAACCGCGCTCGCCGAGCACGGCCTGACGATGAACGACGCGGCCGTGGAGCTGACGACGTCGAGCGCCGTGCGCGCCTCCGTCCGCGCGGGTGGGGCACCCGCCGTGGTGAGCCGGCTCGTCGTCGGTGCCGACCTCGAGTCGGGGCAGCTGGTCGAGGTCCCGACCCCCGGGCTGCGGATGCGCCGGACGTTCCGGGCCGTCTGGTCGGGGCCCGCCGCCCCGCCTGCCGGGCCCATCCGCGAGCTGCTCGGGCTGATCGGCCGCTCGCGCGGGTGAGGGCTGTGGACTGCCCGACACGGCTCGTCGAGCCGCAACGATAACCTTCGGACTGTGCCTGACATCCGCGACGTCCTCCACGCCGCCGTCGAGGCCGTCGGGGGAGCCGACCGTCCCGGCCAGATCGAGATGGCCGAGGCCGTCAAGCAGGCCCTCGACTCCGGTGAGCACCTGCTGGTGCAGGCCGGCACCGGCACCGGCAAGTCGCTCGGCTACCTCGTGCCGAGCCTCCTGCACGGCAAGCGGGTCGTCGTCGCGACGGCGACCCTCAACCTGCAGCACCAGCTCGTCGAGCGCGACATCCCCGCGCTCAAGGAGGCCGCCCGCGCGACCCTCGACACCGTCCCGCACCACGCGGTCGTCAAGGGGCGCAGCAACTATGCCTGCCTGCACCGCGTCCGCGAGGGGGCGCCCGACGACCAGGGCACGCTGATCGACGTCCCCGAGGGATCGCTCGGTGCCGAGGTCGTCGAGCTGCGCGAGTGGGCCGAGGAGCAGGCGGCAGGCGGTCACACCGGCGACCGCGACTCCGCCCCGTCCCACAACGAGCGCGCCTGGCGTCAGGTCAGCGTCAACCACCGCGAGTGCCTCGGCGCCTCCCGTTGCGCGCACGCGCTCGAGTGCTTCGCCGAGCTCGCGCGCGAGGACGCCCACACCGCCCAGGTCGTCGTCACCAACCACGCACTGCTGGCGATCGACGCGATCGACGGCGTGCCGATGCTGCCGGAGTACGACGCGGTGGTCGTCGACGAGGCCCACGAGCTGGCGGCCCGCGTCACCCAGGCGTCCACCGACGAGCTCGACCCCGCGGTGGTCGAGCGCGCCGCGCGCCGCGCCCGCGCCCAGGTCGAGGGGCCCGAGGCCGACGACCTCTCCGACGCGTCCGACGCCCTCGCCGACGTGCTGGCGCGCACCGAGGAGGGTCGCATCGACGACCCGCCGCAGCCGCTGCGCGAGGTGCTGGCCTTCGTCCGCGACAGCGCCCGCGCCTGCCTCTCGGGCTTCCCCAAGGAGAAGGACAAGGGTGAGCCCGACGCCGCCAAGCTGCAGGCGCGCGGCATGGTCGACGACGTCCGCAAGATCGCCGAGCGCATGGCGGCCAAGGGCGACACCGAGGTGCTGTGGCTGAGCAGCGACCGCCGCGGCGACAAGCGGCTCCACGTCGCACCGATCGACGTCTCCGCGGCCCTGCGCGACAAGCTCTTCGCCGACAAGACGGTCGTGCTGACGAGCGCCACGCTCAAGCTCGGCGGCGGCTTCGAGCCCGTCGCGCGGTCGCTGGGCCTGTGGGGCGACGACCCGCCGTGGCGCTCGCTCGACGTCGGCTCGCCGTTCGACTACCGCAAGCAGGGCATGCTCTACGTCGCCCGCGACCTGCCGCTGCCGGGCCGCGACGGCCTCGAGGAGGCCCAGCTCGCCGAGATCACGACCCTGATCGAGGCGGCCGGCGGCCGTACGCTCGGGCTCTTCTCGTCGCGTCGCGGCGCCGAGAAGGCCGCCGAGCAGGTGCGCGAGCGCCTGCCCGACATCGACATCTGGTGCCAGGGCGACGCGCAGCTGCCCGAGCTGGCTCGCCGGTTCGCCGAGACGCCGAGCACCTGCCTGTTCGGCACGCTGAGCCTGTGGCAGGGCGTCGACCTGCCCGGCGACACCTGCCAGCTCGTGATCATCGACCGCATCCCGTTCCCGCGGCCAGACGACCCCCTGATGAGCGCGCGCCAGCGGCTCGTCGAGAAGCGCGGGGGCAACGGCTTCATGACGGTCGCCGCCAACCACGCCGCGCTCCTGCTCGCCCAGGGCACCGGACGGCTCATCCGTCGCTCGACCGACAAGGGGGTCGTCGCGATCCTCGACCCGCGCATCGTCACGGCCCGCTACGGATCGTTCCTCGCCGCGTCGCTGCCCGACATGTGGCGCACGACCGACCGCGACATGGCACTGGGTGCGCTTCGCCGGCTCGACGCCGCCGCAAATGCCTCTGAAGCCGCGGCCGACTGATAATCTGAGCCGGTTGCCCATCGAGAGAGTCCCGGGGATTTCATGAAGCACCGCATCATCCTGCTCGTCCCTGCGCTGATGGCCCTGGTGGCCGGGCTGCTCGTGGCGGCACCGTCCGAGGCGGCGAGCTACAACGCGTTCCTCAAGTCCAAGAGCATCGCGATCTCCACGGCGGGCAACGGCAAGGTCGCCATCTCCTGCCACTCCAAGAGCACCTGCAAGGGCAAGCTCCGCTTCCTCGGCTCGACCAAGATCACGAGCTACAGCGTCCCCGGCAACAAGACGACCTACGAGAAGGTCGCCGTCAACGACAGCTCGGCGGCCAACCCGCACAACGGCGGTCAGTCGGTCAACGGCGAGTACGACCGCAAGACCGGCGTCAAGCTGCGCATCGCCGAGAGCTCGCCCAAGAAGGTCACGCACGACTACACGGTGACCACCGAGACCTACAAGGCCAGCCAGCAGATCACCGGCACGGCCCAAGGCGTCGGTGGCAGCCAGGTCAGCCAGCTGCGCGTCGAGCTGCTCACGGTCGAGCGCGGTGGCAACACCCGGGTCAAGAAGTTCGACGACGACCTCAGCGACGGCTACTCCTTCTCGGTCCCGCTCGGCACCAACAACTCGCCGTCCGACACCTTCCGGCTGCGCATCAGCGGCAAGGACCAGGACGGCATCTCCCGCACCTGGTTCTGGCGCGGCAGCGACGACCAGTTCACCGGCGGCGGACGCTACCTGCGTGAGGCCAGCCCCATCCACGCCGTCAAGACCAGCAACTTCGATGCCGACTTCTTCTACTCCTCGATCCGCGGCAGCGCCGAGACCGGCACCAGCGTGACGGTCGTGGGCCAGCCCCGCAGCTACAGCGGCGGCACCGCGGTGCGCCGCGAGCTCGACTTCGTCGGCTGCGCCAACGTCTTCGGCGAGACCACCGCGACGGGCGGCAGCTACCGCATCGACTTCCTGCCCTACAGCACGACGTCGGCCGACAAGCGCTACATGGTCTCGGCCCGCAAGGGCTCGGTCGACGCCTGGTACGGCAGCCCGGCCACCGAACGTTTCGGGAGCTGCTTCGACGTGCAGGACTACGACTACTCGCGCAGCAACCTGCTCGCGATCGGTGGCGGGGCGTCCACGGTCCGCAACGTCGTGGTGACCCCCAGCGACAACGAGGTCTACGTCGACGGCAAGTTCTCGGGCTTCACCGGCACCAGCCAGGGCGACCGCTGGCTGCGCCTGCGCGAGAAGGTCCCCGGTGTCCCGATCCTCGACGCCCCCGTCGTCGCCGAGCGTTCCGCCAACTCCGCCGGCAACGGCCTGTTCAGCGACGTGCCCCCGGGCAAGTACTACGTCGAGATCGCCCGTCGTACCGGCTGCTCTGACTGGTACCCCAGCCGTTTCGCCGACAACGGCGCCTACTTCAAGGGCATCGACCGCACGTCGGAGAAGTGGAAGGCCTTCCGCACCCTCTTCTCGCTCAACAGCGGCTTCCGCGCGATCGCGCGCAACGCCAGCCCCAACCCGGCCGGCAAGGCCCAGGAGAAGAAGCCGTCCGGCTACGCAGGCTGGATGTATCGCGGGTTCTGCAAGGCCAACGGCGCCGGCAGCTACGTGACGGTCAACGTCACGGACACCGGCAACTCCGGCGCCGACCAGAAGCGCATCTCGGTGACGACGCTCAAGGGTGCGACCGTCCGCGGTCGCGTCACCCGCACGGGCGGTCGCACCAACAAGGAGATGATGGTGCGCCTGTCGTCGACCGACGGCAAGCGGGTCATCCGCACCGCGATCTCCAACGGCTCCGGCAGCTTCACGGTCACCGGACTGCCGTCCGGACGCTGGACGATCTCGGTCAACCCCGACTCGTGGCGCGGCATCGGCCGCTCGTTCTCCGGCAAGCACTCGATCTCGGTGACGCGCGGCAAGAGCTACAGTGTCGGCACGCTCCGCTTCAGCGGCAACGAGCGCGACTCCTCGTCGACCGACTGACCTGCCCGTCGTGAGTCGGTCGGAGTGCCGGAAGTTTGTTACCCTGCTGACATCCTGTCTGCTCGCACCACGTTCTCGGGGAACTGAATGAGACTCCGCACTCCCATCGTCCTGACTGCTCTTTTCGCTGTCGTCGCAGCGCTTTTGGCAGCCCTTCCGGCCGAGGCGGCGAGCTACAAGCTCTACGTCAAGTCATCGCGCATCGCGATCTCGTCGTCGGGCACCGGCAAGGTGGCGGTGAAGTGCTCCGGGTCCAAGACCTGCAAGGGCAAGATCTCCTTCGCCGACGACACCGGCACGCCGCGCACGCGCAGCTACTCGGTCAAGGGCGGCAAGTCCGTCTACGTCGCGATCGCGCTGCACACCAACGCGCCCGACAACCCGCACAACGCCCCGGCCGTGCCCGGCCGTGACTACAAGTCGGTCAGCAACGTGTCGGTCAAGGTCGACGAGGACTCACCGCGCAACATCACGCACTTCTACAACAAGATCTCCACCGAGACGCTCGTCTCGCGCCAGGAGATCACCGGACAGGTCACCGGCGTCGGGTCCGTGCTCGCCAAGAACATCCGTGTCGACCTCATCAAGACCCTGCGCGGCGGCAACGTGCAGATCGTCAAGGGCCAGGACGTCACCAGCAACGGCGGCTCCTACTCGCTGGCGGTCAACCTCGGTGCCAACAACTCGCCCAGCAGCTCCTACCGACTGCGCATCAGCGGCAGCGACCAGGACGGCATCCGCCGTTCCTGGTACTGGCGCGGTGCCGACGACAAGCCCACCGGTGGTGGAGCGCACCTGCGTGACGCCGTCGTGGTGCAGGCCACCAAGTCCAGCAACTTCGACGCCGACTTCGTCTACGGCTCGATCTCGGGCACCACGGCCGAGGGCGCAGACATCACGGTCGCCTCGCTGCCGCCGTCCTACAGCGGAGGGTCGTCGGTGCTCCGCGAGCTCGACATCCCCTACTGCGCCAACGTCTTCGGCCGCACCGAGGCCTCGGGCACCGGCAGCTACGCCGTGACGTTCCTGCCGATGACGTCCTCGCTCAACAACCGCTACATGGTCGGTGCGCGCAACGGCAAGACCCAGGCCTGGTACGGCGAGGGCAACGAGCGCTACGGCAGCTGCTACGACGCCACCGACTACAAGCCGACGCGGGCCAACCTCATCACGCTCACGGCACCGGTCACCGGCAAGTCGATCAGCGCCTTCCAGAGCGACAACAACATCAAGATCAACGGCGTCTTCTCGCCGTCCTACAAGCCGACCAGCCAGGGCGACCGCTGGATCCGTCTGCGCGAGAAGATCCCCAACCTGCCGATCCTCGACTCGCCGGTCGTGGCGGAGGGCCAGGGCGACAGCTCGGGCAACCGCACGTTCAGCAACCTCGCACCGGGCAAGTACTGGGTCGAGGTCGGACGTCGCACGGGCTGCTCGGACTGGTATCCCAGCCGCTTCCCCGACAACAGCGCCTACTTCAAGGGTCTCGACCGCAGCTCGGAGAAGTGGAAGGCGTTCAAGCGCCTGCGCGACCTGTCGGGCAACGCCGACGGCGGCTTCGAGTACATCGCGCGCACCGTGCAGCCCAACCCCGCCCGCGGGTCCGAGCAGAACCGGATCGTCAGCGGCTACAAGGGCTGGATGTACCGCGGCTACTGCAAGGCCTACGGCGCCGGCACCATCAACACGATGGACGTCAACGGCACCGGACAGTCGTTCACCAAGACCACGAGCCGCAACGGCAAGGGCGCCGTCGTCAAGGGTCGCGTGACCCGCACCGGTGGTCGCACGCCCAAGGAGATGATGGTCCGCCTGTCGTCCTCGGCCGGCACGCGGGTCATCCGCACCGACATCACCGACGGCAGCGGCGTGTTCTACATCGCGGGCCTGCCCTCGGGTCGCTGGACGATCTCGGTCAACTCCGACTCGTGGCGTGGCATCAGCCGCTCGTTCAGCGGACGCCACTCGGTGACGGTCAGGGCCGGCAAGGGCTACAACGTCGGCACCCTGCGTTTCAAGGGCTGACGCTCCACCTGAGAAGGTGGAGTCATGACAGTCCTCGTCACCGGCGGTGCCGGCTACATCGGCTCCCACATCGTCCGTGCGTTCGGTCTCGCGGGGCTCGAGTGCCTCGTCGTCGACGACTTCTCGAGCGGCCACCGCGAGTTCGTGCCTGATGACGTCGAGCTGCTCGACAGCAACATCCTCGACACCAAGATCGTGGCGAAGGCCATGGTCGAGCACGAGGTCGACGCGGTCGTGCACCTGGCGGGGTTCAAGTACGCCGGGGTCTCCGTGCAGCGTCCCCTGCACACGTACGAGCAGAACGTCCAGGGCACGGTCAGCCTGCTGCACGCGATGCAGGAGGCCGAAGTCGACAAGATCGTCTTCTCCTCCAGCGCGGCCGTCTACGGCACGCCCGACGTCGACCTGGTGACCGAGGAGACGGCGACGACGCCGGAGTCGCCCTATGGCGAGAGCAAGCTGATCGGGGAGTGGCTGCTGCGAGACAGCGCTCGCGCGTTCGAGCTGCACCACACCTCGTTGCGCTACTTCAACGTCGTGGGCTCGGCCGTCCCCGACCTCTACGACACCAGCCCGCACAACCTCTTCCCGCTGGTCATCGAGGCCCTGCTGGAGGGGCGGACGCCGCGCATCAACGGCGACGACTACCCGACACCCGACGGCACGTGCGTGCGCGACTACATCCATGTCGCCGACCTCGCCGACGCCCATGTCGTCGCGGCGCAGAAGCTGCTCGCCGGTGGTTCGCTCGAGCGGGTCTACAACCTGGGCAGCGGCGACGGCGTCTCCGTCCGCCAGATCATGACGGCCGTGGCCGAGGCGACCGGGATCGCCTTCGAGCCGGAGATCACCGAACGACGTCCCGGCGACCCGGCGCGCATCGTGGCATCGGGCGAGCTCGCGTCACGCGACCTCGACTGGACGATGCGCCACTCCGTCGAGCAGATGGTGCGCAGCGCCTGGGACGCCCGCCAGGCGCACCCCGTCTGAGGCGCGCCCGACCGAGAGTCAGACGCGGCGGATGACCGCTGTGACCTTGCCCAGGATCGTGGCGTGGGTGCCGTCGATGGGGGAGTAGTCGTCGTTGTGCGGGAGCAGCCAGACCTGGCCGTTCTTGCGCTGGAACGTCTTGACCGTGGCCTCGCCGTCGAGCATGGCGGCGACGATCTCGCCGTTCTCGGCGTTGGGCTGCTGGCGGATGACGACGTAGTCGCCGTTGCAGATGGCCGCGTCGATCATCGAGTCACCGGAGACCTCGAGCATGAACAGCGTGCCGTCGCCGACGAGCGACTTGGGCATCGGGAAGATCTCCTCGACGCGCTCCTCGGCCAGGATCGGCCCACCGGCGGCGATGCGACCGACCATGGGGATGTTGACCGCCGACGGGGCGGCGTCGTTGATGCCGGTCTCGTCGAAGCCGGCATCTCCGTGCTGGGCCTCGGGTGCCGCGCTCATCGAGCGGCGGGCCGCCATGACGTCGGGCAGGAAGATCTCGAGCGCCCGGGGACGGTTGGGATCGCGCTTGACGTAGCCGAGGCCCTCGAGGGCGCGCAGCTGGTGCGCGACCGACGACGTGCTGGTGAGGCCGACGGCCGCACCGATCTCGCGCATGCTGGGGGGATAGCCCCGCTTCTCGATCTCGTCGCGCAGGAACTCGAGCACCTTGCGCTGACGCGCGGTCAGTCCGGAGGAGTCGGCCGGCCCGTCGGGGAGCTCGGTGACGTCTGCGTTGCGATCATCGGTCATGCAGGCAGGCTAACCCGGATCACACCCCATGTTCAAACATATGTTCGATGGCGTGTCGCGGGGCGCGACCCTAGGTTGTGACGATGGCCAAGACCCTCGTGAAGCCCGGAAGCCCCCGTTCAGCCGTCGTGACCGGAGGGGCCCGGGGCATCGGCCGGGCCATCGCGATCGAGCTGCTCGGCCGTGGCTACGACGTCGTGGTCACCGACGTTGACGCCGCGGGTGCCGAGGCGACCGCGCACGAGATCGGCGCCTCCCTGGGCATGGGGCTCGACGTCACCGACCCGGCCGCCAACCGCGAGGTCGCCGCCCGCGCTTGCGAGATCGCGCCGCTCGGTGCGTGGGTGTGCAACGCCGGCGTCGCGACCGACGGCGACCTGACGTCGCTGTCGATCGACCAGGTGCGGCTGATGGTCGACGTCAACGTCCTGGGTGTCATGTGGGGCGTCCGCGCGGCCGCCGACGTCTTCCGCAACCAGGCGACCGAGGGCGTCAAGGGTGGCGAGATCGGCATCCTGGCCTCGCTCAGCTCGCACGCGCCGGTGCCCGGCCTCAGTGTCTATGCCGCCACGAAGGCCGCGGTCCTGTCGCTCGCGACCTCGGTCGCCGCCGAGGTGCACGCCGACAAGGTGCGGGTGCACGCGATCTGTCCCGACGGCGTCGCGACCGCGATGGTCGACGGCTTCGACGTCAACGGGGGAGCCCGCGAGATCCTCGCGGCAGGCGTCATGCTCACGCCTGCGCAGGTAGCGTCCGAGCTCGTCGGCATGTTCGGCACGCGCCGGGTCTACAAGACCCTCCCGGCCTGGCGCGGCGTCATCGGTCGGACGGCCTCGTTGTCGCCGGCCGTCGCCGTGCGGGTCGACCCGCTGATGCGCAAGGTCGGCGCACGTCGGCTCCGCAAGGCGGGACTGCGCTAGCGACACGGGCTGCGAGCGTCACCGGCGCGAGTCGGCCTGCTTGCGCCTGAACGGGTTGGGGATGCGCTTGAACACCGGAGTCGGGCCGGGCGGGGGCGTCTCGTCGACCGGCTCGTCGACGACCTCGACCTGCACCGCGTCGCCGTTGGCCTCTGCGCCGCGCAGGTCGGCGATCTCGGAGTCCTCCGCGACGGTCTCGGCGGTGACGACGTCCTCGCGGACCGCCTCGATCGTGGCCCCGAGCAGCACCGCGTAGATGCCGATCCAGAGCCACAGCAGCAGCACGACCACGCCGGCGAGCGCGCCGTACGTCTTGCCGTAGCTGCCGAAGTTGTCGACGTAGAGCGAGAAGCCGAGCGACACCACCAGCCACAGGGCGCTGGCGACGAGCACGCCCTTGGTGACCAGGGCCGTGGTGGGGGCGCGGTCGGGCGCGACCCGGAAGAGCACGCCGATCGCGACGGCGAGGGCACCGAGCAGCACCGCCCACCGGGCCAGCTCGAGCAGCACCCGGATGCCGGGCACGATGTCGATCGCGTCGAACACGGCGGGCGCCGCGGCCACGAGCGCGATGATGACGATGAGGAACACGATCGCCCCGCCGGTCAGGGCCAGGGCCACCAGCTTCTTCTTGACGAAGTTGCGCCCGTCGCGGATGCCGAACATCGCGTTGATCGCGGTGACCAGGTTGCCCACCCCGCCCGATGCGCTGTAGACGGCGAGCACGACCGCGATGACCAGACCCAGGCCGAGCGACCCGTTCGACGTCGACACCAGCGAGTCGAGCTGGCCGGTCACGAGCGACGCGGCGTCGGCCGGCAGCGCGTCGGCGATGTCGGCCGACTGGCGCTGCACGGTCTCGGGCGAGGCCACGATGCCGTACGTCAGCACGCCGGCGATCAGTGCCGGGAAGAGCGACAAGAACGTGTAGAACGCGACACCGGCCGCCAGCAGGGGAGCCTGCTGCGCCGACGCCTGCTTCCAGGCGGTCAGGAGCGTCTGCTTGAGGGCCGTGCTGTCCAGGGTTGCGCCTTTGATGGCCATGCCTCGACCGTAGTCGGGGCCGGGGACGAGTGCCTCCCGGCGAGCGCCGAGGCTGTGACGTGGGACAAATGTTCGACGACTTCTCCCTGCAATGACAGCAGATGGACATGGCCGTTCGAAATTCTGTTCGACAGGCGCTTCCTTTTGTCAGAGGCGTCCCCTATCGTCGTACATGTGTTCGATCGAACGCCTGTTCGCACCATCGAATGACATCGAGAGCAGCGTTCGCTCGAACACACCAAGACCATCCACACCGTCTCACTTCCCCCACGGAGGCACTCATGAGCACCATCACCCTCAACCAGTTCGAGGCCCGCGAGATGCGCCACCTGCGCGCCGTCCGCGCACCGCAGCCGGTCGCCCGGCAGGCGGGGTCCGCGCACGTCCGCCTGACCCGTCGCGGCAAGCTCGTCATCCTGTCCGTCGCGGTCGCCGCGATCGCGGTCCTGGCCGTCATGTTCGGCCCGTCCTCGACGGCGACCGGCGAGGCCGGCACGCCGCAGGAGACCACCTCGGTCCGCGTGATGGCTGGTCACACGCTGTGGGAGATCGCTGCCGAGGCCAACCCCAACGGCGACATCCGCAAGACCGTCGACGAGATCATCGAGCTCAACTCGCTCCCCAACGCCTCCGCCCTGCAGATGGGCTCGGAGATTGCGGTGCCCGTCTACCAGTAGACAGGTCCGTCACCACCGACGTCCGCGGCGCCAGCTTGGGGAAGATGGCATCGCGGACGTCGGCGTCTGTGCGCGTGTGCTGACCCGCTCGGTCGCTATCGTCGAGATGTGGGCCGTCCACGAGGACGCCGGCGGAAGATGGTGCCGTGGTGACTGTTGAGCCGATGAGCCTCGATCTGGCCGATCTCTACCGAGATCTCCATGCCCATCCCGAGCTGTCCTTCCAGGAGACGCGGACTGCCGATCTCGTCGCAGCCAGGCTCAGGGCGTCCGGACTGGAGACGACGACGGGAGTGGGCGGCACGGGCGTCGTCGGCGTGGTCCGCAATGGTCCCGGGCCCACGGTCATGCTGCGCGCCGACATGGACGGTCTGCCCGTCGCCGAGGACACTGGCCTGGCCTACTCGAGCACGTCGCGGGGCATCGACCTCGACGGTCGCGAGGTGCCCGTCATGCACGCGTGCGGCCATGACGTCCATGTGACCGCCTTGGTGGGTGCTGCCGAGCAGCTGGTGGCCGATCGGCGGACCTGGTCCGGCACGCTGGTCGTGGTCTTCCAGCCCGCCGAGGAGCTGGGACGCGGCGCGAGGGCGATGCTCGACGACGGTCTGCTCGAGCGTTTCGGAGCACCTGATGTCGTGCTGGGCCAGCACGTCGCGCCGCTGCCGGCCGGGATGCTCGCCCTGCGTGCAGGTGCCGCGTTCGCCGGCGCAGACTCGATCAAGGTGACCATGCACGGGCGGGGTGCCCACGGATCCCGTCCTGAGACGTCGGTTGATCCGGTCGTGATGGCTGCGTCGACGATCATGCGCCTGCAGACGGTGGTCTCACGGGAGGTCGCGGCGTCTGAGACCGCGGTGCTGACGATCGGCTCGGTGCAGGCTGGCGCGACCGGCAACATCATCCCCGAGCAGGCTGTCCTGCTCCTGAGTCTTCGGACCTTCGACGAGCAGGTCCGCGATCGCGTGCTGGCGGCGGTGAGGCGGATCGTCCAGGCAGAGGCAGTCGCCTCAGGGGCAGAGCGTGAGCCCGAGGTCGAGGTGCTCGACTCGTTTCCGGCGGTCGTCAACCACGTCGGTGCCTCGGCGCGAACCCAGATCGGCTTTGACGCGGCATTCGGCCCCGGGCGGGTGGTCGACCCCGGTCCGGTCACCGGCAGTGAGGACGTGGGCCTGCTGGCGACTGCGGCCGGGGCGCCGATCGTCTACTGGTTGTTGGGGGGCGCGGATCCGGAGCTGTTCGGCACGGCCGCCGACGTCGACGGCTTCATGCGGGTGATGCGCGATCTGCCGTCGAACCATTCACCACATTTCGCGCCGGTGATCGAGCCGACGCTCACGATGGGCGTCGGTGCGCTCGTCAGTGCTGCACGGACGTGGCTGGCTCCGGTCGTCTGAGGCCGGTCCACTGACTGGACGATCTCGTTCGCCAGACGATGCCGGTGGCCACAGGCCTGACGGTCTGCGTGCCGCTCGCGACGACGGACAAGGTGGTGCTCGGCGCAGCGTCGGCAGGCACGGAGCGACGAAACGTATCGGCGAACGTATCGGTGACGGCCTGCGCCGTGCAGAATGACCGGATGGGCATCACGGGGGATGGGTCATGGCACGCACGGCGACACGGCGGACAGCGGTTCTTCACGCTGGCGTGTGCCGCCCTGCTGGTCGCGACGACGGCGGCCGCGTGCTCGTCGGGTCGGCCGGATCCGCGCGACACCGCTGAGAATCTCGCGGCCGCACTGTCGAAGGCGTCGGTCAAGGGCGTCCCCGGCGCTGCGCAGGCGCAGGACGACCTGACCACGATCGTGCAGGGCATGAGCACCACCCGGGCGACGGTCACGGTCGGTGACGTCAGCACCGACGGCGACACCGCGACGGCAGACCTCAAGACCCGGTGGTCGTTCGCGGGCGACGACTGGGCCTACACGACACAGGCGAAGCTCTCCTACGTCAAGGACGCCTGGCAGGTCGACTGGAGCCCCGACATCGTGGCGCCCGACCTCGCCGCGGGCGAGCGCCTCACCATCAGCTCGGCTGCCGCGGCCCGTGGAGAGATCCTCGGAGCTGACGACGAGCCCATCGTCACCGAGCGCACGGTCGAGCGCATCGGCATCGACAAGTCACGGATCACGGCTGCCGAGGCGGCCGGCTCGGCGAAGGCGCTCGCGCGACTGATCGACATCGACCCCGACACGTTCGCCGAGCGGGTCGAGGCCGCCGGGCCACAGGCCTTTGTCATCGGGATCGTCGTCCGTGCTGACTCGGGCGCAACGCTCAGCGACGACGCGCTCGCCGGCATCCCGGGCGCGGCACAGCTCCAGGCGCAGCTGCCTCTGGCGCCGACGCGAACCTTCGGGCAGCCGATGCTCGGCGTGGTCGGCGAGGCGACGGCCGAGATCGTGGAGAAGTCCCAGGGCGCCGTGCGCTCCGGCGACATGGTGGGGCTCTCCGGGCTGGCCCGGCGCTACGACGCCCGGCTGCGCGGCACGCCCGGCGTCAGCGTCATGGTGCTGCCGGCCGACGACGGGGCGAAGAGCCGCGAGCTGTTCACCTCCGAGCCCGTCGCCGGCAAGCCGCTGCGCACCACGATCGACCTCGACCTGCAGGGAACGGCCGACGAGATCCTCGCCGACGTGAAGCCGGCGAGCGCGATCGTCGCGATCAGGCCGTCGACCGGCGAGATCGTCGCGCTCGCGAGCGGCCCGGGCGGCAAGGGAGAGGACACCGCGGCGGCCGGTCGCTATGCGCCGGGGTCGACGTTCAAGCTCGTGACGTCGTTGGCCTTCCTGCGCTCCGGTCTCGAGCCGTCCACGACGGTGCCGTGCACGGCGTCGATCACGGTCGACGGGCGCGCGTTCACCAACTACTCCGACTACCCGAGCAGCGCCATCGGTGACATCCCGCTGCGGTCGGCCATCGCCAACTCCTGCAACACCGCGATGATCGCGACCCGCGACCAGGCGCCGCAGGACGACCTGGCCGGGGCCGCTGCCGCGCTCGGTCTCGGTCCTGATCTCGACCTCGGCTATCCGGCGTTCCTCGGCTCGGTGCCGGCGAAGGCGTCCGGCACCGAGCGTGCCGCGTCGATGATCGGGCAGGGACGCATCGAGGCATCGCCGTTGTCGATGGCCGTGGTCGCCGCCTCGATCGCGAAGGGTGAGCGGGTCACGCCGACTCTGCTCGCTGATGCCTCGACCAAGCCCGCCGAGGCGGCCGCCGACCCGCTGACGAGCGGTGAGGCCAAGCAGCTGCGCGAGCTGTTCCGTGCGGTCGTCACCGACGGCAGCGGACGGTTCCTGTCCGACGTGCCCGGCGGACCGGTCTCGGCCAAGACCGGCACCGCGGAGTACGGCAGCGACACCCCGCCCCGCACCCACGCGT
This sequence comes from Aeromicrobium stalagmiti, assembly GCF_013283745.1. Lineage (GTDB taxonomy): Bacteria > Actinomycetota > Actinomycetes > Propionibacteriales > Nocardioidaceae > Aeromicrobium > Aeromicrobium stalagmiti. The sequence goes on from NZ_JABSTZ010000002.1 coordinate 420,202, forward strand.
GGATGATCGCGACCCAGGACGACCTGGCCGTCGCGGTGTTCGTCGGTGACGGCGAGTCCGGGTCGCAGACGGCCGGTCCGCTGCTGGAGGAGCTCTTGAGGAGCGCGTCGTGACCACCGAGATGCCGGGCGTCGACCCCACCCAGCAGGTGCCGCCGGTCGGGGAGCGACCCATGGAGCGATCCCGACCGGCCGTGCCGCAGCTGCCCGCACCCGCGCTGATCCCGATCGCCGCCGTCGTCTGGTGGGTCGTCGGCTTCCTGCCGTGGATCCTCGACGGCCTGGGCGGCTCGATCCTCGGACGCATCGGCGTCTCGCGGACCGCTGTCCCGCTGTTCGCCGGCAACGTCTCGGCGCTGGTGATCGGTGGTGGACTCGGCGGGGTGGCCGCAGGCCTCGTCGTGCTGCTGGGGCGGGACGGGCGTGCCCGCAGTGCCCTGGCCATGGCGGCCGGTGTGGCGATCGCGCTGGTCGTCACGGTCGTGCAGTCGCGCGGCGTGCTGAGCGGCGCGGCCGACGGACGCTTCGACTCCGACCCCCGGGTGCTCAACGGCCTCACGACGGGTCTCGTCGCGATGACGGTGCTGGGCCTCGCGCTGGGGCTGCTCGCCCTGACGGGGTCGGTCGGCCTCGGGGTGGCGCTTGCCGCCGTCGCCGGTGCCGCGCCGGTCTGGACCTCGTCGGTGCTCGACCAGGTCGGGCTGTTCGGTCCCGGCAGCTACGACCAGGCAGCGACCCTCGCCCGCTGGGTCGGGGCGGCGTTCCTGGTGGCTGCTCTCGTGGCGATCGGCCTGCGACCGGCGCTGCGCCTCGTGGGGTGGCCCGTCGCGATCGTCCTGGCGTGGATCGTGGGTCCGTCGGTGACCGCCGCTGCGTACATCGAGCCGCTGCTGCGCCCCGGCATGGGTCTGCCCGACATGCTCGGCGACCACGTCTCGGCGTCGCTCGACGTCTGGCGGATGGCGGCATCCTTCGAGGCGCGGCCACTCACCCCGTGGGTCGTCGCGATCATCGCCGCGGCCGGCATCGCGTTCGCGCGGTCCCAGATGGCGAAGGACGGCAGGACGACGGACGCACTCCCGACGTAGGAGACAATGGGTCCATGCGGATTCACGTGGTCGCCGACGCGGCTGACAAGGACGGCGGCTACGTCGTCGACCGGCTCGTCGAGCGCGGGGGAGAGATCGTCGAGCTCGACCGCGACGAGCTGACGCCCTACGCCGACCTCGGTGGCACCGACCTGGTCCTGCTGCTGGGCTCCGACAAGTCCGCGCACGACGAGAAGTGGACCGAGTCGGTCACGGCCGAGATCCGGCTCGTCCGCGCGGCACTCGCGGCCGGCACCCCGGTGATGGGCATCTGCTACGGCGCTCAGGTCATGGCGCGGGCGTTGGGTGGCACGTCGTGGCGCGCCGACCAGGCCGAGCTCGGCTGGGCGCGCGTCGACACCACCGACCACGTGCTGTGCCCCGAGGGGCCGTGGGGCCAGATGCACAAGGACGTGTTCGCGCCCGGTCCGACGTCCCGTGTCATCGGCACGTCGTGGCGGGGCCCGCAGTGCTTCGTCGACGATGCGTTCGGCGCGCGGGCGATCGCGTGGCAGTTCCACCCCGAGGTGACCCCGCAGACCTATGAGCGGTGGGTCGACGAGGCCTACTTCGGCGACACGGGGCAGGACCCCAAGGACCTCGTCCGCCAGGCGTACGCCCATGCCCCCAACGCCCGCAACCTCGCCGACAAGCTGACCGACGCGGCGCTCGACTACCTGGGTGTCGCGTGAAGGGCCGGCCCAGCGGCTTCGAGTGGGTCGTGCGCGGCAAGGAGGTCGTCATCTCCCACCACGGCGTGGTCGCTGCGGTTCTGCGCGGCGAGAAGGCGCACCAGTTCGTCCGTGACGCCGAGTCGAGCGATCCCCAGCTGCTGATGGCGCGCCTGACAGGCAACTACAAGCGGGGCAACGAGCGCACCGCGAAGTCGCACCCGCGCAACCGCCGTCAGGGCTAGGCGGACCCAGACGTGAAGAGGCGCCCCCGGCCGAGTCCGGGGGCGCCTCCGCCTGGGGGAGCGGCCGATCAGTAGATCTGCGAGCTGGCGACGGCGACGTAGATGTCCGCGCCGGTCCTCAGGCCGCCCTTCGGCGCCAGCAGCGTCACGTGCAGCGCGGAGACGAGGTTGCCCGTCGCACTGGTCGACTGCTCGTTGACGACCACGCGGGCGACGCCCGGGATCGTGATCGCGGTGTTCGGTGCCACCGCGATCGGGATCTTCTTGCCGGCGATCACGAGGTTGACGATCTCGGTGGTCGGCGTGTTGATGCGCTCGCCGCCGGGCAGCTTCTGTGCCCGCGACGTCGCCTGGACGGCGTCGGCCCTGATGAGACCGCTCAGCAGGTTGACTCCGGCGACCCGGTTGCTGTGCGTCACGTCAGCGGCCGTCGGCGACGTCGTCGAGCTGGTCCTGGACTCGACGACGCCGACCTTGAGCAGCAGCGGCACGTTGACGGCGGCGGTGCTGTTGACGAGCTCGTAGCCGAAGGTGCCGCTCGGCGGCGAGGAGATCAGGGCGGTGGGGCCCGAGACCACGTTGACGGCGTTGGCGACGGTGGCGGTCACCTGGGTGCCGAACGCGTAGCCGCCGACGCCGATGCTGTCGGACGGCACGGACGGGGCGAGCGTCGCGGAGGTCGGGTTGACGATGACCGTCGTGCCGATCGGCGAGCCCTCATAGCCCTTGAGAAGCGTCACCTTGAGCGCCGATCCCGTCGTCGTGACCTTGCCGCCGACGATGTCGACCTTCTTCTCGTTGAGCACGACCGAGGCGATGCCCGGGATGTTGACGCCCGTGTTGTTGCCGACGGCGACCGGCAGCTTCTTGCCGTTGATCGTGACCCCGAGCAGCTCGGTGTCGCTGTCGCCGGTCAGGACGGTGCCGGTGCGCCTGGACTCGGTGACGGTCTTGACGGCGTCGACCTTGATGAGTCCCTTGAGCAGCGACACGTCGGCGGTCTCGGCCGACGACGTGGCGGTGATCGTGGTGCCGACCTTGTCGGCGGAGGCCTGGGTGGAGATCGCGCCGACCTTGAGCAGGGTGCCGACGTTGGACGAGGCCAGGGTGTTGGCCTGCGAGGCCGGATAGGTGGCTCCGCTGACGCCCGACGCCGACGTGAGGTCGGAGGAGACGACGCCGCCGACGAGTCGCACGAACGTCCCGCCGGCGGAGGCGGCGTAGCCGTACGGGGTGTCAGGGTCTGGGTCGGCGGCGTGGGCCGGCATCGCTGCCACGGCGAGTGTCACGGTCACCGCGGTGGCGGCCGCAGCGAGGATCTTGGGTCGTCGGCTGGACATGGGCGGACCTCCGGGAGTGAGCCTGCGCGGGCGGCACAGCGGGAGCGGAGCCGCGTACACCCTGTGCAACGACGGTCGTCGACTTATGTGACGGCTTGTTGCATGTGTTTTTTCGACGGTCGTACGACGTTCACGCGTGCGAGGGTCGTCGCGGCGGGTGCCCAGGTCGAGGTCGTCGTCGCGTGGTCCTCCGGACATGACGAAACCCCGACCCAGCGCATGGGTCGGGGCTCCGAGTCTGGTGTGTCAGTCGGTGACGTCAGCGGCGTCGTGCGCGGCAGCCGCGGCCTTCTTCTCCGACGTGGCGTCGGCCGTCGACAGCGTCCCGCCGGTGCTCTCCAAGTGGGCCCGGATGAACCAGTGGAACAGCTCGAGCTGACGCTGCTGGCCGATGATCATGTCCTCGGTCACCGGGTCGAGGTCGGAGGTGGCCTCCTGCGCCTTGCGGTGGTCCTTGAGGAGGTTGATGTAGACCTCGTCAAGGGCGCCGAGGTGCTCGTTGGTCGTGGCGCGTCCGAGGGAGTAGTCCTCCCACGTGCGGCCGTTGACGATCGCGCCGGGCGTGCCCAGCGGGGAGACGCCGAGCGTCGCGATGCGCTCTGCCGTCTCGTCGACCATGTCGCGGACCTCGTCGACGTGCGGGTCGATCATCTCGTGGACCGCGATGAAGTGCGGGCCGACGACGTTCCAGTGCACGTGCTTGAGCGTCAGCTGCAGGTCGTTCAGTGCGTTCAGCCGGTCCTGCAGGATGCCGGCGAGCTTCTCGCCCTCGGCGTTGGTGAGGCCGGGAATCGTGAATTTCGGGGTAGAAGTAGCCATGTCTGCCTATTACCCACGTCCGCCACGTTCACACGTCCTGCTGGATTGATGTGTTTGAGGTTGGCGCTGCGGTGTACCTGCCTTCTCGGCACCACAGGCCGCCGCGCGCTCACGAGGCGCATCCGCGGCGGCTTCACCACCAGGGAGGGAACCCCCCAATGGGCATCATCGGATTCATCATCGTCGGCCTCATCGCCGGATTCATCGCTCGCGCCGTCGTGCCGGGCAACGACAACTTCGGCATCATCGGCACGATCATCCTCGGCATCGTCGGCTCGTTCGTCGGTGGCTTCCTCGCGTCGCTGATCCAGGACGGTCCGGCCGAGCTCGGCGCCGCCGGCATCATCGGCTCGATCGTCGGCGCCATCGTCGCGCTGGTCGTCTACAACCAGGTCACGGGTCGCAAGAAGGTCGTCTGACCTCGCCGCACCACCCACGAACCGGGCCGCTCCTCACGAGGAGCGGCCCGGTTCTGCGTGCAGTCTCAGCGGATCGTGCTGGTCGACCGTGACAGCGACTTCGCCGTGACGTAGCCGGCCTTGCTGTTGGTCATGCCGAACGTCAGGCGGTGGCCGCGGTCGGCGCTGCGCACGACGTACGTCTTGCCGGTCGCGCCCGTGATCGGCTTCCCGTCCCGGTACCACCGACGGGTGTAGGAGCCGGGCCTCGACCACTCGCCCGACTGGCCGGTGAGGGTGCGTCCCGTGGCCCGGGCGCCCGTGATGACGGGTGCGCTGAGGGCCACCAGGCCGTCGCTCACGACGATGTCGCCGAGGTCGACGAGCTGGGACGCCTTCGGCGTGACCGGATCGGCTGTGGTCCGGCTCGACGTGCCGCCGACCCACTTCTGGACGAACAGGTTCTCCGCATCCGTGATGCGGATCTCGATCGGCTTCTCGGGCAGGGCGCTGAGCTCGAACCTCCCGGTCTCGTCGGTGCCCGCATACGCGAGCGGCTTCGCCGACCCCGGCTCGTACGCCGTGACGAGCAGTCCGCCGAGGCCGAAGCTTGCCCCACGGGTGCTCCGCACGCGGCCGGCGACGTCCCCGTGCGGCGGGACCGTGAAGTCGGCCCGCACGTCGGTCTCACCGAGGGTGAAGACCGTGGCGTCGGCGTGCGACGTCCCACCGACCCACGTCCCGTCGCCGAACCGCAGCTTGTAGCGGCCGGCGGACAGGTCGCGGATCACGAACTCGTTGTGGTCGTCGTCACCGATCTCGTCGCCGTCGGTGTCGATCGAGTAGAGGCTGCTCCAGTCGACCCAGTTGGTGTCGTCGTCGGCAGGGAAGGCGAACACGCCGGGACGGCCATAGTCGCCGTCGGACGTGCTGATGATGCCGCGCAGGTCTCCGCCAGACCGTCCTGCGGGGGCAGGAGTGGGGAGGGGGAGGATGCGCTCGAGGTCGAGCGACGGTGACGGGTTGGAGGTCGGCCCGTACGAGGCGAACGAGCTGCGCGGGCTCATCCAGCGGGACTTGTAGCGTCCGGTCGGATCGATGAGCAGGGCTCGGCGGGCCGGGCCGGCGGATGCGGAGATGGTCCCGGTGGGGCCTCCCGTCGCGCGTCCGAGCGCCTCGGTCGGGTCGACGCTGTCGTAGAACACCATGCGGACGAACGGCACGTGGACGCCGTTGCGATTGGTCGCCGCCTGGTAGACCGTGCCGGAGATCGGCACGTCGAGGTTGATCTTCGTGCGGCCTGGCTTGACCGTGATGACCTTGGCGGTCCGGAAGCTCTTGCCGCCGTACCAGCTCGTGCCGTCGACGACGAGCTTGAACGTGCCGGGGGCGACGACCAGCTGGCCGTCAGGCAGGTTGCCCGACACCAGGGCGGACGAGGCCGGGCCGTCGGGGTTGTCGGCGAAGAAGGCCGCCACATCGATCCCGATGTAGCCGGGGAGGTCGGTCGTGACGTGCACGTCGATCACCGCACAGGCCTGGTTGGACGGGTCGCCACACGTGGCAGCAGCGGCAGGCCGAGGCGCAGCGAGGAGCGCGGCGCCGACGACGGCGACGAGGGTGAGGACGAGGGCGCGGGGGGAGCGCGTACGGATCATGCGGGGGGTCCTCCGAGACAGGTTGTGTCATAGCAGGCTAGGGCCGCGCGGCGTAATCCGCACGAATTGCCCGATGGGGTGTTTGAGCCGGGGTACATCACTGTCATGAAGACCATCGAACGCATCGTCGCCGTCAACAAGCCCGCCAGCCAGGTGTGGGGCTATCTCTCGGACTTCCGCAGCACCAACGACTGGGACCCCGGCACGAAGGAGACGACCCGGGTCTCGGGCGACGGGGGAGTCGGCACGGTCTACAAGAACGTGTCGGAGTTCGCCGGCAAGGAGGTCGAGATCATCTACACGGTCACGGACTTCACGCCCGGTGAGTCGTACACGCTCGTCGGTGAGACGGACGCGCTCACGTCCACGGACACCATCACGGTGACCGGCACCGACGCGACCGCCGAGGTGACGTACCGCGCGGAGTTCGAGTTCCACGGCCTCACCAAGCTCGCCGACCCGTTCATGGGCCCGCCGGTCAAGAAGCTCGGTGACGACGCCCAGGAGCAGCTGCAGCAGGAGCTCGAGAAGCTCTAGCTACCAGACCCCCGCCCGCCCGCCGGTGCCCGGCTGCGGGCGGGGCGTGGGGGTCGACGGCATAGATTGGGGACGTGGCCCTGATCGTGTGTCCGTTGTGCGTCCGCGAGGACGACGTCTTCCTCATCCGCACCCTGCCGGACGGTCGCAAGGAGGCCCGGTGCGACGACTGCGACTTCGTGTTCACCTACGGCGCTCCGACGCCTGAGCCGAAGCCTGCGGCGACTCGCCCCAAGGCGGCGCCGCGGTCACGCGCCGCCGCACCGGCCAAGCCCGCGGCGCTGCCGATCGTGGTCGCGCGCAAGCAGTTCCCGACCGCCGCCGACGTGCCGCTCGAGGCCTCGCAGCGGGCGCTCCTACTCAAGCAGCAGTTCCTCGCGACGGTCGCCTACGCGCCTGACGCCGTGGTCGCCTCGCACTGGAAGAAGTACGGCTGGGTGTTCTCCGAGGCAGGCCTCGACAAGGCCGCCAACTACGACCTGCAGCAGTTCGTGCACGACCCCACCGGCGGCAGCCCCGGCAGCACCACCGAGCTCGACAAGGCCTGGAACCTCATGGGCGAGCTCGAGGGAGCACGCCGCATCCGGGCCACGATCCAGCACCTGCTGCGCGGCACCGGCAACGTGGAGGACCGCTTCACCGACCTGGCCGACGGCACCTGGTCACAGGCCATGACGGGCTTCGGCGAGGCGCTGCTGACCAAGACCCTCGCCGTCGCCGAGCCCTACCGGTTCCTCCCTGTGCTTGGCCTCGACGAGAAGCGTGCGATCGCCGAGGCGGTCTACGGCCTCGAGATCCCCGCCGCCGGTGTCGGCTCGTGGACCCTCGGACGCCTCGTGGTCTTCACCAACGACCTGCTCGTCGAGCTCGCCGGGGACGACTTCGACGACCTGCACCACGCGGCGCATTTCTTGCGCTGGGCGAAGGCGCAGTAGCGCGTACGGTGAGCGGATGGCTTTGATCGTCTGCCCGCTGTGCGTCCGCGAGGACGACGTCATCCTTCTCCAGACCTTGCCGGACGGTCGCAAGGAGCTGCGCTGCGAGGACTGCGACTTCGTTTTCACCCACGGCGAGCGTGCGGCTCAGGTCAAGACCGCCCCGACCGACACGGCCGCGTTGTTCAACCAGTTCCCGACCGCTGCTGACGTGTCGCCCGACCTGCTGGGCAGGTCGGGTCGTCTCAAGGCTTCGTACCTCACCGAGGTCAGCCCGCGTCCCGATCCACGAGTTGGGCCTTACTGGGCGAAGTACCGCGACCTCTTCAGTGGTGACGAGCTGGCGAAGGCGAGTCCGACGGACTTGAAGGCCTTCGGCAACGATCAGACCGGCCTCTATGCGGGGTTCATGACGGTTTTCAACAACTCGTGGAACTCGATCGGTGACGAGGAAGGCGCACGCCGCGTCCGAGCGGTCACGGAGCACCTGCTGCGCGGACCAGGAGACTTGGAGGACCGCTTCACTGCCTTGGTGAAGGGCGAACATCCTCGATCCATGGCTGGGTGGAAGGAGGCCTTGCTGACCAAGACGCTAGCGGTGTCTTTTCCGGATCGGTTCCTGTCGATCGTCACGTATGACCAGAAGCGCGAAGTGGCCGGGGCGGTGTACGGGCTCGATCTTCCGCCGGCCGACAAAGTGTCGTGGACGATTGGTCGACTCAGCATCTGGAGCAACGACCTGCTTCGCGAGCTTGTCGGCGACGGGTTCGCCCATGGCCAGCACGCTGCCGCCTTCTTGTGGTGGGCGAAGGACCAGCGCTGACGCGATCTGTCCCTTGTGATCCCTAGGCTCGACGGAATGACAGAGCATCTCGCGCCGTGGCGCGCCGCAACAGCCGATGACGTGATGGACGCGGCGCACGCGCATGAGCGACCTGCGGAGCTGGCGGGACGTCCGCTACCCCTATCCCGACCTGGACGCCGTGCTCGGCCCGATGATCCCGGGACAGGTCGTTACCGTGACGGGTTCACCCGGCTCCGGACGGTCGATGTTCGTCCACGACCTCTGTCGGGCCGCGGCGATCGCCCAAGGGCGCTCAGTTCTCTTGGTGACCGGACGGATCCCGGTCGCCGAGGTCGGCGTCAGGCTCCTGTCAGCCGAAGCCAGGGTGTCGCGGTCGCGTCTGCGCTCGGGTGAGCTGCACCAGCCCGACGACAACAGACTCGCCGCGGCCGAGGCAGCGATCCGAGCGTCCCGGCTCGTGGTGCTCGAAGCGCCGCCGGACGCCCGTCGGCTGATGAGCAGCATCCATCATGCGTGGCTGGCTCACGATCTCGACCTCGTGGTGATCGACGACGCCGACGACCTCGCGGCAGGCGGGCACGACCAGCCAAGCGTCGTGGCGGCCTTGGCTCGCGGAGCTACGAGCATGCAGCTGCCGATCGTCGCGACCGGCGGCCTCCGCCGTCTGGAGCCGGCGCCCGAGGAGCCGACCGAGCGCGAGGTGTGGGGTCCACCGGGTGACGACGGGGTCGCGGTCTCCGTCGCCATCCATGTCCCCGATCTGTTCAAGGGTGAGTCGGCCAGACCGGGGGAGGCGGACCTCGTCGTCCGTCGTCGAGACGCTGATCCAGTGACGATCTCCCTGTCCTTCCAAGCCCACTACTCACGTTTCACGGGCATGGCGCGTCCTAGTGGCGGCAGCTAGGGGTTGTCCCCAGATGTAGTGGTGCCCCAGATCACATCCACAGGTCGAAAGCCTGCAATGTGGCCGACACGGGAGTGATGAAAGTGGCCCGAGGGAAGATCGACACGCCGCGATTCTCGCCGCCAAATCAGGCCTGACCTGCGCAAATGCGAACCCGCAGAAAAAGTGTCGGGACCTTCGGCAATGGTGTTGCACGGGGTCACCTCGGCCGCGTACAGTTCCACTAGATCTAGTAGTTACACAGGTGTAGTTCTCCACATCTAGTTGCACAGGATGGCCGGGGTTACCCACCAAATGAGGTCGAAATCCACACGGTTTCCACACCTCTTGTCCCCAATAGGGGACAAACCGACACCCAGGAAGGAGCAGCCCGATGCACTGTCCGTTCTGCAAGCACCACGACACCAAGGTTCTCGACAGCCGCGTCGCCGACGAGGGCGGAGCGATCCGCCGGCGTCGTGCCTGCTCCGCGTGCGAGAAGCGCTTCACCACGATCGAGCAGATGCAGCTCACCGTGGTCAAGCGGTCCGGCACCACCGAGCCCTTCCTCCGCGACAAGGCCGTGTCCGGCGTCCGCAAGGCCTGCAAGGGCCGACCGGTTTCCGACGACGACCTGGCGCGTCTCGGCCAGCAGGTCGAAGACACGCTTCGCGACTCCGGATGTGCGGAGGTGCCGGCTCACGAGGTCGGTCTCGCCATCCTCGAGCCACTGAAGTCACTCGACGAGGTTGCCTACCTGCGGTTCGCCAGCGTCTACAAGGCGTTCGACTCCGCAGACGACTTCGCCGCCGAGATCGCCAGCCTGATGGCTGCCGGCGCCGACGGTGAGCTCGCCGAGCAAGCAGCACAGAACAAGCAGCACAAGAACACCTAGAACTTCTGGTGGTCCAGTGCCCGCGACGAACGGGCGCGCCACGACCACGCAGCAGCACAGCACCAATGAGCACGGCACGATCCAGCACCACCCTTCACCCACCGCGCACGACGTACACAAGGAGCACAGCAATGACGGAGACGGTCAACGGGCCTTCGGGGACCCCGCGCAAGACGGCTGGCAAGGCTGCACCCAAGGGCCTCAAGATCCAGCGCGTCTACACGACCGAGGGGGTGCACCCGTACGACGCCGTCACCTGGGAGCGTCGCGACGTCGTCCAGACCAACTGGAAGACCGGCGAGAACGTCTTCGAGCAGCGCGGCGTCGAGTTCCCCGACTTCTGGAGCGTCAACGCCTCCACGATCGTCACGACCAAGTACTTCCGTGGCGCCGTCGGCAGCCCCGAGCGTGAGCAGAGCCTGCGCCAGCTGCTCGACCGCGTCGTCCTGACCTACACGGCCGCTGGCCGCGAGCACGGCTACTTCCTCAACGAGGGCGACGCCGAGATCTTCGAGCACGAGCTGACGCACATGCTCCTGCACCAGGTCTTCAGCTTCAACAGCCCGGTGTGGTTCAACGTCGGCACGTCGAGCCCCCAGCAGGTCAGCGCCTGCTTCATCCTCGCGGTGGATGACTCCATGGACTCGATCCTCAACTGGTACAAGGAGGAGGGCCTGATCTTCAAGGGCGGCTCCGGCGCCGGCCTCAACCTGTCCCGCATCCGTTCGTCCAAGGAGCTGCTCCGCTCCTCCGGTGGCACGGCCTCGGGCCCCGTCTCCTTCATGCGCGGTGCTGACGCGTCCGCCGGCACCATCAAGTCCGGTGGCGCCACGCGTCGCGCGGCCAAGATGGTCGTCCTGGACGTCGACCACCCCGACATCGAGGAGTTCGTGGCGACCAAGGCCAAGGAGGAGGACAAGATCCGCGTCCTCCGCGACGCCGGCTACGACATGGACCTCGGCGGCGCCGACATCACCTCGGTGCAATACCAGAACGCCAACAACTCCATCCGCGTCAACGACGAGTTCATGCAGGCCGTCGAGGACGGCAAGGAGTTCGGCCTCCGCGCCCGCACCACCGGCGAGATCATCGAGACCGTCGACGCAGTCAAGCTCTGGAAGGACATCGCGCAGGCCGCCTGGGCGTGCGCCGACCCCGGCATCCAGTACGACGGCACGATCAACGACTGGCACACGTCGCCCGAGGCCGGACGCATCACGGCGTCCAACCCGTGCTCCGAGTACATGCACCTCGACAACTCGAGCTGCAACCTCGCCTCGCTCAACCTGCTGAAGTTCCTCAAGGACGACGGCTCGTTCGACACCGAGACGTTCGTCAAGGCGACCGAGTTCATCATCACCGCGATGGACATCTCGATCTGCTTCGCCGACTTCCCGACCGAGGCCATCGGTGACACCACGCGTGCCTACCGCCAGCTCGGCATCGGCTTCGCCAACCTCGGCGCGCTGCTCATGGCGTCCGGCCTGGCGTACGACTCCGACGGCGGCCGCGCCCTCGCCGGTGCGATCACCTCGCTGATGACCGGTACGTCCTACCGTCGCTCGGCCGAGCTCGCCGGCGTCGTCGGCGCCTACGACGGCTTCGCCCAGAACGCCTCGGCGCACGAGCGCGTCATGCGCAAGCACCAGGCCGCCAACGACGAGATCCGCACCGTCCACGGCATGGACATCGCCGTGCACCGCGCCGCTGCCGCCCAGTGGGCCGACAACCTCAAGATCGGCTCCAAGAACGGCTGGCGCAACAGCCAGGCCTCCGTCCTCGCGCCGACCGGCACCATCGGCTTCATGATGGACTGCGACACGACCGGCATCGAGCCGGACTTCTCGCTGGTCAAGTTCAAGAAGCTCGTTGGTGGCGGCTCGATGCAGATCGTCAACCAGACGATCCCGTTCGCGCTCAAGAAGCTCGGCTACACCGGCGAGACCATCGAGGCGATCGTCGAGTACATCTCCGAGAACGGTCACGTCGTCGACGCGCCCGGCCTCAAGACCGAGCACTACGAGATCTTCGACACCGCCATGGGCCAGCGCTCCATCAAGCCCATGGGCCACGTCAAGATGATGGCTGCCTGCCAGCCGTTCCTGTCCGGTGCCATCTCCAAGACGGTCAACCTGCCCGAGACCGCCACGGTCGAGGAGATCGAGGACGTCTACTTCCAGGGCTGGAAGCTCGGCCTCAAGGCGCTCGCGGTCTACCGCGACAACTGCAAGGTCGGCCAGCCGCTGTCCGACGGCAAGGGTGCCAAGGAGTCGGGCTCGACCAAGGTCGAGGAGGTCGTCCGCGAGGTCATCGTCGAGAAGCCGATCCGTCGTCGTCTGCCGAAGTCGCGCCAGTCGATCACGACGTCGTTCTCCGTCGGTGGAGCCGAGGGCTACATGACCTCGGGCGCCCACGAGGACGGCTCGCTCGGCGAGATCTTCATGAAGCTCGGCAAGCAGGGCTCGACCCTCGCCGGCATGATGGACGCCTTCTCGATCGCGATCAGCATCTCGCTGCAGTACGGCGTGCCGCTGGAGACGTTCGTCAGCAAGTTCACCAACATGAAGTTCGAGCCCGCCGGTCTGACCGACGACTCCGACATCCGCATGAGCCAGTCGATCATGGACTACACGTTCCGTCGACTCGCCCTGGACTACCTGGACTTCGACACCCGCTCGGCTCTCGGCATCTTCTCGGCCGACGAGCGCCAGCGCTACCTCGACACCGGCTCCCACCAGCCGGTCTCCAACGGTGGCACCACAGCAGCCGAGCTCATCGAAGAGCCCGTCTCGGCCCCCAGCGGCAAGGATTCGGCCCCTAGCGACGAAGTCGCGGGAGGGAGCGCAGCGACCGAAGGGGCAATCCACCTCTCCGGTGACAGCCACCAGGCATCGGCCTCCAAGCCCGCGCCGGCCACCGCCCACACGAGCGCCGAGCTCCTGGAGTCCCTCACCGGCTCCGCGGTCGACTCCCCGCTCTGCATGACCTGCGGAACCAAGATGCGCCCCGCTGGCTCCTGCCACGTGTGCGAGGGCTGCGGAAGCACCAGCGGCTGCAGCTGACCAAGCAGTGAACGTGGATGAGCCCCGACCGGAAGGTCGGGGCTCATCCACAGACACCCCCAGTTCAATCCCAGCAGCTGTCCGAGGCGAGGAATAAGGTTCGAACATGAGCTCGAAAGACCCAGCCTTCACCTTCATCGACCTCTTCGCCGGCATCGGTGGCTTCCATGCCGCGCTCAGTGCGCTGGGCGGCGAGTGCGTCTACGCCTCCGAGATCGACGAGGCGGCTGCGAAGATCTACCAGCACAACTGGGAGATGGAGGTCCACGGCGACATCGTCCCGGAGACTGACCCGGTCGTGAAGGTCCCGAAACACGATGTCCTCGCGGCCGGCTTCCCGTGCCAGCCGTTCTCCAAGTCTGGGTTCCAGCGGGGGATGGACGAGGCCCGCGGCACGTTGTTCTGGAACATCTGCCGCATCCTCGAGGAGCACCGCCCGTCGCTGGTGCTGCTCGAGAACGTCCGCAACATCGCCGGACCGCGACACGCCCACGAGTGGGACGTCATCATCCGCAGCTTGCGCGACCTCGGCTACCAGGTCTCGTCGACGCCGGCGGTCTTCTCGCCGCATCTTCTGCCGCCGTGGATGGGAGGCGCCCCCCAGGTCCGCGAACGAGTCTTCATCGTCGGCACCTACGTCGGCGACGAGACTGCTTGGGACGAGGTCGATCCCATCGTCACCAACAAGCCGGTCGGCTCCTGGAACCCACAGGACTGGCGCCTGTCGGAGATCCTCGAGGCAGAGGACGAGATCGTCGACCGGGCCAACTTCGACCTCACGCCCGCCGAGCAGACCTGGGTCGCGGCCTGGGCCGACTTCGTGCGTCGGTTCCGCGAGCTCGATATCCCGAAGTTGCCCGGCTTCCCGATCTGGGCTGATGCCTTCGTCCACGAGGACGACCTCGTCATTCCTGACGAGACGCCGGCCTGGAAGGCAAACTTCCTCCGCAAGAACGCGGAGTTCTACACCCAGTACCGCACTGTGATCGACGCTTGGCGCGACGCGCACGATCACCTTGCAGGCTTCCCTCCGTCGCGTCGCAAACTCGAGTGGCAAGCCCAGGACGCCGCGACCCTGGCCGAGTGCATCATGCACTTTCGTCCGTCCGGCATCCGGGTCAAGAAGGCCACGTACGTGCCCGCGCTGGTGGCCATCACGCAGACGACGGTCCTCGGCAGTCCACTCCGCCGCATCACTCCTCGCGAGGCGGCGCGCCTCCAGGGCCTGCCTGAGTCCTACGAGTTTCCCGGCCAGCCAGACTCGGCGACTTACAAGCAGTTGGGCAACGGCGTAAACGTTGGCGTGGTCCGCCACGTGGCTCGAGTCCAGATGGCCCGTTCCGGCGACCGATGGGCACAGGTCGCCGCGTCAGCCGGCGTGACGGACAGCGTCACGGCCTGAGGAGTTCTACGATCCGCTCAGCCGACTGGTCCGGATCTTCGTGCTCCCAGACGCGGACGACTCGCCACCCGTGGTTTGCCAGGATGGGGTTCGTGTCGGCGTCACCTTCCTGCTTGCGAGCGATATTCCAGTCCCACCACTCACGCTTGGTCTTGGGCTGAGTCGCCTGCTCCAGGTACCCGTGTTGGCAGCAACCGCCGACTAAGACGGCGACCTTCGCCTGCGTGAAGGTGATGTCGACCCTTCTTCGCCGGCTTCCCGGCATGCGAGCCTTTACCCGAGACCGGAGTCCTCGGCCGTGCGGCGCCCGCCGCAGGGCCATCTCGGGCGCAATGCTCGAGCGACGGAACGGCGACATCTTTTGAGACAACGCTCCGCCGGGCGGCACACGATCCGGCTCCTTCTCAGCCACGTGCTCACAGCTGCTCGGCCGAGGATGTCAGCCCAGCAGTTTCTCTACGGCTCTTCGGATCTGTCGAAGACCTTCGAGGGTGACGGTCGAACCGCCAGCCGACGGTGTCCCTCTGCTGTCGAAGAATGTGGAGTCGTAAGGGAGGTTGGCAGTGGTGACAATTCTCTGAGCTTGCTGGGGCATGGACCCATTCGGATCGATGCCCAGACGAATGCAGGTACCGTCAAAAAGCGCCTTGTACACGGACGAGCCGCTACCGCGTCCCGGGTCTGGAATGCCGACAAGCTTCGAGATTGCCGTGATCTCTGATTCTTTGCTCATGGGTAGCATCTTAGAACTCCGCGCCGTGGCACGGGACCCTGATCGGTGCCGGTCGGCCGGCAGGAGCCGGGTCTCCCAGAAACGGACTTGGTCGGGCATCTCTAGAAGGATGGAAAGGTCGGCGGCAATCGATGAACGATGGTGGTTGGAAGAAGAGAGACCTTCCGTTTCTGATCGGAGATGCTCTGGGAACTGGCGTGGATGACCCAGCGTCCTGGGTGTCCCCGGGTGACACCGTCGAAGTCGCTTGGCACGAGGCCGTCGGGACTGCGTGCGCCGTCTTTTACAAGCCGACAAAGCATCGGCACATGAAGGAGCTGCTTCGCACGTTTCGCGTCGTCTGGGACGAGGATCGACACTCTTCGGCCAACGCGCCGAGCAAGGGCGGCGGAAACCTAAAGCGAGAGGCGTACCTGGACCTCTACCTTGCGATTCTTGAAGCTGTCGAACCGGAACCCGACCTGCCCACGGACTCGTGGCTCTTGAGGTCGATCCGAGCCCGAAGGGGGCAGGCCCAGTTTCGCCAGGAATTGCTGGCGGCCTATGGCGAGCGATGTGCAGTCACGGCTTCGGGGGCCCGGTCCGTGCTCGAGGCGGCGCACATCGAACCCTTCGCGGCCGGAGGCAAGCCCCACGTATCCAACGGGCTTCTCCTCAGATCAGACATTCACACGTTGTTTGATCTTGGACTGCTGAGAATCCGGCCGGACCTGACGGTCGAGATCGACAATGAGCTCGATGGGACGGAGTACGAGGAGCTAGAAGGTAGGGGCCTTCGCCTCCCACAGGACATCGAGGCGCAGCCGTCACAAGCGGCTCTGGCACAAAGGTGGAATGGCGCCACGAAGTAGCGCCGGGGGTGAGGGCTGACGACGGGCGAATGGAAGCGCCCGGTGAAGTTGTGCGGTCGGACCACCCAGGAAACGAAGCACCAGACATCATCATTGGCGCCTACCGATTCTGGATTGCAATCGCAAGTTGACGGGCAAGCTCGTTCAGGGAGTGTGCTGGGTCTCCATGCACAGGTGCGTCCCTAGTTCGGATCTTGTAGGACACGCTGCCCGGAATGACCGCGGGATACGTGGCCAAGTCAGATGTGCGGAGCACGCCGGCCGACTGGGAAGCAAGATTGATCGTGCTGGCTGAATCAAGCGAAAATTGACGGCCGTAGAAGGCGCTGTCACGCGAGTCGTCGTGCACGTAGCCGAAAGTATCGGATCGACGAAAGGTCTCGACCCAGGAGATGAAGGGATTCACCCATTCGTGAGCTGCGGTTCGCAACCGGGCGACCAGCCTGTCCACAAGCTCCGGAATGTCGAACCCGTCCCCCGCAAGGCCTCTTGAGAGCACCAACTGCAGCAGGGTCAGGGAGCTTTCGTCGTCGTCCAGAGACACCTCAGCAGGGTGGTTGATATCCACGGCGCTCGCCGACTGATCTGAGGTTCGGACGATGACGCCGTGCCCTTCCGTACGGAGGTCACGATATGCGGGGGAATTGCAGAATGCTTCCATGATCCGAGGCAGTGCAGTGTCCCCAGAGTTCTCGACGATTCTCGACAAGAGCAGAACCCTCGCCGCAAGCGCGTGCAGGGAACGTTCTGCGGTCCCGTGCTGGGTAAAGGCCAGCTCGATCAGAGGTTCAGTCGCGTGGAACGAAGACTCAAGGTCGGTTTCGGCTCCTTGCCTCAGCATCTCCGCGCAGATGAAGGCTACGAACTGGTCAAAGTGCGCAAGCGGAGGCAAGGAGAGCATTGTCGTCTCCGTGGCGGCGACGACGCCCGCCCGGTAGATCGGCTGCTGATGGCAGTGTCGGGCCACGACAGCTGACTGGGGGCTCAACTCGTCACTTCGGAGGACGACGACTACCTCACCCAACGGAGAGCGACAGAGACCCAACTCTCCTGGCACGACCCAGCTGATGTCCCGAAGATCCGCATCGGAGTTCGAACGAATCTCTTCGACCAGAAGAACGAGGTCTGAGTAGCCGGGCGAGTTCGGGGGGGCGATCACGATGCGGGTCCTCGTGCGGCAATCTGGTTTGGACCCCCGACCGGGAGCGAAACGCCCACGGCCGTGACTGGGTGTCTGATGCCGTCCGGGTGCGTGATGTTGAACAGGATCAGGCCAGGTCGCCCAGCAGCGCGCGACTTCAGTTGGAGCTCGGTCTCGGACGGCGGATGATCAAGATCGTAGAGATCAAACCACTCGTCACCAGCCCAAGGCCCCGCGTTGTGGCTTCCCCAACCCCCAGGCATCTCTCCGTCTCGCACGGCTCGATTCATCACAGGGCAGTCGAACGCGAGCGTATCGAACGGTGGGGTTGATGGTGCGGCGCCAGAGCCGAACCGAATGCCGATGTTAAATCGCGGTTGCTGGTTCCGCTTCTCCTCGAGGTCGACCATTGACCAGACCTCGCTCAATTCGCCCGTCGTGGTGAAGAAGTCAGATCTGATGTCCAGACAACTGGCCCATAGTCGCAGGTAGGCCGCCACGCTGTAGGGACACCTCGTTCTTTCTCTTGCGAAGTCGATCGATTCTCCGGCGTTTGCCGGGGTGCGAAAGAACGGCCGTAAATCCTGAGGACTTGAGTCGTCGGAGAACAAGTGGGACTCGATGGCGCCCCATCGAGAGGCCTGCCAACCTTCCGGGCTTGGCGTGTAGTGGTCGTACCGCAGCGCATCGAGGAGATCAGCTGCTTCCTGCAGATCGAGTGACTTGTCGAGCATCCGGCCGCGGGGGCCACTGACATCCACCACGTGCGACGGTTGATCTGCAAACAGCGACACGACGAGTTGCGTGTTGGGGTCTGGCAGGCCGCCATCGTTGACCAGCTCGATGAAGGGGTCGGCGCCTGGCCATGCTGGGACGCTGCGGACGTCGGCGATCTTGTTTGTAGCTCGGTACTGCTCGGTCTCCAGCACGATCGGATTCGGAGCACCCGCCTGCTTGCTCATCTCGATGAAGACCTGCCGCCGGAGTGCCTCATCGGCGTCGTGATACGCGCGAAACAGGTCGATCTGCTTCTGCTCGGCGAACAGTCTCACCACGTCGAGATGAGCGCCGCGGTAGCCGAACCACCGCTGCATCTGGGTCTGCGTGTCCGCCACTGGGTTGTCGCTAGGGCGCAAGAAGAGTGTGGTCGTCAGGCCTTCCAACGTGAGGCCTCGCGACATGACGTTGCCCGCCACGAAGATGGTGAGGAGGTTAGGCGAGCATCGCCAGCCGTCCTCGCCACGAACGGGATCGAAGCGGGGCCGATCATCAGAAGCTGGGTCGCTGTTCACCACGGCGATGCGGACGGCCGGAAGTACCTCGTCGATGATCAGTGTCTTGATCTCT
Organism: Aeromicrobium stalagmiti; assembly: GCF_013283745.1. GTDB lineage: Bacteria > Actinomycetota > Actinomycetes > Propionibacteriales > Nocardioidaceae > Aeromicrobium > Aeromicrobium stalagmiti. Next base: position 439,011 of record NZ_JABSTZ010000002.1, read on the forward strand.
GGCCAGTTGGACGGCTGCGCCACTGCATACCCGAGCGGACCAAGGACCTCCTCCAGCTCCGAGCCGGTGTCGGCAAACTTCGAGACCCACGTCGACCACTGGTTCTCGTTCGACTCGAGGTCGTGAGTGACCTGTTCGACGGGTAGGTGCCGCTCGCCGGCATTGATCCGGGCACGAGATGCCTCGACGGGTTCGTCATGAGCCCACGCGAGCAGCCGCGCTGCGCCGTCGAAGTGGTCTTCCATCGAGGCTGACGGATGAAAGAGCATCGAGTGGGGGAGCGGGCTCTGCGCCTTCGCGGCGATCGCGTCCGTCCATGTCATGCTCTGGGCCTGACTAGGCAGGAGGCGGCTTCCGCGACGCCACAGGCGGATGGCGCCCGCCACCAGAAAGGCGCGCACCGCGTCGGCTAAAGAGTCGTCGGCCGGACCTCGGGCCTCGAAGAGTGGCGCCCTCGTCAGGGACTTGTAGAACAGCTGCCCTCCGACGTAGTGACCGCTAGGACCTTGTGGCTCGCGGTAGGTCGCCGATCGAGGGGTGAGCTCCCCTGCCTGGCCAGGAGTTCGGAGGCTCACGACAAACTCGTTTGGAGCAAGCGGGTTTGTTCGGCGCTGCAGAAAGTTAGCCTGAGGCGTGGCGGTGTAAGCCATGTAGGTCACGAAGAGACCCTTGTCGCTCGTCCCGTGGGAACGCGGCCGAGAGTCCCAGAGGTCAACGATCGAGTCAGGAAGTTGTCGCGCGGCTGTTCCGAGTGGGCCGGGATCGTTGATAGACCCGTCGTCGGCCTCGTCGTCGAGGACGAGCAGATGAAATGGGCGGTCAGCGCTCCTGACACCCGCCATGATGCTCTCGCTGATCGTCGTTGCCAGGGATCCGAGGTGATGGACGTTCTTCAAGGCCACGACCAGGATGGGTCGCGACTTCGCCACGGCCCTCTTGGCCGCCGCGACGTTGAGCTGGTACAGATCGGCGGGCGTACCGGTGTAGCCGTCTTGTCCGAGCAGCGCGCTTGGTGATGGCATCAGCACCCGACCCAGAACTGACGTCTGCAGGTCAAGCTGGGAGTGCGTGCGATCGAAGGTCTGCTTCCAGAGACCGACCTGAGTGCCACCCAGCAGCACAATCGCATCTACCCCGGCGTCCAACCCCTTTGCGGCGACTCCAAGCATCGAAGCGGTCTTGCCGGACTGGACGGACCCCATGACAAGTCCTCGTCGGACGCGACTCTCGGGCCATGAGCCTTCATCAGGGCTGCCGGCACCAAAGACGCCAGCAGTGACGAGGTACTCGCAGTCGTCCGCGATGGCCTGGTGAGCTGTCGGCGAGACCTGCTCGGCAAGATGGCTCGAGTATCGAGCCCACCACGACGCCGTCTCAAATTCTGGATCAGGCGGCTCCGGCCAGGGGACTAATGAAACTGTCTCCAGCACGTGCGCTACCCACCATCCCAGACGTGCAGAGATCGAGCGATGTCGTGCCCCCGCACGCCGGACAACCCGAACCGCTGGCGCAGTGCAGCATCCGCTTCATGAGCCTGGACGCCGAGCATCTCCATCGTGTTGAGTGCGACGAACCCGATGTAGGAGGCTTGCGAGCGGCTCTGAGTCTTCTTCGGCCGCTGCCAGCGCAAGGGGTCGGTCGATGCCACCGTCCGAAGTTTTTCAGCGATGTCCTCGAGGGCGTCAGTCTGGTCCCGCTCCTTGACGATGGTCGCGAGCGCAACTCCCGTGATCGTGGCTACTAGCTGCAGTTCCTGCCACTTGTCCCCGGGAGAGATCGGCGTCCAGACGCTCCCGTCCTTTGCGTCGCAAGCAGCATGCGCCGACACGGCGTTGTTGATCAGGTCGGCGAGGGCGGCGACCGTCGCCGGGCGACGGAGCGGATGCCGTGCGTCTGCATCGACCTTGTCGAACAGTTCTGTGATCAACTTGGCTGTTGACTTGGCACCTGCGGAGTTCGGGTCTACTTGCTGTGGCGCTGCGTACGGTTCGTCGTCGCGGAATGGTGATCCCTTGATGGACGTCGAGTCGACAAGAAGGGACGCTGCGATCCAGCAGACGAGCTTCGTCCTCTTGTATCGGGACGTTCCTACGTTGTAGTCCTCGATCATGGCGGGAAGCGCCGAGATTCGAGCGGAGATTGGCCGGAGGAAAGGGGCCACTTCTTCCAGGTTGGGGTTGTCCCCTGAGGCGACGAGAAGTCCTCGCATGAGGTCGAGGTTGTGGTAGACCGCGTTCCTGATCTCCTCTGCGTTCAGGTGCTTGCCCTGCTTGTTGTAAAGATTGAAGACTTCGTGAATCTGGCGCCTCGTCGCGTTCGAGTATTCCAGCACAGGGATCTGGTACTCATTGCCGATCTCGAAGAGGTCTTCGACGGTGGTGTGACGGCCTGCGATCCAGATCCGTTGGGGCTTGACCTGTGTGTAGTACTTGCCTTCGAGTACTTTCAACTCACCCGAGAGCGCTCCCTTGCTGTCAGACCTGAGCCGGTAGGGGAGCTGGAGTTCGCGCTCGCGAGCAGAGGAGAGGCGCCATGGTGTGTGCTTGTTGTACGCCTTGCGAAACGCGAGGTAGTCGCTTCGAAACAAGTTGCTGAAGCCCACGCTGGGGTATTGCTCATCCAGCTCGGCAACGTGACGAAGTGCCGTGGGGTGGCGACCCATGAATCGCAGAATGGCGGTCAGCCGCTGCTTGCCGTCGACGATCTCGTAGGTGCCACTTGCCTCCGTCGGTGTCAGGACGATCACCGAAGGGAGAGGAATTCCCCGGAGCACCGACTCGATGAGAAGTTGGGCGTCCGCGGTGGGCCACACGTCCGCACGCTGATAAGAGGGGGCCAGGTCGAGCTCTCCTCGTGCGGCCCGAGAAGCGAAGGTGTTGATCGACCACTGGTTGGCCTTCGCGACGAAAGGTCCGGTGGGCTCCTCGTCCTCGTCGTCGGCGATGTCCTCCCAGGCCGCGAACCATTGAGCTGTTGCGAGATCGAGGTTGGAGTCCTCGGACTCGAGATCGGCCGAGAACGTGTGCTTGAGGTCGAGGGCGCGTTCACACCGTGCGTGGAGCAGCTCCATGCCGATGTCTGTCAACTGAGGGCGTTCGGCCGGGGCCTGCGGGTCGATCAGGTCCTCGAGCGGGTCGAGCGCAGATGCCAACGACGCGATGCCTGCCATGGGAGAGGTGTTGACCATCCTCGTCCCGAGGTTGAGCCATCCCTGGACCTGAACAATCGAGGCAAGCCAACCGTTGGTGCGGAAGTCGACCGCGTCTGAATCGACCTGACTAGCAGGATCCACTCCTATCGGTGTCGCGCTAGGACGAGACAGGTCGACGACTAGCTGGACGAGATCCTCCTGCAAGTCGGATGCCACCGACGCGTCCGTCGACTGCGCATCGCCGTCCACGTGTCGTCCCTCCCCGGAGAATGATGGTGATGACATCTCGATGTTCCTCTCGTGAATGACGGCGGTGGCGGTGGTTGAGGCCTCAAGAGCCGCTCGAAGCTCCTCGTTCAGCTGGTCCACGTCGCGACGCGACGCACACGACCGGCAGAGCAGGTGCACATCGGATCGTTCGCGTCGCAGCAGCAGGGTGGGATCGGCGACGACAGCAGGAATCTCACCTTTGCGGTAGGCGTCACACCCACGGCACAAGGCGTCGGGCGGGTCGCTCGCTGGCCTCTTCTCGGCGTCCCGGAGCAGCCGGTAAAGCAGCTGGCCACCCTCGAATTGCGCTTCTGCGGCTTCGTGGGTCGGAGCGAGGGTGAGCCCTGCTGCTGTTCGGACGGCCAGCGCAAGTTCTCGCCGTCCTGTTTCGTCGCTGGACCAGCGGTGCCACGCCCAGGTGTCGCCGGCCCCTGCGTTTGCCATGCCCGCGCCGGCGTAGGTCGGATCGATCGACGCGAAGTTGTGAAGCTTGAGGGCGACGCTGGACGGACTCCTGAATGACGGCCCGGACCGGATCGATGGGTCGAAGACGGGGAGATGCCGAAGAAGCGTGCTCAACTCGATCACGGCTGGATTCGACGCGCTGAGGCCCACGGTTCCACCCAGCGAGCGATACAGGTCGAGCGCGAGCACGAGCTCATCGCGACTCCAAGGCGGACTCTTTTGGAGGTTCTCGGTCAAGTTCCCGTCCCTGTCGTGCCGAAGACCCGGCTGATCGCTGTGACCTGGACGACAATACATACTGTCTGAGTCGGCAGTGGTCGGTTTGGTCTCTACCCCGCTTGTCTGATCTAAGAAGTCGACGATTCCCGAGCCACGAGAGCAGCGAGGACCTGAATTGAGCAATCATCAGATAGGCCCGGTCAAGCTGCTGACGTCGGTGCTGGCAAGCCGAGAGGACGTGGTGGTCGGTACGGACGGGTCCGAGCACGAGGCCTGGATCGTGCCTGCGGTCGTGGTCGGGCCACACCAGACGTTGCTCGAGATCGAGCTTCGGCGATGGTCTGGCGGCGGTGAAGTTGTCACGGCATCGCGGGGCGACAGCCACCCGTATTTCCAGCGTCTCGTCCAGGGTTGCCGGCTGGGAATTAGGGACACAGAGGATGGGGGAGCGGGTGCAGCAATGGTGGGGATCGTCGAGTGGGATGTCTCGAAGCAATGGGCCAGCGTGAAGAAGGCCTCTCTCGAGCGCCTCGGCCAGGCGATTGGCGCCTCGGCACGGGACGAGCTGGTCGCCCACGGGGTCGATGAGATCGGCACCCGCAAGGAACTGTGGGGCGACAGCAGCCCCCGGCAAAACTTTCTCGAGGCTCGTTTCGATCCCGACGAACCAGTGGTTCCGCTGGCCATTTACGTGATGACGAGGGTCCTCCCCGTGCTGGCTGCGGTCGACGAGGTTGCACGATGACCCGGCCGTTCTCTGTGTACCTCCCAGTGTCTCTCGGGATGGACCAGCTGATTGCGACACAGTCAACTGTCTTGGCCGCTGCTGGGTGGGATCTTGGGCATCACTACGACGCCTTCATGCGGCCCGTCCACGGAACTAGTTGGTTGGAGGACCTTCGCCACCAGCGTTGGGCAGAAACGAGCGCGAGCCTCTACAAGTACAAGCTCACGTTGATCGACCCGTCCTTCACGATCACTGAACCGTTGAAGAACTCATCGTCGCCGCTCCGCGAGTGCCTTCCTTCTGGCCACGACTTCTACGACTGGCTCCATAAGGCATGGAACATTCGCAACGCCGCGCAGCACTTCGATCCGCCGATGACACTTGAGCTGTTACGGGAGCGGGTGAAGGCCTTCGGCATGCTTGGAGTGCTCGTCAAGCTTGACCTTGCTAACGACTGCAAGCTCTTGATGGAGCGGCTGAACCACCTCGCTCAGGGTGGGGTGGTTCAGCCTCCTGGAGTGATTGTCGAGCAGCTCGAGCTGTCCCTGGCAGGCGAGAAGGCTAAGGCGAAGGAACTAGCCCTCCAGGTCGAGGCGGTGCGCCGGCAGCTCTCGGTAGCCGCGAGCGCACAGACTGACGTCGTCGCGTCTGAGATCGAGTCGCTGAGAACGGATCTCCTGGCGGCTGAGGCTGAGAAGGCGCTCGCGGTCGAGCGACTAGAAGTCATGCAGACGGCCATCCAGGTCTCGAACGCGGACGTACGTGGTAGCGCGAACGATGTCATCGATGGTCTGACGCCCGGAGACCCTTGGCCAGCCGCTCCTGGCACACGCATCGTTCGTCTGCTGCCGCACGTGGGCGACCTATTCGATCCGTTGCGCGAAGAACTTCTCTCTGACTCCGTGGGAAAGTCTGCCGTTGATTCCAGCGTCCTCTGGCGACAGTTCTTGCCGAACGGAGGCCCGGTGCATCTCAACCAAGCCGGTCAGGCATGCGCGCTCGTCGGCGCCCAGTACATCTATCTTGGATCGCTCGACCACCGCGCAATCCACTACTCCGACTAGATCAGACGTCTGACCGGCGCCGCATCGAGGCAAGGTTGAATCGTGGTCATTGACTTCATCTATCCCATCAACTCGCGGTCTAACTATCATCTGATCGGCAACGACGGTGCCGAACAACCGATCACTCCAGAGAACTTGTGGCGTGAGATCGCGAGCTCTCGGCCCGATCGGGTCGATTCGTTCGTGCTCGGGTCGTCGTTCAAGGTGATGCAGCCCTTGGATCGCGTGTGGATCTACTCGGTCGACGCGCAGCAGGTCGTCGCCCTTGGAGAAGCGCAGAGGGTTTACAAGACTCTCGATGGGTGGTTCGTCGATCTTGTCTGGGACAGGGAGATGACCCTAGGATTGGAGTCCGATCCTATTGCGCGCGGCGACCTGTGGACGAGAGTGCAGACCACGGCAAGGGCGAACAGTCGAACGATAGCCGTGCTGCGCCGGCGACTGAAGGGGGCCGCCACCGCAAAAGTTGAAGTCGACGTGCGGAGCGACGAACGCCGGCGGGTGCTGCGTGAAGTTGTGGCTCGTCAGGGCCAGGGAGTGTTTCGTCAAGCCCTGCTTGAGGCTTACGACGGCAAGTGTGCTATTAGCGGGGAGTCGTGCGAGGCGGTATTGGATGCGGCCCACATTGACCCCTACAGCGGACCCAAGAGCAACCTCGTGTCGAACGGTTTGCTGCTTCGTACCGATCTGCACACGCTGTTCGACTTGGGCCTTCTTCGTGTGGATCGAAACTATCGGGTCCGCGTCGACTCCGCCGTTGTCGGAACGACGTACGCGAAGCTTGATGGCAAGCAGATCGCGCTGCCTGCGATGAAGTCGCAGATGCCCTCGCTCGCCGCACTCGGCCGCCGTCTGGAAGGCCATTAGGCGTTGACTCAAGTTCCACGCCCAACGTCAGTCAGGAGCCTGCGGCAAGTGCCTGTCGCAGAACCTGCATCCCATCGGTGGATCGAGCGCCTTGGGCATCTTCGGCAGCACACCCCCCCACTGAGGCTCATGGCCATGGCCCAGATCGCCTTTTGGCCCTCCGCGCGTTGAGTACGCCGAACTTCGACTGTGGAGCCGGTGATGGAGGATGCTGCACGATTGAGTGACAGGTCAGGGTGTCACTCGATTCTGCAGCAGCGTTTACATGCGGAAGTCCCGATGAAACACAGATGAGCGCAGACAATAAGACGATCTGTCGCCCGGAGAGGGCAAGATGACACCTGTGAAGACCGACGTCGTGACACCCATGCAGATCTTCAATCTTCCGCAGCACTTCGTGGTGCCGCTGTTCCAGCGCCCGTACGTCTGGGAAGAAGAGGAACAGTGGTATCCGCTCTGGGCTGACGTGCGGCGAATTGCAGAACTGCGGATCGCTGAGCCCCATCGCGATGCGCACCACTTTCTCGGTGCCGTGGTGCTCCAAGCGCAGGAGGGCGCTGTCCACGTGGTCCAGGCCCGCAACGTGATCGACGGCCAGCAGCGTCTGACCACGCTCCAGATCTTGATGGATGCCGCCAGCGCAACCCTCGACGAGTCAGGTCAAGACCGACTTGCGTCGCAATTGGAGCGCTACACGCATAACAGCGAACTTGATATTCCTCCCGGCGATGAACGACTCAAGATCCGCCACAGCAACCGAGATCAGGGGGCCTATGACGAAGTGATGTCCGCCGATATCCCGGTCGCATACGACGCGCTCCAGCATCACGGCACCCGCATCGTCAGGGCCCACCGGTTCTTCAGCGGGGCATCACGTGAATGGCTCGGAAGCCCTGAGGAGGACCTCTTCAAGTCCAGGGCCACCGCGCTTGTCTGGGTGCTCACGCAGGGCCTACAGCTCGTGGCCATCGACCTCACCGCTCAGGAGAACTCGCAGGAGATCTTCGAGACGCTGAATGCGCGCGGGACCCCGCTGACCGCTGCCGATCTAATCCGGAACTTCGTGTTTCAGCGGCTCGACAGTGAGGGCGGCGACACCGCGAAGGCGTATGAGAAGGACTGGCCCTTCGAGTCGACGTTCTGGGAGGAACAGGTCGGCGTTGGTAAGCAGTACATCGGCCGCAGTTCCCTGTTCCTGAACCAATGGCTCGTCTCGCGGACAGGTGACGAGATCAGCCCTTCGTCAACATTCACCCGGTTCAAGCACTACGTCGAACACGAGTCGAACCTGCCGATGGCTGATCTGTTGCCGCTGATTAAAGAGGAAGCCGACAGCTACGAACAATGGGTGAAGGCGGCGAAGGACTCGGCTCGCCAGCTGGGTGTCGTGGAAATGGCTGTGTATCGAATGACGGCAGCGCAGTCACAGGTCCTCATGCCACTGCTGATCTGGTTGCACCAGCCGGGTCGCAATCTAGATGCCGGCGAAATTGGCCAGATCGTCACTGCCGCCGAGAGCTGGCTGATTCGGCGTGTCCTGATGCGACAGGCCCTTGGCGGGGAGATGGGTCGGACCATCGAGTCCATGATCAAGGCTTACGACCACGTGCCGGCGCCGGAAGTTGCGGATCGTGTAGTTGCTCACCTGTCGCGCCTCAACGTCACCAGTACGTACTGGCCGGGCGACCATGAACTGCGTCGCAATCTCGAGGAGACCAGCGCCTACAACGCCTATCTGCGTGCTCGCTTGCGGATCGTGCTGGAAGCCGTTGAAGACTCCTATCGGAGGAAGATGAAGGAGTCCCAGCTCGAGCGCAAGGGCTACCCGATTGAGCACATTCTTCCGCAGTCGTGGGAGGCACATTGGGCTGTGGCTGGCGACGAGGCCGTTGAACTACGGCGCTCGCGAGTTCACCGGCTCGGGAACCTCACGCTCTTGACGGCCAAGCTCAATTCGACGGTGTCGAACTCGAACTGGTCGAAGAAGCGCAAGGCGCTGCTGAAGCACAATACGATCAAGCTCACTGGTCTGCTTGTCGAGCGAACCGAAGATCGAGACTGGGACGAGACCCTCATTGACGCGCGAACTACTGAGTTGATCGAAGCGATCTTGAAGATTTGGCCGGTGCCAGCTGGACACACGGGCGAGGTAGTAGACCCGAAGTCGAAATCGAACGACTGGGTCAAAGTCAAAGACCTAGTTGAGTCAGGCTTGATCAGCATTGGTGCGGTACTTCGACCCGGGTACGGCGAGTACAAGGGACTTGCGACCGTAGCCCGCGACGGTGGGCTCGAGTTGGACGGCGAGAGTTTCAAGACGCCGTCTGGCGCGGCGAAACACGCCACGGGCCGTCCGACGGTTGACGGTTGGCGATACTGGCGGTTAGACGACGGTCGATCGCTCAAGGACGTCCGTGCAAGTTTCACCGGAGTGCAGCCCGAAATGATTGATCTCGATGAGAGGGGCGAAGCCTAGTGCCCGACATCTTCGACAACCTGCAGACAGAGTCCGCGATTGGTCCTGCCCTCCAATCCGCGCTGTCCAATTTCGACACCTGCGATGTGGCGACCGGATACATAGACCTGCGCGGATGGGCGAGTTTCGCTGACATCGTCGACGGTAAGCTCGAGAATCGTCAGCCCGGTGGCCCCTCCATCGCACGCGTATTGGTTGGCATGGTTATGCCCGCTGACTCTGCACTCATGCTGTCGGCGCTGCAGGACGCGGTTCAGCCACCGCCTTACGGTTCCGACATGAACGACATGGGCAAGGCTCTCGCAGCTAAGGAGCAGTTGGTCAAGCACCTGCGGACCCAGCTCATGCGTGGGTTGCCGTCAGACACCGAGCAGCGCACGCTTCAACAGCTCAAGAGCCATCTTGAGTCAGGGGCTATGGAGATGAAGGTCTTCACGAGTGCACCGTTGCACGGCAAGACTTACATCTTCCACGCGCCCGGCAATGAGATGGCCGAGCGGCGCGCGTACGTCGGCTCTTCTAATCTCACGAATGCGGGGCTCTTCGGGAACCTGGAACTGAACATCGACGTCAAGGACGACGACGCCTCGAAGAAGCTCGCAGACTGGTTCGCGGACCGATGGGATGACCACTTTTCCCTCAAAATCACAGCAGAGATCATCGAACTGATCGAAGAGTCTTGGGCATCTGACTTTCAGCCGACGCCATACGAGGTCTACCTCAAGGTCTGCTACAGCTTGTCGGAAGACGCCCGTGAAGGGATGGGCTACGTCCTGCCGCCATCAATGCAGAACCTCCTCCTTGACTACCAAGAGACTGCTGTGCGCACGCTGGCTCGACGGATCGTCAGGCGCGGCGGCACGATGCTGGGCGATGTCGTCGGCCTCGGCAAGACCCTGACCGCCGTCGCAACGGCGCTCATGCTCGAAGCCGCGGAGGACTACACGACCCTGGTCCTGTGCCCGAAAAACTTGGTCCACATGTGGGAGGAGCACCTGGAGAGGTATGGCCTCGGTGGCGCCCGTGTCGTGCCGTACTCGATGGCTGACAAGAAGCTGCCGGAGCTCAAGCGGTTCCACCTCGTCATCTGCGATGAGTCACACAACCTCCGCAACAACAGCACGAAGGCCTCTGAAGCGATCCAGGACTATGTCCGTCGCAACGGCTCGAAGGTCCTCCTGCTCACCGCGACTCCGTACAACCTCGCCTTCGCGGACGTGGCGAACCAGATTGGCCTCTACATCGACGATGACGAGGATCTCGGCATCCAGCCCACTGCTGCTATGGCCAAAGACCCCACTCTCGTCGACAAGGTCGACGGCAAGATCACGACGTTGGCCGCGTTCCGCCGATCCGAAGAGCCTGAGGATTGGAAGCGCCTAATGAGCGATCACCTCGTTCGGCGTACCCGCTCATTCATCAAGCGCACCGCCAAGAAGGAGACCGTTACGCTCCCGAATGGCAAGACTGAGGAGCGCGAGTATCTTCAGTTCGCCAACGGTCAGCGCTTCCACTTCCCGACCCGGGTGCCTCGCCCGTTGAGCCACGACTTCGCCAATGACGACCCGGCCAGGCTGATGGAGGAAGAGGACACCCTTGACGCGGTCCGTGACCTCACCCTGCCTCGCTATCGCCTCGCCGACTACGACGACCCCAAGGCAGTTCACTCGGACAACGACGCCAAGATCTTGGCTGACATCCGATCAGGCCGCGGCAATGTCAGTGGGTTCGTCCGGATCGGCCTCTTCAAGCGACTGTCGTCTTCCGGCCACTCGTTTATCCTCAGCTTGCAGAGACAGCGCGCACGGAACGAGCTCTTCATCTTTGCGATCGAGAACGATCTCGACGTGCCGCTCGGAAGCTTCAGCGACCACCAGTTCGTGGTGTCCGACGACGACCTCGAGGAGGACGAGGACATGTACGGCAGTTCGGAGTCGCAGTATCGCGAGCTCAAGCGCCGCCTGCCGTCCTCGACGAAATGGCTGGGAACGAAGGTGTTCAAGACGACGCTGAAGAAGGATCTGCAGCGTGACAACCGGATCCTCACCGAATTGCTTGACAGCTTCGGCACGTGGGACGCAGCCAAGGACTCGAAGGTCAACGCGCTGGTCGACCTTCTCCGCGACCAGCATGCCGGTGACAAGGTCCTGGTCTTCACCGAGTACGCCGACACTGCCGCATATGTCGCTCAGGCACTCAAGGACGCCGGCATCCCGAACGTCGGACTTGCCTCTGGGGATTCCGACGACCCTGCCGCAATTGCTCGAAGGTTCTCGCCGAACAGCAATCGGCTGCCCGGCGAGGAAGACGATCCTGAGGAGGTCGCCGACCCGATTGACGTTCTCATCGCGACGGACGTGCTGTCCGAGGGACAGAATCTCCAGGACTCCCACATCGTCGTGAACTACGACCTTCCCTGGGCCATCATCCGCATCATCCAGCGTGCTGGACGTGTCGACCGCGTGGGCCAGAAGTCAGACTCGGTCTTCATTTACCTCATCACCCACGAGAAGGTCGAGCAGGCGATCCAGCTTCGCCAACGGATCAGGCGGCGTCTCGGTGACAACGCCGCCGCGTTCGGCTCCGATGAGCGCTTCTTCGGGGATGCCAAGGAAGTGAACATGCTGGATGACCTCTACAAGGGGGCCGTCCCGTCGGAGGATGACCTCGATCAGGACGAGGGCGAGGCCGATGCCGTCAGCGAGGCCTGGCTGGTCTGGTCCCGCGTGAAGGACGACAAGCCAGACCTGGCAGGAAAGATCCTCAAGATGCAGGACCTCGTTCACAGTACTCGCGCCCCGTACGACCACGAAACGAAGACCGGAGTCACGACTTTCGCCAGCACCACGTCGGGCGTCGACGCCTTCGCTGCTTCGTTCGACGCCCCTGATGGCGGCGACACGATCGATCGGTTGCTGACCCCACTCGAAGCACTCCAAATCTTCCGTGCTCAGGAGACCACTCTGACTGCAGCCCTGCGTCCCGACCACTTCGGTCGTGAGTCGGATCTGATCAGAGGCAAACTCAGCAACGAGATGGTGGCCATCGGAAACCTTCGCGGCGTCCGCAAGTGGGCAGTCGAGCGGTTGGGAGGAACCATCTACGGAGCTGAGGCGAGCGCGGCGCTGGAGGCCATGATGGACCGGCCCCTCACCGAGCACACCAACATCCGCCTCCGGCAGGCACGACGCAGCAAGTATTCCGACCAAGATTTGGCCGACATGGTGAAGCAGCTCCATGATGAGGAGCGCCTCGTGATCGGTTCAACCGAGAAGGACGAGATCAAGATCGTGTGCTCGATTGGGGTGACCCCGCGATGACCGCCGACATCATCGCTGAAGCCGACAAGGGAGACTTCAGCAAGCTCTTCCGTGTCGACCTTTCCTGGCACAGTCCAGATCAGGCACCCATCGAAATCGAACTCGATGATGGTTCCAAGGTCAAGGCGACCAACGTCTCTTCGTTTAAAGGGGTGCGGGTCTGGGAAGTCCCTGCCCTGCCCGGCTCCGCGGGGGAAGCCAAGCTCGACCAGGCCATCGCGAAGAACTCCACCAATCGACTGGTGATCTTCCACGATGGCGACAAGCAGGTGTGGCGTTGGCCGTCGCGCACCGCAAAGGGGGCGGGAGTTATCTCTCGGCCTGCGCGGCATGTACACAAGGTCGGGACTCCCGACCTTCAATTCGAGTTGAAACTCGATGCGATTCGCCTGCCGAGCGACGCCGTGCTCGATGTCAACGACTTGCTCTCGCGAGTTCGTGGCGCATTTGATGTCGAGACAAAGAACGAGACAAAGCGTGCATCCAAGCTCATGGCGCAGATGTACGCCGCGGTTGAGAAGGGATATTCTTCAGGGTCGGACCCTAAGAAGCGCGACCATGAAATCTCGGTCAGCCTGGCCCGTGTCCTATTCCTGCTCTTCGGAGACGACACCGAGATGTGGAAGGACGCCAAGGCCGAGCCGATACCAAACCTGTTCCAAGACTTCGTCAAGGACCACACCGAGCGGGACGGATCAGACATCGCCGACCGTTTCAACGCACTGTTTGAGGTGCTCGACACTGCTCCGGATGGTCGGAGCGGGCTGCCGGCCGAGCTAGCGGCCTTCCCGTATGTCAACGGCGGGATCTTCGACGAACACATCATCCTGCCTCAGCTCGACAATGACTTCCGCGACGCGATCCTCGCCGCATCAGCTGTGGACTGGTCGACAATCAGCCCGGCCATCTTCGGATCGATGTTCCAGTCCGTCCGTGACGCGCAGACTCGACGAGAGCTCGGAGAGCACTACACGTCCGAGGAGAACATCCTCAAGACGCTAAATCCGCTGTTCTTGGACGAGCTTTGGGCAGAGTTCGAGCACATCCTCACACTCCAGAAGGGGAAGCGCCAGAAGCTTCACGACCTTTGGAAGCGGCTCGGTGAGATCCGATTCATGGACCCAGCGTGTGGCTGCGGGAACTTCATCATCGTCGCCTACCGCGAGTTGCGTGGCCTCGAGCTTCGTCTCATGGACGCTCTGGCAACACTCACCGACGGCGAAGAGACGGTTGCCCTGCCCGCCGACTGGACGCACCTGCTGAAAGTTAGCCTCGACCACTTCTTCGGGATCGAGATTGACGAGTGGCCTGCGCGGATCGCAGAGACCGCAATGTTCCTTATCGACCGGCAAAGCGACCTCAAGATGAAGGAGCGATTCGGGATGGCGCCCGAGCGCCTACCGATTCAAAAATCTGCCCGGATCGTTGTTGGTAGCGCACTCCAGGCGGACTGGCCGAGCATCCTGCCGCCGTCGCAGGACGTAGTTGTCGCTGGGAACCCACCCTTCCTGGGGCACAAGGAACGAACGCCCGAGCAGGGCGATGAACTCAGGGCCGTGTGGAAGCGGACCAACATCGGCCACTTGGATTATGTGACGGCCTGGTACGCGAAGGCTAGCGAGTACTTCACGGGCGTAGATGGAAAGTGGGCGTTCGTGTCGACGAACTCCGTCGTCCAAGGCGAAGCGGTCCCCATCCTTTTCGGTGCCCTGCATCTGGCGGGGTGGCGGGTCAAGTTTGCGCATCGGACTTTCCAGTGGTCATCCGAGGCGTCAGGTCAAGCCACCGTGCAATGCGTGATCATTGGGTTCTCGCGGGCCGTAACAAAACCACGGCTATTCCTTTACGACTCTCCCAAAGGTGCACCTAGGGAGCACCCTGCGCGCAATATTAACCCTTACCTTGTCGATGCCGACGACATCCTTGTTGTGCCCCGCTCAATCGGCTTGTCACCTGATCTACCTGAGATCAACGCGGGCTCGACACCCATCGATTGGAACTATCTCTGCGTCGACGGTTCCCAAGTCGACGCAGTGAGGGCCGACGCCGTGGCAGCCAAGTACCTCCGGAAGTATGTTGGGGGCAAGGAACTAATCCATGACCTCGAGCGCTGGTGCCTATGGATGGATACACCTGGATTCAACCCAGATGACATTCTGAGTAGCCCGGTACTGAAGGACCGCGTCAAGGCTGTCCGGAAAAAGAGAGCTGAAAGCGGCCGCGCCGCGACGAATGCCCTGGCGGCGACACCGCACCTTTTCGGCGAGCGTCGCCAGCCTCCCGGCCACTACTTGGGTATGCCGCAAACCTTTAGCGAGAACCGGCCATTTGCCACGGCCGCGCGGCTGGATTCGCGCACCATTGCCTCCATCAAGTTGTTCACCGCGCCAGATCCTGATGGGTTCCTATTCGCCATCGTGTCGTCCTCGATGTTCATCACGTGGCAGAAGACGGTGGGCGGCCGTCTGGAGTCTCGCCCGTCGTTTTCAAGTAGCATCGTTTGGCACACGTTGCCGCTCCCGCCGCTGCTCGCTCCAGAGCGCGTGGCCATCTGCAAGGAGGGCGAGCGGATCGTCGAGGTTCGTGGCAGGCATCCCGGTCGGACGCTCGCCGAGCTGTACAACCCGCAGAAGCTGCCTGCGGATCTCGCGGCTGCTCACCGCGATCTCGACAAGTTGGTAGATGTCGCATTCGGTGCTCATGAGCTATGTGCAGACGAGGAAGCGCGGCAAGAGATCCTCTTCAGGCGGTACCAAGAGCTCTCGGCCGCCGAAACCCTTCTGCCGTTAGGGGTCAAGAGGTCATTGAGCAAGAAGGGACAAAAGCGTGCATGAGGGCGGTTGATCGCGGATGTGAAGGCACTATCTGATGCCGTTCGGTGCATAGTTCTCCATCACCGAGGGTCTTACGGTTCCCGTTTGATGACAACAAGCAGATCCTCGGCGCCCTCGGCCGCGAACTAACGATCGTTTGGGACGCGCGCGCCCACGGTGACCCGTTCACGCGACCGGGAGCGTGTAGAGCACACGACTTCCTCGTGAGGCTTCTTGAGTACTTCGGCGACATCGAAGGGTGATGCGAGCCCCTCCCGTTCGTCAGCCCCGTCGAGATTGCCGACCCGATGAGGTTTCTCAAGGGGCGCATGGCGAACATGACGGACGCACACCTCGACGCAGAAAGGCTGCGCACTTTCGGAGGCAAGAGGCGTACGAAGCAGTTCGCTGCTCATCTTGCACTCGTCGAAAACGAGATCTCGGCCTGCATAGCCGGTGATGCGCCGTGGAATTTGGTGGGCGCTAGGTCAGAATTCGTTGTGAAACCAGGGGTTCTGATGAGGTGGGTGTTGAAGCGAAACTGGACCTCTTGACCACGTTCAAGAACTCAATCCAAGGAGCCGATCGGCCTCGCCTGCGATGGCATCGAGTTCGGCCACTGCGTCGTTCCGTACACCCTCGGACCTGATGATCTGGTCCTGTGCCGATGTGACCTCCGCCAGGAACGCGTCGAGCGGCGGATCGACGATGGACCAGAGCTGATTTCTGGCATCTGCTGCGATCCGGTCGGCGTAGCCCATCATCTCCGTGACGAATGCGCTGTGCTGTCGCTCGCTCTCGATCTGAGCACGGTGTGCGTCACGCTCGTTCTTCCACACGTCGTAGCCTGCGCCGCCGATCTGGATGACGAATCCGCCGACCTTCGCAGCCTTGCCCACCTTGTCCGCGATCTTGACGGCCTCCCACGGCTTGAACTTCTTTCCGAAGCGATGGCCGATGTCCAGGACGATCTGATGACCATTCGATCCTGCCGCAGAGCGGACCCCGTCGCCGGCTCCCCACCACGCTCGGCTGTTCTTGATCTGCTTGCTGGCACTTCGCCAGTCGAGGGAAGGTCGCGGACCGCCGCCGGGAGGCCGACCGTCAACGGTCCCGAATGAATCGGGAGCGGCGAGATTGACGTCGCCAACTGGTCTGTCGAGCTGCGTCGCTCGATTACTGTCACCGATCTCGATGAGCTGTTCATCGAGTTTGTCGAACTGCGACTCCGCAAGTCGTGCGATCGAACGGCCAAAGGCGTCAGCGTGTCGTTCAAGCGCCTCCACGAGGCGTGTCTCGGCGCCTGCAAGAACCTGCTGTGCATTGTCGGAGTCTTCAGGAAGGCTTGTTGCCCGGTCAACGAACGCCTTAACATCCACGAGACTTGACGACTTGAAGTCGGCCTCGGATGTTCTGAAGGTTTTCTCGATCATGAGCCGCCGCTCAGAGACGGCTGAGCGTTGACTCGCGAGAAGGGACAGCGCGAGACGGGCTCGTTCATCTGCGATGAACAGCCCCTGCGCCTCGTCACACAGCTGCCGGGTCAGGTGCAGCGGTTGCCTCAGTCGTGCCAGCTCGCCACGGTCCTCGCTGATCTGGTTGATCGTCGCGCGGAGGTCGTCAATGCCCGAACGCGTCCGAAATGCCTCGGCTCGTGGCCCGCCTTCAAGGCTGCGGAGATAGTCGACAGAGTCCACCTCAACCACGGGGAGGTTGAAAGTCGTTGTGCCCAAGGCTGCTTTCACGGCTTGCTGACGAATCCCCGGTGCTGCTGCCTGCTTGCCCACCTGGGTGATGACCACGATCATTTGCCCAAACAGCTGAAGATCGTTTGCGAGATGACGAAGGAAGTCACGGGAAGCGTCGTCAAACAGTCCTACATGGATCACGAAGAGAATGAAGTCGGCGTCCCCGATAGCGCTGAGGGCCAAGTCGTCGTGCGAACGCAACCCAGACTGTACGCCCGGTGTGTCGACCAGCACGACAGCGCCATCCCACGGGTATGAGGTAACCGTGTCGGTGGCGATGTCAGCGTCGCTCGCAGGCTCCACCGCCCTGTCCGTCAGTGCGGTGATCAGCTTTGACTTGCCGCTGCTGAACTGACCGGTCAGCACCATCTGTGGAGTGTCCCGGTCCTCTGCGTGCGCACGACTGAGGAGTGAGGCGGCTATGGGCCCATCGCTGGACTCGAGGACGCGTCTCAGACGGGCAAGCAACACCTGTGAATGCTCGGGCAACTCATGGATGAGAATCGTGGACATCGGGCTCACCTTCCAAGGGTCTTTCACGGATCGTGACATTCGCGCCCGAGTGAATCTGGGCGAGCGCAACCCAGGCTTCCCGCGTGCCACCGGGTGCGGGTTTGCTCAGATCGACGACTAGTCGCCGTTCGCTCATCGATTCGACCGTCAGCGGGGCGGTCGTCATGCAACGGAGCACCTGGAGCGCATTCGATTCTGGGCGGCCCGTGCTGCGCGTCGGCACGATTCGTTCAACCCCGCCTGTGGCGGGATAGAGAACGACTTCGGCGAATTCAGCTTCCGGGAGTGCGACGGCGATGCCCGCACCACGCCACCGATCGGCGCGCGAGACCGCTGACGCGACCCGTGTGAATCCGTTCATGCGAAGGAGTTCCCGACAGAGTTCGGTGTCCAGATTGGCGACTGCAGACTCCAACTCCCGAGTAGCGGTCTCGAGACAACCGATCGCTAGATCAAGCGCTTCCTCTCGTGCAAGCCGGCGCTCATGATCGGACTCGACCGCATCGAACCAGTCCTGCTGCACCTTCGTGCGGATCTTGTCGACTTCGGCCTTGAGCTGCACGAGCAAGGGACTCAACTGCTTGCTGATCTTCTTTCGTCGCCGCTCGCGAACCTTGGAGGGACTCCTGAACAGTTGGTCACCAAGCCAGTCGATGGCCCGGTCGACGCCGAGAAGGCTGCCTGTCAGACCGATCAACGCACCGACCCCGGTGCCGATAGCGGTTCCTGGTCCCGGACCGAAGAGAGTACCGACGAGGCTCCCCACCTTCGCGCCGGCAGCGAGCCCGCCGACGCCGGCGGCCATCCGGCCGCCCACCTTGACCACTCGATTGCCCCAGATCTCGCCTCGTCCGCCGAGCCCGGCGAATCCGTCGCTGTCGACGTGAGCCCAGTCCGCGGCGACGTCGTATGCGATGATGTTGAGATCTGCTCGCAGGCGGAGGCCGATCTCATTGATCGCGTCCTCCAACTCGTTCCGTAGGCCCTTCAGCTCGTGATTCCACTTTTTGTTGATCTGGTCCAAGCCCAGGTCCGGGTCGACCTGCTCGATCCATCGTTCACGTCTCGATATCGCGTTGGTCGTAGCGGACTGAATCTCGTCGCAGGCGTCGTCAATTCGGCGATGAGCTCGCTTCCGCAGCGACGTCCGAGTCCCTTGGTACGACGCGGCGGCCGACCGCAACTCCGACACCTGGGTGTTCGAAGAGGTTGCAGCCTCGAGGAGGTCAATGCGCGGAGCGTCAAACGCACTCACGACTCGACGCTGGGCGGCCGTCTGCTCTTGCTGGTGGCGGAGCGACTCCAGCAAGGTGTCGATCCGGCTGTTCGACCTAAGCACATGGGCGACGTCGGGTTCCAGCAGTCCAGACGTCGAGAGGAGCGCCGCCTGAGCGTGGACCTGAAGTGCGCAGATGTACTGACCGCCAGCTCTCGCGAGGTGCCGTTGGACTGGTACGAGGTTACCCGTGGCGTCGCCCCCAAAAACTTGATCGGGCTCGTAGAGCATGTCCTCCAGGCCAAGTTCGTCGCTCACGTCAGCGAGGCAGTTTAGGGCGACCAGGATCGGCTTCCCCAAATCGGAGAGTCGCTCGAGTGCACGGCCTGTCTGTTCCTGAGTCGCCTGATCTGTTGCCACCCACAAGATCAGATCCGCGCCCGCTACCTCTTCGAATGCTCTCGCATAGTCATCCTCGCCATCCATGGCACCGACGCCGGGGGTGTCGACGACATCGATGGCGAGTCCCTGCACGGCGCGCGAACAACTCTCTCGCGTAGTCCGTTGTCCGCCGACGCCGATGCGCGCTCCGTCTCCGCCAGACAAGAACTCGAACAACGTGCTCTTGCCGGACATCGTCCGCCCCATGAGGACAACCCTGAACGGTCGATCGACGTCCTGATCTGCAATTTGAAGTGATCTGTTTCGCAGGTCAGATGCTGCGTCGTCGAGCGCATTGCAGATCGGCTCGATGATGTCGCCAGTCTCATCCCGGAACCCGACAAGGCCGTCCCTGACTCGAGCGGTCACACGGGTCAGGAGGTCAGCCCCGTTGGCCGCTGCGGCGACAAGGCCTACGCGCAAGTCGTCCAATGAGGTGAAGCTGGCGTGGTCTGGGCCGAAGATGAGTCTGCGACCATCGTCGTCGCCAGCGCGCATGGGCTGGTTGGGCACTGTGAATCTCATGCGGACCATCGGCGATCACGTACGGTTGGCACGACGCAGCGGATCCGGCAGTGGCTTCTCGTGGACGACGATCAGCTCGCGGTTGGCGCGGGTCAGGCTCGTGTAGAGCGGGCCGTGGCGCCCGGCGAATCCGGCGGGAAAGTTGGCGGGTTCGACCACGATGACTGCGTCGAACTCGATTCCGCGACTGGACGTTGGCTCGTGAAGACTGAGTGTTTGCGAGCCTCGACGCCACTGAGTTCGGGGGCCGTCGGCCGACGACCAGCCCGCCTTGATCAGCAGCGGCGTGAGGCTGCCTGGGGTTGTGGTGATAATCGCCGTCGTCCCGAGGAGGTGCCTCGGCAGGAGGTCTTCGAGAGTGTCGATGACGATTCGATCGAGACTGGTGTCGCTGCCTGACCGGCGAACCGCCTTCACAGGCGGCCCCTGCTGGACACAATTGCTCACCCGCTGCTCCCGAGGAAGCAGCTTGTTGGCGAAGACCATGATCTGCTCGGTTGAGCGATATCCGCGGCGCATCACTTGGGGCTTCAGGGGGGTTTCGCCGTCGTCCAGCGCGAGATCATTCCCCAGTTTCTCCCAAGACGGATGGGTGTGGTCGACGCGACGCTGGTTCACGTCGCCGACGAGCGTCCACAACTGGCCGGTGTTGATGGCGTCCAGCACGCGCCACTCGAGCGGCCGCACGTCCTGAGCCTCGTCGATCACCATGTGGTCGCAGCTCCAGGGTCCGACCGGGTTGGCGAGCACCCCGCACCAGGCCATGAAAGGGGCGAACCTGGCCTTCCGCCGAGCGTTCGCGAAACGAGGCAGGTCGCGCAACCACTGCTTCCACTCCGCGTCGTGCACTTCCGCAAACATCGAACGAGCCGCTTCGTAGATCGACTCGATGTCGACCGGCTTGTGGCTGAGAACTAGTCGGTTCTTTGCCCTGACTGCGAAGTCGCCCGCCTCCCACCGCACGTCGAGGTCGGCTCCGTCAACTGCGCCGTGCGCCATCGTCGTGCTCCCGGCCAAGCGGAGCATGAGGCTGGAGATGTCGGAGATCTCGACCTGGTCCAAGACGCCGAAGCTGTCCAGCAATGGTGTGACGTGTCGGACGTGGCCAGCGGTCGGCCCCACGAAATGAACTCGACTGGCTCGATCGGCCCCACGTTCCTCGCCAACCAGAAAGACGGCGCGATGGATCGCGACCACTGTCTTCCCCGTACCGGGATGTCCTTGGACCACGAGGTTGTCGATCGGGTCCCAGGTGACGAGGCGGTACTGATCGGGTTGCAGCGTTGCCAGTACCGATGTCAAGGACTGGGTGCGCGGCGCCGACACGATCTGCGCGACTGCCTCTGCGGCTCGCATCGGAGGGAGTCCAATGCATGTCTGTCGTGCTGGAGCGGGAGCAGTGACGGTCTCGAGCGGAGGCGTCGCTGAATCAACTGGCGGCGATGGACGCTCCGTCGGCCGAACCCGACGGGTCGGTGCGGCAGGCACGGTCAGGGTCGAGACGGTGTGGAAGGGAGATGGGTCGACGGTGCAGCGCCATTCGTCGCTGACAGCGACGACATCGTCTCCACGTGAGACGAGAGTTCGCCGGACCGCGAGGTTCTCGTTCGTGGTCTCGTCGTCTACGAAGAACTGGCGAGCGAATCGAGAGTCCCACGACAAGACGGTTCCTGCCTCTAGCGCGATAAACCGGGGGCCGACGTAGAAGGCAGATCCGAGATCTTCATCGGCGGACACAAGACCGATTCGCCCGACCAGAGGATGCCGGACGATCTTGGGCGACCTCGCAGCGCCAGCCTTGGTCCAATGGGTGCTCGCGTACTGCGCGATGGCTGGTGCCTTCGCGAGTTTTCGCTCCAGGGCCTCCAGGTAAACCTGGTTGATGCTTCGCTCGAACGTGACGTCATCGGCGGTCGTCATGACCTCACCTCCAGGGTACAGACAGCGAGGTACTCGACGGACATGTCCGAGGCAGCACCCTCTTCGATCTTGCGGAGCGCGGCCTGCGCGGCGAGCGTGGCTCGTTTCAGCTGCGCTTCGTGGAGAGGGATGGTCGCCGGCTTGTTCTCGTGACGCAACGTGGCGATGCGAGACTCGATCAGTCGTTGACGTCGACCACGAACCTGCTCGACGCTGGCTCGCCGGGTCGACGCCAGCGCGTCATTGTCGCGGTCTCGCTCGATCCTCGACTCCTCCAGTCGCGTCAGGAGTTGTTCCTTGGCCACGTCCACGGCGTACCCGAGATCTGCTCCTGAGGCGTCTCCATCAGTCAGACGTGCAGCAGCGAGACGGGCGAGGACGAGGTTTCCGACGTGAGGAGGCGCGCCGAGGTATGACTCGAGATCAACACCCGCGGTCCACAGTTCGTTCGCGGGCCGGATGCCCTGCCACTGGGAAGTCGCCACCACGACGAGGTAGGTCCCAGCCGGGACCGATGGCTGAGCGTCGACCTGAAGGTGGGCGAATCGGACGTTGCGATGTCCGGGAACCATTAAGGCAGCCCGCACCATCGGATGATTGCTGGTCAGTAGGTCGACTGATCCGGTGCGCGAATCTTCTTGGTCCAGCGACAGATAGATCGGTGACTCAGCCGCCAGTGCGCTGGCGACCGCCTCGACTTCGAGTCGCGATCGGTATCCGCGCGCGACAAGTCCGCGGACACTTCGAGCCATCTCGGCGTTCCCCACGACGCGGACGGTGCGGGGCTCAGGTGTGGTCACTGCTTCAGCAGGGGCGCCAAGCGTCTCAGCCCAGTCCTGGAGGAGTAGCCGGAGCTCGTCCTGGCCGACATATCGCCCGGTTGACTCGAGGTCCTGCCCGAGCCCGTCGACGTCGACACCATCGCTGGAGAGCAGGTACTGGCTGGCGTTCTCCACGTCGCTGCGCGTCATCTCAACCTCTTCGATCGCCGCGAGCTTCTGCTCGGCGGTCGTTCGTCGTTCCTCGGGAGTGAGTTCGAAGTTGAGAAGTGTTTGCTGGAGGTCACTGATGCGAGACTGCAAGATCGGCTCAAGGTCGCCGATCGACTGCTCGAAGACCTTGATCCGGCCGAGCAGACGGTTCATGATGTCGTCCTCGATGGCACTCTCGGTGACCAAGTTGATGACGTGGATCTTCGACTCGCGCTGCCCGATGCGATCGATGCGTCCGATCCGCTGCTCGACCTCCATCGGGTTCCACGGCAGGTCGTAGTTGATGACTGCCGAGCAGAACTCGAAGTCGAGGCCTTCGCTGGCGACCTTGGTCGCGATGACCAGATCGAACTGGCCGTCGCGAAAGCGCGTCATGACATCATGCCGCTCGCGCTTGTTCAAACCGCCGTGCAAGACCGCCACCCGCGCCTCGCCGGCGAACTGGCGCTGCAGGTACCCCAACGTCTTGCGGGAGAAGGTGAAGAGAAGCGCTTGACGCCCTTCGAGAGCGAGGCGAGACACCTCGGGACGCAAGAGGTCAACCTTCGAGTCCAGACCGACGACAGCGCGTGCCGCTGAGACGAGCCCCTCGTGGGGTGGAATGAGCTGCGACTCAGTCGTTGCGGAAAGATCGTCGAACTCGTCGGAAGCGAGTCTTTTGCCCCAGTCGAGAACATCCCGGGTGGCCATTGGCAGGCAGCTGCCTACGAGGCGCAGCGGCATCTGCATCGAGAAGTTGAGGGCTGTACCGCTCGCACGGGCGCGCTCCCTGCACCACATCACGAACTCCTCGTAGAAGTGCTGCTCCTCGGGCGACCAACGGACCTTCAGGGATTGCGGCTCGCGGATGACGTTGTCGCCAACCTCGACCTTCCGAGTTCTGGTGATCGCTGACGACAGGCCGTGAAGCTCTGCGACGAGTCGGCGTACACGAGCCCGCTCCCTGTTGTTGAGTGCGTCCTGGCTCAGCAACTCGCGCAGCGCGACGAATTCATGCCGCCCGGCGAGCAGCGATCCCATCCGCATTTGGAGCACCGCGTCGAGCATCGATCGCCGATCAGCGTTGGTCGAGACGCCGTCGAACAACGATCGAACGATGGCGTTGAGGGGTGCGTTCGGTTCAAGCACCTCTTGCAGTGCCTCGGCATCTCCAAACTCACCAGGCGTCAGGATCTCGAGCAGATTTCTGAGATCCGAGCTTCGCAGGTTGAGCGGGGTCGCCGAGAGGAGTATAAGGGACTCCGACCAGTCGGCGATCAGTCCACCGAGGGCGTTGCTCTTCGTCCCCAGGTTTCGAAAAGCGTGCGCCTCGTCGACTATGACGAGGTCGAAGTGGATGCCGAGTTCATTCGCTCTCTCGAGTCCCGACCACGAGCGAAGGCTCTCCAGAGAAGCGACGTGCGCTCCGCGTGGTTTCGGCCGGCCGGCCTCCAGGTGCTCGAGCATCTCGTCGAGGGAGGCGCGGTCGAGTTCGACCAGGTCGAAGCCGAACCGCTCGTCCATCTCGCGCCGCCACTTCGACACGAGCACAGACGGACAAACGATGAGCACGGTGTCTGCCGATTTTCGAGCCTCGAGCTCGGTCCAGACCAAACCAGCTTCGATCGTCTTGCCTAGACCGACCTCGTCGGCGATCAAGAGCCGATCGGACCCCGTCGACAGCATCTTCATGACCGGTTTGAACTGGTACGGCTTGAAGATCGTGCGCGAGGCTCGGTAGGAGAAGACGAGGTCAGTGAATGTGCTGTCGAGCTTTGCGCGTGTGAGGGTGGCCGCAAAACGGTCCGCGCTCGCCGCATCCCGTTGGACCCACTCGGACGGATCGTCATCGACGGGAGGTGGGAGCAGTGAGTCCTGTCCGACCTCACGCGCGGATCCGTCGACGCGGACAGTGTAAAACCACCCGCTGGCGCGGAAGGCACGTCGAAGGACGTGCGCATCCTGACCTGTCTGAGCCATGATCACCGGGTCCTGCGGTCGATACAGCGGGGCTGGCATCTGCGTGGCAGTCGGCCATAAGTGATGAAACCAGTCTGCGGCGTTTGCCAGCGGCGTTCCGTCATCCGCAGGGGCCGTCACCCGCTCGGGTGGTACAGGGGACCCTGGCATGGTCACGAGCAGAAGGTCGGTCGAATCCTCGTCAAACCAGTACACGCCGGGTGCCAGCCTCACATCCGGTGAGGCGATGCGCCGAGCCTCGGCGGCATGTTCGAACACGTCAGGCACACGGGCGCCAAGTACCAGAACGCGAGCAGTGGGTATGTCCGCTGCGATGCGCACGGCGTCGTCGACAATGGGGTGGTAGCCGCAGGTACCTGCTGTGGCGATCGAGGCCGATTCGGGGTCGATCGCCGTCACGACCTTTGCTCCCCGCGGCAAATGCAATCGATACTTTGCTCGTTGACCATGTGTCCCTCCCGAGAATTGTCACTTCCATGATCGTTGAGTGTGGCTCAGAGCACAGCGATTTGCGACAAGATGGCTCGATCGGGCCACCGTGACGCGGGCGATACCCCTTTTTAGTTCTGCAGGGCAGACTCGGCCACCGGCCGCTATCAATTGAACGACTCTCGAGGGACCTTTGCGCGGGCAGGTGCGGTGCCATCCGAACGTCGGTCAGTCGACTCGCCGCGTCGGCATCAGGGACCCACGAGTACGAACGCCGCTACAATTGACTAGGTCTTGCCGTGAACAAGGGACAGATGTCCGGCAATGTCCGTGGGGACATTCCCATGATCGCCGCCGACAATTCGTCAGGCGCCATGCTGGAACAGTTTGCTTGGATGCATCGGCAGCGGATGACCAGACCTTCGTCCGGACTGACCCTGTTGATCGACGAGAGTCGCGGTGAAGCCGGTCGGTCAACGAGCGTCAGATCGTTCGATCTGACGGGATACCAAACCTATGAGGCCCCCGATCTCCTCTAGCCCTAACGGTGTCACGGGTAGGTAGTCAGTCAAGGATGCTGACCGCACGACATACGCAGCCCACTGACCTCGTGAGATCGCGACATTCAACCGGTTGCGGTTGAGCAGGAACTCCATGCCGCGAGGCACGTCCTCAGCGCTGGAGGCGGTCATCGACACGATGACGACCGGCGCTTCCTGGCCCTGGAACTTGTCGACCGTGCCGACTCGGGTCTCGCTGAAGCCGGCGGCGTCCAGCTCGCGGCGAAGCAGTGCTCCCTGAGCGTTGTAGGGCGCGACGACGAGCACATCGGCGGGAGTCATGTTGCGAGACTGGTCGAGGGACGAGGCGCGCCACGTCCCTGCCTGCAGCGCGGCCACCAGGGAGACCACCGTCTGGGCCTCCTCGATCGACTGCACGTCGTTGCCGACGTGGTCCACCGTGACGACGTGGACGCCAGGCTCGACGCCACTGAGCTCGCGAGCGTCGGTCACCTCGACCGCTGAGAGCAGCCGGCCGGCATACGAGAGCCGCGACACCGATGCGGTGAGCGCGGAGTGCATTCGCCACGTTCGGTCGAGGAAGTATCCGCGATCGGCCGGGAGCGTCTCGTGGCCGTCGGCAATCCACTCGAGGGCTGACATGTCGACGGGCTCGGGGTGCGTGCCTTGGCTGACCTGCGGGAGCTGCCGTGGGTCGCCGAGCAGGAGCATCCGCTGGGCGGCGGTGGAGACCGCGAGCGTGTTGGCCAGTGAGAACTGGCCTGCTTCGTCCACGACGATGAGGTCGAGCTGCTCGAGACCGACCGTCTTGCGGCTCGAGAACGTCCACGCCGTCCCGCCGACGAGGCAGCCCGACGTGCTCTGTTCGATGAACCCCTGCAGCTTGTCCCCGTTGAGGTCCGACCATGGTGCGTCCTTGGGGCTGCGCGGCTTGGCGATGAGCGCAGGGGAGAGACCCGCGTCGACGGCACCGGAGAGGAAGTTCTCGACGACGGCGTGGGACTGGGCGACCACGCCGACACGCCAGCCGGTGTCGACGAGGTGCTTGATCACGCGTGAGCCGACGTAGGTCTTGCCCGTGCCGGGTGGGCCCTGGACGGCGAGATAGGAACGGTCGAGTGCCAGCACAGAGTCATGGATCGCGTCTTCAGGATCCACGTCGACGCTCGCAAGTGACCCGCTGGTGAGTCGAGGAGGCACGCGGCGCAGGAGGTCGAGACCGGGGGAGCGTGGCCATTCGGGAAGTCCGTCAGCGGCTTCCCGCGCCAGCTGGAGCAGCGTCGCCTCGATCGAAGCTGTTGGTATGGGCGATGCCACGCACAGTCCCATGGGCAGCTCGTCCCATGCCGCGACGCCCGACACGACCTTTTCCCGCAGGGTCAGCACGTCGAGCCCGTCAGCGGTGGTCTCGACCTCCTCGATCGTGGCGTAGCCACCGACGCATCGACCACCCTCGTCGGGCGGGAAGAGTCCGTCGGGAATGTCGTCGTAGATGCCCTTGACGGTCGTGCCGGAGGTGAGGTTGGAAGCAGGTTCGAGCCGGCCGACGAGGCGCAGCGTGCGGGCGGTCGCCCTCTTGCCTTCCTGCGCCCATTGATCGACCACCTCGACGCGCGAGGCGTGGAAGCAGTCACGGGGCTCGAGCCACTCGCCCGGCCAACTCTTGAGGCGGTCGAAGAACGCCCACCAGAACGGCTTGTGCTCGCGCCGGTGGTAGCCGACGGCCGCCGCGACCATCGCGGCGGCCTGCTCGTCCGTCGAGCGGTTCTCCGGATCTCCTGCGTGCGCGATCAGCGCATCCATGATCGGAGAGATCTCGTCGATGGAGTCGGTGGTCAGCTCGGGGACGTCGGGGTCCTCGGGGGATGGGGCGACCGGCGCAGCGGAGGTGCCGTCGTCGTCCACCAGGGTCAGCAGCCAGTCTCGGAGACGCCACGTCGACACGCAGTCATACCGGTTGTATTCCTCAATGCCCTGCAGGGTCACTGCCGCAGCGGGAGCGTCGAGGAGCAGCTCATCCACGTACTTCTGGTATTCGACGATCGAGTCAGCGGCATTGTCGAGGCCGGTGCGGAGCTCGTCGCCCATGTAGAGCGGCTCGAGCTTCTTGATGCTGTAGGACCTCGTCCCGGCGCGGATGCCCTGTCTGACGGTCTGGTAGAGGTCGACGAACACGCCGCCTCGCAGCAGCCTGTCGAGAACGTCCTCGTGCGTGCCATGACGACCGACGAGCCTCTTGAGAGCGGTCACCTCGTACGGCGCGTAGTGGTAGACGTGCATGTCGGGGTGCTCGTCGCGGCGGTCCTGCACGTAGTCGAGGAAGCCGATGAGCGCCTCGCGCTCCTGCTTGCGATCGTGCGCCCACCACGCCTTGAAGACTCCGTCGCCGTCAGGCTCGATGACGCCAAAGAGATATTCCAGACCCCAGTCGGTAGCGGCTGCATCGGACCACAGCGGGTCACCCTCGAAGTCGAAGAAGATGTCGCCTTCGGACGGTACCGGGAGTGATCGGATCGCCTTCCCGTTGCCGATGACCGTCGACGCTGGCACCTCTCGCCCGCCCACCATCTCCGGCGGTGCGATCTGGAGGGTCGCCTGCTCGCGGAGCGCCTCGAGGATGTTGGGGTTGAACGCGTCGACGTGGCCGGTCGACGCCGCGAGCTGCTCGATGGTCTCGATGCCGGCAGCACGCAGCTTGGTGCGCTGGGTCTTGCGCATCCCGGCGACCAGCAGCAGGTCGTGGTGGGACTCAACCTCGGGCGCGCAGACGTCGCACGACCCGCAGAAGGAGTAACGGGGGTCGTTCCACTGCACAGGACTGTCCTCGGCGACGTGCTCGGTGAGCATCGCCTCGAGCTTGGCGCGACGCTCGAGGTAGACCGGGATGATCTCGGTGAGGTCCTGCTCGAACACGGAGCCGTCTCCGAGCACGAGCTTGCCGATGGGGGACCGCGGGACCTCCTCGAGATCAAGCTGGTGCGCATACGCCGCGATCTGCAGCAGAGCAGGGACCTTGGCGCGCCGCGCGAGCTTGGTGTCACGGACCTCGTACCGGTCAAGCTCGTCCTTGACGATGAAGTCAGCCAACCCTCCGAAGGTGCCGTCGAAGAAGGCTGCCTGAAACACGACGTCTGCGCCTGACCGCAGATGCGCGATGGTCGCGTCATGAGCCTCGGCAAGAGTGCCCTTGTCATACGGCTTGAGGTCGGGCATCTGCACGACACCGTCGCCGTAGGTGTCGATGAGCCTCTGGAGCTCGCGCGCCTCGTGCGCGAGGCCCAGCTCAGACGTCCGCTGGAGCATGACGTCCTCCTCGGCGGCCACGGCCGTCGCGCGGCCGAGCTTGACGTCGACACGGCGCATCCAGGCGAGCTCGCACGACGCTGAGCTGGTGATGTCGGAGGGGCTGAGGACGAACGTGCCGCCCTCCTTGGCGATCATGACCATCTAGGCGACCACGCTGTCGCCGTGTCGATGAAAGGAGACCCAGCCCGGTCCGAGCTCTGTCAGCCTGCGCATCTTGTCTTCTGCGCGCTTTCCCCAGACATTGCTGGCCAGCACCCAGGTGTTCCCATCTTGATGAATGGGAGAGTTGATGAACCAATTGCTCCGCTTGGATCGGTCAATGTCGTGTGCGGACGTGAAGGCATTCCAGAGGGCGTCGCCCGACAGCGTGCCGTCGACAGGCCGGAAAGTCGCAGGACTCAATGCCGCGCGGATCGTCGAGCAGGGCACCGCGTGACTGAGGGCACGCACAAGTGCCAGGACTGCATGGCTCTTTGCCAGCGGCACGGACTCATCTACTGGGGTGGTGACGACAAAACGGTCTGCGCCTGCCGCGCCGTTGCCCGACCTGGCCACGATCTGTCCTGGGTGAGGATCGACCTTGCTCAGCTCGGCAAGGTAGGTCTCGGCGATTCGTTCTCGCATGACGTCCGCAAAACCTTGTGCTTCCTTCATCAACGCAATGATCTGAGCGTGGCGTTGCCAGTGCTTGTCCCAGACGTCAGACCCGAGGAGCTCTCCGAACTGCACAACTGTCGGCGGCACCCAGGCTTCGTACTCAACGAGCCGCGCAGCTCGGGCATCGATGTCGTCGACGCCGCGGCTCTTGGGGGACTTGGCGGCCGGTCCGAACATCCATGCTCGCCACTCCTTGTTGCCCTTCGACTGATTGCACTTGCCGCAGCTGGGGACGAGGTTGTGAATCTCGGAGATGTGTCCGGTGGGCTGCTTGTCCACGATCAGTGGCCGCAAGTGGTCCCACTCACTCATCGGGTCCCCGCAGTATGCGCACTCGGGCCCGTCGTGCATGCCCAAGATGTGCAGCGCCTCCTCGACCTGCTCCTTCGTCGGCTTGACGACCGGGATGAGGCCGTTGACAAAGGCGTTGGTGATGGTTGCGGTCTTGGCGGTGATCTTGATGACCTTCGGCATCAGGAAGGGACCGGCGATCTTCTGGATAGGAGGCACAGGGAGGCCCTTTCTTGCTGGTGGGAAAGATCGTGAATTGTTGCGCTCTGGGTGCCTGGTCTGGCTCGCTGACCGTCAGCCGGTCCCTGCCGAGGAGGCCCGTGCAGCCGCCTGGGTGTCGAAGATGGGACGCCCGAGAACCGGCCCCAGCGGATCGCGCGCCGCGGAAGGATCGTCCGGCAGGTCTCCGCGAAGGTAGCGTCTGCGAAAGCTCGTGGCCCACCAGCTCAGCTCGGGTGCCATGGCGTCGATCGCGGCGAGGACCGTCTCGATCGAGACAAGGCGAAGTCTGTCGATGTGGGAGTCAGCCAAGGTCGAGCCGACGAGCTCAACGGCTGTCTCTGCCCCGGAGTCGCCGTCCAGGGCGACAACTGCGACCGAGCCACGGCCGTGCTGCCCGGAGCTGTCGAGCGCGGCTGCGAGCAAGACATTCCGCCACAGCTGGTTGCTCTTCGGACCTTTCAGGGAGTCCGCCGCGGACTCGGGATGGACGAACCATCCGCACCCCGCGGTGACGTCTGTGTACCGCTGGCTCTCGTAGACACGTCGGCTGAAAGGCTCGGTGTATTTGGTCTCGATGCCGATGAACCTCTTCTGGTCACCAGCCTCGTAGAAGATGACCGCGTCGAACGCCGTGCGATCACCAATCCGGGCGTCCGCGTCCGGTGGTGCCCACTCGCACACGATCTCGGAGATTGCGGTTGCCTCGTCGTCGAAGAGTGACGTGAAGACAGGCAGGAATGCGTCGTGCTCGCCGCGCATCGCACCGAAGAGGTTGAAGCACATCGGCATGCTCGAGAGCATGTTGTGAAACAGGCGCGTCGGATCGAGGGCTCCACCTTCAGCCTGCACCTCGATGCTGCGGGTCTCGGCGTGCTCGTAGGCAGAGGGGTGCAGGAAGTTGAGGTCCCGCTGTTGCTTGACCGCCTTCGGGTCGAGGTAGCTGCCGAGCGGGTCGTAGCTTCCGAACTTCCCGGCTGGCGCGCCGAGCTGGACTTCGCGGTACCAGGACTGGAGCCGCCGATACCGAGCCACACGCTTGGGCTCGGACGGGGGGAGCAGTCCCGGGGCGTCCCAGCTGTCGTGTCGAGAATCAGTCATCGAGGTCGTCCCATCCACTCGGGCTGGGCGGAATCGGCGGCAGGTTCACATCGGCGGTCCGAAAATGAAGGTCTGGCTGGATCGCGACCAAGCAAGACTCAACGGCACGCAGCACCTCGTCCTCCCATGCCTCGGCTGCCTCTCCGATCGGACTTGAATGGTGCTGAATCAGCGAGATGATGAACTCGGGGGCCTCGAGAAAGCCGGCGAAGGGGTTCGAGGGACGTTCGAGCAGCAGGAGCTTTGGCAGGAAGTGCCAGCCCCAGCGGGCGTCCTCAGACATCGGGCCACCGCGCGATGCGGTGGGCTCGTGACCGTCCTGCCACCGGTCGCTGCCAGGCTCGATCCGTGCACTCGCGAGCTCCCAGGCATTCAGAGAATAAAGCGTCGCCTCCATGCGCTCGCGAAGCCTGTCCGCGTCTGCGCTCTCCCTGCTGGCAGCCACGTGAAACTCCCGCATGGCACGTGCTGCCGACCGCACATCGACGACCTCACTCATGAGCGTCCCCTCTCGCTTTGACCCCATCCTTGCGTGACAGGGTGTCGTTGGCCATGAAATTGGCGATCTTCCGCAGCTCGGCGGACGTCAGTCCCTGCTCGGTCGCAGGTGCGATGACCATCGAGGGCACCTCGACCGAGCTGCGGAACCATGCGATGTCGATGTCGGTGATGTCGTCGTCGGTCCAGATGATCGGTCGTCGTTCGTCCTTGACGGAGGTGGCGACGACCTCGGCCTTCCACCAGCCGTCGCTGTCATACATCTCGTACGCAGTGAAGTCATCGAGCCCCACCGCGGGAGCCAGCGACGTGCGGGCGTCCTGGCTCCAGGTGGTGAGCCATCGCACTTCGGCGAAGCCTGCGCGGTGAACCATGTTGATGAACTCGATGACGTCGGGGGAGTAGTGGATCGGCCAGGCCGTGCCGGCGGTCGTGGCCTCGGTGCGCGCGAGGTGCGGGGGCAGGTCGGTGCCTGCGGCGTTGACGACCCCGTCGATGTCGAGGAACCAGATGGGGGTGCTCACTGGTCCTCCGCGATGACGCAGTTGAAGTAGCCGCCGGCGAGCCCGGCAGGCATGAAGGAGCTGGGCTCGATCGCAGCGATCAGTTTCACGATGGCCTCGACGATCGGCGTGGTCGCCGGCTCGACCAGCTGGAAGTGCTCGTCCATGTAGAGGTCGCGCCGCAGCTCGACCATCAGGGCGTTGACCAGAGAGCTCTTCCCGTAGTGCACCAGCGGCACGTAGCAGCCGGAGAACGGTGAGTCGGTCGCCCTCTCAAACCCGCTGAAGGCGTGCAGGGCCTCTGCGAGGAGGATCTTTGATGTGTGAAACGCGTCGGTCCCCAGGCAGATCTGCGGACGGGTGCCGTCTCCGTGCAGCTCGTACGGGAGTGCGTTGAGCGGGAACGAGTGCAGGTCGAGAATGGTCACCGAACCGATCGCTGCCAGGCGCTCGTCGACGAGGTCGGCGAACGCTGCCGCGTACGGCTCGAAGTAGCGGCTGATGAGCCCGTCCTCGTCGTAGGCGTCCGTCTCGCGCAGCGGCTCCCCGGTCGAAGTGCGGGTGTAGACGACGCCCATGCCGACCGCGTTCATCTCCTCCGACTCGTCGGGGAAGCGCTCGGGGTCGACGACCAGGCGGGACTGTTCGTTGACGAAGAGCCACGGGCGCTTGCCGCTGGCGGCTGCCGCGTGCTCGGCGATGACGTCGGTGAAGGCGTCGGTCATCGCGTCCAGCTCGTGCTCCAGCGCCTCGTCGTCCAGGACGATGTCCGAGCGGACGTCGTCGGGGATCTCCCTCGACGAGTGGGGCACGTGAATGATGACGCTCGAGTCCGGATCTCCCGCGATGATGCGGAAGGTTGCGTCTTCCTCCGCGTTCAGGCGCTCGGCCTCAGCGGCGAGTGCGAGCACCTCATGGACAGTCGTGGGAAAGGTGATCTCGATGCCCCGAGAGCCGACTCCGACGTGCACGCCGGGACCGAGGTCGTCGATGAAGACGGTCTCGCCATCCTCGATGTCTGCGGCTTCCTCGATCGCGCGGGCAAGGTCGGCCACAGTCATGACATCGAAGGCACGGACGAGCTCTTCGAGGTTGTTGACGGGGTCCTGCATCGGTTCTCCTCTGGTGTGGTGTGGGTGGTCTCGATACACCGCCTCGTCCCTCGGCGGCACTCGACCAACGAGGCACTTGGCTTGGACGGCAGTCGACCACCGGGGTACTCGGCTTCGGCGGTACTCGACCACCGGGGGGCGGGCGGGTGGGCGTCCAGCCTCTTGAGCTGGACGCCCACCGACCTCAGCAGGCGTTGGGACGGCGGCGGTCCCGCGTGCGCATGTTGCCGGCGATGTCGGCCGACATCCTCTTGCTGGCGTACGACACCGCCATCGGGCCGGAGTCGATCTCGAGCCCGGCGAGCGTGCTCTCGATGAGTGCGCGGTCCTTCTCGAACTCGGGACGCCGCTCGCGCGGGATGGTGTCCCAGTGCCGACGGATGCTGCGCAGCGCCCGCTCGTACCGGCGCTTGGCGGCGTCGATGTCACCAACCTGCAGGGCATCGGTCGCGCGGCGCTTGTGGCGCTGGACGCCCTGGAAGATGACCTCCGCGGCGACGTCGCGATCGATCCGGGCCGGACGGTCGTTGGGCCCGGCCACCTTCGCCCACACGGTCTGGGACGTCGAGTAGTCGCCCAGGTCGTCCGCCAGCACGTACGTCAGCCGCACCGTCGCGACCTTGCGGCGTCCGGGCTTGGGCGCCTGCTTGGGGTCGAACTGCAGGACCACGCTGCGGGTCTGCTCGGCGGTGAAGCTGCCGAGCTCGATCTGCACGCCGTCGTCGGTCGACCGGACGTTGAGGTCGCCGAGCACCCGGACGTCCTTGACCCCGTTGCCGGGCACGACGCTGAGGCGTACGGACAGGAACCGCTGCGCGAGCAGCTCGCCGCACTCCGCGCCGATGGCCGCGACGGCGTCGCCGACCTCCTGGGCGAAGTAGTTGTTGCCGGCGCCGCTGCGTGAGACGGCCTCCAGCAGCACCTCGTCGTAGCCGAGACCCATCCCGAGCGCTGAGGTCGAGATGCGCTGGTCGAGATACTCGCGGGCCTTGCGCCCGATGACGTCGGGGTCGGTGACGCCGGCGTTGGCGTGGCCGTCGCTGACGAGCAGCACCCGGACGCCGTCGGTGGCCTCGAGACGGTGCGCCTCCTTGAGGCCACGGACGAGACCGGCCGCGAGGTCGGTCGAGCCGCCGGGACGCACCGACTGCACCAGCGCCTTGAGGCGGGTGCGGTCGGTGACCGGTCCGGCGGGCACGACGACGTCGACGGTGTTGTCGAAGGTGACGAGCCCGAACGTGTCGGTCGGCGCCAGCCGGTCGATGACGTCGCAGAGGGCACGCTTGGCGTGCTCGAGCGGGTCGCCGCTCATGGATCCGCTGCGGTCGAGGACGACGACCAGGTTGGTCGCGACGACGCGCTCGCTGCGGGGGAGCGGCGGTGCCGTCACCTCCACCAGCATCGAGGCGCGATCGCCGGCGGTGAGATCCCGGGACATCCAGGTGAAGCGATCCCGGTCGAGACGAGTGTTGAGTTCCATTCTCGGCTCCTTTCGTCTAGGCTTGTGCAAGCAGCATAATGCAAAGAGCAGAGATTATGCAAGGAGTATTTTCATGAACTCGCTTCCGCCGTTCGCGCGAGTGATCAAGGAGCAGCGTGATCGCCTCCACATGTCGCGAGCCCAGCTGGCCGAGGCCTCCGAGCTCTCCTACCCCTACATCTCCCAGCTGGAGACGGGCCTGCGCAAGCCGTCCCGCAAGGCTGCGCACGCCATCGCCGGCGCACTGGGTCTGAGCGTCGAAGAGCTGGAGCGGACGATCCCCGCGGACGGGACCAACCCGGAAGAAGTACGGAAAGCAGAGGTCTTTTCCGACTCTCTGCTGAGTTCGCGCACGCGGTCCGCCGGGCCCGTGGAAGGGATGGCGATGGCTGCTCCGCCCTCCCTCGAGATATCGGCGCCGGGATCGCGTGACGACCTGATCGGCGACATGATCGACCTGCTCGAGGAGTTCGACTCCTCCGAACGGCTCGACGTCCTGGCAGAGGTCCAGAAGCGCGCGATGCAGCGCATGCTCGACGAGCGCAACCGCTGAGAGTCGATACTCGTTGCATAAAAGTGTCCGACCCGGCGCCTAGCGTTGCCCTCATCGGTAGTCGAGAGGGAGGACGTGCACATGGGCAGCTACGAAGAGATGGTGGTCGACAGGATCGTCGACGCCGCCTGGCTGGACTTCCGCGTCCGCCTCGCCGACCACGTCGCGGCGATGGAGGTCGGCGACGTCCTGACCCTCGGCCTGCGTGACG
Source organism: Aeromicrobium stalagmiti (assembly GCF_013283745.1). Lineage (GTDB taxonomy): Bacteria > Actinomycetota > Actinomycetes > Propionibacteriales > Nocardioidaceae > Aeromicrobium > Aeromicrobium stalagmiti. The sequence continues at coordinate 474,578 of NZ_JABSTZ010000002.1, forward strand.
GCGACGACGACTGGACCGTCGAGGTCCTGATCACCGGGGCGTCCGCGGCATGCGACGTGCTGTGGGAGTGGGCCGACGAGACCGATCGCCGGCTGGCCCGCCACGGCCGCTCCTTCCGCGTTCCCGGCGGTGCGACCGACGCATACGTGATGCACCTCAGCGACGTGCTGATCGACGCCGGCGCCCCGCACCCGTCGTTCGTCGACGTGCTGAGCGGTGACCTCGTCATCGTCGACCCGCCCAAGCCGCTCGTCGCGACTGCCGCGGCGCCGGAGATGCCCGAGTCGGTGACGCCGGCGTCCCACGACGACCTCGTCGCCTGGGTTGACCGCGTCATCACCCAGCGCCTCGGCCGTGAGCCCAAGAAGCTCGACAGCGGCAGCATCGGCCTCGCTCGCGACGACGATCGGCTGCAGGTGCGGGTCAGCAGGAGCCGGCCCATCATCGAGGTGTGGGCGACGGTCGCGCGCAGCGTCGACGTCCGCAAGGCACGCAAGATGCTGCCCCGGCTCAACGCGTCGTTCCACTTCTTCAGCTTCTCACTGGCGGGGGACAGCCTCGTCGTCTCGACGACCGTCAACGCCAAGCCGTTCTGTCCCGCGCACGTCGACCGGGCGATCGACTCGACGTTCACCTATCTCGCCGACGAGGCGGGCAAGGTCCGGGCCAAGCTCGTTCGCAAGCAGCCCAAGGACGCCGCGACCGACAACGCCATCAACTCCGACCTGCTGCTGGTCTACGGGGCTGCGGGCGACCGCAAGGCCATGATCCAGATGGCGCGCGGCCTCACCGGCGACTCGCGCACGTCCCTCGGCCAGTGGGCGAAGGCGGCGGTGAAGGCCGGACGCCTCGCTCGCGAGAAGGCCGCCGGTGCGAAGCACGGCCCCGTGCAGAATGCGCTGATCGACCAGGTGATCGCCTGGACCAGCGTCGCCGACGCCATGTCGGACGCCCTGGAGGAGATCCTCATCGAGGAGGAGTCGGCATGAGCGGGCTCACCTGGCACGACCTCGAGTTCTCCCTCGGTCGGCACCTGCAGGTGATGCCCGACGACGAGATCTTCACCCTCTATGTCGACGAGCCCGACCGTCCGGGTTTCGACCCCGACTTCGACAGCTGCGCGCGTTACGTCCAGTTCTGCTCGTACGACCAGGGCTGGGTGCGGTGCGAGGTCGTCAGCAACAAGTACCTCCCGCACGACCTGAAGCACTCGGTCGACGACCTGATCGCGATGCGGGTCGACGGCTGGACTCTGCCGGGGGACGAGGACGGATCCGGCTCGCCCAACATCTACCTGGACGTCGAGGTGTGCGACGCCGCTGCGGCCTCGGCGAGGGTCATGCGGGTGTTTCGCGAGGTGTGGCACGTCGCGGACGCTGGGGGAGTGACGTGCGACGCCGACGCCCTGCGTGGACGCCACGCGTTTCGGGTGCTGGAGGCACCGGTCGATTTCCGAGCAGATGCACCACTTCACTGAGAGGATCTGAGACATGCCGACTCCCATGTTGTGGCCTGCCGACCCACAGTTCGTCAACCGCACCGAGCGCAAGGTGTGGGAGGCGCTGCGAGACCAGCTCGGGCCCAACGACTTCCTCATCGCGGGCCAGCACTTCACGACACGCGAGCGCGACTACGAGCTCGACCTCATCGTCGTCCTCGACGGCGGGGGAGTCGTGGTCATCGAGGTCAAGGGCGGCAAGGTCTGGAACACGGGCGGTCACTGGTGGCAGCAGGGCTCAACGGGCCAGCACGAGATCTGGCCCGTGCGGCAGGCCGAGAACGGCAAGTACGTCCTGCAGGACTGGGTGTACGACTCGCCGGACTGGGGCAGCAAGGGCAAGGTCCGATGGGCGCACGCGGTGTGCTTCCCGGACATCGAGGTCGAGCTCGCCTTCGACACCCCCGACTGCCACCGCGGGATGGTGATCGACCGCCACAACATGAAGGACATCGTCAGCCCGCTGCGCAACCTGGTCGGGCTGCAGACGAACGGCCACCGTGCGTGCGACGGCACCGACATCGCCGCCATCTACGACGCGTTGAGCGGTCGGTTCCTGCCGCAGAAGAACGCGTTGCTCCCCGTCGACCAGCGCGTCGCCGACCACGACGAGGTCGCCGACCGGCTGAGCGAGGAGCAGGCGACGATCCTCGGCGCCATCCAGCTGCTCAACCGTGTCGAGATCCGTGGCGGAGCCGGCAGCGGCAAGACCTGGCTCGCTGTCGAACAGGCTCGTCGGCTGTCGCGGGCCGGTCAGCGGGTCGCGCTGCTGTCGTACTCGCGTGGCCTCGCCGCCTGGATGAAGCGGCGCGTCGGGACGTTCGAGGCCGACGAGCAGCCCGCCTACGTCGGGACCTTCCACGGCCTCGGCCAGGTCTGGGGAGCGCCCGAGGGCAGCGACGACGACTCCGACTTCTGGGAGGTCGAGCTGCCACGGCTGATGGTCGACCTCGCCACTGGTCTGCCGATGCCCGACCAGTTCGACGCGATCGTCATCGACGAGTCGCAGGACTTCGCCGATGCCTGGTGGCCGGCGATCATGGCGTCGATGAAGTACGAGGACAGCGGGCTCTACGTCTTCTCCGACGAGGGGCAGCGCATCTTCTCCCGCTTCGGCGACGCGCCGGCCGGACTGGTGCCGTTGGTGCTGGAGCAGAACCTGCGCAACACCCGCCAGATCAGCGAGTCGTTCACGACGATGGCCCCCAATCGCCTGGTCCCGAGCGTCTACGACGGTGACCCGGTGCGTTTCGTTCCCTGCTCGATCGAGGACGCGATCGCGACCGCCGACGACGTCGTCGACCAGCTCCTCGACGAAGGGTGGCAGCCGTCCGACCTGGCCCTGCTGACGACGCAGTCGCGGCACCAGGAGCACCGCAACCGCGAGGAGATCGTTGGCAAGCAGGGCTACTGGGACTCGTTCTGGGACGCCGATCAGGTCTTCTACGGCACCGTCCTGGGTTTCAAGGGGCTCGAGCGGCCGGCCATCGTTCTCGCCGTCAACGACACCCGCGAGATGGAACGGGCTCGCGAGCGGCTCTATGTCGGCCTGTCGAGGCCACGCGACCTGCTCGTGGTGTGCGGCGATCCCGCGCACATCGAGGCGGTCGGTGGCGCCGACGTCCTGAAGAGGCTGAGGGGCGGAAAGTGATCATGGTCGAGCCCGGAACAGGGCCTTCCTCGCCGCGCAGATACCCATCGCCCCGCGGTCGTTGTCCCCGGTGCGACAGCCGGTCGGTCACGCACCTGGTCATCGGCATGCCGGCCAGCGTCGACGACATGGTGTGGACGCAGTCGTGGGTCTTGTCGATCGGCTGCATCCACAACGGATATGACCGCGAGTGCGGAGACTGCGGCCTGGGATGGGCGGGTGGAGCTGAGCAGGACCGCACCAGGTGGATCGAGCTGACGCGGCGGTACTAGCAGGCAATACGTCGATCGAGGTCAGGGGAGACATGGCTCAGGAACCCGCGGTTCGCCGCATCACCACAGCGGACGAGGCTCGTCTCTTGGCGGCGCGTCTGCTGGAGACGGGCCGGGCCAAGCCTGTCGTCGTCGTGGCCTCCGTCGACGGGGATGAGCCGTTGCTCGATCCAGCAGTCGTGCAAGACGGTGTCGGTACCTACGCAGACGTCTACTGGATGCCCAATGGCGACGTGACGTGGGCGTTCACGGCCGCCATGCCGCCCTTGACCCAGGTCTACGGCGATGCGGGCCGTGTCTACTCGGTCGACAACTCGTGGCACGACGATGCGCGCAAGTCACGGCTGCACTTGTTCGCCACTGCGCACAGAGCGAAGGGGGTCCAGGACGAGCTGATAGCCGAGGCGATGCACGCGGCGGCGGCGGCCGGACTCTTCGCTCGAAAGGCCACAGGACTCCGCGAAGTCACAGCCACCGTCAAAGGCTTTCTCTCGGCGGGTCGCGCCTACGTCCGTGGCGACTTCGGAATTGGATACGTCCGTGGCGAGATGACCGTGAAGGACGTCCCGCTGGAATCGGTGCTGCGGGCAGGGATGATCGTGAAGGGGCTGTTTGACGACCGCGACAAGCTGCTCGACATCTCGGACTGGCTTTGCTCGCCGGACGAGGCTCTCGCCACCTATGAGGTGGGTGAGGTCGTGCCGGTGCGGGTGCGGACGGTCGGCACGTCGAAGGTCACTGTCGAGCTGTACCCAGGCAAGCATGTCGACATCGGTGCAGGTCAGGTGACGGGCAACCACGGTGATGATCTGCACGGCCTGTTCACGCCCGGCGAGGTTGCGGAGGCGAGGGTCGAGCGGACCGGGCGCTGGATCTTGAGCATGCATGACATCCACGTCGGCGAGGTCGCCCGCGCCGCCTGCGCGCTCGTCGATGGCGGTCCGCCGTGGATCGAGATCCCGCCTGAGCCATCGCCGGATCGGCCAGATTCTGCGGAGCTACCGCTGGAAGTGGCGCCAGCTATGGTGCCCCCGATGCCCCTTGCTGCCTCGGTAGCCCCGCCAGCCCCTGCCGCTGTGGACGAGCCGCAAAAGGTTGTCTTCCCGAGCCCGATGCTGCTGGACCCCCGTCGACGTCACCAGGCTCGTCCTCCAGTGACAGCACAGCAAGTGGCTCCATTGGTGGAGCCATCGACTCCAGTGCTGAGTCCCGACTCAAGGATCGTCGCGGGCCAACGTGAAGAGCTGGGCCGGATGCGAGTAATCGTGGAACAGCTCGAGGTCGAGCGCGAGACGCTTCTGGGCCGAATCGAGAAGTACAAGACCGAGAAGCGCAAGCTGCTGGCCCGCGCCAGAAGGCCCATTGGTGATCAGGGCCTTGCGCCACGCGGAGGCTTTCTCGATGCCAAGGAGCAGCTGCGGCACGAGGTCTACCTGGCATGGGTGGAGAGGATCCCGGCGGGCGAGAAGGCGGCCCGTCCTCTACCGATGTCCTGGGCCATGGGCCCCGACTTCATCGCGTCCCTCGCCGAGCGGCCCAAGGAGGTGAGGCCGAAGGTCGTCTCAGTCATGGTGGAGGTGTTGCTCGACATCGTCCGGGAGTCATCCGGACGGGATCTGCACAGGCTGCGGTCCGACGCTGGAGGAGATGCGCCTCATGTTGAGCGAGCGCCCGGGGAGTTCTGCTGGCGCTGCGCGGTGCAGCAGCACACTCCGGGAGCCCCTCGTCTGCACTACTGGAAGGCCGGCACGGCTATCGAGTTCTCTCGCGTGGTCCATCACGACGACATGACGCCGTAGGTCACGCTTGACCGGGGTCCCGTGCAGTCCAGCCCCACCTCACCCGCCCAGGCGCCAGGTGATCGACCCGGTGGCCCACTCCGCGGTCCCGGAGTAGCGGTAGCCCGACAGGGTGCCGTCATCGTTCTCCTTGTTGACCGCCAGGCACTCGAACGTCCCGGTGAGCGAGGTCAGGTCGTCGGTCGAGCCGCCTCCCATAGCGGTGCACTGCGAGCTCTTGATGGGGCCGTCGAGCAGCCCGTCGTCGACCTTCTCCTTGGCGTCCTTCGTGACTTCCTTCTCCAGAGCCCTGACCAGCCGGCGCCGCAGGCTGCGCTCGGTGTCGTCCGCCGCCTCCTGGGCGTCCGCCTCGGCCTGCGCCTCGTCCTCGGCGGACTGCTGCTCCGCGCGAGCCTCGGCTGCCGCCACTCGATCACGCTCTGCGGCGTCGTTGTGACGCTTCACCGCCACGCCCGTCCCGACGCCGGCGACGAGCACCAGCGTGACGAGCGAGACGATGACGGCCTTGCGCGGTGGGCGGCGCGACCGGCGTACGTACGCGGTCCCGCAGCTCGGGCAGAAGTCGCCGTTGCTGGAGCTCTGGACGCTGCACTTGCGGCAGATGCGGCTCTGCGGCTGGTCAGGTGTGCTCATGGTTCCCCCTGGAGCTCCGGCTCAGAACGAGTCGTTGATCGTGATGCGGTCGTACTCGGTGGTCAGCTCGTCCGCGCTGAGGCACGTGAGCGTCGTGGTCTGTCCGACCGCGACCGGCTCCGTCGAGCAGTCCGCGAGCGCCAGCACCTCGGTGCCCTTCATGAACTTGATCTCGACCAGGGCCGAGTCCTTCTCGTCACGGTTGTTCGTGACCTTGAGCCCCTTGATGTCGGGGCTGCCGAGGCCGTCGTCCGAGACCTTCCAGCCGGCGGCGTAGTCGAAGCCCGACACGGAGAACTTCTTGCCCTCGACGATCGTCAGTGGGTTGTCGGGGCCGCCGGGCTCCTTGTCCTTCTTCTCCGCGGCGTCGATCGACTTGCCGACCTCGTTGGCAGCTCCGCCGACGAGCGCCAGGCACCCGCCGATGAACAGCACACCCACCGCGATGATGCCGAGCATGGTGTTGCGGAACGTGTGGCGCTTCTTCGCCGGGGCGGCGACCTGCACGGGGCCGGCCTGCTGCAGATGGTCGGTCCAGGCGTTGCCGTCCCACCAGCGCATGGCGCCGGTCGAGTCGGGATAGAAGCCGGGCGGCGTGGAGCCGCTGGGAGTCTGATCGGTCATGGGATGCCCCTCTGTGATGGACGACCCCTGTCGCCCGCCGAGCCAGCATCGGGCACGATCACGGCGAAAAACGGGCTGTGGGGCGTACGTGGTCACAGCGAGCCATGGACGTGGCTCCTTCGAGCCGTGCGTGCTCGTCCACAGGCGCTGGCAGATCTCTTGAGGGCGTGATCAGGGACCCATAGAATGGCTGAATGCATTGCATGCATACGAAGCGGAGGTGGTCGAAGTGAGCATGTTGACGGTGCGTGACCTCGACCCGGTGGTCAAGGCAAAGCTGAGGGAGCGGGCGGCCCGCCGCGGGCGATCGATGGAGGCCGAGGTGCGACAGATCCTCGCGGACGCAGTCGCGACCGACGGGATTCGGCCCAGCCTCGCGGACAGCGTCCTTCAGCACTTTGCGGGCATCGATGTCGAGCTCGACCTGCCCGACCGGTCTGCAGACGTGCAGCATCCAGTCGAGCTGTGATCATCGTCGACACGAACGTCGTGTCTGACCTGATGCGAGGTGGAACGCCGCAGGTCCTCGCGTGGCTCTCGACCGTGGCCGGTGAAGACCTCTACACGACCGTCATCACGCGCAGCGAGATTCGCTATGGCATCGCCCGCCTGCCGCAAGGCAAGCGACGGGACGACCTTGATCGGCGCGCGAGCGCGTTCCTCGACGAGGTGGCCGATCGAACCCTGCGTCTCGACGTCGCGGCCGCCGACCGCTACGGATTCGTAGTGGCGGAACGCGAGTCGGCCGGTCGCCCGATCCCACGGTCCGACGCGCAGATCGCGAGCATCGCCTACGTCCACCGGGCGACCGTCGCAACACGCAACACTCGTGACTTCGAAGGCTGCGGCATCTCGCTCATCGACCCCTTCGTCTTCGGTGACCCGGCCTGACCAGTCCCGAACTGATTTGGCCCAGCAGCGCCATCCACAGGCGCGTGCGAGGATCCGGCTTGTCCCCAGCAGCGCTGAGCCCGCTGGCTCGTCGGCCGGGCCCGAGCCACGCTGGATCGATGACCGATCGAGAGGGCTGGCCCGGCTGGTACGACAGCCGCCGCCTGCTGCGCGAGGTCGTGTCGGCGGGCCCGGCTAATCTCGCACACGTGCCGCCGACCATCAGCTCCCTCACCGACGCGGAGCTGCGGCGCACGTTCGACTCCGGCTCGTTCGCGCGCGGCAAGGCCTACGCACACGCCGGGCGGGTCACGGTGCAGGACATCGATCCCGACGGCGACTCGGCGACGGCGGAGGTACGCGGCTCCGACCCGCAGACCTACTCCACGACGGTGCAGGTCCGCGAGAGCAAGGCCGGCAGCACCCACATCTCCGGCACCTGCACCTGCTTCGTCGGGTTCAACTGCAAGCACGCCGTGGCGCTGATCATCGCGGTGCGCGGCGCGATCGAGGCGTCCGAGCCCGAGCCGGAGCCCGTACGCCAGGTGCTGCCGCAGGACTCGTGGCGCCGTCGCCCGCAGGCCCGTCCGTCCGAGCCGCAGTGGCGGGCGGCCCTCGCCCCGCTGGTGGGGGCGCCGTCGCCGACGACCGCGACCGACTGGGCGCTGCGCATCGACCTCGCACCGTCCTACTACCAGGGCGACGCGATGATGTCGGCCCGACCGCTCAAGCGCGGCGCCAAGGGCAAGTGGATCAAGACCGGCGCGACCTGGCCCGACGTCGAGGCGACCGCCCGTGGAATCAGCGGCGGCAACCCCCAGGTCAACGCGCTGGCCGAGCTGCAGGTCGCTGTCCGCACCCACTACGCGCACGTCCGCCGGTCCGACGGCTCCATCGACCTCAGCGGCCTCACCCGCGACGCGTGGCGGGTCTTCGACGAGCTGCTTGATGCCGGCGTCACCCTGCTCGGCCCCGACGACGCGCAGGTCACGATCCTCGACCAGCCCATCTCCGTCAGCATCGACGTCGCACCGCGCGACGACGGGCTCGTCGTCGCGGCCAGCCTGTCGGACGACGACGTCGCCGAGGCGTGGGCCTACGACCGCACGATGCTGATCGGGCAGCCCGCCCACGGCATCGCCGCATGGGACGATGACCACCCGAGCCGCCTGTGGCTGGCGCGGTTCGACCACCCGCTCGACCAGCCGCTGCGCACGCTGCTGGTCAACCGCCGCGGGGTCCGGGTGCCCGGGGGCGACGCCGCCGAGTTCCTCCGCGACTTCTACCCACGCCTGCAGCGCGCGGTCGGCTCCGTACGCGTCGACCCGAGCATCGACGTCCCCGAGATCGTCCCGCCGCGCCTGTCGGTCACCGTCAAGCACGACGGGCTGTCAGCCGAGGTCGAGTGGGGCTTCGCCTACGACATCGACGGCGAGACCGTCCGTACGTCGTGGGGCCCCGGACGCGAGCCGTTCCGCGACCACCGCGCCGAGCAGGAGCTCGCCGACGCCTTCGCGCCGCCGCCGGGCCTGCCCGTCACCACGACCGCCTCGGGGCAGCTGCGCCTGGTGCCGCAGGCGAAGGTCGACGGCTACCCGGCGGTCGTCCTCAGCGAGGAGGTGGTCCCCGCGCTCACCGCCGCCGGTGTCGACGTCAACACCACGGGCGACCGTCCCGACTACCGCCTCGCCAACACCGCGCCGGTCGTGCACATCTCGCTCGAGGACGGCAAGGACCCCCGCAGCGACTGGTACGACCTCGCGGTCACGGTCACGATCGAGGGGGAGAAGGTCCACTTCGGGCCGTTGTTCGCCGCCCTCGCGGCGGGGGAGTCGCACGTCGTGCTGCTGAGCGGCACCTACCTGTCGATCGACCGTCCCGAGCTGGTGCAGCTGCGCGAGCTCATCATGGAGGCCCGCGAGCTCACCGACCGTCGCAGCGAGCAGCTGCGCGTCAACCGCTACCACGCAGGTCTCTGGGAAGAGCTCACCAAGCTCGGCACCGTCGACCGCCAGGCCGCGAGCTGGCAGCAGTCGGTCGACGCCCTCGCCTCGATCGACGAGATCCCCGTCCCCGACCTCCCGGCCGGGCTCCACGCCGAGCTGCGTCCCTATCAGCGCGACGGCTACGCCTGGCTGAGCTTCCTCGCCGACCAAGGTCTCGGCGGCATCCTCGCCGACGACATGGGCCTCGGCAAGACCGTGCAGGCGCTGGCGATGATCGTGCGCCAGGTCGAGCGCGGCAGCGGTCCGTTCCTCGTCGTCGCCCCCACCAGCGTGGTCGGCAACTGGGCGCGCGAGGCGCAGCGGTTCGCGCCGGGGCTCAAGGTCGCGACCATCTCGGGCACCCGCGCCCGCCGAGGCACCGACCTGGCCGACGCCGTCGAGGGCGCCGATCTCGTCGTCACGTCCTACGCGCTGTTCCGCATCGAGAACGACGCCTACCGCGAGCGCACGTGGGCCGGTCTGCTCCTCGACGAGGCGCAGTTCGTCAAGAACCACCAGGGCAAGACCTATCAGTGCGCCCGTCGCCTCGACGCCCCGTTCAAGCTCGCGATCACCGGCACCCCGCTCGAGAACTCCCTGATGGACCTCTGGTCGATGCTCTCGATCGTCGCGCCCGGGCTCTATCCCGACCCGCAACGGTTCGTCGAGAGCTATCAGCGCCCCATCGAGGCCGGCCACGGCAAGGACCGGCTCGAACGCCTGCAGCGCCGCATCCGCCCGCTCATGCGCCGCCGCACCAAGGAGGAGGTCGCCTCCGACCTGCCGCCCAAGACCGAGCAGGTGCTCGACGTCGCCCTCAGCCCCAAGCACGCCCGCATCTATCAGACCCACCTGCAGCGCGAGCGCCAGAAGGTCATGGGCCTGCTGGCCGACGACTCGTCCGACCACCGGTTCGAGGTGCTGCGATCGCTCACCAAGCTGCGGCTGCTCAGCCTCGACCCGGGGCTCGTCGACGAGCAGTACGACGACGTCGGCTCCGCCAAGATCGACGTGCTGCTCGAGCACCTGCAGGAGGTGACGTCGGAGGGCCACGCGGTGCTGGTGTTCAGCCAGTTCACGTCCTACCTCGCCCGGGTGCGGGCGCGCCTCGACGACGCCGACATTGCCTACTCCTACCTCGACGGACGCACCCGCAATCGCGCCGCCGCGGTCGACCAGTTCACCTCGGGCGAGACCAAGGTGTTCCTCATCAGCCTCAAGGCCGGCGGCGTCGGGCTCAACCTCGTCGAGGCCGACTACTGCTACGTCCTCGACCCGTGGTGGAACCCCGCCGCCGAGGCCCAGGCCGTCGACCGAGCCCACCGCATCGGCCAGACCCGCCCCGTCATGGTCTATCGCCTCGTGTCCGCCGACACGATCGAGGAGAAGGTCATGGAGCTCAAGGCTCGCAAGTCCGCCCTCTTCGACGCCGTCATGGACGAGGGCGCGGCCCTGTCGGGTGCCCTGAGCAGCGACGACATCCGAGGTCTTCTCGGGCCGTGAGACACCGGGAGGTTGCGCCCGTGCCGGCTGGGTACGGTCGACGCATGCGCATCTTCAAGCACCCCATCAAGAAGCTAACCCTCCTGGCCGCGTTCGGAGGTGGGTACGTGCTGGGCGCCAAGGCCGGCCGCGAGCGCTACGAGCAGATCAAGCAGACCGCGCAGCAGGTCAAGGACGATCCCCGTGTGCAGCAGGCGACCGCCCAGGCCGAGGACCTCGTCCGTGAGGCAGCCACCAAGGTCACCGAGGACCCGCGCGTCAAGGACGTCGTGTCCCGCGCCGAAGACGTCTTGCGCGACGCCGGTCTCAAGACACCCGAGCAGACCGGCGTCCACCCGTTGCTCGCCGACGAGCACTACGAGTCGCAGGACGAGGTCGTCTACAGCAGCGGCCCCGACATCGAGGAGACGATCGACGAGCTCGCCGACACCCAGCTCGACGAGCAGCCATTCGCCGAAGGACCCGATGTCGACGGACCCGTCGGTGGCGAGCGGAGGGGCGACGCGTGAAGGCGATCACCTACGCCGCATACGGCGAGCAGCTCGAGCTGACCGACGTCGACGAGCCCAAGGTCGGGCCTGACTGGGTCAAGGTGCAGGTCAAGGCGACCTCGGTCAACCCGGTCGACTGGAAGATCGCCTCCGGCGGTCTCGACGGAGCCCTCGACACGTTCTTCCCGGTCACCCCGGGCTGGGACGTCGCCGGCGTCGTCGAGGCGGTCGGTCCGGCCGTCACGTCGCTGGCGCCCGGCGACGAGGTCTTCGGCTACGTCCGCAAGGACGCCGTGCACGGCGGCACCTACGCCGAGAAGGTCGCTGCGCCCATCCGCACCCTGGCCAAGAAGCCGGCCAACGCTAGCTTCGCCGAGGCGGCCGCCATCCCGCTCGCCGGTCTGACGGCGTTCCAGGCCCTCGTCCACGCGCTCGACGTGGCGGGCGACGACGTCGTGCTCATCCATGGCGCATCGGGCGGGGTCGGCTCGTTCGCCGTCCAGATCGCCCGGTCGCTCGGCGCACGGGTCATCGGCACGGCGTCGGAGGGCAACCACGACTACCTGCGCGATCTCGGTGCGGAGCCGGTGGAGTACGGCGACGGGCTCGTCGACCGGGTGCGTGCGATTGCGCCCGACGGCGTCACCGCGGTGCTCGACCTCAACGGGGGAGACCTCGACGTCAGCCCCGAGCTGCTCGCCGACGGGTCAGCTGGCCGCATCGCCTCGATCATCGACCCTGCGGTCAAGGACCTCGGCGGGCACTACGTGTTCGTCCACCCCGACGCCGCTGACCTCGACGAGCTCGCCGAGCTGTTCGACGACGGCACGCTGACGGTCCAGATCGCCGAGACGTTCCCGCTCGCCGAGACCCAGAAGGCATGGGAGCTCAGCCAGGAGGGTCACACCCGCGGCAAGATCGTCATCACCGTCTGAGAGTCGCCGTCTGGGTGGAGGGCGACGGCCGGCTCAGGCGCCGTCGTCAAGGCTGTGCAGCACCTCGTGGGCGTCGTCGTACGCGTCGAGGGGCAGGCCCAGCTCTCGGCGCACGCGCCACCGGCCGTTGAGGCAGAGCACCGGCATGAGGTGCACGTCGCCGGGCTGGATGTCGCGCAGCGGGATCGTGAACCACCGCAGTGCCTCACGCAGACGTCCCGCCTCCTCGAGCGACTCCGCGATCCACTCGTAGTCGCCGAGCACGAGCTCGTCGGCGCGGCTGCTGACCATCAGCCGGGTCAGCAGCTCGTCGACACCTGCGCCGTCTTCCGCGGCGAGGGCGATGTCGAGCAGCCCGGCCCGCGGGTCGAGCACCGTGCGGCCGCCGTCGTCCAGCGCGGCCTGATAGGTCGCCCGCGCGTCGTCGACCAGCCCCTCGGCAAGCAGGTCGTCGGCGAGGTACATCTGCACCTCGGCCCAGCCCTCCTCGCCGGCGCTGACCTGGTCGAGGAGGCGCCGGTAGTCGGCGATGCGCTGCGCCCGGTTGGTGATGTCGCCGATCGTGTCGAGCTCGTCGCCGAGTGCTTCCCAGTCCATGACGACGAGTCTGGCAGGGTGACGCATTCCGTGAGGCAGCAGGGAATCCTAGGATCGGGTCATGGCCAAGAAGCGAGACCGCAGAACACCATCGAGGACGCGGGCCCGGAGCAGGCCGTCGGGTCAACAACCACGCGAGGCTTCGGGCAAGCCTGCCGGTGACGAGGTCGAGGTCGAGGTCGAGGTCGACCCGGCCCGGCTTGATCTGATGGCCTGGGTGCAGGAGGCAGTCGACTCATCGGACGTGCTGGAGCTGCTGCGCCTCGTGAGCATGATGGCCTCGACCGCTCACCGTTCGGGGGGCTCGGTCGAACCCCATGAAGCCCGCGACAGCATGACGTACGACGAGCTGCTCGACAGTTTCATGGAGGTGTCCATCCCGCCGACCAGCGCGATTCTCGCGGTGGCCGCGGCAACCCACCTCGACGAGCTTCGCCGAGGCAGGATCAGACGTGAGCTGGTCAGACGACGCCACCCGCTGCCCGGCTGGCTGCGCCAGCTCGACCTTGTCACGAGCGGCACCTACCGGGTCACCGAGCCGTTTGGAGACGGCGAAGACATCGTGGTGGGCGTACGTGTCGGCACCAGCCGCGAGTTCACGCTCATCGTCCTGGTCGACCATCACAACGGTTCGGCCATCAAGGATCTACTCATCTCGCCACGCCCGTTGGACGAGACGATTCTCGACATGCACGGCATCGAGGGAGTCGGTGACCTGACGTTCACGCCCATCGAGCGTGCCGACGCTCGAGCGAAGCTGCAGGATGGCATCGAGCGGGGCGACCGTCTCTGGCCCCCCTTCGAGGCCGAGTCGTGGCCCGCGGCGCGCCCGTTGCTGGAGTGGGTGCTGGCCACGATGCCCACCGGCGGCCAGGGCTGGGAAGACCGTGAGTGGTCCGACAAGGAGCGCGAGGCCCTGGTCGACGAATTCATGAGGTCGCCTAGCGGCCGAGAGCTGGTCGGCGACGATGACCGCGACATCGTCGACACGCTGGTGTGGTTCGGCGCGGACCACGGAACAGGAGACCCGCGCCGGTGGAGTCCGACGAGTCTCGAGCTTCTGCTGCTCGACTGGGTCCACCGCAAGGTGATGGCCGACGGGTCATACCTGGCACGCCTGCCTCAGGTGTTGCGTCTGCTGATCGTGTTCGGCCACCAGCGAGCGGGAATCGACGATGTGATGACCGGGGAGTCCCTCGATGCGCTTGCTCGTTTGGAAGGCGCCTACCTGGCACGCCTGATGAGCTCGTCTGGGGACGTTCTCGACGACATGTCACATGAGGAATACATGCTCACGGTGCTCGAACGGGTGGTCGGAGGATCGAGCCACTTGTGGGGCCTCGACGATCTGCCGTTGCCGGACGAGGCGATGGAGCTGGCCGAGGTGCCAGCCGACATCCGTGCCCGCGTGAGCGAGGTGCAGAGCCTGCTGGACCGGGTGAGCGAGGAGCGCCTCGACATCGAGGTGCGAACCGTCTGGCGGCGGCTGCTGCACGACATCGCTGTTGGTGATCCGCAGATCTTTCGGCGGAAGTCGGCAGTGACACGTACGGCCGCAGCCATTGCGTGGATCGGTGCCAAGGCGAATCATGTCGTCGGTCACGGGGGAATCATGTCGGCAGAGGATCTGCTGGGGGCTTTTGGTGTCAAAGGCTCAGTGTCACAGCGCGCCGAATCGATGCAGCGAGCGATCGGCGTCGATCCATTCAGGCAGTACGGCGGAATGGACCTTGGAACCGTGCGCTATCTGACGTCAGTTCGTCGGGCCGATCTGATCAGCTCGCGGGACTTCTGGGAGGAGAGACGGCCGCAGCGTTGATCCGCGTCTCGTAGGTGCAGCGGTCGTCGCCGTCAGCCCGACAGCCGCGCGAGCCGCTCCCGCACCTCGTCGAGCAGCCGGGCCGGGAACTCCGAGGTCCGGCGACACCGCTCGACGAGATAGACGATCTTGTTGAGTCGCGGCCCCGGCATCTCGAGCCCGCGCGACTCGATCGCCGGACGCATGACGTTGCGGTCGAAGCCGCCGTCGCTGGGCACGTGGATGCCGCGCCAGTCGGCGAACGCCTGCTTGAGGTCGCCGTGCGCCACGACGCCTTGGTCGGGCGAGAGCGCCACCGCGATCGCCCCGACGAGCCATGCGTTGGAGCGCTGCAACGAGTCGAGGTCGAGCTGCATCGTGCCGGAGTCGGGCGGAGCCGTCGCCGGCGCGTCGAACGTCACGACGGCGCTGAACGTCAGGTCAGGGAACCGTAGCTCCACCCGCGACCCGCTGTGCGTCAGCGAGATCTTCTGACCCGGGGCGGGTGTCGTCGACCCGCCGAGGGGAGTCGTGAGCTCGACCACCGCACCGTTGTCGCGCTGGCCACGGTGCACGACCGGCTGGTTGGCCGTGGCGGTGATCACGAGCGACGGGTCGCTGACGTAGGGCAGGCGCACGAAGACGTACGTCGACCCGTCGATCGTCTCGGCGACCAGCGGCTGCTGCGCCGGCAGGTTCATCCGCCGGGCCAGGACGAACGCGCGTCCCACCTCGAGCGAGGCCTCACCGGCGTGCTGATCGCCGGCAGACCAGGCGATGTGCAGCACCGGGGCTCCTCCGTGGACTCTGGACTGGGACTGGGGGACTGGGACTCTGCAAGGGGACTGGGTGACCGGCCTGGCGGTGGAACACGTTCCGCCGTGGCTCGACCCAGGTCACCCGTGACCCTGACGATGATGCCATGGGCACTCTCTCGTCACTCACCATGAACCTGCTGATCCTCGTCGTCTTCGTCGCGGTCGTGTACGTCGCGCTCCGGGTCGCGCAGAGCATCTTCGGGACGAGCTCGAAGAAGGCCGCCGCGACCGAGGTCGCCGCCAAGCTGGTGTCGTACCCCACCGGGTCGTCCGCGGTGCTGCGTCGCCGCTTCGTCCGTGCCCTCACCGCGCAGCACGTCGTGATGCCCAGCGGCGAGCGCCTGGCGTTCGGTGACCTGACGGTGCGCGTCGCCCCGGAGGACCTCGAGCGCCTCGACCCCGACGGCGACCTCGAGCGCCTCGGCGACGACGGCGCCCGCCTGTATGCCGCGCACGCCGAGCGCGCCGGCTGGGCCGTGCCCCGCCAGGTGCGGGTCACCGTCGAGGTCGACCCCGGTCTGCGCTCCGGCTGGATCCCGCCCGCGCGGGGCAGCGGACGGGCCGAGCCGGCCCAGCGTGACGCCAAGCCGGCCGTGGGCTGGGACGCCGTCCCGGCGGCTGCAGCTGCCGCCCCCTCCGTCCGGCCCGCCCCCGTCCTGGCCCCGGTGCCGGCGGCCGCGCCCGTCCAGCACCCGGCGCTCCGACCGGCCAAGGTCGACCCCGACGCGACGATGAACTTCCCGGCACTCGTGCCCGACCTCGAGGACACGTCGCCGACCATGAACGTCTCCAGCGGTCTGAGGCTCGAGCGCGACGGCACGACGTACACGATCGGTCGCGGCGGCGCCGTCCTCGGCCGACTGCCCGAGAGCCCCGTGACGTTCGCCGAGCCGGAGGTGTCCTACCGCCACGCGGCGATCCGCGTGCAGGGCGTGCAGTGGCAGGTCAAGGATCTCGGCAGCACCAACGGCACCACGGTCGACGGTCAGCGCATCGACGGCGACGACTGGACGACGGTCCACGCCGGGTCGGTGATCGGCCTCGCAGGCGTCCGCATCACGGCGGCGCTCGACACCGCCGGCACCGTGCACCTGCAGGACGTCAGCAAGCGCTAGGGCCACGTAGGACAATGGACGGGCAGCGCGCCGCATCGTGGTGAGTCTGCAGCCATGAAGCTCAGGCCGAGGAGAAGGGGGAACAGCGACATGCCGGACCCTCTCGCGACGACCCCTGTGCCGGGCGTCTCGCCGCCTCCACCCCCCGCGACCGTGCCCGTCGGCGAGCGGTTCGAGCTGCTCAAGCGCATCGGTGCGGGCAACCACGGCGTCGTGTTCCGCGCCCGCGACAGCCAGCTGCAGCGCGAGGTCGCGATCAAGCGGTTCTCGCACTTCGTCGCCGACGACCCGCGGGCCATGCGCCGCATCGAGCGCGAGGTCGCGACCCTCGCCCGGGTGTCGCACCCGCACGTCGTCACGGTGCACGACCTCGTGCACATGGCCGACGGCGACGGCGAGGTCACCCCGCACCTGGTCATGGAGCTCGTCGACGGCACGTCCCTGCGCGACCTGCTCGCGACCCAGGGCCCGAGCCTGCGATCGGTGACGGTCGTGCGCGGCGTGCTCGAGGGCCTCGCCGCCTGCCACCACGCCGGCATCCTGCACCTCGACATCAAGCCCGCCAACGTCCTGGTGACCCCCGACGGCGCGATCAAGATCGTCGACTTCGGCATCGCCCGCGCGGCGTCCGACGCGACGGCGACCGTCGCCGGCACCCCGCACTACATGGCGCCGGAGCAGTTCGACGGACGTTCCGACGAGCGCAGCGACATCTACTCCGTCGGCTGCCTGCTGTACGAGTGCCTGACCGGCAAGCCGCCGTTCGAGGGCACGATGGCCGCCCAGTTGCTGGCCCACCGCAACCACCCGCGCCCCGACCCGCGCGCGCTTGCTCCGCAGGTCTCGCCGTCGCTGGCCGCCGTGGTCCAGCGGGCGATGGCCGTCGAGCCTGACCACCGCTACCAGACGGTCGAGCAGATGCTGGGCGCCCTGGCGGGGGCCGACCTCGCGCCGGCCGTCGCGGTCGCGTCGCCGGTCCCGGCCGCAGAGCGGACGTCCGTCGCGCCGGCGGCAGCCGCTCCTGCTGCGCCCTCGGCCGTGCCCGCCAGCGACGTGGTCACCCGGTGGACCAAGCTCGAGTCGTACGCGACCGGGCTCGGCCTCAGTGCGTTCATCATCGCCCTGCTGCCCGGCCTCGTCTGGGTGACGACGGCGTTCGTCCCGTACGACTACCGCCCCGCAGCCTGGCGTGACACCCACGCCACCACGTGGTGGATGCTCGCAGTGGCCGTCGCCGGCGCGTGGCTGCTGCTGCGGCGTCAGGCCTTCTTCGCGGCGCTCGGCGGCCCGGCGACGGGGGAGCAGCGTCCCGGCTCACGGCTGCACCCGTCCCTGCGATCCGGTCTCTGGATGGCGACGGGAGCCGCGCTGCGTGGCTCGATCCCCATGCTGTTCCCCTGGTACGTCCTGCTGGTCGCGACCCTGGTCGGCGGCGCCGGTGAGTCGTGGCCGTCTGACGTGTTCGACACCGCGTGGGGCATCGGCTGGGTGCTGATGCCCGCCGCCGCGCTGGCCCTGACCGTTCGCGGGATCACCCGCCTGCGCCTGCGGTTCGGGTCGCTGTTCATGGCGATGATCTACTTCGGCGGCGCCGTCCTCGCGATCATCCTGTTCGTCCTCTACCCCCAGGCGATCTGACCCCCGGCCCTTGCGTCATGACGATCGAGGGCCAGGGGCCACGTTCGTGATGACGCAAGGGGGGCTGGGGGTAGGGGGCTGGGGCTACTGCTGCGCCGCGGCGTCCGGGGGAGTCCCGCCGCCCATCCGCCCGCCGCCCATGCCGCCGGCAGCGGCCTCTCCGGCGGTGCCGGTCCCGGCCTCGGTGGCCGAGTCGAGCGAGCCCGATGCCGCGAGGCCGCCGGTGCTGGTGCCTGACGCGGTCCCGCCGACGTACGCCGTGTAGGTGTCCCCGTCGACGATCGCGTCGGAGGAGTAGACGACGTTCTGCATCGCCTTCGACGCCGTGAAGGTGGCGACGACGTCACCGGCGGAGTCGACGACCTGGACGACGTCGCCGGCCTCGGCCGCTGCGTCGAGCGTGATCGAGACGAAGCCCTGCTCGGAGTCCTCGGACGGCGTGACGACCATGCCCGAGCTGCCCGCGGCGAGCAGCTCGCCGCCATCGACGGTGAAGGTGCCGTTGACGTCGAGCGCACCGTTGCCACCGTTGGTCGGACCGTTCACGACGACCGTGCCGCCGCTGATCGTCGCGGTGCCGTTGGAGTCGAGGCCGTCGCCCTCGCTGTCGATGACGAGCGTCCCGCCGGTCACGACCAGAGAGAAGTTGCCGACGGTCTCGCCGCCACCTCCGCCGGGACCCTGCTGCTCGGTGCCGTCGGCCTCGGCCGCCTCCTCGGTCGTCTCGGCCGCGTCGCCGGACGCGTTGACGCCATCGTCGCTGGCCGTGACCGACACGTCGCCGGCGTTGACCGCGATGTCGGCGCCCTCGAGCCCCTCCGACGCCTTGGAGACGGTGACGGTGCCGCCGTCGATGGTCAGTCCGCCCTCCGCGTGCACGCCGTCGTCGCCGGTGGCGAGCTCGATCGTGCCGTCGACCAGGTGCACCGCGCCGTCGCTGTGCAGCGAGTCGTCGGACGCGTCGACCGAGATCTCGCCGCCCTCGACGACCGTGATGACGCCGGACTTGAGGCCCTTGGTCGACACGTCGTCCGCAGGGGCGGTGGAGCTGCCGCCGCCGGAGACGACGTCGATCGTGCCGTCCGTGACGAGCAGGTCCGTCGCGGCAGAGACGCCGTCGCCGTCGGCCTCCACCGTGATCGATCCGCCGGTGACGAGCACGTAGCCGGCGTCGGCGTCGTCCTCGTTGTCGGCCTTGAGACCGTCCCCAGCGGCGGTGACCGTGACCGTGCCGTCGTTCACGACGAGGTAGTCCTTGCCGCGGATTCCGTCGTCAACCGCCGTCACGGTGATGTCGCCGCTGTCGATGACGAGCCCGTCCTTGCTGGCGATCCCGTCGTTGCCGTTGCCGGTGACGGTCAGCGCGCCCTCGCCGGTAATCGTCATGTCGCCGGCGCTGAACAGGGCCGCGTTGACGTCGGCGTCGTCGGCGTACGAGTCGGCGTCGCTGAGCGAGCTGGAGCTGCCGTCGGGCAGCACGACGACCAGACGGTCGACCTCGGTGGCGGCGATCGCAGCGGTCGACGACGAGCTGATGTCGGCGTCGTCGAGGATCAGGGTGACGTCGGCGCCCTGCGCGTCCACGACGACGTTGCCGTCAGTGAGGGTGCCGCTGAGCCGGTACGTCCCGGCTGCCGTGATGGTCACCGTCGACCCGTCGAGCGTGACCCCGTCGCCGTCCGACGAGGCGCTGGAGCCGTCCAGGCTGATGTCGACGACGTCGTCCTCGGCATAGTCGCCGTCCGACGACGTGTCATGAGCCTCCTTGTCGTCGGCGAGCACCTGGGCGACGGTCTGGCTCGCGTCGACGGTGCTGACGGCGGTGGCCGCAGCGGCCGTCGACGAGCTGTCGGACGAGCCGCAGCCGGTGAGGGCGAGGGCGGTCAGGATGGCGCCGGTGGTGCCGGCGACGATGTGCTTGCGGATCTTCATGAGACGTTCTCCTGCTGGATCGGGGCGTATTGGATCGGGGCGTGGTCGGTGAGGGTCGTGCGGTCGAGGGTCGAGAAGTGGCGGCGGATCACGGGGTGCCACCTGTGGGACGGGAGGTCGGGGCGCATCACGGCGAGCCCGGTGGCGTACTTCGAGACCGACCGGGGCCGCTGGCGCATCGACCAGAGCAGCCGGTCGACCTCGGAGGCGCTGCCGGTCGACTTGGTCTCGACGATCGCCAGGTCGCGCGGGGTGAACCCGCCACCGCCGGGCAGCTGCCAGTGCAGCTCGGTGTCGATCGTCGTCCGGCCGCCGCTGACGGGGGAGTAGAGGGTGCTGCGGTCGTACTCGGTGGTCAGCACCGGCGCCAGCGACCGGACGTCGGCCTCGATGCCGCCGGCGCGCAGCGCCTCCCGGACGTACGCGCGATCGTCGGGGTCGAGCCGGTCGTCGCGCCAGGCGGGCACCCGTTCCTTGACGGTGGAGCCGCGCTGGCCCCGGGTCTTGACCTCGACGAAGCGGTCGCCGCTGTCGAGATAGGTGCGGATGCGGACCTTGAAGCGTCGCCGCCGTCCCTGCGCCGCGCCCAGATAGCTGCTCAGCGCCGGGGTGTCGAAGTAGACCGAGCGGTAGCCGAACTCCCGTGCGCCGTCGATCTCGAGCACCATCGCGCGGTCGTCGAGCTCGGTGACGAGGCGGTCGGCGATGGCGCGGGTGACGAGATACTTCCGGTCGATGCGTGTCAGCAGCTCGGCCCGAGCCGTGAGGTCGTCCAACGAGATGGGCTCGAGGCCGGCGAGCGGGCCGATCATGCGCGGACCCGGGTAGCGAGGTGGCTGACGTCCTCGTGGCGGACGGGTGTCGGCTCGACCTTGTAGCGGACCTCGACGAGGGTCGTGTCGTTGACGAGGTCGACCTCCTTGACGAGCAGGTTGGTGACCCGGCCACCGAGCAGGGGCTCCAGGTGCAGGCGCAGGGCGGTCTCGTCGACGTACGCCACGTCGAGCCGCATCGACTGCGAGCGGTGCTTGCTGAACAGTCGCGGGTGGTCGCCGACGAAGAGCGTCGCGACGATCAGCGCCATGAGCGCCACGGTCAGGCCGGTCAGCGTCTGCTCGAGGCCGGAGAGCAGCCCAAGCGCGAGCGCCGCGAAGTAGTACGCCACCTCGTGCTGGGCGATCTCATCGGACCGGAGACGGATGATCGACAGCACGCCGAACAGGCCGAGGCCGAGGCCCGCGCCGATCGTCGACGAGCCCAGGGTCGTCGCCACCGCCAGCACGCCGACGTTCACCCCGAGGAAGGCCACGACGAGGTCTCGTCGGTGGTGCCGGGGGAAGTAGACGGCGAAGGTCAGGATCGCGATGGCGATCAGGTCGGCGGCGATGACGGGCAGGTGGGTCACGAGGAGCTCCTGGGCTTGGCTGGTCGGTGCTGGTCACGGGGACGTTGTTCATCCATGAGACCGCGCGGGCTTGTACGTTTCCTGTGAAGGCACTGAGCGCCGCCGAGGAGTCGAGGCCGTGGACGTGCGGGTGCCGCGTCCCGCCCGTAGCGTCGAGGCATGAAGAAGCCGAGCTACAGCCTGATCATGTCCGCCGCGACCGCCGGCTACGCGGTGTTCGCGCTCGCCAAGCCCCGCCACCTCGGCGCCGCCCTGACGAAGAGCCCGTTGAAGCAGCCCGAGTACGACGTCGTGGCGCGGCTGTTCGGCCCCCGTGACCTCGCCGTCAGCGCGCTGGCGATCCTGGCGCCGTCGGCCGCCGTGCGGGAGCAGGCGATGGTCGCTCGGGTCGTGCTCGATCTCTCCGACGCGGCCTTGCTGACGCCGGAGGCGACCACGGTCGGCGCCAAGGCGAAGGTGCTCGGAGCGACCCTGACGTGGGCCGGTCTCAACGTCGCGGCGATCCTCGCGGACCGGAAGCGCTGACGACGCCACGACCCGTGTCAGAGGCATCGTCTAGGCTGGGAGTGACGACTATGTTGTTCGATTAATCGCTGAAATAGCAGGAGAAAAGCACGAGAAGGCTCTTGCGGCTGGCGGCCTCTTCGGGGTAGGATCGAACATACGTTCTAGTCCTCCCGGAGTGCCATGATCCTCGACCAGCTGTCGTCACTGACCGACGATGCCGCTGCGGTCGAGCCGTGGTCACTGACGGCCGCAGAGCTGCGTGAGGTGGCGGTCGCCGTCCAGCGGGCGCGCACCGGGCTCGACGCGCTGGCGTCACGACTGGTCGGTGCCGCCGACTGCATGGGGCTTCCGTCCGAGGAGGGCGCAGCGTCGACATCGGCGTGGTTCGCCAACCTGACCGGGGTGTCGAAGGCT
This sequence comes from Aeromicrobium stalagmiti, assembly GCF_013283745.1. Classification (GTDB taxonomy): domain Bacteria; phylum Actinomycetota; class Actinomycetes; order Propionibacteriales; family Nocardioidaceae; genus Aeromicrobium; species Aeromicrobium stalagmiti. The sequence goes on from NZ_JABSTZ010000002.1 coordinate 497,084, forward strand.
GAGGCCGGACGGCTGCTCGGGCTGTCGCGCGTGACGACCTCCAACACCGAGGCCACCCGCGCCGCTTGGGCCGCCGGCTCGATCTCCACCGACCAGGCCGGAGTCATCATGCGGGCCATCGACGGCCTGCCCGACTGGTGCGGCGACGAAGAGCGCGGCGACGCCGAGGCCCATCTGATCCGGCTCGCGGGTGACTACAACCTCGACGACCTGCGGCGACTGGCCAACCGGGTGATCGAGGTGATCGATCCCGACGGCGCCGACGAGGTGGTCGGCAAGCAGCTCGAGGCGCAGGAGAAGCAGGCGTGGAACGCCACGCGGCTCGTCATGCGTGGGCGCGGCGACGGCACCACCCGCGGCACGTTCGTGATCCCTGACCAGCATGCCGACACCCTGCGCGCCGCCGTCGAGGGCATCGCGGCCCCGCGGCGCAACGCCGCCAACGCTGCTCGCCACGACCTGAGCGTCGACTCCCTGAAGGCCCTGCCGCACGCGCAGAAGCTGGGGCTGGCCCTCCTCGAGCTCATCGAGCACCTGCCGCAGGACGCGCTGCCCCAGGCCGGCGGCCTCGCTGCGACCGTGACGGTCAACGTCGACCTCGACGCTCTGCGGACCGGTCGGGGCACGGCCACGACGTCGTCCGGCACCGAGGTCTCAGCGGCCACGGCCCAGCGGCTGGCCTGCAACGCCCATCTCGTGGCGCTCTACCTCGACTCCGACTCGCGCGTCGTCGACCTCGGCATGTCGAAGCGCCTCTACGACCGTTACCAGCGCTACGCGTTGGCCGCCCGCGACCAGGGATGCGTGTGGGCGGGTTGTGATCGGCCACCGGCGTGGTGCGAGGCGCATCACCTCACGTTCTGGTCCGAGCAGGGGCCGACCGACCTGGCCAATGCCGCACTGTTCTGCCACTTCCACCACCACCTGCTGCACGAGGGGGAGTGGACCGCCCACATGGCGCCCGACGGAGTGGTCGAGGTGGTGCCGCCGAAGCGGGTCGACCCCGAGCAGGTGCCGCGGCGGCACGCGAGGTTCATCCCTCAAGAACCCCGGGCAGCGTAGGGGCTGTCAGCGCATCACGAACCACGTGACCACGGCGGTCGCGACGAACACCGCGGCCGCCAGGGGCACGACGATGCGCGCGCGCCAGCCTGTCGGCCCAGAATCGTTGGAGCCAGAATCGTTGGAGCCAGAGCCGTTGAAGCCAGAGCCGTCGGAGTCGGACCCGCCGGAGGCCACGTGGGCCAGGGCGTCGGCGAGCTCCTCGGCGGTTCGGGGGCGTCCCGCGGGGTCGAGCGCCATCGCCCGGGCGAGCAGCGAGTCCAGCGACGTCCGGTCGAGCGGCGGCGGCAGGTGCCGTGCTGCGACCAGCCTGGCGGGTCGGTCGGCCGCGGTGCGGGTCACCAGCGTCATCGGGTCGCTCACGTCGAACGGCAGCGACCCGGTCAGCAGCACGTACGACACGACGCCCAGCGCATAGACGTCGCACCGCTCGTCGATCGCCCGGCCGAGGGCCTGCTCCGGCGCCATGTACGACGGCGTGCCGGTCGTGACCGTGATGCCCGATGCCTCCGCGAGGCGCTTCGCGCTGCCCAGGTCGGCGACGAGCACGTGCTCGGTCCCGTCGGGGTCCACCGCGACCAGCAGGTTGCTCGGCTTGATGTCGCGGTGCACGACCCCGGCGCCGTGGAGCACGCCGACCGCGCGCGCCGACTGCTCGGCCAGCCTCAACGCGTACGCGGGGTCCAGCGAACCGTCGGCGCGCTCGGCGAGGGTCCCGCCCGAGATGAAGTCCATGACGAAGAACGGTCGATCCTCGTGGGTGCCGACGTCGTAGACGCGGACGACACGCTCGCTGGCGATGCGCCGCAGCAGCCGCGCCTCGGCGAGGAACCGCTCGCGCACGTCGGCGTTCTGCGACCAGTTGTCGGCGAGGATCTTGACCGCGACAGGGATCTCCAGCTCGGTGTCGAAGCCGCGCCACACGGTCGCGAACGCTCCCGACCCGTGGACGGCGTCGAGTCGATAGCGCCCGATCTGCCTCATGACGAGTCAGTATGTAGGGTCAGCGCACCGAGACCGTGGAGGGGCATGGACACGACCGACTGGGACGACCTCGTCGCCCGCGCGCGCAACGGCGAGCCGCACGCGATGGAAGACCTGCTCGCCGCGGTGCGTCCGCTGGTGCTGCGCCGGTGCTCGAAGTTCCTGCCCTACCGCCAGGACGCCGAGGAGGCCGCGCAGGAGACGCTGCTGACGATCGCGACGAAGCTCGACGACTTCAGCGGTCGCGGGTCCTTCGCCGGCTGGGTCACGGTCATCGCGTCCAACACGGCGCTGATGACGTACCGGTCGATGAAGAAGCGGTTCACCGACACCACGACCGACGCCATCGGCGAGACGCCCGACCCCCGCACGACCAGCGTCATCGCCGGCACCCGGCTTGACCTCCTCGACGCCCTCGAGCAGCTCGAGCGGGACCACCCCGCTGCGGCCGCGGCGTTCGTGCTCCGCGACCTCGGCTCGCTGCCGTACGACGAGATCGCCGAGCTCACCCAGACCCCGGTCAACACCGTCAAGACGCGCATCCACGCCGCTCGCGTGCACATGCGCGAGAAGCTGGGAGTTCCGGTGGAGAACTTTTCGGACGGTCCGCGCATCTAGGTCGTGAACGGACATCCAGAACGGAGCACGACCATGATGAAGAAGCAGATCGCCGGCATCGTCTTCGCTGCCAGCGTCGTCGGCGGGGTGGGGGCGGGCGTGCTCGCCAACGCGCTGACGTCGGACAGCCCAGCGACGGCCAGCCCGGGCGCGACCAGCGCCACCACCGGCGCGACCCCCGCGGCAGATGGCACGGGGGGCACCGGCACCGGGACGCCGCAGGAGTCGCCGGTGTCGACGCCGGGCGAGCCGTCCGACCTGAAGATCGCCCACGGCGCGATCGGCCCCGTCAGCGCCGGCATGAGCAAGAAGGACGCCCTCGCGACCGGGCTGTTCAACACCGACCTCGAGGCGCCCGTCGAGGGCTGCCCGGCCCCGCCACTGGAGTGGAAGGTGCCCTTCTCCGACGCCTTCGACGTGCTGACGGTCGGCAACGGCGAGATCATCAGCCTCGGCGTGCGGGAGAAGGGTCCCGTGACCCAGGACGGGATCGGCGTCGGCAGCTCGCTCGCAGACGTCGAGGCGACCATCGAGGAGCCCACCCCGGTTGAAGCGGGCTACGGGCAGACCGGCCTGTACGACTACGAGCAGCAGACGGGTCGCTGGATCGGCTACCTCTTCGACGCCGCACCCGACGCGGTGAAGGCGACCGACCCCGTCACCTTCGTCGAGGTCACCAAGGGCGCGCAGCCCGGACTGATGCGAGACGGCTGCTGACATGAACAGGAGGATCGGGGGGATCGTCCTGGCTGCGAGCGTCGTGGGCGGGGTCGCGGTGGGCGTCGCAGCCGGCGCGATGACCGGGGAGAAGCCGTCGCGGCCGGAGGCGAAGGTCTCCGCCGCGTCGAGCCCGACTCCGTCTGCCACGCCGTCCGCGCAGCCGGCCAAGAAGCCGACGGTCGAGGTCAAGGACCCGATGCTGGTGACGAACCGCGACGGGTCGGCCACGCTCTCGGCGACGCTGGTCAACCACACGGACCAGTCGGTCGACATCAACAACGCCTCCGTGAAGGACCACCGGGACGCCTCCCTGCTCGTCTACGGGCGCAACGCCGCTCTCGAGCCGGGCTCGTCGATGCGGATCGGTGGCGTCGACGACGACTACCGGATCCGTCTCCGCGACCCGTTCCCGTATGACAGCGCCAGGCTGGCCCTGGAGTTCATGGAGCACGACGGCATCGACGCGGGCCCCACGGTCACGTTCCGGTCGAAGGTCGTCGAGCGTTCCGCCGCACATGCGGACGTCGCGAACAACGGCCCCAACACGGCGGTCACGGTGCACGACGCCAAGATCGTCGTGGTCCCGGGACAGTCGAAGGCGTACGTCGCCGGGTGGATCACGTCGACCATCGAGGACTATGCGTATGACCTCCCGACGGCGATCGACTCCTCCGGCGGACTGATTGCCTATCGGCACCAGACCGCGACCGGTGGGCCGTACGGCATCGGCGCCGTTCCCGGTCAGGAGATCCAGCTGGGCTCTCCGCCCTATCTCGACCGGGAGCCGCACGGCGACGCCGACTACTTCCGGGCGAAGGAGGTGACGGTGGGGGAGACGGTCATGGTCACGATGAAGTTCCCGTCCGGTGACCTGGTCACCCCGTTCGAGGTGGTCCGGGGCAACGCCGACGGGACGATCTAGGTGGTCGGGGCCCTGGGGCGGGTCGTCCGGTCGACGATCAGCGCGCCGACGAACGCCCCGAGCGTGCCGAGCAGCTCGTCGCTGAGCGTGTCCTCGTACGCACCGTCGAGCTCGGTGCCACGGCGGATGAACGTGTACCACTCGCCGAGCTCCCAGCCGACCGCGAGGATCGCGCCGAGTCCGGTGATGGCGACGACGAGCAGCCATCGAGGCTGCACGTCGGCGCGGGCGATCAGCAGCCCGCAGCCCCAGAGCAGGAGCAGCCAGTTGGCGAAGTGGTTGATGTTGTCCCACGGCTCGATGGAGTCGTAGAGGTCGAGGGTGTTGCCGGTGACGTCGATGAAGAACGGAGCCATGATCAGCGCGAACGCACCCCAGGGGAGCGCGTTGACGCTGGTCGTGGCCCCGTCCTTCGATCCGGAGCGGGTCCTCCACCACCAGATCGCCGGCACCAGGAGCATCAGGAACGGGTAGAACCCGAGGCGGTAGCCGAAGCCCTTGCCCTCGTACTGCTCGAGCCCGCCGAACGCGCCGACGGCGAGCTGGACGACGGTGAGCGCGAGGATGACGACAGCGGCCCAGAACGTGCGGGGGCGAGATGACATGCGCTCAGACTGGCACAGCCGCGTCGTCCACAGCCGGACGTCGGACGCCGCGCATCCACAGGCCCGTGCTGGGCGATGGGTTCGAGGTGCGCGCGGGCCTAGCGTCGACGACATGATCCATCCGTCCCGGCAGAGCCGCCACGACCAGGCCCTTCCCGCGCTCGCGCGCTTCTTCGACGAGCAGGCGCGCGGACGGTCCGAGCCGACGCGGATGCGCTACGACCGCGTGCACCAGCGCTTGCTCAAGTTTCTCGCCGAGGGTGACATGAGCCGCTGCCTCGACCTGCGGGAGAACGCGTGCCTGGCAGAGGCCCGCCAGCGTGGACAGGGGTTCTTCGAGGTGTTCGGGCTCGAGGAGATGCTGGTCTGCCTGCTGCGGTTCGTCGACGACGACTGGCTGCTCGACCCCGTCACCGACGCCCGTGCCCAGGTGATGCTCGCCGGGCGGTTGGCCACGTCGCTGCAACGGTCGGGGCTGCTCGACCGCGACCTGCTCGGCTGCTCGGTCTATGAGTCGGAGGCGGCGATCCGCGCTGCGCAGGAGCGGCTGCGTCCGCCGTCGCGCCGGGACGCGGCGGTGGGACCACCCGCCTTGCGGCTCATCCGTGGTGGGCTGGCCGATTCGTGATGCCGATCCCGATGCCGTCCCCGGTGCCGAGGTCGATCAGTCGCCGGCCGGACGGACGAGCGCGGCACGGTCCCACACCAGCCCCCGGCCACGCAGCCGCGGCAGCACGGCGCGGAGATCGGACTGCGCCTGGTCTGCCGGGACGCCGAGCAACCGGGCGTACGCCACCGCCACCGAGGGCGTCCGCTGCTGCGCGGCGACGCAGTGGACGAAGACCGTCCTGCCCGCGTCGCGCAGGTCCTTGATCACGTGCGCGGCGTCGGCGAGCAGGAAGTCGAGGTGCGGGTTGTCGTCGGGGTCGTCGGAGTCGACGAGCCACACGGCCGCGTGATCGTCGACGTCGGCGAAGTCGTCGGCGCCGACCCGGCACAGCGAGACGACGGCGTCGCAGCCGTGGGCGGGGGAGCGATAGGTCCCGAGCTTCACGCCGTCGTCGTGCGGGTGGGTCACGAGGTCATCCGGTGCCTCGACGTAGTCCCTGCTCGTCATGTGGGGCGCGACCGGCCATCCGGTCGAGGTGCCCCGGTCGGCCGTGCGAAGGGCGAGCGCGACGAGCCCGCGGGCGCGGTGCCCGCCATAGCCGTGGACCCGCCGCGACCAGTCTGCCGGGATCGCCGACGCACCCCAGACGGCGCCGAGCAGTCCACCGGCGATCGCCGCGACGGTGTCGGTGTCGTCGCCCGCCCGTACGGCGTTCATCAGCGCGAGCGCGAAGTGCTGGGCGGGGACCGTGCCGGCGGCGGGGTCAGGCTTCGGCGTCGGGGTCCACGTGATCGCGGCCCACGCAGCCTGGAGTGCGTAGACGGTGAAGCCGTTGCGGGCGAACGTCCGCGGGTCGACGTCGGTCGCCTCGTCGATCCACTCGTGCCACTGGTCGCGGCGGGTCTCGGGGATGAGGTCGAGCCCGGCGAGCAGCTCGAGCCGGCCGGTCGTGACGGCCAGGCGGATCGCCTCGCTCCACAGCACGCACGACTCCAGGCCCAGCGGGTCGTTGTGCGTCAGGGAGGCGACGGCGCGGGCTGCGGCCGCGGTGGCGTCGCGGTCGTCGAGCCGCGAGAGGGCCACGACGGACGTCCGCATGAGGGCCCCGTTGCCCACACGTCCGGGGAGGGCGAAGGCGTGCTCGGCCGACACGTCACGCATGGCCCGACCACGCGAGCCGCCGCGGACCCGGGTCTCGGCGAAGATCGCCCGGGTCTGGCTGCCCACGTCCTTGGCCGTCGCCGCCCAGGCGAGGAACCGCTCGGCGATCTCGTCGAGGGCCTCGTCCGACGTGAGGTCGGCGCCGGTCGCTGCCACCTCGGCGATGCAGACCGCCATCGAGGTGTCGTCGCTGTACTCGCCGGGGTCGAAGCCGAAGGGCCCGCCGCCGGTCATCTGCGGCACGAGCGGCTCGGGCAGGGCCGGTCCGAACTCGTACGGGACGCCCAGCGCGTCGCCGCACGCCTGTCCGAGCAGCACGCCGGCTGCCCGATCGTGTGACTGTCGTGCCATCGCGACCACCTCTTCCTGATGTGTCGACCGCCTGTCGACTACATTAATACTCACTTCTACTAATAATGTCGGGCGGGTCTGACAGATTGGTGGGAGTCGACGAGTGGGACGAGACCGAGTGCGTCCACGGAGCAGGGGGCAGACATGAGCGACGACGACCTGACAGGCCTGGCCGAGCGGGCCGAGGCCGCACTCAAGGAGGCCTGCGGCGCCGACGACCTCGCGGTCGACGACGACGGCGACTGGCCGATCGACGTGCAGGGCACGCAGATGTACGTCAGCGTGGTCGACGAGCCACGACCGCACGTCCACGTCTTCGCGCGCATCGCGACCGATGTCTCGAGCGACGCCTGGGCCGAGATCAACCACCTCAACAACGCGATGCTGTGGGCCAAGGTGATCCTCGGCGACGACGGCGGGGTCTTCCTGAGCTCACGCCTGCACCCGTCCGCCGTGACGGCCGAGGTGCTCGACACGACGCTCGAGGCGATCGCCGAGTATGCCCGCGACTGCGGCTCGATGCTCGAGGCGGTCTATGGCACCGGGCCGATCGACCCCGCGCAGCAGCGCACGACACCCGATGCCGTGACCGCCCTGGAGCCCGGTGCTGTCTTCGTGTTCGGCAGCGGCGCGACGGGCGGGCACACCGGTGGTGCGGCGCGGCTCGCGGTGGAGCGGTTCGGCGCCGAGCGGGGAGTCAGCGAGGGCCTGCGCGGAGACAGCTATGCCATCCCGACGATGCAGGGCTTTGCGACGTTCGAGGATGCCGCCGGGCGCTTCGTCGTGTTCGCCGCCGAGCATCCAGAGCTCGAGTTCTGGCTGACGCGCGTCGGTTGCGGACACGCTGGTTTCGCCGAGTCCGCCGTCGCCGAGCTGTTCGCCGGCACGCCGGCCAACGTGATCAAGCCACCCGGCTGGTGACGACGTGACGACGTGGTGAGGGAGCAGGGCCCGCCGCAGCACCCGTGGGCGTACGTGGCGGTCGACGTCGTGGTGCTCACGATCCGCGACCGGCAGCTGCAGGTCATGACGATCCGGCGCGCGATCGCTCCCGGGCAGGGCGGTCCCGCGCTGCCCGGCGGGTTCGTCCGTCTCGACGAGGACCTGGAGGCGGCCGCGCGGCGTGAGCTGCGCGAGGAGACTGGCCTGGAGGTCGACTACCTCGAGCAGGTCAGGACGTACGGCGCACCCGGTCGCGACCCGCGGGCCCGGACGTTCGCCGTCCTCTACCTCGCCGTGATGGCGGACCTTCCCGACGGGGCGGCCGGCACCGATGCGTCCGCCGCGTCCTGGGTGCCGGTCGACGAGCTGCTCGCCGTCGACCTGCCGTTCGACCACCACGAGATGCTCGTCGACGCGGTCGAGCGGGCCCGCTCCAAGCTCGAGTACACCCCGATCGCTGCCTCGTTCTGCCGCACCGCGTTCACGATCGGCGACCTGCGCCGCGTCTACGAGATCGTCTGGGGCAAGCGGCTCAACCCCGCCAACTTCGCCCGCAAGGTGCAGTCGGTCGAGGGGTTCGTCGTCGAGACCGGTGACGTGGTCTCCGAAGGACGCGGCCGGCCCGCCAAGACGTTCACCCGGGGCGACGTCACCCGCCTGCATCCGCCGCTGCGACGCTGAGCGGCCGCTGACTTCGAGTGGCCGAGACGGCGTGCCGGCCAGATGATCGGTGCATGCGCACCGACGTCGACATCATCAGCCACGGCACCCGTCTCTCCGCGTGGCACTACACCGCGGAGTCCGAGGCGCTGGCGTCCGTCCGCGGCAGGCCGTGCGTGATCATGGCGCACGGCTTCGGGGCGACGAAGGACGCCGGGCTCGAGCCGTTCGCCGAGAGGTTCGCCGAGGCAGGCGCTGACGTCCTCGTCTTCGACTACCGGGGGTTCGGGACGTCCGACGGTGACAACCGACAGGACGTCGACCACCGTCGGCACCGCCAGGACTATCGCGCCGTCGTCGCGCACGCGCGGGCGATGCCCGGCGTCGACCCCGACCGCATCGTGCTGTGGGGCAGCTCCTACTCCGGTGGGCACGTCATCGCTGTCGCGGCGGGCGACCCCCGGATCGCCGGGGTCATCTCGCAGGGAGCGGCGATGGACGGGCTGGCCGCGGTGCTGATGATCTGGGGCTACGCCGGGCCGCTGCAGCTCCTCAAGCTGACCGGACACGCGCTGAAGGACGTCGCCCGCGCCGTCACCGGACGGCGTCCGCACCTCATCCCGATCGTCGGACCGCCCCGGAGCATCGCCGCGATCTCGAGCCACGACGGCGAGGCGGGCTACCGCACGATCATGGGCCCGACGTTCCGCAACGAGATGCGCGCCCGTGGCATCCTGCCGATCCTGGCCAACCGGCCGGTCACGCAGGCCAAGAAGCTGCGCATGCCGGTGCTCCTCGTCGTCGCGGCCCAGGACACGATCGCTCCGGTCTCGGCGGTCGAGCGGGTGGGGCGCAAGGTCTCGGGCCCGGTGACGGTCAAGCGGTTCGACGTGGGCCACTTCGACATCTACGCCGGTGAACCCTTCGTGAACTCCGTCGCGGCGCAGGTCGAGTTCGTCCAGGAGCTCGCGGCGGTGCGCCTACGCTGAGAGCGACCTGTCACGACCGGGACCCGAGGCCATGTTCTCCAGCATCATCACCTTCCTGCTGACCGTCCTGTCGACGGTGGTCCCGCCGACGTCGGCGACCGGTGGGCCAGGCGCGGACAGCGCGGCGTACAACCAGCACTACTACGCCAACCAGACGCCGTACGGCGACGCCGCCACGGCGCCGGTGATGGAGGCGCCCGACGGCTATCGGCTCACCTTCGTCGAGACGGTCGGACGCCACGGCGCCCGCACGCTGACCAGCTCGGCCCGTGAGCGCCGATCGCTCGCAGTCTGGTCCGCGGCGAAGAAGCAGGGCGCACTGACCGACCTCGGTGCGCAGTACGCCGACGACGTCACCCGGTTCCAGAAGCCGGAGCAGCAGATCGGCTACGGCAACCTGAGCTCGATCGGTGCACAGGAGTGGCAGGGCATCGGACGCCGCACCGCCGACGCGTACGGCGACTTCCTGCGGCAGGCGACGAGGGCCGGGGACCAGGTCGTGTTCAAGACGTCGCCGGTCCTGCGGACGATCGAGAGCGCTGACGCGATGCGCTCGAGCCTGCAGAAGGCGGTGCCGGGGCTCGAGGTCGCCGACTACGTGACCGACCCGGCGACGCTGCTGATCGGCAACGGTGCGTCCATCAACGGCAACCGTGCCGTCGAGCAGGTGCTCGCGCGCCCGGAGGTCGTCGCCGCGGCCGAGCACCTGCTGGGCCGTCTGTACGACGCGTCGTTCGTCGACGCGCTGGCCGATCCGGTCGAGGCTGCGCTCGACGTCTACCTGCTCTACTGCACCGCCCCGGGCATGGCGGCCGACACCGACGTGACCTTCGAGCCGTACGTGCCGCTCCGCGACGCCAAGGTGCTGGCCTATGCCGTCGATGCGAAGAACTTCTACCAGTACGGCCCCGGCGTGGCCGGTGAGGACAGCTCGTACCGGGCGGCGCGACTGTTGCTCGACGACTTCTTCGCAGCCCTCGACGACCGGCTCGCCGGTGGCGACACGGCCGCGGTGTTCCGCCTGGCCCACGGCGAGACGACCATGCCCTTCGCGGCGCTGATCGACCTGCCCGGCAGCCAGGAGCAGGCACCGGCAGGCAGCGTCTACACCTACGACGACAACGACTGGCGCGGATTCGTCGCGGGGCGGCTCGGCGGCAACATCGAGTGGGCGGCGTACGCGAGTCGCTCGGGCAAGGCGCTGGTGACGGTCCGCTACAACGAGCAGCCGGTCAAGCTCGCCTCCGGCTGTCGCGCCACGACGCCGTACTTCTACCGACCCGCCGAGCTGCGACGCTGCCTCGACTGACCGTCGCCAGACCTACAGTGGACGGATGCGAACCCGGCGCCGTCTGCTTGCCCTCACCGTCGCGATGACCGCGCTGGCGGTGCCGCTGTCGTCCGCCCGCGCCGACGTCAGCAATGCGAAGTTCTACGCCAACCAGACGCCGTACGGCAATCCTGCGAGCAGCCAGGTCAAGGCGGCACCGAGCGGGTACGACCTGTTCTTCCTCGAGACCGTCGGGCGTCACGGCTCACGGTCGATGACCAACACCGATGGCGAGAAGCGGGCGCTCGCGATCTGGACGACCGCATCCCGCCGGGGACTGCTCACGACCCGCGGCCGGCAGTTCGCCGCCGACCTGCGGTCGTTCCAGGCCGCGGAGAAGAAGCTCGGCTACGGCCATCTCAGCTCGATCGGCAAGGACGAGTGGCAGGGCATCGGCCGTCGCACCGCGACCGTCGCTGGCGACTTCTTCGCCGAGGTCGCGCGCTCCGGCGACAAGGTCGCGATGACCACCTCGCCGATCTACCGCACCAAGCAGAGCGCCCACTACATGGAGGTCGGTCTCTCGCGGGCGGTGCCGGGGCTGCGCTACGCCGCCCGGACGACGGACGACGACCTGTTGATCGAGGACGGCTCGTCCCGCAAGGGCAGGGCCGCGATCGCTGCTGTCGAGCGTCGCTCGAGCGTCCGCACGGCGGCCAAGGACGTCCTGCTGCGGATGTACCGTCCGTCGTACGTCGCGTCGATCAAGGATCCGCTGCAGGCGGCGCTCGACGTCTACCTGCTCTACTGCATCGGCGCCGGCATGAGGGACGACACCGACGTGACGTTCGCCGACTACGTGCCGCTGTCGGCCGCGGCCAAGCTCGCCGAGGTCAAGGACGCGCACAACTTCTACCGCTACGGCCCCGGCGTCTCGGGGGAGCGCAGCTCCTACAAGGCTGCCGACCCGATCCTCGACGACTTCTTCGCCCGGCTCGACCGCCGCACGCGCGGCGGGCACACCGCAGCGGTGTTCCGGCACGCCCACGGCGAGGTGACGATGCCGTTCGCGGTGCTCAGCCGGATGCCCCGCAGCCAGAAGCAGGCGAGCAGCGGATCACCGTTCACCTACGGCAGCAACCCGTGGCGCGGCTACGTCGTCGGACGCATGGGCGGCAACACCGAGTGGGCCGCCTACAAGAACGCAGGCGGCTCGGTGCTGGTCACGTTCCGCTACAACGAGCAGCCGGTCACCCTCACGTCGTGCACCCCGTCGGGCGCCGGCGGCGGCTACTTCTACCGGGTCTCCCAGCTCAAGAAGTGCCTCGGCTGACGTCGGTCCTGGACGGATCCCGAGACATTCGGACGGCTCAGCGACCTCAACGTCTCATGATCCGTCGCACCGGGGACCGACGATGAGACATCCGGGTCGCTCCGCGGGCGAGATGTCTCAGGACAGGTGCCGCGCTAGCGCTTGAGGCGGACGAGGTCGGCCAGCGCAGCGTCGGACAGCTCGGTCAGGGCGCCCTCGCCGCCGTTGACGACCGCGTCGGCCAGCGAGCGCTTCGACCGGATGAGCTCGGCGATCGACTCCTCGATCGTGCCCTCGCTGATGAGGCGGTGGACCTGGACGTTCTTGGTCTGCCCGATGCGGTGCGCGCGGTCGGTGGCCTGGTCCTCGACGGCGGGGTTCCACCAGCGGTCGTAGTGGATGACGTGGTCGGCGCGCGTGAGGTTGAGGCCGACGCCGGCGGCCTTGAGCGACAGCACGAACACCGGCAGCTGACCGCTCTGGAAGGCGTGGACCATCTTCTCGCGGCCGCGCACCGTGGTGCCGCCGTGCAGGAACTGGTTGCCGATCTTCTTCTCGTCGAGGTGCCGCGTGAGCAGCCGGCCCATCTGGGCGTACTGCGTGAAGACGAGTGTCGCGCCCTCCTCGGCGACGATCTCCTCGACGAGCTCGTCGAAGACGCCGAGCTTGCCGGAGCGACCGGTCAGGCGGCCCTCGGGCTCACGGAGGAACTGTGCGGGGTGGTTGCAGATCTGCTTGAGCTGCGTGAGCAGCTTGACCACCAGACCGCGGCGCTGGATGCCCTGCGCCTGCTCGATCTGCGCCATGGTGCTGCGCACGACCGCCTCGTAGAGGCCGACCTGCTCGCGGGTGAGGTTGATGCTGTGGTCGGTCTCGATCTTGGGCGGCAGCTCCGGTGCGATGCCGGGGTCGGACTTGCGGCGGCGCAGCACGAACGGCCGGATGAGCTGAGACAGGCCGGTGGCCTTCTCGGTGTCGCGACGTGACTCGATGTCGCGCGACCAGGTGCGCCGGAACTGCTCGTAGGTGCCGAGCAGGCCCGGTGTCGTCCAGTCGAGGATCGCCCAGAGCTCGGAGAGGTTGTTCTCGACGGGCGTGCCGGTGAGGGCCAGGCGGGCGACGGCGGGGATGTCGCGGATCGCGCGCGCCGTGCGGGCGTGCGGGTTCTTGATGTTCTGCGCCTCGTCGGCGACGACGAGGCCCCAGCCGGGCTCGTGCTCGGCCAGCAGGTCGGCGTCGGCGCGCATCGTGGCGTAGGTCGTGACGAGGAACCCGTCCTTGACGTCGACGAGGTTGCGACGCGCCCCGTGATAGCGGTGGACGGGCACGCCGGGGGCGAATCGCTTGATCTCACGCTCCCAGTTGCCGAGCACCGAGGCAGGGCAGACGACGAGGGTCGGCGCGGTCGACTCGACCGCCCGCTGCAGGTGCAGCGCGATCAGCATGACGGTCTTGCCGAGGCCCATGTCGTCGGCGAGGATGCCGCCGAGCCCGAGGTCGACGAGCTGGGTCATCCACTGCAGGCCCTGCAGCTGGTAGTCGCGCAGGTGACCGTCGAGGTCGGACGGCTGGCGTCCGGGCTGGATGTCGCGGTCCTGCACCGCGAGCCGCTTGCGGACGTCCTCGAGCCACCCGACGGTGTCGACCTCGGTCGTGTGGCCGTCGACCTCGAGCTGGCCGGTGACGGCGGCCCGCAGCGCGTCGAGCGCGGAGATGTCGCGGGTGCGCTGCTCCAGCACCCGGTTGAGGCGTGACTTGTCGACGAAGACCCACTTGTCGCGCAGCCGCAGCAGCCCGCTCTGCGACTGCGCGAGCTGGTCGAGCTCGGCCGCCGAGAGGATGTCGGCGCCGAGGGCGACCTGCCAGTCGAACGAGAACAGCTGGCCCTGGGTGAACGCCGAGGGACGGTCGGATCCGGGCGTCTCGCGACGCTGGACGACCGCCGACGTCGACAGCTCGCGGACGAGCTCGGGCGGCCACCGCACCTCGACGCGGTTGGCCATGAGCGTCGGCGCCAGGCTGCGGTCTCCGAGACGGGCCAGGTCGTCGGGGCTCACGGTGACGGCGCCGCGGGCGTGCGCGTCGCGCAGGGTCGCCGCCGAGGCCCACCACGGCTCGAGGCGGCGCAGCATCGCGGCCGTCGGCTCCTTGGCGTCCTGCGCCATGGGGTGGGACGAGCCGTTGAAGAGGTCGCCGGCGTCGAAGGCCGCGAACGAGCCGGAGCGGGGGTGGACCCGCAGCCGGACGACGGCCGCCTGGTCAGGGGTGGGTCGCTCGAGGAACGACACGATGAGCGACCACGAGAACGTCGTCTCGCGCGTCCGTTGCGGGGCGGCCTGCGGCGAGACGTACGGCTGGCGCTGCGGGGTCGAGGCGGCGGCGGGCGCGTCGACCGCGAGGGCCTTCATGAAGGCGTTGATCGACGCCTGGCCGGCTCCGGCGTTGGGGCCGATCGCGGCGCCCGAGTTCTGCAGCTGGTTGAGCTCGGCGGCGTCGGGGGAGCCGAGCGCGCCGCGCGCCATGATGCGCAGCGCGAGGATCGCCGGGGTCGCCCAGGCGCGCACCGACTTGTCGGCCGCCATGACCCGGATGCCCTGGCTGAGCGCGCCCACGGCCTCGTTGGCGGTGGCGCTCTGGTCGCCGTCGGGGGCGTGGAAGACGAACCGCGAGTCGGCCGGATCCTCTGCCGCGACGAACTCGACCGGATAGCGCAGCAACAGGCGCAGATCCATCGCGGTGGGCATCCCTTTATTGTCGCCCACGCCTCCAAGCAGCGGGCAGCGAGGTGGGGTGGGACATGTCACGGTTGGCGCTGGTGCCCGCCACGGGGGAGGCTGTTCAGGTGCCTCCTGCCAGCAAGACCTGTGTCGCCTGCGGTCGAGCGATCAAGTGGCGCAAGAAGTGGGAGCGCGACTGGGACCAGGTCCGCTTCTGCAGCGCCGCCTGCCGCAAGCGGGGTGTCAGCGCCGTGGACGTCGACCTCGAGCGCCGGATCCTCACGATGCTTGGCTCGCGAGCCCGCTCGTCCACGATCTGTCCGTCCGACGTCGCCCGCGAGGCGGCGCCTGACGACTGGCGTCCGCTGATGGAGCCCGTACGCCGTGCTGCTCGCCGACTCGTCGACCGTGGCGAGGTCGAGATCACCCAGGCAGGGGCGGTCGTGGACCCGTCCACGGCCAAGGGGCCGATCCGCATCCGGCTGCCGCGCTGACGGCACCCATCCGCACCGTTCTGAGAGGGTGGGCACATGAGGTGGGGAGCGGGGGCGGCTGTCGCTGTGGTGCTGCTCGCCGCCGCGTGCTCAGGGACCGACGGCCGTGGCACCTCGCCGCGAGCGTCGGCGACGACCACCACGACGTCCACCCCGACCGCCGAGCCCGCGCCGACCCCGACCTATCCGGGACGTGAGTGGGCCCGGGCCGAGCAGGGTGACTGGGAGGCGCTCGACGCCGAGCTCGCCGCCGACGGGTCGACGTGCGTGGCAGTGGTCAAGGACGGGCGGCTCGTCCACGACGCCTACTGGAACGGCGGGGCGCCCGACGCCCGCTAGAAGGTCTACTCGATCACGAAGTCGCTGACGTCCCTGCTCGTCGGCATGCATGCCGACGACGGTTCCCTCGACCTCGACGACACCGCGTCGGAGTCGGTCGACGAGTGGCGGGGGAGCCCGGCCGAGGCGGTGACCGTCCGCGACCTGCTCGCGATGACGTCCGGGCGCCGGTGGGACGAGGTCAGCGACAGCCGCATGATCCGCAGCGAGCCCGACAAGACGGCCTTCTCGACCGGCCTCTCCCAGGTGCAGCGCCCAGGCGACGAGTGGGTCTACGACAACAGCGCCGTCCAGACGCTCGAGTCGGTGCTCGACGACCTCGACGAGTCCGACGACGTCGTGGCCAACGCCGAGCGGCGGCTGCTCGAGCCGCTCGGGATGCGCGACACGGAGTGGGGTCGTGACGCCGCTGGCAACGCCCTGACGTTCTCGGGCGTGGAGTCGACGTGCCTCGACCTGGCCCGGGTCGGGCACCTGATGCTCACCGACGGCACGTGGAAGGGCGAGCAGCTGATCTCGGCCGACTACGTGGCGCAGGCGACGAGCACGTCGTCACGCCTCAACGCGGCGTACGGGCTGCTCTGGTGGGTCAATGCCGAGGGGCGGGTCGTCGAGGTGCTGCGCCAGGCGGGCTTCCAGACCGACAAGGCTCCGTACGAGGGGCGGCTCGCGCCCAGCGTGCCGGACGACGCGTTCTGGGCGTTCGGCTACGGCAACCAGTACGTCGCGGTGGTCCCGAGCGAGGGCGTCGTCGCCGTGCGCCTGGGCGCCCGTCCGTCCTCGCCCGACCGGGTCACGTTCGACAGCTTCACCGCGGGCGTCCTCGCGTCGCTCGACCGGTAGCGCGTCAGCAGCGCCGGCCCGGAGTGTCCGACCCTGCTGATTGAGTGCAGCCATGGACCTCGACGAGCCGGGCTGGCCGCTGATCGACGACTTCTTCCACGACCTCGCCGAGGGCCGCAAGGCCGAGACGGTGCGACGCTATGCCCGGGTCCGCCTGCGGACGTACGACTTCCTCGACGTCGACGACATGACCACGTGGCTCGACCCCGACGACGCCGTGCTGCTGGCGGCCGAGCGAGAGTTCCTGCGCGAGGGTGCGGTCTGGACGCTCCTCGGCATCGACGGCGTGCTGCGCTGCCTGCCGGGACTGCTGACGCCGGAGCGCCTGCCCACGTCAGCGGCCGAGGCCCGCATGCAGGTCAGCGTCGTCAACCGGTTGGCCGACCACCTGCGCCGACACCTCGCGGTCCCGCAGCAGCCGGGCTCCTCGTGACGCTAGGAAGTCGGTGCGCCATGGGGTATAGTTGAAGCATCAACTAATCCCGAAGGACTGTCATGGCCACGTACTCGATCTCCGATCTCGACAACCGGCTCACGCCGAGCGACCTGATGCCGGCGATGTTCGTCGGCCACGGCAACCCCATGCACGCGATCTCCGACAACGCCTACACGCGCAAGTGGACCGCGCTCGGGAAGCAGCTGCCCGAGCCGCAGGCGATCGTCGTCATCAGCGCGCACTGGCTCACGCCGGGCGCCACCCACATCACGGACGCTCCCAAGAACCCGATCATCTACGACTTCGGCGGCTTCCCCGACGAGCTCTTCCAGGTCACGTACGACACGTTCGGTGATGCCGACGTCGCGAAGCTGCTCGCGAAGCAGCTCGTCGAGTACGAGGCCGAGCTCGACAAGCAGTGGGGCCTCGACCACGGCACCTGGAGCGTCCTGAAGTTCCTCGCGCCGCACCCCGACGTGCCCGTCCTGCAGATCAGCATCGACTACTCCATGCCGCTGCCGAAGCTCTACGAGCTCTATGGCCGGCTGCGCGCGATGCGACGCCGCGGCGTGATCTTCATCGGCAGCGGCAACATCGTCCACGCGCTCGGTCGTGCACGGTGGGAGCCCGGCGCTCCCGCGTGGGACTGGGCGCAGCAGTTCGACGCCGACACCGCCGTCGCCCTGCGCGACCGCCAGATCGGCAAGCTGCTCGACCCCTACGGCACGTGGGCGGAGGCCCGCATCGCGGTGCCGACCGACGACCACTACCGCCCCATGGTCGCCGCGCTGAGCCTGCTCGAGGACGGCGAGGACATCAGCTTCTTCAACAGCTCGATCGACATGGGCTCGATCGGCATGAGGTCATTCGTCACGTCGTGATCGTCCGTCATGGTCGACGCGGTGGCGTGGAGGGCACTACGGTCTCGGCATGACTGACGCGACCATCACCCACATCGGCGGCCCGACGGCCCTCATCGAGGTGGGTGGTTGGCGCATCCTCACCGATCCGACGTTCGATCCTGCGGGACGTCGCTACTTCTTCGGCTGGGGCACGACGTCGCGCAAGCTGGCCGGTCCGGCGATCAGCCCGGCCGATCTCGGACCGATCGACGCCGTCCTGATCAGCCATCACCACCACGGCGACAACCTCGATCCCGCCGGCGTCGAGCTGCTGCCGCGCCTCGGCACGGTGCTGACGACCGTCAAGGGCGCTGCGAAGCTCGGTGGTGGAGCTGTCGGGCTCGCGGCGTGGGACACCTGGACGCTCCAGGCCCCGGGCAAGGAGACCATCACTGTCACGGCGACGCCGTGCCGCCACGGCCCGGTCGGCAGCGAGCCCATCACGGGGCCTGTCATCGGCTTCGCCCTGCAGTGGGCCGGTCAGGCCCACGGACAGCTCTGGATGACCGGCGACACCGTGCTGTACGCCGGCCTGCGCGACGTCGCCGAGCGGATCGACGTGGGCACCCTGCTGCTGCACCTCGGCGCGGTGAAGTTCCGCTACCTCTCGGCGGGGCTGCGCTACACGATGGACGCCCGCGAGGCCGTCGAGCTGCTCGGGCTCGTCGACCCCACGACCGTCGTGCCCGTCCACTACGAGGGCTGGTCGCACTTCAGCCAGGGACGCGGGCCGGCCGAGGCTCGGCTGGCCGCGTCTCCGTACGCCGACCGGATCCGCTGGATCGACCCCGGGGAGTCGACGGACCTCGAGATCTGAGGGCGGGAGGCGCCCGCGCCCCCGACGACTGCGCCTAGCGCTGCGACTGCAGCACCCGTTCGGCCTCGCGCACCGCATCGGTGTTGATGCGGCCGGCGCGCGACCCGGCGAGCTTCGCCGCGACGTGCTCGGCGACGGTCACCGGCGCATACAGGTCAGGGTGCTCGGCGTCGACGCACGACGGCAGGGTCGTGATGACCGCATCGGCGTTGCCGTCGTGGAAGAACGCCGCGGAGCGCCGCCGCTGGATCGTGCCGTCGACGATCGGCGGCTTGACCCGGTGCAGGGTCGACATCCACTGCTCGTTGGTCCAGCGTGCCATCAGGTCGCCGATGTTGACGAGCAGCGCGCCCTCGGCTGGTGAGACGTCGTGCCAGCCGCCGTCGTCGCCCAGCACCTGCAGGCCGCGGACCTGGTCGGCCCACAGGATCGTCACGATGCCGAAGTCGGTGTGCTCGCCCATGCCGGTGAGCTCGCCGTCGAGGGTCACGTCCGTGCCCGCCGGAAGCGCGTAGTTGTTCATCCGGAGCACGTTGATCGAGTGGTCGGTGAAGGCGTCGAAGTAGCCGGCCGGCAGTCCCAGGGCGTCGGCGAAGATGCCGACCATCGTCTCGGCGACCCGTTCGGCCTCGTCGAGATAGGTCTCGACCCGGCTCTCGAACCCGGTCAGCTCGGGCCAGGTGTTGTCGGCGTAGTGCTCCGGCATCGTGACACCGGGGTGGTCGTGGATCGTGCGCCCGACGTTGAAGGCCTCGAAGAAGTCGGCCATCCGGCCCGCCGACTCGACACCCAGGCTCAGCGAGAGCGACTCCGACTTCGGCGCCGAGTAGCCGCGGTTCTCGCCGGGAGGGCGCACGTAGGAGGTCTTCTCGTCCATGGTGCAGCCGAAGAAGCCGTCCATGGCCTCGCCGAGGCCGGCGACGACCTCGTCCGGCACGCCGTGCCCGACGACCTGGATGAATCCGACCTCTCGGCAGGCGCGGTCGACCTGGGCGGCGACCTCGCCCCGGTCGCGCGGGCTGCCGCCCTGCACGTAGGCGCTGATGTCGACGGTGGGAACGCTGAACGTCATGTCTTCTCCTTGAACGGGTGCGGTGGGCGGTGCGTGTCGTGAGGAGGTGTCCGCTGTCAGGTCCAAGGAGTTGGGCCGGCTGTCTGTTGAACTCTCGCGACGAGCAGAGCGTAGCGGCGCGGTGTTTCGGCGATGTGAAACCTCACAGCGGCGCCGGCGGGCCGACGTGCGAGGGTGTCGGGGTGAACGACCACGCCTTCGACGACGACGAGCGGGCAGCCGTCTACCGCGCCATCGCCGAGCGACGCGACATGCGGCACTTCAGCGGCGGCTCGGTGCCCGAGGCGGCGCTGGCGCGGATGCTCGAGGCGGCCAACTGCGCGCCCAGCGTCGGGCTCATGCAGCCGTGGCGGTTCATCCGCGTGACCGACGTCGGCCTCCGCTCCGCGATCCACGCCCTGGTCGAGGACGAGCGGGTCAGGACCGCCGAGGCGCTGGGGGAGCGGTCGGACGAGTTCATGCGGCTCAAGGTCGAGGGGGTGCTGACCTGTGCGGAGCTGCTGGTCGTCGCCCTGACCGACGGCCGCGAGCGGCACGTCTTCGGACGACGCACGATGCCGCAGATGGATCTGGCGTCGGCGTCGTGCGCGATCCAGAACCTCTGGCTGGCCGCGCGCGCCGAGGGCTTCGGTATGGGGTGGGTCTCGCTGTTCGACCCGCCCGACCTGGCCGACCTGCTCGGCATGCCCGACGGCAGCGAGCCGATCGCGGTGCTGTGCCTGGGACCGGTCGACGCCTTCTACGCCCATCCGATGCTCGAGGAGGAGGGCTGGGCGAGGGTGCGGCCGCTGTCGGAGCTGCTCATCGAGAACAGCTGGGACGCGGGCGCATCGGCCACCGACTTGGGTCTGGCCCGGACACTGGACGGGTGAATCGCTCCACCCTCCTGCTCGTCGTCTCCGGTCTCGCCGCGGCCGCCCTCCTGCTGGTGGTGCTGCGCCCCGACACCGAGCGGTCGTCTCGGCTGCCTGTGGTGGAGCGTCCGACGGCGGCGGCCAGCCCGGGCGACGACGAGGTGGCTCGCGCCAGCCGTGACACCGGCATCCCGGCACGGGCCCTCACGGCCTATGTCGACGCGGCCGAGCGGCTCCGGGAGTCCGTCCCCGGGTGCGGGCTGGCGTGGAACACGCTGGCCGGCATCGGCTCGTCCGAGAGCAGTCACGGCGCCTTCGGCGGAGCGCGTCTGGACGACTCGGGAGTGGCGTCTCCCCGGATCATCGGCGTCGCGCTCGACGGCACCGGAGGCAACCGGGCGATCCGCGACACCGACGGCGGATCGCTCGACGGCGACACGACGTGGGACCGCGCGGTCGGCCCCATGCAGTTCATCCCCACCACGTGGGAGCGGTGGGGCGAGTCCGCCGACGGTGGAGAGCCCGATCCGCACGACATCGACGACGCCGCGCTGGCGGCGGGTCGTTATCTCTGCGACGCCGGGGGAGACCTCAGCACGTCGCAGGGCTGGTCGCGGGCCGTCCTGACCTACAACCAGAACAGGGCGTACGCCGAGAAGATCGCGCAGACCGCCTCGACGTACGCCGACCAGCTCTAGGAGACCGACAGCTCGCCCATCTCGCCCCAGCCGTCCTGGTCGACGGTCTGGCTGACGATCAGGGGAGTCTGCTGGAGCGCCTGCGGCATGGTCGCCATGGCCTCCTGGAAGTGCGCGCTGGTCACGTGCGCCTCGGCGGCGTCGTCGTCGAATGCCTCGACGAGGACGAACTCGTCGGGGTCGTCGACGCTGCGGGACCAGTCGAACCAGCGGTTGCCGGGCTCGGCCCGTGTCGCCTCGGTGAACGGGCGGACGTGCTCGAGCCAGCGATCGGTCCACTCGGGCTTGGTGCGGAACTTGACGACGATGAAGATCATGTCGCCACGGTATCCAGACTCGTCAGGCTCCGCCCGCTCCAGGACGGCCGCTCAGCTCAGGACGGCTCGCCTCAGGACTGGGCAGCCTCGGCTGCCTCCGCCTCGGCGACCTTGCGGCGGACGTCGTCCATGTCGAGGTCGCGCACGGCCTGGATGACCTGCTCGAGTCCGGCAGCCGGCAGGGCGCCGGGCTGGGAGAACACCAGCACGCCGTCGCGGAACGCCATCAGCGTGGGGATGGACGTGATCTGCGCGGCCGCGGCGAGCTCCTGCTGGTCCTCGGTGTCGATCTTGCCGAAGACGACGTCCTGGTGGGTCTCGCTGGCTGCCTCGAAGACGGGGGCGAACTGGCGGCACGGGCCGCACCACGACGCCCACCAGTCGACGAGCGTGATGCCCTCGGCGCCCAGCGTGTCGTCGATCGTGTCCTTGGTCAGGGTGACGGTGCTCATGATTGCCTCTCGTGGGATGACTCCGTACATCCCTCTCAACGGCCCAGCACCGGCGGTAATTCCCGCGTGAGTCCGCACGGACGCGCGCCGGCGAAGAGTGTCGATTTCAGTGGGAGAAACCTCGTCATACCGACACACGGACAGACTCTCTCCGTGTAGAAGCAGTGCGCGCGGGCCGTCCTGGACCCGTCGCGCAGGGAGTCTCGGAACGGGAGCTGGGTCGTGAAGTACGACAGACCGGTGTGGCAGATCATGCATCAGTGCGCCGATGCGATGCATGAGGTCTTTCGTTACGAAGACGTGCGCAACTGGTTCGCCGACCACTATCCGGACGTCAACGAGGCGACGATCCGGGCCCACCTGATCGGCCTGACCGAGGGTGGGCGCGCCAAGCACGTCCAGTTCGCGCAGCGGTCTCCGGTCTTTCGCCGGGTCGCCCGCGGCGAGTACGAGCCGATCCCGATCGACGAGCGCGGCGAGGACCCCGACGGACCGCAGCCCTCGGCCAGCAGGATCAAGATGTCCGGCAACGGCGCGCACCGCCAGACGCTGCACGAGGGCCCGGCGCACGAGCCCGTCGTCGGCCGGGAGGCGGCGACTCCCGCCGCCGACCATCCGGCGGGCCAGGAGTCGACCGCCGAGGCGCAGCGGTCGGAGCCGTCGTCCGAGCCGGACGAGGACCCCGAGCCTGCGGCGTCAGGTGAGTCCGACCAGGCGGACGAGCACGAGCAGGAGCAGCACATCCCCGACGTGATCCTGCTGGGCAGCGTGGGGGAGCGGGTCAACGTGCCGGCTCCCGCCAAGGAGGTCTTTCGCGAGGTCTCGTTCCAGCTCAGCCGCCTCGACGCCGAGCTCGCCGGCAGCGAGTGGTTCGTCCTGTCCGCCGAGCACGGTCTGCTCGCCCCCAACGAGTGGATGTCGCCCGATTCACGGACGCTGGCCGACATGGAGCCGGAGTACCGCCTCGTCTGGGCGAGCTGGGTCGTGACGCGGCTGCAGTCGTTGGTGGGCTGCCTCGAGGGGATGTTCGTCCGGGTCGACGCGCCGAATGCCTTCGTCGGGCCGCTCTTCGCCCACCTGCAGGAGGCAGGCGCCGTCGTGGCATCGGGCGACGTGGGCGCCACGATCGCACCCCGTCAGGCCGCGTACGTCAGGCCGGACGCCGCTGCCCAGCGGCGCGCGGCCGAGTCGCTCGCCGCTGAGCGGCTGTCGGTGCACGCGCAGGACGACGACCAGGGCGGCCACGAGCCGTACGACATTCGCGAGGAGACCATGCCCGACCACGACGCAGCCGACCACGACGCACCGGACGAGGAGGAGCTCGCCGAGGTCGTCGAGATCGACGCGGGTGCGTCGATCGCCGCCCACCTGGCCGACGAGCGACACGCCGTTCCGGCGACCGACCTCTCGTCTCTGCCCGAGGCGCCCGGTGTCTACGGCTGGTTCGTCGACCAGTCCGGCGCGCGCGAGCTCAACAGGTGCCTGCGGCTGCCCGTGCGGGCAGGGCTCGTCTTCGTCGGCCAGGTCGGCGGCTCGAGCTGGCACTCGATGGCCGATCCGGTCCTCACGCTGCGTGGTCACGTCGAGCGCATCCAGCTCCACGGCCGCTCCCGCGCGTCGACGTTCCGGATGACGCTGGCGACCGTGCTCAGCGAGCACCTGCGCATGACGTCGGTCGAGGACCCCAGGCTCACCGACTGGATGCTCGAGCACCTGTCGGTCTCGTACTGGGCGAGCGACGACTTCGGCGACCTGCGCGACCTCGAGCAGCGGCTCGTCACCGAGCTCGATTCTCCGCTCAACGTCGACCACCTGCCGGCGACCGAGTACCGCGCCCGCCTGACCCAGATGCGCAGCGCACTGGCCTGAGCCGGAGCGGTGAAGGGTGCCGTCTGATCCCAACGGACTAGGACGTTGGACCCATCTTGTGGCGGAAGGGGCGATTCAGGTTCCGTAAGTCGACTTTGCTCGTCACACTCAAGGAGCACTGATCGCAGGGAGGGAGTCCCAGTCGCCTCGAGCGACGGGCGTTGAGTGCGAGGCGCCCCTCGGCGTCGCCCGGTACGAGGCGGGCAGGCGCCGAGGGCCCTTCCTCGTCCGGCCGGGTCGACGACGAGCCGGGCTTGCCGTCGGCGGGCATGATCGGTGCATGGAACGTCGAACGCTGTTGACCGGATTCGCCGCTGTCGGTGCCGTGACGCTGCTCGGCTGCAGCCGCGACCGGGACGACCCTGCACCCACGACGAGCGCGACGCCGTCCACACCCGAGCCGACCCAGTCCGCCTCACCCCGCGCCGGGACGCCCACGATCGCGGCCACGATCGCCACCGGGCTCAACGTGCCATGGGGGATCGCCTTCCTCGCCAGCGGCGATGCCCTGGTCTCCCAGCGCGACGACGGCAGCATCGTCCGCATCGCCACGGACGGCACCGTCACGACGCTCGGCTCCGTCGACGGGTCCAACGGCTCGCCCGGCGGTGAGGGGGGCCTGCTGGGCATCGCGGTGCCACCGGACGACGAGAGCGTCGTGTTCGCCTACGTGACCACGGCAGCCGACGACCGGATCGTCCGCATGAGCCTGGACGGCGACACCCTCGGCGCACCGAAGCCCGTCCTCACCGGCATACCGATCGGCTCGCGTCACCATGGTGGCCGTCTGCTGTTCGACGACGACGGGTCGCTGTTCGTGTCGACCGGCGACTCCGGTGTCGGCGCTCTCGCCCAGGACCGTGACTCCCTCGCGGGCAAGGTGCTGCGCATCGGTCAGGACGGCAAGGCCGTCGACGGCAACCCGTTCGACAACCGCACGTGGTCCTACGGCCACCGCAACATCGAGGGCCTCGCCTTCGACGAGGAGGGGCGTCTGTGGGCCGCGGAGTTCGGCGAGAAGAGCGCCGACGAGCTCAACCTCATCGAGCGCGGCGGCAACTACGGCTGGCCCGCGGTCGAGGGCACGGGCGACAACGACGACTTCATCAACCCCAAGGTCACCTGGGGCACCGACGAGTGCTCACCGGCCGGCGTCGCCATCACGAAGTCGACCGCCTACGTCGGCGCGCTCCAGGGTGAGTGCCTGTTCGCCGTGCCGCTCAGCGGCGAGAGCGCCGGCAAGCCCGTCGCCCACTTCGGCGGCGACCACGGCCGCATCCGCAGCGTCGCCGTGGCGCCCGACGGGGCGCTGTGGGTCACCACGTCCAACACCGACGGTCGAGGCGACCCTGCCAAGGGCGACGACCGGATCTTCCGCGTGACGGTCTGAAAACTACCTGCGGGTAGGGCTGTCGGTGGGCAAAACATGAGGATAACCTCATGTCATCGCCGCCTATCGAAGGAGAGCCGTCATGGACGAGTCATCGTTTGCCATCGACTCCACCCAGCTGGCCGAGGCCTCGCGTCTCTTCCCGGCCCACCGCCTCGCCCCGGCGAGCCCGCACCCGGTCAGTGACGTCAGCTACCTGGCGTCCACGCCGGGCGTCGAGTTCGCCCGCCACGCGTGGGACGAGGGCGGACACCTCTAGCCCGCAGCAGGCATGAAGAAACCCCCGGAGCACTGCTCCGGGGGTTTCTCACGAAGTCAGCAGCTGCTGATCCGGTCTCCGATGATCAGAGAGGACGGATGTTCGCGGCCTGCAGGCCCTTCTGGCCCTGCTCGACGTCGAACTCGACCTTCTGGTTCTCGTTCAGCGAGCGGTAGCCGCTCGACTGGATGGCGGAGAAGTGCGCGAACACGTCCTCGCTGCCGTCGTCCGGAGCAATGAAGCCGAAGCCCTTGTCCGCGTTGAACCACTTCACGGTTCCTGTTGCCATGTCCAACTCCTCTTGGCGAGATGCCACCCACGCCTTTCGCGAGTGGCTGTCGCGACGTACATCCAACCTTCGAGAAGAACTAGACACCCCGAGAGGCAAACCCATTCATTCGTACGGCCCAACGTCGTGCAACTGATTCAAGCCTAGGGCACGGATCGGGCGTTTGGGAAAGGCTTTCTGGCGCGAAATGCTAAATCTGGATGAACTCCTGAGCTACTTGCGGGTGCCGAACACCTGGGCGACCCACCACACGCCGTCGCTGTCCTTGACGGCTCCGACACCGACGTAGCGCATCTTCGTGGCAAGGATGTTGCGGCGATGACCGGACGAGTCCATCCAGGCGTTCACGGTCTTGTTGCCCGAGGAGAAGCCCATGGCGATGTTCTCCGAGACGCCCGTCAGGTTGCAGTCCTTGAGGATCTTCTCCATGCGTCCCTTGCGGTGCTCGAGCGTGCCGCGCGCCGCCATCCACCTCGCCTGGCCCTCGGCCCAGCGGTCGACGCACGAGTGCGCCTTGACCTTCACCTTGTCGTGGGCGACGCGATAGGTGTTGGTGCGGTCGATGACCTGGGTCTCGTAGGTCGAGGACGACACGGCCGAGGCCGGCGTGATCGAGACGAGGAGCAGGAGCGCGGCGATCGCCACGACCCGCAGGGCGCGGTTCCGAGAGGCAGTCATGGGACGAGCGTAGAGGGTGCCGGGGTCACGCCACTAGTCACAAAGAACTAGGTCCGTATAGTCCTTCCGGACCAAAGTCAAGACTGCCGTTCTTCCTGAATGTTCCATAAGTTGGCCGGGTTGCGTCGGGCGCACCTCACGAGGGTGCGCCCAAAACGCGGTGGGGCGATCGCCCCAACGTCATTCGAAGGATCCACCAAGGGGGAACAGTGAAGCGTGTGACTTCAGGCCTCGTCGGCCTCACACTCGCAGCCTCGCTCGGTCTGGCGTACGCCTCACCGGGCACTGCAGCACCAGCACCGCCGGTCAATGCCAGTGACAAGCCGGCCAAGGTCGGCAAGGACGACCTGCCCAACCCGCTCGAGTCGAAGCGTCGCGCGCTGCGCGAGGCGGGCATCACCTCGGTCCTCGACGGTGACGCCAAGGCCCAGCAGCGCTCTGGCAGCACCGTGGTCAAGGTCGGCAAGGGCTACAGCCCCGCCGATGCTGCAGCGCTCGCCAACAAGAAGGCGACCGCGAAGCAGCTCAAGGCGATCAAGGGCAAGAAGAAGAAGGATCAGTACGTCGAGCTCGAGCAGGAGCGCGCCGACAAGATCTTCGTGATCCTCGCGGAGTTCGGCAACGAGCGTCACCCCGACTTCCCCGACCAGGACACCGACCCGTCGGTCCCCGGTCCGACGACCTTCGAGGGTCCGCTGCGCAACAAGATCCCCGAGCCCGACCGCGCCAAGGACAACTCGACCATCTGGCAGGCCGACTACGACCGCCAGCACTACCAGGACCTCTACTTCGGCACCGGCAAGGGCCAGGAGTCCGTCAAGACCTACTACGAGACGCAGTCGTCGGGTCGCTACACCGTCGACGGCCAGGTCCAGGACTGGGTCAAGGTCCCCTACAACGAGGCGCGCTACGGCCGCGACGAGTCCTACCGCACGGTCTGGAACCTCATTCAGGACTCGCTGACCGCCTGGGTCGCCGACCAGAAGGCCGCCGGCAAGACCGACGCCCAGATCAAGGAGACGATCGCGTCGTACGACAAGTACGACCGCTACGACTTCGACGGCGACGGCGACTTCAACGAGCCCGACGGCTACATCGATCACTTCCAGATCGTCCACGCCGGCGGTGACGAGGCCGACGGTGATCCGCAGCAGGGTGAGGACGCGATCTGGTCGCACCGCTGGTACGCGTTCGGCACCGACGCCGGTCTGACCGGCCCCGCGCAGAACCCGCTTGGCGGCACCCAGGTCGGCAACACCGGCATCTGGGTCGGCGACTACACCGCCCAGCCCGAGAACGGTGGCCTGTCGGTCTTCGTCCACGAGTACGGACACGACCTCGGCCTGCCCGACGACTACGACACCAGCGGCGGCGGAGACAACAACAGCGAGTACTGGACGCTGATGGCGCAGTCCCGCCTCAACGGCAAGGGCGAGGCCCTGGGCACCCGTCCCGGCGACCTCGGCGCGTGGAACAAGCTGCAGCTCGGCTGGCTCGACTACGAGGCGATCGCCACGAAGCAGAAGAAGACGCTCGACCTCGGCCCGCAGGAGTACAACTCCAAGAAGGCCCAGGCTGCGGTCGTGGTGCTCCCCGACAAGGAAGTGACCAAGGACAACGGTGCGCCTGCCTCGGGCACGAAGCAGTTCTTCTCCGGATCCGGTGACGACCTGGCCAGCTCGCAGACGACGGACGTCGACCTGACCGGCAAGACCGGGGGAGAGCTCACCGCCAAGGTGCGCTACTCGATCGAGGCCGGCTACGACTACGCCTACGTCCAGGCGTCGACCGACGCCGGCAAGACGTGGACGTCGCTCGACGGCACCATCGGTGGCACGGCCATCCCCGACGACGCGTCGGGCTCGCCGGCGATCGACGGTGAACAGGCCACCTGGGCGGACCTCAAGGTCCCGCTCGGCGCCTATGACGGCCAGAAGATCAAGCTGCGCTTCTACTACAAGACCGACGGCGGAGTCGCCGAGGCCGGTCTGTTCGTGGACGACGTGGCGATCAAGGCCGGTGCCGAGACGTTGCTGGCTGACGGTGCGGAGGACGGCGGAGCCGCCTGGACCTTCGACGGGTTCTCCATCGCCGGTGCGACCTCGACGGAGCTGTTCGACAACTACTACATCGCCGGTCACCGGTCGTACGTCTCGTACGACAAGTACCTGCAGACGGGGCCGTACAACTTCGGGTTCACCAACACCAAGCCCGACTTCGTCGAGCACTACAAGTACGGCCACGGCCTGCTGGTCTCCTACTGGGACACCTCCCAGCAGGACAACAACACCAACGTGCACCCCGGCACGGGCCGCAACCTGATCATCGATGCCAACCCGACCCCCATCACGAACATCGTGACGGGTGCGCCGTGGCGTTCACGCGTGCAGATGTACGACGCACCGTTCTCGCTGCACAAGGCTGACTCGATGACGCTGCACACCAACGGCAAGCCGAGCTACATCCGCGGTCAGGATGCCAAGCCGGTGTTCGACGACACCAAGAAGTACTGGTTCGCCGAGCTGCCCAACCACGGTGTGAAGCTGCCGGCTGCCGGCGTCAAGGTCCGTGTCCTGCAGGAGAAGGGCACGGGTCTGAAGGTCAAGTTCAACTAGACCTTCCCACGATCGGGGGGCGCCCATCAGGGGGTGGGCGTCCCTCCCACGTACGGGGGCACGCATCAGGGGGTGCGTGCCCCCTTCGGCGTTCCCGGAGACGCCGAGAGCGGTGCGCTGGCGTCCAGGACCTGACCTGGTGTGGACGCCGGCGCACCGCCCTGGGGTTGGGGGTGGTGTACGGGGCTACCGCGCGTTGACGACCTCGTCGATCGCGCCGGACGCTCCACCGAACTCGTCGGCGATCTCGCCCTCGACGTCGTCGACGTCCTCGGCCTGGTGACCGTCCTCGTCGAGGCCGGCGTCGGCGTTGGCCAGGAGGCGGTGACCCGTGGCCAGCACGGCGATCGCGGCCAGGACCGCCACCGCGGCGATCGCGAACGGCACGTGCACGTTGAGGTGCTCGACCAGCTTGCCGGCGGCGAACGGCGCGAGACCGCCGCCGATGAACCGGACGAAGCCGTAGGCCGCCGAGGCGACCGGACGCTCGACGGGCGAGACGATCATGACGGCCTGCGTCATCAGGGTGTTGTTGATGCCGATGAAGATGCCCGCAGCGATGACGGCGCCGATCATGAGTGTCTGGTTGGTGGGGCTGATCGCCATGACCGCGAGGTCGATCGCGAAGAGGCCGAGCGAGCCGTACAGCGAGGCGGCCGTGCCGAACCTGCGCTGCAGCCACGGTGCGCCGAGGACCGAGAAGAACGCGACCAGGATGCCCCAGCAGAAGAACACCCAGCCGAGGGCCGTGATCGACAGGTCCATCGGGAACGGCGCGTAGCCGAGCATCGTGAAGAAGCCCCAGTTGTAGAGCAGCGCTGTGATGCTCATCGTGAGCAGGCCGCGGTGGGTCAGGGCCTTGAGCGGAGCACCGAGGGACGTCGGGTGATCGGGCTTCGGGGTGGCCGGCAGCAGGAAGAACGTCGCGACCAGGGCGATCGCCATGAGCCCCGCCACGCCGAAGAACGGGCCGCGCCAGCTGATGTTGCCGAGCACGCTGCCGACGAGGGGGCCGGCGGCGATGCCCAGGCCGAGCGCTGCCTCGTAGAGGATGATCGCGCCGGCGAAGCCGCCGCGAGCGCTGGAGACGATGGCAGCCAGCGAGGTCGCGATGAACAGCGCGTTGCCGAGGCCCCAGCCGGCACGGAAGGCGACGATGCCGGAGATGGTGTCGGTCGACCCGGCGAGCGCGGCGAAGATGACGATGATCACCAGGCCCGTCAGCAGGGTGCGCTTGGCGCCGAGGCGGCTGGAGACCCAGTTGGTCGCGAGCATCGCGACGGCGGTGACGACCAGGTAGCTGGTGAACAGGAGCGTCACCTGGCTCTCGGTCGCGTCGAGCTGGCTCTTGAGGGCGGGCAGGATGGGATCGACCAGGCCGATGCCCATGAACGAGATGACGCAGGCGAACGCGACCGCATAGACGGCCTTCGGCTGCTTGAACAGGCTGCTGGTGTGGCTGGTGTCAGACGACATGAGACTCCATGAGGTGGGTGATGGCGGGAGCGGCCGCGGCCAGGAGCGCGCGGTCGTAGCCGGAGAGGGTGGTCAGGCGGGCCGTGATGGCCTCGTCGTGGGCGAGTCGGCGGGCGGCGAGCTCCTTGCTCCCGATCTCGGTGATCGTGATCAAGGTGGCTCGGCCGTCGACGGGGTCGGCGCTCCGACGGACGAGTCCGGACGCCTCGAGGCGTTGGACCAGGCCGGTCATCGCCGGCTGGCTGACGGACTCGTGGTCGGCCAGCGTCGTGATGCGCTGGGGCCCGAGCCGCTCGAGCACCGAGAGCGTGGCGGCCGCGGTGCGGCTGAGCGAGCTCTGTGGCGCGTCGCGCACCAGCGAGAGGGCGAACTCCCGCAGCGACTGCGCGAGCTCTTCCAGATGAGGTTGCGTCATGCAACCAAATATATCAGGTCCTTATGTATGTGCGCTGTCTGGTCGATCACGTCGGGTGCGCAGGGCGTAGGACACGGCGCCGAGGGCGACGACGGCCGAGCCGGTGACGACCGTGCCCAGGGGCAGCGAGAAGGCCAGCGCGAAGCAGCCGACGAGGCCGACGACGGGGATCGCCCTGGTCAGGGGGGACGGCGGCAGGGTCAGGGCAGAGGCGTTGGCGATCGCGTAGTAGAGCAGCACGCAGAACGACGAGAACGCCACGCTGGTCGCCAGGTCGCCGAGGAGCACGAGCCCGGCGACGACGGCAGCGACGGCCAGCTCGGCGGGCCACGGCACGCGGCGCTCGGCACCGACGTGCGCGAGGACCCCCGGCAGGTGCCCGTCGCGGGCCATCGCGAGCGCGGTGCGTGAGACCCCGAGGGTCAGTGACAGGATCGCGCCACCCGCGGCGAGTGCGGCGGCGGCCACCACCACGGGGACGAGGCCGTCGGCCCCTGCTGCCTCGAGACCGGCGACGAACGGTCGCGACGACGCGGCCAGCGTCGAGGTGCCCAGCACGTGCAGCAGCGCAGTGGCAGCCGCGGCATAGACCACGACGACCACCACGACGGCGATCGCGATGGCCCGGGGGATCGTGCGCTCGGGGCGGCGCACCTCCTCGCCCAGCGTCGCGAGGCGGGCGTAGCCGGCGAACGCGAAGAACAGCAGCCCGGCGGCCTGCAGCACGCCGCGGCCGTCGGTCGGCACGCTGGTCGTCGGGGCGCTGCGCGCCGACCACATCGTGGCGACGGCGACGGCGACGACGCCCAGCACGACCACGGTGATGACGATGCCCACGCCGGCCGACTTCTGGACTCCCAGCAGGTTGACTCCGGTGACGACGACGATCACGGCGACGGCGAGCAGCCGGTCGTGCTCGGGCGAGACGTAGGCGCCGAGGGCCAGCGCCATCGCGGCGCAGGACGACAGCTTGCCCGCGATGAACGACCACCCGGCCAGGTGCCCCCAGAACGGTCCGAGACGCTCGCGGCCGAAGACGTACGTGCCGCCGGCGGCAGGGTAGCGGCTGGCCAGACGGGCGGACGACACCGCGTTGCACGCCGCGACCACCGCCGCGACGGCGAGCGCGACGATCAGGGCGTCGCCGGCGGCCCGCGTCGCCGGACCGAAGACCACGAACAGCCCTGCGCCCACCATGGCGCTGACACCCACGGCCGTCGACCCGGCCAGCCCGAGGCGGCGGTCGAGGGTGCCGGTCATGTCAGAGGTCGTAGTCGACGACGAGCGGAGCGTGGTCGGACCAACGCTCGGCCCAGCTCTCGGCGCGGTCGACCGTGGCCTCGCGGGCGGTGGCAGCCAGCTCGGGTGTCGCGATCTGGTAGTCGATGCGCCATCCGGTGTCGGTGTCGAACGCCTGCCCGCGCATCGACCACCAGGTGTAGGGGCCGTCGACGTCGCCGGCCACGCTGCGGTGCACGTCGACCCAGCCGAGCTCGTCGAAGAACCGGTCGAAGTAGGCCCGCTCCTCGGGCAGGAAGCCCGCCTTCTTCTGGTTGGCCTTCCAGTTCTTGATGTCGCGCTCGGTGTGGCCGACGTTGAGGTCGCCGGTGACGACGGCGTGGGCGCCGGTGGCGCGGATCTCGGCCAGGCGGACCGTCATCTGCTCGAGGAAGCGGTACTTCTCCTCCTGGCGCGGCGTTCCCGCCTCGCCGGAGTGGACGTAGGCCGAGACGGCGGTCAGGGTCGAGCCGTCGGCGAGGGTGATGTCGGACTCGATCCAGCGACCCGAGTCGTCGAAGAAGGTGTCGCCGTTGCCGACGCGGTGGGCGGTGGGCTCGGTGCGGCTCAGGACTGCGACACCCGCGCGTCCCTTGGCCGCGGCCTCGGTGTGGACGACGTGGTAGCCGCTGCCGTCGAGGATCTCGCGCACGATTGCATCGGGCGCACGGACCTCCTGCAGGGTGACGACGTCGGCCTCGCGCTCGGCGAGCCACTCGCTGAGGCCGGAGGACTGTCCGCGGGTCTTGTTGTGGGCGGCACGGATGCCATTGACGTTGACGGTCGCAATACGAAGCACGGCCTCACCCTAACGAGCGCCACCGACGCTCGCTCAGGTGGCGGCGACCAGGCTGGTGACGACCGCGAGGAGCGCCGGAACACCCTGGATCGCGGCGGCGCGGGCGTACGACACGCCGGTCGAGATGAGCACCAGAGCCGCCGCGAGCATGCTGCCGCACGCGAACACGATGAGCGTCCAGCCGATCGTGTCCTTCGTGTCAGACAGGGCGACGACGAGGATGCCCACGATCGTGCCGACCGCGAGGAACAGGTTGTAGAACCCCTGGTTGTAGGCCATGGGCGCCGTGGTGTCCGCATCCTCCTGCGATGCCAGGCCGAACGTCTTCCAGGTCTTGGGCTCACGCCAGCTGAGCGACTCCAGCTTGAAGAACAGGACGTGGAGCAGTGCGGCGACACCGGCGAGCACGAGTGAGACGACAGTCATGGTGGCAATCTAGCCTTGCCGAGCCCCGGACCGGGCACAATGGCAGGCGAGCCCGAGCGGGCGAGCAGTCATGACCCCCAGGAGGCCGGGCGTGGAGCCTGAGATCTTCTCACGCACCGACGACGAGAGCACGATGCTCCGTCAGATCATCGAGGCGACGCCCAACGCGATGCTCATGGTCGATCCACGGGGACGCATCACGCTCGTCAACACCCAGACCGAGGCGCTGTTCGGCTACTCCCGCGACGAGCTGCTGGCGATGGACGTCGAGCAGCTGATCCCCGAGCGGTTCCGCGAGCACCACACCTATCGCGACGGCTTCTTCGACCGACCGGACCGCCGTGAGATGGGCGCCGGACGCGAGCTGTTCGGACGTCGTAGGGACGGCACCGAGGTGCCGATCGAGATCGGCCTCAACCCCATCCAGATCGCCGACGAGCAGCACGTCCTGGCGTCGGTCATCGACATCACGGAGCGACTGTTCGTCCAGGCGATCGAGAGCGCGAAGCACGCTGACCGTATGCGGCGGTCGATCCTCGACAGCCTGCCGTTCAGCATCATCGCGTCGGACGCCGACGGGACGATCGTCACGGCCAACCCGGCCGCGGAGCGGCTCCTCGGCTTCGATCGCGACGAGCTGGTCGGGTCGCCGATCGGGGCACTGCGCGACAGCGTCGACATGCCGCTGCTGGCGACGCGTCCCGACGCGGTCGACGAGCGTGAGGTCGACTACAGCCGCAAGGACGGCACGACGATCCCGGTCAACGAGGCGATCTCGCTGATCGCGAGCGACGACGCGGAGGTCACCGGTGTGCTGTCGGTCGCCTACGACATCACGCAGCGCCGTGAGGCCGAGGCGTTCATCCGGCACATGGCCCACTTCGACTTCCTGACCGACCTGCCCAATCGCACCCAGCTGTTCGAGCGGCTCGACCACGACCTGCGACTCGCCGTCCGCCACGGCCGGGGCGTCGCCGTCACGATGATCGACCTCGACCACTTCAAGCGCGTCAACGACTCGCTCGGTCACCACGTCGGGGACGAGCTGCTGGTCAAGATGGCCGCGCGCCTGCGTGCCCAGGTGCGTCCCGACGACATGGTGGCCCGGCTCGGCGGCGACGAGTTCGTGATGGTCTTCACGGGCTTCGACAGCTCCGAGCAGCTGCAGCGGCGGATCGCCTCGGTGCTGAAGGCGATCCCCGAGCCGATGGTCTGCAGCGGCCACGAGATCATCGTGACCGCGAGCCTGGGCATCGCGACCTACCCGCTCGCGGGCAGCGACCCCACGACGCTCCTCAAGCACGCCGATGCCGCGATGTACCAGGCGAAGAAGGCCGCGCGGAACTCCTACCGGTGGTTCGAGCCGTCGATGCTCGACGCCACCAACGACAAGCTCGCGATGGCTGCCGCCCTGCGGCACGCGCTCGACCGCGACGAGATCTCGGTGTCCTACCAGACGCAGGTGAGCCTCGAGACGGGTCGCGTCGTGGGGGTGGAGGCGTTGGCGAGGTGGCACACCTCCGACGGTCGCGACATCGGCCCGGACCGGTTCATCCCCGTGGCAGAGGACAACGGGCTGATCATCCAGCTCGGCGAGTGGGTGCTGCGGCGGGCCTGCGCCGACACGATGACGATGTCGCAGGAGGTCGGCTTCCCGCTCACGCTCGCCGTGAACGTGTCGCCGCGCCAGTTCCACGACCGCTCGTGGCTGGACGTGCTGCAGCGGGCGCTCGACGAGTCGGGCCTCCCGGCGGACCGGCTCGAGCTCGAGATCACCGAGGGCATCTTCATGGACGACCCGCTCGACACGATCGACGTCATCCAGACGGTGCGCTCGCTCGGCGTCTCGATCGTCGTCGACGACTTCGGCACGGGGTTCTCCAGCCTCGCCTACCTGACCCGCTTCCCGATCGACAAGATCAAGATCGACCGCTCGTTCATCTCCGACGTGGTCGTCGACGCCGCGGACGCGGCGATCGTCAACACCATCATCGTCATGGCCCACACGCTCGGCATGACGGTCGTGGGCGAGGGCGTCGAGACGTCCGCGCAGGAGACCTACCTGCGCGACCGGGGCTGCGACGTCGCCCAGGGCTTCCGCTACAGCAGGGCGGTGCCGCCGGACGCCATCGCCGCCGCGATCGGCTCCTAGGTCAGTACTCCTCGTGCGTGCGCGGGTCTCCGCCGATGCGCTGACCGGTCTCGAGGCCGGCGATGTGCTGCAGGTCGTCCTCGTCGAGGTCGATCTCGAAGATCTCGAGGTTGCTGCGGAACCGATCGGGGGTCGCCGACTTGGGGATGGGCGCGGCACCGATCAGCGTGTGCCAGCGGAGCACGACCTGGGCGGGGGAGACGTCGTGCTTCGCGGCGATCTCGGCCAGCACCGGGTTCTGCAGCAGGTCGCTGCCGCGACCGATCGGCGTCCAGCTCTGGGTGATCGTGCCGAGCCGGTCGTCGGCCGCGCGCTGCTCGGCCTGGGGGAAGTAGGGGTGCAGCTCGACCTGGTTGACCGCCGGTGCGACCCCCGTCTCGGCGACGATCCGGTCGAGGTGCTCGGGCAGGAAGTTGGAGACGCCGATCGACGTCGTCAGGCCGGCGTCGCGCAGCTCGATGAAGGCCTTCCACGTCTCGACGAACAGGTCGGCGCTCGGGTTGGGCCAGTGGATGAGGTAGAGGTCGACGTGGTCGAGGCCGAGGCGCTCCAACGACGCCTCGAGCTCGCGGCGCGGCCCGTCGGTGCCGTGCGCGTTGCCGGGCAGCTTGGTCGTGACGAACAGCTCGTCGCGGGGGACCGGGGCGTCGGCGATGCCCTGACCGACCTGGGTCTCGTTGTCGTAGCGGGTCGCGGTGTCGAGCAGCCGGTAGCCGGCGGCGACTGCCTCGACGAAGAGGGCGGGGTCGTTGATCGAGTAGGTGCCGAAGCCGAGGACGGGCATCTGACGTCCGTCGTTGAGCTCCACGAGGGGTGCGAGAGTCATGCTTCGAGCGTACGAGACACCTAGTCGACCTGCTGGGCTGCAGCGCGTCCGGCGGCACGACCGCTGAACAGGCAGCCGCCCAGGAAGGTGCCCTCCAGGCTGTTGTAGCCGTGGACACCGCCGCCGCCGAACCCGGCGACCTCACCCGCGGCAAACAGTCCCTCGACCGGCTGCCCGTCGGTGCCGAGCACCTGCGAGTCCAGGTTGGTCTCGAGGCCGCCCAACGACTTGCGGGTCAGGACGTGCAGCCGCACGGCGATCAGCGGGCCCTTGCCCGGGTCGAGGATCTTGCGCGGCTTCGCGACGCGGATCAGCCGGTCGCCCCGGTAGGCCCGGGCCTGGCGCAGCGCCGCGATCTGCAGGTCCTTGGTGAAGTCGTTGTCGAGCTCGCGGTCACGGTCCTCGACCTGGCGGCGGACCAGCTCGAGGTCGACGGGGGAGTCGGGCGTGAGGGCGTTCATCCCGGCCACGAGCTGCTCGATCGTGTCGGCGACGACGAAGTCCTCGCCCTTGCTCTTGAAGGCCTCGACCGGGGTCGTCGCGCCCTTGGAGAGGCGCTCCTTGAGGAGCGTCCGGACGCTCCTGCCGGTCAGGTCGGGGTTCTGCTCCTGCCCGGAGAGGGCGAACTCCTTCTCGATGATGGCCTGGGTGAGGACGAACCACGAGTGGTCGTGGCCGCTCTGGCGCAGCAGCTTGAGCGTGCCGAGGGTGTCGAAGCCCGGCAGGCCCGGGACGGGCAGCCGGCGGCCGGCGCCGTCCAGCCACATCGACGAGGGGCCCGGCAGGATGCGGATGCCGTGCATCGGCCAGATGGGGTCCCAGTTCTTGATGCCCTCGACGTAGTGCCACATGCGGTCGCGGTTGATGTGGCTGGCGCCCGCCCGCTCGGCGATGGCGAGCATGCGGCCGTCGACGTGGGCCGGGACGCCGGAGATCATGTGCTCCGGCGGCGTGCCGAGCCGGTCGGGCCAGCTGGCGCGGACGAGGTCGTGGTTGCCGCCGATGCCGCCGGACGTGACGATGACGGCTTGCGCACTCAGGGTGAACTCGCCGATCGACGTCCGCGACGTGGGGGCCGCCCGTTCGGCGTCCGTGGGCTCGAGGACCTGCCCGCGCACGCCGGTCACGGCACCGCCGGTGACGACCAGCTCGTCGACCTGGTGCCGGAACGCGAGCTGGACCAGACCCTTCTCGTGTCCCTCGCGGACCATCTTCTCGAACGGCTCGACGATGCCCGGGCCCGTTCCCCACGTGATGTGGAAGCGGGGCACGGAGTTGCCGTGGCCGCCGGCGAGCCCGCCGCCACGCTCGGCCCACCCGACGACCGGGAAGACGCTGTGTCCCTTGGCCTTCAGCCACGACTGCTTCTCGCCGGCGGCGAAGTGGACGTAGGCCTCGGCCCACTGCCGGGGCCAGTGGTCCTCCTCGCGGTCGAACTGCGCACTGCCCATCCAGTCCTGCAGCGCGAGGTCGACGGAGTCCTTGATGCCCATCCGGCGCTGTTGCGGGGAGTCGACGAAGAAGAGCCCTCCGAACGACCAGAAGGCCTGGCCGCCGATGCCCTGCTCGCCCTCCTGGTCGACCAGGACGACCGAGCGTCCGGCCTGCACGAGCTCGGCGGTGGCGACGAGGCCGGCCAGACCGGCACCCACGACGATGACGTCTGCATCCATGCCGCGATTGTGTCGCACGGCCTCGGCGAACCGGCCTCGCGGGGGCGTTCCGGGCGGTAGCCTGCCGGTCATGCGGATCGTCAGCCTCTCCCTGCGCGCCGCAGCGTTGGTCATGACCGGGCTCGCGTTCCTGCTCGGATTCACCTCCGACTTCCTCGAGGCGACCGTCACGGCCGACCTCGGCGAGGGCAGCACGGAGTTCGCCGAGACGAGCACCCAGTCCGCGTGGCACCAGGTCGGCATCCTGGCCGAGCTGGGCATCGCCGCGGGTCTCGTCCTGCTCGCCGTCGGCACCTCGCTGTTCGCGGCACGTCACCCCAAGCGGCAGACCGTCGACCTGATGGCGGCCGGGGCGCTGGCCGGGTCGCTCGTGCTGCTCGGCATCTACGTGCTCACCGTGGGGCCGTCCACGCAGGGCAGCGCCAACCTCGACGTGAGCGTGACGCCGGGCGGTCCGGGGGTCTTCGCGATCATCCTGCTGGTCACCTCGACCCTCGCCGCCGTGGCGGTCGGCGCGTTCCCGCGGGACGACGACGAGCTCGACAGATCGGTCGACCACCTCGGCGAACGGTCCGACAGCGTCCCGCCGACGCCCTGAAGTCGACCTCGGGTCAGCCGCATTACCACACTCCCGACCTGCGACTCGCCACGTAAATAGGGCGTGAAATGACTACTTGTGGGGGTCCATCGGGACTAGATTCGACCCGTAGACATTCATCGTTGGGAGAAGAAGAACCATGGCCTTTGATTTCAAGACGGTCGGCAAGAACGACCAAGTAGCACTGGTGGCGGGTGCCATCACGGTGGTGCTGACGTTCTTCCCCGCCTATGCCAAGGCAAGTGTCAGCAGCGGGACGTTCAGCGTGTCCCAGACCGAGAACGCGTGGATCGAGTGGGCGACGCTGGGCACCCTGCTGCTCATCGCGGCCTTCGTGCTCGTCGTCCTGCGGGTGGTCGTCGGCAACGTCCTGCCCGACGGTCTGCCGTGGAACCTGATCACCGCGGCCGTCGCAGGCCTCGGAACCCTGATCCTGGTCCTCTACGTGTTCACGTTCGGTGGCGACATCCCCTCGGGCGTCGACGCCAGCACCGGTCCGGGCTGGTCCGGCTGGATCCTGATCGTGGCGGCCATCGTGTTCACGGTCTTCGCGTTCCTGGGCTTCAAGGACTCCGGCGAGAAGGTTCCCGAGTTCAACAAGCCGGGCACGGCCACCCCGCCCGCCGCGCAGACGCCGCCCCCGGCCACCCCGCCGGCCCCGCCTGCCGCTCCGGCTCCGCCCGCGCCGCCTGCCGCGCAGACGCCGCCTCCGACCGAGCCCCCGGCTCCGCCCGCACCGCCGGCGAGCTGACGCTCGCTGCACCACACTGCACGACATTGGCCGGCGTGATGCCGGCTGCACGATGAAGGGCCCGGCCTCGGCCGGGCCCTTCATGCGTCGTCAGGCGATGCCTGCTGAAGGGGTCAGGACGAGATCGGCTTGTCAGGCGAGGCCTGCTGAAGGGGTCAGGACGAGAACGGCGGGCGGTCGTCGAGCCGCACCGACTGGCGCCCGGCCCAGCGCCACAGGCGGGCGGTGAGGTCTCGGTCCTCGTCGGTGACCAGGTTGCCCATGACCCGCAGGGCGAACGTCATCAGCGTGTGCGAGCGCATGCCGAACGGTCCGGCGGTCGGCAGCAGACGGGGAATCGTGATGAGGCCCGCGAGGCGTCGTGCGATCGAGAACGCCTCGCCGTACTGGCTGGTGAGCAGGGCGGGCCACGCCCTGGCGAGGTCGGCGCGTGCATGCAGGAGGTCGGCGATCTCGCGCCCGGTCTCCATGCCGTAGTCGATTCCCTCGCCGTTGAGCGGGTTGACGCACCCGGCGGCGTCGCCGATCAGGGCCCAGTTGGGGCCGGCGACGCCGGAGACGGCGCCTCCCATGGGCAGCAGGGCACTGGTCGGGATGCGCAGCTCGCCGCTGAGGTCCCACTCCTCGCGCCGCAGTGACGCGTAGTACTCCATCAGCGGCCGGATCTGCAGGTCGGCGGGACGCTTGGCGGTCGCGAGGGCTCCGACGCCCAGGTTGACCTCGCCGTCGCTCAACGGGAAGATCCAGCCGTAGCCGGGCAGCAGCTCGCCGTCCTCGCCGCGCAGCTCGAGGTGGGACGAGATCCACGGATCGTCGCTGCGGCCGGACTTGACGTACGAGCGACCGGCGACGCCGTAGGCGGTGTCGCGGTGCCACTCGCGTCCCAGCACACGACCCAGCGGCGAGCGGACGCCGTCGGCGACGACGAGGCGCTCGCACAGCACGGTGTGGGGCGTGCGGTCCTTGCCGACGTTGAACACGACTCCGGTGACCCTGCCGTCGCCGTCGCGCACGGCGTCGACGGCGCGGGCGCCCTCGAACGGCGTCGCGCCGGACTCGACCGCGACGCGGAAGATCTTGTCGTCGAGCGTGGTGCGGGGGACGGCCGAGCCGTAGTCGGGCAGCGAGCCGCCGGGCCAGGGGAGCAGGAGCTCCTGGCCGAAGCCGGCCGCCCGGAGCCCGCGGTTGGTGCCGTGGCTGCGGACCCAGTCGCCGAGTCCGAGCCGCTCGAGCTCGAAGATCGCCCGCGGCGTGAGGCCGTCGCCGCACGTCTTGTCGCGCGGGAACGTCGCGGCGTCGGCGAGCACGGTGTCGAGCCCGGCCCGAGCCGTCCACGCGGCGGCGGCGGAGCCTGCGGGACCGGCGCCCACGACCAGGACGTCGGTGCGGGTCGGCCACTGGTCGCTCATGGATCGATTCTCCCAGAGGGGTGGGCGACTGGCAGGATGGGGCGCATGAGCTCTGCGGCCACATCGGCACAGCCCGACCACGAGGTCCACTTCGCGTCGCGCGGATCGTCCTACTACGACGTCCTGCTCGCGGTGTTCTGCGTCGTCCTCGTCGTCTCCAACATCGCGGCGACCAAGGGCACCCAGTTCTTCTCCGGCGACGTCTCGCTCGGCCCGGTGCAGATCATTCCGGTGTTCTCCGACGGCGGGGCGGTGCTGTTTCCGCTCGCCTACATCATCGGCGACGTGATCTCCGAGGTCTACGGTCTGCGGGCCGCGCGGCGGGCCATCCTCGTCGGCTTCGGCACCGCGATCATGACGTTCCTGACCTTCCTGGTGGTCATCGAGCTGCCGAGCGCGGAGTTCTACGAGAACCAGGCTGCGTTCGAGAGCGTCGTCTGGTCGGGCCTGCAGATCGTCGCGGCGTCACTCATCGCCTACGTCGTGGGCCAGTTCCTCAACTCCTACGTGCTGGTGCGCATGAAGGCCCGTTCGGCCGAGCCCGGTCTCTGGCGTCGTCTCGCCGGGTCGACCGGTGTCGGCGAGGCAGCGGACACGTTGATCTTCTGCGCGATCGCAGCCTCGGCGATCGGCATCTCGACCGGCGGTGACTTCCTCAACTACTTCGTCGTCGGGTTCTTGTTCAAGTGCGCGGTCGAGCTGCTCGTCATGCCGCTGACGATGGTCGTCATCCGCGTCCTCAAGCAGCGCGAACCCACCTACTTCGCCTGACCCTAAGGTTTCGCCTGACCCCACGTACTTCGCCTGACCCCACCTTTTCGGTTTACCACGGTCCCTACGCAGTTTGCGTCGGGCGGACGGTCCTCCCGGGGCAAACCTCGTCCTCCCGAGGACAATCTGCCGCGGGCGGACGATGACTGCCCCGGGCGGAGAGCATCTCCCCCGGGCGGACGCCTCCGCCCTACGCAGTTGTCGTAGGGACCGTGGTAAACCGAAAAGGGTGGGGCGGACCAGGCGGGGTCAGGCGTAGAACCGGGCGAGGAAGTCGTCGCGGAAGTCGGTGAACGTGCCGGCGTCGATGTGGTCTCGCATGTCGTCGACGAGGCGCACCGTGAACCGCTCGTTGTGGATCGTGCAGAGCGTCGCCGCGACGTACTCCTTGGTCTTGAACAGGTGGTGGAGATAGGCCTTGGAGTAGTGCGCACAGGTGTAGCAGTCGCACTCCGGGTCGATCGGGCCGAAGTCACGGCGCGACGCCGCGACCATGACGTTGTAGCGACCCGTCATCGCATAGACGCGCGACGATCGGGCCACTCGTGACGGCGAGACGCAGTCGAACGTGTCGCAGCCGTTCTCGACCGCGGTGAACAGGTCGTCGGGCTCGCTGATGCCGAGCAGGTGACGCGGCTTGTCGTCGGGGAGCTCCTCGTTGACCCAGCGCACGATCGTTCCGAGGTTCTCCTTCTCGATCGCCCCACCGACACCGAATCCGTCGAAGCCTCCGCCGTCACGGTCGAGGCCGACGAGGCCGCGCGCGGCCTGACGGCGCAGGTCCTCGTGCTGGGCGCCCTGGACCACGCCGAAGAGGGCCTGTCGCGGCTTGTGCGACCGCTCCTCGTCGAGCCGCCGGTGCTCGACGAGGCAGCGCTCGGCCCACGCCTGGGTACGAGCCAGCGACTGCACCTGGTAGTCCTTGGTGTTCATCAGCGTCGTCAGCTCGTCGAACGCGAACATGATGTCGGCGCCGAGCTGGTGCTGGATCTGCATCGAGACCTCGGGCGTGAACCGGTGCATCGAGCCGTCGAGGTGCGACTTGAACGTCACGCCGTCGTCGTCCACCGTGGCCAGGCGGTCCTTGCCCTCGGCGATGACGTCGTCGGCCTCGACCCCCTTGGAGTCCATCGACAGGGTCTTCTGGAAGCCCGCTCCGAGCGACAGCACCTGGAAGCCACCGGAGTCGGTGAACGTCGGGCCCTGCCAGTTCATGAACGTGCCCAGCCCGCCGGCCTCGTCGACGATGTCGGCGCCGGGCTGCAGGTAGAGGTGGTACGCGTTGGACAGCAGCGCCTGCGCGCCGAGGTCGGCCATCGCCTCGGGCAGCACGGCCTTGACCGTGGCACGGGTGCCGACCGGGATGAACGCCGGCGTGCGGATCTGCCCGTGCGGGGTGGAGATGGTGCCCGTACGCCCGAGGGCACCTTCGAGCTCGGTGCCGACGGAGAACATGCCCCTATCCAACCAGCCAGACCGCGCCGGCCAGCGCCCCGCCGGTCAGGACGATGAACAGCCCGTTCCACACCGCTGCCGGCAGGACCGTCAGCCGCGCCAGCACGTCGGCGTCGGTGGTGCGCGTACGAGCCCGCCGCCGGTGGCCCCACAGGTCGAAGGCGGTGCGCGGTGCGGCGACGAGCAGGAACCAGGCGAAGGTGAGCGCGGCGAAGTCCTGCACGCGGTCGGGGGCGCGCCACACGAGCAGCGAGACCGCGGCGCCGCTCAGCAGCACGACGAGCAGGCCGAACCAGTTGCGGATGAAGACGAGCATCAGGGCGAGCGTCGCGATGCCGGCGTAGAGCGCCCACGCGGTGCGGTCGTGCTCGACCAGCACGACGGAGACGAGGCCGAGCGCGGCCGGCGCGAGGTAGCCCGCCGCGGCGGTCGCGATCATGCCGGCACCCCGGGGCTTGCCGCTGGAGACGGTGAGCCCCGAGGTGTCGGTGTGCAGCCGGATGCCGTTGAGCCGCCGCCCGGTGAGCAGAGCCACCAGGGCGTGCCCCGCCTCGTGCACGAGGGTCACGACATGGCGGGTGACGGCCCACGCGGGCGGCACGACGATCAGCAGGACTGCTGCCGCCGCTGCCGCCCACGTGGGGTCGAGGCCGTCCAGTGCGTCCAGGACCGTCAGCCCGTCTGACGATCGACGAGCTCGACGCGGGTCGCGTCGCGCGGGGAGGCGCCCATCGCCGCGGCCATGCGGTGGTGGACGGCACCGTCACGGTGACGGCTCTGCCGGTCGAGCGACAGGCCGAGCGCGGTCCGTGCCCAGGCGCTGGTCGGCTCGAGGTCGACGAGACGCTGGAACGCCTGCTCGGCGGGGGCGAGCTGCGCCGCGGCGAAGTGCGCCCGGCCGAGCAGCTCCCACGCGCCGGCGTGGGCCGGCTCGGCGTCGACGACCTTGCGGAGCACCCGTGCAGCGTCACGCGGGAACCGCGAGTCGAGCAGCTCCTCACCGAGGCGGAAGGCGTCGAAGATCTCCATCTCGGCGATCTTCTCGTCGGAGATGTTGGGGGTCATGTAGATGGTCATGGTGCGCTCCTCTCAGTGAGTTGCTGGCGTCAACGTCGCAGGTCAGGCGTTCATTCCGCGGGGGTCGCCGTCGACTCCGTGGGGGTCGGCGTGCTGGCGGTCGGCGTGGGTGTCGGCGTCGAGGCGGTCGGTGTGGGAGTGGCGGTCGACGACGTCGGATCGGGGGTCGGGGTC
This sequence comes from Aeromicrobium stalagmiti, assembly GCF_013283745.1. GTDB lineage: Bacteria > Actinomycetota > Actinomycetes > Propionibacteriales > Nocardioidaceae > Aeromicrobium > Aeromicrobium stalagmiti. The sequence continues at coordinate 541,611 of NZ_JABSTZ010000002.1, forward strand.
GACGTGGTCGCGGTCGGCGTGGGCGTCGGGTCGGGGTCGGCCGGCTCGTCCTTGTCACCCCTGGTGCCGCCGAACGTGTCGCCGATCGTCGTGCCCCCGGAGCCGTCGAGGGTCTTGCCTGACACGAGCTCGATCGCCGAGATGGTGCCCAGGGCGAGGGCCACGACGGCGACCGTCGTCACGATGATCGTCTTCCAGTGCAGCCGCGGCTTCTCGTCGGTGACGACCTCGGCCCGCTCCACGGGGGAGTGCTCGGCCTCGGCGACCTCCTCGAAGGCCTCGGCGATGTCGCCGTCCTGCACGGCCTTCTGCACGATCGTCCCGCTGGCGGTCTGGACGATGAGCGTGCGGCTCTTCTCGAGCGTCCGGCCGTAGAGCGCCGATCCGATGGTCGAGACGAAGCTGGCGACCGCCACGCCGATGAGGGTGCCCGCGACACCGAGGCGGGACGCGAGCCACGCGGCGGTCACCGCCGCGAGGGCGCTGGCGATCACCTGGAACCAGGACACCTCTCCGAGGAGGCTGCGACGTTCGGACATGCCGACCAGACTAGGAGACGGCCCCGAACGTGTCGGCGGCGAGCGTGCCGACCTCGTCGATCCACGCGGCCCGCTGCTCGTCGGAGGAGTCGGTGACGGGGCGCAGCACCCGCCGGGTCACCCGCGGTCCGCCCAGGTAGGGCGCCACGCAGCGTCCCCAGATCGAGGCCAACGGATCCTTGTAGAGGGTCTCCTCGCGCTCGTCGGTGGTGTCGGAGGTGTTGACGACCAGCAGGTCCTGGATCGGGGCGAGCGGCTCCGGATAGCCGGTGGCGTCCTCGAGCCGGTAGGCGACGCCGGGCACGACGATCCGGTTGATCCATCCGGTGAGGATCGCCGGCGGCATGCCCCACCAGTTGGGGTGCACGACGGCCAGACCCTCCGCCTGGCGGAGCTCTTCACGGTGCAGGGCGATGGTCGGGTCCTCCTCGCGGGCCAGCACCGACTCGATCTCCTCGCCGCTGGTGTGCGACTCGTACGTCGTGAGGATCGGGTCGAACCGCTCGGCGTACAGGTCGTGCGACCGCACCTCGTGGCCGAGACCGATCAGCTGCTCACCGATCCGCTCGGCGAGGGCGTGGCAGTAGCTGGTCGGCCGAGGATGGGCCAGCAGCAGCATCACGAGACTCATGACCAGATTCTGGCAGCACCGGGTGTCGTCCGCCGAGGATCACGCGCCGTCGAAGACGGTCTGTCGTCGTCCGGGCGGCGACGGTGGGTCGCCCCGGCGCGGGAAGACCGCCAGCGCGATCACCGCGACCCAGAGGTAGCCGGGCCACAGGGCGAGCCGCTCGAACGCGCCGACGTACGCGGTGCCGTCGGCCAGCAGCACCGCGGCGAATCCCACGACGCCCGCCGCCGAGAGGGCGGCGACCCCCATCGTGCTCCGTGACCGCAGGCTGAGGCCCATCAGCAGCAGGGCGAGCGGCTGCGCCACGAAGATCGGCACCGCGACCAGAGAGTGCAGGGCGCCGTCCTCGTTGACCGGCACCAGCCCGACCCCGATCGAACCGAGGCCCGAGACGCACCAGAGCGCGACCGCGAGTCGTCCGGTCAGTCCCGACATGGCCTGGCGCCCGAGCAGCAGCGCGCCGAGCAGCAGGGTCAGGCCGAACCACATGAACCCGAGGTTCATGCCGGCGTGCCAGTCAGAGCACAGCACGTCACCGCGGATCGTGCGGCACGCGGTGTTGCCGAGGTCGCTGATCGTGCTGTCGGCCAGCGAGTAGTCCGACGACGTGCGGGTCGAGACGACCAGCTCGGTGACGACGTACAGGGGCTGGAGGGTCCAGAGCGTCGCCCCGAGCAGGGCCGCGCGGCGTGCGGTGATCAGCTCAGTGCCTGCTCGAGGTCGCCGATCAGGTCGGTGACGTCCTCGATGCCGACCGACAGGCGTACGAGGTCGTCGGGCACCTCGAGCAGCGAGCCGGCCGTCGAGGCGTGCGTCATGGCGCCGGGGTGCTCGATCAGCGACTCGATGCCACCCAGGCTCTCGGCCAGCGTGAACAGCTCGGTGCGCGCACAGAAGTCGAGCGCCGCCTGCTGGTCCTTGAGGCGCACCGAGACCATGCCGCCGAAGCGCTTCATCTGGCGCGCTGCGACCTCGTGGCCCGGGTGCTCGGGGAGCCCCGGATAGAGGATCGACGAGATCGCCGGGTGGCCCTGCAGGAAGTCGACGACGGCCTCGGCATTGCTGCAGTGCTGCTCCATGCGGACCGCGAGGGTCTTGGCGCCGCGCATCGTGAGGAACGCGTCGAACGGTCCGGGCACGCCGCCCGATCCGTTCTGCAAGAACGCGAACGCGGTGTCGAGCTCTTCGTCGTCGGTGACGAGCGCGCCGCCGACGACGTCGGAGTGACCGCCGAGATACTTCGTCGTCGAGTGCAGGACGACGTCGGCGCCGAGGTCGAGCGGCTGCTGCAGGTAGGGCGACGCGAAGGTGTTGTCGACCACGAACGTCGCGCCGGCCGCGCCTGCGATCTCGGCGATCGCCGGGATGTCGCCGACGTTGAGCAGCGGGTTGGTCGGCGTCTCGATCCAGATCGCCTTGGTGGTGTCGCGGACGGCGGCGCGGATCGCGTCGAGGTCGTTGACGGCCGCCACGGTGTAGGTGATGCCCCACTGGCTGAAGACCTTGTCGATCAGCCGGAACGTGCCGCCGTAGGCGTCGTCGGGGATCACCAGGTGGTCACCGGGGCGCAGCAACGACCGCAGGGCGCAGTCGGTCGCCGCCATGCCCGAGCTGAACGCCCGGCCGTACGTGCCGCCCTCGAGCGCCGCGAGGTTGCCCTCGAGCGCCGTGCGGGTCGGGTTGCCGGTGCGGGCGTACTCGTAGCCGCCACGCATGCCGCCGACGCCGTCCTGCTGGAACGTCGAGCTGGCGTAGATCGGCACGTTGACCGCGCCGTTCTCGGCGTTGGGGGCATATCCGGCGTGGATGGCGCGGGTGGCGAAGCCCTGCGTCGTGCCCTCGTCGGCGGTGCTCTTGCGGGTGCTCATACGTGGACTCCGAGCAGGTCGTGGCGGGTGAGGACACCGAGCGGCTTGCCGTCCTCGACGACCATGACGGCGTCGCTCTCGCTGAGCGCCTTGAGGGCGTCGTCGAGGCTCTCGCCCGAGCCGAGCAGGGGGAGCGGTGGCTCCATGTGCTGGGACACGGGGTCGGTCAGCTGGGCGCGTCCCTCGAACACGGCGCTGATCAGTGCGCGCTCGTTGACGCTGCCCGCGACCTCGCCGATGACGACCGGCGGCTCGGGACCGACGACCGGCATCTGGGAGACGTTGTACTCGCGGAGGATCTCGATCGCGTCGCGGATCGTCTCCGACGGGTGCGTGTGGACCAGCGCCGGCATGCCGCCGGACTTGCTGAGCAGCAGGTCGCCGACCGTCATGGCGTGCGGCTTGCCGTCGAGCGGCTCGCGCAGGAACCCGTACGACGACATCCAGTCGTCGTTGAAGATCTTGGACAGGTAGCCGCGGCCGCCGTCGGGCAGCAGCACGACCACGAGGGCGTCGGGCCCGGCCTCGGCCGCGACCTGCAGCGCCGCGACCGTCGCCATGCCGCAGGACCCGCCGACGAGCAGACCCTCCTCGCGGGCGAGGCGGCGTGTCATGTCGAACGAGTCGGCGTCGGAGACGGCGATGATCTGGTCGGGGATGCTCGGGTCGTACGCGCTGGGCCAGAAGTCCTCGCCCACGCCCTCGACGAGGTAGGGGCGCCCCGTGCCCCCGGAGTAGACCGAGCCCTCGGGGTCGGCGCCGATCACCTTGACGTCGGGGTTCTGCTCCTTGAGGTAGCGCCCGACGCCGGTGATGGTGCCGCCCGTGCCGACGCCGGCGACGAAGTGCGTCACCTTGCCGTCGGTGGCTTCCCAGATCTCGGGGCCCGTGGTCTCGTAGTGGCTCTCGGGGCCGGCAGGGTTGGAGTACTGGTCGGGCTTCCAGGCACCCTCGGTCTCGCGGACGAGCCGGTCGGACACGTTGTAGTAGCTGTCGGGGTGCTCGGGCGGGACGGCCGTGGGGCACACGACGACCTCGGCGCCGTAGGCGCGCATGGTGTTGCGCTTGTCCTCGCTGACCTTGTCGGGGCACACGAAGATGCACTTGTAGCCGCGCTGCTGGGCGACGAGCGCGAGGCCGACACCGGTGTTGCCGGACGTCGGCTCGACGATCGTGCCGCCGGGCTTCAGGGCTCCGGATGCTTCGGCGGCGTCGACCATCTTGACCGCGATGCGGTCCTTGGCGCTGCCACCGGGGTTGAGGTACTCGATCTTGGCGGCCACCGTTGCCGATCCGGCGGTGGTGACGGAGTTGAGTCTGACCAGCGGGGTGTTGCCGATCAGCTCGACGATGTGGTCTGCAATGGGCATGCGGCCATTCTTGCACTCACGGCTTGGTGAGGACGGGCGCCGCTTCCTTGACGTCCAGCTCGGCGACCGGACCGGACGCGACGAGGGTCTGGCCGAGGCCCTGCCACGCCCCGCCGTCGACGCGATAACGGACGCGGTAGGTCACGTCGACCCGCGCGCGGACGCCGTCGGCGGCCTGGCGATAGCGGTGCGTCACGTCCATCGCCGGGTAGGGCCTGCCCGGCCGCGACGTCGACCGGGTCGTGCCGTCGCCGTGCACCCAGCGGTAGCGGACAGGTGTGGCGTCGAGGTCGACGTCGAACCCCAGCAGGTCGATGCTGCGCTGGAACGGCTGCGGCTGGGTGTAGAAGATCGTCGCCACGTTGACGAGGGTCTCCTCGCCCGGCTGGATCTTGACCTCGAGGCTCGGGAGCCCGATCTCCCGGGCAGCTCGCAGGATGTCGCCCTCGGTGAGCTCCGGACCCTCGGGGTCGGTGGGATCGGTGGGTCGGGCGGTGCGGCAGCCGTAGATCGAGTTCTCGGGGTCGACCCGGCAACGGGTGAAGGTGGGTGTCGGGCGGTTTCGGGACTTGGGGTTGCTGGTGACGGGGGAGGTGGTGCGGTCGATTGACGGAGCCTGACGCACGACTCTGACGCCTTCGAGTCTCAGCGATGGCTTGCGCTTGGACGGGTTCACATCGACGTCGGCTTGAGCAGACATTGGCGCGAGTGAAAGCGCTAGGGACAGAGACACGACCTGTACCCAGAGCGACTTCATTTCACGTCACCTAGTCCCAGTTGCTGAACGCGCCAACCCTCGGAATCACGAGCCGCGGCGAAGCTGACTCTTGTGGTTTCGCCAGATTCAGCTGTCTCAGTCGAATCCGCGCTTGATCGGCCGCGGCCGTCGGCGACATCGACTCTGGTGGTCAGGAAGGTCTGTTCTGATTCGATCTCCAGGCTCAGATCGCCGATGGTCCAGTCGCCGCCCTTGAAGTAGCCGCCCGCCTGGTAAGTGTCGCGGTAGAGGTCGATATAGCTCTGACACCCCTCGCAGGCAGGGGAGGACAGCCTGCTCAGCTCTTCCACGTCTCCGGTGCTGGCGGCGTAGTTGAAGACGTCGACGTAGTGCTTGACGAAGGCTGCTGCGCCCTCGGGGGTGTCCTCGCGGGCCTGGTCGGGCATCGCCGGCGGAGTGACGGTCGGCGTGGGCGGCGACGAACGAGTGGGCTCGACCGGCTCTGGATCAGACGAGCAGGCACCGAGCAATAACGCCGTGACGAGAACAATTCCCCCGAATCGCATGGCCAAAAACTACCGAAGCACCGGCGTTTCGGTAAGTCCCGGCGCCAGATCTGTGGACAACTACGTCGATCGACTGATCTTGAGACATTGGGGTCGCCAGAAGGGCCGAATGTCTCAGGGTCGGTCGGGGGGTCACGGATCCTGAGACATCGGGGTCGCCAGGAGGGTCGAATGTCTCAAGATCAGTCGGGGCGTGGCGGACCCTGAGACATCGAGGTCGCCGGAAGGGCGCAATGTCTCAGGATCCGTCCGCCGGGCGGAGACCCGGGTGGGGCCGGTCAGGTCAGATGACGGCCCCGGTGGACTTGCCGTCGTCGACCGCCGCATACGGATCGATGACCTTCTTGGGCGCAGCCGTCGGGTCGTAGGGCCAGCGCTCCTCCAGGACGACCGCCAGCGCCGAGGCGGTGAAGATCGTCGAGAGGATGCCGACCGAGAGCCCGATGAGCAGCGCGATGGCGAAGTCCGTCAAGGAGTCCCCGCCCAGCACCGCGAGCGCGGCGAGGATGAACATCGCGCCGAGACCGGTGTTGATCGTGCGGGGGATGGTCTGCAGGATCGCCTCGTTGACGACCGCGCGGAGCGGTCGCTTGCGGTTGTCGCCGGTGTGCTCGCGGATGCGGTCGAACACCACGATCGTGTCGTTGACCGCCAGACCGATGATCGAGAGCACCGCGGCGAGGAACACGCCGTCGATCGGCTTGCCCCACCAGGCGAACACACCGACCACGGTCAGCACGACCGACGACATCGACAGGACGGCCGCGGCCGCGTACGTCCACCGGAACCGCCACGCGAGGTAGAGCATCTGCGCGGCGACCGCGATCGCGAAGGCGATGAGGGCCTTGTCGCGCAGCTCCTTGCCCAGGCTCGGGCCGATCAGCTCGTCGCGCTCCTTCTCGACGTTGCCGGCGACGGTGGCGAGTGCCTCCTCGACCTCGACGGCCTCGTCGTTGGTGATCTCGTCGAGCCGCACGCTGATGTTCTCGCGACCCTCCTCACCGGACGACGACTGCACGACGGCCTGGGTGAAGCCGGCGTCGCTGATGGCCACGCGGGCCTGCTCGGCGTCGACCTGCTGCGACGTGGAGTACTCGAGCAGGCGTCCGCCCGTGAACTCGACACCCAGGTTGAGCCCGCGCAGCGCGATGCCACCGATCGAGACCACCGCGACGACCAGCGTCACGACGATCCAGGTGCCGCTGCGCTTCATCAGGTCGGGGCCGCTCTCGGTGAGCCACTGGCGGATGCGGCCGGTGCCGGCGATGCCGCTGATCGCAGGACGACCGCGGACGTACGACCGCTTCATGGCCCACTCGCACAGCACGCGGGCGATCACGAGCGCCGACACCATCGAGGCGATGACGCCGATCGAGAGGGTGACGCCGAAGCCCTTGACCGGGCCGGACGCGAAGAAGAACAGCAGCGCCGCGGCGAGGATCGTCGTCACGTTGGAGTCGATGATCGCCGACCATGCCTTGTTGAAGCCGGTCGTCAGGGCCGGTGGCAGCCCGGCCGCCGTGCGTTCGGCGTACTCCTCCCTCGCTCGCTCGAAGACGAGCACGTTCGCGTCGATCGCCAGACCGATCGCGAGGACGAAGCCGGCGAGACCGGGCAGCGTCAGCGTGGCGCCGAGCCAGACCAGCAGGCCGTAGGAGATCAGGGCGTACGTGCCGAGCGCGATCGTGGCGAGGAAGCCGACGAGGCGGTAGACGAACATGATGAACAGGCCGGTGAGGATGATGCCGATGATGGCGGCCTCGATCGAGGCGTCGATGGCGACCTTGCCGAGCGTCGGGCCGACGGTCCTCTGCTCGATCGTCTCGACCTTGACCGGCAGGGCGCCGCCCTTGATCAGCGCGGCGAGGTCCTTGGACGACTCGCTGGTGAAGTCGCCCGTGATCTGCGTCGTGCTGCCGCCACCGGACGCGCACAGGTCGGGCTGCACCGCCGGCGACGAGATGGTCTCGTCGTCCAGCAGGATCGCGACGCGCTGACCGGCGGACGGGTTGGCGCAGGCGTCCGACACGAGCTGCTTCCAGCCGCCGCTGCCCTCGCCGTTGAAGTCGATGTTGACGAGCCACTGGCCCAGCGACTGCTCGCTCTGGCCGTTGCTGGCGTCCTTGACGCCATTGCCGTCGAGCAGCTGCTCGCCGATGAGGATCGGGTTGCCGTCCTCGTCGTCGACGATCTTCTCGCCGTCACCGGGCTTTGCGTCGGCCTCGGGGATGGAGAGCACCTCGTGGAACGAGAGCTGGGCGGTCTGGCCGATGACGGCCGCCGCCTCGCGCGGGTCCTGGATGCCCGGGAGCTCGATGATGATGCGCTTCTCGCCGGACCTGGCGAGGGTGGGCTCGGAGACGCCGAGGGCGTCGACGCGTCCACGCAGGACGTTGAGGGCGCGGTCGGTCGACTCGGCGTCGGCCTTGACGCGGCCGGTGTCCTGGGTCTCCAGGACGATCTGGGTGCCGCCCTTGAGGTCCAGGCCGAGCTTGGCGGGACTGGTCAGGGCGAGCAGGAGCGACACGGCAACGACGGCGAAGGCACCGACGGCGCGCCACAGGGGAGCACGGGATGTCATGGAAGGTCTTTTCAGGGTGGCGCCGAGGGGCGCGGGACGGACTGGTGGGCGCGGGCTCAGGGAGCCGGCGGCGCCCGTCCGGTCGGCGTCACGGGCGAGGCGTCGACGTACGGCGTCTGGCCGTCGGCGCTCGAGGTCCCGACGGTCACCAGGGGTGCTGCGTCAGGCGACGGCGGTGTCGAGGCAAGGTCCAGCAGGTGGGACGGCTGATCGTGCTGCACGGGCGCGGGGACGTCCACCTGACGCCCGGTCTGGGGCGCGGCGGCCGCCGCGCCGTTGCCGGCGCTGACCCGGTGCTGCGTGCCGCGAGCCGGTCCGCCCGTGGCGACGAGCAGCATCGCGACGAGGGCGATCATGAGCACGGCGGCGGTCCTGCGACCCGCTGACCTCATGAGCATTCGGCGAGTCTACGGGAGGTCGACCCGCCGGAGTGAAATCCCGCGTCGTCCCACCACCCCCCTGGAACCGGTGGTGGGACGACTGCAGGAGTGACGGTGCGACGTGCGTCACGTGACGCGGTCACGGATGTGAAGCAGGTCACACTCGGGCCGTGCCTAGGCTGGACGTATGAGCACCTCACCTCGCACCCTCGGATCCAGCGACATCGCCGTCTCGACCGTCGGCATCGGCTGCAACGCCTTCGGGTCGCGCATCGACCAGGCCCAGACGACGGCCGTCGTCGACGCGGCGTTCGAGCACGGCGTCACGTTCTTCGACACGGCCGACAGCTATGGCCACGGCCAGAGCGAGGAGCTGCTCGGCGCGGCGCTCGCCGGACGCCGCGACGAGGTCGTCATCGCCACGAAGTTCGGCATGGACATGGGCGGAGTCAATGGGGACGACGGTGGCCGTCGCGGCACTGCGTCGTACGTCCGCACGGCCGTCGAGGCGAGCCTGCGCCGCCTCGGCACCGATCACATCGACCTCTACCAGTTCCACACCCCCGACCCCACGACACCGCTGGAGGAGACGCTGGGCGCCATGGACGCGCTCGTCACCGAGGGCAAGGTGCGGGCGATCGGGTCCTCCAACCTCCAGGCCTGGCAGGTCGTCGACGCGGCGTGGATCGCGCGCACCCACGGCTTCGCGTCCTACGTGACGGCCCAGAACGAGTACTCCCTCTACAACCGCACGGCCGAGGTCGAGCTCACGCCGGCGTGCCTCGAGCTGGGCGTCGGGATCCTGCCCTACTTCCCGCTCGCGTACGGGTTGCTGACGGGCAAGTACCGCCGCGACCAGGCGCCGCCGGCCGGCTCGCGTCTCGACCTCGCCTCGCAGGCCGAACGGCTGAGGACCGCCGACTGGGACCGCATCGAGCAGCTCGAGACGTTTGCCGAGGCGCGGGGCATCAGCATCCTCGAGCTGGCGATCGGTGGCCTGGCCGCTCAACCGGCCGTGACGAGCGTGATCGCGGGAGCGACCCGTCCCGAGCAGGTGGCCGCCAACGCTGCCGCCGCCGACTGGATGCCGTCCGCCGCTGACATCGACGAGCTGGCGCAGATCGGCGCGCCGCAGCACTCGTACACGACCTTCGCGCCCAGATGACGTCGGCGGGACGAGGGGTCCAGGCCGACCGGTGGTCGCCCCCGGAACCGATCACCGGCCGGCGATCGTGGGCCCCTCGACCCCCGAACGTCCCACGCTAGGCGATGAGAGACAGGCCGTCCTCGAATTAGCGGAAGATGACCCGGATCTGGTCCTGGCGGGCCATCCGAGATGGCGAGGAGGAGGGGTCGCGCCGGGCTGGGAAGCGCCTCACGGCGCATGGCCGCTCGTAGCGGCTAATTGTGGGACCCGGGGCTACCGCAGCCCGACGCGTCGACAAGCCTAACCGCTGACGGGTGCCACACAAGCCCGTTGCGTGTGACCTTCAGTGGAGCTCGCCGGAACGCTCCAGCTCGGCGGCCCGACGCAGGTGCATCGCGGTGTCGACGAGCTTGGCACCGCTGTGCGGATCGCCGCTGTCGAGCTGGGCCCGACCGACGCCGACGATGTGCGCGAACGCGGCGGCGCGGTCGAGCGTGACGTCGAAGTCGCTGCCGACGATGCCGCGCACGACCGTGTCGACCAGGGCGATGACCTCGCCGGGCCCGGGCGGGTCGACCACGCCCGCCAGGACCTCGTTGACCGGTGCGTACGCCTTGCCGGCCGCGTACTCGCGGGCTGCCTGGTCGGGCTGGCGGTGCACCCACGTGCGGAGCAGGTAGAGCCGCCAGAGCGCTCCGGCGAGGCTGTCGGCCGCTGCGTGCGACCACAGCTCGGCGATCGCGCCCAGGCCCTCCTCGTCGGCGAGGTGGAGCACCCGATCGACCAGCCCCTGGTCGTCGTCGCTGCGCGGGCCCCGGACCAGCAGGTTCGCGATCCGGTGGCCGGCGGCCGTCGCCTCGGCCGGGTCGCGGCCGTCGGTCTGCGCCTCGAAGAGCGCAGGACCGGGCAGCGAAGGCTTCTTGAACTCGCTCATCGAGCTCCGTCGGGGGCCGAAGTCATGGGGACACGGTAGCCCCGACGATCAACTACTGGCGGGCGTCGACGGGGGTCTGGGGCGCAGGTGCAGGGGCCTTGGCCGCGGGCTTGCGGGAGTAGAGCCACAGCACCGGGACGAGGTAGAGCGCCCAGCCGATGACCTGGAGCCACGACGGGTTGGGCTGGAAGTTGACGGTGCCCTTGAGCAGCGTCCCGTACCAGCTGTCGGGCGGGATCGCCGACGAGATGTCGAAGATCGCGTTGCCGAGGTTGGAGATGCCACCGACCTCGAACGTCAGGCGGGGGAGGAAGCCGGCCTCCTGCAGGTCGTAGATGCCGTAGGCGAGGACGCCGGCGGCCACGACGATCAGGAGGTAGCCCGTCACGGTGAAGAACTTGCCCAGGTTGACCGAGATGGCTCCCCGATAGATGAGGTAGCCGAGCACGACGGCGACGAGCAGGCCACCGGCCGCACCGAGGAACGGCTGGGGCGTGTAGGCGTCGGCCACGGTGCCGTACATGATCGCGGCGGTCTCGAGACCCTCGCGACCGACGGTGAGGAAGGCGACGACGGCGACGGCGAGCGGGCCGAGGGCCACGGCGTCGGCCAGCTCGCTCTCGAGCTCCTTCTTGAGCCCGCGCGCCGTGCGACGCATCCAGAAGATCATCCAGGTCACCAGTCCGGCAGCGAGGATCGACAGCGTGCCACCGACGAGCTCCTGGGTCCGGAAGGGCAGCGACCCGATGGCGATGTTGACCACCGTGAACACGCCGACGACCAGCGCGACGGCGGTGCCGACGCCGTACCAGATGTAGCGGACGTCGTGGCGCCGGTTGGTCTTGACCAGGTAGGCGATGAGGATGCTCACGACGAGGCTTGCTTCGAGGCCTTCACGCAGACCGATCAGGAAGTTGGCTAGCACCCCTTGAGTGTAAGGCTAGGCAACACTCACTTGCAGGGCCAGTGGGGTGTGATCTCAGCCAGAAGCAGGTGAGAGGGCGTCGCTCAGGGCATCGGCCACGAGTCCGATCTGCCACTCCCGTGCGCCCTGGTCACGCAGGATCGCGCTCACCGACTCCAGCGTCACCTCGGCGGGCGGCTCCCACGCCAGGTTGCGCACGAGCTGGGGGGAGATGAGGTTCTCCGGCGGCAGGTCGTTGGCCTCGGCGATCGCCGTGACGGCCTCGCGACTGCGCCCCAGACGGTCGGCAGCCTCGGGGTTCTTGTCGGCCCACGCACGCGGCGGCGGGGGGCCGTCGGTGCGCTGGTTGGTGGTCGGCAGCTTGATCTCGTCGAGGGCGAGCCCGCGCTCGATCGCGTCGAACCACTCGCTGACGAAGCGGCGCGGCCCGCGGTTGCGCATGATGCGCATGCTCTTGAGGGCCGAGACGTCCTGCGGCGGCGACGTCGCCAGCTCGAGGATCGATGCGTCGGGCAGGACGCGACCCGGGGTCGTGTCGCGCGACTCGGCGATGCGGTCGCGCGTCTCCCAGATCTCGCGGACGATGCCGAGTGCTCGGCGCCCGCGGGCCTTGTGGATGCCCGACGTGCGACGCCACGGCTCCTTGCGCTCCGGCGGTCCCTGGAACAGCAGGAGGGACTCGAACTCCTCGGCGGCCCACTCGCGCTTGCCGGCCTTCTGCAGGTCGGCGTCGATGAGGTCGCGCAGCTCGACGAGCACCTCGACGTCGAGCGCGGCGTAGACCAGCCACGGCTCGGGCAGCGGACGCGTCGACCAGTCGGCGGCCGAGAACTCCTTGGCCAGGCTCAGGCCGAGGTAGTGCTCGACGAGGGCGGCGAGGCCGACTCGCGGGAGGTTGAGCAGGCGACCGGCGAGCTCGGTGTCGAACAGCTTCTCGGGGTAGAGACCGACCTCGGCCAGGCACATGAGGTCCTGCGTGGCGGCGTGCAGGATCCACTCGTTGCCGTCGAATGCCGTGTCGAGCGGCACGAGGCTGTCGAACGCGATCGGGTCGACGAGGTGCGTGCCCGATCCCTCCCGGCGGATCTGGATCAGGTAGGCGCGCTGGGAGTAGCGGTAGCCGGAGGCGCGCTCGGCGTCGAGCGCGATGGGCCCGGTGCCGGCCGCGATGCGCTCGCACGTGTCCTGCAGCTGCTCGGGGGTGTCGACCACCGGCGGCAACGGGTCGCGGAGCTCGAGGCGGGGTGCTTCGGGCTCGACCGGCTCAGGCGCCTCGTTAGTCGCCTCGATGTGGTCGTCGTGTGGTGCCGTCAACGGACACCACGCCTGCGCTGCAGGGGGATGACGCCGGGCGACAGCGGTGGCAGGCCGGCGATGGCGCACAGCAGGTTGGACCACGCCGCGGCGTGACCGCCCATGTCGGCGGTGGGGGAGTCGGTCTGGGGTGTCCACGAGGCACGGACCTCGATCTGCGCGTCGGCTCCCTCGGCCTCCATCCCGCCGAACGCCTCGGACCGGACGACGGTCACGCTGCCGCTGGCCGCGTCGTAGGCGCTGCCGTACGCGTCGAGCGCCTCGGTGAGCCAGCTCCAGCCGACGCTCGGCAGCACGGGGTCGGCGGCCATGTCGGCCTCGATGTCGGCGCGCGCGAACGTCACGCAGCGGAACGTGCCGCCCCAGGCGTCGTTGCCGGCCGGATCGTGCAGGAGGATGAACCGCCCGGTGGCCAGCTCGTCGTCGCCGACGAGGACGTCGCCGCTCGACGCGAAGGCGTAGGGGGCGATGCGTTGGGGCGCAGGCATCTCGTCCACCACGACCTCGGGTCGAAGGACGGCGTGCCGCACCTGCTCGACCGCGGCCGTGAACTGGGCGGGTGTGCGGTCGATCTCGCTTCTGACTGCCACCCTGCGATGGTAGGCGTGTCGGGGTCAGGCCTCGGCCACGACACTCCGCACGACCTGAGAGACTGAGGGCGTGACCTCCACCCTGACCGACAGCGCGTTCCTGCAGGCCTGCCGTGGCGAACGCCCGGCTCACACCCCGGTCTGGTTCATGCGCCAGGCCGGCCGCTCCCTTCCGGAGTACCTCGCGATCCGCGAGGGCACCGCGATGCTGGAGTCGTGCTTCCGCACCGACATGGTCGTCGAGATCACGATGCAGCCGGTGCGCCGCTACGGCGTAGACGCCGCGATCTTCTTCTCCGACATCGTCGTGCCGCTCAAGGCGATCGGCGTCGACCTCGACATCGTGCCCGGCACGGGCCCCGTCGTCGCCGAGCCGATCCGCTCGGCCGCGCAGCTCGAGCAGTTCCGCGACATCGAGCCCGACGACATCTCGTCGATCACCGACGCCGTCACGGCCCTGGTGGGCGAGCTGGGCTCGACGCCGCTGATCGGCTTCGCCGGCGCACCGTTCACCCTCGCGTCCTACCTCGTCGAGGGCGGCCCGTCCCGCGACCACCGCCTGACCAAGCAGCTGATGTACTCCGATCCCGAGCTCTGGCACGCGCTGCTGGGCCGCATGGCGGTCATCGCCGGGCAGTTCCTGCGGGCCCAGGTCGAGGCGGGGGCGTCCGCGATCCAGCTGTTCGACTCGTGGGCCGGGGCGTTGTCGCTCGCCGACTACGAGACGTACGTCAAGCCGCACTCGGCGGCCGTGCTCGCCTCGGTCGCCGACCTGGGCGTGCCCCGCATCCACTTCGGTGTCGGCACCGGTGAGCTGCTGCACTCGATGGGCGACGCGGGAGCCGACGTCGTCGGCGTCGACTGGCGGGTGCCGCTCGACGAGGCCGTGCGCCGCATCGGGCCGGGCAAGGCCGTGCAGGGCAACCTCGACCCGACCGTCGTGTTCGCGCCGACCGAGTTCATGCAGGCTCGCGCCGCCGAGGTGCTCGACGCCGGTCGTGCGGCCGAGGGCCACATCTTCAACCTGGGCCACGGCGTCCTGCCGGCGACCGACCCCGACGCGCTCGCGCGGTTGGTCGACTTCGTCCACGGCTACGAGTCCGCGTAGCGCCGTGAGGGTCGCTGTCGTCGGAGGGGGCATGGCCGGACTGGCCGCCGCGTACGAGCTGGCGACCTCGGGCGCCGAGGTCGTGGTGCTCGAAGGGTCGGACCGCATCGGCGGCAAGCTGCGACTCGGCGAGGTCGGCGGGCTGACGCTCGACCTCGGGGCCGAGTCGATCCTCGCGCGCCGGCCCGAGGGGCTCGACCTCGTGCACGGGGTCGGGCTCGACGACCGCGTCGTGCATCCCGAGACGATCACGGCGTCCATCTGGACGCACGGAACCCTGCGTGCCATGCCGCCGACGGTCATGGGCATCCCGGCCGACGCCGCTGCACTGGCCGCGTCGGGCATCGCAGAGATGCCGTCACCGCGCATCCTCCCGGTGCCCGACGAGGACGTCTCCGTCGCCGACTTCGTCACCGAGCGCCTCGGGCGCGACGTGCTCGACCGCCTCGTCGAGCCGCTGCTCGGCGGTGTCTACGCCGGGCACACCGACCAGCTGTCGCTGCGCGCCACGACGCCCCAGATCGCCGCGCTCGGCGAGGACCTCATCACCGCAGCCGCCGAGCACCGCGCCGCGGCGACCGCCACGGGGCCCGTCTTCGCCGGGCTCGTCGGGGGAGTGGCGCAGCTGCCCGCAGTCGTCGCCGCGACGCCGGGCATCGAGGCGCGGGTCGACGCGACCGTGCGTGCGGTGACCCGCACGGCAGACGGCTGGCGACTCTCCGTCGGCCCGACGACCGACGTCGAGCAGCTCGACGTCGACGCCGTCGTGGTGGCCGCCCCGGCCCCGGCTGCGGCGCGACTGCTCGCCCAGGAGGCACCCGAGGCGGCGTTTGCCCTCGCCGCGATCGACTACGCCAGCATGGCGATCATCACCTACGTCTTCGACGACGCCGAGGTGCCGGAGGGATCGGGCTTCCTGGTGCCACCCGTCGACGGCACGTTCATCAAGGCGGCGACCGTGTCCTCCAACAAGTGGGCGTGGGTCGCCGCGACGGGTCGCACGGTCATCCGCACGTCGGTGGGCCGGGCGGGGGAGACCACGCTGCTGCAGCACGACGACGGGCACCTCGCCACCCGCGCGCTCGCCGACCTGCGCGACGCGTTCGGCGGGCTGCCGGAGCCGACCGACTGGGTCGTGCAGCGCTGGGGCGGAGGCCTGCCGCAGTACGACGTCGGTCACCTCGACCGGGTCGAGACGGTCGAGCGCTCCGTCGCCGGGGTGCAGGGTCTCGAGGTGTGCGGAGCGGCCTATCGGGGCGTCGGCATCCCCGCCGTGATCGCGTCGGGTCGGGCGGCTGCGCGCCGGTTGCTCGACGCTGGGACACTGGACTCATGAGCGACCACATCCCCGCAGAGCGCATTCCTAACGTGGGCAAGCTGGCCAAGGAGATCAACGAGACCATCCGCTACACGATGTGGTCGGTCTTCCGCCTCGACCGGGTGCTCGGCGACGCCGACCGTCAGGCCGAGGCCGCCGAGGTCGAGGCGCTCTTCGCCAAGCTGGCGGCCGACGACGTCGTGGTCCGTGGCACCTACGACGTGAGCGGTCTGCGCGCCGACGCCGACCTCATGGTCTGGTGGCACGCGCCGACGAGCGACGCGCTGCAGGCCGCCTACAACGCGTTCCGCCGCACCGCGCTGGGCTCGCGCATGGCACCGGTCTGGTCGCAGATGGCCCTGCACCGTCCCGCGGAGTTCAACCGCTCGCACATCCCCGCCTTCATGGCCGACGAGGAGGTGCAGGCCTATGTCTGCGTCTACCCGTTCGTGCGCTCGTACGAGTGGTACCTCCTGCCGGAGGAGGAGCGTCGGGCGATGCTCAAGGAGCACGGCATGCAGGCGCGCCCCTACCCCGACGTGCGGGCCAACACCGTCGCGTCGTTCGCGCTGGGCGACTACGAGTGGATCCTGGCCTTCGAGGCCGCCGAGCTGCACCGCATCGTCGATCTCATGCGCGACCTGCGGGCCAGCCAGGCGCGCCGCCACGTGCGCGAAGAGGTGCCGTTCTACACCGGCAAGGTGCACACCGTCAGCGAGCTCACCAGCCTCTGGCCCTGAGGCTGAGCCGGCGAGGGTGCCGAGACTGTCAGGGCTACTTCGGGTCGGCCTGCAGCTTGAGGCTGACGCCGTTGATGCAGTAGCGCTGGTCGGTGGGGGTGCCGAAGCCCTCGCCCTCGAAGACGTGCCCGAGGTGCGAGCCGCAGGTGGCGCAGCGCACCTCGGTGCGGACGCCGCCGAACAGCGAGCGGTCCTCGATGTACTCGACCCGGTCCTCGGCCAACGGCTGGTAGAACGCCGGCCAGCCGCAGTGCGCGTCGAACTTGGTCTCGCTGCGGAACAGCTCGGCACCGCAGGCGCGGCACGCATAGACGCCGACGGTGGGGTCGGTCTCGTAGGACGAGCTGAACGGACGCTCGGTGCCGGCCTTGCGGAGCACCTGGTACTCGGCGGGGCTCAGCTCGGCCTTCCACTGCTCGTCGGTCTTGTCGACGGCGTACGTCTTGTCGCTCTGCTTGCTCATGCCTCAAGCCTACGTCGGCACACCAGCGCCGACCCGCTCAGCGACGACGACTCAGCGCTGGGCGTCGAACGGGACGTGCTCGAGCAGGTGGACGCTCGGGACGTCTAGCTTGCGCTGGGCGCGTGAGGTCCAGTCGATCTGGAGGAACTCCTTCACCAGGTGCGGCTCGGTGAGGATGATGACCTCGGACGAGGCAGTCTCCTTGACGAGAGCGAGGAGCGCGTCGATCGGGTCGTCCTCGGTGAGGGTCGCCGAGACCTGCTGGCCCCGGGCGGTCAGCAGCGCGGCGCTGGCCTCGAGCTCGGACTGTCCGGCGCGCACGACCTCGTCCTGCACCTCGTCGAGGAGGGCCGGCTCGGTCATCGGGACGACCTGACCACCCAGGGCGCCCATCGACGACGCGAGGACAGCCGAGTCGCTCTCGACCGGCAGTAGCAGGTGGTAGCGGACGGTGTCGTCGAGTCCCTCGTGAAGGGCGACGATCTGGTCGGCGTCGAGATCCTTGAGCTCGCGCTCGATGAGCAGTGCCACGTCAAACATGTGCGGTGTCCCTTCGTTGGTTCAAGCCTACGTGCGGTCGCGCACCCATCGGGTCAGCAGCACCCCGTCGACGTCGAGCGCGTGTCCGAGCGTCATGGGGCGGTCGACCGCGGTGGGGCTGTGGGCGATGCGGGGTGCCTCGCCGGCGGCGAGGACGGGGGCGACGGTCAGGCAGATCTCGTCGACGAGGTCGAGGGCGACCAGGTCGCCGTGCAGGGACGGACCGCCCTCGCAGAGCACTCGGGTCAGGCCGCGGGCGGCGAGCTGCTCGAGCACCTGCGTCCAGTCGATGGAGCCGGTGCCGGCCGCGATGACGTCGACGACGTCGCGCAGACGCGCGAGGGCTTCAGCAGGGGCGTCGGCCGTCGTGATGACGATCTGGCCCGGCACGAGCAGGGCGTCTGGAACGTCGAGCCTGCGGCTGACGATGGCGATCGGGACGCTCGACGGCCCGTAGCCCTCGTCGCGAGCGGTGCCCGCACCCACGACGACGACGTCGGCCAGCGAGCGCAGGATCGAGAAGACGTGTGTGTCGATGTCGCCGCCGAGCGATCCGGAGCGGCCGTCGGACGCGTGCGCCGCGCCGTCGAGCGTCGCGACGAAGTTGCTGCGCACCCACGGACGGTCCGAGGCCGGGTACGCGTAGAGGCGCTCGATCTCCGCGTCGTCGGGCTGCATGCCTGAACCCTACGGAACCACGAACCGCTTCGCGTGGTCGGGCATACTGCCGACATGGCTCAGGCACTTGGCTCCCAGCTGTCCGTCTCCGGCGCGATCGACCTGTCGTCGTTCGACTCCCGCGCCACCCCAGGCTTCGAGCGGACCAAGGAGGACGCGGCAGACGCACTCGTAAAGATCGGCGCCGAGATGAGCGACCTGCAGGAGCAGCTGTTCGCGGCGGGACGGTCGGAGTCGACCCGGGACCGGGTGCTCCTCGTGCTCCAGGGCATGGACACGTCGGGCAAGGGCGGCATCATCCGCCACGTCGCCGGCCTCGTCGACCCGCAGGGTCTGGCGGTCACCTCGTTCAAGAAGCCCACGGCCGAAGAGCTCGAGCACGACTTCCTGTGGCGGGTCGAGAAGGCCCTTCCCGACGTCGGCATGATCGGCGTCTTCGACCGCTCGCACTACGAGGACGTGCTCATCGGCCGGGTGCGGTCGCTCGCGACCCCCGACGAGATCGAGCGCCGCTACGACGCCATCAACGCCTTCGAGCAGTCGTTCGCCGACTCCGGAGGCGTCATCGTCAAGTGCTTCCTGCACATCACCAAGGAAGACCAGAGGGACCGGCTCGCCGCGCGACTGGACGATCCGACCAAGCGCTGGAAGTTCAACCCCGGCGACCTCGACGAGCGGGAGGTCTGGGACGACTACCAGGCCGCCTACGCGATCGCGATCGAACGGTGCTCCACCGACGCTGCGCCCTGGCACCTCGTGCCGAGCGGCCGCAAGTGGTATCGCAACTGGGCCGTCGCGACCCTGCTGCTCGAGCAGCTGCGCGAGCTCGACCTGGGCTGGCCGCCCGCTGACTTCGACGTCGAGGCCCAGAGGGCCCGGCTCGCGGCGATGTAGGTCAGCGTCCGCGGCTGGTGAGCCACCGCCCGAGCAGCGGCGCCGCGAGCAGCACCAGCAGGAGTCGGATGAGCTGGACGGCCGTCACGAACGTGACGTTGCCGCCGGTGTCGGCCGACGTCGCCAGGACGGCGTAGAGACCGCCGGGAGTCGTGGCGAGGTAGGCGTCGAGCTCGGAGACCCCGGTGAGCTCGGCCAGCAGCAGCCCGAAGGCGGCGCAGATGCCGATGATGAGCGCGATGACCAGCAGCGCCGTGGGCAGCATGCGGCCGATGGCCTTGAGGCTCTCGAGCGTGAAGCGGAGGCCCACCTGCAGGCCGATCAGCAGGAACCCGAGGCCCTGGATCCACACCGGGACCTTCACGTCGTCGAAGACGGGCAGCGTCGCGAGCGCCACGGAGGCCAGCAGCGCGCCGAGCACCGCGGGTGACGGCAGCCGGAGCAGCCGCCCGAGACCGATGCCGAGGCCGACGGCGAGCGCGGCGTACGCGACGCCGGTCCACGTCGTGACGGGGGCGGTGACACCGGCCGCGTCGCCGGTCTCGGCGTCGAAGATCCACGACACGGCCGCCGGCATCGCGAGCAGGATGACCAGCACCCGGAGGTACTGGATCACGGTCACGACACGGTCGTCGGCACCGAGGTCGTTGGCGACCGCGGCCATCCCGGAGGCGCCGCCGGCGACGGACGCGAACGAGGCCGTGACGGGCGTGACGCCGCGGTGCAGCCTGAGCAGCTGCCCGGCGACGACGCTGAGGACCAGCGTGACGACGGAGATGACGAGCACGGCGGGCCAGTCGCCACCGAGATCGGCGAGGGTGTCGAAGTCGACCGACGCGCCCACCGTGACGCCGATGATGCCCTGGCCGATCGTGAACGTCCACGACGGGACGCTCACGCTGCGGCTCGAGCCGAGCGCGAACGCGAGGCCGCCCAGCAGGCCGCCGAACAGCACCGGCGAGGGAAGGCCCAGCGCACCCAGGAGGGCCGAGACGCCGGCGACGAGGGCGCCGAGCAGCACCCACGAGACCGCGGACTCGCGGCTCGGTCGTGGACTCACCCGTCCAACGTATGACTACGGGACGAGCGAGCTCATCGCGAGGTCGAACGTCATGTCGGGCGAGGCCCGGTAGTTGCTGTGCACCTCGGCGGCGATCACGTTGGTGCCGTCGTGCAGCAGGCCGTCCGGGACGGTGAACGTGACAGGTCGCTCGACCGCGTCCTGGTGGCTCCTGGCCTTCGTGGCGTAGGTGCCGGCCGTGATCGTGCCGTCGGGCATGTTCGCCCGTCCCACCTCGGTGCCGTTGACGTAGACCACGACACCGTCATCAGCCTGGACCGTGAGACGTGGCCCGCGCAGCGCACTGGCGTCGTCGAGGTCGACGTAGCGACGCAGCTGGGCCGTCAGGGGGCGTTGCTCGTCGGTGACCTCGCCGGCGAGGTCGGTGGTCGGCCGGTAGCCGCCGAAGCCGAGCGAGGCCTGACCCTTCCGCCACGCTCCTGCGTCGAACCCGGGGGCCGTCCAGTCGTCCGGGGGCTCACCCTCGGCGAATCGGTAGCGCCACTGCGCGCCCGTCGGCACCACGACGTCGAGCAGGTCGTCGTCGGGCGAGCTCATGGCGTAGTCGAGCGTGAACGCGCTGTCGGCGTCGGTCTCGAAACGATCGAGGGTGGGGGAGTAGGTGCGCGCGACGATCGTGTCGGCCGCCGGGTCGAAGGTGTAGTAGCGCAGCCAGCCGTCGCCGCCGTGGGGTCGTCCCTGGTAGTTGCTGAGCACCTGGTGAACGGGCTGCCCGCAGGCGTTGGGGTCGGTGCGGCGTCCCTCGCCCTGCGTGGGGTCGGTGCGGCTGGTCCAGTGCCCGCTCACGACCATGAAGATGTTGCAGTTGCCGACCACGAGCTTGTCCCACACCTGTGGGGCGGTGTTGAGGTGCGGGTCGGACCGCGTCGTGAAGTCGGACCGGACGCTGTCGGTGTTGACGAACCCGTGGGTCGCCAGGATGACCCGGCGGTCGGGGTGCGCGTCGAGGACGCCCTGGGCCCACGCCAGCGTCGCGTCCGGCGACTCGTACTCGAGGTTGAGCATCATGAAGTCGAGCCCGCCGGCGCTGAAGAGGCTGTAGCTGTCCTGGTTGCCGCGGTCGGCGAAGTGCCCGCCGTACGTCGCGGAGCGCGGGGTCCAGCCGGCGTCCTCGTAGCGGCTCGGCGGGAAGTAGCGGTCGAACATCGCCGCCTCGCCGGTCGTGACGTCCATGTCGTGGTTGCCGGTCAGGACGCTGTTGGGCACACCGGCGTCGTCGAGCACCTTCATGGCGCCGCTCACGCGCTTCCACATGAGCTCGTTGGGGTGCGACTCGACGAGGTCGCCGACCTGCACGGCGAAGGCCGTGTCGAGGGTGCTGCGGGTGTCTCGGATCCACCGGGTCTGCCGCGACATCGTGGCGGCCAGCTCGTCGTCGACGGTGTAGCTCTGGGTGTCGGGGATGACGACGACCGTGAACGACTCGTCGGCAGGGGTCGCCTCGGTCCCGGCGGCGCACCCGGCCACCACGGCGGCCGCGGACAGGGCGAGGCCGAGGAGCGGGAGTCGCAGGTGGCGGGAGATGAGCAGATCCTACGGGCGAGTGTCCCGGGGTGGTCGAGTGATCACCCGACCACCCCGGGGCAGGTGGCTCAGGCGAACAGTGCCTCGAGCGGCACGAGGTCGACTGCGCCCACGGCGTAGCGGGCGAGGACGACCCGGGCAACCTCGACGTCGACGCCCAGTGGCTCGGCGACCGCGACGGCGCCGGCCTCGTAGGCCAGCTCGGCCACCCGGTCGGGCAGGACGCCCGGCGCGAGGAACAGCTGGCCCACCGCGATGTGACGGCGACCGTCGGCTCGGTGCTGACGGACGGCCTCGCCCGCGGCCGGCGGCACGCTCGAGGCGAACGCCGCGATCGTCGGGAGCTTGTGGTGGGCACCCCACGCGCGGGCCGCTCGCGAGATCGCTGCGTTGGCGAGCGGGTCGGACGATCCGGCTCCGGCCAGGACCAGTGCGTCGAGCTCACGCACGCGGTTCTTGGACAGTGCCTCGCGCAGTCGCTTGTCGAGCACGTGGAAGAAGGCCGACTCGATGCCGAGCACCTTGGTGGCGTGCACCTTGATGCCGACGTGCCGCTCGAGAGCGGCCGCGACGACGTTCGGCACGTCCACCGTGGCGTGGAACGCCTCGCTGAGCAGCAGCGGGACGACGACGATCTCCTGGTGACCTTCGGCGACGAGCTGGTCGACGGCCTCGTCGAACGACGGTCCGACGTGGTCGAGGAACGCGGCCTCCACCCGGAGGTCGGGGCGCATGCACGCGACCATCTCCGTGAGGGCTGTGATGGTCTGGGCAGAACGCGGATCGGTGCTGCCGTGCGCAAGAGCAATGAGTGCTGGTGCGGTCATGATGCTTGCCTCCTTCCTGGGGGTGGTGCGATGGGTCGTGCTGGGGTGGTCAGTGGGTGGTGAGGTCGCCGGGTGCGAGCTGGCCGACGAAGCCGAGCCGGAACGCCCTCAGGCAGGAGCGGCACTCCCACTCGCCGTGCTTCTCGCCGTGCGGACGCAGGTCCTCGTCGGCGCAGTAGGGGCAGTGGAACGGGACGGCGCGCCCCGTCATGACGTCACTCTCCCTCGTCGTGGCCGGGGCGAACCCGGCCGAGGGCCGTGCGCACCACGCAAGTCGGTCGTGGTCTGCGGCTCCTTCATCAGCGCAGCACCTCCTCGTCGGCACGGGCGACCCAGCGGGCGAACGACTCGTCGTCGTCACGCTGCTCGAGATAGGTCCGCGAGAGCTTCTCGACGTAGCCGGGCAGCTCGCCGGCGGCGACCTTGTGGGCGCGCAGCTTGCGTCCGAAGCCGGCCTCGAGGCCCAGGGCGCCACCGAGGTGGACCTGGAAGCCCTCGACGGTGTTGCCGTCGGCGTCGTTGACGAGCATGCCCTTGAGGCCGATGTCGGCGGTCTGGATGCGGGCGCACGAGTTGGGGCAGCCGTTGACGTTGACCGTGATCGGCGTGTCCAGCTCGGGGACGCGCTGCTCGAGCTCGTCGATGAGGGTGCGCGCGGTGTCCTTGGTGTTGACGATCGCGAGCTTGCAGTACTCGATGCCGGTGCACGCCATGGTGTTGCGACGCCACTGCGACGGGCGGGCGTACAGGCCGAGCTCGGCGAGGGCCTCGACGAGCGACTCGACCCGGTCCTCCTCGATGTCGAGGACGACGAGCTTCTGCATCGGCGTCAGGCGGATGCGCGTGCCGCCGTGCGCCTCGACGACGTCGGCCAGGTTGTTGAGCAGCGTGCCGGAGATGCGGCCGACGGTGGCGGCGGCGCCGACGTAGAAACGTCCGTCGGTCTGCGGGTGGATGCCGACGTGGTCGAGCGGCGTCTCGGGCATCTCGGGAGCCTCGAGGTCGGGCAGGGTGCGCTCGAGGTACTCGTTCTCCAGGACCTCGCGGAACTTCTCGATGCCCCAGTCGTCGACGAGGAACTTCAGGCGTGCCCGGGTGCGCAGGCGGCGGTAGCCGTAGTCGCGGAAGACGCTGACGACGCCCTCCCACACCGCGGGCACGTCGTCGAGGCCGACCCACACGCCGACGCGCTGCGCGAGCCTGGGGTTGGTCGACAGGCCGCCGCCGACCCACAGGTCGAAGCCGGGGCCGTGCTCGGGGTGCCCCGCACCGATGAACGCGATGTCGTTGATCTGCGGCACGACGTCGTGGCCGGGGTGGCCGCTGATGGCGGACTTGAACTTGCGAGGCAGGTTCGAGAAGTTGCGGTCGCCGATGTAGCGGCTCTCGATCGCGTCGATCGCGGACGTGCCGTCGATGATCTCGTCGGCGGAGATGCCGGCGACGGGGGAGCCCAGGATGACGCGGGGGCAGTCGCCGCAGGCCTCCTGGGTCGAGAGGCCGACGCTCTCGAGGCGCTCCCAGATCGTCGGGACGTCGCGGACGTCGATCCAGTGGTACTGGATGTTCTCGCGGTCGGTGATGTCGGCGGAGTCGCGGGCGAAGTCGACCGAGATGCCGGCGACGGTGCGCAGCTGCTCGAGGTTGAGCTGCCCGCCGTCGACGCGCACGCGCATCATGAAGTGCTCGGCGTCGAGCTCCTCGGGCTCGAGCGTCGCGGTCTTGCCGCCGTCGATGCCCTCCTTGCGCTGGGTGTAGAGGCCCCACCAGCGGAAGCGGCCGCGCAGGTCGCCGCCGTCGATCGAGGCGAAGCCGCGGTGCGCATAGATGTTCTCGATGCGGGCGCGGACGTTGAGCGGGTTGTCGTCCTTCTTGGACTGCTCGTTGGCGTTCAGCGGCTCGCGGTAGCCCAACGCCCACTGGCCCTCGCCGCGCTTGGGGCGCGGACGACGGGCGGGTGTGTCGGTACCGGGTGCTGATGCCATGAACGTCCCTTGGAGACAGGGCGCACGGCGATCAGGACAGGTTCGTCACGGGAAGGTCGCCGCGCGCCTGGATTGATTCGACGGTGTGGTGCTTCGAGATCAGTGCAGAGGTCGCGCGTTGATCAGCGACACATCATGTTGCGGGCACGACCGAGGTCAACGTGGAGACGTCCCACGAGCCAGAGTGTCTGTGCCGAAAGCATGTGATCAGTCTGGACGCGGGTCGCGCTCAGGACAAGCAATCGTCCCGCTATCTGGGACGTCTGTCCGCATCGTGGACACGCTCTGCGGGATGCCGCAGAAAACCCGTGCTGCTTGTGGTCCGGGTCACTCGCCCGGGACGAGGACCGACACGGCATAGGCGCCCACCACGGCAGCCAGCAGGGTCGCTCCGGCGGCCACGAGAGCGGCGTCCCACGGCATGAGGCCGGCCGTCGCGAGGCCGATGACGGCCGCGGGGTGGAAGACCGTCAGGAGGCCGAGTGGCAGGACGGCGCCGCCCACCACGGCGGGCACACCCGCCAGCGCCTCCGGGCCGCCGCCGTCGACGCTGAGCGTGGCCCAGGCCCCGATCAGTCCCACCAGTGCCGCACCGACACCGGCAACGACGAGGCCCGGGTCGGCGTAGACGAGCGTGTCGCCGAGCCGGTCGTCGAGCGTCAGGGCGAGGAGGCCGCCGATCACGCCACCGACGGCGTGAGCCGCCACCGTGGGCAGGAGCGTCGACCAGGGGCCACGGCCGACGACGGCGAGCGCGACGGCGGAGGCGGGGTTGACCATGCCGGCACCGGAGCGCTCGTCGGTCGTGTGCAGCTGCGCGTACCAGGTGAACAGGACCGCGACGGCGGCTATCGCGACGACGGCGAGCGTCGCATCGGCTGCCCGGAGGGCGAATGCGGCGACGAGCGTGGTGATCGCCGACGTGAGGACGGCGATCGGGACGGTGCGGCCCATCAGGACTCCAGGTGAGGCGTGGTGCGGGCGACGATGCCGGCGAGGTCGAGTCCTCGGGGCAGGGTGCCGAACGTACCGCCCCAGTCGCCGCCGAGGCGGGAGGCGCAGAACGCGTCGGCCACGGCCGGGTCACCGTGCTGGAGCAGGACGGTGCCCTGCAGGACGGCGGCCATCTGCCCGGCGATGCGGCGGGCACGGGTCTCGATGTCGGACAGGTCGGCGAGCTCGGTGAGCACGGTCTCGGCCATCGCGTCGAGGTGGCGGTTCTCGCCGCGCACGGTGCCGACCTCGGTGATCCACGCGTCGAGGCTCTCGGGCTCGCGCCCCAGCGCCCGCAGGACGTCCAGGGCGTTGACGTTGCCGCTGCCCTCCCAGATGGAGTTGAGGGGCGACTCGCGGAACAGCAGCGGCATGCCCGACTCCTCGACGTACCCGTTGCCACCGAGGCACTCCAGCGCCTCGGCCACCATGAAGGGGGTGCGCTTGCAGACCCAGAACTTCTCGAGGGCCAGGCCGATGCGGCGCAGCGCCTGCTCGTGGGCGTCGTGGGGCTTGTCGACCGCCGAGGCCAGGCGCAGCGACACCATCGTGGCGGCCTCGCTCTCGACCGCGAGGTCGGCGAGCACGTTGATCATCGCGGGCTGGTCGGCGAGCGTCGCGCCGAAGGCCTCGCGTCGCGAGGTGTGCCACGCGGCCTCGGCAACGGCCTTGCGCATGATGCCGGCCGATCCGAGGATGCAGTCCTGACGCGTGGCCGAGACCATCTCGATGATCGTGCGGATGCCGCGGCCCTCGTCGCCCAGGCGCATGGCCCAGGCGTCGGTGAACTCCAGCTCGCTCGACGCGTTGGAGCGGTTGCCGAGCTTGTCCTTGAGCCGGACGATCGTGAGCCCGTTGCGGGTGCCGTCGGGGCGGATGCGCGGCACGACGAAGCACGTGACGCCCTCGGGCGCCTGGGCGAGCACCAGGAAGATGTCGTTCATGGGTGCCGACGTGAACCACTTGTGACCGGTGAGGAGGTACTCGCCGTGCGTCTCGGTCGGACGCGCCTGCGTCGTGTTGGTGCGCAGGTCGGAGCCGCCCTGCTTCTCCGTCATGCCCATGCCGGCGAGCAGGCCGGCCTTCTGGTCGGGGGCCCGCAGGCCGAAGTCGTACGTGCGCGAGGCGAGGCCTGTGGTCCACTGCTTCGCCACGGCGTCGTCGACCCGCAGCGCGGGGATCACGGCGTACGTCATGGTGATCGGGCACATGTGGCCCTGCTCGGTCTGCCCCCACGTGAAGAAGCCGGCCGCACGCTGCAGGTGGGCCACGGGGCTCTGCGACGTCCAGGGCTCCGCGGTGAGGCCGAACCCGACACCCTGCGTCATGAGCCAGTGCCACGACGGGTGGAACTCCACCTCGTCGATGCGGTTGCCGAAGCGGTCGTTGGTGCGCAGGACCGGCTCGTTCTCGTTGGCCAGGTGCCAGTGCTCGCGGGCCTCGGCCGACCCGGCGAGGGACCCCATCGGGGTGAGCTCCTCGATGATCCGGGGGGCGTGGTCGCCGCCGAAGGCAGTCACGGCGTCGAGGAGGGCTCGGTCGGCCGTCGCGACGTTGTGCCCGACAAGTGGCGACGCCTGGTTCGCAGGTGCGCGCTGGAGGGGATCCATGTCGCTACGGTAGAGCCATGGCGGTGGAACCGGTAGACCGACCGGGCATCCCCGAAGCGGTCAGCAGGCTCGTCGCGCGGACCGTGAGCAGCTGCTTCCGCTATCGCGTCACGGGCCTCGCGGCAGAGGCGGCGTTCTTCGCCATCCTGTCCCTCCCGCCGCTCGTCTTCGGCCTCGCGGGCACGATCGGGTTCATCGCCGAGCGCTATGACGTGGCTCAGGTCGACGTGCTCAAGGACCGCATCATCGAGCTGGCCTCCAAGGCGCTGACCGACAGCACCGTCGACAAGGTCATCGCGCCCACGCTCGACGAGGTGCTGGGCGGCGGCCGCATCGACGTCATCTCGATCGGCTTCGTCCTCGCCCTGTGGTCGGGATCGCGGGCACTCAACGTCTTCCTCGACACGATCTCGATCATCTACGGGCTCGGCGGCCACCGGGGCATCGTCAAGACGCGCGCGCTGTCGTTCTCGCTCTACGTCGTGGCACTGATGATCGGCATCATCCTGGTGCCACTGGTGCTGACCGGGCCCGAGCTGGCGGCCGACATCCTGTCGGACCGCTGGTCGTTCCTGCGGATGTTCTACTGGCCGGCGGTCCTGGTGCTGTCGATCGGGTTCCTCACGACGCTCTACCACCTGGCCGTGCCGGTCAGGAAGAAGTGGCGGGTGGGACTGCCGGGGGCGGTGTTCACCCTGACGATGTGGATCCTGGGCAGCTACTTCGTCCGCTGGGCTCTCGGCTTCTCGACCGGCGGCATGTCGATCTACGGGCCGCTCGCTGCGCCCATCGCCGTCCTGCTGTGGCTCTACGTCTTGTCGATCTCGGTGCTGATCGGCGCGGCCCTCAACGCCGCGGTGGAGCAGGCGATCGACGACTCGCGGTGGGGCCACCGCCTTCCGGTCGACGACTGAGAGGTCAGGCGTCCTCGGGGTCGGTCGCCGGCGTCGTCGGCGGACGTCCGTGCAGTCCCGTGGCGGTCCAGCCGTCCGCGGGGGAGTAGCGCTCGAGGGCCCATCCGTGGAGACAGAGCCTGGTCACCTCGCGTGCCGCGGCCCGCGCAGCATCCTCGCCGCGGACGTGGAGCGCCAGCAGGTCGCCGTTCTCAAAGCTGATCCGGAACATCCCGTCGTAGGGCTTGTCGAGACCCAGCGTGAAGAGGGGGTTGCTGCGGCCGCGCTCGAGGTCTTCCTCGGTGTGGAAGCGCGAGGGAGGTTCGGGACCGGTCACGGGGACATTCTCCGTGGTGGGAGGGCGAACGTGTGGCGGACATGACGAAGCCCCTCGGCCGGGTGGTGGCAGCCGGGGGGCTCGGTCGCGACGGGGACACATGGAGGGATGCCCGCCAGTCGCTGTGTGCACCGGTCGTGCGTGACCAACCGGCTCGTCCTCGACACTACGGACGTGGCGCGGGGCGGTCCACCAACGACAGACAAACGATCGGTAAACCGTCGCAACGGCTCGATGCGTGCGGTGGCAGGGGGTGTCGCCCCTGCCTTCCAGGGGAAGCCGACAGGGGCGACCCTCGCACCATACGTTCGGGCCGTCGCAGAGACCTTGCGAGTTCGCTACAGACTGTCTGCTTCCTCCGTGCCTGAATCAGCCGATGTGGAGGGCGTAGTCCTCGCGGTCGCGGATGTGCTGAGCCCAGGCACGCACCGTCTCGGCCGGCAGGTCGACATCGAGCTGGGCGAGGGACCGCTCCACCTCGGGCACGATCTCGTCGAGGCCCAGGCCGGCGAAGCTGATCCGCAGCGACTCGTCCGCCGCCTCGACCTTCTGGGCCAGGTCGGCGTGCTGTTCGTCGTTCACGGTGACTGTGGTGCGCATGCCACGAACGTACGTGGGCTCGGCGATCACTGCATCCTCGCCGGCCGTGCGCGGCAGGTCGGCGGGGGAGAGGCGGCTTGGTTCGCACATGCAGAAAACCCCCGGCAAGCCGGGGGTTTTCGTCTGTGGGCGATACTGGGTTTGAACCAGTGACCTCTTCCGTGTCAGGGAAGCGCGCTACCGCTGCGCCAATCGCCCGTGATTATTCAGTTGTGCTGAAGAGGTGGGTACGGGATTTGAACCCGTGTAAACGGATTTGCAGTCCGTTGCCTCGCCTCTCGGCCAACCCACCGCTGGATGGGTATGGAGACCCTCTCCGAGCGGACAACGAGATTCGAACTCGCGACCCTCACCTTGGCAAGGTGATGCTCTACCACTGAGCTATGTCCGCAGCGGCCTCTTTGCGAGGCCGAGAAGAAACATTAGCCGATGGTTCACGCTTGTCCCAAACCGGGGTCACGTAGCGTGAAGACATGAGGACATGGTTCAACGGCGAACTCCTGCAAACCCCGGACGAACCGGTGATCAGCCCCCTCGACCACGGCATGATCGTGGGCGACGGAGTGTTCGAGACGGTGCAGATCAACGGCAACCGACCGTTCGCGCTGACGCGTCATCTCGACCGCCTGGTGCGCTCGGCCCAGGGGCTCGGCATCGGCACGCCGGACGTCGGCGCGATCCGTGAGGGCATCGCCGCCACGATGGACGGCCAGGACATCGCGTTCGGTCGGATCCGGGTCACGGTGACCTCCGGCAGCGGTCCACTGGGATCGCCGCGCGGTGGGGGCGACCTGACGCACGTGGTCATCTCCGAGCCGTCGACGCGCCCTCCGGACGTCGCGAGCATCGTGACCGTCCCGTGGCCCCGCAACGAGCGTGGAGCCGTCTCAGGGTTGAAGACGACGTCGTACGCCGAGAACGCCCTGATGATCGAGCACGCGCTCGCGCGGGGGGCGTCCGAGGCGGTCATGCCCAACACGCGCGGCGAGCTGTGCGAGGGCACCGGGTCCAACATCTTCTACGTCGTGGGGGACAGGCTCATCACGCCGACGCTGTCGGCCGGGCCGCTGGCCGGAGTCACGCGTGCCTTGGTGCTCCAGTGGTGCGCCGGCGAGATCGACGTCGTGGAGCAGGATGCGCCCATCGAGGTGCTGCAGACCGCGGACGAGGTGATCCTCGTCGGCACCACCCGCGACGTGCAGGCGATCTCGAAGGTCGACGACCGTGAGCTGGCCGCTCCGGGGCCCGTCACGCGCCGGGCGCAGGAGATCTGGGCACGCGAGGCAGCCCGGGGGATCGACCCGTAGACGACCGGGTTCGATCCTCGCAGGGTCGATGGGCTAGAGTTTCCGTCGCACGTCACGGGCGATTGGCGCAGTGGTAGCGCGCTTCGTTCACACCGAAGAGGTCACTGGTTCGAACCCAGTATCGCCCACCCCGCGAACCCCTGCTCTTGCAGGGGTTTTCGCATATTTAGGTCCGCGCAGGACAGGATGTGCCATGGCCGCGTCGAATCGCGACCTCGGTGCTCGGTGGCCATGGCGCTATGTCCGGGATCACAACGATTTGTGGTGCGAGACAACCAGTTACGTGTCAGTATTTCTCTTACTGCAACTTGCAGTTACACCGAGATGACGACGCCATCCATGTCCGAGTCTCACCGTTCCAGGGGAGTAGTACTCGTGACGATCCAGCATGCCCTCGCGGCGCCGTCAGACCATGGCCTGTCCATCGACGAGCTCGAGGACAACGACCTTCTGCAGATGACCCGGCAGGGGAGCAGCGAGGCCTACGCGGTGCTGTATGACCGCTACATCTACGGCGCCCGCCGCCTGGCGCGCCACCTCGGCCAGCGGGAGGAGTCGGACGACGTAGTCTCCGACGCCTTCGCCCAGATCTTCGACCTGCTGCAGCGCGGCAAGGGTCCGGACCGCGCGTTCCGCGCGTACCTGTTCACGTCGATCCGCCACGAGTGCGGACGTCGCGCCAAGGCCAGCAAGCGCGTCATGCCGACCGACGACGACGCCCAGATCGACACGGCCGTGCCGTTCGGCGACGGCAACCTCGACGACTTCGAGAAGAACGCGATCCGTGCGGCGTACGAGTCGCTGCCGGATCGTTGGCGCACCGTCCTGTGGCACCTCGACGTCGAGGGACGCAAGCCCAACGAGCTGGCGGACGTGCTGGGCCTGAAGCCCAACAGCGTCTCGGCCCTCGTCTACAGGGCACGCTCGGGCCTGCGCGAGGCCTATCTGCAGCAGCACGTCGGCACCACTGACGCCGAGGTCGGACGGGCGTGCTCGTCCACCCGCGGGCACCTCGCCGCGGTCGTCCGGCGCACCGCCACCTCCCGCGACCAGGAGAAGGTCCACGCTCACCTGGAGACGTGCGACGCCTGCATGGCGGCCTACCTCGACCTGCAGGAGGTCAACCGCGAGGTCGGTGCCATCGTCACGCCTGTCGCCCTCGCCGCGGCGATCGGTGGCGGCTCGGTGCTCGCTGCGACGGCATCCGGCGGCGCGCTCCTGGCCAACGTCGTCGGTGGCATCAAGGGGCTGCTCGTGACAGCCGCGGTTCCCGCCGCAGCGGTCGCCGTGACTGGTGCCGCCGTGATCTCGGCCAGCGCGCCGTCCTCAGCGCCCGTCGAGGCCCCGGACCGACCGGTCAGCTCGACGATCGCGCCGGTCACGACGGTCGCCCACTCCGCCGCCGAAGCCGATGACAAGGCTCCCGCGACGGCCGCTGCGGTCGAGGCCCCGAAGCCTGGTGCGGCCGGCGCCCTGCCGACCGCGGCTCCGACGCGGACCGCACCGGCGACCACCCCCGCGGCGTCCCCGGGCTCCCCGGCTGTCGACCTCGACCTCGGACCGGCCAAGGTCGCCGTCGGCCCCGACGCGATCGAGGTCACGGCGGGCCCGATCGTGGTCTCGACGAAGCCGGTCAAGGACCTGTTGGAGACGGTCGCCCCGAAGACGACCACGGCGCTCGGCCAGGTGCTCGGGGCAGCCGCGAAGTAGCTGCTACTCCTCGCCGGTGCAGCTGCTGTAGACCGTCCCGTACTCCTCGGTGTCCTGCAGCGGCGCGACGTCGGGCTCGACGATCTCCTGCCCCGTGACGGCGTAGAGGGTGTCCTCGAACGTCACGAGCTTCGAGCCGTCCTCGCACGGGATGACGTCCTGGGCGCCGAACTCGCCGTCGGCGACGCACTGGTCGTAGTCGGCGGGCAGTGTCTCGCCGGCCTTCCAGACGTCGCTGCAGTCCGGGCCGGTCGGCGTGGGCGTCGAGTCGGTTGCCGATGGAGCCTTGCTCGACGAGCCGCCACCGGCGCTGCCGCCGCCGGAGGCATCGTCGTCGCTGCCCGAGGTGCAGCCAGCGAGGAGGAGGACGGTCACGGACATGATCGCGAGTCGACGCATCCCCCGAGCCTAGGCGCTGTCGAGCCGCCGCACGAACGGGGCGAGCGCCCCGCGTGGCGTCACCGACGACCGAAGAGCAGCCGGAACGGGCGTGCGGCGAGCGTCAGCAACGGCTTGCGCCCGGCGAGGAAGGCGAGGGGGCCGTCGCCCGAGAACGACCACCGCCCCCGTGCGAGCCCCATCCTGATGCGCCCCGTGACCGGCGAGACCAGGAGATCGCCGGCGCGGTCCTGGGCTATCCGGAAGCCGAGGGGCAGGCGGAACGGCAGGCGTCGGACCCGCTGGACGGTGAGGGAGCCGATGCCCTGCGCGGTGTAGGAGGTGTGAGGCACGACGTCGAAGTCGGCGAGGTCCTTCGGGATGGCCCAGAGGTCACGTCCGCCGTCGCGCGACGCGGCGCTGTTGACCCAGATGTGCGTGATCGACACGCGGGGCCGCCAGCCCTGACGCACGAGCACCGTCGACATGATCTCGTCGTACGTCAGCGGGCTCGGCTGCTCGTAGACGAAGAAGGCGGCCGAGACGATGCCGCGCCCGAAGATCGTGATCGGGCGGGTGGCGGCCGAGTGGGGCGGTGGCAGGTGCGTGCGGGGGACGAGCCACACACCGATGTAGGCGTGGCCGTGCAGGTCCCACGGCTCGGCCGGATAGCCGGTCATGCCCACGTGAACGCGTCGGGGTCGAGGACCTTGGTGGCCTTCGCGAACGGCAGCGTCGCGCCCGGCCAGTTGGACGTGATCCGGCCCGACGGGTGGCGGTACCAGTTGTCGCACGACCCCCAGACGGAGTCGTCGAGCTTCTGGGTGAGCTCTCGGTCGTACGCCTGCTCCGCCTCCTCGGTGACGGCCACGGACCGGTAGCTGCCGGCCTCGAGCCGGTCGACGGCCTGCCGCATGTGGCGGGCCTGGGCCTCGAGCATGTAGATGATCGAGCCGCCGCCGAGGTTGGTGTTGGGCCCGTAGGTGACGAAGAGGTTGGGGAACCCCGGGACGTACATGCCGAGGTAGGCGTGGGCGCCGTCGGTCCACTGCGTCGCGAGCTTCTGGCCGTTGGCGCCGGTGATGTCGATCGACTCCAGGAAGTCCTGGCTGTCGAAGCCGGTGCCGTAGACGATCGCGTCGACCTCGTGCTCGACGCCCGCGTCGTCCACGACGCCCGTGGGGGTGACGCGGGTGATGCCGCGGGTCACCACGTCGACGTTGGGCTGGGCGAGAGCGGGGTAGAACTCGTTGCTGAACAGGATGCGCTTGCACCCGATGGGGTAGTCGGGCGTCAGCTTCGCCCGAAGGGTCGGGTCGGTGACCTGTCGGTGCAGGTGCCGCATCGCGATCGCCTTGTTGACGCGACCGACCTTCGACGTCGCATCGAGACCCCGCGCGAACTGCTCCATGATCGTCCAGATGCCGCCGCGCTCGAGGCGCTGGCTGAAGGGCAGCGCCTTGAACAGCCCGCGGTGGAACGCCGTGTAGGGCTTGTCGGGCTTGGGCATGAGGTAGTTGGCCGAGCGCTGGAACACCACGAGCTCGGCGGCGTCCTTGGCCAGGTGCGGGATGAACTGGACGGCGCTGGCGCCGGCGCCGACGACGGCGACGCGCTGCCCCGTGGCGTCGAACGAGTGGTCCCACTCCGCGGAGTGGAACGAGGTGCCGCCGAACGACTCGACGCCCTCGATGTCGGGCAGTCGCGGCCGGGAGAGCTGGCCGACGGCGCTGACGAGCACGTCGACGGTCTCGACCGTCTGGTCGGCGAACGTCACGGACCACTGGGCGGCGTCGTCGTCCCACGCGGCCGCGACGACCTCGGCACCGAAGCGCACCAGCGGGCTGACACCGTGCTTGTCGGCGACGGAGCGGATGTAGGCGTGGATCTCCTTCTGCAGCGCGTAGCGCCGGGTCCACTGCGAGTTGGGCTCGAACGAGAACGAGTAGAGCGGCGAGGGGACGTCGCAGCCCGCGCCGGGGTAGGTGTTGTCGCGCCAGACGCCGCCGAGGTCGTCCGACCGCTCCCAGAGGCGCAGGTCGGTGTGACCGGCCCGCTTGAGCTCGACGGCGACGGCGATGGCGCCGAAGCCGGATCCGATGATGCCGATGCGGGTCATGGGCGTTCCTTCGTCATGGGAGCTTCTTTCTGGACGAACAGCAGGACGCTGTCGGTGAGCAGGTCGAGTGCCTCGTCGCGCGTGAACGTCTGGCGCTGCAGCCACTCGCGGCACACGGCCTTGGTGAGGGCGGCCGTCGGGCGCAGCCGGGCTCGCAGGTGGGGGGAGTCGGGCAGCCCGAGGGCGTCGAGCACCAGGCGTGCAGCACGGTCGTCGGCCTCGTCGACGATCGCCTGGACGTCGGACGCCCCGTGCAGGTTGGCCGCGCCGCTCGCGGCGACCCAGGCCTGTCCGTAGGTCGTGGCGGCGTCGAGGATCCAGTCCATCGTCAGGCGGGCCCGCTCCTCGAGGGAGCGTCCGTCGTAGTCGGGCAGGGCCTGGGCCGGCATGAGGATCGAGTCGCGCATGACGTCGAGGAACAGCTCGCGCTTGTCGCCGAAGTAGTGGTTGATCAGCCCACGTGCGACACCGGCGGCCTCGGCGAGCTCGGCCGTCGACACGTCGTCGTACGCGCGGTCGGAGTAGAGCACGCGGGCCGCGTCGATGATCTGCTGACGGCGCTCGGCAGGCGCCAGGCGTAGGCGGGTGGTGGACACGGATCAAGTCTCGCCCGCTATTGGCAGAGTGTCAACAAGCGTCGTACGATCGGTGCATGACCAAGAACGACTTCGACTACGACGTCCTGGTGGTGGGCTCCGGCTTCGGCGGGAGTGTCGCTGCGCTGCGCCTGACCGAGAAGGGCTATCGCGTCGGCGTGATGGAGGCAGGACGGCGATTCGCCGACGACGAGCTGCCCCAGAGCAGCTGGCGCGCCACGCGCTACCTCTGGGCGCCGTGGGCCCGCTGCTTCGGCATCATGCGCATCACGCTGCTGCGCGACGTGCTGATCGCCAGCGGCACCGGCGTCGGCGGCGGGTCGCTGGTCTATGCCAACACGCTGTACGAGCCGCTCGACGCGTTCTACCGCGACCGCCAGTGGGCCCACATCACCGACTGGAAGGACGAGCTCGCACCGCACTACGCCCAGGCCAAGAAGATGCTGGGCGTCACGACGTATCCCGGCTGGAGCCCGGCCGACGACCGGCTGCAGGCCCTCGCCAAGGACTACGGCGTCGAGGACACGTTCCACCCCACCGACGTCGGCGTGCTGTTCGGCGACGGTCATGGCGTGGAGCCGGGCGAGACGATCGCCGACCCGTTCTTCGGCGGTGCCGGGCCCGACCGGCGCGCCTGCATCGACTGCGGTGCCTGCATGACGGGCTGCCGCCACAACGCCAAGAACACCCTCGTCAAGAACTACCTGCACCTCGCCGAGGGGGCCGGGGCAACGGTCCACCCGTTGACGACCGTCACCGACGTGCGACCCCGTGCCGAGGGCGGCTACGCCGTCCGTACGCGGCGCACCGGCAACCCGCTGCGCCGGCGCACGTTCACCGCCGAGCAGGTCGTCTTCGCCGGCAACGCGCTCAGCACCCAGCGCCTGCTGCACCGCCTGCGCGAGTCGTCGCTGCCCCGTCTCTCGCCGCGCATCGGCGAGCTCAGCCGGACCAACTCCGAGGCCGTGCTGACGGCGCGCTCGATGCGGGGGGACGCCGACTACACGCCGGGCGTCGCGATCACCTCGTCGTTCCACCCCGACGAGCACACGCACGTCGAGGTCTGCCGCTACGGCCACGGCTCCAGCGCGCTCGGGCTGATCAACGCACCACTCGTCGACGGCGGGCACGACGGGTCGCAGCTGCGGGCTGTCTGGCGGGCGTACCGCGCCCTGGGCCTGCGGCGGGCCGTGGCGATCCACAACCCGCGCCGGTGGGCGGAGCAGTCGATCGTGGTGCTCGTCATGCAGACGCTGGACAACTCGATCACGACCTACCTCAAGCGAGGCCTGCTCGGACGACGCATGACGAGCAAGCAGGGTGTGGGCGACCCCAACCCCAGCTGGATCCCGATGGCCAACCAGGTCACGCGAGACCTCGCCCGCGACATCGGAGGCAACGCCGGCAGCTCGACCGCCGATCTCGCCGGCATCCCGATGACCGCACACTTCATCGGGGGCTGCGTCATCGGCGAGACACCGGAGACCGGGGTCATCGACCCCTACCAGCGGGTGTTCGGCCACGAGGGTCTCCATGTCTCGGACGGGTCGGCTATCACCGCCAACCTCGGCGTGAACCCCTCGCTCACGATCACCGCCCAGTCGGAGCGCGCCATGGCGCTGTGGCCCAACAAGGGCGAGCCGGACGCGCGCCCGGCGCTCGGCGAGGCATACGTGCGGGTCGCTCCCGTGCCGCCGCAGGAGCCTGCCGTCCCGGCGGGGGCGCCGGCTGCGCTGCTCCTGCCGGTGCCGAAGGTTCCGCAGCGCTGACGCGGCGGCGTCCGGGCGGACTGTTCACCCGGGCGTCGCGTCGGTGTCGCCCGCTCGCCATGTGGGTCGTCGACGGTCTTCCCAGACCACCGAGACCTGACCCAAGGGGCCCCCTGACATGACCTTGCTGCCGGAGACCGACCGTACGACCGACCACCGCCGGCTGCTGCCGATGGTGGGTCACACCAAGGCGGGCCGCAGCCCCGTCACGTGCCACCTGAGGTGCGGCGACGCGTGTGCGCAGCCCGTGCCCAACCAGACCGAGGGCCCGACGTTCCGTGACGTCGTCGAGCAGACCATGAGCCGTCGCTCGGTGCTGCGCGGCATGGGTGCCACGGCAGCCGTGGCCGCGATCGGTGGCGCCGGGACGGCGCTGGCTCCACCGGCGGCGGCGGGCACGCGTCCCGTCGGCGGTGCTGCCCACGGCACGCCGAGGACCTCGCTCAGCTTCATCGCCATCGCGCCGGTCACGTCGACCGTCGACGAGCTCACCGTCCCGTCCGGCTGGCGCTGGGACCCGATCATCCGCTGGGGCGACCCGGTGCTGAAGGGCGCACCGCAGTTCGACCCTGCGAACCAGTCGTCCCGCGCCCAGGCCGCGCAGTTCGGCTACAACAACGACTACCTCGACATCATCGTCACCGATCGCCGCGGCACCAAGGCGCTGCTCGTGTGCAACCACGAGTACACCAACGAGAACATCATGTTCCCGCCCGGCATCGACGCCTCCGAGCAGGCACGCATCGCCTGGGCCGCCCACGGCATGTCGGTCGTCGAGCTGCGGCGCCGTCACCGCGGCGAGCGGTGGACGTACGTCCCCGGAGCCCGGCTCAACCGGCGCATCACCCTCGACACGCCGTTCGCCGTCGACGGTCCGGCCGCGGGGTCGCCGCTGCTGCGCACCAAGGCCGACCCGACCGGACGCACGGTCCGCGGCACGATGAACAACTGCGCCGGCGGCACGACGCCGTGGGGGAGCGTGCTGTCCGGCGAGGAGAACTTCAACCAGTACTTCAAGGCATCGGGCTCCACGCCGCGCGAGACCCGCTACGGGCTCAGCGCGACGCAGGACTCCCGCAACTGGCGCGCCGTCGACCCCCGCTGGGACGCCACCACCGCCGACTACGCCAACGAGCCGAACCGCTTCGGCTGGATCGTCGAGGTCGACCCGTACGACCCGACGGCCGCACCGGTCAAGCACACCGCGATGGGTCGCTTCAAGCACGAGGGCGCCAACGTCATCATCAACCGTGACGGCCGCGTCGTGGCCTACATGGGCGACGACGAGCGCTTCGACTACGTCTACCGGTTCGTGTCGAAGGAGCGCTACCTCCCCGGTCCGGGCAGCCGGCGCCGCAAGCACAACCTGAAGCTGCTGTCGCAGGGCGACCTCAGCGTCGCCCGCTTCACCGGTGACGGCCTGGACGACGGCGTCTCCGACGGGTCCGGCGAGTGGATCCCGCTGACGCGGGACGGGCGCTCGATGGTGCCCGGCTTCAGCCTCGAGGAGGTGCTGGTCTTCACCCGGCTGGCGGCCGACGCCGTGCAGCCGACCAAGATGGACCGCCCCGAGGACGTGCAGCCCAACCTCGCGAACGGCCGGATCTACATCGCGTGCACCAACAACACCGATCGCGGCGAGGTCGGCAAGGAGGGGCCCACCGAGCCCAACCCGCGCGCGGCCAACAAGGACGGTCACGTCGTCGAGCTCATCCCCGCCAGGGGCGACCACACCTCCACCGGGTTCACCTGGAACCTGCTGCTGGTGTGCGGCGACCCGAAGAGCGCCGGCACGTACTTCGGCGGCTACACGGGCGAGGTCTCGCCGATCTCGTGCCCGGACAACCTGGCGTTCGACAGCCGCGGCCAGCTGTGGATCTCGACCGACGGCGCACCGAGCACGCTCGGCACCAACGACGGCCTGTTCCACGTCACGCTCGAGGGCCGCGACCGGGGTCGGGTCCAGCAGTTCCTCTCGGTGCCGACCGGCGCCGAGACCTGCGGCCCGGTGGTGCACGATCGCGACGGGTCGGTGTTCGTCGCTGTCCAGCACCCCGGTGAGGACGGCTCGTGGTCGGCGCAGAAGTCGCTGTTCCCCGACTACGTCACGCCGGGCACGACGCCCGATCGGGGCGACTTCGCCGGTCCGCGCCCCTCGGTCGTGCAGGCCACGCGCGCGCGTCGCCGCTGAGCCACGGTTCCCGTGCCGCGGCCGAGGTGGCCCACCCACCTCGGCCGCGGCGTGACGTTAGGGTGGTGACAAGCAGCACGCGCCATCCGTAGGGCGCGTCGAGACCGAACGAAGGAAGCACCGTGTCCGAGATCCAGATCACCGTCGAGTCCACGTCACGATCGGTCGAGCAGGGCACGAAGGCCTGGCAGCTGTTCGCCGACAACCCCGAGATCATCGCGGCGCGGGTGGGCGACGCTCTCAGGGACCTTGCCTACGAGCTGGTGGACGGCGACGCCGTCTCGGGCGTGGCGATCGACTCCGCCGACGGGCGCGACATCCTGCGGCACTCGACCGCCCACGTCATGGCGCAGGCCGTGCAGGAGCTGTTCCCGGCCGCCAAGCTCGGTATCGGCCCGCCGATCACCGACGGCTTCTACTACGACTTCGACGTCGACGAGCCGTTCGTGCCCGAGGACCTCGACAAGATCGAGTCGCGCATGCGCAAGATCGTCAAGGAGGGGCAGAAGTTCGACCGCCGCGAGATCAGTGACGACGCGGCGCGGGCCGAGCTGGCCGACGAGCCCTACAAGCTCGAGCTCATCGGGCTCAAGAGCACCGCGGGCGACGCGGCGGAGGGCGCGAGCGTCGAGGTCGGCGAGGGCGGCCTGACGATCTACGACAACCTCAAGCGTGACGGCTCCGTGGCGTGGGGCGACCTGTGCCGTGGTCCGCACCTGCCGACCACCAAGCGCATCCCGGCGTTCAAGCTGATGCGCAGCGCGGCGGCCTACTGGCGCGGCAACGAGAACAACAAGCAGCTGCAGCGCATCTACGGCACCGCCTGGGAGACCAAGGAGGCGCTCGAGGAGCACCTGCACCGCATCGAGGAGGCCCAGCGCCGCGACCACCGCCGCCTCGGCACCGAGCTCGACCTGTTCAGCTTCCCGGACGAGATCGGGTCCGGCCTGCCGGTCTTCCACCCCAAGGGTGGAGTGATCAAGCGCGAGATGGAGGACTACGTCCGTCGCCGTCACATCGAGGAGGGCTTCGAGTACGTCGGCACCCCCCACATCGCCAAGGAGGGCCTCTTCTACACCTCCGGTCACCTGCCCTACTACGGCGAGGGGATGTTTCCGGCCCTCGACGTCGACGGACAGGACTACCGCCTCAAGGCGATGAACTGCCCGATGCACAACCTGATCTTCCGGTCGCGCCAGCGGTCGTACCGCGAGCTGCCGCTGCGGCTGTTCGAGTTCGGCCACGTCTATCGCAACGAGAAGTCCGGCGTGATCCACGGCCTGACCCGCGTGCGCGGATTCGCCCAGGACGACTCGCACTCCTACGTGACCCCGGAGCAGGCGCCCGGCGAGATCCGCCACCTCCTGAACTTCGTCCTGAGCCTGCTGCGCGACTTCGGCATGGACGACTTCTACCTCGAGCTGTCGACCCGCGACGACTCCAAGCCCGACAAGTTCATCGGCTCAGACGACGACTGGGCCAATGCGACCCAGGTCCTCGAGGACGTGTGCCTCGAGACGGGTCTCGAGCTGGTCCCCGACCCGGGTGGCGCGGCCTACTACGGCCCCAAGGTGTCGGTGCAGGCCCGTGACGCGATCGGCCGCACCTGGCAGATGTCGACGATCCAGTACGACT
Organism: Aeromicrobium stalagmiti; assembly: GCF_013283745.1. GTDB lineage: Bacteria > Actinomycetota > Actinomycetes > Propionibacteriales > Nocardioidaceae > Aeromicrobium > Aeromicrobium stalagmiti. The sequence goes on from NZ_JABSTZ010000002.1 coordinate 582,470, forward strand.
TCAACATGCCGTCGGCCGAGCGCTTCGGCCTCGAGTACGTCGCGGCCGACGGCTCGCGCCAGCAGCCCGTGATGATCCACTCGGCGAAGTTCGGCTCGATCGAGCGCTTCATGGGTGTCCTCGTCGAGCACTACGCCGGCGCGTTCCCCCCGTGGCTCGCCCCCGTCCAGGTCGTCGGCATCCCGGTCGCCGAGCGGCACGCCGACTACCTCTACGAGCTGACCACGCGGCTCAAGGCCCTCGGCATCCGCGTCGAGGTCGACGACTCCGACGAGCGCATGCAGAAGAAGATCCGCAACGCGCAGCTGCAGAAGGTGCCGTTCATGCTGATCGCCGGCGACAACGACGTCGAGGCGGGTGCGGTCTCGTTCCGCTACCGCAGCGGCGAGCAGGAGAACGGAGTCACGCTGGACGACGCCGTCGCCCGGATCGTCGAGGCGATCCAGAGCCGCGTCCAGGTCTGAGGCGGGCCGCTCAGGGGTTCAGGCTGCTGCGGTAGAACAACCGCTTGGCGATCTCCTGGTTGCCGAACCGGTTGGGGTGGATCCCGTCGATCGTCCGGTGGGGGTGGCGGATGGCCTCGGTCGCGGTGTCGACGTACTCGAAGTCGTGGTCAAGGGCTGCTGACCGGACCAGGTTGGTGACCCACCAGCGGCTCGAGCTGATGCGTCGGCCGTTGCCCCACGGCACCGTGACGATCACGGTGGCGTCGGGACGGGCGAGCTCGTCGACCCGGGCGAGCGTCGCGCGCACGGCGTCGTCGACCTGCTGCGGCGAGCTGCGCGCGTCGCCGCGGCCGTTGCTGCGCACGGCGAGGCAGTGGCGGCGGTCGTTGACGCCGCCCTCGACGATCACCACGTCGGCGGTGCGGATGACCTCGGGATGGGCGTTGACCCTGTCGAGGAAGCTGGTGCCCGTGCACCGCACGCCGCGGCGCAGGTAGCCCGACCCGCCCTCGGCCAGCACCACCGGCTCGACGTCGATCCGATCGGCGAGGATCGACCACCAGGCGAGCTTGTCGCCGACGCCGTCACGGCTGTAGGACGAGCTGATCGAGTCGCCCACGACCACCATCGTGGTGCGCTCGGCAGGGCGCGGCGCCGCCGGCGGCGCGTCGTCGTTCTTCGCCAGGGCAGGCACCGCGAGCACGCTCGACGCGACGAGGCCCACGAGGGCGACCCCGATGGAACCCTTCATGCGCAGTCTCCCTTGCGAGCGGATCCTCAGGCTATCGTCGCGCGCCGATCGCGGCCCGCAGAATCGCCCACGTCGGTGCAGGGCCACAGGCGCCGGGCGACTAGGGTACTTGCGTGACGGACGAGCGCGAGGTGCAGGACGGAGTGGGGGAGCCCGACGCCTTCGAGCGGCTGTGGACCCCCCACCGGATCGTCTACATCAAGGGCGAGAACAAGCCCGAGAGCTCCGCCGAGGCTGACTGCCCGTTCTGCCGGATCCCGGGGATGGACGACGCGGACGGCCTGATCGTCCACCGCGGCGAGGTGGCGTACGCCGTGCTCAACCTCTACCCCTACAACGCCGGGCACCTGCTGGTCTGCCCCTACCGCCACGTCGCCGACTACACCGAGCTGACGCAGGAGGAGACGGTCGAGGTCGCCCTGCTGACGAAGCAGGCGATGCAGGTCATGCGTGCCGTCACGAGCCCGCAGGGCTTCAACCTGGGCATGAACCAGGGCAACATCGCGGGGGCCGGCATCGCCGCGCACCTGCACCAGCACATCGTCCCCCGATGGGGTGGCGACGCCAACTTCCTGCCCGTCATCGGGCACACCAAGACCATGCCGCAACTGCTGGGCGACACCCGCGAGATGCTCGCGGCCGCCTGGCCCAAGGAGTAGAAGAAGCCCATGCTCGAACGTTTCCGCCAGTTCTGGACCAACGTCTGGTCCCCGCTCGCCGACCTGCTGCTGAGGCTCGGCGTCACGCCGAACCAGGTGACGGTCGTCGGCACGCTGGGCGTCAGCGGCGGCGCGCTGTTCTTCTTCCCGCGAGGTGACTTCTTCATCGGCGTCATGGTCGTGACGGCATTCGTGTTCAGCGACATCATGGACGGCTACATGGCCCGCAAGCTGGGCACGTCGTCGAAGTGGGGCGCGTTCCTGGACTCCACGCTCGATCGCGTCGGCGACGCAGCGGTGTTCGGCGGCATCATGCTCTACTACACGACCTCCGACGCCGAGGCCGATCTCGGCGACCCCAGGATCTACCTCTACCTGAGCCTGGCCTGCCTGGTGCTGGGCAACCTCACGTCGTACGCCCGTGCGCGCGCCGAGTCGCTCGGCATGACGGCGAAGGGCGGCATCGCCGAGCGGTCCGACCGGCTCGTCTCGATCCTGGTGATGACGGGCTTCGCCGGCCTGCTGGACCTGCCGTTCCTGCGCGAGATCACCCTCTGGGCGCTCGCCCTGGCCAGCCTGGTCACGGTCTTCCAGCGGATGCGGATCGTCTACAAGCAGGCGGTCGTCAACCCCGAGCTCGGATCCTGACCGCTCAGAAGCCGTAGGACAAAAGGTGTAAGAAACGGGGCCCTCGGGCCTCCTACTGGTGCACACCACACCGGGAGGAGGGCGAGGCGATGGCCGAGAATGTCGCAGTCATGCCCGGTTTCCTCCTAGGATGCGAGCGTGACCGAGCCGACGGGGCTGCCCGGACCGACCGATGCGGAGCTCGTCGCCCGCGTGCTGGCGGCCGACCGCGAGGCGCTCGGCACGATGTACGACCGCTACGGCGGCAAGCTCTACGACTTCGCCTACTCGATGCTGCGCCAGCGCGAGGACGCCGCCGACGCGGTGGCCGACTCCTTCGTGATCGTCGCCGAGCGGCTCGGTCAGCTGCGCGAGGCCGATCGGCTGCGCCCCTGGCTCTACGCGATCGTGCGGAGCGAGTGCCTGCGCAGGCTCAAGGCGCGCAAGCGGATCGCCTTCGGCGACGACGAGCAGCTGGTCGCCATGGCTGACGACCGTCTGACCCCCGACCAGGAGGCCGAGCGCGCGGCCGCGCAGCAGATCGTCTGGGACGCCGCCGCCGGCCTCACGGACCGCGATCGTGCCCTGCTCGACCTGCACCTGCGCCAAGGCCTGGAGGGAGCCGAGCTCGGGGAGGCGATGGGCGTGACGGCCGCCAACGCGTACGTCATGGTCAACCGGCTCAAGGCACAGGTCGAGCGCTCCCTCGGCGCGTTGCTCATCGCCCGCATGGGCCGCGACGACTGTGACGAGCTCGACGGGGTGCTCGCCGACTGGGACGGCACGTTCTCGCCCCTCATCCGCAAGCGGGTTGCTCGCCACGTCGACGACTGCGATGTCTGCTCGCGGCGGCGCAAGAAGTTCCTCAGCCCCTGGATGCTGCTCGCCACCGTGCCGGTCTTCACCGCGCCGCTGTCGTTGCGCGACCGGGTCGTGGCCGACACCGAGCTGGTCGCGTTTACGACTCCTGCGGGCGAGCCCCTCGCCGCTGCGCCGCTGGCTGCCGCGACGATCCCGTCGGCGACGCGGCGACGACCGCGTGCTGCCGTCGCGGCGATCGCCGCAGCCGTCGTGCTCATCGGGGGCGGTGGGGCGGCCCTGCTGTGGCCGGGTGGTGACGACCCCACGCCGCAGTCGGCCGACGTCGCGACGCAGGCGCCCACGCCCACCGAGCCGGCGGCCACGCCGAGCGCACCGCCGAAGGACGTCAAGGACAAGAAGCCCAAGCCGACCCCCAGCGCCACGACACCGGCGGCCATTGCTCCGGGCACCCTGACGCTGTCGACGTCGTCGATCTCCCTGGGACGCAGCGACAGCGCGGGGAGCTTCACGGTCACCAACACGGGTGACGCTCCGGTCGCCTTCCAGCTCTCGGACGGCGCGGGCTGGCTGACGACCGCTGCTGCCAGTGCCACGGTGGCGCCCGGAGGCTCCACCACGGTGTCGGTGCGTGCTGACCGGGGAGCGGTGGCGGAGGGGGAGTCGTCCGACTCGGTGCGGGTCGCGTGGCCCTCGGGGCGGGCGTCGGTCAGGGTCTCCCTGACCGAGGAGCGCCCGCCGTCGGTGGGTCGACCGTCGACCGGCGCAGACCCGTCGTGCGAGGTCCCGGTCTCGGTCGCCGTGTCCGACGAGAGCCGGTTGACGTCGGTCGTGCTGCGCTGGAGCGGCCCGAGCGGCTCCGACAGCGCGACGATGACCCGGTCGGGCTCGCGGTGGACGGCCCAGATGGGCACGTTCTCGGTCGGCGGGTCGGTGACGATGCGCGTGACCGCCCGGGACGCACGCGGCAACCAGGCGACGGGCCCCAGCCGGACGGTGTCGGTCAACCCCTGCCCGCAGTAGGGGTTCGTCGCCGCTGACAGGCCGGTGGCCGCACGGCTCGGCCGATAGTTGCAAGACCGGGGACCCTCGGTGCTCCCACTCGTGTCCGACCACGAGCCCGGAGGCCCCGATGAAAGACCTGCTGAGACACCGGCTGCGCCGCGCCACGGCCGCCCTGACCCTGGGCGTCGCCCTGTGGGGCGCGGGCGGTCGAACCGGTGAGACCGTGCCGGCGGTCGTCGCGCCCCAGCCCACCCGAACGGTGCTCCCGCAGGTGCAGGTGGCGCCGGCGGCGCGCGACGTGGGGGAGCCCACGCGGCTGAGGATCCCCGCGATCGGGGTCGACGAGCGCCTCCACGCCGTCGGCCTGCTGCCCAGCGGAGCGATGGAGACGCCGGACTTCGGCGATGCCGGCTGGTACGAGCCGGGTCCGCGGCCGGGGGCGCCCGGTCCGGCCGTGCTCGTGGCGCACGTGCACGGTCCGGCCGGCGACGACGTCTTCGCCGGGCTGCACGAGCTCAGGCGGGGCGACCGGGTGTCCGTCTCGCGGCACGGCGGGGGAGACACGTTCGTCGTGACGGACGTCGAGCAGGTCGACAAGGACGCGCTGCCGTACGACCGGATCTGGGGACCGACCCGCCGGCCGGTCCTGCGGCTCATCACCTGTGGCGGATCACCGGATCCGATCACTCGCACCTACCCCGACAACACGATCGTCTACGCCGAGAAATCACTCTGACGACGGGCAGAAGCCGGCGCGAGACCTGCCGACGAAAAGGATTCTCGGAAAAGCTGCAAGAAACCTGCGGCCGGGTTGCTCCTACTTCCGAACGAGCACGAACCACCCACCCACAGCAGCACCTCGACCTCACAGGAGACACGCCATGAACACCACGATCCGCAACCTCGTCATCGCCGCCCCGCTGGCCACCGCCGCCTTCATGATGGTCCCGGCCGCCGCCATGGCGACCGAGCCCGGCCCCGTCATCGTCATGCCGCCGGCCGAGCCCCAGCCCGACATCGACGACATCGCTCCGGCGCCGAAGCCCGAGAAGCCGAAGGGTCCGAGCGACATCGCTCCGGCGCCGAAGCCTGACAAGCCGAAGGGTCCGAGCGACATCGCTCCGGCGCCGAAGCCCGAGAAGCCGAAGGGTCCGGGCGACATCACCAACCCGGAGCCCGAGCCGACCCAGCCCACCGGCCCCGGCGACCTCACCAACCCGGAGCCCTGCCCGACCCACGGCGTCGACTGCACGCCCGACGGTGGGTCCGGCTCGGGCGACGACGACAGCGACCAGGACGAGACCGATCCCGATCCCGTCGACGGGTCCGCCGACCCCGCTGACGACGCGGTCGACACGATCGCCGTGCCCACCCGCGTCGACGCCGGTCTGGCCGCCGATGGTCAGGACGACGGCGGCATGAACCTGTCGTGGCTGCTCGCCGGTGGCGCGGTCGTGAGCGCCTCGGGCGCGGCGTTCGCGGCCCGCAAGTGGGCGCGCAGTGCCTGAGTCGTGGGCGCAGAAGGACCCCGACCTCCCCGAGGCCGGGGTCCTTCTGCATGCCCTGACCTGCGGGAACTACGTGACACGCCCTATGTGACATCAACGTTGACACATACCCCGGGTATGACGCATGCTGGTCGGACCGACCGACCACGAGGAGCACCGATGTCGCAGACGATGGACCACCAGAACGCCGAGCTGCCCGACATCCCGGTCGACGTCAGTCCCGAGCAGTACGCCGACATCCTCCGCGGGCTGTCGCAGGCCTCGGTCGATCGTCACTTCGACGCCTTCGTCGACGTCCCGTGGGACCACCCCGACTTCCAGGTCCGGTCCGACGACCCGCGCTGGGTGCTGCCGACCGACGTCGATCCGCTCGGCGCGCACCCGTGGTACCAGGCCCAGTCGCTCGAGCGTCAGATCGCGATCGGGCAGTGGCGCCAGGCCAACATCCTCAAGGTCGGTCTGCAGTTCGAGAACATCCTGATCCGCGGGATCATGCAGTACGTCTTCACGCTGCCCAACGGCTCGCCGGAGTACCGCTACCTGACGCACGAGGCGACCGAGGAGTGCCACCACACGCAGATGTTCCAGGAGACGGTCAACCGCATCGGTCTGCCGGTCGAGGGCATGCCGTGGCTGATGCGCCGCATCGCGGGCATCCTGCCGTGGGCGGGCTCCGCGGTGCCCTACGCGTTCTTCATCGGTGTCCTCGCCGGCGAGGAGCCGATCGACCACACGCAGAAGGGCATCCTGCGCAGCGGCAAGGAGCTGCCGCCCGTCCTGTCGCGGATCATGGAGATCCACGTGGCCGAGGAGGCCCGCCACATCTCGTTCGCCCACCACTACATCCGCCGCAACGCGCCCCGGCTCGGTCGCGTCGAGAAGCTCGTCATCTCGGTGCTGTTCCCGGTGATCATGCGGGTGCTGTGCGACGTGATCATGGTGCCCTCGAAGTCGTTCCGCCGGGAGTTCGGCATCCCGCGCAGCGTCATGAAGGACCTCTACTGGCGGGCCCCGGAGTCGCGCGAGCGCCTCCAGGAGCTGTTCGGTGACGTCCGGATGCTCGCCGACCAGGCCGGTCTGCGCCAGAGCCGGGTGTCGCGCCTGATGTGGAAGCTCTGCCGCATCGACGGCCGCGCCTCGCGCTACCGCAGCGAGCCGCCGGTCACCTTCGCGATCGCGGACTGAGCCGGTGGCCCACGTCGTCACCCAGGCGTGCTGCGGCGACGCCTCGTGCGTCTTCGCCTGCCCGGTCAACGCGATCCATCCGACGCCCGACGAGCCGGACTTCGCCCTGGCGGAGATGCTCTACATCGACCCGGTGTCGTGCGTCGACTGCGGTGCCTGCGTGACGGCGTGCCCCGTCGGCGCGATCGCGCCGCAGGACAAGCTCACCGAGGCCCAGCTGCCCTTCGTCGACATCAATGCGGTGTTCCACGCCGAGCCGCGCAACCACCCGGCCCAGGCGCCGGTGGCGCCGGTGACCGGCCGGACCTCCCACGACGACCTCCGGGTCGCGATCGTCGGGTCCGGTCCGGCCGCGCTCTACGCCGCCGACGAGCTGCTGAAGCGTCCGGGCGTCCACGTCACCGTGATCGACCGCCTGCCGACCCCGCACGGGCTGGTGCGCTCGGGGGTCGCGCCCGACCACCAGAGCACCAGGTCGATCGACGGGCTGTTCCGTCAGATCGAGGACCAGCCCGGCTTCTCCTACGTCCTGGGCGTCGAGGTTGGCACGGACATCTCCCACGCCGAGCTCGCCGACCACCACCACGCGGTCGTCTACGCGACCGGTGCGTCGAGCGACCGACGCCTCGGTGTCCCGGGGGAGGACCTCCCGGGCAGCACGACGGCGACGGCGTTCGTCGCCTGGTACAACGGCCATCCCGATCACGCAGACCACACCTTCGACCTGAGTGGCGAGCGGGCGGTCATCGTCGGCAACGGCAACGTCGCCCTCGACGTCGCCCGGATCCTGGCCACCGAGCCCGACCGGCTGGCGTCGACCGACATCGCCGACCACGCGCTCGAGGCGCTGCGCGGCAGTGCGGTCCGCGAGATCGTGCTGCTCGGTCGTCGCGGCGCGGCCCAGGCGGCGTTCACCCTGCCCGAGCTGGTGGGTCTCGTGGCCCGCGACGACATCGAGATCGCCGTCGAGGGTGACGACCTCGTCGCACCCGTCGACGACCCCATGACGCGCGAGAAGATCGCGACGCTGCGCGCCGCAGCGTCGCGTCCGGCACGAACCGGTGCCCGCCGGATCGTCTTCCGCTTCGCGGCGTCGCCGGTCGAGGTGCGCGGCGACGGCGCTGTCGAGGGTGTCGTCGTCCGGCACAACCGGCTCGTGACGACGGAAGGCGTGGTCAGGCCTGAGCCGACCGACGTCACGGAGACGATCAGGACGGGCCTGGTGCTGCGGTCGATCGGCTACCGCGGCGTGCCGATCCCCGGCGTCCCCTTCGACGAGCGGGCGGCGGTCGTCCCGCACCGGGCCGGCCGGGTCGACGGACTGGCGGCGACCTACGTCGTCGGCTGGATCAAGCGTGGACCGAACGGCTTCATCGGCACCAACAAGTCGTGTGCCCAGGAGACGGTGGAGAGCCTGGTCGCCGACGCCAACGCCGGAGTCCTTCCGGCACCCGCACGCACGCACCGCGAGCTGCGCGCCCTCGTGCGGTCACGCTCGGCGGCCGCGATCGACGCTCGAGGCTGGCGAGCCATCGACCAGCTGGAGCGGCTCGAGGGGGCGAGTCGGGGTCGTCCGCGCCGCAAGCTCGTGCGGCTCGCCGACCTGCTCGAGGCGGCCGCGGTCGCCGCTCCGGCCCGGCGACGGCGTCGCGGACTCGTCCGCCGGTAGTGACCTGTCCGTCATGTGTCCGGCGGGCCGGCCCCGTGGCCCCGGGAGTAGAATGAGGTGCACGTTCCCGGCACAACAAAGGACATCTCAGTGAGCATTGATGCAACAACGGTCGGCACCTCTCGCGTCAAGCGCGGCATGGCGGAGATGCTCAAGGGTGGCGTGATCATGGACGTCGTCAACGCCGAGCAGGCCAAGATCGCCGAAGACGCCGGCGCGGTCGCCGTGATGGCGCTCGAGCGGGTCCCGGCCGACATCCGTTCGCAGGGCGGCGTGGCCAGGATGTCCGATCCCGACCTGATCGACGGCATCATCGAGCAGGTCTCGATCCCGGTCATGGCCAAGGCCCGCATCGGTCACTTCGTCGAGGCACAGGTGCTGCAGAGCCTGGGTGTCGACTACATCGACGAGTCCGAGGTGCTGACCCCGGCCGACTACGCCAACCACATCGACAAGTGGAACTACACGGTCCCGTTCGTGTGCGGAGCGACCAACCTGGGCGAGGCGCTGCGGCGCATCACCGAGGGTGCGGCGATGATCCGCTCCAAGGGCGAGGCCGGCACCGGTGACGTCTCCAACGCCACGATGCACATGCGCAAGATCGGTGGCGAGATCCGCCGGCTGCAGTCGCTGTCCGTGGATGAGCTCTACGTCGCGGCCAAGGAGCTGCAGGCGCCGTTCGAGCTGGTCAAGGAGGTCGCCGAGGCGGGCAAGCTGCCCGTCGTGCTGTTCACCGCCGGCGGCATCGCGACCCCGGCCGACGCGGCCATGATGATGCAGCTGGGTGCCGAGGGAGTGTTCGTCGGCTCGGGCATCTTCAAGTCCGGCAACCCCGCCGAGCGTGCTGCCGCGGTCGTCAAGGCCACCACGTTCTTCGACGACCCCGACGTCATCGCCAAGGTCTCGCGTGGCCTGGGCGAGGCGATGGTCGGCATCAACGTCGACGAGATCCCCGAGCCCCACCGCCTGGCCGAACGCGGCTGGTGATGCTCGCGCGGCCCACGCCGCGCAGCTCGACCGACGACCAGACACCCCCGAACATTTTCGGGGGTGTCTGTCTTTTTTTGTTTGTTTTCCTTGGCGCGCACGTGAGAAAAGGCGCATGGTTCAAGGGAGGGATCCGCTGAGGGGCGTGTAGGGAGCAAGCATGACCATCGATGTCATGTGCCCGCGGGTCGTTCGTTTCGTCCTTGCAGCCACTGGGGTTGCGGGGAAAAACAAGACCGGGAGAACACCATGAAGAAGTCCACCAAGGGCGCCCTCGCGGCGTCGGCTGCAGGCATCCTGCTGCTCGGCGGCGCGGGATCGCTGGCCTACTGGACGGCCGACGGCACGGCCGACGGCGGTTCGGTCAGCTCCGGCGAGCTCAAGCTGAGCGACGGCACCTGCGACGCGACGTGGGTCTATGGCCCCGACAACGCCCAGGCCGGCCAGCCGGTCGCCCTCATCGTGCCGGGCGACACGATCACGAAGGACTGCGACTTCGAGATCACCGCCAAGGGCGATAACCTGGCCGCGACGCCGACCCTGCCGGCGACGATCACGCTCAACCAGACGGCGGGCGACGAGAACCCGGCGCCGACGCTCTCGGCCACGGCCGCGGCGTCCTACTCGGTCACGCCCGACGCGCTGGTCGGTGGCAAGGTGACGTCGCTGCACGACGGCGACACGCTCACCGCTGCCATCACGGTCACGTTCCCCTACGGCAACGCGACGACCTCGAACGCCAACGACACGCAGAACCTCGTCGCCCAGCTCGACACGCTGACGGTCAGCCTGGTCCAGGACGACCCGAACGCCTGATCGACCTCCCGGTCCTGACGGGGCCGTGGTGGGCCCAGGGGTCTCACCACGGTCCCGTCTCCCGACCGGCAGGTCGGTGCCGCACATGTCGAAGCGTCGAGCAGAGCACCTCACCGTCCACGGATGGCTGACCCAGGTCGTGGCCTGGTTCGTCATCGCCGCCGTGGTGGCTTCGCTTGCCCTCTCGGTGCTGATTCCCCGGCTGGCCGGCGCCACCCCCTACACGATCCTGACGGGCTCGATGAAGCCCGGCATGCCGCCGGGCACCCTCGTGGTGGTCAAGGCGATCGACGTCGACGACCTCGATGTCGGGGACGTCGTCACCTACCAGCTCGAGTCGGGCCAGCCGACCGTCGTGACCCACCGGGTCGTGGCGGTGGGAGTCGACCTGGCGGGGCGCACCGTGCTGACGACCCGAGGCGACGCCAACGACGCGACCGACGAGAAGCCGGTCATCCCCGCCCAGGTCAGGGGCGAGCGGTGGTACTCCGTGCCTTATCTCGGACACGTCAGCACGTGGTTCACCGATCGACAGCGCGAGTCCGCGACGGTCATCGTCGCGGCGGTGCTGCTCGGCTACGCGGTGACGATGTTCGTCGGCGCCGCTCGGAGCCGTGGCGACCGTGTGCGCCGCAGGGAAGGAGTGCGCACATGATCGACGTCACGCGATCCGGCGCGCTCGCGCTGGTGCTGATCCTCGGCGCCGCCCTGCCGGCAGCCGCCGACCCCGAGGTGGGGCTCAGCGACGACGGGGTGACGTTCGGTCCCCGGCTCACCGAGCCGCTCTACGACCCCGCCGTGGTCTGGGTCCCCGGTGACGAGCGGGTCCGCACCTTCTACGTGCGCAACGAGTCCGACGACGACGCACGCCTGTCGATCGACGTGCTCGGCTCGACCGTGGACTCGTTGATGGACACCGGTGACCTGTCGGTCTCGGCCCGCGGTGACGGTGGACCGTGGCAGGGGGTGTCGACTGCGGGGACCCATCGGCTGGTGTCGGGCGTCGACCTGCCGTCCGGTGACGTGTCACGGGTCGACGTCGAGGTGGCGCTCGACCCGACCTCCGTCAACTCCTCGCAGCGCCGACGCCTCGACGTCGACTTCCGGGTGCGTCTGGTCCAGAAGCCGGCCGGTGTCGAGGACGCCGGCGAGACCGTCGATCCTCCCGACGGCCTCCTGCCCGACACCGGAGGACCCGTCACCTGGGTCGTCCTCGTCGCCGCCTGCCTCATCGGCGGCGGAACCATCCTGACGTCGCGGCGTCACGAGAAGGAAGACTCCCATGTCCAGTCATAAGTCGACCCGCCGAGCGTCTCGCACGTCATGGTGGCGGTCCGCCCGGCTGCGAGCCGTGCTCAGCCTCGGCGTCGTGCTGGGGGTCGGCACGACCGGCACGATGGCGTCGTGGTCCGACACGGCCGTCGCGACCAGTGGCACGTTCACGACGGGCCAGCTCGACCTGAAGCTCGGCAATCCTGCGGTGGACGCCAACCCGCCTCAGTTCACGACCGACTTCGCGATGACGGGGATGGTCCCGGGCAGCACCAAGGACGGCGTCCTGCGCATCACCAACGCCGGCACGGTGCCGTTCACCTTCAAGGCGTCCGGCTCGGCGACCAACAGCGGCGTGGGCACCGACCAGCTCGGGGCGGCGCTGCGCATCTCGGTCTACCCGTCGAGCAGCGCCGGCGTCTGCACGGGCACGGCCATCGTCACCGACCAGCCCGTCAACGGCGCCTTCCTGCCCAGCCAGGCGTCGCTGGCCAACGCCGCTACCCGTGACCTGTGCTTCCGGGCCACGCTGCCGTCGGCTGCCTCGACCGACCTGCAGGGCAAGTCGAGCGTCCTGACGCTGACGTTCACCGCAGACCAGGTGGCTCCCTGACCATGACGACGCCGCGATCCGCCCGACGAGGCGCACACGCGCTCGGTGAGATCGCCCTGACCGTGGGCGCTCTCCTGGGGGTGCTGTGCGTCGTCGTGGCGGGTCTGGCCCTGGTGCTCGACGTCAAGCCCCTGATCTTCCGGTCCGGCTCGATGACGCCGACGATCCAGACGGGTGCCCTCGCCGTGGCGCGGTCCGTCCCGGCCTCGGACATCCAGGTCGGCGACGTCGTGAGCGTGGTGGGCGCCGGCGACGTGCGGGTCACGCACCGCGTCACCGGGGTCGAACGATCTCGCGACCGGGCCCGGCTGACCCTCAAGGGCGACGCCAACGAGGCAGCCGACCCCCTGCCGTACGACGTCGCGAGCGCGGACCGCGTGCTGTTCGACGTCCCCCGGCTCGGCTACGTGCTGTCGTGGCTCTCGGGGCCGGCCGGTGCCTTCCTGGCCGGGATGCTCGTCGTCGTAGCGGTCCTGGTGATCGTGCGGCGCAGGCCGACCGACGATGGGGGAAACTCCGGTGCCGCGTCGCCGCCGGGCGGGCGCGGGGGAGCCCGCAAGGGCGCCAGGAGCAGACGCTCCCGCGTCGTCTCGCGCAGCACCGTCGCGGTCGTGGCGACCGTCGCCATGGGTGCGCCGGCCGCCGCGGCGGGCTGGATCGACACCGGCACGGCGACGAGCGGCACGTTCAGCACGACGACCATCGCGGTGCCGGCCAACTTCAGGTGCGGCGCCCTGGGAGTGCTGTCGGTGACCTTCAGTTGGGACGCCGTGCCGGGTGCCACGAGCTACACCGTCCACTACGGGGCCGGCGGTGCTCTCACCCGGGAGGTGACCACGACGTCCACGACGTTCGTCAGCGCCATCTCGGGCGGAACCGCATGGGTGAGGGCCAACCGGGCCTACACGAGCACGACCTGGACCTCGGCGGCCTCCAGTACGCGGTCCTACACAGTGGCCGTCGTCAGCCTCTGCAGCTGAGGTATCCGGCCGGTCGGGGTGGAGCCCCCGCTAGGCTGCTCCGTCGAGGGAGGGACACCTCGAAGGGACATCGATGGACCAGTTCGGCCGTCGGCGGGCGAGTGGCCCGCTGCGCTCCGGGTGGTTCTGCCGCACCCTGGGCCTGCGGGTCGGGGCGGTCCTCGGAGCGCTCTGCCTGCTCGCGGCGGCGGCCGTCGTGGTGCTCGGCCTGAGCCCGATCACCCATCGATCAAGCTCGATGGCGCCGGCGATCTCCTCCGGCGACCTCTCGTTCGCCCGCACCGTGTCAGCCGGCTCCGTCGGCGTCGGCGACGTCGTCAGCGTCACCAACAGGTTGGGGCAGCGGATCACCCACCGGGTCACGCTCGTCGAGCCGTACGGCAGCAGCATCCGGCTGACCCTCAAGGCCGACCGGTCCGCGGTGCCCGACGCCGAGACCTACGAGGTGACCGAGGTCGATCGGGTGGCGTTCTCGGTGCCGTGGCTCGGGCTCCTGGTGAAACCGCTCGACGGCCTGCTCGCGGTCGTTGTCGGCGGTCTGCTGATCGCGTGCCTGGGTCTGGTCGTGGCCTCGCCGCACCGGCGCGGGGGCGGTTCTCGGCGCTCGGCATGAGCGTCTCGCTGAATGGGCCTTCCGCGGAGTATGATGATCATGTCGCCGCGCGCGAGGTATGGGAGTGCCTCACATCGCGTGACGACTCAAGAGGGAGCTCGGCCCGTCCGACGTTCGTCGTCATGGATGGTCTGCTCACTCCGTTGCCCCGATCGGGAGGGATATCCGAGAGGGAGCGGCGGCGGTGGCGTATCCCCTGGAGATTCGTCTCTCACGCCACCGCCGTCGTCACGCGGATGAGACGGTCGCGGGCTCATCGGCCGATGTGATCATGCCGTCTGGTCCCTTCGGGCCATCTTTGCTGCGGCAGCGTGTCCTGGTCGATTCGTGGTCGTTACAGGAGACGAACCACGGATCGTTCGGTGGTTCCCACTCCCACCTGAACGGACTCCCGCATGAAGAAATCGACGAAGGGCGCGCTCGCGGCCGCCGCGGCCGGAACGCTCCTCCTCGGAGGCGCCGGCTCCCTCGCGTTCTGGAACGCCACCGTCACGCTCGAGGGCGGCGACATCAACGGCGGCAAGCTGACCCTGACCCTCGATGAGTGCTCGGACTTCGAGTACGAGGACGGGACTGCGTACGACCAGGCGATCGTGCCCGGCGACCTGCTGACGAAGGTCTGCACCTACACGATCGGCGCCAGCGGCGACAACCTCGCGGCCACCCCTTCGGTCGACGACGGAGACGGCTCGACCGGCACCCTCAACCCCTTCGTGACCGTCGACGCCGACTTCGACGTCGCCGGCGCGCCGCTCGGCGGGGCAGGTCAGATCACGTCCGACAACGAGGGCGACACGCTGACGGCGACCATCACGGTCGACTTCCCGTTCGGTGCGGCTGTCGACAACGCGAGCAACGACAGCAAGACGCTGACGCTCGACGACTACGTGGTGACGCTGACGCAGGACGTCAACTGACCCGTTGAACCCGTCCGTTCCCGCAGGGGCGTCGGCCGTCGCCGGCGCCCCTCCCGGGTACACCTTCCATGAACCGAGGACTTCGTGAAGAGCATCGCCGGATGGATCGGCCAGGTCGTCTCCTGGCTCGTGATCTTCGCGGTCCTCGGCGTGCTCGCGATCTGCGTGCTGGTTCCCCGCCTGGGTGGCGGGACGCCCTACACGATCCTCACCGGGTCGATGGCGTCGTCCTACCCGCCGGGCACTCTTGTCGTGGTCCGGCCGACTCCCATCGACGAGATCGCCATCGGTGACGTCATCACGTACCAGCTGGAGCCGGGCAAGCCCGCGGTAGCCACGCACCGCGTGATCGGCGAGAAGATCGCCGACGACGGATCGACCCGACTGCTGACCCAGGGCGACGACAACTCGGCCCCCGACCTCGGGTCGGTCCGCGCCGAGCAGATCCGGGGCACGCTCTGGTACGCCGCGCCGTACCTCGGTCGGGCCAACCAGCTGCTCGACCGGTCCCAGCACCAGGCGGCCGTGGTCGCGGTCGGCTCCGGTCTCGTGATCTACGCCGCGTTCATGCTGGTCTCCGCTGCCGTGGACGTCCGCCGCCCCGCAGCGACCGAGCGTCCGAAGCAGGACGTGGCCGCATGAGGATCCTCATCACCGGTCTGCTGACCGTCGTGGGTCTCGTGCTCGGCGCCGCGACACCGGCCTCGGCTGCGGACGAGATGGGCCTGAGCCATGACGGCATCACCTTCACCCCGACCCTCGGCGGCACCGTGTTCGACGACGGCATCGCGTGGGTTCCCGGCGACACGCGGACCGAGGTGTTCTACGTCCGCAACCAGGGCAATGCGCTCGCACGGCTGACCATCGACGTGCTCGGTGCCCGAGTCACCGATCTCCTGGACTCCGGCGACCTCAGCATCACGGCGAGCGCCGAGGGCCGGTCACGAACCGTGGTGGACGCCGACGAGCACCGCCTGCTCACGATCGAGGACATCGAGGACGAGCAGATCGTGCCCGTCACCGTGACCGTCTCGTTCGACGAGTCGTCGACCAACGAGACACAGCTCCTGGCCAGTGACGTGTCGTTCCGGGTCAACCTGCGACAGACCGGCGCGGTGCTCGACGACTCCGCCGGGGCCGATCCCGGCGACCCGGGTGTCCAGCCCGACTCCGGGCTCCTGCCCGACACCGGCGCGCCCGCGATGGGGTGGGCCGCCCTGGCCGCGGCCCTGATCGGCGCCGGCTCCGCACTCATCGCACGACGACGTACTCACACAGAGGGAGCCTCCCATGGCTAAGCACTCCACATCCCGACTTCGTCAGGGCCTGCGCAGCCTGCGCAGCGCGCCCGTCCGGGCGCTCCTCAGCCTCGGGGTCGTGCTCGGCCTCGGAGCCGTGGGCACCCTCGCGTACTGGACCGACGCCGCGACGCTCACCGGCGGAACGTTCCAGGCGGGCACTCTCGACATCAAGCTGGGCGGCGCCGACAACGACCCCACCGCGTTCACCACCAGCTTCGCGATGAGCAACATGCAGCCCGGTGACAGCAAGTCGGCGACCGTGGCCGTCCAGAACGCCGGCTCGCTCGACTTCACCTACACGGCAACCGGCACCGCAACCGGCGGCCTCGCGTCGAGCCTGGTCTTCCGGGTCGTCCCGGGTGGCACCTCGACCGGCACGGCCTGCACGGGCGGCACCCAGACCTACAACGCGGCTCTCAGCACCACGGCCACGGGCGTGATCACGGCCAACCGTCCGCTGGCACGCAGCGGCCAGCCCGGGGACAGTGAGTCCTTCTGCGTCGTCGCCACCATCCCGACCGGCACCACGACCGGTCAGGGCCTCTCTGCCACGGCCGCATTCACGTTCAGCGCTAAGCAGGTCGGAGCCCCGTAATGTCCGACCCCCAGATGCGGCTCGGCTACGTGGAGATCCCCGAGACACGGGCCGAGCGACGCCAGCGCAGACGCCGCGCGGTCTTCTCGTTCCGCGCCGTCCGTGAGGTCACCCTGACGGTCGGCGCCGTCCTGGGCGTGCTGTGCGTCCTGAGTGCCGTCGTCGCCGTGGCGTTCGACGTCAGGCCGGTGGTGTTCAGGTCGGGCTCGATGGCGCCGGCGATCGACACCGGGGCCCTGGCGATCTCCCGAACGGTTCCCGCCTCCGAGCTCGCCGTGGGTGACGTCGTGACGGTCAGGACGGGGACCGGTGTGCGCGTCACCCACCGCATCAAGGACCTCTCCCGGTCCGACGGCAAGGCCACGCTCGTCCTCAAGGGAGACGCGAACGGGGTGCCCGACGAGAACGTCTACGTCGTGGACTCGGCCCCGCGCGTGCTGTTCGACATCCCGAAGGCCGGGTACGTCGTCTCGTTCACGTCCGGCCCGATCGGGATCTTCGCCGGCGGGCTCCTCGTCGGGGTGGTGCTGCTGACCATCTTTCGGCCCCGGACGCCGCGCGCCCCGGACCAGGGGGGCTCACGCAAGGGATCCGGGCGCCGGAAGGCGGCGTCGATCACGTCGGTCATGATCGTCGGCACCTGCGTCACCGGAGTGTTCTCGGGCGCGCAGACCCAGGCCTACTACACCGACACCGCCACGGCGACGTCCGGCACCTTCACCCGACCGGCGGCTGTCACGATCACCGGCTGCACCACGAGCGGCAACAGCCTCACCATCACCTGGACTGCTCCGGTGAGCCCGACCACGTGGGAGTTCCGCTACTCGTACAGCACGCCGGCCGGTCAGACCGAGGTGGACTCCTTCTCCGGAAACCTGCGCACCAGGACGTCCACGACCAACCTCAACAACAAGGCCGGCACCCTGACGCTCGTCGGCCTCTTCCCCTCACCCACGGGAGAGCGCACATCGTTCACCTACGCGTTCAGCGGCAACGGCTCGGGACGTAGCTGCACGCTCGTCCCATGACGTGAGGCGGAGCGCACCGTCGATAGACTTCCGCGGTGGCTTCCCCCTCGATCGGCGTCTTCGCCCTGCAAGGTGACGTTCGCGAGCACCTGCACGCCCTGACAGCACTCGGCGTCGACGCGTTCAGCGTCCGCCGGCCCGAGGAGCTCGCCCGCTGCGACGCCCTGGTGCTGCCGGGTGGGGAGTCCACGACGATGTACAAGCTCGCGCGGACGTTCGAGCTGTTCGAGCCACTCGTCGACCGCATCCGCGGCGGCATGCCCACCTTCGGCACGTGCGCCGGGATGATCATGCTCGCCGACCGCATCGAGGACGGCATCGTCGGGCAGGAGACGCTCGGCGGGCTCGACATCACGGTGCGGCGCAACGCGTTCGGCAGGCAGGTCGACTCCTTCGAGGGCGACATCGCGTTCGACGGCTTCGCCGACCCGGTGCACGCGGTCTTCATCCGCGCTCCTTGGGTCGAGGCGGTCGGTCCGGAGGTCGACGTCCTTGCCACGATCCCGACGGGCGAGGCAGCCGGTAGAATCGTCGCGGTCCGACAGGGCAGCCTGATGGCGACCTCGTTCCACCCCGAGGTGGGGAGCGACGATCGCATTCACCGCTACTTCGTCGACCAGGTCTTGCAGGCCTAGCGCCGGCAGCCGAGGACCAGTCAGCCGTACGACCCGCCAGTCATCAGTTAGGGGCAGCGCCATGTCAGGCCATTCCAAGTGGGCGACCACGAAGCACAAGAAGGCCATCGTCGACGCCAAGCGCGGCAAGATGTTCGCCAAGATGGTCAAGAACATCGAGGTCGCTGCGCGGATCGGTGGACCTGATCCTGACGGCAACCCCACGCTCTACGACGCGATCCAGAAGGCCCGCAAGTCGTCGGTGCCCAAGGACCACATCGACCGCGCGGTCAAGCGCGGCGGAGGCGTCGGCGACGACGCCGTCGACTACGCGACGATCATGTACGAGGGCTATGCGCCCGGCGGCGTCGCGCTGCTCGTGGAGTGCCTCACCGACAACCGCAACCGTGCCGCCATGGAGGTCCGCACGGCGATGACCCGCAACGGCGGCACCATGGCCGACCCGGGCTCGGTCTCCTACATGTTCCACCGCAAGGGCGTCATCATCGTCCCGCAGGAGCAGGAGGGCGGGCCGACCAACGAGGACGACGTCCTGATCGCGGTGCTCGACGCCGGTGCCGAGGAGGTCAACGACCTCGACGGGTCGTTCGAGGTGCTCAGCGAGCCGACCGACCTGGTGGCCGTGCGCACGGCGCTGCAGGAGGCCGGGCTCGACTACGACTCGGCCGACGCGTCGTTCGTGCCGACGATGACCGTCGACGTCGACGTCGACGCCGCCACCAAGATCATGAAGCTGATCGACGCGCTCGAGGACTGTGACGACGTGCAGAACGTCTTCGCCAACTTCGACGCCTCCGACGAGGTCATGGCCCAGGTCGAGTGACCTCGGGCCGGCCGTCCCTCGGCGCGTCGCCCGCGGCGTGACGGGGGAGCCGTCTAGGCTGTCGAACATGCGTTCTATCTGGGTGGCGCGGCCATGAGGGTGCTCGGGATCGATCCGGGCCTCACCCGCTGCGGTGTCGGCGTCGTCGACGGCACGGTCGGACGCCCGCTGACGATGGTGCACGTGGGAGTCTTCCGCACCCCGGCCGACCTCGACACGGCCCGTCGGCTGCACCGGCTCGAGCAGATGGTCGAGGCGAGCGTGCTCGAGCACCGGCCCAACGTCGTGGCGGTCGAGCGCGTCTTCAGCCAGCACAACGTCCGCACGGTCATGGGCACGGCCCAGGCGAGCGGCATCGCGATGCTCGTGGCCGCTCGCCACGGCATCCCCGTGCACCTGCACACGCCCAGCGAGGTCAAGGCCTCGGTGACCGGCAGCGGACGGGCCGACAAGGCGCAGGTCACCCAGATGGTCACCCGCCTGCTGCGGCTGACCGAGGCCCCCAAGCCGGCCGACGCGGCCGACGCCCTGGCGCTCGCGATCTGCCACATCTGGCGCGGTGGCGCCCAGAACCGCCTCGAGATGGCGGTCGCGGCCGCCGCGCGCGCCACCCCGACGAGAGGACCTCAATGATCGCCCACGTCCGCGGCCCCGTCGCCGCCGTCACGCTCACCTCAGCCGTCATCGACGTCGGGGGAGTCGGCATGCAGGTCATGTGCACGCCTGCCACGATCGCGGGCCTGCGCATCGGCACCGAGGTGCAGCTGGCAACCTCGATGGTCGTCCGCGAGGACTCCTTGACGATCTTCGGCTTCGCGACGCCCGACGAGCGCGACATGTTCGAGCTGGTCCAGACCGCCAGCGGGGTCGGCCCCAAGGTCGCCCAGGCGATGCTCGCCGTGCTCGATCCCGACCGGCTGCGCCAGGCGATCGGCCAGGGCGACCTGACGACCCTGACGTCCGTCCCCGGCATCGGCCGCAAGGGGGCCGAGCGCATCGTCGTCGAGCTCAAGGACCGCGTGGGCGTCACCACGACGGTCGCGGCAGGCGCACCGGCCTGGCGGTCGCAGGTCAACGAGGCGCTGCTCGGCCTCGGCTGGTCCACACGCGACGCCGAGGCTGCGCTCGACCGCGTCGCGGCCGATCTGCCGCCGGGCAGCGAGCCTGACGTCTCGACGATTCTGCGCGACGCGCTGCGCTCGCTCGCCAAGGCCCGCTGATGCGCGACGACACCGACTTCGGCGACGACGACATCGATGCCTTCGAGGCGATCGTCGCCGACGCCCGGCCCGAGGACCGAGCGTTCGAGGCCGCGCTGCGCCCGCGCACGCTCGACGAGCTCGTGGGGCAGGAGCGTGTGCGCGAGCAGCTGTCGCTGATGCTCGAGGCAGCGATGGGACGTGGTCGCACACCTGACCACGTCCTGCTGTCCGGACCACCCGGCCTCGGCAAGACGACGATCGCGATGATCATCGCCACCCAGCTGTCCGCGCCGCTGCGCATCACGAGCGGTCCGGCGATCCAGCACGCCGGCGACCTGGCGGCGATCCTGTCGGGCATCAACGAGGGCGACGTCCTGTTCATCGACGAGATCCACCGCATGTCGAGGCCGGCCGAGGAGCTGCTCTACATGGCGATGGAGGACTTCCGGGTCGACGTCATCGTCGGCAAGGGGCCCGGCGCCACCGCGATCCCGCTCGAGATCCCGCCCTTCACCGTCGTCGGCGCGACGACCCGCGCGGGTCTGCTCCCGAGCCCGTTGCGCGATCGTTTCGGGTTCACCGCACAGCTCGACTACTACGACGCCGAGGAGCTGCACCGCATCGTGGTGCGGTCCGCCGGCCTGCTCGACCTCGAGGTGACCGACGACGGCGGCCGCGAGATCGCGTCACGGTCCCGCGGCACGCCCCGCATCGCCAACCGGCTGCTGCGCCGGGTCCGCGACTTCGCCGAGGTGCGGGCCGGGGGAGTCGTCGACCACGACGTCGCCCGCGAGGCCCTCTCGCTCTACGAGGTCGACGAGCTCGGCCTCGACCGGCTCGACCGGGCCGTGCTCGACGCGCTGTGCCGCAGCTTCGGCGGCGGACCCGTCGGCGTCTCGACGCTGGCCGTCGCGGTCGCCGAGGAGCGCGAGACCGTCGAGGAGCTGGCCGAGCCGTTCCTGGTGCGCCTGGGATTCCTGGCCAGGACGCCGCGAGGTCGCGTCGCGACACCCGCCGCCTGGCGCCACCTCGGGCTCGCGGCGCCGGCGGGAGTCGACCAGCTCGCGCTGCCTGACGACCCTGCCTGACGGACACGGAGTGAGGCGCGGCATGCTGGAACGGTTGCCGGGTTAAACTATCCGACGGCCCTCCGGCCGTTCCTGAGCCGAGCTCAGGTCACTCACACTCGTACGGGAGCTTTCACCGTGGAAAACTGGGCGTCCACCGTCTTGCCCATCGCGATCTTGGTCGTGGCCTTCTGGTTCCTGGTCCTGCGGCCCGCCCGCGCCCGCCAGCGCGAGTTCCAGGGGCTCCAGAGCCAGCTGGCTCCCGGCCAGCAGGTCATGCTCGCCAGCGGCATCTTCGGCGAGACCGTCACGATCGGTGACGAGACGATCGAGCTGCGCGTCGCGGCCGACACCGTCATCGTCGTCAACCGTCACGCCGTCTCGCGCATCATCCCCGACCCGGTCGACGCCGGGACCGACATCGAATCGGGCACCGACGACTGATGGCCAGCTCTCCCCAGCGCAGCGCGAACCTGCCTCGGCCCAAGCGCACGCTGACCTTGTTCATCGCGGTGCTGATCGCGCTCTACGGCCTCGTCGCCCTGATCGACCTCAACGCCGACAAGGGTGACGGCAGCGCCTGGCACCCCAAGCTCGGTCTCGACCTCGAGGGCGGCACCCGCATCTCGTTGCAGGCCAAGGCGACCGAGGGCGACGTCACCCCTGACAAGCTCGAGCAGGCCCGCAACATCATCGACCAGCGCGTCAACGCAACGGGCGTGGCCGAGGCCGAGGTCACGACGCAGGGCAGCGACCAGGTCATCATCGAGATCCCGGGCGAGCGCAAGGCCGGCATCGTCGACGAGGTCGGCAAGACCGCCCAGCTGAGGTTCCGTCTCCTGTGGACCGGCGACCTTGGCAGTGCTGCGAAGCCGGCCTCGGAGAAGGACGCCGCGGCGCAGCAGAAGATCATCGACGACATCGACTGGAGCAAGCTCACGCTCGACCAGATGATCACGGCCGAGACCCAGGGCCTCGACACGCTCCCCAAGACGTACCAGAAGGGCATCGAGGCCCTCCAGGCGCAGGCCGCCTCGTTCGTCTGCTCCGCGGACGGCGTCAACGTCGACGACGTCGCCGGCAAGCCGCTGGTCACGTGCGACACGACGCGCGGCGAGGTGCAGATCCTCAGCCCCACGGTCATCCCCGGGTCCGACATCAAGAGCGCCGATCCGCAGTACGACTCGCAGCGCGCCGAGTGGAGCGTCCGGATCGAGCTCAAGGGTGACGGCAAGGGCGCCTTCAAGACCGTCACGACGGCCCTCACCCCGGCGCAGAACCGGTTCGCGGTCGTCCTCGACGGCGAGGTCATCACGGCCCCGGCGTCGCAGGCGGCCATTACCAACGGCGTCTCGTCGATCACCGGTGGGTTCAACGCCACGACGTCCAAGGCCCTGGCCAACCAGCTGAAGTTCGGCGCGCTGCCCCTGACGTTCGGTGTCAACGGCAGCGAGGAGATCGGGCCGTCGCTCGCCGGCTCCCAGCTCGACGCGGGCCTGCTGGCCGGAGTCATCGGCTTGATCCTGGTCGTCGTCTACTGCCTGTTCTACTACCGCGGCCTCGGGCTCGTGATCATCGGCTCGCTGCTCGTGGCGTCCGCACTGACGTACGTCATGGTGCTGCTGCTCGGCAAGGGCGTCGGGTTCACCCTGACGTTGCCAGGCATCGCGGGACTGATCGTGGCGATCGGCATCACCGCCGACTCGTTCATCGTGTTCTTCGAGCGCATCCGCGACGAGGTGCGTGACGGCAAGTCGCTGCGACTCGCGGTCGAGGCCGGTTGGGTCCGCGCCCGCGGCACGATCCTCGCCGCCGACGCGGTGTCGATCATCGCGGCGCTGACGTTGTTCATCTTCGCGATCGGCGTGGTGCGCGGCTTCGCGTTCGCGCTCGGCCTCACGACGCTGATCGACGTGTTCGTCGTCTTCTTCTTCACCAAGCCCCTGGTCTCGTTGCTGGCTCGGACGAAGTTCTTCGGGCAGGGGCACAAGCTCTCCGGCCTCGATGCCGGTCACCTGGGCATCACCGGCCGCAAGGTCTCCGAGATCTCGCGCACCGGCGCCAGCACCGTGAGGAAGGCCAACTGATGGGACGCATCAGCACGTTCGGACAGCACCTCTACGAGGGCCGCGTCTCGTTCGACTTCATCGGGCGCCGCAAGCTCTTCTACGTGATCTCGGCCGTCATCGTGCTCGTGGCCGCGCTCGCCTTCGTCCTGCGGGGGTTCAACCTGGGCGTCGAGTTCAAGGGCGGTGTCGAGTTCACGGCCAAGGTCCAGGTCGCCAACGCCGCCTCGACCGACGCGATGGTCCAGGGCGTCGAGGACGCCGGGGTGCCCGACGCGGGTGACCCGACGGTGCAGACGTCGGGCAAGGACACGATCCGGATCCAGACGCGCGCCCTGACCCAGGACGAGGCGACCCAGGTGACCGCGTCCCTCAAGGAGGCCGGCGCCACCGAGGTGAGCCAGAACCTGATCGGTCCGACCTACGGCAAGCAGGTCGCGACCAAGGCCCTGACGGGGTTGATCGTGTTCCTCGTGATCATCGTGATCTTCATCTGGGCCTACTTCCGGGAGTGGCGCATGTCGGTCGCGGGCATCGTGGCCCTGGCGCACGACCTGGTCATCACGGCCGGCGTCTATGCGCTGTCGGGCTTCGAGGTCACGCCGGCCACCGTGACCGGCCTGCTGACGATCCTCGGCTTCTCGCTCTACGACACGGTCGTCGTGTTCGACAAGGTGCGCGAGAACACCAAGGGCATCCTCAAGTCGTCGAGCCGGACCTATGCCGAGCAGGCCAACCTGGCGCTCAACCAGACGCTGGTGCGGTCGATCAACACCTCGATCACGGCGCTGCTGCCGGTCGGCGCGCTGCTGTTCGCGGGCGTGTTCATCCTCGGCACCGGTCCGCTCAAGGACTTGGCGCTGGCGCTGTTCGTCGGCATGCTGGCCGGCGCGTACTCGTCGATCTTCATCGCGACCCCGTTGGCCTCGCAGCTCAAGGAGCGTGAGCCGGCCATCAAGGCCCAGGCAGCGCGCGTGCTCGCCCGGCGGGCCAAGGAGGCTGAGGCGCCGGTCGCGGCCGGTGCGGCTCCGAGTCGTCCGGTGCAGGCCTCGGGCGCCGCCAAGCGGGCGCAGCCGAGTCGCAAGCCCCGCTCGCAACGCGGCAAGGGCGGCTCGTCCTGAGCCCTGGCCGCGTGCCATGCTGATCGCACCCCACTGCGGCGCGGGACGGGCCCGGCATCGTCGCGACCAGGAGGACAACCATGAAGATCTCACTCGCAGTCGCAGGCGCCGTCCTGCTCGGCAGCTCGCTCGCGGCCTGCGGCGGGGGTGACGGCGGCAGCTCGGGCGGCTCTGGCGGCTCCGAGGCCGACTACTGCAAGGACATCAAGTCGGCAGCCACCTACATCAAGGGCCTCAACGGCGGCGACGTCTCCCAGTTCAACGAGGCGTTGGACCAGTTCAAGGCGCTGGGCGACGAGGCACCCGACGCCGTCAAGGACGAGTGGGTCACGCTCGAGAAGGGCATCTCGACGGTCGAGAAGGCCTTCGAGGACGCCGGTCTGAAGCTGTCCGACCTCGGCAAGGTCCAGGCCGGAGAGATCCCCGAGGGCGTCGACGTGGCGAAGCTGCAGAAGCTTCCCCAGACGCTCCAGGGTCTCGACAGCAAGGAGTTCACCACGGCCAACGACGCCATCACCAAGCACGCCAAGGACGTCTGCAAGGTCGATCTCGACGCGTCCTGACGCACCAGGCTCGGCAGGTCTCGTGGGCTTCGCCCGCGGGACCTGCTGACGTCCCGCCGTTCCACCCCTGAGGAGTCCTGCATGACCGACGTCCACGCCACGATCGACCGCCTGGTGCGCCCGATCGCCGACTGGCCCGAGCCCGGTGTCACGTTCCGCGACATCACGCCGCTGCTCGGCGACGCCGACGCGTTGGCCGCGGTGGTCGACGCGATGGTCGACCTCGCCGGTGAGGTCGGCTCGATCGACGCCGTGCTCGGCATCGAGGCGCGCGGCTTCATCTTCGGTCCGGCGATCGCCCTGCGGCTCGGCGCGGGGTTCGTGCCGGTGCGCAAGGTCGGCAAGCTCCCGGCCGACTCGCTCTCGACGTCGTACGACCTCGAGTACGGGTCGGCGACCCTGGAGATGCACGTCGACGCCCTGAGGCCCGGCGCGCGGGTGCTCGTGGTCGACGACGTCCTGGCGACCGGCGGCACCATGGAGGCGGCCGCCGACCTGGTGACCCAGGCCGGGGGTTCCGTCGCCGGCAACCTGGTCATGATCGAGCTGGCGCCCCTCGGCGGCGTCGAGCGTCTGTCGCCCGTCGGATGCGTCGCCGTCCGTACCTACTGAGCCTTCCTCCACGAATCGAGAGCCATGAATCCCCATCAGGTCCGCATCGTCGCCCTCGTGCTGGTCGCGATCCTCGTGCTCGGCGCTGCGGCGACGCTGCTCGGCGAGCTGGTCTGACCGCCCGCCATGTGCACACCCTCGGACTAGACTGGACGAACAGTGAGGAGAGCGCGTGGCTGATCGGATCGAAGCACCGCCGGCTGAGTCGAAGAACACCGACTCGGCCCCGGCTTCTGCGCGCGTGCGCAACCGTCTGGCGCGCATCGGTGGCAGCAAGGCCGCATCGCCCGACACGGTGCTCGACCCGCTGATCAAGATCTATCGGGCGACCCATCCCAAGGGCGACATCTCGGCCATCCAGAAGGCCTACGAGATCGCCGAGCGCATGCACGACGGGCAGAAGCGCAAGAGCGGCGATCCCTACATCACGCACCCCCTCGCGGTCACGACGATCCTCGCCGAGCTCGGCATGACGACGCCCACGTTGTGCGCGGCACTGCTGCACGACACCGTCGAGGACACCCCCTACACGCTCGAGCAGCTGACGGCCGACTTCGGTGAGGAGGTCCGTCACCTCGTCGACGGCGTGACCAAGCTCGACAAGGTCAAGTACGGCGACTCGGCGCAGTCCGAGACCATCCGCAAGATGGTCGTCGCGATGAGCCGCGACATCCGCGTCCTGGTCATCAAGCTCGCCGACCGCCTGCACAACATGCGCACGCTGCGCTACCTGCGCCAGGACAAGCAGGAGCGCATCGCCCGCGAGACGATCGAGATCTTCGCGCCGCTGGCCCACCGCCTCGGCATGAACACCATCAAGTGGGAGCTGGAGGACCTCGCGTTCGCGACCCTGCACCCCAAGGTCTACGACGAGATCGTCCGGCTCGTCGCCGACCGTGCGCCCTCGCGCGAGCAGTTCCTCGAGCGGGTCGTCGGCGACGTCGAGTCCGACCTGCGCCACGTCAAGCTCAAGGCGACGGTGTCGAGCCGGCCCAAGCACTACTACTCGATCTACCAGAAGATGCTGGTCGGCGGCCGCGAGTTCTCCGACATCTTCGACCTCGTGGGAGTCCGCATCCTCGTCGACTCGGTCGCCGACTGCTACGGCGTCCTCGGCGTGCTGCACGCGCGCTGGAACCCGATCCCCGGACGCTTCAAGGACTACATCTCGGTCCCGAAGTTCAACATGTACCAGTCGCTGCACACCACGGTCATCGGCCCGCAGGGCAAGGCTGTCGAGCTGCAGATCCGCACCTACGCGATGCACCGTCGCGCCGAGTACGGCGTCGCGGCGCACTGGAAGTACAAGGAGGACTCGTCCGCCGGGGTCAAGGGGGGCAAGGCGCCCGACGGCAACGACATGCTGTGGCTGCGTGAGCTGCTTGACTGGCAGTCCGAGACCGAGGACTCGGTCGACTTCTTGGACTCCCTGCGCTTCGAGATCAACAACGCCGGGGTCTACGCCTACACCCCGCGCGGCGACCTCATCCAGCTTCCGGCCGACGCGACTCCGGTCGACTTCGCCTACGCCGTCCACACCGAGGTCGGTCACGCCTGCATCGGTGCCCGCGTCAACGGTCGTCTGGTCTCGCTGGAGTCGACGCTCGAGAGCGGCGACGTCGTCGAGATCTTCACCTCCAAGTCGCCCGACGCCGGCCCGAGCCGTGACTGGCTCGACTTCGTCGCGAGCCCCCGGGCCCGCAACAAGATCCGCCAGTGGTTCACCAAGGAGCGTCGTGAGGAGGCGATCGAGCGGGGCAAGGACCTGATCGCCAAGCAGATGCGCAAGGAGGGCCTCCCGCTCCACCGCCTGTTCAAGCACGAGACGCTCGCGACGGTCGCCCAGGAGCTGCACCTGCCCGACGTCTCGACGCTCTACGCCTCGGTGGGCGAGAGCAACGTCGGGGCGCAGAGCGTCGTCGACCGCGTGATCGACCTCGCCGGCGGACGCGAGGGGGCGCAGGAGGACCTCGCCGAGGCCACGACCCTGCCGGGGGTGGGCTCGCGTCGTCGCGCCGACACGGGCGATGCCGGGGTCATCGTCGAGGGGCTCGAGGGCGACGACGTCATGATCAAGCTCGCTCGCTGCTGCACGCCGGTGCCGGGCGACACGATCCAGGGCTTCGTGACCCGCGGCGCGGGTGTGTCGGTGCACCGCACCGACTGCGTCAACCTCATCTCGCTGCGCTCGCAGCCCGAGCGTCTGGTCTCGGTGCGGTGGGCGCCGACCGGCAAGAGCACGTTCCTCGTCGCGATCCAGGTCGAAGGGCTCGACCGGCCGCGTCTGCTCAGCGACATCACGCGGGTCATCTCCGACCAGCACGTCAACATCTTGTCGGCCTCGCTGTCGACGGGCCGCGACCGCGTGGCCAAGTCGAAGTTCACCTTCGAGATGGCCGATCCCAAGCACCTGGGCCACGTCCTGAGCGCCGTGCGCACCGTCGAAGGCGTCTTCGACGTCTACCGCCTCACCCAATAACGCTGACGAGACCCTTTCCGCCCCTCGGCGAGAGGCTTCTTGCCCCTCGAGGAGACCGTTGCCGCCCTCAGGCGGCAGGTCGGCGGGACTTCGGCGCCAGCATGCCCCAGCGCCGCGGAAGCGGCGTGATGCCCAGCAGGGCTCCCAGCTCGTCCTCGAACGACGTGTCGGTCCCGAAGATGCGCGGATGGTTGCCGAGCACCCACCGCCACCCGAGGACGTCGCTCAGGTAGGCGCGTCGCTCGAGGTCGTGAGCCGCATGCTCGTCGTCGGTGTGGAACTCGCGACCGTCGTACTCCGTGCCGATCAGCAGCTCGGGATAGGGCAGGTCGATGAAGTACGACCGACCGAAGTCGTCGACGACCTCGAACTGGGGCTCGGGCGGGGGGAGGCCCGCGTCGAGGATGCGCAGCCGTTGCCACGACTCGCCCGGCGACTGCGCCCGTGGGTCGACGATGGCCGCGAGGCTTCGTGCCTGGACGATGCCGCGATAGCCCTTGCGCCGCGCGACGTAGTCGACGAGCTCGGGCACGTCGACGAGTCCGGCACGTGCCACGGCGTCGCCCGCTGCCAGGGCGTACGGCCTGTACATGCGTCTCAGCAGGTCGGACGTGGTGCGCAGCGGCGTGGTCAGCTGGACGCCGTCGACGACCTCGATGTCGTCATCGGTGAGGATCGCCTGGCGGCCGCGAGACCCGGTGCGCTCGACCCTGGCTCCGCTGTGCCGGACGACCATCGACGGCTCGAAGTCGTGGCGCCGCCCGGGTGCGAAGACCTCGACGCCGCGGACCCAGGCCGCTGTCTCGTCGCACACCACCGCGTTCGGCGGAGTGACCAGCCGGAGCGCCCGGAGCCTGGTCGCGCGGGAGTCAGGGACCTTGGCATCGAGGTAGACGCCGCGGAACTCGCGCCTGACCAGACCCTGCTCGAGGTGCAGGCGCAGGGCCTTGGCGGTGAGACCGAGATCGCGGGCCTGGGCCGGCGTGAAGGGATGACCGTCGTTCAGGAGCCATGACATGCATGGGATCTCATCGTCATCGCGCGCCGGCGTCGAGTCGTCCGTCCACAGGGAGCCCATCGAGGGGCGGGAACGCTCTCGCGAAGGGGCGGCAACCCTCTCCTCGAGGGGCGGGAACGGTCTCGTCAGCGTCAGGTGGGGATGAGCTTGAAGAGGAACCTGCGGGTCACCATGAGCCAGATGGCGGCGAGCACGGCGGTGTGGACCAGGGTGCCCTGCCACCAGCTCATCCGGTCCAGACCGGGGACGTTGCCGACGGCCAGCACGAAGAAGACGTGCACGATGAAGACGTAGAGGCTCGCCGTGCCCAGCGGCACGTAGAACCAGCCGAAGACCCGGTTGAGCGGCAGCCAGCACGCCGTGAGCAGCGCGTAGGCCGTCACGAGCACCAGGACCAGGTCGAGCAGCCGGCCGGCCTGCAGGTTGGTGCGCTGGTAGAGGTGGGGATAGAGCCAGTCGTACGTGCCCTGGTCGGTGAACGGCACCGTGAACCCGAGATGCTGCCCGGCCCACAGGAGGGCGAGCGTGCCGGCGTAGCCGGCGACGAGCACCGAGACCAGCGCGATGCCCCGGCGGGTGACGAGCGCTGCGGTGATCTGGCGACGGTAGTAACCGATGACGAGGCCGTGCGTGAAGGCGATCTGCCACGACAGGAGCGGGAAGACGACCTCGAACTGCGACGGCAGCGGATGCCAGTGGGTCTGCGCCTCAACGAGGTAGAGCACCCAGCTGACACCGAGCACGATCCACCACATCCGGCGGCGGATCAGCCACATCAGCGCGGGCACGAGCAGCGAGAGCACCACGAAGAGCCCCATGATGTTGAAGACCCACGGGCCCATCTCGAGCAGGAGGAACTGCTGGACGGCGTACCACGGTGGTGGGTAGTCGAACAGGCGCGGGAAGTTGCCGTAGAGGTCGTAGACCTGGCCGGCCGACGTGGTGCCGTCGGCGCCGGTGCCGCGGTCGGTGAAGGTCGTGACGACGCGGGCCGACACCCCCGGGAGCAGCCCGATGAGCCACACGAGCGTCACGACGGCGAGTGCGGTGACGTACTGCTTGCGCGCACGCCGCAGCGCCCCCACGGCCGCGCCCCACTCGCCGAGGCGCTTGACGCCGATCGGGTAGACCATGCCGAGGACGACGCCCGACAGCAGGACGAACATCTCCGCGCCGGTGATCGCGCCGATCGCGTTGAGGGTCACGTACGAGTAGGGGCCCGCGACCTCGATGTGGGTGACGACGACGGCCACGATCGTCCATCCGCGCAGGAAGTCGAGGCGTCGGTCGCGCGGGTCGTCCTCGGGGGAATAGCGCCACTGGGGCCGCCAGCGCGTCGCGGCCCCGGCCAGCATGAAGAGGCCGAGCGCGAGCACGGTGCACGCGACGATCCAACCCATCTGGTCGGTCGTGCCGGGCCGCTCGCGATACTGCGTCGTGGCCTCGTTGGCCGTCTCCTGGTCGAGCGCCCGGGTGACCGGCCCCGTCAGCAGGCCGTCGCGCGCCAGGTCGGTGCGCAGGGCGTCGGCGAGCTCACCGGTGTGGGTCGCACGCCAGTCGACGACCAGGCCGTCGACCTCCTCCTCGGGTCGCTGCTTCTCCAGCCAGGCGAAGGCGGCGATGTTGGGGTGGGTGAGCCGGATCGTCGGGTCGAACAGCTGGCTCCACCAGTCGCGCTTGACCGTGAGCTCGGGATCGCCGCCCTTGCTGCCGGGAATCGTCAGGATGCCGGTCTCGATGGCGAACGGCGCCCCGGTGTCGCGCGAGAACCGGTCGTAGAACGGCACCCGGTCGCTCGGTGCGTCCGATCCGTAGCCGTAGGTCTCGGCGAGCCTGGCCTCGACCTCGCCGGGACGAGCCTGCAGGCCGTCGCCGAAGTCGGGTCGTCGACCGAAGTGGTACATCGTGGTGCCGACCCAGTCGACGGCGTCGGCGCCGGGGTAGTAGGGGCCGTACGGGTCGTCCCGGGCGTCGACCTTGCCGTCGCCGGACGTGTCGAGCTGGGCTGCGACCCGCGGACCCGATCCGGGCACAGCGCCGTACGCCTTGCCGAACGGGTAGCCGGCACCGTAGGCCACCGTCCAGAGCATCGCCGAGTGCGGCGCCAGGCCGTGGACCTGCTTCGCCACGGTGCGGAAGGCCGCCCTGTAGGCGTCGGGCTGCTGGCCCCACGTGGTCCACGAGCCGTTCATCTCCGGGGCGAACCGCACCAGGAAGATCGTGCCGTGCCGTTGGTGGAGCCGCTCGAGCTGGCGGGCCAACGACCGGGCGTCACGGCCGGTGAGGTCGTCGAGCGGCTTCGTCGGCTCGAGCGTCAGCTGCGCGACGCTGCCGTACGGGGCGGCCTGCTCGACGAACTGCCGCAGGTAGGTGCTGTCGTCGCTGGACAACGGGTAGCGGACGGCCTGCCCGTACAGCGATGGTCCGGTGCCGAGCCGCTCGGCGTACTGCGTGGCGCCGTCGGTGGTCCAGTCGAGGACCGGCCCGAACCACGGCTC
Organism: Aeromicrobium stalagmiti; assembly: GCF_013283745.1. GTDB lineage: Bacteria > Actinomycetota > Actinomycetes > Propionibacteriales > Nocardioidaceae > Aeromicrobium > Aeromicrobium stalagmiti. Next base: position 614,345 of record NZ_JABSTZ010000002.1, read on the forward strand.
GCGGGTGGGTGCCGGCACGGGACTGGGGCTCACGGCACCGGCCGACACAGGTGCGAGGACGAGCAACGCAGTCAGCAGCGCGAGCAACGCTGCTGGTACGCCGTGCCGGCCCCCCGATCGACGAGTCATTCCGATCGGCGGCAGGTGATGCGCCAGATGTTGAGGCCGTCATGGCGCTCGTGCGAGATCTCGTCGACCGTGGCCAGCGCGAGCGCCAGCCCCCGTCCGTCCTCGGCGTCCTCGCCGGGCATGGAGATCTGCTCGAAGTCGATCTGGACGGGTCGCCCGTCGTCGCGGAACTCCGCGGCGAGCTCGCCTCGATCTCCGCGCAGGACGATGTCGAAGCTGCGCGGCTCGTCGCTGGGGGGATCGGTGCGCCTGGAGTGCTCGAGGATGTTGCCGGCGACCTCGATGACCGCGGTCTCGAACCGGATGCGGTCGACCATCGACGTGTCGGGCACCTCGTCGAAGAGGCGGGCGACGAGGTCGTGCACCTCGTCGAGCGACGCCGGGCCGAGGGGCGCGACCATCGTGAGCGTCACGGCCGATTCGTCAGCCACGGTCGAAGGCCTCCTCCACGGAGTCGCGCGGGCGCAGGACCTTGTCGAGGTTGGTGAGGCGCAGGATCGTCAGGACCTGCTCGTTGGGTGCCGCGATGCGCAGGTCGCCTCCGGCCTGTCGGGTCGACTTGAGACCGGCGATCAGCGCCCCGAGGCCTGAGGAGTCCATGAACTCCGTCGCCGAGAGATCGACGGCGATGCGCGGGGTGCCGCTGTCGACGAGCCCGGCGATGGCCTCGGTCAGCTGGCGAGCCGACACCATGGTCAACCGGCCGACAGGGCGGATGACACCGACCCCCTGATCGCTGCGCTCGACCGTGAACTCCGTCATGAAGGCTCCTTCTCGTGGATGTCGTCGGGCTGGTAGCCGCGGTAGAGCGCGGCCTGGATGAGGACGCTGAAGATCAGCAGGTCGAACACGACCCACACGATGTTGACCCAGGTGCCGAGCGGGTCGGCCTCCCCGGTTGCCAGGCGTGCAATGCCGGCCGCCGAGGCGAGCACCAGCAGCGCCATCGCCCACAGCTGGGGCTTGATGAGGTGCCACGGCGGGCCCTGGCGTTCCTGGCGGGTCTTGGGAGTCACCGCGAAGTCGAGGCTGCGACCCAGGAACACGTTGCCGAACGCCGAGGTGAACGACTTGATCCACACCGGGAACAGGGCCAACGAGTACTGCTGCCCGCGCCAGGTCTTGGCGCCACGACCGACGACGAAGAAGAGCAGCTGGTTGACCACGAGGAACGGGATGAGCCGCGCGAAGAAGTCGCTGCCGAGCGAGTCGACCGGCAGGACGCCGATCGTCAGGTAGACGATCGGCGCGGCGATGTAGACGAGTGCTGCGAACCCCGACAGATAGCTCCACATCGTCGACCAGTACATGAGGCGCTGGGCGATCGTCAGACCACGCTGCGTGAGGGGGTTCTCGCGGAACATGACCTGCACGGTGCCCTGGGCCCAGCGCAGGCGCTGGGTCAGCATCGTGCCGAGGTCCTCCGGCGCGAGGCCGTAGGCGAGCGTCTCGTGGTGGTAGACCGAGCGCCAGCCCATCGTGTGCAGGCGCATGCAGGTCGCCATGTCCTCGGTGACCGAGATCGTCGCCAGCGGCATGATGGGCTGGGCCTCGTGCCCGCGATCGACGTCGATCGCCCCGATCAGCGCGCGGACGGTCTCGAGCGCGCCGAGTGGCGACCAGTCGCGGTGCGACATCTGGTCGAGCGCCGTCATGTCGATGACGGCCAGACCACCGTCGATGTCGTCGATGTGGTCGGACATGGTCTCGATCGCCGCGAGGTCGGCCTGCAGGGCGCGCATGTCGGACTCGACCAGACCGCGGCTGATGGCGTCGACCCGCTGCTGGAAGCGATAGGTGACGTCGGCGATCGCCAGCCCGCGCCGCAGCTCGCGCTGCGCCCGTCCGACGTCGTAGGCGACCTCGTCGAGCGAGGCGCGCAGGTGCTCGTCGGCGGGCGTCAGCTGCTTCGTGGCCTTGGCCAGGACAGCCTTGGACGTCCGCAGGGCCCGGTTGACGGACACCTCGACCTCGCCGACGTAGCGGGCCACGCCGAGCTGCATCAGTGCCTCGCGGCGGATGACGGCGTTGGAGCCGCAGAAGAACGCGGCGTTCCAGCCGTCCTTGCCCTGCTGGATGGGGCCATAGAAAAGGGGAGCCTGGCTGCCGAGCGGATCGCTGTCGGGCACGTTGGTGAAGACCTGGGGCGTCTGGACCAGCGCCACCTGCTCGTCGCGGAAGTAGCCGAGCGTGCGGTCGAGGATGTTCGGCTCGGGGATCTGGTCGGCGTCGAGGATCAGGAGGAACTCGCCCTCGGTCGCCATCAGGGCGTTGTTGATGTTGCCGGCCTTGGCGTGGCGCGGCCGGTCGATCCAGTCCTCGGAGCGCCGGATCCAGCCGATGCCGTTGGCCTCGGCCCACGCGCCGAGCTCGGCCCGGTTGCCGTCGTCGAGCAGCCAGGTCTCGTGCGGGTGGGTGATGGCCTGGGCCGCGAGCGCGGTCTTCTGCACCAGGTCGAGCGGCTCGTTGTAGGTCGTGATGAACACGTCGACCGTCGCGCCCTCGGGCGGCGCGTCGGGCTCGCCGCGACGCTTGACGCGCCACATCGTGAGCCCGAAGAGCAGGGAGTCGATGAGGCTGTAGGTCTCGGCGATCACGAGGGGAACGGCGATCCACCACGCGTCCCAGTTGAGGGAGAACAGCCAGCGCCACACGACGTAGTTGATGCCGAGCATCGCGGTGACGAGCACCAAGAGGCGCAGGAGCCAGGTCCGCATGGTTCAGCCTGCCTCCGGCAGACGACGGATCGCGAGCATGGTGACGTCGTCCAGCGGAACGGCGCTGTCGGCCATCGACCGGACGGTCTCGACGAGGTCGGACGGGGTGGGGTGCAGGTGGGCGAGGTCGGCGATGACGCCGAGCACCTCGGGGGTGCCGCCGAGCAGGTCGAACAGACCGTCGCTGAAGCACACGAGCATGTCGCCCGGCATCAGGTCGACCTGACGCTCGGTCCACTTCCACTCGTCGGTGATGCCGAGCGGCAGGTCGCTCGTGGCGAGGTGCTCGTGCGACCCGTCGGCGCGCACGACCAGCGTCAGGCCGTGCCCGGCGTCGACGTAGCGGACCTGGCCGGTGGTGGGGTCGGCCCAGCCGAAGAAGCCGGTGACGAACGCCGAGCTCGCGGCGAGGTCGGCGAGCAGGATCGTGTTGACCTCGGTCAGGGCCGTGCCCAGGTCGGCGTCGTCGCCGAAGCGGCCGGCGGCGAACGCGCGGTTCTCCGAGCGCACCACGGCGCGAGCCGTCGCCATGAGGATCGCGGCGCCGGTGCCCTTGCCCATGACGTCGGCGACGGTGAAGCTGTGCTGGCCGTCGATCTCCTGGTGGTCGAAGAAGTCGCCGGCGACTGCGCCGGCGGCCAGGCAGACTGCGGACGCGTCGTAGCCCTCGATGACCGGCGCCGTGCTGGGCAGCAGCGACTGCTGCACCTCGCGGGCGCGGTCCATCTCGTTGGAGCTGCGCAGCTCGGCCTCGACCCACTGGCTGAGCTCGAGCATCAGGTCGAACTCGCGGGCGCTGAGCGTGCGCGTGCGGCGGTCGTAGAGGCAGAACGTGCCGATCGCCGTGCCGTGGGCGTCGTGCAGGGGGAAGCCGGCGTAGAAGCGGATGTGTGGCTCACCTGCGACACCCGGAAGGTCGCGGTAGTGAGGGTCCGTGGAGGCGTCCTCCACGATGACCGGCTGGTCGAGCAGGACGGTGCGGGCGCAGAACGTCGCGTCGCGCGGGGCCTCGACGACCTCGAGGCCGATGCACGACTTGAAGTAGGCGCGATCGCGGTCGATCAGGGTGATCGTCGAGATCGGGACGTGGAACGCGATGCGCGCGAGCCGGGTGAACCGGTCGAAACGCTCCTCGGGGGGCGTGTCGAGGATCTGGAGCACGTCGAGCCCACGACGACGTGCCTGCTCCACCACGTCCAGCAATGCGAACACCTCCGAGAGCAGCACCAGGACCTTGGTCCCAGCCTAGCCGCGGAGTGGGTCAGCGGCAGTGCCCTGCGTCCGGAGTCGGGGCGAGGCGGGTCAGGAGAAGTCGGCCTGGGCCTTCTGGGCCATCGCGAGGAAGGCCTGCTTGGACTCCAGGTCGGCCGTCAGGTCCTTGACCTTCTTGGCATCGCCCTTGGCCTCGGCGGCGGCGATCTTGGCGGAGACCTCGTCGATGGCGCGCTGCAGCTTGCCGATCATGTCGTCGGCGCGGGCAGACTTCTCCGGATCGGTCTTCTTCCACTGCGTCTCGGTGGCGTCCTTGACGGCCTGCTCGATCGTGCGGATCTTGGCCTCGAACTCGCCGATCTTGGCGCGCGGCACCTTGCCGGCGGCCTCCCAGCGGTCGGCGATGTCCAGCCACGCCTTGCGGGCGGCGTCGACGTTCTTGATCGGGAGCAGCTTCTCGGCCTCGGCGAGGATCTCGAGCTTCTTGTCGGCGTTGACCTCGTACTCGGCGTCGAGCAGCGAGTTGGCCTCGTCGCGCGCGGTGAAGAAGGCGTCCTGTGCGGCGCGGAACCGCTTCCAGAGCTTGTCCTCGACGTTGCGGGGCGCGGAGCCGGCCTTCTTCCACTCGGTCATCAGGTCGCGGTACTTGCCGGCCGTCGGGCCCCACTCGGTGGACGTCGACAGTGCCTCGGCCTCGGTGATCAGCCGTTCCTTGACGACCTTGGCGGCGTCGCGCAGCGTCGACTGCTCGCCGAAGTGACTCTTGCGACGGCGCGTGTAGGTCGTGCGGGCCGAGCTGAAGCGGTGCCAGAGCTCGTCGTCGGCGGACTTGCTGAGGCGGGGGAGAGCCTTCCACTCGTCGAGCAGGGCGCGCAGCTTGTCGGCGCCGGCCTTCCAGTCGGTGCCGGCGGCGATCTTCTCGGCGGCCTCGGCGATGCGGGTCTTCTCGGTCGCGGCCTCGGCGACCTTGGCGGCGCGCTCGACCTTGCGTTCCTCGCGCTGCTTGTCGATCGCGGGCTGCAGCGCGTCGAGACGGGTGACGAGCGAGTCGAGGTCGCCCATCGCCTGGGCGTCGACCAGCTGCGAACGCACCTTCGTCACGGCCTTGGCGGCGTCGTCGGGCGAGACCGTGCCGCTCTCGAGACGCTTCTCCAGCAGGTCGACCTCGACCTCGAGGCCCTCGAACCGGCGGACGTACAAGGCCATCGCCTCGACGGGGTCACCCCCGGGCCACTGGCCGATCAGTCGTTCGCCGTCGGTGGTCTTCACGTAGACGTTGCCGTCATCGTCGACACGACCCCAGGGGTTCGTGGGCGCAGAGCTCATGGCGGACAGTCTAGGGCGACGACTGCGTGGAGCGCGCCCGCCCGCCTCGCGTACCCTGTCGGACGTGCTTCTCACGTCATTTCCAGCCGGTCCGCTGCAGGCGAACTGCTACTTCGTGTCCCGGGGTCCCGGCACCGGCTGTGCGATCGTCGATCCCGGCATGGACGCGATCGAGGGCGTCCGCCAGGTCGTCGCCGAGCACAACCTGCGGCCCGAGGCGGTCCTCATCACGCACGGCCACTTCGACCACATGTGGAACGCCCAGGACGTCGCGGCTGCGTACGACTGCCCCGTCTGGATCCACCCCGCCGACCGCCATCTGCTGAGCGACCCGATGGCCGCGATCTCGGGTGAGTCGGCAGCGATGCTGCGCACCCAGCTCGGCATGACCGACCTGCCCGACTTCGTCGAGCCCGCCGACGTCCGCGATGCCGTCGACGGAGCCACGATCGAGGTCGACGGACTGACCCTCACGGTCGACCACGTGCCCGGACACACGCCCGGCACCGTCGTCTACCGCGTGCCCTACGTCGGGCCCGAGGACGTCTCGCAGGTCATGTTCTCCGGCGACTTCCTGTTCGCCGGCTCGATCGGTCGCACCGACCTGACCGGTGGCTCGCACCCGCAGATGCTGGACAGCCTGCGTGATCGCGTGCTGCCCCTGGCCGACGACATCGTCGTCCTGCCGGGCCACGGCGGACAGACCTCGATCGGCCGCGAGCGGGCGACCAACCCGTTCCTCGCCGAGGTGGCGTCCTGATGGCCACCAAGCTGTCGGGCTTCCCCGAGCTGCTCCCGCGTGAGCGGATCGTCGAGCAGCAGGTCCTCGACCACCTGCGCCGCACGTTCGAGCTGCACGGCTTCGCCAACATCGAGACCCGCGCCGTCGAGCCGCTCGACGTGCTGCTTCGCAAGGGCGAGATCGACAAGGAGGTCTACGCCGTCAAGCGGCTGGCCGCCGCCGACTCCGAGCCGGCCGAGCTGGCGCTGCACTACGACCTCACGGTCCCGTTCGCCCGCTACGTGCTGGAGAACGCCGGCCAGCTCGACTTCCCGTTCCGCCGCTGGCAGATCCAGAAGGTGTGGCGCGGCGAGCGGCCCCAGCAGGGACGGTTCCGCGAGTTCACCCAGGCCGACATCGACATCGTCGCCCGCGACGTCCTGCCGTTCCACTTCGACGTCGAGGTCGCCCGGGTCATGGCCGAGGCGCTGGCCGGGCTGCCGATCCCCACGGCGACGCTGCAGATCAGCAACCGCAAGATCCTCGAGGGGTTCTACCTGGGCCTGGGGCTGGCCGATCCGGCCGCGGTCATGCAGGTCGTCGACAAGCTCGACAAGGTGCCCGCCGACAGGATCCACGGCCTGCTCGTCGAGCAGGGCCTGACGACCGACCAAGCGGCCAAGGTGCTCGCGCTGGCGGAGATCGTCACGACCGACACGTCGTTCGTCCAGCGCGTCGAGGCGCTCGGCGTCGAGCACGAGATGCTCGCCGAGGGCCTGTCCGAGCTCGCTCAGGTCGTCGAGGGTGCGTCCGGCGTCGACGGCGTCGTCGTCACCGCAGACCTGCGCATCGCGCGCGGCCTCGACTACTACACCGGCACGGTGTTCGAGACCCGGCTCGCGGGCTGGGAGCACCTCGGCTCGATCTGCTCCGGCGGACGCTACGACGAGCTCGCCCAGGACAAGCGGTCGACCTATCCCGGCGTCGGCATCTCGCTCGGCGTCTCCCGCCTGCTCGTCCCGCTGGCGCTGGCCGCCGATCGTTCGGTGCCGTCCGCCGTGCTGGTGGCCGTCGACGACGAGGAGTCGCGTCCGGCCAGCAACGCCGTCGCGCAGCAGCTCCGCGAGCGCGGCATCCCGACCGAGGTGGCCCCCAAGGCCGCCAAGTTCGGCAAGCAGATCCAGCACGCCGAGAAGCGCGGCATCCCGTACGTCTGGTTCCCGCCGACCTCCGTCAAGGACATCCGGTCCGGCGAGCAGATCGACGTGGACCCCACCACCTGGGCACCGCCCACCGACGACCTCACGCCCCAGATCCTGGGGCACCAGAGCAAGGAGCAGAACACGTGATCCGCACCCATGACGCCGGAAGCCTGCGCGCCGACCACATCGGCCAGCAGGTCACGCTCGCCGGATGGGTCGCGCGACGGCGAGACCACGGCGGTGTCGCGTTCATCGACCTGCGCGAGGCCTCGGGCGTCGTCCAGGTCGTCGTCCGCGAGGAGGTCGCCCACCAGCTCCGCGCCGAGTACTGCCTCAAGATCGTCGGCACGGTCCAGCAGCGGCCCGCGGGCAACGAGAACGCCGGCATCCCGACCGGTGACATCGAGGTCATCGCCGACGACGTCGAGATCCTCAGCGCCGCCGCGCCCCTGCCGTTCCCGATCGACGACCACGTCGACGTCGGCGAGGAGGCGCGCCTGAAGTACCGCTACCTCGACCTGCGTCGTTCGGCGCCGGCCGCCGCGATCCGCCTGCGCAGCAAGATCAACGCCGCGGCCCGTGAGGTGCTGTCCGAGCGCGACTTCGTCGAGATCGAGACGCCCACGCTGACCCGGTCGACGCCCGAGGGCGCCCGCGACTTCCTGGTGCCCGCGCGACTGCAGCCCGGCAGCTGGTACGCCCTGCCGCAGAGCCCGCAGCTGTTCAAGCAGCTGCTCATGGTCGGCGGCATGGAGCGCTACTACCAGATCGCGCGCTGCTACCGCGACGAGGCGTTCCGCGCCGACCGCCAGCCCGAGTTCACCCAGCTCGACATCGAGATGAGCTTCGTCGAGCAGGCCGACATCGTCGAGCTCATGGAGAGCATCCTCACCAAGATGTGGGCGCTCATCGGCCACGAGATCCCGACCCCCATCCCGCACATGACGTATGCCGAGGCGATGCGTCGGTTCGGCTCCGACAAGCCCGACCTGCGCATGGGTCAGGAGCTCGTCGAGTGCACCGACTACTTCAAGGACACGCCGTTCCGGGTGTTCCAGGCCGAGTACGTCGGCGCGGTCGTTATGCCCGGCGGAGCCTCGCAGCCCCGCCGTCAGTTCGACGCCTGGCAGGAGTGGGCCAAGCAGCGCGGCGCGCGGGGCCTGGCCTACGTCACGATCTCCGAGGACGGCGAGCTCGGCGGCCCCGTGGCCAAGAACCTCTCCGACGCCGAGCGTGAGGGCCTGGCGGCGCACGTCGGCGCCCAGCCGGGCGACTGCGTCTTCTTCGGTGCCGGTGCGACCAAGTCGACCCGTGGCTTGCTCGGCGCGGCGCGCCTGGAGATCGGCGAGCGCTGCGACCTGATCGACAAGGACGCGTGGGAGTTCCTCTGGGTCGTCGACGCCCCGCTGTTCGAGCCGTCCAGCGAGGCCGTCGAGTCCGGCGACGTCGCGGTCGGCGCCGGGTCGTGGACCGCGGTCCACCACGCCTTCACCTCGCCCCAGGACGTCGAGACCTTCGACAGCGACCCGGGCAACGCGCTCGCGTGGGCCTACGACATCGTCTGCAACGGCAGCGAGCTCGGCGGCGGGTCGATCCGTATCCACCGCGAGGACATCCAGAAGCGTGTCTTCGCGATCATGGGCATCGAGGAGGACGAGGCGCAGGAGAAGTTCGGCTTCCTGCTCGACGCGTTCACCTTCGGCGCACCCCCGCACGGCGGCATCGCGGTCGGCATGGACCGCATCGCGGCGATGCTGAGCGGGAGCGCCTCGATTCGCGAGGTCATCGCCTTCCCGAAGTCCGGCGGTGGCTTCGACCCCCTGACCGCGGCACCGGCGCCCATCACGCCGGAGCAGCGCAAGGAGGCGGGCGTCGACTGGAAGCCCGAGCCCAAGAAGGCTGACGCCTGACGCAGCGGCGAGACGCGAAAGTGTGCGCGTCTGCACGACTGGGGACTCCCCAGGCGTGCGGATGTGCACACTTTCGGGTTCGGGCGGGGCAGACGCGCACAGTTTCGGGGGCGGGCGGGCGACTAGGCTCGTGACATGAGCTCCGACGGACTGTTCGACATCCCGGACACGCCGCCGACGACCGGCACCGGCGGGGGCAGCCTCTCGGGCAACACGCACGCGTCGGCGCCGCTGGCGGTGCGGATGCGTCCACGGTCGCTCGACGAGCTCGTCGGCCAGCAGCACCTGCTGGCGCCCGGATCGCCCCTGCGCCAGATGATCGACGGCAGCCAGCCGCTCACGATCCTGCTCTGGGGCCCGCCCGGCACCGGCAAGACGACGATCGCGAGCCTGCTCAGCGCCCACACCGACCGCCGCTTCGTCGAGGTCTCCGCCGTCTCGGCCGGCGTCAAGGAGGTCCGCGACACGATCGCCGGCGCCCGCCGTGCCTTGGCACAGACCGGCATCGAGACCGTCCTGTTCGTCGACGAGGTCCACCGCTTCAGCAAGTCCCAGCAGGACGCCCTCCTGCCCGGCGTCGAGAACCGCTGGGTCTCGCTCGTCGCGGCCACGACCGAGAACCCGCACTTCAGCGTGATCTCGCCGCTGCTGAGCCGCAGCCTCCTGCTCACGCTGGAGAGCCTCACCGACGACGACATCGGGGTGCTCGTCGACCGAGCGCTGACCGACGAGCGGGGCCTGGCCGGGGCCGTCACGCTCACCGACGAGGCCAGGTCGCACCTCGTCCGGCTCGCGGGCGGTGACGGACGCCGCGTGCTGACCTACCTCGAGGCCGCGGCCGGTGCCGCGACGAGCCAGGGCAAGACCGAGATCTCCGTCGAGGACGCCGCGCTGGCGGTCGACAAGGCGGCCGTCCGCTACGACCGACAGGGCGACCAGCACTACGACGTCATCAGCGCCTTCATCAAGTCGATCCGCGGCTCCGACGTCGACGCCGCCCTGCACTACCTCGCCCGCATGATCGAGGCGGGGGAGGACCCGCGCTTCATCGCCCGACGGCTGATGATCCACGCGAGCGAGGACATCGGCATGGCCGACCCGACGGCGCTGCCGCTCGCGACGGCCACCGCCCAGGCCGTCGCCATGATCGGCTTCCCCGAGGCGCGCATCCCGCTCGCCCAGGCCGTGATCCACCTGGCCGCAGCGCCCAAGTCGAACGCCGTGATCGTCGCGATCGACCGCGCGCAGGCCGATGTCAGGGCCGGCAAGGTCGGCGCCGTCCCTCCCGCGCTGCGCGACGCCCACTACGCCGGCGCCAAGAAGCTCGGCCACGGGCACGACTACCAGTACCCGCACAACGACGTCCGTGGCGTCGTCGGGCAGCAGTACGCCCCGGACGACGTCGACGGGAGCATCTACTACGAGCCCAGCGAGCACGGCTTCGAGGCCAGGCTCGGCGAGCGGCTCGCGATGATCCGCAAGATCCTGCGCAAGCGCTGACTCAACCCGTCCGCCGGCCCCCGCCCGCCCAGGGCGGTGCGTTGGCGTCCACGTCACGCGCGAACGTGGACGCCAGTGCACCGCCTCGGTGGGGCGGTGCGCTGGCGTCCGGTGGGCGGCGCGACTCCCCGCGATAGGCTCGTCCCCATGTCGGTGGAGGTCTGGATCCTCGTCGCGACCGCGGTCCTGGCCGTGGTCGCGATCGTTGCTGCCATCGTCGCGGTCCGAGCCGTCCGACAGATCTCACGGGGCCAGCAGGTCGCCGTGGTCGAGACGCCTCCTGCCCGCAGACAGGCCGACGTCACGGTCCACGAGCAGCCGACACCCGTGGTGTCCCGCGAGCTGACGCCCCGCGTCGTCGAGGGCCGCCTGGTCGTGCCCCCGAGCGAGCAGCAGGTCGTCCAGGCCGCCCTCGGACGCCCCGGCGTGCGGCTCTCGGTCTATGCGCACGGGATCGCCCATGCGCTGCGGGCCGAGAGCCGCGACCGCATCTCCGCGCTGATGCGACGTGAGTACCGCCGCCGTCGCCGTGAGCGCCTGCAGGCCGGGCGCCGGGCCGTGCGCAGCACCTCGCCGACACCGCCCGCCGACCAGTGGATGGGGTCGTCATGAAGTCGCGTCTCGTCTGGTTCGTCGCCGGCTCGGCCGCCGGCGTCTACGGCGCCGCCAAGGCCCGCCGTGCCGCCTACCGCCTGTCGGCGCCCGGCGTCGTCGACCAGGCCGCCGCCCTCGGGCTCGGCTGGCGCGCGTTCAGCGCCGAGGTGCAGGACGGCATGCAGGCCCGCGAGCGCGACGTCGTCCGCCGACTGACCGCCGACTCCCTCGACCACAGCACCCTCGACCACAGCACCCTCAGCCTCGAGCAGGCTCACCTCGACACCATCCATCCCGACAAGAGGCCCCACTGATGCACACCGCGGAGATCCGCCGACGATTCCTCGACCACTTCGAGAAGGCGGGACACACCGTCGTGCCGTCGGCACCCCTGCTGTTCGACGACCCGAACCTGCTGTTTGTCAACGCCGGCATGGTGCCGTTCAAGCCCTACTTCCTCGGCCAGGAGACGCCGCCGTGGGAGACCGCGACCAGCGTCCAGAAGTGCGTGCGCACCCTCGACATCGAGGAGGTCGGCAAGACGACCCGCCACGGCACGTTCTTCCAGATGAATGGCAACTTCTCGTTCGGCGACTACTTCAAGGAAGGCGCCATCACCCACGCGTGGGGCCTCATCACCGGATCGGTCGACGAGGGTGGCCTCGGCATCGATCCCGACTCGATCTGGGTCACGGTGCTGCACACCGACCAGGAGGCGCGCGAGATCTGGAAGCGGGTCGCGGGGCTGCCCGACGAACGCATCCAGGACCGCGGCCTGCTCGACAACTACTGGCACATGGGCGTCGCCGGGCCCGGCGGGCCGTGCAGCGAGATCTACGTCGACCGCGGCCCCGAGTTCGGGCCCGACGGGGGACCGGTCGTCGACGAGGACCGGTTCCTGGAGATCTGGAACCTCGTGTTCATGCAGGAGGAGATCACCAACGTCCAGGCCAAGGACCGCTTCGACGTCGTCGGTGAGCTGCCCCACAAGAACATCGACACCGGCATGGGCCTAGAGCGGGTCGCCTACCTGCTGCAGGGCAAGGGCAACCTCTACGAGATCGACGAGGTCTTTCCGGTCATCGAGAAGGCGTCGGAGATCTCCGGGCGCACCTATGGCAAGGACCACACCGACGACGTGCGGTTCCGCGTCATCGCCGACCACGTCCGCAGCGGCCTGATGCTCATGGGTGACGGCGTCACGCCGGGCAACGAGGCGCGCGGCTACGTGCTGCGACGCCTGCTGCGGCGAGCCGTCCGCTCGATGCGGCTGCTCGGCTTCGACGACCCCGCGCTGCCGCTGCTCCTGCCGGTCAGCCTCGACCGCATGAAGGCGTCCTATCCCGAGCTCGAGGCCGACTTCCCCCGCATCGAGCAGGTCGCGTACGCCGAGGAGGAGGCGTTCCGCCAGACCCTCGGCAAGGGCACCCAGATCTTCGAGAGCGCGGCCGTGGCGGTCAAGGACAGCGGCGGCACCGGCCTGAGCGGCGAGGCCGCGTTCACCCTGCACGACACCTACGGCTTCCCGATCGACATCACGCTGGAGATGGCCTCCGAGCAGGGGCTCAGCGTCGACGAGGACGGGTTCCGCGCTCTGATGGCCGAGCAGCGCTCGCGCGCCAAGGCCGATGCGAAGTCCAAGAAGGGCAGCCACGCCGACACGACGGTCTACCGGTCGGCGCTCGACGCCAACGGCCCCACCGACTGGCAGGCCTACACGACCCTCACGACGGAGTCGCGCGTCCTCGCGCTCATCGCCGACGGCGGATCGGTGCCGGCGATCGGCGCGGGGTCGATCGGCGAGGTCGTGCTCGACCGCACGCCGTTCTACGCCGAGTCCGGCGGTCAGAACGCCGACGCGGGCCACCTGGTCTGGGACGGCGGACGGGCCGAGGTGCTCGACGTGCAGCGTCCGGTGCGCGGGCTGGTGGTCCACCAGGTCCGCGTGCTGGAGGGTGAGCTCACCCTCGACCGCACACTCGAGGCGGCGGTCGACCCCGAGTGGCGTCTCGGCGCGCGTCAGGCGCACTCGGGCACCCACGTCGTGCACGCCGCGCTGCGCGAGGTGCTCGGCCCCACGGCGCTGCAGGCCGGCTCCTACAACCGTCCGGGCTACCTGCGCCTCGACTACGGCTGGAGCGGCGCGCTGTCGCCCGACCAGCTCACCGGTGTCGAGGAGGCGTCCAACCGGGCGCTGCGCGCCGACCTGCCCGTCACGGCCCAGACGATGTCGCTGCCCGAGGCCCGTGAGTGGGGTGCGTTGGCGCTGTTCGGCGAGACGTACGGCGAGGACGTCCGCGTCGTCGAGATCGGCGGCCCGTGGTCGCGCGAGCTCTGCGGTGGCACGCACGTCGACCGCTCGTCCCAGATCGGCACCGTCGTCATCACGTCCGACGGCTCCGTCGGCGCCGGCAACCGCCGCGTCGAGGCACTGGTCGGCATCGAGGGCTTCCAGTACCTCGCCAAGGAGCGCGACGTCGTCCGCCAGCTCACCGACATCCTCAAGACGCAGCCCGAGGACGTCCCGGGTCGTGTCCAGGACCTCATGGACCGTCTCAAGGCCGCCGAGAAGGCTGCCGAGAAGATCAAGGCGGCGCAGCTGCTGGGCGCGGCCGGCGACGTCGCCAGCAGCGCCAAGGACGTCGGCGGCATCGCCTACGTCGGCCACCACGCTGCCGGCGCAGGCGGGGGAGACGTGCGCACGATCGCGCTCGACATCCGCAAGCGCCTCGCCGACCGGCCGGCGGTCGTCGTGGTGATCGGTGATGCCGGTGACAAGCCGGCCGCCGTCGTGGCGCTCAACGAGGCGGCGCAGCAGCGCGGCCTGTCGGCCAACGACCTGATCAAGGTCGTCGGCCAGCAGATCGGCGGCAAGGGCGGCGGCAAGGGCGATGTCGCCCAGGGTGGCGGCACCGACGTGTCGGGCATCCCGGCAGCGCTGGCCGCGGTCGAGGCGGCGCTCGCCTGATGCGCCGCGGCAGGAGGCTCGGGGTCGACGTGGGTGACGCCCGCATCGGCGTCGCCGTGAGCGATCCCGACGGCATCCTGGCCACGCCCGTCGAGACCGTCCCGGCCGGTCCGGCCGCCATCGGGCGTCTCGCCGAGCTCGTGCGGGAGCACGAGGTGCTCGAGTGCGTGGTGGGGCTGCCGATGGGGCTCTCGGGCCGTGAGGGCCCGGCCGCGATCAAGGTCCGGGCCTTCTGCGTCGACCTGCTCGCGGCCATCGAGCCCGTCCCGATCCGGCTCTTCGACGAGCGGATGTCGACGACCAGCGCGCACGGGCAGCTGCGCGCGAGCGGACGTTCGACGCGCACCACGCGCGGCATCATCGACCAGGCTGCCGCTACCGTGATCCTTCAAACGGCACTGGATGCCGAACGGACCCGCGGGTCCGCCCCCGGCGAGAGCATGTGAGGTCGAATGAGTGACAGCGGGCTGGACCTGATGACAAGCGGTCCCTCGGGCCCCGGGCGCCGCCGGGCCGAGAGCCCTGCGCGCAAGCCGTGGGGACGTCGGATCGTCGCGCTGGTCGTCGTGGCGGTGATCCTCGTCGGTGGCTACGTCGCGTACGGCAAGGTCTCCGACATGCTCGGCGGTCCCGAGGACTACACCGGGCAGGGCACCGGCGACGTCACGGTCGAGATCCCGAGCGGCGCCGGAGGCCAGCAGATCGCCACGATCCTCAAGGACGCCGGCGTGGTCAAGAGCGCCGAGGCGTTCTACCAGCTCGCGATCAAGGACTCCCGCTTCCAGTCGGTGCAGGCCGGCTTCTTCGCGCTGCGCAAGGAGATGTCCGCCGAGAACGCGCTCGTCGCGCTGATCGACAAGGGCAACCGTGTCGAGGGCAAGGTCACGATCCCCGAGGGCGCGCGCGTCGACCAGGTCGTCGCCACGATCGCGGCCAAGACCGAGATCTCCAAGGCCGATCTGCAGAAGGTGCTCGACGACCCGAAGGACCTCGGGCTCCCGGCCGTCGCGAAGGGCAACCCCGAGGGCTACCTGTTCCCCGCGACGTACGAGGTGCCGCCCGGCACGACGGCCACCGACCTGCTCAAGAAGATGGTGGCCAAGACCGTCGCGGTGGCGTCCGACCTCGACATCGGCACCCGCGCCAAGGCACTCGGCTACACCGGCGAGCAGATCCTGACCGTCGCCAGCATCCTGGAGTACGAGGCCAACAACGACGAGGACTACCCCAAGGTGGCCCGCGTGCTCTACAACCGGCTCGACCAGGGCATGCCGCTGCAGCTCGACTCGACCGTCTCCTACGTCAGCGGTCGCAAGGGCGACGTCTTCACGACGGAGGAGGAGCGCAACGCCGAGTCGGCCTACAACACCTACAAGAACCCCGGCCTGCCGCCGGGACCGATCGGCTCGCCGGGCGAGAAGACGATCGAGGCCGCGCTCAACCCCGCCGAGGGCAGCTGGCTGTTCTTCGTCGCGGTCAACCTCGAGACCGGTGAGACGGTCTTCTCCGACACGTTCGCCCAGCACAACCAGGCCGTCGCCAAGCTGCAGGAGTACTGCAAGACGGCCCCGGAGGGTGTCTGCGGATGATCTGTGCGGTGCTCGGCTCGCCGATCGCCCACTCGTTGTCGCCGGCGATGCATCGCGCCGCCTACGCCGAGCTGGGCCTGGACTGGACCTACGAGCCGGTCGAGGTCCGCGAGGGTGAGCTGGCGGCGTTCGTCGGTGCTCTGGGCGACGACGTCCGGGGGCTGTCGGTGACCGCTCCGCTCAAGCGCGAGGCCGCGGCCGCGGCGCACCAGCACGACGGCGTCGTCGAGGTGCTGGGAGTCGCCAACACGCTCGTCGTCGACGACGGCATGCTCTCGGCCTACAACACCGACGTCCCCGGCGCCGCCGCGGCGATCGAGGAGGCCGGCATCGGGGTGCCCCGCTCGGCGCGCATCCTCGGAGGCGGCGCCACCGCGGCGTCGATCGCGTTGACGCTCGTGCGGCTCGGTGTCGAGGAGCTCGACTTCGTGGTGCGTGATCCGGCCCGGGCCGTCGAGGCCGAGGCGGTCGCCCGTGGTCGGGGCATCGTCGTCAACGTCCGCAGGATCGACGAGCCGCTGCTCGACAAGGTCGACCTGCTCGTCTCGACGGTCCCTGACGAGGCGATCGGGGCCCGGTCCCACGAGCTGGTCGAGGCGTCCCGGGCCGTGTTCGACGTCGTCTACGACCCGTGGCCGACCGGTCTGGCCCAGGCGGCCGACGACGAGGGCGTCCCCGTGATCTCCGGCCTCGACCTCCTCGCGCACCAGGCCGTCCTGCAGGTCGAGCTGATGACCGGGTCCGAGGTCTCTCCACAGCTGCTGCGCGACGCAGCCCTCGCTGCCCTCCGATCTCGCTAGGGTTCGTGGCGTGACCATCGCCCTCGCCGTCGTCGTCGCCGCGCTCATCGGTGCTGCCGGCCCGCGAGTGCTGCGACGGCTCCCCGAGCCACCGGAACCGGCCGACGACAAGCTGCCGTACGCCGTCCTGTCCGAGCTGCGCCTCCTCACCGCCGGCCTCGCCGTCGCGGCCGCCGTCATGGCGGGTGTCGTCGCGTGGCGGATCGACGACCCCGAGCTCGTCCCCGTGTGGGTGCTGGTGTGCGGGGTCGGAGCGTGGCTCGCGTTCGTCGACTGGCACACCCGGCTGCTGCCGTTCCTGATCGTCGCCCCGCTCTACGTCGCGACGCTGCTGCTCGTCGGGCTCGGCGCCCTGCTGCTGCGCGACGTCGACGTCCTGCTCCACGCGGTGGTCGCCAACGCCGTCGTCTACGCGGTCTTCCGGCTGCTCTACTGGCTGGGCGGCCGGTTCTTCGGTGGCGCGTTCGGCTACGGCGACGTGCGGCTGTCGGGCGTGCTGGCCCTGGCGCTCGGTGCCCTGGGACGCAGCGAGGTCTTCGTCGGCATCTACGCCGGGTTCATCCTCGGGGCGGTCCTTGGCGTCGTCCTGGCGCGCATGCGGGTCATCGACCCTCAGGGCTATGCGTTCGGCCCGTTCATGATCGTGGGTGCCGTGATCGGCGCGGCGTTTGCGCCGGCGATCTACGGCGGCTGACCGGCCGCGCACCCCGAAAGTGTGCGATCCTGCACCGATCTCGCGGCCCGGACGGTGCACCTGCGCACAGTCCGTGGCGCCGATCGTGCAGACTCGCACACTTTCGGGGAGGGGCTGGTGAGGAGGGGCCGGTGACGAGAGGTGTTCATCAGCCAGCCACGGTCCCGGGTGCCGCAGGGGGCGTGGGAGAATCATCCCCATGCTTCGTTGGTTGACCGCTGGTGAGTCCCATGGCCCTGCGCTCGTCGCCGTCCTGGAAGGGCTGCCGGCCGGTGTGCAGGTGACCAGCAAGGAGATCCAGGCCGCCCTCGCCCGTCGTCGTCTCGGCTACGGCCGCGGTGCCCGCATGGCGTTCGAGCAGGACGAGCTCGAGATCGTCGGCGGCCTCCGCCACGGCTCGACGATGGGCAGCCCGATCGCGCTGCGCATCGGCAACAGCGAGTGGCCCAAGTGGGAGCAGGTCATGGCGGCCGACCCGGTCGACGCCGACGTGCTCGACGGGCTCAAGCGCAACGCGCCGCTGACCCGTCCGCGTCCCGGCCACGCCGACCTCGCCGGCATGCAGAAGTACGGCTTCGAGGAGGCCCGTCCGGTGCTCGAGCGGGCCAGTGCCCGTGAGACCGCCGCCCGCGTGGCCCTCGGCGAGATCGCCGCCCAGTTCATCCACCAGGCGACCGGCGCGACGATCGTGTCGCACGTCGTCGAGCTCGGCACGGTGCGCGCACCGGCCGGTGTCATCCCGTCGCACGGCGACGTCGAGGCGCTCGACGCCGACCCCGTGCGCTGCTTCGACCCCGAGACCAGCGCCGCGATGGTCGCCGAGATCGACCTGGCCCACAAGGAGGGCGACACGCTCGGCGGCGTGGTCGAGGTCGTCGTCGAGGGTCTTCCGCCGGGACTCGGCTCCTACACGCACTGGGACAAGCGCCTCGACGGCCGTCTCGCGCAGGCGCTCATGGGCATCCAGGCCATCAAGGGTGTCGAGATCGGTGATGGCTTCGAGCTGGCGCGCACCCGGGGCTCGCTCGCGCACGACGAGATCGTCCCCACGGCCGACGGCATCCGTCGCACCTCAGGGCGCGCCGGTGGCACCGAGGGCGGCATGACGACGGGCGAGATCCTGCGCGTCCGCGCGGCCATGAAGCCCATCGCCACGGTCCCGCGCGCGCTGCGCACGATCGACGTCGAGACCGGCGAGGAGGCCCGCGCCCACCACCAGCGCTCCGACGTCTGCGCGGTCCCCGCTGCCGGCATCGTCGCCGAGGCGATGGTGGCCCTGGTCGTGGCCGACTCCCTGATCGAGAAGTTCGGTGGAGACGCGGTCGAGGAGACCCGCCGCAACGTCGAGGGCTACCTCGCCAACCTGAGGCTCCGTTGAGCCCCACCGTCGTCCTGGTCGGTCCGCCCGGTGCGGGCAAGTCGACCGTCGCCGCTGAGCTGGCTGCCCGGCTCGGCCAGGTGTTCCGCGACACCGACGACGACATCGTCGCGAGCGAGGGTGTCCCGGTGCAGGAGATCTTCATCGACCACGGTGAGGCGCACTTCCGTGCGCTCGAGGAGAAGGCCGTCGCCGCGGCGCTCGCCGAGCACGACGGCGTGCTGTCGCTCGGCGGGGGAGCCGTGCTCAGCGAGGCGTCGAGGTCGCTGCTGCGTGAGCACCGCGTGGTCTTCCTCGACGTCGGTCTCGCCGCCGCCGTCTCCCGGGTGGGGATGAACGGCAACCGGCCGCTCCTGCTCGGCAACGTACGTTCACAGATGAAGGGACTCATGGATTGCCGCCGCCCCCTCTACGACGAGGTCGCCCGCTTCACCGTCGTCACCGACTCGCTGGACGCGAACCAGGTCGTCGACCAGGTCGTCCGCCTGATCGAGGAGGACCGATGACCACGCGCCTCACCGTGCCGACCAGTCGGCCCTACGACGTGGTGATCGGCAACGGCGTCCACGAGCAGCTGCGCGGGCTCGTCGGCTTCGGCATGGGAGTGCTCCGCGTCGCGATCATCCACGCACCGGCTATGCGCAGGCAGGCCGAGATCCTGCGGGAGCCGCTGGTGTCCGACGCCCTCGAGGTGCACCTCATCGAGGTGCCCGACAGCGAGCAGGCCAAGACGGCCGACGTGCTGACCTTCTGCTGGAAGGTGCTGGGCGAGACCGGCTTCACCCGCTCCGACGTGATCGTCGGTCTGGGCGGGGGAGCCACGACCGACCTGGCCGGCTTCGTCGCGGCCAGCTGGCTGCGCGGTGTCCGGTTCGTCAACGTCCCGACGACCGTGCTGGGCATGGTCGACGCCGCGGTCGGCGGCAAGACCGGCATCAACACCGCCCAGGGCAAGAACCTCGTCGGGGCGTTCCACGAGCCCGTCGGCGTCCTGTGCGACCTCGACGTCCTGCACAGCCTGCCGCCGGCCGAGATGCGCAGCGGCATGGCCGAGATCGCCAAGTGCGGGTTCATCGCCGACCGGACGATCCTCGAGCTCATCGAGGCGGCGCCCGAGGCGATCTCCGACCCCGGGTCGCCCATCGTCGCCGAGCTCATCACCAAGGGCATCGCGGTCAAGGCCCGCACCGTCGCGGGCGACCTGCGCGAGACGGGCGCCGACGGCTCGATCGGACGAGAGGCGCTCAACTACGGCCACACCTTCGGGCACGCGGTCGAGCGGTTCGAGGACTACCGCATCCGCCACGGCGAGGCCGTCGCGATCGGCATGGTCTTCGTCGCCGAGATCGCCCATCGCATCGGCCACATCGACCAGGAGCTGCTCGACCGGCACCGCTCGATCCTGCAGCTCGTGGGCCTGCCGACGACCTACCGGCCCGACATCTGGGAGGCGCTCCTCACCACGATGCGGCTCGACAAGAAGACCCGCGGCGACCAGCTGCGCTTCGTGGTCCTCGAGGGGCTGGAGCACCCGGTCATCCTCGGCGGCCCCGACGAGTCGCTGCTCGTCGATGCCTACCAGGCGATCTCGGCATGACGGCAGCAGCGCGTCGCTCGCGCCTCGTCGCGGCGCTGGCGGACCGTGACCTGGCCGGGCTGTTCGTCACGAACCTCGTCAACGTCCGCTACCTGACGGGGTTCACCGGCTCCAACGGTGCGATCCTCGTGCCCGTCGAGGGGGAGCCGGTCTTCCTCACCGACGGCCGCTACCGCGACCAGGCCGCGGCCGAGCTGCCCGACGTCGAGCACGTCATCACCCGCGACCTGCTGGGCGGGATGGCCGAGCGCACGGCGCCCGGCACCTACGGCATCGAGTCGCACACCATGAGCGTCGACGCCCACGCCCGGCTGGCTGAGCTGGCCCCCGCGCTGACGTTGCGTGGCGCGGGTCGGGTCGTGGAGTCGTTGCGCGAGGTCAAGGACGACGTCGAGGTCGCGGCGCTGCGCCGGGCGTGCGAGATCTCGACCCGTGCGCTTCAGACGGTGATCGAGGGCCGGCTCGTCGGGCGCACCGAGCGTGACGTCGCCCGTGAGCTCGAGGGCACGATGCTCGACCTCGGCGCCGAGGCCGTCGCGTTCGACACGATCCTGGCCTCGGGCCCGAACACCGCGATCCCGCACCACAGCCCCACCGACCGGGTGCTGGCCGCCGGCGACCTGCTCAAGGCCGACTTCGGCGCCCGGGTCGACGGCTACCACGCCGACTGCACCCGCACGGTCGTGCTCGGGCGCGCCGACGCCTGGCAGCGCGAGGTCTACGCGGCCGTCCAGCACTCGCAGGCAGCCGGCGTGGAGCTGCTGCGCGAGGGGGTCGAGGTGGCCGCCTCCGACGCTGCCGCACGCGCCTCGCTGGAGTCCTCCGGGTGGCTCGAGGCGTTCACCACGGGCCTCGGCCACGGGGTCGGCCTCGAGATCCACGAGGACCCGTTCATCGCGGGCTCGCACACAGGTAAACTGACCAGTCGCACCGTCCTCACGATGGAGCCGGGCATCTACGTGCCGGGCCGTGGGGGAGTGCGTATCGAAGACACCGTCCTCGTGACCGCGGGTGCCCCCGAGGTGCTCACCACGATGACCAAAGACCTCCTGGAGATCGGCTGATGGCCACCACGAACGACCTCAAGAACGGCATGGTTCTCAACATCGAAGGACAGTTGTGGTCCATCGTCGAGTTCCAGCACGTCAAGCCGGGCAAGGGCCCCGCCTTCGTGCGCACGAAGATGAAGAACGTCGAGTCCGGCAAGGTCGTCGACAAGACGTTCAACGCCGGCACCAAGGTCGAGACCGCGACCGTCGACAAGCGCACGATGCAGTACCTCTACAACGACGGCACCAGCTACGTGTTCATGGACACGACGACGTTCGACCAGACCGAGGTCTCGCCCGAGGTCATGGGTGACGTTGTGGGCTTCCTGCTCGAGAACCAGGAGGCCGTCGTCGCGACCAACGAGGGTCGCGTCCTGTTCGTCGAGCTCCCGGCGTCGGTCGAGCTGCTCGTCGAGCACACCGACCCGGGCCTGCAGGGCGACCGCTCCAGCGGCGGCACCAAGCCCGCCACCCTGGAGACCGGCAAGGAGATCCAGGTCCCGCTGTTCATCGTCAGCGGCGAGAAGATCAAGGTCGACACCCGCGACGCCAGCTATCTCGGCCGCGTGAAGGCCTGATGTCTGCTCGGACGAAGTCCCGCAAGCGCGCCCTCGACATCCTTTTTGAGTCCGAGGCGCAGAGCCTGCCGACCGGCGGCACCCTGGCCGACCGCGTGGGTGACACCGAGTACCCCGTCAACGAGTACGCCGTGCTGCTGATCGAGGGCGTCGTCGCCCACCGTGAGCGTCTCGACGAGATCATCACCGAGAACGCCAAGGACTGGACGCTCGACCGCATGCCGGCGGTCGACCGCAACCTGCTGCGGATCGGTGCGTTCGAGGTGCTCTACGTCGACGACGTCCCCGACGCGGTCGCCGTCAGCGAGGCCGTCAACCTCGCGAGCGAGCTGTCGACCGACGAGTCCCCGTCGTTCGTCAACGGGCTCCTGAGCCGCATCGTGGAGCTGAAGCCGACCCTGATCGGTTGAGCGCTCGATCTTTCTGCGTTTCCCCGTCATGACCTGCGGGGTCCTTGCTCTTCATGGGTGAGGCCCACAGGTCTCACCGGGGAGATACAGGGGACCAGGCGTGATCACTGAAGAGCTCATCGACATGATGGCCGAGAAGTGCATCCTCAACGACGACGACTTCGACGCGGTGGTGCTAGACGACAGCCCCAAGCGGATCCAGACGGTCAACCTGCACCACCTGGCGCTGGCCTCGAAGTCCGCCGACTTCGCGCGGACGATCGCGCGGGCCGACTACATCACCGCCGACGGCTGGCCGATCGTCTCGCTGATGCGGTCGCGCGGCATCGACCCGGAGCGCGTGACGGGGTCGGAGTTCCTCGAGCGCATGCTCGCCGGGCGCCAGTTCCACGGCAAGAAGGCCGCGATCCTGGGCGCTGACCGCCACACCGGCTACGACTTCCGGGGCCGTCTGCACGACTCCGGCCTGCAGGTCGTCTTCCGCGAGCACGGCAGCCGCGGCGACTGGAAGCCCAAGCGCCTAGCCCGCAAGCTGCAGAAGTACGGCGTCGACCTGCTCATCGTGGCCGTCACGCCGCCGTTCGGCGACATGATCGGCGAAGAGGTCCGCAAGGCGGGCTTCCGCGGCGTCGTCGTCAACGTCGGCGGTGCGGTCAACATGGTCACGGGCAACGCGACGATGGCACCGGGATGGGTGCGCGCGACCAAGATCGAGTGGTTCTACCGCCTGGCGCAGGAGCCGCGCCGGCTGTTCCGTCGCTACTTCGTCGAGTGCCTGCCGGTGTTCGTCAAGTACGTCCTGCCGCACTACTGGCGTCGTTCGCGGGCCTGACCCGGTCCCGGAGCGCCGCTGTCTCGGCCGTTGCGTCGTCGAAGCTCCCTGAACCCCCGACGATCGGTCCGGGCGGGTCGTGCGACGTGCCGAGCCGCGTCCAGAGCGAGGGCGACGCGCTGCTAGTGTTGCCGTGAACAACCGACATCCTTTAACGGCCGTCCCGAGAGGCGGAGAAGGAGGTCAGACATGGTTGCGTCTGACGACGCTGCACGTGCTGACACAGCGAACATTCCTGACACAGCGCACACGCCTCCCGCGGCAGCCCGCACGGTCCTGGACGACCAGGACATCTCCCGGGCCCTGACCCGCATCACGCACGAGATCCTCGAGCGCAACCGCGACTCCGCCGGTCTGGTGCTGCTGGGCATCCCGACCCGCGGTGTTCACCTGGCCCGCCGGATCGCGGCGCGCATGTCGGAGGTCGAGGGGCGCACGATCACCGCCGGCGCCCTCGACATCACGATGTACCGCGACGACCTGCGCCTCAAGCCGGCCCGGGCGCTGGAGCACACCG
Organism: Aeromicrobium stalagmiti; assembly: GCF_013283745.1. GTDB lineage: Bacteria > Actinomycetota > Actinomycetes > Propionibacteriales > Nocardioidaceae > Aeromicrobium > Aeromicrobium stalagmiti. Next base: position 638,068 of record NZ_JABSTZ010000002.1, read on the forward strand.
AGATCCCCGACGACATCGACGGCAAGGTCGTCGTGCTCATCGACGACGTGCTGTTCTCCGGACGGACGATCCGCGCGGCGCTCGACGCCCTCAACGAGCTCGGACGCCCCAAGGCCGTCCAGCTCGCCGTGCTGATCGACCGGGGCCACCGCGAGCTGCCGATCCGGGCCGACTTCGTGGGCAAGAACCTGCCGACGTCGCTGGCCGAGCAGGTCAAGGTGCGGCTCGCAGAGTCCGACGAGGGCGACTCCGTGGCCATCGCGGGAGGTGCCGCATGATCAAGAACCTGCTGAGCGCGGGCGACCTCGACCGCACCGACGCGATCCGCGTCCTCGACACCGCCGAGGAGCTCCTCGGCGTCGCGAGCCGCCCGATCAAGAAGCTGCCCACGCTGCGCGGGCGCACGGTCGTCAACCTGTTCTTCGAGGACTCGACCCGCACGCGCATCTCGTTCGAGGCCGCCGCCAAGAGGCTGAGCGCCGACGTCATCAACTTCTCGGCCAAGGGCTCGAGCGTCTCCAAGGGCGAGAGCCTCAAGGACACCGCGCTGACCCTGCAGGCCATGGGCGCCGACGCGGTCATCATCCGCCACCACAGCTCGGGGGCACCGCACCGCCTGGCCCAGGCCAAGTGGACCAAGGGTGCCGTCATCAACGCCGGCGACGGCACGCACGAGCACCCCACGCAGGCGCTGCTCGACGCGTTCACGATGCGCCGTCACCTCGCGCAGGGCGGCGACGGCAGCCTCGAGGGCAAGAACGTCACGATCGTCGGCGACGTGCTGCACAGCCGGGTCGTCCGCTCCAACGTCCTGCTGCTCCAGACGCTGGGCGCCAACGTCACGATCGTCGCCCCGCCGACGCTCCTGCCCGTCGGCGTCGACCGCTGGCCGGTCACGACGTCGTACGACCTCGACGCGTCGCTGGAGAAGGCCGACGCCGTGATGATGCTGCGGGTGCAGGCCGAGCGGATGAACGCGTCGTACTTCCCGAGCGCCCGCGAGTACTCGCGCCGCTACGGCCTCGACACCGCACGGCTGAACCGGCTGCCCGATCACGCGATCGTGATGCACCCCGGCCCGATGAACCGCGGCATGGAGATCACCGCCGACGTCGCCGACCACGTCCGGTCGGTCATCGTCGAGCAGGTCACCAACGGCGTCGCGGTCCGGATGGCCGTCCTCTACCTCCTGCTCGGCGGCGCAGCCGACGACACCAGCACGACAGAAGGAAACGCATGACCGACTACCTGATCCTCGGGGCCGACGTGCTCGGCAACGGCCCGACGGACCTCGTGCTCCGCGACGGCGTGATCGCCTCGCTCGGCGCCGACACCGCCGCACCGCGCGACGGGGTCGAGCTGGTGACGATCGACGCCACCGGGCTCGTCGCCCTGCCGGGGCTCGTCGACCTGCACACCCACGTCCGCGAGCCGGGCCGTGAGGACGCCGAGACGGTCCTCACCGGGTCGCAGGCGGCCGCGCGCGGCGGCTTCACCTGCGTGCACGCGATGGCCAACACCGAGCCGGTCGCCGACACCGCCGGCGTCGTCGAGCAGGTCTGGCGCCTGGGCCGCGAGGGCGGCTACTGCGACGTCCAGCCGGTCGGCGCGGTCACGGTCGGTCTCCAGGGCACGCAGCTCGCCGAGCTCGGCGCGATGGCCGACTCCGCCGCAGGGGTCAAGGTGTTCTCCGACGACGGCAAGTGCGTGTCCGACGCGGTCGTCATGAGGCGAGCCCTGGAGTACGTCAAGGCGTTCGACGGCGTCATCGCCCAGCACGCCCAGGAGCCCCGCCTCACCGAGGGGGCCCAGATGAACGAGGGCCCATTGTCGGGCGAGCTCGGCCTCACCGGCTGGCCGGCCGTCGCCGAGGAGGCGATCATCGCCCGTGACGTCCTGCTCGCCGAGCACGTCGGCTCGCGGCTGCACGTGTGCCACCTGTCGACGCGCGGATCGGTCGAGATCATCCGCTGGGCCAAGAGCCGCGGCATCGACGTCACGGCCGAGGTCACCCCGCACCACCTGCTGCTCAACGATGACCTCGTGCGCAGCTACGACCCGATCTACAAGGTCAACCCGCCGCTGCGCTCGGCCGACGACGTCGAGGCGGTCCGCGAGGGTCTCGCCGACGGCACGATCGACATCGTCGCGACCGACCACGCCCCGCACCCCATGGAGGACAAGGAGTGCGAGTGGTCCGCCGCGGCCTTCGGCATGCTGGGTCTGGAGACGGCGCTCTCGGTCGTCCAGCAGACGATGGTCGACACCGGACGCCTCACGTGGGAGCAGGTGGCCCGCGCGATGTCGAGCAAGCCCGCCGAGATCGGCCGCGTCGCCAACCAGGGCCGCCCGATCGCCGTCGGCGAGCCGGCCAACATCGTCCTCGTCGACCCGTCCGCCACCCGGACGATCGACCCCCGCGACACGGCCTCGCTGTCGCGCAACAACCCGTACGCCGGACTCACCCTGCCCGGAGAGGTCGTCGCGACCTTCCTGCGCGGCAGGGCGACCGTCCGTGACCGTGCACTCGTGACCCCGCTGGTGGAAGGACAGGTGACCGCATGACCGCCACGACCGAGGCGATCCTCGTCCTGGAGGACGGCCGCGTGTTCCGCGGCGAGTCCTACGGTGCCGTGGGCGAGACGATCGGCGAGATCGTGTTCTCCACCGGCATGACCGGCTACCAGGAGACCCTGACCGATCCGTCCTACAAGGGGCAGATCGTCGCCATGACCGCCCCGCACATCGGCAACACCGGCGTCAACGACGAGGATTTTGAGTCCCGCCGCATCTGGGTCGACGGCTACGTCGTGCGCGACCCCGCCCGGGTCCGGTCCAGCTGGCGGTCCAGCCAGACGCTCGACGCGGAGCTGGAGGCGCAGGGGGTCGTGGGCATCTCCGGGATCGACACCCGCGCGCTCACGCGTCACCTGCGCGAGCGCGGCTCGATGCGCGGCGGCATCAGCTCGGCCTCGACCGACGTGGCCGCGCTGCTGGCCAGGGTCACCGAGGCCCCGCAGATGAAGGGCGCCAGCTTCCTCGCCGACGTGACGACCGAGCAGACGTACGTCGTGCCGGCCGTGGGGGAGAAGCGGTTCACCGTCGCGGCGATCGACCTGGGCATCAAGGGCATGACCCCGCGCCGCATGGCCGAGCGCGGCATCGAGGTGCACGTCATGCCGGCCACGGCGACGTACGACGAGATCGCCGCGATCGGGCCCGACGGCGTGTTCATGTCGAACGGCCCGGGTGACCCGGCGACCGCCGACCACGCGGTCGCGACGCTCAAGCAGGTGCTCGCGGCACGCACGCCCTACTTCGGCATCTGCCTGGGCAACCAGGTCTTCGGCCGGGCGCTCGACCGCGGCACCTACAAGCTGGTCTACGGCCACCGCGGCATCAACCAGCCCGTGCAGGACCTCACGACCGGCAAGGTCGAGATCACGGCCCACAACCACGGCTTCGCGGTCGACGCCCCGCTGACAGGGACGTTCGAGACGCCGTACGGTCCCGGCCGCGTCACCCACGTGTGCCTCAACGACGACGTGGTGGAGGGGCTCGCGCTCCTCGACCAGCCGGCGTTCAGCGTCCAGTACCACCCCGAGGCAGCGGCCGGCCCGCACGACGCGGCCTATCTCTTCGACCGGTTCGTCGACCTCATGAGCGCAGAAAAGGCAGGTGTCTGATGCCGAAGCGCACCGACATCCAGAGTGTCCTGGTCATCGGCTCCGGCCCGATCGTCATCGGTCAGGCCTGCGAGTTCGACTACTCCGGCACCCAGGCGTGCCGGGTCCTGCAGGAGGAGGGCATCAGGGTCATCCTGATCAACTCCAACCCGGCCACGATCATGACCGACCCCGAGTTCGCCGACGCGACCTACATCGAGCCGATCACGCCCGAGTTCGTCGAGAAGGTCATCGCCAAGGAGCGCCCCGACGCGCTGCTGGCGACGCTGGGCGGGCAGACGGCGCTCAACGCCGCGATCCAGATGCACGAGGCCGGCGTCCTGGAGAAGTACGGCGTCGAGCTGATCGGTGCCTCGATCGAGGCGATCGAGAAGGGTGAGAACCGCGAGTCCTTCAAGGAGGTCGTGGCGACGCTGCCGCCCGAGTGGGGCGCGGAGTCGGCCAACTCGATCATCTGCCACACGATGCAGGAGTGCCTCGACGGCGTCGAGGGCCTCGGCGGCTACCCCGTCGTCGTGCGCCCCTCGTTCACGATGGGCGGCTCGGGCTCCGGCCTGGCCTACGACGAGGCCGACCTGCACCGCATCGCCGGCTCCGGCCTGGCGCTGAGCCCCACGACCGAGGTGCTGCTCGAGGAGTCGATCCTGGGGTGGAAGGAGTACGAGCTGGAGGTCATGCGCGACACGGCCGACAACGTCGTGATCGTCTGCTCGATCGAGAACTTCGACCCCATGGGCGTCCACACCGGCGACTCGATCACCGTCGCGCCCGCCATGACGCTGACCGACGTCGAGTACCAGCGGCTGCGCGACATCTCGATCGGCATCATCCGCGAGGTCGGCGTCGACACCGGAGGCTGCAACATCCAGTTCGCGGTCAACCCGGCCGACGGCCGCATCGTCGTCATCGAGATGAACCCGCGCGTCTCGCGGTCGTCCGCGCTCGCGTCGAAGGCGACCGGCTTCCCGATCGCCAAGATTGCCGCCAAGGTCGCGATCGGCTACACGCTCGACGAGATCCCCAACGACATCACGCAGGAGACGCCGGCCTCGTTCGAGCCGACCCTCGACTACGTCGTCGTCAAGGTGCCCCGCTTCGCGTTCGAGAAGTTCCCGGCCGCCGACCCGACTCTGACGACGCACATGAAGTCGGTCGGCGAGGCCATGGCGATCGGTCGCAACTTCACCGAGGCGCTGCAGAAGGCTCTGCGGTCGCTGGAGCGTCCGCAGGCGGTCTTCGACTGGAGCAAGCAGTGGGTCGAGCTCGACAAGGACGAGCTGCTCGCCCAGATCGCCGTGCCGCACGACGGCCGCATCAAGAAGGTCATGGACGCGATCCGGGCCGGCGCGACGCCGCAGGAGGTCTTCGACGCGACCAAGATCGATCCGTGGTTCGTCGACCAGCTCGCCCTGATCAACGAGATCGCGGTCGACCTGATCGAGGCCAAGGAGCTCTCCCCGGCGCTGCTGCGCCGCGCCAAGCGGAACGGCTTCTCCGACGCGCAGCTCGGCCGCATCCGCGGGCTGCCCGAGGACGTCGTCCGCGGCGTGCGCCACGCCCTCGGCGTGCGGCCGGTCTACAAGACCGTCGACACCTGCGCCGCAGAGTTCGCGGCCACGACGCCCTACCACTACTCCTCGTACGACGAGGAGACCGAGGTCGCGCCGCGCACGAAGCCCGCGGTCCTGATCCTCGGCAGCGGTCCCAACCGCATCGGCCAGGGCATCGAGTTCGACTACTCGTGCGTCCACGCGGCGATGGCCCTGTCGGAGGTCGGCTACGAGACCGTCATGGTCAACTGCAACCCCGAGACGGTCTCGACCGACTACGACACGTCGGACCGGCTCTACTTCGAGCCCCTGACGCTCGAGGACGTCCTGGAGATCGTGCACGCCGAGCAGCAGGCCGGCCCCGTCGTGGGCGTCATCGTGCAGCTCGGCGGCCAGACCCCGCTGGGCCTGGCGGCCGGGCTGGAGGCAGCAGGAGTGCCGATCGTGGGCACGCAGCCCGCCGCGATCGAGCTCGCGGAGGAGCGCGGTGCGTTCGCCCGTGTGCTCGACGAGGCGGGACTCATCGCTCCCAAGAACGGCATGGCCACGACGTTCGAGAACGCCAAGGAGATCGCCGACGAGATCGGCTACCCGGTGCTGGTGCGTCCCTCCTACGTCCTGGGCGGCCGCGGCATGGAGATCGTCTACGACGAGGAGACGCTCGCTGACTACATCGGCCGCGCCACCGAGATCTCGCCGGACCGGCCGGTCCTGGTCGACCGGTTCCTCGACGACGCGATCGAGATCGACGTCGACGCGCTCTACGACGGTCACGAGCTGTTCCTCGGCGGCGTCATGGAGCACATCGAGGAGGCCGGCGTGCACTCCGGCGACTCGGCGTGCGCCCTGCCGCCCATCACGTTGGGCGACCTGGAGATCCAGCGGATCCGCGAGGCGACTGAGGCGATCGCCCGGGGCGTGGGGGTGCGCGGCCTGGTCAACATCCAGTTCGCCCTGTCGTCCGACATCCTCTACGTCATCGAGGCCAACCCGCGCGCGTCCCGCACCGTGCCGTTCGTCTCCAAGGCGACCGCGACGCAGCTGGCCAAGGCCGCGGCACGGCTGATGCTCGGCGAGACGATCGCCGAGCTGCGCACCGCGGGCGCGCTGCCGGCGACCGGCGACGGCGGGCGTCTGCCCGACAACGCGCCGATCGCGGTCAAGGAGGCGGTCATGCCGTTCAACCGGTTCCGCACCTACGAGGGCACCTACGTCGACACGCTGCTCGGCCCCGAGATGCGCTCGACGGGCGAGGTCATGGGCTTCGACGCCGGCTTCGGCCAGGCGTTCGCCAAGTCGCAGGCCGGGGCGCAGAACGGCCTGCCCACCTCGGGCAAGGTCTTCGTGTCGGTCGCCAACCGCGACAAGCGGCACATGATCTTCCCGGTCAAGCGCCTCGCCGACCTCGGCTTCGAGATCCTCGCCACGAGCGGCACCGCCGTCGTGCTGGCCCGCAACGGGGTCAAGGCGACCGTCATCCGCAAGCTCAACGAGGAGCCCCTGGCGGGCCAGGTGCGCAGCACGATCGTGGAGAAGATCCACGAGCAGGACGTGCAGCTCATCATCAACACGCCCCACGGCGTGACGTCCGGCGGCAGCCCGCGCATCGACGGCTACGAGATCCGCACCGCCGCGGTGGCCGAGGGCATCCCGTGCATCACGACGGTGCAGGGGCTGGCCGCAGCGGTGCAGGGCATCGAGGCCCTCATCGAGGGCAGCATCGAGGTCACCTCGCTGCAGGACTGGGGCCAGCTCGTCACCGAGGGACGTTCCTGATGTCCTTCGGCTCGCGTGCACGGGTCGCGATGCAGGCCTATGGTCCGGCCTGCATCGGGATCGATCCGCACCCCTCGCTGCTGGAGCAGTGGGGTCTCGAGGACGACATCGAGGGCCTCGACCGGTTCGCGTCGATCTGCGTCGAGGCCTTCGCCGGCCAGGTCGCGTTCGTCAAGCCCCAGTCGGCGTTCTTCGAGCGGTTCGGCGCCAGGGGAGTGGTGGTGCTCGAGCGCACGATCGAGGACCTGCGCCACACCGGCTCGCTGGTCGTGCTCGACGTCAAGCGCGGTGACATCGGCTCGACCGCGCAGGCCTATGCCGACGCCTACCTCGACGACGACGCGCCGATGGCGGCCGACGCCATCACGGTCAGCCCGTTCCTCGGCTTCGGCTCGCTCGCCCCGTTCTTCGACGTGGCCGAGAAGAACGACGCCGGCGTGTTCGTGCTGGCGCTGACCTCCAACCCCGAGGGCCCCGAGGTGCAGCACGCCAGGAACGGTGACCGCACCGTCGCCGGAGGCGTCCTCGCGCAGCTCGCCGAGCTCAACGCGGGCGCGACGCCCATGGGGTCCTACGGCGCCGTCGTCGGCGCGACGATCGGCGACGCGACTGAGGACCTCGCGATCAACGGCCCGCTCCTAGTGCCCGGCTTCGGTGCCCAGGGCGGCACGGTCGACGACGTGCGGCGGCTGTTCGGCGGCGTGATCGACAACGTCATCCCGTCGACGTCGCGGGGCGTGCTTGCCGCAGGCCCGGATGTGCAGGCGCTCCGCGATTCTGCGGCTCGGGTCAACGCCGAACTTGTAGGGTCGTAGGGCCCGGTCATGACCGCCCGTCGAGGAGGCACTGCATGAAGACGATCGCCGCTCTCGTGGCCACGACCGTCGTCGCGGCCGCCACGCTGGCCGGCTGCGGCGGGGACAGCGAGTACTGCGCGGCGGTCAAGAAGGACCAGTCCACGCTGGAGTCGTTCGGCCAGAAGCGCACCGACGCCGCGTTCGCGGGCTACCGCAGCGCCACGCGTACGATCGCCAAGCTCGCCCCCACGACGATCCGCAAGGACTGGACGGCCCTGTCGACGGCGATCGCCGACGTGCAGGCGGCCCAGAAGGCGGCGGGCCTCAAGCTGGAGGACGTCTCGGTCGACGCCGTCGCGCAGCTCACGCCCGAGCAGGGCGAGAGCCTCAACAGCTCCTACACCGCGTTCAACTCCGCCGTGTCGAAGCACGGCAAGCGGGTCGCCGCCGACGTGAAGTCCGAGTGCAGCGTGACCCTGCAATGATGAACCGCACGGATCAAGAGAGGTGACACCAGTGGCACTCCCGATACTGACGCCCGAACAGCGCAAGGCGGCGCTGGAGAAGGCCGCCATGGCCCGGCAGCTGCGTGCCGAGGTCAAGACCCGGCTCAAGAGCTCGCGCGCGAGCCTCACCGAGGTCATCGCGGAGTCGAAGGCCAACGAGGTCATCGCCAAGCTCAAGGTCATCGACCTGCTCCAGGCCATGCCCGGGGTGGGCAAGGTGCGTGCGCAGGAGATCATGCAGCGCATCGGCATCGCCGACAGCCGGCGCCTCCGCGGCCTCGGTGCCAACCAGATCAAGGCTCTCCTCGCCGAGTTCGCCGACCGGTCAGACCGTTCTGGCCGTGCCTGACGCGGCAGCGCCCGGCCGGTCACGACTCGTCGTGCTCGCCGGTCCGACGGCCGTCGGCAAGGGAACCGTCGCCGCGTGCGTCCGCCGTGAGCACCCGGACATCTGGATCTCCGTCTCGGTCACGACCCGCCCCGCCCGACCCGGCGAGGTCGACGGCGTCCACTACCACTTCATCTCCGACGACGAGTTCGAGCGGCTGGTCGCCGAGGATGGACTGCTCGAGTGGGCCGTCGTGCACAGCGCGGCCCGCTACGGCACGCCGCGCGCGCCGGTCGAGGAGCATCTCGCCGCCGGCACCCCGGCCCTGCTGGAGATCGACCTGCAGGGGGCCCGGCAGGTGCGCGAGCGCATGCCGGAGGCCCTCATGTGCTTCCTGAAGCCGCCCAGCTTCGAGGAGCTCGAACGGCGGCTCGTCGGTCGCGGCACCGAGGGCCCGGAGGAGCGCGAACGCCGTCTGGCGACCGCCCGGATCGAGCTGGCGGCCGAGTCGGAGTTCGACGTGACGATCGTCAACACCGATGTCGAGACCGCCTGTGAAGAATTGGTAGACTTGTTCAGATCCGGCACCAGTCGGGTACCTTCCTAAACTTTTCTGTGAGGCTTTGTGTCCACGACACGTTCCACTGCCATCGGCATCACCAACCCGCCCCTCGACGACCTGCTCGAGAAGGCGGACAGCAAGTACAAGCTCGTCCTCTACAGCGCCAAGCGCGCTCGCCAGATCAACGCCTACTACTCGCAGCTCGGCGAGGGCCTGCTCGAGTACGTCGGACCGCTCCTGGAGACGGGCGTCCAGGAGAAGCCGCTGTCGATCGCGCTGCGCGAGATCAACGCCGACCTCCTGACCGTCGAGGACATCGACCCCGAGGCCGAAGCAGCAGCTGCCGAGAAGGCCTGACACCTCCGTGCCGGAGGCCAACGACATGGCTGAAGTGGTCCTGGGCGTCGCAGGTGGCATCGCCTCCTACAAGGCGGCCGAGCTCCTGCGCCTCTTCACCGAGTCAGGACACAGCGTCCGCGTCGTGCCGACCGAGTCGTCGCTGCACTTCGTGGGCGCTGCCACGTGGGAGGCCCTCAGCGGCAAGCCCGTCCAGGTCGGCGTGTTCGAGCACGTCGACGAGGTGGCCCACGTCCGCATCGGTCAGGGCGCCGACCTCGTGCTGGTGGCTCCTGCGACGGCCAACATCCTGGCCAAGGCCGCCCACGGCCTCGCCGACGACCTGCTGACCAACACGTTGCTCACGGCACGTTGTCCGGTCATGTTCGCGCCCGCGATGCACACCGAGATGTGGGAGAACGCCGCGACCCAGGCCAACGTCGCGACGCTGCGGGCCCGCGGCCACGTGGTGATCGAGCCCGCGGTCGGTCGTCTCACCGGTGTCGACACCGGCAAGGGGCGCCTGCCGGCGCCGGCCGAGATCTTCGCCGCAGCGCTCGACGTCCTCGCCGGGCGCGCGCAGGACCTGGCCGGCCGGCACGTCGTCGTCTCGGCCGGCGGCACGCGTGAGTTCCTCGACCCGGTCCGCTACCTCGGCAACCGATCGTCGGGCCGTCAGGGCTTCGCGCTCGCCGCGGCCGCCGTGTCGCGGGGCGCCCGTGTGACCGTCGTGGCGGCCAACGTCAGCCTGCCGCGGCCTGCCGGCGTCGACGTCGTCGACGTGGTGAGCACCGAGGAGCTGCGCCAGCAGGTGCATCGTGCGGCGGCCGACGCCGACGCGGTCGTGATGGCTGCCGCACCGGCCGACTTCCGCCCGGCCGACGTCGTCGGCGCCAAGATCAAGAAGACCGCCGACGGGGTCGCACCCGAGATCCGGCTGGTCGAGAATCCCGACATCCTGGTCGAGCTCGTCACGGCCCGCACCAGCAAGCGTCCCGTCATCGTGGGCTTCGCAGCCGAGACCGGCGACGCCTCGGCGAGCGTCATCGAGCACGCTCGCGCCAAGCTGGCCCGCAAGGGCTGCGACCTGCTCGTCGTCAACGACGTCAGCGGCGGTCAGGTCTTCGGCCAGGACGACAACGAGGCTGTCCTGCTCGGTGCCGACGGGTCGGTCGAGCAGTTCCCGAGAGGGCCCAAGGGCGAGCTCGCCCACCAGATCTGGGATGCCGTCGTCCATCGCTTGGACTGAGCGAAACCACAGGGCATCTCGCTCGTTACACTTCCGTACAGTCATCAACCCAGGAGACAATGTGAGCCGCTTGTTCACGTCCGAGTCCGTCACTGAGGGACACCCGGACAAGATCGCCGACCAGATCAGCGACAGCATCCTCGATGCCCTGCTGGCCGAGGACCCCAAGAGCCGCGTCGCGGCTGAGACCTTCGTGACGACCGGCATGGTGCTGGTCGGTGGCGAGGTCACCACGCAGGCGTACGTCGACATCGCTCGCATCGCCCGTGACCGGGTGCTCGAGATCGGCTACGACTCCTCCACCAAGGGCTTCGACGGGGAGTCCTGCGCCGTGCAGGTCACCCTCGACGCGCAGAGCCCCGACATCGCGCAGGGCGTCGACAACGCGGAGGAGGCCCGCGTCGGCGGCGCCACCGACCCGCTCGACCTCCAGGGTGCCGGCGACCAGGGCCTGATGTTCGGCTTCGCGGTCGACGAGACGCCCGAGCTCATGCCGCTGCCGATCACGATCGCGCACCGTCTGGCCGAGCAGCTGACCGCGGTGCGCAAGGACGGCACGCTGCCGTACCTGCGTCCTGACGGCAAGACCCAGGTCACCATCGAGTACGACGATGACGACAAGCCCGTCCGGGTCGAGGCCATCGTGCTGTCCACGCAGCACGAGGAGGGCATCGACCTGGAGTCGCAGCTCGCCGTCGACATCAAGAAGCACGTCATCGACGCGGTGCTCGCGCAGTACGACATCGACTCCTCGGACTACCGCCTGCACATCAACCCGACGGGCAAGTTCGTCATCGGTGGCCCCATGGGCGATGCGGGCCTGACCGGCCGCAAGATCATCGTCGACACCTACGGCGGCTACGCGCGCCACGGTGGCGGCGCCTTCTCGGGCAAGGACCCGAGCAAGGTCGACCGCTCGGCCGCCTACGCGATGCGGTGGGTCGCCAAGACGATCGTCGCGTCCGGCCTGGCCACCAAGGCCGAGGTCCAGGTCGCCTACGCGATCGGCGTCTCGAAGCCGGTCGGCTTCTACGTCGACACCTACGGCACGGAGACCGTGCCGGTCGACAAGATCCGTGAGGCCGTCCTCGAGGTCTTCGACCTGCGCCCCGGCGCGATCGTCCGCGACCTCGACCTGCTGCGTCCGATCTACGCGCAGACCGCCGCCTACGGCCACTTCGGCCGTGAGGGGCTGCCGTGGGAGGACACGAGCCGCGCCGACGCGCTGCGTGCCGCTGCCGGCGCCTGACGCATCCCGCACCAACACGACGGCCCCCGCCTCGGCGGGGGCCGTCGTGCGTCTGCGGGCCGTCAGCCTGTGGGTGGCGGCTGGTAGAACAGCACAGTGAGCGATCAGCAGGACGACCCGGAGCAGCTCACGCTGGTGCCGTCGCCGGCGCCCCGCCGACGGGCCCCGCGGGCGAGGCCGACGCCCGAGGTCGCCGCCGAGCTCCCGGTTGCACGGGTCGTCGTCGACTCCGGCCTGGTGCACCTCGACAAGCCGTTCGACTATGCGGTCACGCAGGACCTCGACGAGCTGGTCGTCCCGGGGTGCCGGGTCAAGGTGCGCTTCGCCGGTCGTCTGGTCGACGGCTTCGTGGTCGATCGCCTGGCGGCCACCGAGCACGGAGGACGACTGGCTCCCGTTGCCAAGGTGGTCTCGTCCGAGGTCGCCCTGACGCCGGAGGTCATGGCCCTCGCCCGTCAGGTCGCCGACCGCTATGCCGGGTCGCTGGGCGACGTGCTACGACTCGCGATCCCGCCACGGCACGCCGCCGCCGAGAAGGCAGCGCGGCTGGTCCCGCCCGAGGGCCTTCCTGAGGGCGGTGACGAGGCGTGGGCCGACTATGAGCGCGGTGCCGCCCTCGTCGCGGCCCTGCGGGCGGGGGAGAGCCCCCGGGTCTGGTGGTCCGCGGTCCCCGGCGACGATCCGGCCCTCAGCGTGGCCCAGGCCGTGCTCGCGACCCTCGCGTCCGGTCGCGGGGCGATCGTCTGCGTGCCCGACGTGCGCGACGTGGCCCGCTGGGACGAGGTGTTCAGCGCCGTGCTGGGCGACGGCCGGCACGTGGTCCTCACCGCGGCCCAGAAGCCGGCCGCCCGCTACCGCGCCTTCTTGGCAGCCGCACGCGGCGACGTGCGCGTCGTGCTCGGCACCCGGGCGGCTGCCTTCGCCCCGGTGGCCGATCTCGGCCTCGTGGCGATGTGGGACGAGGGCGACGACCTCTACGCCGAGCCGCGCGCTCCTTATCCCCACACGCGTGAGGTCATGCTGCTGCGCGCGTCGGCCGGCGCCGCGCTGCTGGTCGGCGGCTACGCCCGCACCGCCGAGGGGCAGTCGCTGGTCGAGAGCGGCTGGTGCACCGAGGTCGTCGCCGACCGTCAGACCCGGCGCACGGCCTGGCCGCAGCTGCTGGTGACCGACGGGGTGGCAGCCGGGTCTGCCCCCGTGCGCCTGCCGGGCGAGGTCTTCGCGGCGATCAGGCGCACGACGGGTCCCGTGCTCATCCAGGTGCCACGACGCGGCTACCGCGAGTCGCTCGCGTGCCAGCAGTGCCGCCAGCCGGCCCGGTGCGAGGCGTGCCAGGGCCCCCTCGTCCAGCGCGCCGCCGGCTCGACGGTCGTCTGCCGCTGGTGCTCGCTCGAGCACCCCCACTGGCGGTGCTCGCACTGCCAGGGCACCCGGCTGCGCTCGCCCGTGGTGGGCGCCCTGCGCACGGCCGAGGAGTACGCCCGGGCGTTCCCCGGTGTCGAGGTCGTGACGTCGGGTGGTGCCACCGTCCTCGACACGGTGCCGCCGGGTCGGGTCATCGTGCTGTCGACCCCCGGGGCGGAGCCCCACGTCGAGGGCGGCTATGACCTGGTCGTGCTGATGGACACCTGGCTCATGCTGGCGCGCGACGACGTCCGGGTCGAGGAGGAGTCGCACCGGCGCTGGTTCAACGCGCTCGCGCTGGCTGCGCCCGGTGCTTCGGCGGTCGCGGTGGGCGAGACCGCGCAGCTGCAGGCCCTCGTCCGCGCCGACCCGACCGGCTTCGCGGTGCGCGAGCTCGCGGCGCGGGCCGAGACGCATCTGCCGCCGACCGCGCGGCTGGCGGCGATCGATGCGCCCGACGACGTCCTGGCCGAGCTCGCCGCCCGACCGTGGACGCCCCACACCGAGGTGCTCGGCCCGGTCCCGGTCGATCCACGCGTCCCCGACGGCGACCAGCGACTCATCCTGCGGTCACCCCGCCGCGAGGGCGCGGCGCTCGCGGCAGCGCTCAAGGCCTACGCGGCCGAGCGCAGTGCGGCCAAGCTGTCGCTGCCGCGCATCCAGGTCGACCCCTCCTCGTTCTGACCACCCCGGGCCGGGTGCGGGCCACGGCCTAGACTCGTGGCCGTGAGAGTCGTCTTTGCCGGAACCCCAGAGACGGCGCTCCCGTCCCTCGAGGCGCTCGTCGCGAGCCGCCACGACGTCGTCGCCGTGATCACCCGACCGGACGCCCCGGCCGGTCGTGGACGCACGCTGACGCCGTCGCCCGTGGCGGAGGCTGCCGCGCGCCACGGCATCGAGGTGCTCAAGCCCGTCAAGCCGTCGGACCCCGACTTCATGGAGCGGCTCCGGCAGATCGCGCCCGACTGCATCCCGATCGTCGCCTACGGTGCGCTGATCCGCCGCGAGGCGCTGGACATCCCGCAGTTCGGCTGGATCAACCTGCACTTCTCGGTGCTGCCCGCCTGGCGTGGCGCGGCTCCGGTCCAGCGCGCCATCATGGCCGGTGACGAGGTCAGCGGCGCCACGGTCTTCAGCCTGGTCGAGGAGCTCGACGCCGGCCCGGTGCTGGGCACGATCACCGAGCTCATCCGCGCCGACGACACGTCCGCCGAGCTCCTGGAGCGCCTGGCCGACTGGGGCAGCAAGCTGCTCGTCGACGTCGTCGACCACATCGAGGACGGCGACATCGCGGCCGTTCCCCAGCCCGAGGACAACATCTCCTACGCGCCCAAGCTCACGACCGAGGAGGGGCGCATCGACTGGAACCGTCCCGCGTTCGCGGTCGACCGGCACATCCGCGGCTGCACCCCGGCGCCGGGCGCCTGGACGACGCTCGACGGTGACCGCGTCAAGATCGGGCCGGCGACGATCGCCGACGACCGTACGCTCGAGCCCGGCCGACTGCACGTGGGCAAGCGTGAGGTGAGGGTCGGCACGACGACGACCGACCTGGTGCTGGGCGACGTCCAGGCCGTCGGCAAGAAGCGCATGCCGGCCGCCGACTGGGGGCGTGGCACGACCTTCGCCGACGATCCCGCCTTCACCTCGGTGGGGAGCGACGCATGACCGACCCGGTGCGCTCCGTCGCCTTCCACGCGCTGCGCGCCGTCGCGGAGCAGGACGCCTACGTCAACCTGATCCTGCCGGCGATGCTCGACGAGCACCACATCGAGGGGCGTGACGCCGCCTTCGCGACCGAGCTGGTTCACGGCACGCTGCGTCGTCAGGGCACCTACGACGCGATCATCGACCACGTCGCGAGCAAGGGCATCGGGTCGATCGACCCCCCGGTGCTCGACGCCCTGCGGCTCGGCACCCACCAGCTGCTCAACATGCGGGTGCCGGCGCACGCCGCGGTCTCGACGACCGTCGACGTGGTGCGCCGCGAGATCGGCCACAAGCCGGTCCACTTCGCCAACGCGCTGCTGCGCAAGATCGGCCAGAAGGACCTCGACGGCTGGCTCGCGATCGTCACCGAGGGGCTGGAGGGCGACGCGGCTCGGTCGGTCCGCGCCTCCCACCCGCTCTGGATCGTCACCGCGTTGCGCGAGGCCCTCGGCGGTCACGGTGCGCAGATCGACAAGCTGCTCGCCGCCGACAACGCCCCGCCGCGCGTCACCCTGGTCGCGCGCCCCGGTCTGAGCCGCGCCGAGGACCTCCCGGGACGACCGGGCGAGCTGTCGCCCTACGCCCGCATCCTCGACGAGGGCGGAGACCCCGGTGCGATCCCCGAGGTCAGGGACGGACGCGCGGGAGTGCAGGACGAGGGCTCCCAGCTCGTCGCGATCGCCCTCGCCGACGCGCAGGTCACCGGCTCGGACGCGCGGTGGCTCGACGTGTGTGCCGGTCCGGGCGGCAAGGCGGCCCTCCTCGGGGCGCTCGCCGCCGGGCGGGGAGCCACGCTCGTCGCCAACGAGCTGCAGCAGCACCGGGCCGAGCTCGTGCGCCACGGCGTCCGCCAGCTCTCCAACGTCGAGGTCACGACCTTCGACGGCCGCGAGGGCCCGTGGGAGGCCGGTTCGTTCGACCGGGTCCTGGTCGACGCGCCGTGCACCGGGCTCGGGGCCCTGCGACGGCGTCCCGAGTCGCGGTGGCGCCGCAGGCCCGCCGACCTCGACGGCCTGGTGCCGCTGCAGGAGGCGCTGCTGACCCGGGCGCTCGAGCTGGTGCGCCCCGGCGGGGTCGTGGTCTATGCGACGTGCTCGCCGCACCTGCGGGAGACGCAGGGCGTCGTCACCGCCGTGACAGCGGGACGCAGCGACGTCGACGTGGAGTCCACCCACCAGTGGTGGCCCCACATCGACGGCACCGATGCGATGTTCTGCGCGGTCCTACGCCGCCAGTGACACCGGCACCGCGGCCTTGCGCGGCGTCCGCATGACGACCGTCGCCATGGCGAACCCGACCAGTGCGAACACCATCGAGGTGAGGAACGCGGCCTCGGCGCCCGGCACGACCTCGCCGGGCACGGCGCCCGACGCGTAGACCGAGACGATCACGGCCAGGCCGATCGCCCCACCGAGCTGCTGCATGGTCTGCAGCAGTCCTGACGCGGCACCCGCGTGCTCGGGCTCGACGCCCGCAAGGATCGCGACCGTCGTCGGCATGAAGGTCAGGCCGGCCGACGCGCCGCTCAGCAGCATGGGCCCCAGGATCGAGGTCGCGTAGTCGCTGGAGGTCGAGATCTGGCTGAGCCAGGCGAAGCTGACGGCCATGCCGAGCGTGCCGATCGCGATGAGCCGGGCCGTGCCGTAGCGGGTGACGAGGCGTGCAGAGATGCGGGAGACCGCGAAGATCGCGAGCGTCAGCGGCAGGAAGGCGAACCCGGAGGCGAGCGGACCGAAGCCCAGCACCCGCTGGTCGTACTGCACCAGCAGGTAGAACATCGGGAACTGCGAGCCGACCAGGAGCGACATCACGACGAGGGCTCCGGCGCGTTGCCGGTCGCGCAGCAGGCCGAGACGCAGCAGCGGGTGGGGAGCGACGCGCTCGGTCCGGACGAACAGCGCCAGGAGGGCAGCGGCCAGGGCGAACCCACCGATCGTCCCGACGGAGCCCCAGCCGTGGTCGGGTGCGTTGATGAAGGCGTAGACCAGGGCCACGGAGCCCAAGGTCGCGGACGCGGCGCCGACCACGTCGAAGCGGCCCGGCCGACGGTCCGTCTCGGCCACGAAGCGGCGGACGAGGGCGAGCACCACGATGCCGATCGGCACGTTGATCACGAGCGTCCAGCGCCACGAGCCGACGTCCGTCAGGGCGCCGCCGAGGATCAGGCCGATCGAGCCGCCGGCCGACGACACGGCGGTGAACAACGCCAGGGCACGGTTGCGGGATCCCTCGTCGGTCGTGGCGGTCATGAGCAGCGCGAGGACGCTGGGAGCCGCGATCGCGGCGCCGACTCCCTGGGCGACACGGGCGACGACGAGCAGGTCGGCGTTGGGCGCGAGGCCGCCCGCGAGGGAGGCGACCGTGAACAGCGCCAGGCCGATCTCGAACACGCGGCGGCGTCCGAAGACGTCGCCGAGCCTGCCACCGAGCAGCAGGAGGCCGCCGAAGGCGAGCGTGTAGCCGTTGAGGACCCACGAGAGGCTGGCGGGCGAGAAGTCGAGATCGGCCTGGATGCGGGGGAGTGCGACGTTCACGACGGTGGCGTCGAGGACGAGCATCAGCTGGGCCAGCAGCACGAGGGTGATGCCGAGCGTGGCGCGCCGCTGCGCGGGTGGCGCCGAGGAGACAGAGGTCATGGCGTGCTTCCTGTTCTGGGCGGAGAGGGTGACGTAGACTAGGCGGAGAAGGACTCCGGTTCCTTCGACGACTATACGGAGACGGTCTCCGGTTAGCAAGGGAGGTGGCGCGGTGGTGTCCGTCACGCGCGAGCAGACCGGCGCCGAACCAGGTGCCAAGCCCCTGCGAGCCGACGCCCAGCGCAACTACGACAAGCTCGTCGAGGCAGCCCGCGAGGCATTTCGCGAGCACGGCGCCGAGGCCTCGCTCGACGACATCGCCAAGCGGGCCGGCGTCGGTCCCGGCACGCTCTACCGGCACTTCCCGACCCGCGACGACCTGATCGACGCGGTCATGCGCGACTGGGCGGCCCAGATCGAGGCCGACAGCGACGCGGTCGTCGGCTCCGGGCTCGACGCACGACCGGCTCTGACCGACTGGTTCGGCAAGTTCGTCGCCAACGTCGGCATCTACCGCGGCGCGGCGGCCAAGGTCATGGCGGCCATGGACGACGAGTCGTCGCCGATCTACCGCAAGTGCCAGGTGCTCGTGGGCGCCAACGAGAAGGTCATCGGGCACATCGCCGAGATGGGCGCCCTGCGCGACGGTGTCGACTCCCGTGAGGTCATGCGGCTGGTGAGCGGCGTCGCCAGCGTGGCCGACCAGGCGGGCATGGACATCGCCGAGGCGGGCCCCATGCTCGACATCGTGATCCAGGGCATCCTGCGCGACCCGGCAGCCTCCTGATCCTCCCCCCGATCGCCCGGACGCGCGCCCACTAGGCTGACGCCATGGGCATCCAGATCACCCCGAGCATGCTGTCGGCCGACTTCGCCAACCTCGAGGCCGAGGCGGCTCGCATCAGCGGAGCCGACTGGTTGCACATGGACGTCATGGACAACCACTTCGTGCCCAACCTGACGCTGGGGGCCCCGGTCATCGAGGCCCTCGCGAAGGTCGCGAAGCAGCCGATCGACGCGCACCTGATGATCGCCGACCCCGACCGCTGGGCGCCGGCCTACGTCGAGGCCGGCGCGGGCAGCATCACGTTCCACGTCGAGGCGGCCGCGGCTCCGGTGCGCCTCGCGCGGGAGATCCGCGCCAAGGGGGCGCGGGCGTCGATGGCGCTCAAGCCGGCCACGCCGATCGAGCCCTACGCGGACATGCTCCCCGAGCTCGACATGGTGCTGATCATGACGGTGGAGCCCGGGTTCGGCGGCCAGACGTTCCTCGACCTGTGCCTGCCCAAGATCCGGCGCGCCCGTGACCTCATCGACCAGCACGGTGGCGACATCTGGCTCCAGGTCGACGGTGGTGTCTCGCTCGAGACGATCGAGCGCTGTGCCGAGGCCGGCGCGGACGTCTTCGTCGCGGGCTCCGCGGTGTTCGGCGCCGACGATCCGGAGGACATGGTGTCGCAGCTGCGCTCGCATGCCGGACGTCACGTCCACTGACGGGGACGACCCGATAGAATGACCGCAACGAGCAGTTGCTCGTGTGCTCCGGGGTCGGTGCAATTCCGAACCGGCGGTGACAGTCCGCGACCCGCGGTCACTTCTTTGCGCAGCAACCAGCGCAGGGGTGAGGCCCGGTTGAGCCGGTGGAATTCCGGCACCGACGGTGAAAGTCCGGATGAGAGGGGCACGTGTGTCGTGGTGACGTCTGCCGCGGCCACGCGATGACACCCGTCATCTCCCGCCCCGGGTCGTGCGAGCAGACCACCACCCGGAGGAATGCATGGCATCAGAGGTCGAAGTCGCAGCGATGCGACGGGCGCTCGACGCGGCCCGCGGGACGCGGCGGACGTTGCCCAACCCGCGCGTCGGCTGCGTGCTGATCGCGTCCGACGGCACCGAGATCGCGGTGGGAGCCCACCACGGCGCCGGCACGCCCCATGCCGAGGTCGACGCCCTGACCCGCGCCGGCGACGCCGCTCGCGGCGCCACGGCCGTCGTCACCCTCGAGCCGTGCAACCACACGGGTCGCACGGGGCCCTGCGCGCAGGCCCTCATCGACGCAGGGGTGGCACGGGTCGTCTTCGGGCAGATCGATCCTGATCGCACCGCGTCGGGCGGCGCCTCGACGCTGCGGGCCTCCGGCATCGAGGTCGAGCCCGGCGTGATGGCCGAGGAGGCGACCGACCTCAACGTCGAGTGGACGTTCGCGGTGACGTCGGGGCGACCCTTCGTGACCTGGAAGTACGCCGCGACGCTCGACGGGCTCAGTGCGGCTCCCGACGGCACCAGCAAGTGGATCACCAGCGACGAGGCGCGGCGCGACGTGCAGACGTTCCGTGCCGAGGCCGACGCGATCGTCGCGGGCACGGGCGCCGTGCTGGCCGACGACCCCCGTCTGACCGTCCGCGACGCCAAGGACATGCCGCTGCCCTACGACCAGCAGCCGCTGCGGGTCGTCGTGGGCGAGACCAAGATCCCCAACTACTTCCGGGTCTTCGACCGGGTGGCGCCGACCCTCATGATCCAGTCGCGCGACCCCGACACCGTGCTGCAGAAGCTCGTCGAGAACGGCATCCGCCACATCTGGCTGGAGGGTGGTCCGCGCCTGGCCGGTGCCTTCTGGAAGGCCGGCGTCATCGACCGGATCATCGGCTACATGGCACCCGCGATGCTCGGCTCCGGCCGTGCCGCGCTGGAGGGCGAGGCCACGACCCTCGCCGACCTGCGACCGATCCACATCGAGGACCTCACGATGATCGGTCCCGACATCCGCATCATCGGCACCCCAGGGCGCATGCAGAGAGAGGACTTCGACTGATGTTCACCGGACTCATCGAGGAGAAGGGCACCATCACCGCGGTGGAGGAGCTCGGCGACTCCGTGCGCCTGACGATCCGCGGCCCCGTCGTCACGTCCGACGCAGGTCACGGCGACTCGATCGCCGTCAACGGCTGCTGCCTGACCGTCATGGCCCAGGACGGCGACACGTTCGGCGCGGACGTCATGAAGGAGTCGCTCGACAAGACGTCCCTGGGCGACCTGGCCGTGGGCTCGCAGGTCAATCTCGAGCGCGCCACGAAGGCGGGGGCCCGGCTCGGCGGTCACATCGTGCAGGGCCACGTCGACGGCACCGGCCACGTCATCGACCGCACGCCCAGCGAGCACTGGGAGGTCGTGCGCATCGGCCTGCCGGTCGAGCTCGCGAAGTATCTCGTCGCCAAGGGCTCCGTCACCGTCGACGGCACGTCGCTGACGGTCGTCGAGGTCGTCGACGCGGCCCCGTCGACGGGGGAGGGGCCGTGGTTCTCGGTCTCGCTGATCCCCACCACGCTCGCCGACACCACGTTGGGCACCAAGGCTCCGGGCGACCGGGTCAACCTCGAGGTCGACATCCTCGCCAAGTACGTCGAGCGCCTGCTCGCAGCACAGAAGGAAGAATCGGCATGACCGAGCACGAAGCAGTCAGGCTCGACAGCATCGAGCGTGCGATCGCGGACTTCCGCGACGGCAAGGCCATCGTCGTCGTCGACGACGAGGACCGCGAGAACGAGGGCGACATCATCTTCGCCGCGAGCAAGGCGACGCCGGAGCTCATGGCGTTCCTGGTCCGCTACTCCAGCGGCCTGGTCTGCGCGCCCATCACCGGCGACATCCTCGACCGGCTCGCGATCCCGTTGATGACGCCGCACAACCGCGAGAAGATGCGCACGGCCTACACCGTGTCGATCGATGCCCGCGACGGCATCACGACCGGCATCTCGGCCTCCGACCGCGCCCGTACGTGCCGGGTGCTCGCCGACTCGGCCACCGAGCCGTTCGAGCTCAACCAGCCGGGCCACATCATCCCGCTGCGGGCCAAGCCGGGAGGCGTTCTCGAGCGCGCCGGCCACACCGAGGCCGCGGTCGACTTCGCGCGCCTCGCGGGACTCACGCCGGCCGGCGTGATCGGTGAGGTGCTCAACGACGACGGCACCCTCATGCGGGCGCCCGAGCTGCGCGAGTTCGCCGACGAGCACGGCATCGCGCTGGTGTCGATCGAGGCCCTCCAGGTGCACCTGCGCCTGCACGAGTCGCAGGTCGACCGCCTCGCGACGACCCGGCTGCCCACCGAGTTCGGTGAGTTCACGGCCCACGGGTACCGCGACCGCATCGAGGGCTCCGAGCACATCGCGCTGGTCCACGGCGATCCCGGCACCGAGGACGTCCTGGTGCGCATCCACTCCGAGTGCCTCACCGGCGACGTGTTCGGCTCGCGCCGCTGCGACTGCGGCCCCCAGCTCGAGCTCTCGATGACCGAGATCACCGCGGCGGGCGCGGGCATCGTCGTCTACCTGCGCGGCCACGAGGGTCGCGGCATCGGGCTGCTGCACAAGCTGCAGGCCTACGGTCTGCAGGACGCCGGCAGCGACACGGTCGACGCCAACATCCAGCTCGGCTTCGGCGAGGACGAGCGCGACTACGCCGCCGGAGCGCAGATCCTGCGCGACCTGGGGGTCACGTCGGCGCGCCTGCTCACCAACAACCCCGACAAGACGACGGCGCTCGAGGCGTACGGCGTCAAGGTCAGCGAGCGTCTTCCGCTCCTGATCGCCCCGACGGAGGACAGCCTGCGTTATCTGCAGACCAAGGCCGAGCGCATGGGACACGACCTTCCCGGCCTCGAGGAGGAGAGCTGATGTCAGGACACGGAGCACCGCAGCTGGCCGTCGACGCGGCGGGCGCCCGCGTGGCGATCGTCGCCTCGAGCTGGCACACCGAGGTGATGGACGGACTCATCGCGGGAGCCCAGGCGGCCCTGGCCGACGCCCACGTCACGGACGTGACGCTGGTGCGCGCGCCCGGGTCGTTCGAGCTTCCCATCCTCTGCCAGGCGTACGCCCGGCAGGGCTTCGACGCGGTGATCGCCCTCGGGGTGATCATCCGGGGCGGCACGCCGCACTTCGAGTACGTCTCTGCCGCCGCGACCGACGGCCTCAGCCGGGTCGCGCTCGACACCGGTGTGCCCGTCGGCTTCGGCCTCCTGACCTGCGACGACGACGCCCAGGCGCTCGATCGCGCAGGGCTGGAGGGCAGCAAGGAGGACAAGGGACGCGAGGCCGTCGAGGCCGCCCTGTCCGCGTGGAACGTCCTGCGCACCCTTGCCTGAGCCGCACCGATAGACTGCTCCACGATGAAGACCTTCGACCAACTCTTCGCCGAGCTCGCCGACAAGGCCGCGACGCGCCCCGAGGGCTCGCGCACCGTCGCCGAGCTCGATGCCGGCGTCCACTCGATCGGCAAGAAGCTCGTCGAGGAGGCCGCCGAGTCGTGGATGGCCGCCGAGCACGAAGGTCCTGAGCGCACGGCCGAGGAGATCAGCCAGCTGCTCTACCACGCGCAGGTGATGATGATCGCCTCCGGCATCTCGCTCGACGACGTCTACGCGCATCTGTGACGGACCGGCTGCTGCTCTCGACGAGGGTGGGCGCCCGTCCGTGCCTCCGCCGTCCGTCACAGACTCCCTGAGAAGAGACCTTCCATGCTCAAGATCGCCGTTCCCAACAAGGGCGCGCTGGCCGAGGCCGCCGCGCAGATGCTGGCCGAGGCCGGCTACCGCCAGCGTCGCAACGCCAAGGACCTCGTCACCCTCGACCCCGACAACGACGTCGAGTTCTTCTACCTGCGTCCGCGTGACATTGCCATCTACGTGGGGGAGGGCACGCTCGACGTCGGCATCACCGGCCGCGACCTGCTGCTCGACTCCGGCGCCAACGCGGTCGAGAACATCTCGCTCGGCTTCGGCGCCTCCACGTTCCGCTTCGCCGCACCGATCGGCCAGATGTCGTCGGTCGACGACCTCGCCGGTGCCCGCATCGCGACCTCCTACGAGGGCATCGTGGGCGCCTACCTCGCCGAGCGGGGGATCAGCGCCGACGTCGTCCGGCTCGACGGGGCGGTCGAGTCCTCGATCCGCCTCGGCGTGGCCGACGCCATCGCCGACGTCGTCGAGACCGGCAGCACCCTGCGTCAGGCCGACCTCGAGGTCTTCGGTGACCCGATCCTGTCGTCCGAGGCCGTCATGATCACCCGGAAGGACGCCCCGGAGGCGCCCGGGTTCGAGATCTTCAAGCGCCGCATCGACAGCGTGCTGGTGGCGCGGACGTACATCATGATGGACTACGACATCCGTGTCGACCAGGTCGAGAAGGCCGTCGAGCTGACGCCGGGCATCGAGTCGCCGACGGTGTCGCCCCTGCATCGTGAAGGGTGGGTCGCCGTGCGCTCGATGGTGCCGCGTGACGCCGCCCAGAAGGTCATGGACGAGCTCTACGGCCTCGGCGCCCGGGGCATCCTCGTGACGGACATCCTCGCGTGCCGGATCTGATGACGTTCCGGCCCGGTGGCGCGCGGATCGTCGCCTACGCCGTCGCCGTCATCATGCTCGTGCTCACGGCCGTGATCGCGTTCGCGCTGCCCGACGAGATCTACTTCACGACCGCCGAGACGATCACGCTCTGGATCATCATCCTGGCCGTCCTGGCGCTGCTGCACGGCATCGGTCGCAGCTTCGTGCGGGCCACCGACGCGGGCGTCGAGGTGCTCAACGGCTACCGCCGGCACACCGTCGCGTGGTCCGACATCGAGGGCTTCGCGATGAACACCGGCGCGCCCTGGCCGACGCTCGTGACGACGGACGACGAGCGGGTCATGCTGTTCGCCATCCAGGGCAGCGACGGGCGCTACGCCCGCGAGGCCGTCGACTACCTGCGCGGACGGATCGGCTGATGGCCCACGGTCACGACGGCCCTCCCGGGGGCGGGAGGGGCGCCCACCTGGCGAGTCCCCAGTTCCCGGGCGACGACGGCACCGTCGCGCCCGCCCTGGCCGAGGCCTTCGGCGACAACGTCGCGGTGCTGCAGGCGCTCGGCGACGCCCGCGTGTTCGTGCCGATCGTCGCGCTGCTCGGCGAGACCCCGGCCCAGGGCGACAAGAACGCCGACATGGCCGCGGTGCTGATGACCGGAGCCGACGGCCGGCAGGCGCTGCTCGCCTTCAGCAGCGTCCAGACGATGGCCGTGTGGGACCCGCAGGCCCGTCCCGTGCCGATCCTCGGGCGCGACGCCGCCTTGGCGGCGATCGACGAGAAGGCCTCGGCCATCCTGCTCGACCTGGCCAACCCGTCGTTCACGGTCGTCGAGACCGACGACCTGCAGCACCTGGCCGCCGGCCACCGCCTGACCCGCACTGCTGCGGGCCAGGCCTGGGTGGTCTGACGGCCCGGTGCTACGAGCGCGCGTTCGCGACGTAGGGCTTGCCCGACTTCCAGCGCAGGGCCTTGACGTACAGGTTCTTGGGACCGCCGGGCGTCGAGGTGCGGCTCGCGTGGCCGTTGAAGTAGATCAGCCACTTGTCGCCACCGGTGCCCACGACCTGGGCGTTGCCGCGCCCGCAGGTGTTGAGGCCCTTGAAGAACGGCAGGTCGGTGCTCCGGGCCTTCAGCCACGCCTTCGAGCTCCACAGCGACTTCGTCTGGTGGTAGCGCGTGATGTAGTTGCAGGTGCCGTACCAGCCGAACGACGTGAAGAGCGTGTAGGTGCCGCCGCGTTTGGCCAGCACCGGGTTCTCCTCGATGTACTGGTGGGTCTTGTCGCTGATGCGGATGCTGCCACCGTCGGCGTGGGCCGGGTTGGGGGCCGTCCGGGTGGGGTCGTTCGGGTCGAGCCGGACCAGACGGGTGGTGGTGTGCCACTTGCCGCTCTTGCGGATCTGCGTCTTGTAGGTCAGGACCAGCTCGTTGCTGCTCAGACGGACCGGGGTCGGGTCGATGAGCGAGAAGCGAGTCCCCTCGGACCTGATCTGGTCGACGGGACTGGCGCCCGAGCCCTTCCAGCACGCCAGCGCGCGCGGGCTGGCGGTGAAGGGACCCTGCGCGCTCGGACCGGTGCCGGTGCCGATGCACCGGGCCGAGCCGGCCTTCTTGACGGTCACGGCGAAGTACGCGACGTACGTGCCCGATGCCGACCGTGTCACCGACGGCGCCCAGATGCTGTGGTCCTCCTTGCCCTCGGAGCTGATGCTGCCCATCCACGAGGGGGCGGTGCCCTTCTTGAGCAGCCGGCGCTTGGCCACCTTGCCGTACGAGCTCGACGCGCTGGCGGTGCTCGAGACCGACACGGAGTGGCTGTCCCAGCTGCCGGTCCCGTGGATGACCCAGCGGCCCGCCTCGACGTCCTGGACGACGCCCGGGTTGGCCAGGCCGGACACCGCGGGCTTGCGGACCGAGTCCGCGGCGACGGCGCCGGGAGCCGTCCCGGCCACCAGGGCGACGGCGCCCAGGGCTGTCGCGCCCACCTGCAGGCAGCGACGTGCGTATGTTCTTGGCATCACGAATGTTCCCCCTCGATAGCGACGGGGATCGCGGAGTGCTCGCACGGTTGCAGCACCGACCCCCGTCCCGGCCAGTATCGGTGCGGGGACAGTGGCGGGCAACCCTCCGCGCGGACCGAGCGACCGATCAGCTCGCCTGGATCGCCCGCACCTCGCGCAGGGGCACCGTGATGTGGACGTTGCCGTCGTGCCGCTCGACCCGCGCGACGAAGCCGGCGTTGCCGACGGCGCGCAGCAGGTGGTCGTTGGACCCGGCGGTGACGAAGGTGAGGCGCGCCGCCCCCTCGCTCTTGGCGCGCCCGGCCGCGTGCTTCATCAGTCGCGTGCCGAGTCCCTGGCCCTGCCAGGCATCCTCCACGATGAGCTGGAAGCGCCACACGTCCTCGACGAGCTCGAGCACGCCGTGGCCGACGACGTCGAGCCCGACCTGCACCACGAACGCGCACCCGACGTCGGGGACCACGAGGCGGCGGGCCATCCGCGTCGTCATCGGCATCTTCAGCGGCACCTGGTAGCGGTTGTAGAGGGTGTCGACGCTGCAGCGCTCGTGGAGGGCCGTCACGGCCTCGATGTCGGCGAGGGTCGCCTGGCGGACGAGCGGCACCGCCTCGCGCGGCGACGGGCTGATCAGGGGGATGTCGCTCCCGGCGTCGCTGACCAGCGACACCAGGGCCTGGGCGCGGGCACGCTCGACCGGGGTGAAGGGGACGGCGCGACTGATGCGCAGCTCCGAGCCGTTGCGCCGGGTCAGCACCAGGACGTCGTGACCGCTGTAGTCGGCGACATCGGGCGGCTCGGTCTCGAGCAGCTCTCGCAGCACCTCCTCGACGTCGCGGCCCTCGTCGAGCACCTGGTGCACCCCGTCGAGGTAGCGCGTCGGCGCGTCCGCGGTCGCAGCCCCGGTCACACGGGTGACCGCGACCTGCGCGCCGCCCGCCCGCTCGAAGACCTCGGCGACCTGCAGGTCGGTGAACCCGTCGGGCGCACTGACGACGAGCTCGTCCGTGACGTGCGGGGTGGTGGGGAAGACCTGGAGGCCCTGGATGTTGATCCCGGCGTCGCCGCAGGCCAGCGCGATGGCAGCCAGGTTGCCCGGTCGGTCAGCAAGAGTCGTTCGTACGCGCCACAGCATGGTGCCAGAGTGACGCAGGGAGTTTTCACCTCCGCAACACCGATGTTTCGGCCGTGCTACGACGCCGATTTCACAACCGAACGGCACCGCTGATAGTCTGGTCGCTGAAGTGGAGGCCCACCTCCCACCTACGTGGTTCCTGACCGCGAGGTACGAGTCGGTTCGACCGGCCACGGCGCATGCCGTGTTCGCAGAGCTGATGGTTGCACTGTTCCGGCATTTCTAGGAATAGTGCTCTGGTGGCGTCCGTTTCACACGGGGGCCACTTTTTTGTGCGACGAGCTCGGTTCGACGAGCTTCGTCCGCGAGAAGTTCCGTGGCCCTCCACACGACCCCAGGAGGATCCATCACCACAGAGCTGCGCGTCAACGACCGAATCCGAGTGCCCGAAGTACGCCTCGTCGGTCCTGGCGGTGAACAGGTCGGCATCGTTCGAATCGAAGATGCCCTGCGACTGGCGGCGGAAGCCGATCTCGATCTCGTCGAGGTGGCGCCCACAGCTCGTCCGCCCGTCTGCCGACTCATGGACTACGGCAAGTTCAAGTACGAGACCGCTCAGAAGGCTCGCGAGTCACGGCGCAACCAGACCAACACCATCATCAAAGAGATGAAGCTGCGTCCCAAGATCGATCAGCACGACTACGACACCAAGAAGGGTCACGTCGTCCGATTCCTCAAGGCCGGCGACAAGGTCAAGATCACGATCATGTTCCGCGGACGCGAGCAGCACCGCCCCGAGCTGGGCTACCGCCTGCTGCAGCGTCTCGCCGCCGACGTCGAGGATCTCGGTTTCATCGAGTCCAACGCCCGCCAGGACGGCCGCAACATGACGATGGTGCTCGGTCCGCACAAGAAGAAGTCCGAGGCACAGGCCGAGGTCAAGGCGGAGAAGGCCGTGAGCATGAGCGCGAAGGCCGCCGAGAAGGAAGCCGAAGAGGCTGAGGTCAAGGCGCACCGCGAGGCCGCCCAGAAGACAGCAACACCCAAGAAGCCACGTCGACGTTCTGAGAACCTCGACCCAGACATGGAGGCATAAATGCCGAAGTTCAAGCCCCACTCGGGAATGAAGAAGCGCGTCAAGCTGACCGGAAGCGGCAAGCTGCGTCGTGAGCAGACCAACCGTCGTCACCTCCTCGAGGTCAAGTCGTCGCAGCGCAAGCGTCGCCTCGACGGCACCACGGCCGTCTCCAAGAACGACGTCCCCCGCGTGAAGAAGATGCTCGGTCTCTGACCGCGTTCCCACCCCCCTCCACGGACTAGCAAGTCCACTGATTTGTAAGGAGAACTGAGATGGCACGCGTCAAGCGCTCAGTCAATGCACAGAAGAAGCGCCGTCAGACACTCGAGCGCGCTGCGGGCTACCGCGGTCAGCGTTCGCGCCTCTACCGCAAGGCCAAGGAGCAGGTCACCCACTCGCTGGTCTACAGCTACCGTGACCGCAAGGCCAAGAAGGGCGACTTCCGTCGTCTCTGGATCCAGCGCATCAACGCTGCGGTCCGCGCCGAGGGCATGACCTACAACCGCTTCATCCAGGGCCTCAAGGCTGCTGGTGTCGAGGTCGACCGCAAGATCCTGGCCGAGCTGGCCGTCAACGAGCCCGCCGCGTTCTCGGCGCTCGTGCAGACCGCGAAGGACAACCTTCCGGCCGACGTCAACGCTCCGAAGACCGAGTCGTCGAAGGATGGCGCCGCGGCCTGACCGCGGTTCCCCTCACGCAGTGGCGAGCACTCCTGGTGACTTCACCGTCCGTTCCGGACGCGTGAAGCACGCCAGGAGGCTCGCCACTCGTGCGTTCCGGGCCGACCAGCGCGAGTTCCTCGCCGAGGGACCCCAGGCCGTGCGCGAGGCGCTGGCCTCGGCGGGCACGACGCTCGAGGTCTTCGCGACCGCGTCGGCCACCGATCACCACGCCGATCTCGTCGCAGCTGCCACGGCCGCACAGGTGCACTGGCACGTCGTCACCGACGACGTCGTCGAGGCCATAGCCGACACCGTCCAGCCGCAGGGCGTCGTGGCCCGGTGCGCCATGCTCGACCGCCCTCTCGAGGTCCTGCTCGACCGCGACCCGACCTTCGTCGTCGTCTGTGCCGACATCCGCGACCCGGGCAACGCCGGGGCCGTGATCCGTTGCGCCGACGCCGCGGGCGCGGACGGCGTGGTCCTGGTCGGCGACAGCGTCGACCCCTACAACCCCAAGTCGGTGCGGGCGACGGTGGGCAGCCTGTTCCACCTGCCGCTGGTCATCGAACGCGACACCACCGCGGCGCTCCGTGCGCTGCAGGACGCCGGCCTGCAGGTGCTGGCGGCCGACGGCGGGGGAGAGGTGGGCCTGTTCGACCCCGTGCTCGACCTCGCGGCGCCCACGGCCTGGCTGATGGGCAACGAGGCATGGGGGCTGCCCGCCGAGACCCGTCAGCTGGCCGATGCCGTCGTCTCGGTGCCCATCTTCGGGCAGGCGGAGAGCCTCAACCTGGCCACCGCTGCGGCCGTGTGTCTCTACGCGACGGCGCGGGCCCGTCTCACTGGGTGAGTCCTGCGACACGTCCGAGTCGTCGCATCTAGTCCATTGGTACTAGATTCAACCGTCATGGACTACGACGACTACCCGGACGGCGTCATCATCGCCGGTCCCGACGGTCTCGTCGAGTACGTCAATCCGCGCATCAAGGTCATGGCGCGGGCCGAGGGCGACGAGATGATCGGCATGCACCTGTCCGACGCGGTGCCGTTCGACGACCTCAACGGCAACTCCTGGTACGACTGCTGCCTGCCCTACGACGGCCTCAACATCCGCAGCCGGATCTCCGAGGCGTCGTGGTGGTCGCCCAAGGGCAGCGAGTACCTCATCACGGCCAGCCTGGTCCGGTCGCGTCGCTCCGGACCGGTCGAGCGGGTCGTCGTCAGCGTCCGCAACGCGCGCATCCGCAACCAGGCCGACCGCGAGCGGTCCGACCTGGTGGCCACCGTGGCGCACGAGCTGCGGTCGCCGCTGACCGGCATCAAGGGGTTCACGTCGACGCTCCTGACCAAGTGGGACAAGTTCTCCGAGGAGCAGCGCCAGCTGATGCTCGAGACGGTCGACGCCGACGCCGACCGCCTGAGCCGACTGATCACCGAGCTGCTCGACGCCGCTCGCATCGACGCCGGCCGGCTCACGCTCAAGCGCGGCCCGGTCAAGCTCGACGAGGTCGTGCGGCACGTGCTCACCAGCGTCTCGGGCGGGTCGACCGAACCGTTCGAGGTCAGCATCAAGGACGACCTCGACCTCATCTGGGGCGACAGCGACCGCATCCACCAGGTCGTGACCAACCTCGTCGAGAACGCGCTGCGGCACGGCTTCGGTCTCAAGGAGATCGTCGTGCAGAACACGCAGCACCCCGACTACCAGGGCGGGGTGTCGCTGCAGGTGCACGACAACGGTCCGGGCATCCCCGAGGAGATGCGGCAGCGGGTCTTCAGCCGCTTCTGGCGCTCGGGTCCGGGAGCCGGCAGTGGACTCGGCATGTACATCGTGCGCGGCATCGTCGAGGAGCACGGAGGAGCCATCGACATCCAGGACGCCGAGGGCGGCGGGGCCCAGATCCGGGTGTGGTTCCCGATCAACGAGCCCGACTCGATGACCGACTGATTCGCCCGATCCACGACCGATAAACTCAGACCACGGCTGTCCAGCCCACCCACCTGCGTTCTCCGGAAGGTCCTCATGTCCGCGCCCAACTCCTCGTACGACCCGGTGGAGGTCACTCCTTTGCACGCCGATGAGGTCGAGCGCATGCGGGACGAGGCCCTGGCAGCGATCGCCGCCGCCGTCACGCTCGACGACCTCGCGCAGGTCCGCATCGACCACGTGGGCGACCGCTCACCGATCGCCCTGGCCAACCGCGAGATCGGCGCCCTGCCGCCGCAGGCTCGCAAGGAGGCGGGCCAGCGCGTGGGCCAGGCGCGTGGCGCCATCAACCAGGCCCTCGCTGCCCAGTCCGCCGAGGTCGAGGCGGCCGCCGAGGAGCAGGCGCTGGTGACCGAGGCCGTCGACGTCACGCTGCCGTGGGACGTCGCGCCCGTCGGAGCCCGGCACCCCGTCACCACGTTGTCGGAGCACATCGCCGACGTGTTCGTCTCGATGGGCTGGGAGATCGCCGAGGGCCCCGAGGTCGAGGCCGAATGGCTCAACTTCGACGCGCTCAACCTGGGTCCGGACCACCCGGCCCGCACGATGCAGGACACGTTCTGGGTCACGCCCGAGAAGGCGGCCATGGTGCTGCGCACCCACACGTCGCCCGTGCAGGCGCGGACGATGCTCACCCGCAAGCCCCCGATCTACATCGCCTGCCCCGGTCGCGTGTTCCGCACCGACGAGCTCGACGCCACCCACTCGCCGGTCTTCCACCAGGTCGAGGGCCTCGCGATCGACGAGGGTCTGTCGATGGCCCACCTCAAGGGAACGCTCGACCACTTCGCCCAGGCGATCTACGGCGACGGCATGACGACGCGCTTTCGGCCGTCGTACTTCCCGTTCACCGAGCCGAGCGCCGAGATGGACCTGCTCTGCTACGTCTGCCACAACGAGCCCGACGCGGTCGCCGACTGCCGCACCTGCAAGGGCGAGGGCTGGGTCGAGTGGGGCGGGTGCGGCGTCGTCAACCCGCGCGTGCTGATCGCCTGCGGCGTCGACCCCGAGCGCTACTCGGGCTTCGCCTTCGGCATCGGCATCGACCGCACCATCACGTCCCGCTACGACATCGCTGACCTGCGCGACCTGTTCGACGGCGACATCCGTTTCACCGAGCCCTTTGGAGTCGAGCTGTGAAGGTCCCTGTCACCTGGCTGCGTGAGTACGTCGACCTGCCAGAGGATCTCTCGACCGTCGACCTGGCTGGCCGCCTCACCGAGTTCGACCTCAAGCTCGAGGAGATCGCCTCGTCCGGCATCAGCGGCCCGCTGGTGGTCGGCCGCGTGCTCAGCCTCGTCAAGGAGGAGCAGAAGAACGGCAAGACGATCAACTGGTGCCGGGTCGACGTCGGCGCACACAACGACGCGTCCGTGCCCGACGCGCCGGGCGACGACGTGCCGTCGCGCGGCATCATCTGCGGCGCGCACAACTTCGTCGAGGGCGACCTCGTGGTCGTCTCCCTGCCCGGCACGGTGCTGCCGGCGCTGGCCCATGTCATCCCGGGTGGCGAGATCAGCGCGCGCAAGACCTACGGGCACGTGTCGGACGGCATGATCTGCTCGTCCGCCGAGCTCGACCTGCCGGGCGACGCCAGCGGCATCATCGTCCTCGAGCCCGGTTCGGCCGAGCCGGGCGACGACGCGATCGCGCTCCTGGGGCTGGGTGAGGAGGTTCTCGACCTCGAGGTCAACCCCGACCGCGCCTACGCGCTGTCGCTGCGCGGCGTGGCCCGTGACGCGGCGATCGCGACCGGCGCGCCGTTCCACGACCCGGCCGACCTCGAGGCGGTGACGGTCGCGACCGACGGTCCCGGCGCCTACCGTGTCGAGGTGCAGGACCCGACCGCCTGCCCGGTCTTCGCTGCCCTGACCGTCACCGGCATCGATCCGACCCGCACCACGCCGGCATGGCTCGCGCAACGCATCGAGCTGGCGGGCATGCGGTCGATCTCGCTGGCGGTCGACGTCACCAACTACGTCATGCTCGAGCTCGGCTTCCCGATCCACGGCTACGACCGCTCCCTGCTCAAGGGTCCGCTGGTCGTCCGTCGCGCGACTCCGGGGGAGCAGCTCACGACGCTCGACGGCACCACCCGCACGCTCACCGAGTCCGACACGCTCGTCACCGACGACCGTGGCCCGGTGGGGCTCGGCGGCATCATGGGCGGCGAGGAGGTCGAGATGACCCCGTCCACGACCGACGTCGTCGTCGAGGCCGCCGTCTGGTCCGCCCCGATGATCGCGCGCACGGCCCGGACGCAGAAGCTGTCGTCCGAGGCCGCCAAGCGCAACGAGCGAGGGGTCGACCCCACGCTGCCGGCGCGGGCGGTCCGCCGCGTGGCCGACCTGCTCGTCGAGCACGGTGGGGGCACGCTCGAGGACGGTCTGACCCTGATCGGTGAGGCCCCGGTGCTGCCCGACGTGACGCTGCACGCCGACCTGCCCGCCCGGGTCACCGGCGTCGACATCGACACCGTCGCGGCTGTGGAGGCCCTCGAGGCCAACGGCTGCGAGGTCGCGGTCGACCACACGTGGCTGACGGTCACGCCGCCGCCGTGGCGTCCCGACCTCACCGACCCCTACGACATCGTCGAGGAGGTGCTGCGCGTCGTCGGCTACGACCAGGTGCCGTCGGTGCTGCCGACCGCCCCGGCCGGCCGCGGCCTCACGACCTCGCAGAAGCTGCGCCGCCGGGTCGGCAACGTCCTCGCGGGCGAGGGGCTCGTCGAGGTCAAGACGTTCCCGTTCGCCGGTGAGGCCGACTGGGACCGGATGGGCCTGCCCGCTGACGACGTCCGGCGCCGCCAGGTCATGCTCGAGAACCCGCTGTCGGCGGAGGACCCGGGCATGACCACGACGCTGCTCTCGGGCCTGCTGCGCAGCCTCGTGCTCAACATCGGTCGCGGTCACAGCCACGTGCACATCACCGAGACCGGTCGCGTGTTCCTGCCCCAGGCTGGTGAGGCCGAGGCACCGATCTACGGAGTCGACCGTCGCCCGAGCGACGACGAGCTCGCGGCCCTCTCGGCTGCGCTGCCCGACCAGCCGTTCCACGTCGGCGTGGTCATGAGCGGCGAGCGGGTCCGTTCGGGCTGGGCCGGCAAGGGACGTCCGGTGCAGTGGGCCGACGCCATCGCGATCGTCCGCCACCTCGCAGCGGTGCTGCACGTCGACCTCGAGGTGCGGCAGGCGCAGCAGGCACCCTGGCACCCCGGCCGCTGCGCGGCGTTCGTCCTCGACGGTGCCGTGATCGGGCACGCCGGCGAGCTGCACCCGCGGGTGCTCAAGGCGTACGGGCTGCCCGCCCGGGTCGTCGCGGCCGAGGTCGATCTCGACGCGATGATCGAGGCGTCACCGCAGATCGGTCCGCGGCCTGACTTCTCGACGTTCCCGGTGGCCAAGGAGGACCTCGCGCTCGTCGTCGACCTCACGGTGGCGGCGGGCGATCTCGAGGCGGCACTGGCCGGTTCCGGCCCGCTGGTCGAGTCGGCCCGACTCTTCGACGCCTACGTCGGCGAGCAGGTGCCCGAGGGCAAGAAGTCGTTGGCGTTCGCGCTGCGTCTGCGTGCCCCCGATCGCACGCTGACCGACGACGACATCAAGGCCGCTCGCGAGGCAGCGGTCGCAGCGGCCCACGAGGCCACCGGCGCCACCCTCCGCCACTGACGCTGACGAGACCGTTACCGCCCCCTGACGAGACCGTTCCCGCCCCTTCGCGAGACCGTTGCCGCCCTGGATGGGGGCGACAAAGGTCTCCTCGAGGGGCCGGAAAGGTCTCGTCAGCGTGTGGGGGTCAGAACTGGACGGCGGGGGGCGTCTCCTGGCCCTCCGGGGCGTTGTAGAACTCGCGGGCGTGGACGCCGGCGATGCCGGTGAACAGCAGCCACGGGATCGTGCGGACGATGCTGTTGAGCGACGCGACCGCGTCGTTGTAGTACTGGCGGGCGAACGAGATCTTGTCCTCGGTCTCGGCGAGCTCGGTCTGCAGCTGCAGGAACCCGGCGGACGCCTTGAGGTCGGGGTAGGCCTCGGCGACCGCGAGGACGTCGATGATGGCCTTGTCGAGGACCTGCTGAGCCTCGGCCTTCTCCGCGACGGTGCCGTCGGCAGCAGCAGACTTCGCGCCGGCACGCGCGGCCGTCACGGCCTCGAAGACGCCCTTCTCGTGCTGGGCGTAGCCCTTGACGGTGTTGACCAGGTTGGGGATCAGGTCGGCGCGCCGGGTCAGCTGGACGTCGATGCCGCCCAGCGCCTCCTGCGCCCCGATGTCGAGGCGGCGCAGCTTGTTGAAGGCGTAGGCAGTGAACAGCAGCAGCACGACGATGATGCCGATGATGGTCAGAAGGACGGCCATGGATGTCTCCTTGTTGCAGGGGTTGGGTTCGTGCGGGTCACCAGGAACCGCCTCCGCCGCCGCCTCCACCGCCACCGCCGCCTCCACCGCCGCCCCCTCCACCGGAGGAGGACGACGACTGGGTCGCGGTGTAGGCGCTGATCGAGGAGGCCAGCGAGGACTCGAATCCGGAGTAGGCGTCGTTGCTGCCGAAGAAGCCGGTGGACGCCCCGGACGAGGCTCCGCCGCCATACCAGACCGGGACGGGCGCGGGGGAGCCCGTGGTCATCTCGTACTTCTTGGCCCAACGGTCGGCACAGTCGAAGGCGACGGCGAAGGGGATGAATGCGGTGTAGAGGTCTGTGCGGCCGCTGAAGTCGAACCGGTCCTTGGCGGAGTCGGTCGAGAGCATGCGCTCGAAGCCGCCGGACAGCGACCACAGCTCGCGCCCCAGCGGGGTGCGACGCTTGCCCACGCCGGAGGTGAACAGCCCCGCCCCGCCGAACGCGATGCCGGCCAGCGGCAGCAGGTAGGCCGACACCGGCGGGTGCAGGAAGATGCCGAAGCCCAGCAGCGCGACGGCCGCCAGCGCCGTGAGGGCCCGGGCGACCGACTCCGACGACACGGCGCGCTGGGCGCCGATGCCAGAGGCCCACGCACTGGTCTGCTCGGGGATCGCGTCACGGACCGACTGCAGCGTCTGGCCCGACGAGACCGAGTCCTTGCTGGACTTGAAGTGCGAGCCGGGCGTCGTGACCCCGAGGCTGGTGCCGACGAATCGGGTCACGTCGTCGGTCTTCGCCCAGGCGTCCGCGTTGCCGACCCCGGTGATGGTCCACGACTTGCCGCCGTTGTCGGTGAGCGTCGTCAGCCCCTGCTCGGCCTGGTAGAGCAGGGTCGCGACGAGGCTGCGGTGGGGTGTCGTCTCGGTCGTGAGGTAGGCCGTCTGGACCGGACCGAGCCCCGGCGGCGGCTCGTACGTGACGGGGTAGCCGGGCTTCTGCTCGCGGGAGCGACGATCGAGCACGTACGCGATCGCGCCGAGCACCACCGTGATCGCGAGGATCGCGAGCAGACCGCCGAACGACCGTCCCAGGGCGCGGTCGAGCTGCGCGGGCCAGGGGACGGTGACGCGGTCGGGCGTCGCGACGGGCAGCCCGATGCGGACCGTGACGGGGGTCCGCGGAGCGAGGGCACCGGTCGAGACCGTGACGGTGTCGGTACCACCTCCGGCGATGTCGCACGTCCCGGTGCCGTCGAACGTCGAGGTGCACTGCACCTTGCCCGACTTCTCGGGCAGCGTGAGGCGGATCGTGGTCTTGTCGATCGCCATGTCCCAGCCCTGCGGCACGACGTTCCAGTAGAACACCGACTGGGCGGGCTGCTCGTCGGTCCAGCTGGAGGAGCCGAACGTGCCTCCACCGACCGTGGTGGGGGAGAGCGCGCCGTCGATCGTGTAGCTGATCGTGTAGGTGTGGGTGCCGGACGAGACGTACGAGTCGGGGTCGCCGATCTTCGCGACCCGGATGGTGCGGCCCTTCTTCCACTGCAGCTCGAACGGCACGTCGCCGCCGTCGAGCTCGACCTTGATGTCCTCCGGCACCAGCCGGACGCTGTCGTCGGACGGGTCGGTGAGGTCCCAGAAGCGGAAGATGCCGTGGCGCCCGGAGGGGAACTCCGTCGTCAGGGTCTCCTTCGCCGCGAGGGTGCCGTCGGCGCTGAGGATGTAGTCGACCTGGTAGTCGGAGATCCGCACCGGGTCGGGGCCGCTGGTCTGGTCGGTGGGGATCGAGGACGCGAGAGCCGGGATGAACAGCAGACCTGCCGCGATGATCAGCACGAGAACGCGCAGGAAGGTCCGCATCATGGCTGCATCCTAGGGGCATGGACGTGTGCCGAGGGCACGTTCGGCTCCACCCGGTGATGCAAGGTCTTGCAGAGGTGTGCAAGAATGTGAACATGTCCAAAGTTCTGACCAGCCTTCCGACCGGCGAGCGCGTCGGCATCGCCTTCTCCGGGGGCCTCGACACCTCGGTCGCCGTCGCGTGGATGCGCGACAAGGGCGCCGTCCCCTGCACCTACACCGCCGACATCGGCCAGTACGACGAGCCCGACATCTCCGGCATCCCGGGTCGCGCGATGGAGTACGGCGCGGAGCTCGCGCGGTCGATCGACTGCAAGCGTCCCCTCGTCGACGAGGGCCTCGCTGCGCTGGCGTGCGGAGCGTTCCACATCCGCTCCGGCGGCCGCACCTACTTCAACACCACGCCGCTCGGCCGGGCCGTCACCGGCACGCTCCTCGTGCGGGCCATGCACGAGGACGGCGTCGACATCTGGGGCGACGGCTCGACGTTCAAGGGCAACGACATCGAGCGCTTCTACCGCTACGGCCTGCTGGCCAACCCCGAGCTGCGGATCTACAAGCCCTGGCTCGACGCGGCGTTCGTCGCCGAGCTCGGCGGCCGCACCGAGATGAGCCAGTGGCTGACCGACCGCAACCTGCCCTATCGCGACAGCCAGGAGAAGGCCTACTCGACCGACGCCAACATCTGGGGCGCGACGCACGAGGCCAAGACGCTCGAGCACCTCGACACCTCGCTGGAGTCGGTCGACCCGATCATGGGCGTCAAGTTCTGGGACCCCGCCGTCGAGATCGAGACGGAGGACGTCACCGTGTCGTTCGAGGCCGGACGTCCCGTGGCCATCAACGGCGCACGGTTCGACGGCGACCCGGTCGCGCTCGTGCACGAGGCGAACGTCATCGGCGGCCGCCACGGCCTGGGCATGTCCGACCAGATCGAGAACCGCATCATCGAGGCCAAGAGCCGGGGCATCTACGAGGCTCCCGGCATGGCCCTGCTGCACATCGCCTACGAGCGGCTGGTCAACGCGATCCACAACGAGGACACGATCGCCAACTTCCACCAGCACGGTCGTCGCCTCGGCCGGCTGATGTACGAGGGACGCTGGCTCGACCCGCAGGCGATGATGCTGCGCGAGTCGGTCGAGCGCTGGATCGCGTCGGTCGTCAGCGGCGAGGTGACGCTGCGGCTGCGCCGCGGTGAGGACTACTCGATCCTCGACACGCAGGGCTCGAACTTCTCCTACCACCCGGAGAAGCTCTCGATGGAGCGCACCGAGAACGCCGCGTTCGGCCCCACCGACCGCATCGGACAGCTCACGATGCGCAACCTCGACATCGCCGACTCCCGCGCGATGCTCGAGCAGTACGCCGCCCAGCCGCTCGACCAGGGCCAGGTGCTGGTCGAGAACGGCACGCTCTTCGGCGAGCTGCCCGCGGGCGGCGCGACCCGGATCGAGGCCAACCCCGGCCTCGCCGGCGCCGACGAGCAGGCGCTCGACGCCGCCGCGATGGAGTTCGGCACCGACTGAGGGCTGCGCGCCCCCAGACCACACTTCTGCAAAGGTGGAGAGATGACCACGATCACCGTCGCCGTCGCCGGCGCGAGCGGGTATGCAGGTGGAGAGGTGCTGCGGCTGCTGCTGTCGCACCCGGACGTCGAGATCGGCGCCCTGACCGCCGCGTCCAGCGCGGGCACCGCGCTGGGCGGGCACCACCCGCACCTCGTCCCGCTCGCCGACCGCATCCTGCAACCCACGACCACCGAGACCCTGTCGGGCCACGACGTGGTGTTCCTCGGCCTGCCTCACGGCGAGTCGGGGGCCGTCGCCGCCCAGCTGGGCGACGACGCCCTCGTCATCGACCTGGGTGCCGACTTCCGCCTGCAGTCGGCTGACGACTGGACCGAGTTCTACGGCGGTGAGCACGCGGGCACCTGGCCCTACGGCATGCCGGAGCTGTTCGTCGGCGCGGGACGTCAGCGCGACGCCCTGGCCGGGGTCAACCGCATCGCGGTGCCCGGGTGCAACGTCACGGCCATCACGCTGGGCATCCAGCCGGCCGTCGCGGCCGGGATCGTCGACGCCACCGACCTCGTCGCGGTGCTCGCCAACGGCTACTCCGGTGCCGGCAAGGCACCCAAGGCCAACCTGATGGCGTCCGAGGGACTCGGCGCGGCCTCGCCCTACGGCGTCGGCGGCACCCACCGCCACGTGCCGGAGATCATGCAGAACCTGCGGCTGGCCGGCGCCGACGAGGTGACGATCTCGTTCACCCCGACACTGGTGCCCATGGCCCGCGGCATCCTCGCCACGACGACGGCCCGCATCAAGGACGGCGTCGACCTCGCCACGGTCCGCTCGACGTACGAGGCGGCCTACGGCGACGAGCCGTTCATCCACCTGCTGCCCGAGGGCCAGTGGCCGACCACGGCTGCGACGCTCGGCGCCAACACCGCCCAGCTGCAGCTCGCGATCGACGCCCGGGCTCGCCGTCTGGTGGTCGTCTCCGCGATCGACAACCTCGTCAAGGGCACCGCCGGCGGTGCCATCCAGTCCATGAACCTCGCCCTGGGTCTCGCTGAGACCACGGGGCTCTCGACCATCGGAGTTGCCCCCTAATGAGCGTCACAGCAGCCCAGGGATTCACCGCGCACGGCGTGGCCGCGGGCCTGAAGTCGACCGGCGCGCCCGACGTCGCCGTGGTCGTCAACCAGGGACCGTCGAAGGCCGCCGCCGCGGTCTTCACCACCAACCGGTGCAAGGCCAACCCCGTTCTCTGGAGCGAGCAGGCCATCGCGAGCGGCACGGCGGTCGCCGTCGCGATCAACTCCGGCGGCGCCAACTGCTACACCGGTGCCGAGGGCTTCCAGACGACCCACCAGACCGCCGAGGCCGTGGCCGGCCAGCTCGGCGTCGGCGCAGTCGACGTCCAGGTCTGCTCGACCGGACTGAT
Organism: Aeromicrobium stalagmiti; assembly: GCF_013283745.1. Classification (GTDB taxonomy): domain Bacteria; phylum Actinomycetota; class Actinomycetes; order Propionibacteriales; family Nocardioidaceae; genus Aeromicrobium; species Aeromicrobium stalagmiti. The sequence goes on from NZ_JABSTZ010000002.1 coordinate 678,111, forward strand.
CGGGCTGCTCAACGACCGCGAGGCGCTGCTGTCGGGCGTCCGTGCGGCCGTCGAGGGGCAGAGTGCCGACGGCGGTCACACGGCTGCGACCGCGATCATGACGACCGACACCGTCGCCAAGGAGTCGGTCGCCCAGGGTGAGGGGTTCACCGTCGGCGGCATGGCCAAGGGCGCCGGCATGCTGGCCCCCGCGCTGGCCACGATGCTCGTCGTCATCACGACCGACGCCGACGTCGACTCGGCCACCGTCGACGCCGCGCTGCGTTCGGCCACGGCCCAGACCTTCGACCGGCTCGACTCCGACGGGTGCCAGTCGACCAACGACACGGTGCTGCTGATGGCGTCCGGCGCGTCGGGCACGACACCTGACGCCGCGGCCTTCACCGACGCGGTCACGGCGGTCTGCCGCGACCTCGCGATGCAGCTGCTCGCCGACGCCGAGGGCGCCGACCACGAGATCGCGATCGAGGTGGTCAACGCGGCCAGCGTCGACGACGCCCTCGAGGTCGGACGCTCGGTGGCCCGCAGCAACCTGTTCAAGTGCGCGATCTTCGGCAAGGACCCCAACTGGGGGCGCATCCTCGCCTCGGTCGGCACGACCCAGGCGGCGTTTGACCCGGCCGACCTCGACGTCGCGCTCAACGGCGTCTGGGTCTGTCGCAACAGCGGGCCGGGGGAGTCGGCCGACTCCATCGACCTGGAGGCCCGCGCGGTCTCCGTCACGATCGACCTCAAGTCCGGCGACCAGTCGGGCACCATCTGGACCAACGACCTGACGCAGGCCTACGTCCACGAGAACTCGGCGTACTCATCATGACCCCTGACTTCGACGCACCCGACCACGAGTGGCACCCCGACGACTGGAAGAAGGCGACGGCCAAGGCCGCGACCCTCGCCCACGCGCTGCCCTGGCTGAAGAAGTACCACGGCAAGGTCATCGTGGTGAAGTACGGCGGCAACGCCATGACCGACGAGACCCTCAAGCGGGCGTTCGCCGAGGACATCGTCTTCCTGCGCCTCGCCGGCTTCAAGCCGGTCGTCGTCCACGGCGGCGGACCGCAGATCAGCAAGATGCTCGACAAGCTCGGCATCGAGTCGGAGTTCCGCGGCGGACTGCGGGTCACGACGCCCGAGACGATGGACGTCGTCCGCATGGTGCTGACCGGGCAGGTCGGACGTGAGCTGGTCGGGCTGCTCAACCAGCACGGCGACCTCGCAGTCGGTCTCTCCGGCGAGGACGGTGGCCTGTTCACCGCCCAGAAGACGATGCCCGTCATCGACGGGGTCGAGACCGACATCGGTCTGGTCGGCGAGGTCGTGGGCGTCCGCCCCGAGGCGGTCCAGGACCTCATCGAGGCCGGACGCATCCCGGTCGTGTCGACCGTCGCGCCCGATGCCAGCGGGCAGGTCCACAACGTCAACGCCGACACCGCTGCGGCGGCTCTGGCCGTCGCTCTCGGCGCCGAGAAGCTGCTCGTGCTGACCGACGTCGAGGGGCTGTACGCCGACTGGCCCCACAGCACCGACGTCATCGGCGAGATCGGCCCCGAGGCGCTCGCCGAGCTGATCCCCGACCTGTCGACCGGCATGATCCCCAAGATGGCGGCCTGCCTGAAGGCCGTCGAGGAGGGCGTCAAGCGCGCCACCGTCATCGACGGTCGCGAGCCGCACGCGGTCCTGCTCGAGATCTTCACCGACGAGGGCGTCGGCACCCAGGTGGTCCCGGGGGCGCAGACCCGCATCCGGACCGCGCTCTACTCGACCAGCGTCGACAAGGACAAGCCATGACCGTCTGGACGAAGCGCTACGAGGGCGCCGTCATGAACACCTTCGGCACGCCGGCGCGGATGCTCGTGCGCGGCGAGGGTGCCTATGTCTGGGACGCCGAGGGCACGCGCTACCTCGACCTGCTCGCCGGCATCGCCGTCAACGCGCTGGGCCACGGCCATCCCGCGATCATCGCCGCCGTGACCGAGCAGCTCTCGACGCTCGGCCACACGTCCAACCTGTTCGCGACCGAGCCGCAGATCGCGCTGGCGGAGAAGCTCACGAGCCTGGTCGGTCACGACAGCCGGGTGTTCTTCACCAACTCCGGCACCGAGGCCAACGAGGCCGCGTTCAAGGTGACCCGCCGCACCGGGCGCACCAAGATCATCGTGGCCGAGGGGGCGTTCCACGGCCGCACGATGGGTGCGCTGGCGCTGACGTCCAAGGAGGCCTACCGGGCCCCGTTCGAGCCGCTGCCCGGCGACGTCCACTGGGTGCCGTACGGCGACACCGCCGCGCTGGAGGCGGCCGTCGACGAGACCGTCGCCGCCGTCCTGCTCGAGCCCATCCAGGGCGAGGCCGGGGTCGTCGTCCCTCCGGACGGCTACCTGCAGGCCGCACGCGACATCACGACCCGTCACGGCGCCCTGCTGTGGCTCGACGAGGTGCAGTCGGGCATGGGCCGCACCGGCGCGTGGTTCGCCCACACCGAGTCGGGCATCGTGCCCGACCTCATGACCCTGGCCAAGGGCCTGGGCGGTGGCATCCCGATCGGCGCGTGCATCGCGATCGGCGACGCCGCGACCCTGCTGCAGCCGGGCAACCACGGCACCACGTTCGGCGGCAACGCCGTCGCCACGGCTGCCGCGCTCGCGGTCATCGAGACGATCGAGACCGACCAGCTGCTTGACCACGTCACCACGGTCGGTGACCAGATCAGGCGCGGGCTCGGCGACCACCCGCTCGTCGCCGACGTCACCGGGCGTGGCCTGCTGGTCGGGATCGTGCTGCACCAGCCGCTCGCGGCCGAGGCACAGAAGGCGGCCCTCGCGGCCGGGCTGATCCTCAACAACGCCACCCCGGAGCGCCTGCGCCTGGCACCGCCGCTGATCCTCAGCGAGGACCAGGCCGCCGACGCGGTCACCGCCATCCGTGCCGTCCTCGACGAGGTCAGCGCATGAGCGGCGTGCGCAGCTTCCTGCGCGACGACGACCTGACCCCGGCTGAGCAGGCCGAGGTCCTGGCACTGGCCGCCGAGATCAAGGCCGCCCCCTACGCGCGCAAGCCGCTGGCCGGCCCGCAGACCGTCGCGGTGATCTTCGACAAGGCCTCGACGCGCACGCGGGTGTCGTTCAGCGTCGGCATCGCCGACCTCGGCGGCAACCCGCTGGTCCTCGACTCCGCCGTGACCCAGGGCGGACGCGGCGAGTCGTCGGCCGACACCGCGAAGGTCCTCGGCCGCATGACCAGCGCGATCGTCTGGCGCACCTACGCACAGGCGGGGCTCGAGGAGATGGCCGCCCACGCCGGCGTGCCGATCATCAACGCGCTCAGCGACGACTTCCACCCCTGCCAGATCCTGGCCGACTGGCAGACCGTCATCGAGCACAAGGGCCGCCTCGCCGGCCTGACCGTCGCCTACCTCGGTGACGGTGCCAACAACATGGGGCACTCCTACCTGCTCGGCGGCGCCACCGCGGGCATGCACGTGCGCATCGGCGCCCCGGCCGGCTACCAGCCGTCCGCCCGGATCGTCGGCGACGCTGCCGCGATCGCCGAGGGCACCGGAGGCTCGGTCGTCGTCACCGACGATCCTGCCGAGGCTCTCGCAGGTGCCGACGTCGTCATCACCGACACCTGGGTCTCGATGGGGCAGGAGGCCGAGAAGGAGGCGCGCCTGCAGCTGTTCGGCGACTACTCGATCACCTCCGACACGCTCGCTCTGGCGGCGCCCGACGCGATCGTGCTGCACTGCCTGCCGGCCTACCGCGGCCTCGAGATCTCCTCGGAGGTGCTCGACGGGCCGCAGAGCGTCGTGTGGGACGAGGCGGAGAACCGGCTGCACGCCCAGAAGGCGCTGATGGTCTGGCTCCTGGAGAAGTCGCAGAGCCCCTCATGAGCGAGGTCACCCGATGAGCACCGCGGACACCAAGACCGCGCGGCAGCAGCTGATCGTCGAGCTGCTGACCCGCCATGCGGTGCGGTCGCAGGGCGAGCTCGTCGACCTGCTGCAGACGCAGGGCGTCGTGGCGACCCCGTCGACCGTCTCGCGCGACCTGGTCGAGCTCGACGCGGTGCGCGTGCGGCACGGCAGCAGCGGCCTGGTCTACGCGGTCCCCGCGGAGGGCGGCGACCGTACGCCGCGGCCCGGCACCGGCAGCTCGGCCGCCCACGCCCGACTGGTGCGCGTCGCCCGCGAGGTGCTCGTGACGGCGGAGGCCTCGGCCAACCTCGTCGTGCTGCGCACGCCGCCCGGGGCAGCCCAGTACCTCGCCTCGGCCATCGACCACACGGCACCGCAGGACGTCATCGGCACGATCGCCGGCGACGACACCGTGATGATGATCTGCCGCGACCCCGACGGCGGTGACGCCGTCGCCCGACGCTTCATGGACCTCGCCGGTCCGACCCCGAAGGAGAACCCGTGACCGACCCCACGTCCCCCGAGAGCACCGCCCTCTGGGGAGGCCGCTTCGCCTCCGGCCCCTCGCCGGAGCTCGTCGAGCTGTCGCGCTCCACCCACTTCGACTGGCGCCTCGCGCCGTACGACCTCGCTGGCTCCAAGGCTCACGCCTTCGTCCTGCAGGCCGCCGGCCTGCTGAGCCGCGACGACTGCACCGCCCTCATCGCCGGCATCGACGCCCTGGCAGCCGACGTCGAGTCGGGGGAGTTCGTGGCCCAGCCCGGCGACGAGGACGTGCACACGGCCCTCGAGCGCGGTCTGCTGGAGCGCCTCGGGCCCGACCTGGGCGGACGCCTGCGGGCCGGCCGCTCGCGCAACGACCAGATCGCCACGCTGTTCAAGATGTACCTGCGCGACCACGGCCGCCGCATCTCGACGCTCGTCACGCAGCTCGTGGAGGCGCTGGCCGCCCAGGCCGAGGCGCACCTCGGCGTGGCCATGCCGGGACGCACCCACCTGCAGCACGCCCAGCCCGTGCTGCTGTCGCACCACCTGCTGGCGCACGCGTGGCCGCTCGTGCGCGACCTGGAGCGGCTCGCCGACTGGGACGCCCGGGTCGCGGCCGACTCGCCCTACGGGTCCGGCGCCCTGGCCGGCTCCTCGCTCGGGCTGGACCCGGAGAAGGTCGCCGCCGACCTCGGCTTCACCGGCTCGACGGCCAACTCGATCGACGGGACCGCGGCGCGCGACTTCGTGGCCGAGTTCGCGTTCGTGACCGCGCAGATCGGGATCGACGTCTCGCGGCTCGCCGAGGAGATCATCATCTGGAACACCAAGGAGTTCGACTTCGTCACGCTGCACGACGGCTACTCCACGGGATCCAGCATCATGCCGCAGAAGAAGAACCCCGACATCGCCGAGCTGGCCCGCGGCAAGTCCGGCCGGCTCATCGGCAACCTCACGGGCCTCCTGGCGACGCTGAAGGGCCTCCCGCTGGCCTACAACCGTGACCTGCAGGAGGACAAGGAGCCGGTCTTCGACTCGATCGACACCCTCGAGGTGCTGCTCCCGGCGTTCACCGGCATGGTCGCCACGCTGACCTTCAACACCGAGCGGATGCAGGCGCTGGCGCCGCAGGGCTTCGCGCTCGCGACCGACATCGCCGAGTGGCTCGTCCGCGAGGGTGTTGCGTTCCGCGACGCCCACGAGCTCTCCGGCGCCTGCGTCCAGGCGTGCGAGCAGCGCGGCATCGAGCTGTGGGACCTGTCCGACGACGACTTCGCGGCGATCTCCCCGGCGCTCACGCCCGGTGTCAGGGACGTGCTGACGGTGGAGGGCTCGCTCGCGTCGCGTGACTCGCGCGGCGGGACGGCGCAGGTGCGCGTCGGCGAGCAGCTCGCCGAGCTGCGGGCACGGCTGGCCTGAGGCTCACCACCGGTCGCCGACGCGCCGAGGATCGGTAGGGTCTGACCATGCGATCTCGTCTCCTGGCCGCGTCGGCGTCCGTGATCCTGGTGTCCCTGCTGACGGCGTGCGGGGGGTCCGAGGACCCCGCAGACGGCGCCGCCGCCGCGGGGGAGTGCTCGTACGTCAAGGAGGGCGAGGCCGCCAAGCAGGCCGACCTGCCCCCGAGCGACCCGACGAGCGTCGACTCGCTCACGATCTCGACCAACCGCGGCGACATCGTGGCCACGCTTGACCCGAAGGCCGCCCCCTGCGCCGTCAGCTCGTTCGTGTCACTGGCCGAGCAGGGCTACTTCGACGACACCACATGCCACCGGCTCGTGGTCGACTTCGTGCTGCAGTGCGGTGATCCGTCGGCCAGCGGCACGGGTGGTCCCGGATACTCGTTCGCCGACGAGCTGACCGGTGACGAGACCTATCCGCCGGGCACCCTCGCGATGGCCAACTCCGGCCCCGACACCAACGGCTCGCAGTTCTTCATCGTGCTCGAGGGATCGGGCCTCACCCCCGACTACACCGTGTTCGGCTCGGTCGACGACGCTGGCCTCAAGGTCGTCCAGGACATCTCCGCCGACGGCAACGGCCCCGACGGTGTCGCCCCCGCCGAGGACGTCGTCATCGAGTCGGTCTCCTGAGCGACGTCGTCGAGCGGGCCCTCAGCCTGCTCGGGCGGACGCTGCACGGCCACGGAGCCGCCGTCCGCATCACTGAGGTGGAGGCATACGGGGGCGTCAACGACCCGGCGTCGCACGCGTTCACCCGGACGCCGCGCAGCGAGATCATGTACGGCCCGCCGTGGCGGCTCTACGTCTACCGGTCCTACGGGATGCACGTGTGTGCCAACGTCGTGACCGGTCCGACCGAGACCGCCTCGGCGGTGCTGATCCGGGCCGGTGAGGTGGTCGAGGGCCTCGACGTCGCCCGCGGGCGGCGGCCCGGGGTGTCGGACGTCCGGCTGGCCCGGGGCCCCGGCAACCTCGCACGAGCCCTGGGGCTGTCGCTCGACGACCTGGGCACCGAGCTGCTGACGGCCGACGGCGTCCGTCTGGGCGATGCGCCGAAGCAGCCGCCCGAGACCAGCGCAGGACCTCGCGTCGGAGTGTCGAAGGCGGCCGACGTGCCGTGGCGGTTCTGGGTCACGGCAGACCCGACCGTGTCGGCCTATCGCCGCAGCCCCCGCGCCTGACCGAGCCCACCCCGACCGGGCGCGGTGCTTCCTCCACCGTCTGGGCGGCTTCTGGCGCCGAGACGGTGGGGTACGCACCGCGCACCGCAGGAGCGGTGGCGAGCTACCTCCGGGTGGAGCGGTAGCGGCGCTCGGGACGCCCCGCGTTGCCGTAGTTGAGCCGCACCGTGGCGAGTCCCTGGTCGACGAAGTACTCCAGGTAGCGGCGAGCGCTGACCCGCGAGAGGCCCACCTGCTCCCCGCAGTCCGCCGCCGACAGCTCACCGTTGCTCGACAGCGCATCCTCGACGAGCTGCGCCGACTCCGGGCTCAACCCCTTGGGAAGGGTCGTGGCAGCGGCCGCCGGCGCCCCGAAGGCCCGGTCGATCGCCGCCTGGTCGGGCGCTCCCGCGGCGAGGGTCGTCAGCGCCTCGCGGACACGCTGCATCCGGGCAGCGAAGTCGTCGAACTCGAAGGGCTTGACCAGGTACTGCATCGCACCGCCGTGCAGGGCGGTGCGCACGGCCTCGGCATCACGCTCGGCCGTGACCATCACGACCCCGACGGTGCTGCCGTCCGCGCGCAGCGACTGCAGCACGTCGAGCCCGCTCATGTCGGGCAGGTGGACGTCGAGCAGCACCAGCCCCGGGTCGAGGTCGCCGCACATCTGCAGGGCCTCGGCTCCCGTCCGCGCCGTGCCGACGACCTCGAAGCCGGGCGTACGAGCCACGAACTTCGCGTGGATGCCGGCGACCATGAAGTCGTCGTCGACGACGAGGACGCGGATCATGCGAGCTCCAGCGGCAGCCGGACGCAGAAGGTCGCGCCGTCGCCGTGCTCGACCGTGACCGAGCCTCCGCGCTGCGAGCAGATCAGGCGGACGAGCGGCAGCCCGATGCCGCGGCCACCGAGCACGTCCGGCTTGGTCGAGAAGCCGCGGGTGAAGATCGCGTCGACCATGCCCTCGGGCACGCCCGGGCCGTTGTCGCGCACCTCCAGGACGATCTCGTCGCCCGCGACGACCAGCTCGACCTCGACGGACGGGTGCGGGCTGGTCTTGCACGCGTCGACGGCGTTGTCGACGAGGTTGCCGATGACGGTGGTGAGGTCGGCCGAGGCCGTCGGCGCCAGCGCGGGCAGGCCGGACGTCGACGCCAGCGTGAGGCTCACGCCGTTCTCGGCGGCCACGCTCGACTTGGCGATCAGGAGGGCAGCGACGGCCGGGTCGGTGACGCGGCGGGTCACGGCGTCGCTGATCTCGGCCCGTCGGCGGGTGAGCGTGCCCACGAGCGTCGTCACCTCGTCGTACTCGCCGAGCTGCACGAGACCCGAGATCGTGTGCAGCTGGTTGGCGAACTCGTGCGTCTGGGCGCGCAGGGTGTCGGTGATCGACAGGTTCGAGCTCAGCTGGCTCTGCATCGACACGAGCTCGGTACGGTCACGCATGGTGGTGACCGTACCGATGCCCTGGCCGCGGCTCGACGCGGACCGCTGGTTGAACACGACGACGCGGTCCCCGACGAGCAGCACGGCGTCGGCGCCGGCACTCCCGTCGGTCAGGATCGTCGCGACCTCTGCGGGCAGCCCGAGGTCGTCGACCCGGCGTCCCACCGCGGCGCCGTCGATGCCGAGCAGCTCGCGAGCCCCGTCGTTGGCCATCGTCACCCGGCCGTCGGTGCCAACCGCGATGACTCCCTCGCGGATGCTGTGCAGGAGCGCCTCCCGGTGGTCGGCGAGGGTCGCGAACTCCTGTGGCTCCAGACCCCGCGTCCGGCGCTTCACCAGCCGGGCCAGCAGCAGCGACCCCGCGACGCCGAGCAGCGCACCAACGCCGAGATAGAGGACCAGGTCGCCGGCGGCGTCGGTCAGACGGGCCCACGTCGTCGGATAGCGCTGCTCGGCGATCGCGAGCCCCACGACCTCGCCGCTGTCGTCGATGATCGGCGCATGTCCCGCCACGTAGCGACGTCCGCGGGTCTCCACGTCGCCGATCCAGCCACGTCCCGCCTGGACCCGGGAGTCCCCGAGTGCGGCCTGCTCGCCGATCAGTCGGGGATCGGACGACGACAGGATCAGGCCGTCGGGGTCGGCGATCGTGACGTCGGTGGCGCCCGACAGGCTCACGGCACGGTCGATCGGGGGAGCCAGGCTCCTCGCTGGTGCCGGGCGGGTGATCTGGTCGCGCACGACGGCGCCGTTGGCGAGGTACTCCGCGACCGACCGCATCTGCGCGCCCCGGTCAGCGGCGAACGACGCCGTCGACTGACGCACCGAGATGGCGCCGACGATCGCGAGCACGAGCGCGATGACGACGAGCTGCAGGACGAGGAACTGTCCGGCGAGTGTCAGGCGTCTCCGCCGTGGTGACCACAATGTCCACAACCTCCTTTGCTTCCGCAATGGTGACCCAGACCACATCGGACCGTCATGCTCGGGGTCGACCACAGGAGGTTCCATGACGCCGACCCGGCGCACCCAGCGGCCCTGGGCGATTCTCGCACTCGCCCTCGCGGCAGCCCTGACGCTCTCCGCGTGCGGGGTCACCCGTGGCGACGACGGCGAGGCCAACCGTCGCGTGAGCATGTACATCCCCAACAGCCCCGGCGGCGGCTACGACCTCACCGGACGGGCAGCGGCCCGCGTCCTCGAGGACGCCGACATCTCCGGCCGGTTCGAGGTCACCAACGTCATCGGCGCCGGCGGCACCGTCGCGATGCAGCGCCTCCTCAACGAGCGCGGCGTCGACGACCTCGTGATGTCGATGGGTCTCGGCGTCGTCGGCGCGACCTACACCAACGACTCCAGCGCCCGCGTCTCCGACGCGACGCCGATCGCTCGGCTGATCGAGGACCAGGAGGCGTTGATCGTCCCGAAGGACTCCCCGTTCAAGACCATCGACGACCTCGTCGAGGCCTGGAAGGCCGACCCGCAGAGCGTGACGATCGGTGGCGGCTCGTCGCCGGGCGGCCCCGACCACCTCTTCCCGATGCAGATGGCCAAGACGGTCGGCATCGACCCCAAGCAGGTCAAGTACATCGTCTACGACGGTGGCGGACCGCTCACGAGCGCGCTGCTGGGCAAGAAGATCGACGTCGGCACCTCCGGTCCGAGCGAGTTCGAGGGCCAGATCAAGGACGGGTCGCTGCGGGTGCTGGCCGTCTCCGGCGCCGAGCGGCTCGACAACATCGACGCCCCCACCCTGAAGGAGTCCGGCGTCGACATGACGTTCGTCAACTGGCGCGGGATCCTCGCGCCCCCCGGCATCTCGGACGAGTCGCGGGACCGCCTGGTCGAGATGTTCACCGAGATGCACCAGACCCAGGGCTGGAAGGACGCGATCAAGCGCAACGGCTGGATCGACTCCTTCGCCACGGGCGAGGAGTTCGCGACCTTCCTCGCGGAGCAGGACAAGCGCGTCGAGACGACGCTGAAGGAGCTGGGACTCGCATGACGACCATCGAGAAGCCCGTCGGGACGGGCACGCGCATCGTCGACAAGGCGCAGTACGGACTCGCGGCGTTCCTCGCCGTGGTCGGTGCCTACGTCGTCTACGACGCCACGACCCTGGAGGACGGCTTCGCCGACCAGCCGGTCCAGCCCTACGCCTTCCCGTATGTCGTCGGAGCGGCGCTGCTGCTGCTCGCGGCGCTGCTGGCGATCGCGACCGCCCGCGGTGACGCGCCGACGGTCGAGGACGGCGAGGACGTCGACCTGACGGAGCCCAGCGACTGGGTCACCGTCATGAAGCTCGTCGCCGTGTTCGTGGCCAACATCCTGCTGATCGACTGGCTCGGCTGGGCGATCACGGGCGCGATGCTGTTCGTCGGCACCGCCTACGTCCTCGGCAGCCGCACCCTCATCCGCGACGTCGCGGTGGGCGTGGCTCTCTCGGTCGGCACCTGGTACGGCTTCTACTCCGGCCTGGGTCTCGCGATCCCGGCGGGCGTCCTGGACGGGATCCTGTGATGGGCAACCTCGACCTGCTGCTGGAGGGCTTCCAGACGGCCCTGACCCTCGAGAACCTCTTCTACGCCCTGCTGGGCGTCTTCCTGGGCACCGCCGTGGGAGTCCTGCCCGGCATCGGCCCCGCCATGACCCTGGCGCTCCTGCTGCCGATCACCTACAGCGTGGGCGTCGACAGCGCCCTGATCATGTTCGCCGGCATCTACTACGGCGGCATGTACGGCGGCTCGACGACGTCGATCCTGCTCAACACACCGGGGGAGTCGTCCTCGGTCGTGACCGCCATCGAGGGCAACAAGATGGCCAAGAAGGGCCGAGCCGCCCAGGCGCTGGCGACCGCGGCCATCGGCTCGTTCGTGGCCGGCACGATCGGCACCGCGCTCGTGGTGCTGTTCGCCCCGCCGCTCGCGTCGCAGGTCGTCAAGCTCGGCGGTCCGTCGAACTTCGCCCTGCTCCTGCTGGCCCTCTTCGCGGTGACGGCCGTGCTCGGCACGTCCCGTCTGCGCGGCTTCATCGCCCTGTTCCTCGGCCTGGCCATCGGCCTCGTCGGCGGTCAGACCGGCCAGCAGCGCCTGACGTTCGGCAGCCCGCTGCTGGCGGACGGCATCGACATCGTCGTCGTCGCGGTCGCGATCTTCGCCATCGGTGAGGCCCTCTGGGTCGCGGCGCACCTGCGTCGGCGCCCGCTCGACATCATCCCGGTCGGACAGCCGTGGATGAGCCGTGAGGACTGGGGACGCTCGTGGAAGCCGTGGCTCCGCGGCACCGCGTTCGGCTTCCCGTTCGGCGCGATCCCGGCCGGAGGCGCCGAGATCCCGACCCTGTTGTCGTACGCCACCGAGCGCAAGCTCGCGAAGCACCCCGAGGAGTTCGGCAAGGGTGCCATCGAGGGCGTGGCGGGGCCGGAGGCGGCCAACAACGCCTCGGCCGCCGGCACGCTGGTGCCGCTCCTGGCGATCGGCCTGCCGACGACCGCGACCGCCGCGATCATGCTGCTCGCGATCCAGAGCTACGGCATCGAGACCGGCCCGCAGCTGTTCACGGGCGAGCCCGAGCTGGTCTGGGCGCTGCTCGCGAGCCTGTTCATCGGCAACACGCTCCTGCTGCTGCTCAACCTGCCGCTGGCTCCGCTGTGGGCCAAGCTGCTGCAGGTCCCGCGCCCGTACCTCTACGCCGGGATCCTGTTCTTCGCCTCGCTGGGCGCCTACAGCGTCAGCTTCCAGCCGTTCGACCTCGGCATCCTGCTGGTCATCGGCCTGCTGGGCCTCGCGATGCGTCGCTTCGGGCTGCCCGTGCTGCCGCTCATCATCGGCGTGATCCTCGGGCCCAAGCTCGAGGACCAGCTGACGACGTCCCTGCAGATCTCGTCGGGCGACATCAGCACCCTGTGGAGCGAGCCGGTCGCAGTGATCGTCTACGTCTTCATCGCGGCCACGCTGGTCTTCATCGTCGCCAACGGCCTGCGCAAGCCCCAGGCCGAACCGGCCACCGACGACAAGGAAGAGGTATCGGCATGAGTGTCGTCGTGATGTTCAGCCCGGACGAGTTCGGTCACGCGGCGCTGTCGTACGGCGCCACCGAGGCGGCTCGCCGAGGGGAGCGGCTCGTCGTCGTCAACCCGTCCAAGGGTGACGCCTACGTCGACCGCAAGTTCGCCCGTGACGAGGAGATGGCGGGTCTGCACACGGCGCTCGACCGCCTCGACGTCGAGTCAGAGGTGCGGCACGACATCGTCCCCGACATCGCCGGGGCGGTGCTCGACGCGGCCGCCGACACGGGCGCGACGCTCATCGTGGTCGGGATCCGACCACGGACGCCGGTCGGCAAGCTGCTGCTCGGCAGCGTCGCCCAGCGGCTGATCCTCGACGCGACCTGCCCGGTCCTGGCGGTCAAGCCGGACGGCGCGGAGGACCTGCTCGTCTAGTCCTCGTCCGGCTCTTCGGGCTCGTCGGTGACGGGGACCGCGCACACGCCGTCCACGCAGGACGGTGCGTCCTCGTCGCCGACGATCTCGAGCGGGCCCGTCATTCGCCGGCCGCGGCCTTCTGCAGCACGTCGACGAAGACGGACGGGTCCTGTGCGCCGGACACCCCGAGGCGGCCGTCGATGACGAAGAACGGCACTCCGCTGATGCCGTAGGTCACGGCCTGGTCCTTGTCGGCGTGCACCGCCGGCAGGAACCGCTCGCTCGTGAGCGCCTCGACGGTCTCGTCGCGGTCGAGCCCGATCTCCACCGCCAGGTCGGCGAGGTCGTCGACGCGACCGATGTGGTGACCCTCCTCGAAGTAGGCCGCGAAGAGGCGCTCGCTCATCTCGTGCTGGCGACCCTTCGACTTGGCGAAGTGCAGCAGCTCGTGGGCCTTGACCGTGTTGGTGTGCTGCAGCGCGTCGAAGTTGTAGCTGAGGCCCTCGGTGGTCGCGAGGTGGGTCATCTGGTCCAGCATCTGCTCGACCTGGGCGGCCGGCATGCCCTTGTGCGAGACGAGGAAGTCGATCTCGCTGCCGTCGAAGTCGACCGGTGTGTCGGGCGCGAGCTCGAAGGAGTGGAGCTCGACCTCGAGCTGTCCGCCGGAGGCGGCGAACTCTGCCGCCGCCGTCTCGAACCGCCTCTTGCCGATGAAGCACCACGGGCACGCGATGTCGGACCAGATGTCGACCTTCACTGTTTGACTCACGCGTGATGCAACGCCGACCGACCCGCGGCGTATTCCACTTCCGTCGAGGCGGTCCGAGGGAGTAGTTTCATGTCATGACAATTGCCGTCGCCTACCGTCCCGACGAGTTCGGTCGAGCAGCTCTCGACTGGGCCGTCGCCCAGTCCCAGATCTCGGGGGACCGGATCGTCCTCATCAACATCAGCAAGGTCGAGCCGCGCCTCGACACCGGCTTCGCGCGCGGCAACCACGTGCAGTCGCTGGGGGAGAGGCTCGACGACGAGGGCGTCGAGTACGAGATCCGCCAGGCCGTCGGAGAGAACGTCCCCGACGCCGTGCTGTTCGAGGCCGAGCAGGCCGGCGCCACGCTGCTCGTGCTCGGCATCCGCCGGCGCAGCCCCGTGGGCAAGATCCTCATGGGCAGTGTCGCGCAGGCGATCCTGCTCGACTCGCCGGTGCCGGTCGTCGCCGTCAAGCCGTAGTCAGGCCGTGGGGTCTCGGCACGCCGCGCTAAGGTCGCGGTGCATCCCGACCCCCGAAAGGCGACACCTGTGACCCACGTTCTGGACGACCTCGACGCGCGCGGACTCATCGCGCACTCGACGGACCGCGACGCCCTGCGCGCGGAGATGTCGGCGGGGCCGATCACCTACTACGTGGGCTTCGACCCGACCGCGCCCAGCCTGCACATCGGCAACCTGCTGCAGATCCTGACCGCCCGCCGCCTCCAGCTCGCCGGCCACAGGCCCCTGCTGCTCGTCGGCGGTTCCACGGGTCTGATCGGTGACCCCAAGGAGGCGGGGGAGCGGATCATGAACACCAAGGAGACCGTCGCCGACTGGGTCGCGCGCATCGCGTCGCAGGTGTCACGCTTCGTCGACCTCGACGGCCCCAACGGGGCGACGCTGGTCAACAACCTCGACTGGACCGAGGGCCTCAGCACGATCGACTTCCTGCGCGACATCGGCAAGCACTTCCCGGTCAACCGGATGCTGGCGCGCGACGTCGTCAGCAGTCGTCTCGAGTCGGGCATCAGCTACACCGAGTTCAGCTACGTGCTGCTGCAGTCGCTCGACTACCTCGAGCTGCACCGCCGCCACGGCTGCGTGCTGCAGACCGGAGGCAGCGACCAGTGGGGCAACATCACGGCCGGCGTCGAGCTCGTCCGCCGCTCCGACGGTCACAAGGTGCACGCGCTCGCGACTCCGCTGATCACCAAGGCCGACGGCACCAAGTTCGGCAAGACCGAGTCGGGCACGGTCTGGCTCGACGCCGACCTGATGAGCCCCTACGCCTTCTACCAGTCCTGGATCCAGGCCGAGGACGCCAAGGTGGTGGAGTACCTGCGCCAGTTCACCTTCCTGACGCTCGACGAGATCTCCACGATCGAGGCCGAGCACACCGAGAAGCCGGGACTGCGAGGGGCGCAGCGACGGCTTGCTGCCGAGATGACGACGCTGGTGCACGGAGCTGACGAGGCGGCCGCGGCCGAGCTGGCCGCCGCAGCGCTGTTCGGCCGCGGTGAGCTCACTGATCTGCCCGAGGCGACGCTGGCGGCAGCCCTTCGTGAGGCCGGCGCCGCCGACCTCACGGCGGCCGACCGTCCGACGATCGTCGACGCCTTGGTCGCCTCAGGCCTCACCGACAGCAAGTCGGCGGCTCGTCGAGCCGTCGCCGACGGGGGAGCGTACGTCAACAACCTCCGCGTCTCCGACCCCGATCAGGTGCTCGAGGGTGACCTGCTCCTCTACAACACGTGGGCCGTGATTCGCAAAGGCAAACGGTCCGTCTCCGGCGTCCGCGTGAGCTGAACCCCGTCATTTCAGGGGGTCGCCTCGATGTGGGGTGGACCACAGCGAGCCGATTTGACCAGCGGGGAAATGTGCCCGTAATGTTCTTCTTGTTGGACAGCGCAGCGGAACGGCAAGCCGGAAGGTGAGTCGCCTCAGCGGTCCGACCAGCTTCACCGAAACGGTCAACGGCACGGAACCTTGTGGGTTTCAGGAGACGGATCGCTGATAACGGGGGCTGTGCATGGTGACCGACCCGGGTTTTGACCGGTGAAAACGAACCGTGTAA
>NZ_JABSTZ010000020.1 GCF_013283745.1 Aeromicrobium stalagmiti
TGTGACGTCACACAATTCGTAGACAGTTTCGTCACACGAAACCTTAGTGCCGCGTGTCCACCAACCCATGAAGTGCTCGTCTTCGGCGAGCAGGCGCGCCATCCGAATCACCTTGGGATTGGTGAGCAAGCCGGTGCGCATCTTGATCCAGTCGCCAGCCATTACGCTGCCTTCCCCTTGAACAGATCCATCATCAGCGCGAGCTTCTGCTCGGCCTCGATGCGACGTTCACGTTCGGCGTCGCGCTCGCGCTCGGCGTCCGACTTGATCTGCACCAGCGTGCAGCCAAGCTGATACGCCATCCAATCGGCATAGACGCGGTTCCCGACGATCTGGCAGAACGCAGCGAGCTGATCGGCCTGCAGCGTTGCGTCGCCCTTCTTCATGCGCGAGAAGTAGCCGGCGTCGAGCCCGAGCGCCAGGTAGATCTCTTTGTCCTCGAGGCCCGACGACGTGCAGGCGAGCGTGAAAGCCGCGCCAGCGGTCTTCTGCCGATGAACCATTTCCACCGGCACGCTGTTCGGTTCGGCGCATCGCGTCAGGGACAACTCGCCCTGTTCGACAACCCGGCTCAATGCTTTTGACGCCACTTGACTAACCCCCAGAGCTACAAAAAAGCGATGCTCAAGGCATCGCGGTTATGGCCCGCGCAGTTACGCGGCGGACGGCTCGGTGTGGGACTCAGGAACGAAGCCGGCGGGCAGAGCCTTACCGAGTCGAATTGCAGCGCCCACGACGGTATCGGTCTGCTTCTGATCGAGTTCATCGGGCCACTGCGAGATGCGACCGCGGCTCAGGCCGACTGCGCGACCGAGTTCCGCACCGCTGCCGAAAAGATCGATGGCCTGCTTTTTGGTCATGAACATGTCTGATCCACGTGTATAGCGAACTAGACAAATGGTATGTCAAGCAACCTAAACAATCAAGCGGTTAGTCTGCTATACATGAAAACGCTAGCAGATCGCCTTCGGGCAGCCCTGGAAGATGCAGGGATAAACCAGTCGGAATTGGCCCGGCGCG
>NZ_JABSTZ010000003.1 GCF_013283745.1 Aeromicrobium stalagmiti
CGTGGGACATGAAGGCCTCCTGGTCGTGAAGCGGTTCCTAGATAGCTCCACTCCACAACAGGAGGCCTTCACCCGTCAGATCGACTCGCCCCGCAAAACGGGACAACCTCCCTGGACATCACACCTAGGAACGACGAACGGCGGGCCCCCGAGGGGACCCGCCGTTCGATGGTGACCTGATCAGAAGATGATCTGGCCGCCGGAGGTTGCTGCGGTGAAGCGCTCCTGGGCGTCGGCCCAGTTGGCGATGTTCCACCACGCCTTGACGTAGTCGCCCTTGACGTTGAGGTAGTCGAGGTAGAACGCGTGCTCCCACATGTCGAGCTGCGTGATCGGGATCAGCGTCGCCGGGATGTTGTTCTGCTGGTCGAACAGCTGCACGATGACGAGCTTCTTGCCCAGGGAGTCCCAGGCGAGGATCGCCCAGCCGGAGCCCTGCAGACCGAGCGCCGTGGCCTCGAACTGGGCCCGGAAGCCGTCGAACGAGCCGAAGTCCTGGTCGATCGCCGCGGCGAGCTCACCGGTCGGCTTGTCGCCACCCTCCGGCGAGAGGTTCTTCCAGAAGATCGAGTGGTTGATGTGACCACCGAGGTGGAAGGCGAGGTTCTTCTCCAGCAGGTTGATGTTGCCGAAGGCCTCCTTCTCGCGCGCCTCCTCGAGCTGCTCGAGGGCCTGGTTGATGCCGGCGACGTAGGCAGCGTGGTGCTTCGAGTGGTGAAGCTCCATGATCTTGCCCGAAATGTGCGGATCCAGAGCGCCGTAGTCGTACGGCAGGTCCGGAAGTGTGTAGACAGCCACGTTCCTCCTCGGGACGAGGGCACCTCGTGCCCTGTAGTTGAGTCGTATGGGTTCAACGCCCAGTCTGTCAGCACTGTTCCCGTGCGCAACGGCGGTGCCCAACCCGTGGTCACCGGACCCGTGTCCGGGACGTGCGGTCCGGGACCCATGTCCTAGTCTGTCTGTGGACATTCCGGACCTGGGACGACGTGAGGAGGCGGTCACCGTGAACGACCGCATCCTCACCATCCCCAACCTGCTGAGCTTCGTGCGCCTGCTGCTGGTGCCGGTGTTCCTGTGGCTCGTGCTGGGGCCCGAGCGCGACGGCCTGGCCCTGCTGGTGCTGATGATCTCCGGCATCACCGACTATCTCGACGGCAAGCTCGCGCGCAAGTTCAACCAGGCGTCCAAGATCGGTGCGATCCTCGACCCCGTCGCCGACCGGTTCTACATCCTCGCGGTCGTGATCGGGCTCAGCTTCCGCGACATCATCCCGTGGTGGCTGGCCGTGATCCTGCCGCTGCGCGACGTCTTCCTGTTCAGCCTGGTGCCGTTCCTGCGCACCCGGGGCTACAGCTCGTTGCCCGTCCACTTCCTCGGCAAGGCCGCCACGGCCAGCCTGCTCTACGCCTTCCCGCTGCTCCTGCTCGGCGACTCGACCGGCACGGTGGCCGACCTCGCCAACGTGTTCGGCTGGGCCTTCACGGTGTGGGGCGTGGCGCTCTACTGGTGGGGCGGCATCCTCTACGCGTTCCAGGTCAGGCGGCTGCTGACCACCACCGAGCGCGTCGTCCGGAGCTGACGATGGCCGAGTCGGACACCGCGAGCCAGGCCGAGGGCCTGCTCGAGCAGATCGCCGACACCGCGCTCGACGACGACTACTACGTCGTCCGCAGCGGGCCCGGCGACCAGCGTCGCGAGTTCAACACGGTGCTGACAGGTCTGGTCCTCGGGGTATTCGCCCTGCTGGTCGCGGTCGCCGCGATCCAGACCCGGTCCGACCGGCCGGCGACCGAGCGCGAGCGCGAGACGCTCATCAACGACGTCGACTCCCGCAAGTCCCTCCTGGCCAGCCGTGAGGCCTCGGCGGCCCAGCTGCGCACCCAGGTGCAGGACCTGCAGAGCCAGGTCGACAGCTTCGACCCCGCCTTCCAGGAGCTTCGGCTGCTCAGCTCCGACGTCGGTGCCGCCGGACCCGGCGTCACCGTCCGGGTGAGCCCGAGCGCGTCGGGCGACGTCCTGGGCCAGATCCGCGACCGCGACCTGCGGATCCTGGTCAACGGGCTCTGGTACGCCGGGGCCGAGGCCGTGTCGGTCAACGGCAACCGGGTCGGGTCGCTGTCGGCGATCCGGTTCGCGGAGGGTGTCATCAAGGTCAACTACCGGGGCGTCGCGCCGCCCTACGTCGTCGAGGCGATCGGCGACCAGGACACGTTGGCCGATCGGTTCGAGGAGAACCCCGCCGGCCTCTACTGGGCTGCGAGGCAGCAGGATGCGGGAGTGGCGTTCACCGTGGCAGGATCATCCGACCTGACGCTGGGTGCCGTGCCGGACGCGCGGCTCACGATCCGACACGCGACAGCCATCAAGGGGGAAGAATGATCCCGGTCATCGGGCTCGCGATCGGTGTCATCGCCGGACTGGTGTTCCAGCCGACCGTTCCCACCGACCTGCAGCCATACCTCCCGATCGCGATCGTGGCTGCGCTCGACGCGGTCGTGGGAGCATTGCGCGCCCTGGGGGAGCGGCGGTTCGACGACCGCGTCTTCGTGGTGTCGTTCATCTCCAACGTCGTGATCGCCGCCTTCATGGTCTATCTCGGCGACCAGCTCGGCGTCGGGTCGCAGCTCTCCACCGGCGTCGTCGTGGTCCTGGGCATCCGCATCTTCGCCAACGCCGCCGCCATCCGTCGCCGGATCTTCCATGCCTGAGCCCCGGACCGACGACCGTCCGAAGCGGTCACCGTTCAAGGTCAGCGTCTCCCAGCTGGTGGTGGCGGCCCTCATCGGCGGGCTGGCCTTCGCCATCACGGTGCAGGTCCGCGACGACGACACCGACGACTACTCCGGCGTCCGTGGCGACGACCTCGTCGAGCTGCTGAAGTCGCTCGACTCGGCCAACGAGCGGCTCAACGGACAGATCGACGACCTCACCGACACCCGCAACGGGCTGCTGAGCAGCACCCAACGCAGCCAGAAGGCCCAGAAGCAGGCCAAGCAGCGCGCCGAGCAGCTCGCGATCCTCGCCGGCAGCGTCGGCGCCTCCGGCCCCGGGATCGAGGTCGTCGTCCAGGACCCCAACCAGCAGATCGACGCCGCCGCGATCCTCGACGCCGTGGAGGAGCTGCGCGACGCAGGTGCCGAGGTGATCGCTATCAACGGCGTCGCGCGCGTCGTCGCGCAGACCTACTTCCTCGACGACGCCGACCAGATCCGGGTCGGTGGCCGGGAGATCAAGAGGCCGTACCGGATCGAGGTGATCGGCGACGCGTCCGGCCTGGCGGAGGCGGTACGCTTCCCCGGCGGACTCGTCGACAGCCTCGAGAATCGCGGCGCATCCGTCATCGTGACAAAGAAGGACAAGATCACGATCACCGCGTTGGCCGACGTCAAGAGCCCAGAGTACGCTCGACCCACATCCTGACCCGGCAAGGAGCTACACGGTGATTCCTGAGGACCTCTTTTACAGCGAAGAGCACGAGTGGGTGCGACTGGACGAGGACATCGCGACGATCGGCATCACCGACTTCGCTCAGGACCAGCTCGGAGACATCGTCTATGTCGAGCTGCCGGCGGTCGGCGACCGCGTCGAGTCGGGCTCGGTCATCGGTGAGCTCGAGTCGACCAAGTCCGTCAGCGAGATCTACTCGCCCCTGACCGGCGAGGTCGTGGCCCGCAACGACGCCCTCGACGGCGGAGCCGAGGTCATCAACTCCGATCCGTACGGCGAGGGGTGGCTCATCAAGGTCCGCTCGGCCGAGGACGACCCCACAGCAGCGCTGCTCGAGGCCGAGGCCTACGCGGCTCTCACGACCGACTGATCCACCCGCGTGAAGTCCCGCGTGGCGCCACGCGCCGGGTGCTACGTTGGACTCGGAAGTCTCCACCCGCACTCTAGGTCGAACCCACAGGAGAGATGACGATGTCAACGCCGGACCACGAGCCCGACGACACCGCCGTTGCGCCCGCGCCGGAGCCCGTCAGCGATCACACGACGCACATCCCGATCCTCGATGCCGACACCGAGGAGATGTCCGCGTCCGACGTGTCGGCCGTCGAGAACCTCCCGGCCGGCAGCGCGATGCTCCTGGTGCAGCGCGGACCTGACTCGGGCGCCCGCTTCCTGCTCGACAGCGACGTCGTCACGGTGGGGCGTCATCCCGACAGCGACATCTTCCTCGACGACATCAGCGTCTCGAGGCGGCACGCGACCTTCACGCGCAGCGCCGGTGGCTATGCGATCGCCGACCTCGGCAGCCTCAACGGCAGCTACGTCAACCGCGACCGCATCGACAGCGAGATCTCGCTCTCTGGCGGCGACGAGGTCCAGATCGGCAAGTACCGGCTGATCTACTTCTCCGGCGCGCCGAAGGGCCTGGCGTGACCGAGCCCCTTCCGGAGCTGTCGCGGCTCGGGATCGGCAAGGTGCTCGACGAGCTGCTGCCGGAGTTCCCGGACCTGACGATCACCAAGATCCGCTACCTGGAGTCCGAGGGGTTGCTCGAGCCCGAGCGCACGCCGTCGGGCTACCGCAAGTTCTCGTTCCACGACGTCGAGCGACTGCGCTTCATCCTGCGTCAGCAGCGCGACAAGTTCTGGCCGCTCGGTCACATCCGCCAGGTCCTCGACGAGATGGACCGTGGTGTCGTGCCCGACACCGAGCAGGGGGCGACGGCGCGGGTGCCGCACCTGAGCCTGGCCGAGGACGGACTTCCTGACGAGCAGTCGTTCCTCGACGGTTCCAGCACGGTCCGCTTCTCGCGGGCCGAGCTGCTCGAGTCGGCCGGCATCGACGACGCGACGCTCGACGCGATCGAGGAGTTCGGGCTGATCTCGCGTCGTCCCTCCCAGACCTACTACGACGGCGCCGCCCTGCAGGTCGCCGCGCTCGCCGGGGAGTTCGCCGAGCTCGGGCTCGAGCCTCGCCACCTGAGGATGTTCAGCGCCGCCGCCGACCGCGAGGTCGCCCTGTTCGACCAGGTCGTGTCGCCGAGGTCGCGCCAGCTCGACAAGGAGGCAGCCGAGCGGACGATCGCCGCACTCGCTGCGCTCTCCATCCGCCTGCAGACCGTGCTCGTCAGAAGCAGACTGCGCGGCTGACCTGATGCGCGAGGTCGAGGTCGTGGGCGTCCGCGTCGAGATGCCGACCAACCAGCCGCTGGTGCTCCTGCGCGAGACCGAGGGCAGCCGCTACCTGCCGATCTGGATCGGTGCGGTCGAGGCGTCCGCCATCGCCTATGCGCAGCAGGGCACCGAGACGGCGCGACCCCTGACCCACGAGCTCATGCAGCACATGGTCGAGGCGCTCGGCGACGAGCTCGACGAGGTGCGCATCCTCGACGTCCACGACGGTGTCTTCTTCGCGCGGCTGGTGTTCGTGTCAGGGGCCGAGGTCGAGGCGCGTCCGTCCGACTCGATCGCGCTGGCCCTGCGGGCCGGGGCACGGATCGTGTGCACCGAGGACGTTCTCGACGAGGCCGGCATCGCGTCCACGACCGACGAGGACGCCGAGGTCGAGAAGTTCCGTGAGTTCCTCGACGACGTCGCCCCCGAGGATTTCGAGGCGTAGGAGCGCTCAACTCTCAACCTTCGAGTGAGGGTTGAGAAAACGACACGCCGACTCGCACGCTCGGTCGTTGACCGGACAAACTCTCACCCCTACCTTGAGAGTGCTGCCGAAGGTACACGGATGTAGTTCCGTGGCGGTAGTCTTCCCCCATACCAGCTTTGGAAGGCCCCCGGATGATCGAGTCACAGGACAACGACGCCACCGCCACGACTGATGCCGCAGCCGAGGCCAGCGACCAGGGTCTGTTGTTCAACGACGACGTCTCCCCGCTGCCGCAGGACGCGGGCTTTCGCGGCCCCACCGCGTGCAACGCGGCCGGCATCACCTATCGCCAGCTCGACTACTGGGCCCGCACCGGGCTGGTCGAGCCGACGGTCCGCTCCGCGACCGGCTCGGGCACGCAGCGCCTCTACTCGTTCAAGGACATCCTGCTCCTCAAGATCATCAAGCGACTGCTCGACGCCGGCGTCTCGCTGCAGCAGATCCGCATCGCGATCGACCACCTGCGCGTGCGCGGCACCGACGACCTGACCCAGGTGACCCTGATGAGCGACGGCGCCAGCGTCTACGAGTGCCGCTCCGCCGACGAGGTCATCGACCTCCTGCAGGGCGGCCAGGGCGTCTTCGGCATCGCCATCGGCGGTGTCTGGAAGGAGATCGAGGGCTCGCTCCACACGCTGCCCAGCGAGCGTGCGATCGAGGAGCCCGTCGCCGACGACGAGCTCGCGGCCCGCCGCCGCGCCCGCCTCTCCAGCTAGTCGAGGCACCGCGCAGCACCTCAGTGCGCGACATCACCTGATCGAGGCGCCCATCACGGGCAGGCCTTGGTAGGCTGGCCACGCTGTCGATCGCGCGTGGGAGAGTTCGCCCAGGCGACGCCGAAGGGGCAATTCCTCCCCGGAACCTCTCAGGCACCAAGGACCACGCGACCGAGGCAATTCTGAAGCAGTCCGCCGTCGACCGGTGGGGGTGACAGAAGGGGAGGCGTCGTTCGACCACGCCTCTACCCTCGGAGCTCCCCAGTGCCTCTCGACAGCGCAGTCCACGTCTTCGCCAGCCGCCACATCGGTCCCACGCCGTCCGACCAGGAGGCGATGGTCCGCCGGGTCGGCTACGACTCGCTCGACGCGCTGATGCAGGCGGCCGTGCCGTCCGGCATCCGCAGCACCTCGGCGCTGAACCTGCCGCCTGCGCAGAGCGAGACCGAGGCGCTGGCCACCCTGCGTGCGCTCGCCGACCGCAACAAGCCGGGCGTCGCGATGATCGGTCTCGGCTACCACCCGACCGTGACGCCGGCCGTGATCCGCCGCAACGTGCTCGAGGACCCGTCCTGGTACACCGCCTACACGCCCTACCAGCCGGAGATCTCGCAGGGACGGCTCGAGGCGCTGATCAACTTCCAGACCCTGATCTCCGACCTCACGGGCCTGCCCACGGCGAACTCGTCCCTGCTCGACGAGGGCACCGCGGTGGCCGAGGCCATGACCCTGATCCGCCGCGCGACCAAGGGCAAGGACGAGCTGCCCATCATCATCGACGCCGGCCTGCTGCCGCAGACCCTCGCGGTCACGCACACCCGCGCCGAGGCGCTGGGCATCGAGCTGCTCGAGCTCGACCTCGCCGACGGCGTCCCGCAGGTCGAGGCGGCCGGCACGATCATCGCCTACCCGCGAGCCGACGGTCGCATCGTCGACCCGCGTCCGGCGATCGAGGCAGCGCACGCGAACGGCGGGCTCGCGGTCGTCGTGGCCGACCCGCTGGCGCTGGTGCTCCTGTCGTCTCCCGGCTCGCTCGGCGCGGACGTCGTGGTGGGCTCCAGCCAGCGGTTCGGTGTCCCGATGTTCTACGGCGGACCCCACGCCGGCTTCATGGCCGTGCGTCAGGGCTTGGAGCGTCACCTCCCGGGCCGCCTCGTCGGTGTCTCGGTCGACAGCGCGGGACGTCCGGCCTACCGGCTCGCGCTGCAGACCCGTGAGCAGCACATCCGCCGCGAGAAGGCGACGTCCAACATCTGCACCGCACAGGTGCTGCTGGCCGTGGCTGCGTCGATGTACGCGGTCTACCACGGTCCCGATGGGCTGCGTCAGATCGCGACGGAGGTCAACGGGTCGGCACGGCTGCTGGCCGCCGGTCTGCGTGACGGGGGAGTCGAGGTCGCGACCGGCGAGTTCTTCGACACCGTGATCGCGTCGGTGCCCGGCTCGGCCGCTGGCATCGTCGCGAAGGCTCGCGAGGCCGGCATCCACCTGCGACTCGTCGACGCCGACCACGTCGGCGTCACGACCAACGAGTCGACGACGCGTGACCACCTTGACGCGGTCTGGAACGCGTTCGGCGTCGCCGGGGTCACCGAGGCGCCGGACTCGCTGCCGTCCGAGCTGCTGCGCACCGACGACATCCTGACCCACCCGGTGTTCCACGAGCACCACAGCGAGACCCAGATGCTGCGCTACCTCAAGAAGCTCAGCGACCGCGACTACGCGCTCGACCGCGGCATGATCCCGCTCGGCTCGTGCACCATGAAGCTCAACGCGACCGCCGAGATGGAGCCGATCAGCTGGCCGGGCTTCGCCGACCTGCACCCCTTCGTGCCGGCCGAGGACGCCGCAGGCATGATCGAGCTGGTCGAGACGCTCGAGGCCTGGCTCGCGGAGGTCACCGGCTACGCCGGGGTCTCGATCCAGCCCAACGCCGGCTCGCAGGGCGAGTTCGCCGGCCTGCTGGCGATCCGCGCCTACCACCTGAGCCGCGGCGACGACCACCGCACGGTGTGCCTGATCCCGAGCTCGGCGCACGGCACCAACGCCGCGTCGGCCGTGATGGCCGGCATGCGGGTCGTGCTGGTCAAGTCGACCGACCAGGGTGAGGTCGACCTCGACGACCTGCGCGCCCAGTGCGACAAGCACTCCGACGACCTCGCCGCGATCATGGTGACCTACCCGTCGACGCACGGCGTCTACGAGCACGGCATCACCGAGCTGTGCGACATCGTCCACGAGCACGGCGGCCAGGTCTACGTCGACGGCGCCAACCTCAACGCGCTGCTGGGCCACGCCCAGCCCGGCGTGTTCGGCGGCGACGTGTCGCACCTCAACCTGCACAAGACCTTCTGCATCCCGCACGGTGGCGGCGGCCCCGGCGTCGGGCCGGTCGCGGTGGCCGAGCACTTGGTGCCGTTCCTGCCCACGCACCCGCTGCACCCGGTCGAGAGCAAGCGCGAGGGTGTCGGCGCCATCAGCGCGGCTCCCTACGGGTCAGCGGGCATCCTGCCGATCCCGTTCGCGTACGTCGCCATGATGGGCGCCGAGGGCCTCACCGATGCAACCTCGGTCGCGGTGCTGTCGGCCAACTACATCGCCAAGCGCCTCGAGAGCGCGTTCCCGGTGCTCTACACCGGCGACAGCGACCTGGTCGCGCACGAGTGCATCCTGGACCTGCGGCCGCTCACGAAGGCGGCGGGCCTCAGCATCGACGACGTCGCCAAGCGACTCATCGACTACGGGTTCCACGCTCCGACGATGAGCTTCCCGGTGCCCGGCACGCTCATGGTCGAGCCGACGGAGTCCGAGGACCTCGCCGAGCTCGACCGCTTCTGCGACGCGATGCTGGCGATCCGCTCCGAGATCGACCAGGTC
The DNA here is from genome assembly GCF_013283745.1 of Aeromicrobium stalagmiti. Taxonomy (GTDB): domain Bacteria; phylum Actinomycetota; class Actinomycetes; order Propionibacteriales; family Nocardioidaceae; genus Aeromicrobium; species Aeromicrobium stalagmiti. The sequence goes on from NZ_JABSTZ010000003.1 coordinate 9,201, forward strand.
ATCGCCGGTCAGTGGCCGGACGGCGACAACCCGCTCGTCCACGCGCCGCACACCATGCGGACGCTGCTCGACTGGCAGCACGCCTACGACATCGGCACGGGAGCCTTCCCGGCCGGATCGGTCGACGACAAGTACTGGCCGCCGGTCGGCCGCATCGACCAGGCGTACGGCGACCGTCACCTCGCCTGCTCCTGCCCCCCGGTCGAAGCCTTCGCCGAGCGCTGACGAGAGCGTTCCCGCCCCTCGAGGAGAGGGTTTCCGCCCCTAAGAGGGCGGCAACCCTCTCGCGAAGGGACCGCAGAGGTCTCGCGAAGGGGCGGGAAGGGTCTCGTCAGCGGGGGAGGGTGGACCACCAGTCGACGATGCGGTCGACGACGGGGTCCGGCGTCCGCGCCCAGTGGACGTGGTCGGTCGTGCCGCCCTCGGGCACCGCGTCCTTGGTGTAGACCCACCGGGTCGTCACCGTCTGGTCGAGCAGCTGGTCGGCAAACGCCTTGTTGGCCTTGGAGACGGCCAGCGCGTCGCCCTGCAGCTGCACGACCAGCGACGGCGTGCCGATCGTGCCCTCGGCCCGGAACGGGGGACGTCCGGTGCGCAGGAAGCCCGCCCACTCGCGCATCAGCGTGCGGGCGCCCGGAGCACCGAAGAAGGGCTTGGGCAGGTAGCCCCGCACCCGGGTCACGACGGGGATCATGACGCTGATCGCCAGCAGCGGCGCTCCGCCGTAGGGATAGTTGCGGAAGTGGGGGATGCCGGCGCCGACCGTGACGAACCCGTCACTCGGCGGGTGGTTGAGCTCGTGGCCTGCACCGAGCTGGGCACCGAGGCTGTGCCCGAGGACGATCACCGGACGCTCCGGACGATCGGCACGCGCCTTCGCCACGGCGTCGGCGATCTGCTGGATCTCGTCGGCATAGCTCCAGTCGTGCTGCCGGGAGGCGACCGGCTCCCCGCGCTCGAACCCGCGCGTCGGGAGCGCCTGCGCCTCCCAGCCACGGTCCTCGAACGCCGCGACCAGCGGGCGGTAGAACGCCGACGGCACCGCCATCGCGGCGGAGATCAGGACGAGTGGTGAAGTCACGTCGTCATGATCCCACCGCGGTGACGGTGCCGTGGTCGCAGGTCAGACGGGGATCGTCGCGACCGGCGCCGAGGTGGGCTGCTTGGAGCCGCCCTGGGGCTCGACCGTGACGGCGACGCGATCGGCGCCGGCCACGCCCTTCATGATCATCTCGCCGTCGTCGACGAACGTGCCCTGCGAGGTCGGACCGGACTTGTCGATCATCCAGACCTGGTAGACCTTGCCCTTGCCCGGGCTGGGCATGTCGTGCGCGATGATGACCGCCGCGTCGGCGCTCGGCGAGGCGTACATGCGCACCGTCCCACCCGCGGTGAAGCTCTTGGCGGACGTCGCGACGTCATCGGCACCGATGACCTGGGAGATCGCCACCTTGTCGTTGCGGGCCTCCGAGGCGTTCTCGTGCTCGACGACGTAGCCGCCGACACCCACAGCGCCGACGAGGAAGGCAGCAGCCATCGCGAGCCGGGGGAGCGTACGGCGCAGGCTCCGGCGCTGGGCGAGGGCCGTGACCACCGGACGCTCCTGCGAGGTCTGCGTGATCTCTGACAGCAGCCGGTCGCGCAACGCCGGGGGAGGCGTGTGGCTGACCGCGTCGCCGAGGCGCACGGCCGTGGCCATGAACCCGGCCAGCTCGGCCTGGCAGTCGACGCACTGGTCGAGGTGGGCCTCGAAGCGCGTGCGCTCGTCGCGTTCAAGGGCGTCGAGCGCATAGGGCGCCATGAGGGAGTGCAGATCGATGCTCATGCTTCTACTCCCATGCAGTCGCGCAGACGGACGATGCCGTCGCGCATGCGGGTCTTGACGGTGGCGGTGTTGGCGCCGAGCGCGGTGGCGACCTCGGCGTAGGTGTAGCCCTTGTAGTAGGCCAGGTTGACGGCTTCACGCTGCAGCTCGGTGAGTCCTTCGAGACAACGCTTGACCTGCTCGTGCTCCAGGCTGATCGTCACGGTCTCCTCGACCTCGTCGAAGTCGGGGCCGTTGGACCAGTCGTACTTGTTCTCGCGGTTCGTCGCCGCCTGGTCGTGCCGGACGGCATCGACGGCGCGACGGTGGGCGAGGGTCAGGACCCAGCTCTTGGCGCTGCCACGCGACGCGTCGAAGCGTGCGGCGGACTGCCAGACCTGGATGAAGACCTCCTGGGCCACTTCCTCGGCGCGGGAGGGGTCACGGATCACGCGGCGGGCCAGTCCGTAGACCGACGAGCCGAGGGCGTCGTAGACGGCGGCGAACGCCCTCTCGTCACCGCGACCGACCAGGGTCAAGAGATCACCGAGGTCGGCAGTGTCCGACGCGTACGCCGGTGCATCTGCGAGTCTCAGCTGTGCTGATGGCGACACCGTGTTCTCCTTTCCGAGAAGCTTCCTACGAGCCATTCGGTGCAGCCTCCGGTCGGGATGGGTCGATCTCGCCAGAATTTCCGGCGTGTCCTCCATCTCATCGTAGGCGATTCGTCCCGAGGGATACCGTGAGCGCATGACTGCCTTCGACCGACTCGACCCGCTCTCGCTCGACGACGTGCTGACGTCCGACGAGATCGCCGTGCGCAGCAGCGTCCGCGCCCTGCTGGACCAGCAGGTGCAGCCCCACATCGCTGAATGGTTCGAGGCAGGCGGGTCGCCCGCGCCGCGCGAGCTGTTCCGCGAGTTCGGCAAGCTCGGCCTGCTCGGCATGCACCTCGAGGGCTACACCTTGCCGGGCATGTCGTCGGTCGAGTACGGGCTCGCGTGCGTCGAGCTCGAGGCGTGCGACTCCGGCATCCGGTCGATGGTCTCGGTGCAGGGCTCGCTGGCGATGTACGCCATCTGGCGCTGGGCGTCGGAGGAGGAGAAGCAGCGCTGGCTGCCCGGCATGGGCACGGGCGAGATCGTCGGCTGCTTCGGCCTGACCGAGCCCGATCACGGCTCCGACCCGGCCAACATGCGGACGACCGCGCGCCGTGACGGCACCGACTGGGTCCTCGACGGCACCAAGATGTGGATCTCCAACGGGACGTTCGCCGATGTCGCCGTCGTCTGGGCCCAGACGGACGAGGGGATCCGGGGCTTCGCCGTCCCGACCGACACCCCTGGGTTCAGCGCCCGCGAGATCAAGCACAAGATGTCGCTGCGCGCGTCGGCCACGGCCGAGCTCGTCCTCGAGGGCGTACGCCTGCCCGACTCCGCCCGCTTCCCCGAGGTGCGCGGCCTGAAGGGGCCGCTGTCGTGCCTCAACGAGGCCCGCTACGGCATCGTGTGGGGATCGATGGGCGCGGCGCGGTCGTCGTACGAGGCGGCGCTGGAGTATGCGCGCACCCGTGAGCAGTTCGGCCGGCCGATCGGTGGCTTCCAGCTGACCCAGGCCAAGCTCGCCGACATGTGCCTCGAGCTGCACAAGGGGCTGCTCCTGGCGCTGCACCTGGGCCGCCGCAAGGACGACGGAGGGCTCACGGTCGAGCAGGTCAGCTTCGGCAAGCTCAACAACGTCCGTGAGGCGCTCGAGATCTGCCGGACGTCCCGCACGATCCTCGGCGCCAACGGCATCTCGTTGGAGTATCCGGTCATCCGGCACATGAACAACCTCGAGTCGGTGCTGACCTACGAGGGCACGGTCGAGATGCACCAGCTGATCCTCGGACAGGCGCTGACGGGGGAGAACGCCTTCAGCTGACCGCTGCCGCTTGGGCCATCAGGCTTCGCCCTGCCCGCCCGCGGCCGACGTGACCAAACCCTCAGCAACTCGTCGTGCGGGCTCAGGGGTGCCGTGTCAGCATCGGTGTCGTGACCGATCCCCGCCTCGACTCCTTCAGCGATCCCGCGCAGCCGCGCGCGATCATGCTGCTGCTGCACGGCGGCCAGGAGCACAGCGAGGAAGCGGTTCGCAACAAGCACGCCAGCTGGTGGCGCATGGCGGCCATGGCGCGCTCGCTGCGGGGCTTCGCCGATGACGGTCACCTGTCGATGACCCTGCTGCAGTACCGCATGCGCGGGTGGAACGGCTCGCACGACCCTGCTCCGGTGCGCGACGCGCGCTGGGCGCTCGACCAGGTCACGGCACAGCATCCCGGGCTGCCGGTCGTGCTCGTGGGTCACTCGATGGGCGGACGCACCGCGTGCCGGGTCGCCGACGACCCGCGTGTCGTCGGGGTCGTGGCCCTCGCGCCGTGGCTGCCCGAGGGGGAGCCCAACGGGGCCGTCGCCGGCCGCCACCTGCGGGTGCTGCACGGGTCGCGCGACAACTGGACGTCCGCCTTCTGGAGCCGCAGCTACGTCGAGCGCAGCAGGCCGATTGCCGCGAGTGCGACGTGGGAATCCCTCCCCGGTGCGGGACACTTCATGTTCCGCCGCCCGTCGGTCTGGCGGCGCTTCGTGGAAGACTCTGTGTCGGACATCCTGGACAACGCCACCTCGCACGAGGAGGCATCGAGCAAAGGCAGTGCGTGACTGATCTGGTCGCCTATGGCATCGCGATCGTGGCCCTCGGCGTGGCGGCCTACGCGGGCTGGCACACGTACCACCGCCGGGACTTCAGCAATCCGCTGTTCTACGCGATCGCGGTGCTCGAGCTGCTGCTGATCGCCCTGCTGATCGGCGGGTCGGTCGCTCTCAGCTCCACGACGCGCGACGTCGACGGAGTCTTGTTCGTCTCCTACCTCGTGACGCTGGTCGTCATCCCTCCCGCGGCAGTCCTGTGGGGCATCGCCGAGAAGTCGCGATGGGGCACCGGCGTCGTCGTGATCGCGATGCTGACGGTGGGCGCACTCTCGGTCCGCCTCCTCGGCATCTGGAAGGGCACCTATGCCTGATCGCTCCGACACCTCGCACGGCTTCGGCCGGGTGCTCGTCGCCGTGTACGCCGTGTTCGCACTCGCCGCGTCGGCGCGGTCGATCTTCCAGCTCGTCTCCAAGGTCGAGTCCGACACCGTGGTGCCCTACGCGCTCTCGGCGTTCGCCGGCATCGTCTACGTCGTCGCCACGTACGCCCTGGCGCGCAACCACACGCGCCTCGCCCTCGTCACGATCACGATCGAGCTAGTCGGCGTGCTGCTGGTCGGCGCGCTGTCGCTCGTCGACCAGGGGCTGTTCCCTGACCAGACGGTGTGGTCCGACTTCGGCCAGGGCTACGGCTTCATCCCGCTGGTGCTGCCGTTCGTGGGGCTCTGGTGGTTGCGACGCTCGAGGTCGCCGCAAGACGTTTGAGGCCCCACGCACTCATACTGCGTAGGGCCGACTTCATTGAATCCCGGCGGTCACCCTGGTCTTGGTAGCGACACGGAGAAGCGATGATGAATTCGGACTACGTGCTCGTCTCGCGATGGTCCGTGCCGTTGTCGCGGGAGAACCTCTGGGACGTGCTCGACGAGCTGCTGGCGACCGACGACCCGATGGTCTGGTGGCCGTCGGTGCAGGTCACGGCCTATGACGGCGACACGATGACGGTGCGGGCCTCGAGCGCCTTCGGGTATGCGTTGACGTTCTCGCTCGCCGACCTCACGGCACGGCGTCCGGACTCGTTGACGTTCACCTCGGTGGGCGACCTGCGGGGGAGTGGCGACGTGACGTTCGCCGATCTCGGACCCCGCGGATGTGCCATGACGATCGACTGGCGGGTCGCCACTGATCGACGGTGGATGCAGGTCACCGGCTGGGTGCTGCGGCCGGTGTTCGTCGCCGGGCACCACCTGATCATGCGGCAGGGAGAGAAGCACCTGCGGGCCTATTTGGAGAAGCGAGACCGCTGACGTCGGCCGCGCCCGGTCTTCGACAGGAACCGCGATCGTGGTGTAACGTCCTGCGACGCATCGCACCACGACGACGAAGGAAGGCCGAGATGATGACCACCTCATCGACCAACGGCTATTTCGTCGTGCCCGAATGCTCGCTGCGACGCGAGCAGAAGTGGCCTGCGGTCGATGCGCCCTGCCCGGAAATCTGTACTGGCTGACCCGCCAGCAGCTCCGGAACCCGAGCCTCGACCGCACCTGCGGTCGGGGCTCTTGTCATGTCAACCACCACTCACAGAGAGAGAACATCATGGAGAAGATCACCCAGCGGTTGTTCAGCTGGGCATCCATCCTGGACGCGAAGGCTCGCGACCAGGCGCTGGCGGCGAGCACGATGCCGTTCATCCATCCGCACCTCGCGCTGATGCCCGACGCCCACCTGGGCAAGGGGGCGACGGTCGGCTCGGTCATCCCGACGCTCGAGGCGATCATCCCCGCCGCCGTCGGCGTCGACATCGGCTGCGGCATGATCGCGGTCAAGACGCCGTACGCGGCGGCCGACCTGCCGGCCGACCGGCGTGCCCTGCGCGAGGCGATCGAGCGTGCGGTCCCGCTGTCGGCTGGCAACTACAACGCCGACGTCACCCGGGACCACACGGCCGAGCGTCTGGCCGAGCTCACCGACGACGCCCGGAAGGCGGGCTTCGACCCGGCGTCGTACGCGTCGAACTGGCAGCTGCAGCTCGGCACGCTCGGCTCGGGCTGCCACTTCATCGAGGTCAGCCTCGACGAGGACGACCAGGTGTGGCTGTTCCTGCACTCCGGGTCGCGGGGAGTCGGCAACAAGATCGCGCAGCACCACATCCGGGTCGCGCAGGACCTCTGCACGAAGTGGTGGATCGACCTCCCCGACAAGGACCTGGCCTACCTGGTGCAGGGCACGGACGAGTTCTGGGCCTACATCCGCGAGCTGCGGTGGGCACAGAAGTTCGCGCTGCTCAACCGGGCCGAGATGATGGACCGGGTCGTGACGTGCTTCGCGGCGTGGGTGGGGGCTGACTCGATCGAGCGGCTGGAGGAGATCAACTGCCACCACAACTACACGACCCAGGAGAGGCACTTCGGCAAGGACGTCTGGCTGTCCCGCAAGGGCGCGATCGACGCCTCGCTCGGGACGCCGGGGCTCATTCCGGGGTCGATGGGCACACGGTCGTACGTCGTGGTCGGGAAGGGCAACCCGGTGGCACTCAACTCGTCCCCGCACGGGGCCGGGCGGGAGTTCAGCCGAGCGGCAGCTCGGCGTGAGTTCACCCAGGACGACCTGCGGGTCGCGATGGGGGACATCGAGTACCGCGACACGGCGGCATTCGTCGACGAGATCCCCGGCGCCGACAAGGACATCGACGTGGTCATGCAGGACGCTGCCGACCTCGTGGAGGTCCGGCACACGCTGCGGCAGATCGTCAACGTCAAGGGCGACTGACGGGCCCCGCGGTGGTCACGGCCACCACGGGGTCAGTGCCGTCTGCTCACTCCAGCCCGCAGCTGCTGCGGAAGAAGTCGAAGAACGCCAGCTTCTGGTCACGGGTGAGCGGCAGGAAGTACGACGCGTCCGTGCCGACGTCGTCGGCCAGCACCGTGACCGGGAAGAGCCGGCCGACCTTGTCCTCGGCGAGCGCGTGGGGGTCGCACCGTGCGGGGACGACCTGCATGTCGAGGCGGGCAGGTGGATCGCCCGGGCCGAGCGGGACGTCGACGTCAGCGGGGGAGTCCGCCGTCTGCCGGAAGAGGACCGTGCTGCCGAACCCGCCGAAGCGCACGTCGGACCGGTCTCCGGTCGGCGTCATCGTCACGGGCAGGCGCAGGACGGAAGCCCGGCCGGTCCCGGACACGGTCGGCTCGCCGACGACCACGTCCGCGGCGTCCTCGAGGGTGATCTCGGCACAGTCGCGGTCGGCGAAGGCAGCCGCATTGCCATAGCGGTCGTCGGCCGTCGTCGTCGACTCCTGCAGCTCGCCGCCGTCGACGCGGTAGGTGAACCGGACCGTGGCGTCGATATCGGCGCCGCAGCGGCCGACCGGCATGGTGAACTCCAGGTCGGTCTCGTACGTCGAACCGATCTCCTCCGCGCCGCTCCAGGCGACGTCCTCCAGACGGGGAGAGGTGAGGACGAACCGCTCGATCGTGATGTCGTGCCGGGTGTCATTCTCGACGCGGAGGAACACCTCCCGTCCCTGACGCTGGATGCGTGACTGGTCGAGGTGGACCGAGACACCGTTCGGGAGCTGTGTCTGCGCGATCGAGTCGCTGCAGGCTGACAACCCGGCGACCAGCGAGAGCGCTGCGACGATCCGTCCGGGGTGCACGTCTCAGCTCCTGGCCTCGACGAGGTGCTCGATCGGACCAGAGAGCAGCAGGATCACCAGCGCCCACAGCCCAATCGCCGGCACGAGCACGGCGACGACCAGCGCCGCCGTCATCAGGCCCAGTGAGACCAGGTCGGAGTGCAGCGGACGCGCCGTGCCACCGTCGCGCAGGATGAGCCACTTCTGCGCGGCCTGCGCGGCGCTGGCCGCGACGAGCGTGCCGATGTAGAGACCGTGCGTCAGGCGTTGGTCCTGGTCAGCGCCCAGCAGCTCGGTCGGGAACGGGAGGAACACGATGGTCGCCAGCCACGCCAGGTTGGCCCTGACGAGGGCGGGTGTCGAACGCTCGACGTGCTCATACATGGAGTGATGCAGCCGCCAGAAGAGGGCGATCACGACGAAGCTCAGCGCGAACGAGAACAGCTCGAAGGACTGCTCGTCGAGGAACTCTCCGACCGGCTTGTCCTGGACCTCCTGCGCGATCTCGACGAGCGGGAGAACCAGCAGCGTGATCGCGATGGCCACGGTCGCATCGCTGAAGGCGAGCAGCCTGTCGAGGCCGCGAGTGGTGGACATGTCCATCAGTATGGTCGCTCGCGACAGGCTGTGTCCGGGGCGTCGTCTAGGCTGGTTTCACCGGTTCTGTCGGTCCACAATTCTGCTGTTATTGCAGCGAAATATTGGCTCGAATGCCTTGTATTGACGGGCGCATCCAGATACACTCGAACATACGTTCTAGTCCATCTCGGAGCCGCGCATGATCATCGACCAGCTGTCATCCCTGACGGGTGACGCTGCTGCGCTCGAGCCGTGGACGTTGACCGGTGCCGAGGTCCGCGAGGTCACCCGGGCCGTGCTGCAGGCCCGCACAGCGCTGGACGCGCTGGCCTCGCGGTTGGCGGGTTGCGCTGAGGGGATGGGGCTGCCCAAGGATGACGGTGCGACCTCGACCACCGCGTGGGTCGCCGCACAGACCGGGATCTCCAAGGGCGAGGCATCGCGACTCGTCGCCCTGGCAAGGGTGAGCACCGACCACACCGAGGCCACTCGGACCGCGTGGGCCAACGGGCAGATCTCGACCGATCAGGCCAAGGTCATCATGGAGGCCGTCGACGCCCTGCCGGACTGGGTTGACGATGAGCCCCGGACTGACGCCGAGGCTCACCTGCTGCGACTCGCTGCCGAGCACACCCTGGACGACCTGAGGAGACTGGCCAACCGCGTGCTGGAGGTCATCGATCCCGACGGGGCTGACGAAGCCCTGGGCAAGAAGGTGCTCGCCGAGGAGCAGAAGGCCTGGGAGGCGACTCGGCTGTCGATGAAGCGGCGCGGTGACGGCACCACCCGGATCATCGGCACCATCCCGGACGCTGACAGCGACACGTTGCGCGCCGCGATCGAGGGGATCATCGCCCCGCGCCGGTCCGCCGACAACGCGATCCGCCTCGGCATGGGCGTCGGCGAGTACAACGCCCTGCCGAGGGACCAGAAGATGGGGCACGCCTTCACCGAGCTCATCGCCCACCTGCCGACCGGAGCTCTCCCGCAGCACGGTGGCCTTGCCGCGACAGTCGCCGTCACCATCGACGTCGACGATCTGCGCACCGGCAACGGCACCGCGACCAACACGTCCGGCACCACCACCTCGGCCGCCAGAGCCCAACGGATGGCGTGCAATGCCACCCTCGTCGCGCTCTACCTCGACTCGGAGTCTCGCCTGCTCGACCTGGGCACCTCCAAGCGCCTCTACACGCGCCACCAGCGACTCGCCCTGGCGGCGCGAGACCAAGGGTGCATCTGGGCCGGCTGCGATCGGCCGCCCGCCTGGTGCGAAGCGCATCACATCACCTGGTGGTCAGAAGGCGGGCCGACCGACCTGGCCAACGCGGCTCTGCTGTGCCACTTCCACCACTTCCTCGTCCACGAGGGCGAATGGGTCGTCGTCATGGCTGACGACGGCATCCCCGAGGTCGTCCCGCCCAGCCGGGTCGACCCCGACCAGAAGTCCCGAAGACACGCCAGGTTCACCCGGCTGCAACCGCGAGCCTGCTGAGCAGGGGCACGCAAGCAGGTCCTGAACTACGGCGAGCGCAGAGAGAGTCGGCGTCGTCGACGTTGCTTCACGCGTGATTCGAGCGGAACCGCACCAGAGCCGCTCCCATCCCTGCGAAACCCAGCGCGCGAACACCAGCCGCACCGAGCTGAATCCCGTCCGACATGCCTTGCGTGGCCGCAACCAGTGCCACGCCAGTCATGAGAGCGACGGCCGTCCAGGCCGGGAGCTTCCGTGCTCGAATCACGGCCCACCCGAACCCCAGACCGGCGACGACCATGATGACGCCGTGGACGAGCATCAGCAGTCCGAGGTCGTCGCTGAGCGTCTCATAGTCGGGGGTGTCGTTCGCGAGAGCGTAGATCACGGTGCCGGTGAAGAACACGTACACGTAGGCGTACGCGGCGGCGCTGATGAGTCCCACCCGTCCCCAAGCAGGCCGATGGGCCAAGGCGAGGCCGACGACGAAGATCGGCACAGCTGCTTCAGCGATCAGGGTGAGCCACAGCTGGGCCGAAGAGAACCCGCCCTGGACGCTTTCGATGACGTCGGACAGGAAGTAGACGGCTGAGAAGCACAACGCCATGATGCCGACGATCTTGTCTGGTCGTCGGCGAAGGGCACGGTTGTGGCACGTCGACGGTCGATGCGCGGTTCGGTGCACGGGTGCTCCCTGACTCGGGGCGGCTGGCGGCCGCCGGTTGCCCGATCCTGCTCGCAGCACGCCCCCTCGGCCAGAGCCGAATGACCTCCTTCGCGGGCCTGTCGCGGCCGCGCTCAGCTCTCGGACGTGTTGTCGGTGAGGTTCTCGCGGTCTTGGGCGGAATGAGCTCGGTCGCCCTTCGCGTGGACGCGGTCGAGGGCGGCGTCTCGACGGGCTGGCATCCTGTCCACGTATCCCGGCTCGTCGCCGAGGAGCGCCTTCAGGTCCGCGTCACGCTCGCGGCCGTCGGCGACGTCATCACGATCGTCGGCCCTCGCGTCACGGTCGTCCGCGTCCTTCAAGATCGACCTCGCTGACTCGAGTCGCTCGTCCAGAGCGGCCTCTCGACGCGCCAGGTCCTTTTCGCGCTGCTCGATGTCTCGTGCCTGCTCTTTGACCATGCTTGGAGTCTGCACCCCGAACGCCGACGAACCTAGGCGATGTGGGTCATTGGTCCCGTCAGGTGGGGACGATCGCGCATGTCGTGGACGGCAATGGTCCGCGACGCTCAGTGCTATCGGAGGACATTCCTCCCCATCGGGGAACGATCATGAAGCCAAGCTCGACGTCGCTGGTGCTGGGCATCAGCGACGGCGACACCTCAACGGTCCGACAGCGCGGCTGTGTCGACCCCCGTCCGGCGATAGACGTTCGATGAGCCGCAAGGCAAGGCGCAGCTGGGACTGCTGCTGTTCAACGGATTCAGCTCCGTGGTCGGAGGTCTCGCACTCATGACGGACTGGATCCCCGAGCAGTCGACCTGGGTGAGGAGCACGGACTTCCCCAGCAACTACTTCCCGGGAGTGGTTCTGCTGGCGGTGGTCGGAGGCAGTTCCTTGATCGCGGCCATCGCGATGGTGAAGCGCAGCGAGGGCTGGCCGCTCGCAAGCATCGTGGCCGGGACCATCATGGTGTTCTGGATCGTGGGAGAGATCGCGTCGATTCGGGGCTTCCACATTCTCCAGCTGATCTACTTCATGACTGGGGCACTGGCGGTGACGTGGACACCGTCGCGCAGCGACTCGCCTGACCTGCTCCGGCGCCGGGACGAAGTGAGCGACGCAACCTGACGGACTCCGTTCGCCTCAGCGCCACAATCTCGCTGTTCTGGGAGGGGTCAGTCAAGGCTCTCATCGACGTCGCGTCCGATCGCGCGGCGGGTGACCGCCTTCGGGGCTACGCTCCTGCCACATGACTGATCAGCCGACGGTGCCACGTGACGGGCTGACCTATGCCGAGGTGGGCGCCACCGAGGGCGTCCTGCCTGACGGCTTCCACCACCTGCAGGAGTCGCGCGAGATCGGTCATGGCCGGGCTGCGTTCGAGTCTGCATCGGCGACGTTGCTCACGTGGGGCATGCACCGCCGTGCCGGCGTGCGCAGGACGGGCGGGCCGGATCGTGCCGTCGCCGGCGCAGACGTCGCCTTCGTGTGGCGAACGGTGAAGTTCGAGTGCCGGGTCGTGTCGGTGGTCGACGAGGCTGTCCGCCGCGGATTCACCTACGGCACTCTTGCGCGGCATCCCGAGAGCGGTGAGGAGCGCTTCATGGTCACCATCGACCCGGCGAGCGGCACCGTCACCGCGTCCATCACAGCGTTCTCGCGCCCCGGCAGCGTCCTGACCCGCCTGGGCGGCCCGGTCGCACGGCTGGTCCAGCGCCGGATGACACGCCGATACCTCGATGCTCTCGAGAGTGCTGCCCGTGACGGAGAGCCTCGCTGACCTAGGCGCCGGGCGGCCAGGCGGGCGACAGCGTGACGACGTCGCCGACGATCGTGATGGCGGGTGGCTCGACACCGGCCGCCTCAGCCGTGTCGGCGAGGGTCTCCAGCGTCGCGACCGTGACCCGCTGGGTCGGGGTGTAGCCGCGCTCGATGATCGCGGCCGGCGTGTGTGCGGGGTGACCGGAGGCGATGAGCTCGTCGCAGGTCTCCGCGAGGCGCTTGACGCCCATCAGCATCACCAGGGTGTGCGAGCCGTCGTGGGGGAGGGCCGTGATCTCCTCGTGCCCCGTCACGACGGTGAAGCCGCGCGAGACGCCCCGGTGCGTCACCGGGATGCCGGCGGCGGCAGCCACCGAGATGGCGCTCGTGACACCGGGGACGACCTCCACCGGGATGCCGGCGTCGCGGCACGCGATGAGCTCCTCGCCACCGCGTCCGAAGACGTATGGATCACCGCCCTTGAGCCGTACGACGATCTTGCCCTGCTGGGCGCGGTCGACGAGCAGGGCGTTGATCTCGTGCTGGGGGATGGGGTGGTGATCGGGCTTCTTGCCGACGTCGATGACCTCCACGTCGGCGTCGAGCTCGGCGAGCAGTGCGTGCGGTGCCAGCCGGTCGACGACCACGACGTCGGCCTCGGCCAGGAGGCGTCGGCCACGTGTGGTCAGTAGCCCGGGGTCGCCGGGGCCACCGCCGACCAGTGCGACGAACCCGTCCGGGTGGTGGGTGCGGTGGCGCATCGGCAGCTCGCCCGCCTGCAGTGCGGCCGCCACGCCGTCGCGGAGCGCCGACGCACGTCCCGCATCGCCTCCGCCACTGACGGCGACCATGACGTCGTCGACCCGCGCGACGGCCGGGGCCCACGCCGTCGCATTCTCGGGGTCCCCACCCTTGAGGCACCAGATCTGTGCGGCCTCGGCGTCTGCCGCGACCTGGTCGTCGACGGGGGAGTCGGTGGCCGTCTGCACGAGCCAGGCGCCTGCGAGGTCACCCGGAGCGTACGTGCGGGGCACCCACTCGACGTCACCGCGACCGATCGACGACGCCAGGGAGTCGGAGACCTCCGGGGAGACCACGACCACCGCGGCGCCGGCGTCCACGAGCGACAGCGTGCGCCGGGTCGCGACGTGACCACCGCCCACGACCACGACCCGCCGCCCGGCGACCCGCAGCGTCAGCGGCAGGCTGCCGGTCATGCCGTCCCCGTCATGCAGGAACTGTAGCGGCGCTGACCGCTTCGACCTCAGCCTTGGTGTCGAGCAGGGCGTCACCCACCATGCCGGCGGCGAGCGTCGTGCCGTCCTGGGCGTCGATCAGCAGGAACGCACCCGTGCCGCGGGCGTGAAGGTACTCCTCCGCCGGGATCGGGGCGGCGAGGCGGAGCGTCACGTGGCCGATGTCGTTGAGGCCCAGCGACTGTGCCGGCAGCAGCCGGGCGTCGTCGAGGTCGAGCTTGCCGCTGATGACCTTGACCATCGCCTGCACCGTCTTGGTGCCGTGCTTGAGCAGCACCTTGGTGCCGGGCACGAGGTTGCCGTCGGCGAGCCACGCGATCGTTCCGTCGATGTCCTGCGTGACGGGCGGGACGCTCCGCGAGGTGACGATCAGGTCACCGCGTGAGATGTCGATGTCGTCCTGCAGGCGCAGCGTGACCGACTGCGGCGCGAAGGCCTCGTCGAGCTCTTGGCCGGCGAAGTCGATGCCGGTCACGACGCTGGTGCGGCCGCTCGGCTGCACCGTGATCGCGTCGCCGACGCGGACGAGGCCCGACGCGACCTGCCCGGCGTAGCCGCGGTAGTCACGGAACTCCTCGCCGGCAGCGGACTGCGGACGGATGACGAGCTGCACCGGGAAGCGGAGCGGCTCGGAGTGCGGGTCGCCCACGGGGGAGAGCTGCTCGAGGAACGTGAGCAGGCTGGGCCCGTCGTACCACGGCGTCCGCTCGGACCGGTCGACGACGTTGTCGCCAGCGAGGGCCGAGACGGGAATCGTGGCGACGTCGTAGAGCCCGAGGCTCCGAGCCGACTCCAGCACCTCGTCCGAGACACGCGTGTAGGTGTCCTCGTCGAAGTCGACGAGGTCGATCTTGTTGACGACCACGACGACGTGGGGAACCCGCAGCAGCGACGCGACGGCGAGGTGGCGACGCGTCTGCTCCTGGATGCCGTGACGCACGTCGACCAGCAGGACGACGACGTCGGCGGTGCTCGCGCCGGTCACGGTGTTGCGCGTGTACTGCACGTGGCCGGGGCAGTCGGCGAGGATGAACGAGCGCTCCGCAGTGGCGAAGTAGCGGTAGGCGACATCGATCGTGATGCCCTGCTCGCGCTCGGAGCGCAGCCCGTCGGTGAGCAGAGCAAGGTCGGCCGAGGCGAGACCGCGGTCGCGGCTGACCCGCTCGACGGCGTCGAACTGGTCGGCGAGCACCGACTTGGAGTCGAACAGGAGCCGTCCGACGAGGGTCGACTTGCCGTCGTCGACCGAGCCGGCGGTCGCGAGACGCAGGAGCGTGCGCATCAGAAGTAGCCTTCCTTCTTGCGGTCTTCCATGGCAGCCTCGGACGCCCGGTCGTCGGCGCGGGTCGCGCCACGCTCGGTGAGGCGGGTGGCCGCCACCTCGACGATGACGTCGTCGACCGTCACGGCGTCGCTCTCGACGGCACCGGTGCACGACATGTCGCCGACGGTGCGGTAGCGGACCTGACGCTTCTCGACCGTCTCGCCCTCGCGGGGGAGCGACACGTCGCTGACGGCGACCAGCATGCCGTCGCGCTCGAACACCTCGCGGTGATGGGCGTAGTAGAGCTCGGGAAGGGCGATGTCCTCGGCGCCGATGTACTGCCAGACGTCGAGCTCGGTCCAGTTGCTCAGCGGGAACACGCGGACGTGCTCGCCGGGGCGATGGCGACCGTTGTAGAGGTTCCACAGCTCGGGCCGCTGGTTGCGCGGGTCCCACTGGCCGAACTCGTCGCGCAGGGAGAACACGCGCTCCTTGGCGCGGGCCTTCTCCTCGTCGCGTCGGCCGCCACCGAACACGGCGTCGAACTTGCCGTCGGTGATGGCGTCGAGCAGGGGCTGGGTCTGCAGCTGGTTGCGCGTGCCGTCGCTGCGCTCGCGCAGTCGTCCGTCATCGATGTAGTCCTGCACGCTGGCGACCTCGAGTCGCAGGCCGAGCCGCTCGACCGTGGCGTCGCGGTAGGCGAGCACCTCGGGGAAGTTGTGGCCGGTGTCGACGTGCAGCACCGGGAACGGGACCGGGGCCGGCCAGAAGGCCTTGGTGGCCAGGTGGAGCATCACGACCGAGTCCTTGCCGCCGGAGAACAGCAGCACGGGCTTCTCGAACTCGGAGACCACCTCGCGGATGATGTGGATCGCCTCGGACTCCAGCCACTGCAGCTGGGTGAGACGGCGTTCGTCAGTCAGGGTCATCGGTGCCTTGTCGGTGCTGGTGCGGGCAGGTCAGGTGTGCAGGCCGCACTCGGTCTTGTCGAGTCCGGCCCAGCGGCCGGCTCGGGGGTCCTCGCCGGGGGCGACACGTCGCGTGCACGTGGCGCACCCGATCGAGGGGTAGCCGTCGTTGACGAGCGGGTTGACGATGACGTCGTTGTCATCGGCGTAGGCCAGGACGTCGTCGAACGTCCAGGCCGCCAACGGGTTGATCTTGACCAGCCCGTTCTTGTCGTCCCAGGTGATGAAGGGGGTGTTGGCGCGGGTGGGTCCCTCGTCACGGCGCACGCCGGTGATCCAGACTTCGTAGCCCTGCAGCGTGTCGTGCAGCGGCTGGACCTTGCGCATGTCGCAGCACAGCGCGGGATCGCGCTCGTAGAGCTTCTCGCCGAACTCGGCGTCCTGCTCGGCGACGCTGCGGCGCGGCTTGACGTCCACGATCGACAGCTGCATCGAGGCCTCGACGGCGTCGCGCGTGCCGATCGTCTCGGCGAAGTGGTAGCCGGTCTCGAGGAACAGCGTGTCGACCCAGGGGAGGTGCTCGGCGACGACCGCGGGCAGGACGGCGTCCGCCATCGAGCAGGCGACGGCCGTGCGGTAGCCGAACTCCTCGGCGACCCAGGCGAGCACGGTCGCGGCGTCGGTGTCTCCGAGGCGCTCCTGGGCGGCCTCGGCGATCGCTCGCAGCTCGTCGTTGCTGCGCCGCGGCGCGAGCATCGCCTCGCGGGAAGCCAGGTGTGCCGTGCGGGCGTCGTTGTGGGCGATCTGCCGGTCGCGGCGCTCGGACAGGGTTAGTGCGGCTTCACTCATCGGGCGGCACCCCTCTCGGACGCGGGTGGAGCAATCATCTCGTCGTCCAGAATAGGTCGCGCCCGGTCGGGCGTCCCACGACACGGACGCGCGTCCGCATGGCGGAACGCATCTGAGTGACCCAGGTCACAAGCAGGTCGAACCTGCGGGATTGAGACAGGCGGGGAGGGGTACTCCTGTTCGGACGACATGGGTCGTCGCCGAAAGGGAGGGAAACCATGTGGGAGACCATTCTGTGGATCGCCGCAGTCATCATCGGAGTGTTCGGAGTCATCCGGATCATCCAGCGTGACTTCTTGTACGGAGCCGTGCTGATCGTCGTCGCGCTCCTCGTGGGCCCGGGCGGCGTCAGCGTCTTCAGCTGACCGCAGGTGAGGGGCCGCGCGTGATGCGCGGCCCCTCACCATGTCCGGCCGTTTGGCCGTAGCCTCAGATCATGCGCTTCATCGACATCCACCCCGAGAACCCGCAGCAGCGGTCCGTCGACCAGGCTGCGGCCGTCATCCAGGAGGGCGGACTCATCGCCTACCCGACCGACTCGGGGTACGCGCTCGGCGCACAGCTCGGCAACAAGGAGGCGCTCGACCGCATCCGGACGATCCGCAAGCTCGACGCCAAGCACCACTTCACGCTGATGTGCAAGGACTTCGCGCAGCTCGGTCAGTTCGTCCACGTCGACAACGCGATCTTCCGGGCGGTCAAGAACGCGACCCCCGGGCCCTACACGTTCATCCTGCCGGCGACCCGCGAGGTGCCCCGGCGTCTGTTGCACGAGAAGAAGAAGACCGTCGGCGTGCGCATCCCCGACAGCCGGATCGTCATGGCCCTGCTCGAGGCGATGGGGGAGCCGCTGCTCTCCACGACCCTGATCCTGCCCGGCGAGACCGAGCCGATGTCGGCCGCATGGCTCATCGCCGACGAGCTCGACGGCCAGGTCGACGCGGTCGTGGAGTCCGGCGAGGACGTCATCGCCGAGCCGACGACCGTCGTCGACTTCTCGGACGGATCGGCCGAGGTCGTCCGTGTCGGCGCGGGAGACCCCTCGCCGTTCGAGTGACCCATCAGCCCCCGGCTGCCGCCTCCTTGAGGAGTCGGATGGCTCTGGGGCCGACGCCGTGCAGCGCGAGCAGGTCGTTCTCGTCCGCGGCGAGCAGCTCTTCGAGCGTCGTGTAGCCGGCGGCGTCGAAGGCGCGTCGTGCCGGCGCGCCCACCGGGGGGATGTCCGTCATGCGCCGAGAATCGTCTCCGCGACGGTTGTCTGTCAAGGCTCCTCGTCGTACGGTGCCGAGACCTGACACTGACTGCGAGGAGCCAGACATGGTCGACTACCGAAGCCCGTTCAGCGGGTTCTCCGTGCGCGACGTGCCCGAGTCGGTGGCGTTCTATCGCGACGTCCTCGGCCTCGACGTCAGCGAGGACGAGAACGGCATGGGGATCATCCACCTGGGCGACGACCACGCGGTGCTGGTCTATCCCAAGGGTGAGGCCCACTCACCTGCCTCGTTCACGGTGCTGAACCTGCCGGTCGACGACGTCACGTCCGCCGTGGCCGAGCTGGCCGAGCGCGGAGTCAACTTCGAGCGCTACGCCGGGATGCCGCTGGGCGACGACGGCGTCATGCGCGGCCACGGCCCCGACATCGCCTGGCTGACCGACCCGTCGGGCAACGTGTTCGCGGTCATCGCCGCGACATAGGCCTCGATGCCAGCACCATCGGGATCGTCACCGCGATGACGGCCAGTCCGACGAGCATGAGCTCTTCGGGCGTGATCACCGTCAGGGCCAGCGTGCTGAGCAGGGGAGCGGCGAAGCCGATGTAGGTCAGGCTGTAGAAGATCGCGTTGAGCGTGCCGAGGTCGTCGGGATGGGCCATCGACTCGACCGCCGTGAGCCCTCCGACCAGGATCAGCCCGTAGGCCGCGCCGAGCAGGACGGCAGCGGGCAGCACGAGCCAGGCCGCGCCGGTGAGGTCGAGCGCGGTGCCGACAGCGAGTCCTGCCGCTGCAGCGCCGAGCCCCGTCGTGATGATGCGACGAGGATCGCCGAGGCGCCGGCCGAGAGGCTGGATCGCGACGCCGGTCCACAGGGTCAGGCCCGCGAGTGCGCCGATCACGGCGATCGGGGCGACGCCGATGTCGACGAACGTCGGCAGGGTCGCGAAGCCGATGGACGCGCAGCCGAACACCCACGGGGCCGTGAACAGGACGCCCAGCACGAACGGGCGCGACGACACGATGCCCCAGACCTCGGTGTGACGCCGCGGCTCGTCGGTGCTGCGCGGGACGAACGGCTCCGGCGCGTGCCACGCGATCGCGATGACGACGGCCATCAGCACCAGGTGCGGCAGGTAGGGGAGGATCGTCGGCCCCGGCAGCCACTGCGCGACGATGCCGGCCACGAGGGGGCCGGAGCCGAAGCCGGCGGACAGCGCGAGCGTCGCCCGGCGGGCGCCGGTGCCACCGGGCCGGTCGGTCGACAGCTCCTTGATCCAGGCGGTGCCGGGGGCGAACGCAGCGCCGGACGCGATGCCGGCGACGAGTCGGCCGATCAGCAGCAGGGCGAAGCTGTCGCCGCCGACGATGAGGATGACGGTCGCGATGGTCGAGAGCACGAGCACGGGCCGCATGACGCGCCGACGACCGATCCGGTCGGAGATCGGTGCGACGACGAGCAGGGCCGGGATGAGGCCCAGGGCGTACGCGCCGAACAGCGCCGTGACGATCTCGGTCGAGGCGCCGTCCTCCTCGCGATAGACCAGCAGCATCGCCGCGAACTGGTTGGCACCCCAGCCGACGGCGAACATGGCCAGGGCGACGCGGACCCAGCCGGGGATGCGGCTCACTGGGCCGTGCGGGTGGTGAGGTCCAGCCCGAAGAGGGCCTTGGCGCCGTCGATCTCGGGGACGAGCACCTGCCAGCCGCGACCGGAGTAGAGGCGCGCAGCCGGGCCATCGTCGGGAGCGGTCGCGAGCAGTGCGCGCTCGTGGGGGAGGTCCTGGACCAGCGCGTCGTGCAGCAGGCCTGACAGCCCCTGGCCGCGGAAGGCAGGATCGACCACGAGGTCGACGAGCTCGAAGTGGTCGCCCACCCAGTCCTCGACAATGGCCTCGGGTGCTGCGCCCGCGAGCCAGTCGCTCCAGAACTGGCCGCGACGTCCGGTGAATCCGTAGCCGTAGCCCGACACGACGTCGTCCGTGGTGGCGACGACGAGGCGGAAGCCTGCGCGGCGAGCGTGCCGGGGGAGCGTCGAGGTCACGAAGTTGTCGGCGTCGAGGGCGCTCTCGGGCAGCGCCGGATCGCCGTAGGCGGCGAGGTAGACCTGCGCGAGGGAGTCCTTGACGGACCGGTCGACCTGTCGGCGGGTGAGCGTGCGCAGCGTCGTGGTCATGTCCATCTCAAGTCGTTCGGCACTCGATTTCATTCCGTCAGATGTTGCGATGGTCGACACGGGGGGCTCGCGGCCCTCGTCTGACCTGCGGCGCGAGCGGGCTGAGGGCGACGAGACGCACGACCCGCTGTCGGTGGGGACGCCACGGCTCGAGGACGCGCTCGAGCTCGGCGTCGTCGAACGGTCGGCCGGCGAGTGCCTGCCCGATGTCCTTGGCGACGTGGAAGTCTCCGAACGAGACAGCATCGGCGTCACCGAGGGCCCGGATGCCGACCTCGGCAGCCGTCCAGCGGCCGACGCCCGGGATCGACCGCAGGCCGCGATAGACAGCCGCGTGGTCGCGATCGTGGGTCACGACGAGGTCGTCGACCTGGCGGCCGAGGCGTGCACACGCCTGCGCCGTGCGAGCCCGTTGAGGGTCGACGCCTGCGAGGTGCCAGTCCCACGAGGGGACCGACGCCCAGGTCTCGGCCGTCGGGAACACCCTCATGCCGTCGGGGGCAGGCCCGGGTGCCGGGTCGCCGAAGCGCAGGTGGAGCCGCCGCCACGCAGCGAACGCGTCGATGCCCACGACGCGCTGCTCGATCACGGCGCCGATCAGGGCCTCGAGCACGCGGCCCGTGCGGGGGACCCGCAGCCCGGGGTGACGACGGTGCGAGTCGAGGACCACGGGGTGCTCGGGCTCGAAGCCGGTCGGGTCGTCGTCATCTCCGACGAGCGACTCCAGGCCGTCGAGCATCTCGGCAGCCCCGGGACCCCACGCGTCGGCCAGCACGACGCGCCGATCGGGCTGGCGAAGCCGGTAGGTGACCGCTCCGGTCGTCATCCGGCTCGTGCGCCACAGGGTCGAGCCGTCGCGCCGCGAGGTGGGGTCGTACGCGCCACGGCGCAGCAGCGACAGTGTCAACATCACGTTGACGTCGGAGCCGAGCGTCAGCTCACGCGTCATCGGGAGGTCGTCGGACGCCGGCATGGCTCTCAGTGTGCCCGCGGCATCGGACATCACGACGTGGCGCGGCGAAGGATGCGGAGCCGGGCGAGCAGGCGACGCCACCACGCAGGGGGAGTGGCTGCTCGCTCCTCGGCCCGCAGCTCGGCCAGGCGGCGCTTCTGGGCGGCGACCTTGTCAGCCCGGCGCTGCGTCCAGGCGGCGACCTCGGCATCGGCGTCGCGCAGGGGAGTGATGACCGGAGGACCGCCCTGCAGCTGACGCCGAGCGTCGATGACACGGGCGTTGAAGTCGTCGATCACGCGGCGCACGCCGGCCTCGACGGACTCGCGGTCGAGCACCTCGTCGAGGCGAGCGTCCTCGGTACGGAGGGCGAGCGCCGGGGGGAGGACGCTGATCTTCTCGCGCTCGATGAGCCGCTTGAGCCACCAGTCGGGGTCGTGCGGGCGGTCGATGCCCGGGATGGGCTTGCCTGCCCCGGGCAGGTTGTCGAACTCTCCGTCGCGCATCGCCTGCTGGATCTGGATCTCGACCCACGCCGGCTGATGGGTCCGGCGACGCTGGCGCGAGGCGGCCGCCTCGTCAGGAGCCTTGTCCGGCTCTGCGTCGGCGTGATCCTGACCCTGATCCTGTGCCTGACCCTGCGCGGCGGCCTCGGTCTCGAGGCGCAGACGGTACTCGTGCCGCTTGCGGTCGCGCGCGCTCATCGGCACCTCCTCGTCGTCCGTGGCCCTGCAGCCATTCTACGAGCGGGTCGTGAGGGGAGTGCCCGCGTTGCTAGGGTCCGATCATGCTCGGCACTGTCCTCGCCCTCGGTGGCGGCGGGTTCTCGATGTCCGACGATGGCTCCTTGGCGCTCGACGACTTGCTGCTCGAGCTGACCGGCAAGGGTCGGCCGCGCGTCTGCTTCATCCCGACCGCCAGCGGTGACGTCGACGGCTAGCACTGTCTTGGCCGACTGGTCGCCGCCGTGGAACAGGGGAGTGGCGCATCCTCTCCCCGACGAGTCCCGTCCTTCACCATCTGGTTGAACCCGGCCACAGCGGCATCTGCATCGTCCTAGGGGGTTCCGGAGGCTATGGCCGCGAGTGCCGCAGCGTATGGGTCGGCAGACGTGCGGACCGTCTCGCCGTCGCTGACGAGCAGGAGGTACATGCTGGCGCTGTCCCCGGCGAACAGGCGGGCGGCAAGCATGGCGCGCTCCCACCGAAGCACCAGCTCGACTCCGAGCGTGTAGTCGGGGCCGTATCCGGAGAAGATCTTCAAACGTCCGAGCCCGGCCATCGAGGCGAGGTGCGCGCGGATCTTTCGAAACTCCAAGGGGCTCTGGACGCCGCCTGCAAAGGACTCGACGAACAGGCGGGCAGCCAGGATGTTCTTGTCCTCGCCGAGCAAGGCGGCGAGCTTGTCATCGATGGGCTTGCTCATCGATGAACGCTACCAAGTCGGCAGGGGGAGAGGACGTCATGACGCGACCGGAGCGCGACCCGGAGCACGCCGAAGACAGGGATTGACGGCGTGGCCCGTTACGATCCGCGTGTGCTGAGAGCCGACGTCGCCGCTGCGTACGACGCCCGCGCGGACGAGTACGTAGCCAAGCTGGGCTCGGTCGAGCAGATGGCGCCGCAGGACGTGGCCACGATCGAGTCCTGGCGTGATGCCACGACCGGTTGCCTTCTGGACGCTGGCTGCGGGCCCGGGCACTGGACGGACGTGCTCTCGGCCGACGGACAGCGCAACGTGGTGGGCGTCGACGCTTCAGCGCGCTTCGTGTCGTCAGGACGCGGGCGGTTCCCGCACGTCAGTCTGCTCGTCGCGGATCTGGTGGCGCTGCCCATCGCCACTGCTTCGCTGGGCGGGATGCTCGCGTGGTTCTCGCTCATACACGCTGCGCCCACGGACGTCCCGGAGATCCTGGGGGAGGTCGCGCGAGTCCTCGCGCCCGGCGGATCCCTCTTGCTCGGCTTCTTCGACGGCGACGCCGGCGAACCGTTCGATCACGCCGTGACGACGGCGTACTACTGGTCCGCTGCCGCGCTCGGTGAGCTTCTCGTGCACCACGGGTTCGTGGTCGACGAGTCGGTAACGCGCCAGGATCCGGGAGCTCGACGACACGGGCATCTTGTCGCCACGCTGAAGCCATGAACAGCCTCAGCCTTGGCTGCGGAGAGATCGAGCTCAGGGGAGGCCTGTTCAGCAGGACGTGACGCTAGATCCTCATCAGTTGACATAATGTGCATTATCGGACACATGTCGAACGGGGCTCAGAACCCCGCAAGGGGCGATCAGCCGGTCGGTGTCTGGTTGATCGCTTCGCGCGTCACGCCTGACCGAAGATCTCGACGCCGAAAGACTCCGTCGGTGTGACGTGCGCGGTGGTGACGCCGTTGACGACGTCGTTGACCGCAGCGACGACCTTGCCGGCAGCCTTGCCGTTCTTCCAGCCGTCCATCAGGGCTGCAGGCGCACCGTCGACGCCGCCGCAGACGAGACTCAGCTCGGCGCCGGTGGCCCCCTGGGCGACCTCGACCAGGTAGTCGTGTCCCCACGACAATGCCGTCTTGCCGCTGCTGAACGCGATCCTGTGCCGCTCGTTGTCCAGCGCAGCCAGGGTGAACTTGCCGTTCTGGACGACGCCCAGGACGGCCTCGAAGACCTCAGGCGCGGGCTGGGTGAATGGTGCGGTCGTGAGCTTGGGCTTCTGCACGGGACCCCCGATGGTGTGGACGTGGTGAAGTCATCCTGTCTCATCCCCTCCCCAGTTCGTCAACCGCAACTTGACATAACGACAGCGCCTCCTGCCACCACGATGGTGACAGGAGGCGCCGCGACGTGCGGGGTCAGGCCTGCTGGCCCAGCCCGAACTGCACGGAGCCATCAGGATCGACCTGGGCGTCGAGCACCTTGTCGCCGAGCAGATCGGCGGCGGTGGGGTCGAGGAACACCCGGGCTCCCCCGTCGTCGACGACCTGGTCGCCCGGCTGCGGCGCCTCGACGGGCGTGAGGGCGAGGCCGGCTTCTTCCTCGGAGCCGGCCTGGCTGATGCGGAGCCCGGACTCGGCGGAGTCGGGAACCTGTTCGGCAATCTTCTTCACCACATCGGCGGCATTGTCGGTCAGGGTCAGCATGTCGTTCTCCTGTTCGTCAGTGTCGTGGCCAAACGTCCACACTTGCCGACGATCCACGAGGAGGCAAGTCGAGCAGGTCGGCGGCGGACGCTCAGGCGCACCCGATGGGGTCCTTCGCACGGGGCCACTTCTCGACGTCGTCGGCCTGTCCGACCTTGACCAGATAGGCCGCGTCGTCGGTCAGCCACAGCTGTCGTCCGTCACGGCGGTAGCCGGTGTCGCGAGCATCCTTCGGGACGGTCGCGTCGCGGTCGAGGACGCCGGTCAGCAGGTCGTTCAGCTCGCCGCTCGGGTCACGCACGTAGCCGGGCTGCCGGGGGTCCTCCCCCAGCTGCAGGAAGGTGATGTCCCGCCAGTCACAGTGCTCGGCACCCTGGTAGGAGGAGATCACTGACGCCGGCACCCGCTGGCCACTGACGTCCGTCCACACCTGGAGGTAGGAGTCCTCCGTCAGCTCTGCCGGCAGCTCCGCCGGGTCGCACTGGGCCCATGACTCCACTCCCCAGCCGGTCTCGCCGCGATAGTCGGTGACGCGGTCGGAGACGATGAAGGCGATCACGGTCCGCCGGTCGACGTCGAAGGAGTAGAGGGAGCGCAATTTCTCCTGTCGTTCCAGCCGATATCCGTTGTCGGGGACGCCCGTGCCCGCGCCCTCCTCGGTGATGAAGTTCTCGATCGCGTCGGGTGCGGAGTCCTGGACCTCCTCGAGCCCACCGTCGTAGTCTCCGCCACCGCCCGCATACGGCGTCCCCGTGCACTCCAGGGCTCTGCCGGCCGCGCCGGAGCGCTCGACCGCGGTCGCGTCGTCGGCGAAGTCCTGCGGCAGGACCATCGGGCCGTCGTACGGCTTCTCGGGCGGTGGAGACGACGGCACGCCTGCACCACATCCCGCCACGACGAGCAGCAGGCCGAGGACCCCGACGAATGACTTCATGGCAACGGATGTCCGGCCATGACCGTCAGGTCTCGTCGTGATCGGAGCGCTCGGCGAGGAGCCAGGCGGCCAGTGCGCCGGCGAGCGCGCCGAACAGGTGTCCCTGCCACGAGATGCCGGGGCGTCCGGGCAGCACTCCCCACAGGATTCCGCCGTAGATGAGCAGCACGCCGAGCCCCATGACGATCTGTCCAAGACTGCGCGTGAACACGCCCCGGACGACGAGGTAGGCCAACCAGCCGAACACCAGGCCCGAGGCTCCGATGTGGTTGCTGTTCGACCCGGCCAGCAGCCAGACACCCAGACCGCCGAGGACCCAGACGATCGCGGTGACCTGCACCCACGTCCGCACCCCTGACAAGCCGATCAGGAAGCCGAGGAACAGCAGCGGCACGGTGTTGCCGATCAGGTGAGGCCAGTCGTCGTGCAGCAGGGGCGCGAACAGGACGCCGTCGAGCCCGTCGAGGCTGCGCGGGTGGATGCCGTTCTGCTCCAGGCGTCCTGAGCTGACGACGTCGACGACCTCGACGACCCACAGCAGCGCGACGCACGCGCCGACGAGGAGGCCGGCACGCACCGGGATGGACCCCAGGGACGGCTCGTTCGAGGTCTCGCTCATGTCGTCGATGCTAGGTGGTCGTCGGTGGGTCCAGACCCACCCTGAGACGGGTCACAGCACCATCGCCCGCGACGCCGGGCGTTCCTAGCGTGGAGGCATGACCTCGACGACGACCCCAGACCGTCCAGCAGACCGGTACGTGAGCCTGTACGCCGGGCTCCTGAAGGACGTCCGGCGGCAGGGCCTGCTCGAGCGCCGCCACCTGTACTACTGGACCCAGATCGTGCTCGCCGTGTCGGCGTTCGTCGGCGTGTGGGTGGCGTTCTTCGCGCTGGGAGACTCGTGGTGGCAGCTCGGCGTCGCCGCGGCGCTCGGCCTCGTCGTGACCCAGTTCGGGTTCCTCGGTCACGACGCGGCCCACCGGCAGATCTTCACGTCGGCCAGCTGGAACGCCTGGTCGGCGCGCATCTTCGCCGGCGCCTTCGCCGGCCTGAGCTATGCGTGGTGGCGTGCCAAGCACGCGAAGCACCACCAGGCTCCCAACCAGGAGGGCATCGACCCCGACATCGGGCCGGGTGCGATCGCGTTCACGCCGGCGATCGAGGCGGCGCGCCAGACAGGCTTCGCCGGCTGGTTCGTGCGGCGGCAGGGCTGGCTGTTCTTCCCGCTGCTGACCCTGGAGGGGCTCAACCTGCACGTCAGCAGCATCCGCGCGGGTCTCGACCGGGGCTCGCGCCAGCCGTGGCGTCGCACCGAGCTGGCCATCGTGGTGACGCGCCTGGTCGCCTACGTGTCGGTGCTCGTGGCGTTCCTGCCCCTGCCGATGGCCGTGGCCTTCTTCGCCGTTCAGATGGCCGTCTTCGGGGTGTGCCTCGGTGCGTCGTTCGCACCGGCCCACAAGGGCATGCCGATCGTGCCGCCGGGCATGCGGCTGGACTTCCTGCGGCGTCAGGTGCTCGTGTCGCGCAACGTGCGGGGCAACCCGCTGACCGACGTCGCGATGGGTGGCCTCAACTACCAGATCGAGCACCACCTGTTTCCGAGCATGCCGCGGTGCAACCTCAAGCGGGTCCGGCCCACCGTCCGCGCCTACTGCGCCCGCGAGGGCATCCCCTACCAGGAGGTCGGTCTCTTCGAGTCGTACGGGATCGTCGTCGACTACCTCAACCACGTGGGTCTGCGCGCCCGCGACCCGTTCGACTGCCCCCTCGCCGCCCAGCTGCGCGGCTGAACGGTCCCCGACGGCGGACGTAGACTCCGGACATGACGACTGATCAGGGAATCCACGAGCACATCACCGCTCTCGTGACCGAGGAGAAGGTCCTGCGCCAGCAGCTCGCCGACGGCGAGATCACCCGCGACGACGAGCACGCACGTCTCAAGCAGCTCGAGGTCGAGCTCGACCAGGCCTGGGACCTGCTGCGCCAGCGCAAGGCGCTGCGTGAGACCGGCGGCTCGGCGGACGACGCCGCAGAGCGGTCCGGCGACGTGGTCGAGAAGTACCTCAGCTGACGTCCCGAGCAGTGGCCCTCCCCCGGGTCTAGGGTCTCTGCATGACGAACAGATCCACCGCCCGCCAGGGGCAGGACGACCGCTCGGCCTTCGACCGTTTCGTCGAGGGCGCCTATCAGCACGTCAGCCGCGCGCCGTTCTTCGCCGTGATCATCGTGCTGATCGTCGCCTGGCTGCTGAGCGCCCCGCTCTGGGTCGACCTCAAGGCGTGGCAGGTCGCGATCCACACCGTGGGCACGGTGATCTCGCTCATCCTGCTGGTGCTGCTCGAGAACGCCGGACGCCGCTCGGAGGAGGCCGCGCAGGAGAAGCTCAACGTCCTGGCCGAGGCGCTCGCCGACCTGATGGCGTCACGCGCGCAGGACGACCCGGCGCTCGAGGAGTCGGTGGCCCGTCTGCGTGAGGCCGTCGGCCTCGAGGACCGGCACTAGCCGCACCGCAGGACGGACGCCTCTCAGCTGTCGACGACGCCCGAACGGGTCACGACAGGCGGCTCGGTCGACCACGGGAAGTTGATCCAGCGATCGGTGTGCTTCCAGGTGTAGTCGGCCTTGATGACCGACCGCGGCTTCTCGAACAGCACCGCGGTGCGGACCTCCGAGACATGGCCGCGGCAGAAGTCGAAGACCAGCTCGAGCGTCTTGCCGCTGTCGGCCACGTCGTCGACGACGAGGACGGACAGGTCGTCGAGCTCGGTCGCGTCGAGGAGCGGCGGCAGCATGACCGGGGCGTCGAGCGTCGTCCCGACGCCGGTGTAGAACTCGACGTTCATCGTGAACAGGTTCTTGCAGTCGAGCGCGTAGGCCAACGACCCGGCCGGCACCAGGCCGCCGCGTGCGATCCCGAGCACGACGTCGGGCCGAAAGCCGCTGTCGGCGATCGCGTGCGCGAGCTCGCGGCTCGCCGTCCCGAACAGCTCCCAGGTCAAGATCTCGCGCTCAGACATGCGGACACTCTGCCACCTGGCCGAAGGCATCCCGTCAGTCAGGGGCCCGGCCGCCGAGCGCGGTGCGGACGTGGGTCGCCAGGTCGTCCAGCAGCCCGCGCGCCTGCCGCGGGTCGTCGCCGTCGAGGAAGTAGTGGTCGCGGCGCGGCACCACCCGGTGCTCCACGAGCAGGCCGGCCTCGTCGAGGCGGGCGGCGTACGCATCGCCCTCGGCGCGCAACGAGTCGTACTCGGCGGTGTAGACCACCGCCGGCGCCAGCCCGGCCACGTCGTCGACGAGCAGCGGCGACGCATAGGGCTCGGACCGCCTCGAGGCGTCCTTGAAGTACGTCGACCGCACGAGGGTGAGCAGACCGGGGCCGATCATGGGGTTGGACACCACGGACGGCTTGCCGTTGACGTCACCGGCGACGTCGAGCGACGGCACGCCGAGCAGCTGCAGCAGCGGACGCGCGGTCCCGAGGTCCCTGGCCTGCAGGCAGGCCGACGCCGCGAGGTTGCCACCGCCGCTGAAGCCGCCGATCGCCAGACGCTCCGGATCGAGCCCCCACTCCCCTGCGTTGTCCGCGAGCCACGCGAGGACGTCGTGGGACTGGTGCTGCGCGACGGGATAGCGGACGCGTGGCGCGGCGAGGTAGTCGACGTTGACGACGGCGACCCCGGCCTCGGCCACGATGAACCGGCAGAAGAAGTCGTCCATCTGGGGGAACCGCATGATGAACGCTCCGCCGTGCAGGTGGACGTACGTGCCCGGCCGTTCGACCCCGGGTGGCACGTAGAGGTCGACCTTGACGCGACCGTGGCGGGTCGGCACGCGGCGTGACACCGGGGCCGGGAGGTCGGAGCCAGCGAACCGCAGCTGCTCGCCGTAGCGGACGGTCCAGCGCGCGGTCAGGCCGGCGGCCAGCGCCGAGAGGTCGGAGGTCAGTGGCATGACCATGATTCGGAGCCGGTCACGGCACGGCTGGGCGCCGGTGCAAGATGGATGACATGCAGATCACTCGCTTCGGGCACGCCGCCATCCTCGTGGAGGCCGCCGACACCCGCCTGCTCATCGACCCGGGCGTGTTCAGCCCCGACGAGACGTTCGCGCTCGAGGGGCTCGACGCCATCGTCGTCACCCACCAGCATCCCGACCACCTCGACCAGGACCGCGCGACGGGCCTGCTCGAGCGCAACCCCGACGCGGTGCTGATCTGCGATCCCGAGACGGCGTCCCAGGTGGGCGGCGGCTGGACGTCCAACACCGACGGCACCGAGACGGTCGTCAAGGGCCTCACGATCCGCGGTGTCGGAGCCCGTCACGCGGTGATCCTGCCCGAGATCCCCCGCATCGCCAACGTCGGTGTGCTCGTGTCGGCGGCCGACGAGCCCGTCCTGTTCCACCCGGGAGACACGTACGAATACGCACCCGAGGGTGTCGACGTGCTGGCGCTGCCGCTCTCGGCGCCGTGGGCCAAGCTCAGCGAGACCGTCGAGTTCGTGCAGCGAGTCTCGCCGACGTCGCTGATCCCGATCCACGACCGGACGGTGTCCGACGCCGCCTACGGGATCTACTGGGGCCAGCTCACGGCGCACAGCGGTGTCGAGGATGCGCGCCTGCTCGGGCAGACCGACGCCAGCGCCTTCTGAGGTGAGCGAAGCTCCCACGTGGCTCCGTGCTGCCTCCGTGCCGCTGATGCTCGGGGCCGGCGCGCTCGTCGCCTGTGAGGCCCGGATCAACGGCGAGCTGGCCGACAAGCTCGGTGACGGGCTCCGCTCCGGCGCGGTCGCGGCGACGATCAGCTTCGGCAGCGGGCTCGTGCTGCTCAGCCTGCTGCTCATAGCCCTGCCCAGCGCCCGGCACGGCGTCGGCCGCATCCGCGGCGCTCTGGCCACCCGACGGCTCCGTCCGATCGAGGTGCTCGGTGGTCTCGGCGGCGCATTCTTCGTCGCGACCCAGGGCATCACGGTCGGCACGATCGGTGTGGCGTTGTTCATCGTCGCCTTCACGGCCGGGCAGTCCGCCAGCTCCTTGCTCACCGACCACGTGGGCCTCTCCCCCAGCGGCCGTCACGCGGTGACAGCGCCCCGCGTGCTCGCGGCGGCCCTCGCGGTCGTCGCCGTGGTGCTGACGGCCGGCGAGCGACTCGTCGACGACGCCGACCTGCTCATCGCGTTCTTCGCGCTGCTCGCGTTCGTCGCCGGCACCCTCCAGGCCGTCCAGCAGGCGCTCAACGGCCGGGTCGCCGCGGTCGGCGGGTCGTGGGCCACGACGTGGAACAACTTCCTCGTCGGCACGACCGGCCTGGTCGTGTTCGCCCTGGTGAGCCTGGCGTTCGACGGTCAGCTGGACGGGCTCCCGGCGGCGCCATGGCTCTACCTGGGCGGTCTGTGCGGGGTCGGATTCATCTGGATCGCGTCGTGGACGGTGCGCCTGCACGGCGTCCTCGTCCTCGGGCTGTGCATGATCGCCGGACAGGTGGTCACGGCCGAGGTGATCGACCTGTTGGGTGACGACTCGCAGGTCGGTATCGTCGGGGTGCTGGGGGGCGCGCTGACGCTCGTGGGGGTCGCGATCGCGCTCCTCGCTCGTCGCGTCGCCACGCCGATTTCAACAGATTGAGTTATCTCATATCTGAGATATGGTGGAGAACATGACTGTGCGCGACGACTATCTGGCCCGTATCGGAGCTCTCATCAGGGACGCCCGACAGCACAGCGGGCTGACGCAGGCCGAGCTCGCGACCGAGCTCAAGACCAGCCAGAGCGCGATCAACCGCATCGAGAAGGGCCAGCAGAACCTGACCCTCGACATGCTGGCGCGCATCGGCAGCGCCCTCGACTCCGAGCTGGTCAGCGTCGGTACGTCCGGCCCCAGCCACCTGCGGGTGGCCGGGGGCACGACGCTCTCGGGCACGATCGACGTCAAGTCGAGCAAGAACGCCGGCGTCGCCCTGCTGTGCGCGTCGCTGCTCAACGCCGGGACCACGATCCTGCGCAAGGTCGCGCGCATCGAGGAGGTCAACCGCCTGCTCGAGGTGCTGACCTCGATCGGCGTCAAGGCCACGTGGCTCAACGACGAGAACGACCTCGAGCTCATCGTCCCCGCCCACCTCGACCTGGCCGCGATGGATGCTGACGCCGCCCGCCGCACGCGCAGCATCATCATGTTCCTCGGCCCGCTGATGCACCGCTACGACGACTTCGAGCTGCCCTACGCCGGTGGTTGCGACCTCGGCACCCGCACGGTCGAGCCACACATGACGGCCCTGCGCCCGTTCGGCCTGAAGGTCGTCGCGACCGAGGGCAGCTATCACGCGACGGCAGCCGTCGGCGTCGGTCCCGAGCGGCCGATCGTGCTGACCGAGCGCGGAGACACCGTCACCGAGAACGCGCTGCTGGCCGCGGCCCGCTACGACGGCGTCACCGTCATCCGCAACGCGAGCCCCAACTACATGGTCCAGGACCTGTGCTTCTTCCTGCAGAAGCTCGGCGTCGGCATCGAGGGCATCGGCACCACGACGCTGCGCATCACCGGTGCCACCGAGATCAACCGGGACGTCGAGTACGCGCCGAGCGAGGACCCCATCGAGGCCATGAGCCTCATCGCGGCCGCGATCGTCACGAAGTCGAGCATCACGGTGCGCCGGGTGCCGATCGAGTTCATGGAGATCGAGCTCGCGCTGCTCGAGGAGATGGGCTTCCAGTACGACCGGAGCCCCGAGTACGCCGCCGAGAACGGCGAGACCCGCCTCGTCGACATCACCACGTACGAGTCCCGGCTCCACGCCCCGATCGACAAGATCCACCCGATGCCCTTCCCGGGCCTCAACATCGACAACCTCCCGTTCTTCGCCGTCATCGCGGCGACCGCGGAGGGGCAGACGATGCTGCACGACTGGGTCTACGAGAACCGCGCGATCTATCTCACCGAGCTCAACAAGCTCGGCGCCCAGGTCAAGCTGCTCGATCCGCACCGCGTGCTGATCGAGGGGCCGACGCACTGGAGCGGCGCCGAGCTGATCTGCCCGCCCGCGCTGCGCCCCGCTGTCGTGATCCTGCTCGCGATGCTCGCAGCCAAGGGCACGTCGGTGCTGCGCAGCGTCTACGTCATCAACCGGGGCTACGAGGACCTCGCCGAGCGCCTCAACGCCCTCGGCGCGCAGATCGAGACCTTCCGCGACATCTGAGCCGGGGGTTGCGGCGCGCTGGCCCTCCGAGGGCATAGCGTGGCGTCGTGCCCGGCTTCCTTGATCGACCACCCTTGGCGATGGCGCACCGGGGCGGTGCGGGAGTGGTCGACAACGTCGGCATCGAGAACTCCCTCGCGGCGTTCGGCCGCGCGTACGCCCTGGGCTACCGCTACCTCGAGACCGACGTGCGGTGCACGTCCGACGGCGTGGTCTACGCGGTGCACGACGAGCGGCTCGACCGGCTGACCGGCGGCAGCGAGGCCGTGGGAGAGATGTCGTCGACCGCGTTCGACCTGCAACGCCTCGACGGGCGTGAGCCGTTCGCCCGCCTCGCCACGCTGCTCGAGGCGTTCCCCGACGCCCGGCTCAACATCGACGTCAAGTCCGACGACGCGGTCGAGCCCACGTGCGAGGTCCTCGAGGCACACGACGCCGTCGACCGCACCTGCCTGAGCTCGTTCTCCCATGCCCGACTCAGTCACATCCGACGCACCCTGCCGGGCGTGGCGACATCCGCCTCGACCCGCGAGGTCGTGCTGGCGCGGTTCGTGCCCGCTCCCCTGCTCCGGGTCGCCGGCCGTCCCCGCGGAGCGTGCTTGCAGGTGCCGCACCGCCGCGGACCTTTCACGGTGGTGACCCCGCGCTTCGTGCGTCGTGCCCACGCGCTGGGGCAGCAGGTCCACGTGTGGACGATCGACGAGCCCGACGAAATGAACCAGCTGCTCGACCTCGGGGTCGACGGCATCATCACCGACCGCACCGACGTCCTCAAGGACGTCCTCGTCACCCGAGGCACGTGGAGGGAGCCCAGATGAGCGGCAGGAAGACCGACAAGGTCAAGGCCAACCCGGAGCAGAGGGCCTGGTTCTTCTACGACTGGGCCAACTCGGCCTACATCACGACGATCGGGACGGTGCTCTACGCGCCCTACCTGACCAGCGTCGCCGAGCGGGCGGCTTGCGGGTTCGTGGGCGACGAGGACCGCAAGTGCACCGAGAACCTCTCGGTGCTGGGCCTCTCGGTCTCGGCCGGGTCGCTCGTGTTCTACGTCGTGACGCTCGCCACGGTGATCTCGGCCTTCGTCCTGCCGATCGTGGGCGCGATCGCCGACCGGGTCGAGTCCAAGAAGACCCTCATGGCCCGGCTGGCCTGGTCCGGCGCGGCCGTTGCGGCGCTGATGTTCTTCGTGACGGGCACCAACTGGCAGCTGGGTGCTGCGCTGCTGGTGGTGGCCAACCTGTTCTACGCCTCGTCGATCGTCGTCTACGACGCGATCCTCGTCGAGGTGGCCGAGCCCGACGAGCGCGATCGCATCTCGTCGAGGGGCTGGGCGCTGGGCTACCTCGGCGGCGGCCTGCTGCTGGCGATCAACCTCGCCCTCGTCACGGTGCTTCCGTTCGGGCTGTCCACCGAGATGGCCGTGCGGATCAGCCTGCTCTCGGCGGCGCTCTGGTGGGCGTACTTCACACTGATCCCCTACCGCGGCATCAAGGACCGGGCGCCGCGCGGTGCGGTGCCCAGCGACGACGCGACGCTGATGCAGCGCAGCTTCGGTCAGTTGGTCCGGACGCTGCGCGAGCTGCGCAACTACCCGCAGACGCTGCTGTTCCTGGTCGCCTACCTGTTCTACAACGACGGCATCCAGACCGTGATCTACTCCGCGTCGGTCTACGGCGACAAGGAGCTCGGCTTCGAGACCAGCGTGCTGATCGCCACGATCCTGGTCGTGCAGTTCGTGGGCGTGGTCGGTGCGCTGGTGTTCGGCCGTCTCGCGGCCCGCATCGGCAGCCACAGGACGATCCTCTACGGGCTCGGCGTGTGGATCCTGGTCGTGTGCTTCGGCTTCTTCCTGCCCAAGGAGCAGATCGCACCGTTCCTGCTGCTCGCCGTGGCGATCGGGCTGGTCCTGGGCGGCACCCAGGCCCTGTCTCGGGCCTTCTTCTCCCAGCTCATCCCCCGCGGCCGTGAGGCGGAGTACTTCAGCCTCTACCAGGCGTGCGAGCGGGGCACGAGCTGGATGGGGACCCTGGTCTTCGGCGTCGTGCACCAGCTCACCGACTCCTACCGGCCGGCCATCCTGGCCCTGATCGCATTCTTTGTGATCGGCGGGGTACTGCTGTGGAAGCTTGACGCACGGCGAGGCATCGTCGAGGCCGGCAACATCGCGCCTGCAGTGGTGTGACCTGAAACTGATCTGTGTTCAGGGGAATCTCATGTGTGTCATCTACGTTGTCATAGGTAAGGCACTAGGAAGGGGACGCACATGGCTGAACGTGCATTGCGAGGTGCTCGGCTCGGGACACAGAGCTTCGAGGACGAGCGCGGCGTGGAGATGGCTCCCCGGCAGCAGGTCGAGTACGTCTGCCCGGACGGGCACACGTTCTCCGTGACCATGGCTGACGAGGCCGAGATCCCGTACGAGTGGGAAGACCCCAAGACCGGTCAGATCGGACAGCTGGCCGACGGCGTCAAGCCCGAGGGCAAGGCCGAGAAGCCTGTCCGCACCCACTGGGACATGCTGCTCGAGCGTCGATCCGTCGACGAGCTCGAGGAGATCCTGACGGAGCGGCTCGAGCTGCTCCGCGGTGGGGAGATCGGACCGCCACACCTTCACCGGCCCGCCAAGAAGAGCGCGGCCAAGAAGAAGAGCGCCTGAGGCTCACGCAGTCTCACGTGAAGAGAGACCCCGGCTTCGGCCGGGGTCTTTTGGCGTCCCGGGGTGCTACCGCGACAGGCTCAGCGCCGTGGAGCGACGCAGCGGCGGCGGCACCAGCCGGGCCAATCCCCAGACCGTGACGCGCCACAGGGCCTCCCGCACGATCGCGCCGCTCATCTTGGACTGCCCGCGCTCGCGCTCGACGAACGTGATGGGCACCTCGACCACCGACATGCCGGCCGCCACGACCCGCCGGGCCATGTCGATCTGGAAGCAGTAGCCCTGCGACGCGACCTCGGCGAGCGGCAGCTGCTCGAGGGTCTCGCGCCGGAACGCCCGGAAACCGCCGGTGGCGTCGTGCACGGGGATGCCGAGCATCAGGCGGGCGTAGAAGGTGCCGCCCCGCGAGATCAGACGACGGTGCCACGGCCAGTTGACAACGCCGCCGCCGGGGACCCAGCGTGATCCGAGCACCAGGTCGGCGCCCGCCTCGCTGGCGGCGAGGATCTGGACGAGGTCCTCCGGCCGGTGGGACCCGTCGGCGTCCATCTCGAGCAGGACGTCGTAGCCACGCTCGAGACCCCAGGCGAACCCGGCGCGATAGGCCGAGCCGAGGCCCTGCTTGGAGGTGCGGTGCAGGACGTGGATCCGGGGATCGTCGTGCGCGAGGCGGTCGGCGATCCCGCCCGTCCCGTCAGGAGAGCCGTCGTCGGCCACCAGCACGTCGACACCGGGCTGCTGCGCGTGGATGCGGTCGAGGATGATCTCGAGGTTGCTCGCCTCGTTGTAGGTCGGAACGATGATGAGAGCTCTCATGGCGTCTCGACCTCCTTGCGTCGTCGTGTGCCGAACCACCATGCTCCCACCCCGAGGGCCACGAGCACCCACTCCAGGTAGCGGCCGATCACGAGCGCCGGCGTCGTGCCCGACGCCAGGGTGACCTGGGCGCTGATCGTGGCCGGCTCGTGCATCGGTGCCCGGTCGACGCTGCGCCCCGACGGGTCGACCACGCCGCTGATGCCGTTGGTCGACGGCACCACGACCCACCGGCCGGTCTCGATGGCGCGCAGGCGCGAGATGTCCCACTGCTGCTCGGGCTGCGACGTGCCGGTGAAGGCCGCGTTGCTGGTCTGCACGACCATCATCTGCGCTCCCCCGTCGACCGCGCGTCGGGTGACGCTGTCGTAGGCGATGTCGTAGCAGATCGTGTCGCCGATCAGGGTGTTGCCGATCGTCATCGCGCCGGGCTGGTCGCCGGCCAGCATGTCGCGCGGGATGTCGCGGGCGAGGCGGTTGACGATGAGGCCGGCCTGCTTGCGGAACGGGACGTACTCGCCGAACGGGACGGGCTTGAGCTTGTCGTAGCGGTCGCCCGGCCCGTCGGCGGTCCAGACGACCCCGGAGTTGCGCGCCGTGTCGACCGTCGGGCCGTCGAAGATGCCACCCACGAGGATGGGCGCCCCGAGACGGGCTGACAGCGACTCGATCTGGGTTCGGATCGTCTCGTCGTTGTACGGATCGATGTCGGTCGCGTTCTCGGGCCACAGCACCATGTCGGGCTGCGGCGCGCTGCCGTCCTCGATCGCCGCGGCGAGACGCTCGGTCTCGGCGACGTGCAGCTGCATGATCTCGCCGCGGGGCCAGGTGAGGAACACCCCGGGGACGTCACCCTGGACCAGTGCCACCTGCCGCGTGCCGTCAGCCCCTGCGATGCCGGTCGGCAGCACGACGCCGATGCCGGCGAGGACGACGATGCCACCGGCAGCGACGAGCCTGACCCGTGAGGCCGTTCCGGTGACCACGACGACGAGCAGGGCGGCGACGAGGAACAGCACGGCGCTCGTGCCGGGCATCGCCACGAGGCGCGCGTAGGACGAGAACGGGGTGTCGATCGACGTGTGCGCCAGACGTCCCCACGGGAAGCCCGTGAACGGGAACCGGCCGCGGGCCCACTCCCCTGCGACCCAGACGCCGGCGCCCCAGAGAGGCCACGCCGTCAGACGGGTCGCTGCCCGCAGCGCCAGCATGATCGGCACGAAGAACAACGTCTCGGCGATCACCAGGCCGACGTAGGCCCCCTGGCTGACCGCGTTCATCCACCAGATCAGCGGGCCCATGAATCCGAGGCCGTACAGCAGGCCGGTGACCGCCACGGTGCGCTTGCGGGCGCCGTCGAGGGACCGGGCGAGCCAGATGAGCCCGGCCACGCCCACGACCATCGCGAACGGCAGCGCCACCGGGTCGAAGCTGAGGGACGACAGCACGCCCAGTGCAGCAGCGGCGGGCCAGGCGACCTTCCACCCGATGCGGGGTCGTGTCACAGGGCGACGAGCCCGCGCGGGGTGTTGTTGAGCACCTCGAGCCCGTCGGCGGTGCAGACGGCGATGTCCTCGATCCGCGCGCCGAACTGCCCGTCGAAGTAGAGGCCGGGCTCGATCGAGAACGCCATGCCCTCCTCGATCACCAGGTCGTTGCCCTCGACGATGTAGGGCTCCTCGTGGGTCTCCTGACCGATGCCGTGACCGGTGCGGTGGATGAAGAGGTCGCCGTAGCCGGCGTCGGCGATGATCTGGCGGCCGATCAGGTCGATCGACTCCGCGGTCACACCGGGCCGGGCATGCTCGCGCTGGGCCTGCTGGGCCGCCTCGAGCACCGCGTACGCCTCGACGTACGCGGCGGGTGCGGTGCCACCGGCCAGGTAGTTGCGGGTGGAGTCGGAGCAGTAGCCGGACGGCATGGTGCCGCCGATGTCGACGACGACCGGGTCACCCACCTCGATGACGCGGTCGGAGACCTCGTGGTGCGGCGACGCGCCGTTGGGGCCCGAGCCGACGATGACGAAGTCCACGGTCACGTGCCCCTCGTCGATGATGGCGCGCGCGATGTCGGCCCCCACCTCGCGCTCGGTGCGACCTGGACGCAGCCACTCGGCCATGCGGGAGTGCACCCGGTCGATCGCGAGGCCCGCCTCGCGCAGCGCGGCAACCTCCGTGTCGTCCTTGCGGATGCGCAGCTCCTGCACCAGCGGGCCGGCGAGCACCTGACGGGCCGACGGCAGCGCCTCGCGCAGGGCGAAGACCCGCGAGGCCCACATGTGGTCGTCCACGCCGATCGTGGCGGCGTCGCCCACCAGGCTCGCCACGAGGTCGAAGGGGTTCTCGGTCTCCTGCCACGACGCGATCGCGGTGTCGACGCCCGAGGCGACGGCCGCCTGCCGCTCCAGGTGAGGGACGACCAGGGTCGGCTCGCCCTGCGCGGGCAGGACCAGACAGGTCAGTCGCTCCAGCGGCAGGGCGACGTATCCCGTGAGATAGCGGAGGTCAGCCCCCGGGGTCACGAGCAGGGCGTCGATCCCCTGCGTTGCTGCCAGTTCCTGAGCCTTGCGCCACGTGTTCACGTGACGACGATACCGGTGGCCCACACGCGTCAGGGCATGCCATATCGGCCGGACTGGCCTACTGTGAGGCGCACACCACAACGACCGGGGGGTCAACATGCGCAAGACGCTGTACTCCGCAGCTGCTGTCGTCCTGACGAGCAGCCTCGCCATCGCCGTACCGGCGGACGCGAAGAGCAATCACCATCCCAAGGGCGTCGACACCAGTCGGCTCACCAAGGCGGTCACCGTCAACGGCCAGCTCACGACCTTGCGCCAGCTGCAGGTCATCGCCGACCGCAACGACGGCAACCGCGCCTCGGGTCTGCCGGGCTACGACCAGTCGGCCAGCTACGTGGCGGCCCAGCTCAAGAAGGCCGGCTACAAGGTCACGAAGCAGACCTTCACCTTCCCCTTCAGCCGCGACCTCGAGCCGGCCACCTTGGCCCAGGTGACGCCCGAGGCCAAGGACATCGAGACCGAGGCGTTCGACTACTCCGGCTCCGGTGACGTCACGGGAGCCGTGACGCCGATCAACGTCAGCATCCCGCCGGGCGACCCGGGCTCGACGCCGTCGGGCTGCGAGGCGTCCGACTTCCCGGCGGCGGGCTCCGAGCCGTCGGTGGCCCTGGTGCAGCGCGGACTCTGCAACTTCGGCGTCAAGGCCGCCAACGCCGAGGCCGCCGGCTACGACGCCGTCATCATCTTCAACGAGGGCCAGGAGGGACGCCAGGAGCTCCTGACCGGAACCCTCGGAGACCCGGTCGACATTCCCGTCGTCGGCATCTCGTACGACGACGGTGTCGCGCTCAACGAGGCCGCCGGCGCGACCGTGCGGGTCACGACCAAGACCGAGGTCGACCTGAACCGCGAGACGACCAACGTCATCGCCGACCTGCCGCGCAAGACCAAGAACCCCGACCAGGTCGTCGTCGTGGGCGCGCACCTCGACAGCGTCGCTGCCGGTCCCGGCATCAACGACAACGGCACCGGCACCGCCGGCGTCCTCGAGATCGCCAAGCAGTACGTCAAGACGGGCTATGCCAAGAAGGCCCAGCGTCCGGTGCGGTTCGCCTTCTGGGGAGCCGAGGAGAAGGGCCTGCTCGGCGCCTACCACTACGTCGAGAGCCTGACCGACGCCCAGCGGGCGAAGATCTACGCCAACCTCAACTTCGACATGATCGGCTCGCCCAACTTCGCGCGCTTCGTCTATGACGGCGACGGGTCGTCGGACGGCAACGCCGGTCCGGCCGGCTCGGCGGAGATCGAGAAGGTCTTCCTCGACTACTTCGGCAAGAAGAAGCTCTCGTCGGCGCCCACCTCGTTCGACGGTCGCTCCGACTACGGGCCGTTCATCGAGGTCGGCATCCCGGCCGGTGGTCTGTTCAGCGGCGCCGAGGGCATCAAGACGCCCGAGGAGGCCACGCTGTTCGGTGGCACGGCCGGCGCGGCGTACGACTCGTGCTACCACCAGGCGTGCGACGACATCACCAACCTGAGCACACGGTCGATCGACCAGCTCGGTGACGCTGCGGCTCACTCCGTGGCGGTGCTGGCACTGTCGAAGAAGGGTCTCTACGGCGACCAGAAGCGGTCCACGTCCGCATCGGCCGCCAAGAAGCTCGCCCAGAAGGCGAGCCACGGTCACGCGCTGACGCGCTGATCCACGCAACCCCGCGACCGTGGGGCATGTCCTAGAGTCAGACTGTGTCTCCTCAAGGCGTGCCCCACGGTCGACTTCTGCTGCTCGACAGCGCGAGCCTGTACTTCCGGGCGTTCTTCGGCATCCCCAAGACGCTCACGGCTCCTGACGGCACGGCCGTCAACGCCCTGCGCGGCATCCTCGACTTCACGTCGTCGCTGACGACGCAGTACTCCCCCGAGGCCGTCGTGGCCTGCTGGGACGACGACTGGCGGCCGCAGTGGCGTGTCGACCTGCTCGACACCTACAAGACCCAGCGGCTCGACGCCGCGGGCGAGGAGGCTGACACGACCGACGGCCTCCTCGGCCCCCAGGTGCCGCTCATCGCGGAGGCCTTCGGCCTGCTCGGCATCCCGGTCGTCGGTGCTGCCGACGCCGAGGCCGACGACGTGATCGGCACGCTGGCCGAGGCCTGGGACGGGCCCGTCGACGTCGTGACGGGAGATCGTGACCTGTTCCAGCTCGTGGACGACGCGCGCGACATCCGAGTGCTCTACGTCGCTAAGGGCGTGTCGAAGCACGACGTCGTCGACAACGACTGGATCCGCGCGAAGTACGGCATCGACGCCGCGGACTACGTCGACTTCGCGGTCATGCGGGGTGATCCGTCCGACGGCCTTCCGGGCGTCGCCGGCATCGGCGACAAGACCGGCGCCGTGCTGCTCGAGGAGTTCGGCGACCTCGACGGCATCGCCGCGGCGGCCCGTGACGAGTCGTCGTCGATCAAGCCGCGGGTGCGGCAGTCCTTGCTCGACTCGGGCGACTACATCGCCGCCGCCCGCAAGGTCGTCGCGGTTCGGCGCGACGTCTGCGAGCTGCCCGACCTGTCCGGCACACCCGACACCGAGGCCTTCACGGCGTTCGGCGAGCGCTGGGGGCTCGGCGGCGTCACGGAGCGCGCCCTGAAGGCTCGCGACCTGCCCTGACCCATCGGTCGAGAGTCGGTCACTGACACCGGGCAGACCTGGTGCTTGATTTCCGGTCATCAAGCACCAGCTCGGATGGCGCGTCGTCGCCAGAAGCTCAATGGACGCGGGCTTGGCAGCAGACAACTTGAGGCGACGCGCCTTCACACGGGGCGGTCCTTCACGTCAGGAGACTGGCGACCCAATGCGAATCAAGTTTCCGCTTCGATCGACGACCGCGAACTCGCACATCTCATAGTCGGTGACCACAGGTGCCACGATCCGACTTCCGGTCGACCTGTCCGCGACGACACTGTCGACCCATGAGTCGTAGAGGCGCCGAGCATCAGCGACGTAGACGTAGCAGCTGGCCGCAGTGCGAAGCGGATCAACACCAGGCTCGGCGTAGAAGTGAAGAATCACTGCACCTCGGCCAAGGATCAGGTAGTCCCACTCCTCGGGCGGCGCGCCGCGATTCTCGAAACCGAGTGCCTCGTAGAACGCCAAGGTCTCCAGCAGATCTCTGCTCGGCAGGATCGGCACAGCTAGCTCGTCCACAGGGCGAGTCTAGGGGGAGAGCCGTGAGTACCGTGGCGGTCCCGTGTTCTCGACCAAGGCACTGTGTGATCGAGGATCCACAGCCCTCAGGCTACGACGTCTCCGGGAGCACTGGGACTTCGCGGGCTTGCCTGCTCCGTCGCGCAATGAATGAGGCATATGGGTAGTCCCCGCTACCGAAAACACTCATCGTCCGATGGGCCACCACGGATGATGAGGCCTTTGGGTAGCTCCAGCTGCCCAAAACCCTCATCATCCGCGCAAGAACTGGCCGCCGCGGCCGTCAGCTCGAGATGCTGGTGTAGCTGACGACGCCGTGCCGCAGCAGGTCGAGCGACTCGCGGGCCGTCGTGCGCAACGGCCCTGAGCCTGCCGCGTCGGCGACCTGCGCGACGACATCGATGAGCTGCTTCATGGCCCGGACGAAGTCGCCGGCCGCAAGGTCCATCTCGCTGAGGACGTCGTCGAGGGTCGCGTCGTTGCACCATGACCAGACGGCCTGGGCGAAGCCGAAGTCGGGCTGGCGGAGGAACCGCACACGGTGCTCACGCTCGAGGCGTTGCAGGTCGGTGCAGACGTCGGTCATGGTCGTCGCGACCTCGCGGACGTTCTTGGTCGGGAACCGTGCCGTGGGCAGCTCGTCGGCGCTGCGGGACTCGAACGTCAGCCCGCTGACGACCGCGGCGAGCTCGGCGGCGTCCAGACCCTCCCACGTGCCCTGGCGCAGGCACTCGCTGACCAGCAGGTCGAGGTCGCTGTAGAGCCGCTTGAGCTTCATGCCGTCGGCGGTGACCTCGTCGCCGTCGAGGTAGCCCAGCACGTCGAGCACCTCGCACACGCGGTCGAACTGACGAGCGATGGTGTTGGTGCGCTGCTCGATCCGGCCCCGCTGGTTCTTGGTGTCGCGCTCGAGCTTGAGGTAGCGCTCGGCCCACCGGGCGTGCTTCTCGCGGTCCGGGCACTCGTGGCACGGGTGCTCGCGCAGCTTCTGGCGGATGGCCGCGATCCGCGGGTCCTCGCGGGTCGGCTGGTCACGATAGGGCTTGTCGCGGCGCCACGAGGCGGCGTCGGCGCGTCCACGCAGCGCCGACGCGAGATCGCGCCTGGCCTGCGGGTTGCGGGGGTTGAACGACTTGGGGATGCGCATCGTCGTGAGGGCCTCGACGGGCGCCGGGAAGTCGATCAGGGCGAGCCGGCGCGCGTGCCTGTTGGCCGTCAGCACCATGGGGCGCGGACCCTCGTTGTCGGTGACGCGTCCCGGGTCGAGCACGACCGCCAGGCCGGCGAACTTGCCGACCGGGACGTGGATGACATCGCCGGGCTTCAGCTTGACCAGCGAGGCGATGACGTCCTCGCGCTCGGCCTGACGACGGGCCTTGGAGCCGGACGCCTCGATGTCGGTCAGGTCGCGACGCAGCTGGGCGTACTCCATGAAGTCGCCCCGGTCGCAGGAGATCTGCTCGCTGTAGCCCTCCAGGACGTCGTCGGAGCGGCGGATGTCGCGCGCCATCCCCACGACGGCCCGGTCGGCCTGGAACTGCGCGAACGACTGCTCCAGCAGCTCGCGGGCAACCGTGCGGCCGACCTGGCCCACCAGGTTGACCGCCATGTTGTAGGAGGGGTGGAACGACGAGTTGAGCGGGTAGGTGCGCGTGCTCGCGAGGCCGGCGACCTGCTTGGGGTCGAGCCCGGGCTGCCACAGGACGACGCCGTGCCCCTCGACGTCGATGCCGCGGCGCCCGGCGCGACCGGTCAGCTGGGTGTACTCCCCCGGCGTGATGTTGGCGTGCGTCTCGCCGTTCCACTTCGAGAGCTTCTCGATGACGACCGACCGTGCCGGCATGTTGATGCCCAGCGCGAGCGTCTCGGTGGCGAAGATGACCTTGACGAAGCCGTCGCTGAACAGGTCCTCGACGC
This sequence comes from Aeromicrobium stalagmiti, assembly GCF_013283745.1. Classification (GTDB taxonomy): domain Bacteria; phylum Actinomycetota; class Actinomycetes; order Propionibacteriales; family Nocardioidaceae; genus Aeromicrobium; species Aeromicrobium stalagmiti. The sequence goes on from NZ_JABSTZ010000003.1 coordinate 52,787, forward strand.
ATTCCTTGAACGTCGGCAGCATGCCGGCGTGGTGGGCGGCGATGCCGCGGACGAGCGCGTCGCGGAACTCGTAGTAGCCGAGCACGTGCAGGTCGTCCTCGGGCAGGTGCGAGCAGGCGGCGTCGACGAACGCGCCGATCTCGGCCTGCTCCTCGGGCGTCGTGAGGGTGATGCGGGCGTCGAGGCACTGCTGTACCGCGGTGGCACACCCGGCCCGGCTGAAGACGAAGCAGATCGCGGGCAGCAGGCCCTCGGCGTCGAGCCGTTCGACGACCTCGACCCGGCTGGGCGTGCGGTTGCGGCTGTGCGGCCGCTTGCCGCCCTTGCCCTTGTGGCCCTTCATCATGCGGCTGAGCTGCCAGTCCTCGCGCGCCAGGCGCTCGAGCGCCCGGTTGACCTCGATGCCCCGGTCGTCGGCGCTGGGCTCGAAGAGCGGGAACATCTTGCGCCCGACCAGCACGTGCTGGTGCAGCGGGATGGGGCGTCGTTCCTCGACGATCGTGACGGTGTCGCCGCGCACCTCGGTGAGCCAGTCGCCGAACTCCTCGGCGTTGGACACGGTGGCCGACAGCGAGATCACCGACACCGACTCGGCGAGGTGGATGATGACCTCCTCCCACACGGCGCCGCGCATGCGGTCGGCCAGGTAGTGGACCTCGTCCATCACGACGTAGCCGAGCGTGTCGAGCGTGCGCGAGCCCGCGTAGAGCATGTTGCGCAGCACCTCGGTCGTCATCACGACGACGGGAGCCTCACCGTTGATCGTGTTGTCACCGGTCAGCAGGCCGACGTTCTCGGCGCCGTAGCGGTCGACGAGGTCGGCGAACTTCTGGTTGGACAGGGCTTTGATCGGCGTCGTGTAGAAGCACTTGCGGCCCGTCGCGATCGCAAGATGGACGGCGAACTCGCCCACCAACGTCTTGCCCGAGCCGGTCGGGGCCGCCACCAGGACGCCGTGCCCGTCCTCGACGGCCCGGCAGGCCTCGACCTGGAAGCCGTCGAGACCGAAGTCGTAGAGACCGCGGAACTCCGCGAGGTGGGGATACTGCCTGCTGGCCCGGGACTGTGCGTACTTCTCCGCCGGCGAGCTCATGCCCCCAGCCTACGGGGGCGGCCGTGGGGCGAAGACGCGCAACGCGCCCGGCTGGACGGTCGTCGTCATCGGGAGGGGCCCGAGACGCTCGCCGTCGCCGTACGCCACGATGTCCGGCGACGAGAGCGTCACCTCCCGCACGAGGTGCCGCTCGAACTCCGGCAGCGTGACGTGCGTGCCGCGGTACAGCTGCGGGAAGACCCGCAGGAACTTCACCTTGCTCACGGGGTTGATCACGACCACGTCAAGCAGGCCGTCGTCGAGCTCGGCTCCCTCGCAGATCCGCAGTCCGCCGCCGAAGGACGGACCGTTGCCGACGGCGACGAGCATCGCCTCACGCTCGATCGTCACGCCGTCGAGGGTCAACGTGAAGGGCAGCGGCTGGAACGCGCGCAGCTCGGCGACGATCGCGATGTTGTAGCGCATGTTGCCGCGCGGCCACGTCATCGCATTGGCTCGCTCGTTGACCTTGGAGTCGAACCCCGAGGCCACCACCGTGGCGACGTAGGCCTCGTCGGTGCGCGCCAGGTCGATCGTCCTGACGTGTCCCGCGACGATCAGGTCGATGGCGGCGTCGACGTCCTTGACCGGGATGCCGAGCGAGCGCGCGGTGTCGTTGCCGGTGCCGGCCGGGATGAGGCCGAACACGAGGTCGGAGTCGGCCACGTGGTCGAGCACGCCGTGCAGGGCCCCGTCGCCACCGACGACCACGACCCCGTGCAGGCCTGCGTCGATCGCCTGCTTGAGCTGGTCACGGGCCGACGGTGCGTCGTCACCCTGGATCGTCACGGTCGTGTGGCCGGCCTGCCCCAGACGCTCAGCCGCCCTCGCCGCGATCGACACTCCGCGACGCCTGCCGGAGGTGGGGTTGACGACGAGGGCGAGGTGCATGGCAGCAGCCTACGATCTGCCGGTCCCCGGCAGGGCGTTTCAGTCGTCCAGCGACGAGACCTCGTCGTCGGCCAGCTCTGCCTCGGCGGCGGCCTTGCCGCGCTTGCGGTCGGTGAGCTTCGCGATGATCTCGGAGATGAAGTACAGGACGGTCATCGGCGCGGCGAGGAACACCATCGTCAGCGGGTCGGTCGTGGGGGTCGCGATGGCCGCGAAGATGAAGATGCCGATGACGATCCACGGGCGGGCGTTGGCCAGCTGGCGGGCGCTGACGGCGCCGATGCGGTTGAGGATCACCACGACGAGCGGGATCTCGGCCGCGACGCCGAACACGAGCATCATCCGGATGATGAAGTCGAAGTACTCCGCACCCGTGAGCAGCGACCCGAACCCGTCGGGCACGAAGCCGATCAGCACCTCCATCGCCTTCGGCAGCACGATGTAGGCCAGGCCGGCACCGCTCACGAACAGCGGGGCCCCGGTCGCGGTGAGCAGCAGTGCCCAGCGCTTCTCGTTGCGGTGCAGCGCCGGGAGCACGAAGCCCCAGATCTGCCACAGCCACACGGGGCTGGACAGCAGGACGCCCACGACCAGCGAGATCTTCAGCTGGAACTGGAACGCGCCACCGATGCCGGTGATGACGATGTCGGTCTCGATGCCGCGGTCGGACAGCAGCGGACGGATGTCATTGTAGGGCTCGGTCAGGAAGTTGAGGATCGGCTCGTAGTAGATCCAGGCGACGACCGTACCGATGACGATGGCCAGCACGGCGCGCACCAGCCGTGTGCGCAGCTCGCGCAGGTGTCCCATGAGCGGCATCGTGCCGCCCGGTGCCGGGGCAGGCTTGCCGCTTCTCAGCGCCAAGCGTCAGGCCTGTCCGGACTTCTTGTTCAGCTCGGACGGCTCGGGCGCCTCGGTGGCCTCGATCGTCTCGAGGGACGCGGGCTTCGTGGGCTCGTCATCGTCGTCGTGCAGCGCCTTGACCTCGGTCTTGAAGATGCGCAGGGCCTTGCCCGAGCCGCGTGCGAGCTCGGGGAGCTTCTTGCCCCCGAAGAGCAGCAGCACGACGCCGAGCACGATCAAGATCTCGGTGGGGCCGATCTGACGGAACATGGGGTCTCCTCAAAGGGTGGTGACTGGTTCATCGTACGCCTGCAAGGCTAGGCGAGCGTCCTCAACCACCTGTGAACGGAGCGTGTCCGGCTCGATGACGGAGACCGACCCGGCGTTGCGGAGGACGAGGCGTCGCAGCCAGGCCCAGTCGGCGCCGTAGACCTTGGCCCGCCACACGCCGTCGTCGCTCTCCTCGATCAGGTCGACCTGGTAGTACTCGGTCAGCCAGTGCGCGCGGGGGTGCAGGTCGACGAGCACGTAGGGGGTCTGGTCGCCCACGGTGAAGAACCCGTCGGACAGGTCGCGCGGCGTGGCGTCGTGGTCCTCGGCGTCGGTGCCGGTGACCTGGGCCGCGAGGATGCGGTCGAGGCGGAAGAAGCGCAGGTCCTCGGCCTTGAGGCACCACGCCTCGAGATAGAGGCGACCCTGCTCGGTGAAGAGGCGTCGCGGGTCGACCTCGCGGTCGGACTGCTCGTCACGGGTCGCGGTGGCATACGTGATCTGCAGTCGCTTGCCACTGGCGAGGGCATGGACGATGGCGCCGTGGATGACGGGGTCGGTCTCGTCGAGCAGGACGTCGACGGGGGCCGACACGGTGTCGCCGACGGCGCTCTCGAGCTTGGCCAGCGCGCTGTCGATCACGGTGAGCTCGGGCCCGCTTGCCGATGCGCGCAGGGTGCGCAGCGCCACGATGAGCGCCACGCCCTCGCGCGCACTGATGCGCAGCGGACGGGTCATGAACTCCGCGTCACGGATGTGGACGATGCCGTCCTGCTCGAGCGCGGTGAGGTCGAAGTCGATCAGCTCGCCGGCGTACTCCCCCGTGCCGGTGTACATCAGCAGGCGCAGGTCGTCGCGGATGACCTTGGGGGTCACACCGAACTCGGCCGCCACCTCGTTGACCGGGACGCCGTCGTTGCCCTGCAGGTAGGGCACCATCGCGAGCATCCGCACGACCTGCTGCTGCGACCTGCTCACGAGGCTCCCTCCAGCTGGCCGCTCACGGCAGCACGCAGGCGCTGGATCACGGCCTCGCGCACGTCGGGAGGCGACACCACGACGACGTCGGGCCCGTAGGACGCGACCTCGGACGCCAGCTCCCAGCGCGACGAGTAGCGGATCTCGACCTCGTCGAGGTCGTCGCCCAGGGGGGTGACCTTCTCGGCGAGGCGGCGCAGCGACTGGCCTCGCCCGGTGCGGATGCGCAGGACCGCGGCCTCGACGGGATCGGGCGGGAACAGGGCCCGGGCGATCTCCTTCATGTCGGTGCCCTCGGGGATCTCGTAGGACCCCGGTGCTCCCTGGGTCTCGACGTCGCCGATGACGCGGGAGAGGCGGAAGATGCGGGCCGCATCGCGGTCGAGGTCGAAGCCTCCGACGTACCACCGGTCGTGCCACGAGATGATGCCCCACGGCTGCAGGTGTCGCGTCATGGGCTCGGCGTTGGGGCGGGCGTAGACGAAGGTCACCGGGACCCTTCGGGTGACCGCGTCCCACATCGCGTCGAACGACGGCTCGTCGGTCGACAGCTTGGGCTCGGCCATCCGCAGGACGCTGGTGTCGACGTCGACACCGATGGCCTTGAGCTTGACGAGAGCGGTGGTCGAGTCGCTCGCGAGCCCGGCATGCTCCCAGACCTGGGTGGCCAGACCGATGACGGCGGCCTCCTCGCGGGTCAGCTCGAGATCGGGCAGCTCGGCCTCGTCACGACGGATCCGGTAGCCCGGCTCGTCGTTGAAGTACTTGTCGTTCTGCCCCATCTCCACGTTGATGCCGAGCTCGCGGAGCTCTTCCTTGTCGCGCTCGAACTTGCGGTCGAACGCCTGCGGCGTCGAGTCGCGATAGTCGGCGATCGACTCGCGGATCTGGTCCTTCGTGAGGTACTGACGACTGACCAGGAGAGCGAAGATGAGGTTCATCAACCTCTCGGTCTTGCGCTCGGCCATGAAGAGAGGATGTCAGGAAGCGTCGAGCAAGTCGATGGCGAAGATCAGCGTGTCGCCCTTCTTGATGATGTCGCCCTGCGGGGCGTCGCCGTACGCCTTGTCGGCGGGACACACCAGGACGACCCGGCTGCCGATCGGCTGGCCGACCAGGAGGTCGTCCCAGCAGGCGATGAGGCCACCTGTGCCGACCGGGAAGCTCGCGGGCGCCTTGGACCACGACTCGTCGAAGACCTTGCCGTCGGGGTAGACCTGACCGACGTACTGCGCGGTGAGGGTCTGGCCCTTCTCGATCTTCGCGCCGTCGCCCTTGATGACGGTGTAGAGCGCTTCCTTGCTGACCTTCTTCTTGGTCTTGCCGGACGTCGTGAAGCCCGACGGGTGCTTGTCACCGTCGAGCTTGATCTGCGGGACGTCGGAGGGCAGCTTCTTGCTGGTGCCGGTCACCTCGGTCGGGACCTTGGAGACGATGTCGAAGACCAGCACCATGGTGTCGGCCTTCTTGATCTCGAAGCTCGGCTGACCCGTGGCGCCGAAGCCGTCCTTCGGTGGGATCGCGACGAGCACGCGGCTGCCGACCTTGCGGCCGTCGAGTCCCTTGACGAAACCGGCGAGGATCGTGGTGGTCGACAACGAGATCGTCTGGGGCGCGGCGGCGTAGGTGCTGTCGAACAGCTTGCCCGTGGTGCCGTTGACGCCGACGTAGTCGAGCTTGACCGAGTCGCCCTCCTTCAGCTCGTCGCCGCTGCCCTCCTTGAGGACCTTGCTCTCGGTCTTGGTGACCTTGAAGCCCTTGGTGACCGTGACCTTCGGGGTCTTGGCGTCGCTGACCTTGACGGCCGAGAGGTCTGCGCTCCCGCCGTCGTCACTGCCACCGCATCCTGCGAGGACGAGGCTTGCGGCAACGGATGCCAGGAGGATTCGACGCACGGGTACGACCTTCGGTGGACGGCAACAGATCGTGGCCCACTGTAACGGCCGCGCCAAAGGCCTCCGGACTCACATCCCGTCGATGAGTCGCTGGACCCGTTCGTCCTGGGAGCGGAAGGGATCCTTGCACAGGACCGTGCGCTGGGCCTGGTCGTTGAGCTTGAGGTGGACCCAGTCGACGGTGAAGTCGCGCCGCCGTTCCTGGGCCCGCTTGATGAAGTCGCCGCGCAGCCGCGCACGGGTCGTCTGCGGCGGGATCGACTTGGCCGCGAAGACGTCGAGGTCGTTGGTCACCCGGGCGACGGCGCCCTTCTTCTCCAGCAGGTAGAAGATGCCGCGGTCGCGTCGGATGTCGTGATAGGCGAGGTCGAGCTGCGCGATGCGGGGGTCGCTCCAGCTCATGTCGTGCGTGGTGCGGTAGCGGTCGAGCAGCTTGTACTTGATGACCCAGTCGACCTCACGCTCGACGAGCGACAGGTCCTCGGACTCCACGGCCTTGAGCGTGCGCTCCCACAGGTCGAGTGCACGGGTGATGGTGGGCGTGTGCAGGCCGTTCTTGTCGACGAACTCGGCGGCCTTGCCGAAGTACTCGGCCTGGATCTCCAGCGCCGACAGCTCACGGCCGTTGGCCAGCTGCACCTTGCGACGCCCGGTCATGTCGTGGGCGATCTCGCGGATCGCGCGGATCGGGTTGTCGAGCGTCATGTCGCGCATCGTCACGCCGCTCTCGATCATCCGCAGCACCAGGTCGGTCGTCGCGACCTTGAGCAGCGTCGTCGTCTCGCTCATGTTGGAGTCGCCGACGATGACGTGGAGGCGACGGAACCGCTCGGCATCGGCGTGCGGCTCGTCACGGGTGTTGATGATCGGGCGCGACCGGGTCGTGGCGCTGGAGACGCCCTCCCAGATGTGCTCGGCGCGCTGGCTGACCGAGAAGATCGTCCCGCGCGGGGTCTGCTGGATCTTGCCGGCGCCGCAGATGATCTGCCGCGACACCAGGAACGGGATCAGGACGTCGGCCAGGCGGCTGAACTCCCCCGCCCGGCTCACGAGGTAGTTCTCGTGGCAGCCGTAGGAGTTGCCGGCCGAGTCGGTGTTGTTCTTGAACAGATAGATGTCGCCCTCGACCCCGTCGTCGGCCAGTCGCTTCTGGGCGTCGATCATCAGGCCCTCGAGGATGCGCTCGCCCGCGCGGTCGTGCGTGACCAGGTCGACGAGGTCGTCGCACTCGGGCGTGGCGTACTCGGGGTGGCTGCCGACGTCGAGGTAGAGCCGGGCCCCGTTGCGCAGGAAGACGTTGCTGCTGCGACCCCACGAGACGACCCGCCGGAACAGGTAGCGCGCCACCTCGTCGGGCGACAGGCGGCGCTGGCCCTTGAACGAACACGTGACGCCGTACTCATTCTCGATGCCGAAGATCCGCCGGTCCATGGACACAGCCTAGTCGCGTGGGGGTTGCCGCGCGCCGCGACGCGCGAACCCGGGACCCTGACGGCCTGTGCGATCGTGGTGCGCACGAGCGACCGCGAGCCCGGCCATCCGCTGGCGGCGATGATCCGGTCGGCGGCCGAGGGCCGGTTTCCGCCGGTCGACGGTGGCTGGCACCGCGTGCCACCGTGGCGCGAGGGGCTCGAAGCCGCGGTCGCGTTCACGGGGCGCACGATCCGCGCCTGGTCTCGGCCGTCGCCGGATCCGGCAGCTGGATCGACAGCCTCGACGCGGTGCTCGTCGCCCGCGGCGCCGGTGGCCGGCCGGTGCTGGTCGACCGGCCTGATCTCGTCGATCACCCGCGCGTCGCGTTCGCGGCCGCCGTGCGCGACGAGCTGCGGGTCCTCGGCCGAGCGGATCCGGGACGCCGCGACGTCGTGATCGTCTCGCGCGGGCTGGCGGGCCTCACCGAGCTCAGCCTCGAGATCCAGCCGTCCCGTCGGGGCCACGGCGCGGCTGGGAACCTCGTCGCGGACGCGTTGACGAGCGTCCCGGCGGGCGAGATCGTGGTCGCGGCCGTCTCGCCCGGCAACGCCGCGAGCCTGCGTGCTCTGCTGGGCGCCGGCTTCACCCCGGTCGGCTCGATGCAGCTGTTCCGGCGGGCCTGACGAGCTGGTTCCCGCCGGTCTGCGATCCGCGTTCATCCCTGCCATCTCCAAACAGACGTGTCAGTGGCGACCCCTAGGTTGGAGGTATGGAAGCAGCGTCCGACCCCGGCCAGGTGATCCTCGACGAGATCGCCGCGCTCGAGGTCGAGCGTGCCCGGATCGAGGCGCGGATCGCCCATCGGATGCTGGCGTTCGACGACGTCCGACGCACCGAGTCCGAGCGGCACGCCGATCCCCGCGTCGCCGAGATCGAGCGCTCGTTCGCGGCCGACGAGCTCGGCGTGGCGCTGCACCTGCCGACCAAGGTCGTGCAGGACCGTCTCGCGCAGCTCCGTCGCGTCCGCAGCCTGCTGCCGCTGACGTGGGTCGCGTTCCTCGTCGGCGACATCGACGCCTACCGCGTCTCGCTCATCGCGGCCGCCGCCCACAAGGTGCGGGGAGACAACCACCACCTCATCCACCTCGACGCCGCCGTCGGCGACTACGCGTCGTCGCACACCGTCTCGCAGCTGCGAGGCTGGCTCAACCGGTTCGTGGCCCGGTGGGCGCCCGACCGGTGCGCCGCCCGCGACGAGCACGCGAAGCGGGCGGTCTGGGTCCGGCCGGGCGACGACGGCATGTCGTGGCTCACGGCCTACCTCCCGACCGCCGACGCCGAGCGGATCGACGCCGCCCTCACCCAGCGCGCGCGGGCCCTGTCCGACGACGACCGCACGATCGACCAGCGGAGGGCCGACCTTTTCGTCGACCTGCTGCTCGGTCGCGGCGCGGACGGGGCCTCCACGAGCGCCCGTGCGGTCGTCGGCATCACGGTGCCGGTCACCTCGCTGACCGGGCTCGACGACCTGCCCGGCGAGTCGTTCGACGGCTCGTTCGCCCTGCCGGCCGACATGGTCCGCGACCTGCTGGCCGATCCCGACACCCTCTGGTTCCGCATCCTGACCGATCCGCTCGGCCGGGTGCTCGACACCACCGAACCCCGACCGTTCCCGTCCGACGCCCTCCGCACGGCCGTCCAGGCCCGTGACGGCACCTGCCGGTTCCCGACCTGCACCCAGCCGGCCATCACCTGCGACCTCGACCACGAGATCCCCCGGCCCGACGGTCCCACCCACGGCGACAACCTTCGCGCCCTCTGCCGGCGGCACCACAACATCAAGACCCACCGTGTCGCCGAGCCGACCGACGTCGCGATGCGCCGCCGGACCCCGTCACGCGTCGAGGTCGACCTCGCCCACTTCATCACCGACTGGCACTACGCCGCCTGAGAAGGTGGACACAGGCGGGCTTGGCCGGCCGCGTGCCATTGGCGGTGACTCAGCGACGTATCAGCAGGCTGGAAAGGTCGCTGAGTCACCGACTCACGAGGTGTCGCGGCGTCTTCGCGCTGCCTTGATGCGCGAACGGCGACGGAAGCCGGCCCAAGCCCGCCAGCCGGAGAACAGCACCAGCAGGACGAGGACCGCGACGGCCCAGGGGTTGCGGGACCCCGCCAGCACGCCGACCAGGGCGAGGCCCCAGATGGCGAGGCCCACGAGATGTGCCCAGCCGGACTGGATCACGTTCATGAGGAGCGAGTCGTCCGGAGAGAGCTCGGGCACCGACGAACGGGTCTCGGTGTCGTCCAGCGCCCGGGCCGTGCCCCCGGCCTCGGTGATCTCGTCCCGCAGGTGGTCGAGCGCGCCGTCGAGACGGTTGACGAGGAAGTAGCCGGTGCGTCCGGGGCTCGTGGTGACGACGAGCCGCCGACGCGGGACCCGCATCGACCGCGGCGCAGCACCGAGCCCGACGATCTCGGCCAGCGCCACGTCGAAGCCGTCGTCGCCGCCGAGGGCGCGCTCCAGGCCGTGCGGCACGAAGACCAGCCGCCCCGCTCGGACGTGCAGTCGTCCGCCGAGCGCCCGATCACCCCGCCAGAAGTTGGCGCGGGCGGACCAGTCGCCGGCGGGGTCGGTCATGCCACGACCTCGGGGTTGAAGATCCGGGTGCCGGCCACCATGACGGCCGTGCCGATCACTCCGAGGACGATGGTGGGCACGAGCGCTTCGGTACCGACACCTCCGTTGAGTGCGTTGACCGCGAGCAGCCAGCCGACGATCACCAGGGCGGCCACGGCGACGTGCCACCCGCGAGAGTGTCGTCGGGGGCGCCTGTCACGGTCGAACCGGATCCTGAACCACAGGCCGAGCCCGATGCCGATGCAGGGCCCAATGAACGACACGAACATGTCGTCCACCCGGTCCGAGCGGCCGACCCACGAGAGCTGGGCGGCGCCGAGCGCCACCACGAGCACGAGGCCCAGCAGCCCTCCGGCCACGGTCCTCGAGGGCAATGTCGGGTCGACCGTGTCAGGCATGGCGTCGCCATACCCGATTGCACGGCTCCCAAACGCCGGAGCTACGCCTCGAGCGCCGCCGCGACGTCGGCATCGCTGAGGCGCTTGAACTTGCGCGGCTGGGGGCGCGACCGGGTCAGCACGCCGATCTCGAGCGCGGACGCCTCGACCGTACGAGCGGGATCGGTGTCCTGGCCCAGGGCCGTCACGGCGAGCTTGACGGCTGCGGCCAGGTCGAGGCCGGGCGTGTAGTGCTCGCCGAGATAGGTCTCGACCTGCTCGCTCTGGCCACCCATGACGCCGAACCCCTGGACGTCGGCGACCGAGCCGTCGTACATCAGGCGGTAGACCTGGTCGGACGACGCGTCGGCGCCCAGCTCGCCGACGAAGATCTCGACCTCGTAGGGCTTCTCACCACCGGCCGAAAAGATCGTGCCGAGGGTCTGGGCGTACGCGTTGGCGAGGCTGCGGCCGGTCACGTCGCGTCGGTCGTAGGAGTAGCCGCGCATGTCGGCCAGACGGACGCCGGCGATCCGCAGGTTCTCGAACTCGTTGTAGCGTCCGACCGCCGCGAAGCCGATGCGGTCGTAGATCTCGCTGATCTTGTGCAGCGCCTGCGACGGGTTCTCCGCGACGAACAGGATGCCGTCGGCGTAGTGGACGACCGCCACGCTGCGCCCGCGGCTGATGCCCTTGCGGGCGAAGTCGGCCCGGTCCTTCATGAGCTGCTCGGGCGAGACGTAGAACTGCTGGGTCATGGGATGCCTCTCTGTGCCTACGTCGGATCAGTTGAGCGGGGCGGACGGACCGTCGGGCCGCACGAGGCGTCCGCCGATGACGTCGTCGGCGATCGCGCCGACCTCGTCGTCGGCGAGCCGCCGGTAGCCGTCGGAGGTCACGACCGAGACCACCGGGAAGATCCGGCGGGTCAGGTCGGGGCCGCCCGTGGCGGAGTCGTCGTCGGCGGCGTCGTAGAGCGCCTGGATCGCCGCGGTCACGCAGTCGCCCTCGGTGAGCTCGCGGCTGTAGAGCTTCTTGAGCGACCCACGGGCGAAGACGGAGCCGGAGCCGACACAGTGAAAACCGCTGTGCTCCTCGTAGCGACCGCCGGTGACGTCGTAGGAGAAGATGCGGCCCTGCTGGGTCTCGAGGTCGAAGCCCGCGAAGAGTGGCACGACGGCCAGGCCCTGCATCGCCAGCCCCAGGTTGCCGCGGATCAGCGCGGCGAGGCGGTTGGCCTTGCCGTCGGCCGACAGGACCGTGCCCTCGATCTTCTCGTAGTGCTCGAGCTCGACCTGGAACAGGCGCACCATCTCGATCGCGAGTCCGGCGCTGCCGGCGATGCCGATGCAGGAGTACTCGTCGGCCGGGAAGACCTTCTCGATGTCGCGCTGCGCGATGACGTTGCCCATCGTCGCGCGACGGTCGCCGGCCATGACCACTCCCCCGTCGAACGTCGCGGCGACGATCGTCGTGGCATGAGGTGCCAGGTCGGCGTGAGCGCCGTTGGAGCGCGCAGCCGCACCGGGCATCAGCTCGGGGGCGGTGCTGGCGAGGTAGTCGGCGAAGGAGGATGAACCGGTCAGGCGGGTGCCCTCAGGCAGCATCACTGTCCGCCCTTCTGCACGAAGCTGCGGACGAACTCCTCGGCGTTCTCCTCGAGCACGTCGTCGATCTCGTCGAGGATCGAGTCGACGTCGTCGTCCAGCTTGGCCTTCGCCTCGGAGTCGACCTCGGTCGCCTCGACCTGCTCCTCGGCCTCGGCGGGCTTGCGCGTGTTCTTGTGCTGCTGCTCTGACATGACACAACCCTAGCCCCACGGGTGCAGCAGCAGGGTGGCGAAACCACGAATGCCCCGATCGGATCAGGCCCAGATCTGGAAGGACCCGGCGTGGGGCGGAGCGTTCTAGCGGCCGGTGATCGCGGAGAACAGCTCGGATGCGGTCGTGCTGGACTCGAACAGTTGACCCACGTGCTCAGCCGTGCCGCGCAGGGGCTCCATCGTCGGGATGCGCTGCAGGGAGTCGTGGCCCGGCAGGTCGAAGATCACCGAGTCCCACGAGGCCGCGGCGATGTCCTTGCTGAACTTGGCCAGGCACATGCCCCGGAAGTACGCACGGGTGTCGCGCGGTGGGTCGACGACTGCTGCCGCGACCTGCTCGTCGGTGAAGAGCCGGTCCATCCGCCCCGTGCGGACGAGCTGGTGGTAGAGCCCCTTGTGCAGCCGGATGTCGTGGTACTGCAGGTCGACCAGGTGCAGCTTGGCGTGGTCCCAGTCGAGGCTGTCGCGCTCGCGGTAGCGCTCGAGCAGCGCCAGCTTGGCCACCCAGTCGAGCTCACGGACGCACTCCATGGGGTCGCGGCCCAGGCGCTCGAGCACGCTCTCCCACCGGCGGATCACGTCGTCGGTCTGCTCGTCGGAGCCTTCACGGGCGACGAAGTCCTTGGCGAGCTGGAGGTACTCCCCCTGCAGCTCGAGGGCCGTCACCGTGCGCCCGTCCTCGAGCTCGACCTTGTGCGTCAGCGTCGGGTCGTGCGAGATGTCGTGGACGGCCCTGACCGGCGACGCGATGGCGAGGCTGCGCGTGATGAAGCCGGCCTCGATCATCGCCAGGACCAGCGAGGTGGTGCCGTGCTTGAGGTAGATCGCGGTCTCGGAGCAGTTGGCGTCGCCGATGATGACGTGCAGGCGTCGATACTTCTTGGGATCGGCGTGCGGCTCGTCGCGGGTGTTGATGATCGGGCGCTTGAGCGTCGTCTCCAGGCCCACCCCGACCTCGAAGTAGTCGGCGCGCTGACTGATCTGGAACGCGTGGACGCTGCCGTCCTGCTTCTGGCCGACCCGACCGGACCCGGTGAAGACCTGCCGCGTGGCGAAGAACGGCGTGAGGTGCTCGACGATCTGGTCGAACGGCACGTCGCGCCGCATCAGGTAGTTCTCGTGGGAGCCGTAGGAGGCACCCTTGTTGTCGACGTTGTTCTTGTAGAGCACGATCGGCTGCGTGTTGGGCACCTGCGCAGCCAGCTCGGCGCCGAGGCGCATGACGTTCTCGCCGGCCTTCTCCCACAGGACGACGTCGAGCGGGCTCGTGACCTCGGGGCTGGAGTACTCCGGGTGGGCGTGGTCGACATAGAGCCGGGCGCCGTTGGTCAGGATGATGTTGGCCAGGCCCATGTCCTCGTCGGTGAGCTGCGAGGGGTCGGCGACCTCCCGGCTGAGGTCGAAGCCGCGGGCGTCGCGCAGCGGGCTCTCCTCCTCGAAGTCCCACCGGGCCCGCCGGGTCAGGCCGTGCGCTGCGGCGTAGGAGTTGACCACATGGGTCGACGCGACCATGGGGTTGGCATTCGGCTGTCCCTGCACGGCGATGCCGTACTCGACTTCACTGCCCTGCACCCGGCGCACTGTCATGTCGGTGAGCCTACGGGGTCGCCCGCCGTCAGCACCTTGCCGAGGTGGACGCTGTCGTCGTAGTCGGCGTAGAAGCCGAACTTGGCGATCTCGCCGTACCCCGACGAGGTGTAGAGCGCGATCGCCTCGGGCTGCGCCGTTCCGGTCTCGAGCACGAGCCGGGTGATGCCGGCGGCGCCGGCCGTCCGCTCCAGCTTTGCGAGGACCGCCCGGGCAAGGCCACGGCGGGCGAACGCCGGACGGACGAACATCCGCTTGATCTCGGCGTCGGACTCCCCCGCCGGACCACCGCGTCGCCAGCCGCCCATGGCTGCCGGCACGTCGTCGACGTAGGCCATCACGAAGTGGCCACCGGGCGGGTCGAACTGGTGCACGTCGATCGGCGAGATGTCGCCGTCACCGCCGTAGCGGCGCCCGTACTCCTCCTGGACCTCTGCCGTCAGACGCTGCGCGTCGTCGATCGCGTACGACACGACGCGCAGGTCGAACGTCAGGGAGGGTCCAGGAGGCAACGGCGTCAGAGGTACTGGCCGGTGTTGGCGACCGTGTCGATCGACCGTCCCGGCTCGTTGCCGCTCTTGCCCGAGATGAGGGTGCGGATGAACACGATGCGCTCACCCTTCTTGCCCGAGATCCGCGCCCAGTCGTCGGGGTTGGTCGTGTTGGGCAGGTCCTCGTTCTCCTTGAACTCGTCGAGGCACGCCTGGAGCATGTGCTGGACCCGCAGGCCCCGCTGTCCGCTCTCGAGGAGGTCCTTGATGGCCATCTTCTTGGCCCGGTCGACGATGTTCTGGATCATGGCGCCGGAGTTGAAGTCCTTGAAGTACAGGACCTCCTTGTCGCCGTTGGCGTAGGTGACCTCGAGGAACTGGTTGTCCTCGGACTCGGTGTACATTCGCTCGACGGTGCGCTGGATCATGCCGTCGACGGTGTCCTGGCGGTTGCCGCCCCACTCCCCCAGGTCGTCCTCGTGCAGGGGCAGCCCGGCGGTGAGGTACTTGCTGAAGATGTCGCGGGCCGACTCGGCGTCGGGGCGCTCGATCTTGATCTTGACGTCGAGGCGGCCGGGTCGCAGGATCGCCGGGTCGATCATGTCCTCGCGGTTGGAGGCTCCGATCACCAGGACGTTCTCGAGGCCCTCGACGCCGTCGATCTCGCTCAGCAGCTGCGGGACGATCGTGTTCTCGACGTCGGAGGAGACGCCCGAGCCGCGGGTGCGGAACAGCGAGTCCATCTCGTCGAAGAACACGATGACCGGGGTGCCCTCGCTGGCCTTCTCACGAGCGCGCTGGAAGACCAGACGGATGTGCCGCTCGGTCTCGCCGACGTACTTGTTGAGCAGCTCGGGGCCCTTGATGTTGAGGAAGAACGAGCGTCCCTCCTCGCCGGTGCGCTCGGAGACCTTCTTGGCCAGCGACGCGGCGACCGCCTTGGCGATCATCGTCTTGCCGCAGCCGGGAGGGCCGTAGAGCAGCACGCCCTTGGGCGGCTTGAGCTCGTGCTCGATGAAGATCTCGGGGTGCAGGTAGGGCAGCTCGACCGCGTCGCGGATCGACTCGATCTGCTGGCGCAGGCCGCCGATCGACTCGTAGTCGATGTCGGGGACCTCTTCGAGGACGAGCTCCTCGACCTCGGACTTCGGGACGCGCTCGTAGACGTAGCCGGAGCGGCTGTCGAGCAGCAGCGAGTCGCCGGGACGGATCTTGAGGCCGATGAGCGGCTCGGCGAGGCGCACGACGCGCTCCTCGTCGGCGTTGCCCATGACCAGGGCGCGCTCGCCGTCGGCCAGGATCTCCTTGAGCGAGACGACCTCGCCGACCTGCTCGAACTCCAGGGCGGTCACGACGTTCATCGCCTCGTTGAGGATGACTTCCTGACCCTTGCGCAGCGCGTCCTTGTCGACCGCGGGGCTGACGTTGACGCGTAGCTTGCGACCGCCGGTGAACACGTCGACGGAGTCGTCGTCGTTGCGCTGCAGGAACGTGCCGAAGCCCGTCGGCGGCTGAGCCAGCCGGTCGACCTCTTCCTTGAGCGTGACGATCTGGTCGCGCGCCTCGCGCAGCGTCGACGACAGGCGCTCGTTCTGGCTGCTGGTCGCCGCGAGCTTGGCCTCGAGCTCGGTCAGGCGGGAGTCGGTGGACCGCTCCGTGCCGAGACGGCGACGCAGGTGCTCCACCTCCGCGCGCAAGTAGGCGATCTCCTGGTCAGATCCGCTCGCCGGACCACTCATGCCGGTGGGCTCGTTGTCGCTCATCAGACACCTCCTGCTCGTGTGGACGACCCTACCTGCAGTCACCATGTCTCACCCTGTCATCTCAGACACACGGTCGAGTGTCGTGACGACAAGGTTGCACGAAGGTCGCTAGCCGGCCTCGTGGTCGTACGGCCGCGGGCCGGTGTAGTCGGGCCCGTAGGCCCCGGGGGCCGGTCGGCGCGACGTGCCCATCGAGTGGTGCCCGGGTGCCATGCGGCGCGCGGTGACGAGGAACGCGGTGTGGCCGTTCATCTTGTGCTGGGGCCGCACCGCCAGGCCTTCGAGGTGCCAGTCGCGCTCGAGGGTCTCCCAGGCACGGGGCTCGGTGTAGCCGCCGTCCTCGCGGATCGTCTCGACGAAGCGCGACAGCTGGGTCGTGGTGGCGACGTAGGCGCAGATGATGCCGCCCGGGACGAGCCGCTCGGTCGCGAGCGGGATGCAGCTCCACGGGTCGACCATGTCGAGGATCAGGCGGTCGATCTCGGTCTCGGTGATGGCCTCGCGCACGTCGCCGACCGTCAGGGTCCAGCCCGGCAGGTCGGTGCCGGCGACCTGGTGCACGTTCTTGGTGACGTTCTCGGCGAAGTCCTCGCGCATCTCGTAGGAACCGAGCGTCCCGGTGGGCCCGATCGCCCGCAACAGGTAGGACGTCAGGCTGCCCGACCCGGCACCGGCCTCGACGACCCGGGCACCCGGGTAGATGTCGGCCTGCGCGACGATCTGCGCGGCGTCCTTGGGATAGATGATCGCGGCACCGCGCGGCATCGAGACGACGTACTCGAACAGGAGCGGGCGGAACACCTGGTAGGGGTGGTCGAGCGACGACTGGATCACGATGCCCTCGGGCTGACCGAGCATGTCGTCGTGCTTGATCTGGCCCTTCTTGGTCGAGAACTCCTTGCCCGGGACGAGCTGCACGTTGTGCTTGCGTCCCTTGGGGTCGGTGAGGCGTACCCACTCGCCCTCGAGAAGGGGTCCACTGCGGGTGAAGGAGGTCATCGGCGGCTCGCTCGGTAGGCATCGTCGACGGCGCGCGCGGTCAGGACACCGAACACGCTCCCGTCGGCTTCGGTCAGGGCATAGGCCTCGGCCGGCCGCGCCGCCATGGCACGCAGCAGGTCGGGGCCACGGAGGTCCGCCGAGAGGGTCTCGGCGTGGGGAGGCGGTGTGGCGCCGGGGAACCCGATCTCGCGGGCGACCAGCAGGTTGATGCGAGCCGACCGTCCGGCATTGCGCAGTGCATCGCCGGCTCCCTGCCACAGGAAGAAGCCGACCAGCAGGGAGATCGCGACGTTGACGGCGGTGTCGGGCGCCCCGTCGAGATAGAGCAGCGAGACGATGACCAGCGCCACGGCGGTGAACCGGCCGATCCAGGCCGCGATGCGGATGCCCACCTCCTCGTCACCCGTGACCTTCCAGACGATCGCCCGAAAGACCCGCCCGCCGTCGAGCGGCAGGCCCGGCAGCATGTTGAACCCGGCCACGATCAAGTTGACGTAGGCGATCGACCAGATGATGTCGGACGTCGTCCCGAACGCCATCTGGTCGGAGACCGCGAATGCACCGAGGGCGATCGCGAGCGACGCCACCGGACCGGCGATCGAGGTGACGAGCTCCTGGCCGGGCGTGCGGCTCTCACCCTCGATCAGGGTCTCGCCACCCAGCAGGTGCAGCGTCACGGAGTCGACCCGCATCCGGTAGGAGCGGGCCAGCAGCACGTGGGCGATCTCGTGGACGAGCACCGAGACGTAGAGCGCGACGACGAACACGGCGGCCAGCACGTAGGGGCTGGTGTCGGACCGGTCCTCGTAGCGGGGCGCGAAGACCACGACGAGCGCGGCCCCCATGACCAGCAACGACGGCTTGATCAGCACGTCGACGCCGGCGATGCGGCCGATCCGCCACGTGCCGGGCCGCTGGGTTGAGCTCACTGCACCAACCTATCGGGTGTCCCCCGCCTCGACCCGTCGTGTCGGCACCTCGAACTAGGGTGCTCTGCATGACCGAAGCCCTCCCGCCGCTGACCTACCGACGATCGCTGTCGCCGAGCCGCGCCGGAGACTTCCAGAACTGTCCCCTGCTCTACCGCTTCCGCACGATCGACCGGCTGCCCGAGCCGGCCGACCCCGTCATGGTGCGCGGCACGCTGGTGCACGCGGTGCTGGAGGACCTCTTCGCCGAGGACGCCCCCGGGCGCACCCTGCAGCGGGCCGTCGACCTGCTGCCGGGCGAGTGGGCGCAGCTGCGCGAGGCCGAGCCGCGACTGGCCGAGCTGTTCACCGCCGAGCAGGCCGCCGACGAGGCCGCCTGGCTCGCCTCCTGCGTCGGCCCGCTCGAGACCTACTTCGCCATGGAGGATCCTCGCTGGCTCGAGCCGGCGGCCCGCGAGCAGCGCGTCTCCTACGAGGTCGACGGCGTGGCCTTCGGCGGCATCATCGACCGCGTCGACGTGGCTCCCGACGGCCGCATCAGGGTCGTCGACTACAAGACGGGCAAGTCCCCCCACCCTCGCTACGAGGACAGGGCCATGTTCCAGATGAAGTTCTACGCCCTGGTCATCTGGCGCACCCGCGGGGTGATCCCGACCCTGCTGCAGCTGATGTATCTCGGCGACGGGTCGTTCCTGCGCTACGAGCCGAGCGAGGACGACCTGGTCGCGACCGAGCACAAGCTCCTGGCCCTGTGGACCGCGATCGAGCGGGCGATCGAGCTGCGCGACTTTCCGCCACGCAGGAGCGGCCTGTGCGGCTGGTGCGCCCACCAGGCGATCTGCCCGGAGTTCGGTGGCACCCCTCCTGAGCTGCCGGTGCTGCAGCTCGAGCCGGCACCACCGCTAGCGTGAGGTCATGACGACCTCCCTGCCCGACCTGCTCGCAGCCGTCCCGACGCTCGACGACCCGCAGCAGCCCTTTGCCTTCACCGTCGAGGGCGACCAGGTCATCGGCACGTGGGACATCGTCAGGGCGACGACCCTCTATCCCGTCGGCCTCGACCTGGAGCACGTCGACCAGGACTACCGGATCACGGTCACCTTCGACACCGACCAGGGCACCTACGACTTCACCGAGCGCAGGACGTCGACCACCGGCTCGGTGGGCGTCGACGGCGGCAGCATCAAGG
This sequence comes from Aeromicrobium stalagmiti, assembly GCF_013283745.1. Classification (GTDB taxonomy): domain Bacteria; phylum Actinomycetota; class Actinomycetes; order Propionibacteriales; family Nocardioidaceae; genus Aeromicrobium; species Aeromicrobium stalagmiti. Next base: position 71,971 of record NZ_JABSTZ010000003.1, read on the forward strand.
CCGGCGGCGAGAAGTCGTTCTTCTCGGGCAAGAGCACCAGCAAGGAGTTCAGCTTCTCCTTCGGCGGCGTCACGAAGGACGAGGACGGCATCTCCGCGAAGCCGCTGGTCTACTCGTTCGAGACCAGTCGCATCAAGGAGCCGCTCTTCGGCTTCCTCGAGCAGCACGGCTGGAGGCGCAAGAGGGGGTTCCTCAGCGGCCTCTTCAACCGCTGACGACAGCCCGCCGCAGCGGTCGTCAGGCGCAACGGTCGTCAGGCGAAGAGCTCGGCCAGGGCGGCCGGGGTGACACCTTCCAGCGTCGGGATCAGCACCCGGCGCTCCGCCTCGGGGACGTTGACGAAGTGGGGCACCACGACGACCTTGCACCCCGCGGCGTTGGCCGAGGTGGAGCCGGTGCCGGAGTCCTCGATCGCGATGCACTGGGTCGGATCGACGCCGAGGCTCTCCGCAGCCAGCAGGTAGGGGTCAGGGAACGGCTTGGGACGCTCGACGGCGTCGCCCGTGACGACCGCCGCGAACGGCAGCGCTGCGACGACGGGCTCGGCGATCGGGGCGTACGACATCGTCACCAGCGCCTGCGGCACGCCCGCCTCGTCGAGAGCGGCGATGAGCTCGCGTGCTCCGGGCCGCCAGTCGATGTGCTGGCGCAGCGACGCGGCCAGCCTCTCGACCAGGTAGTCGACGACCTGCTCGGCGGTCATGTCGATCTCGAGCTTGGTGCGGATGTACTCCCCCGACGCGATCAGCGAGTTGCCGACCAGCTGCAGGGCGTCCTCCTCGGTCCAGATCTTGCCGTGGGCCGCAGCGAGGTCGTGCTCGGCGGCCATCCAGAGCGGTTCGGTGTCGACGATCGTGCCGTCGAGGTCCCACAGGACGGCGGCGTATGAGGTCACTCACCCACGGTAGTCGAGCCGTAACGCGCGCCCGGCGACGGCGTTGTCCATGCCGGAGTCAAGGTCCCACCGCCGCTTGCCGATCGTGAGACAATGACTCCATAGTTCGGGAACCCCCGAGGCCCAGGCGAGCCCGCCGCCGGCTGGAGTTCCCCAGCACTCCTTAGTCCATCGCACCTCGAGGAATGCTTGTGTCCCACGCCCCTGATCTTCGCCCCGACGCGACCGTCGCCCTGACCGAGCTGCTGCAGAGCCGGATCATGGTGCTCGACGGCGCGATGGGCACGGCGATCCAGCGCGATCGTCCCGACGAGGCCGGCTACCGCGGTGAGCGCTTCAAGGACTGGCCGTCCGACGTGCAGGGCAACAACGACCTCCTGACCCTGACGCAGCCCGAGATCATCGCCGGCATCCACCGCGAGTACCTCGAGGCCGGCGCCGACATGATCGAGACCAACACGTTCAACGCCAACTCGATCTCGCTGTCCGACTACGGCATGGAGGACCTGGCGTACGAGCTCAACTTCGAGTCGGCCCGTCTCGCCCGTCGCGAGTGCGACGCGATGACCGACAAGACACCTGACAAGCCGCGCTACGTGGCCGGCGCCCTCGGCCCCACGAGCCGCACCGCGTCGATCTCGCCCGACGTCAACGACCCCGGCGCCCGCAACGTGACGTACGACGAGCTCGTCGAGGCCTACAAGGAAGCAACGCTGGGCCTCCTCGAGGGCGGTTCCGACGTCATCTTCATCGAGACGATCTTCGACACGCTCAACGCCAAGGCGGCGATCTTCGCCGTCGAGACGGTCTTCGAGGAGCAGGGGCGCACCTGGCCCGTCGTCATCTCGGGCACCATCACCGACGCCTCCGGACGCACGCTCTCCGGCCAGGTCACCGAGGCGTTCTGGCACTCCATCCGCCACGTGAAGCCCCTGCTCGTCGGCCTCAACTGCGCGCTCGGCGCCAAGGAGATGCGCCCCTACATCGCGGAGATGGCGCGCGTCGCCGACACGTTCGTGTCGTGCTACCCCAACGCGGGCCTGCCCAACGCGTTCGGCGAGTACGACGAGGAGCCCGACCAGACCGCGGCGATCGTCTCGGAGTTCGCCGACGCGGGCTTCGTCAACATGGTCGGCGGCTGCTGCGGCACGACGCCGGCCCACATCGCCTCGATCGCCCGTGACGTCGACGGCAAGGCGCCCCGCGTACCCACGACCGCCAGCGACGCCCTGCGCCTGTCGGGCCTCGAGCCCCTCTCGGTCGTGGAGGAGACGTTGTTCGTCAACGTCGGTGAGCGCACCAACATCACCGGGTCTGCCCGGTTCCGCAACCTCATCAAGGCCGGCGACTACACGACGGCGCTCGCCGTGGCGCGTCAGCAGGTCGAGGCCGGCGCGCAGGTCATCGACGTCAACATGGACGAGGGCATGATCGATGGCATCGAGGCGATGGACCGCTTCATGAAGCTCATCGCCACCGAGCCCGACATCTGCCGCGTCCCGACCATGATCGACTCCTCGAAGTGGGACGTCATCGAGGCCGGGCTCAAGTGCGTGCAGGGCAAGTCGATCGTCAACTCGATCTCCATGAAGGAGGGCGAGGAGAAGTTCATCCGCGAGGCCCGGCTGTGCCGCAAGTACGGCGCGGCCGTCGTGGTCATGGCCTTCGACGAGGACGGTCAGGCCGACAACCTCGAGCGCCGCAAGCAGATCTGCGAGCGGGCCTACCGGATCCTGGTCGACCAGGTCGGCTTCCCGCCCGAGGACATCATCTTCGATCCCAACGTCTTCGCGGTCGCGACCGGCATCGAGGAGCACGCCAACTACGGTGTCGACTTCATCGAGGCCACGCGCTGGATCAAGCAGAACCTTCCGGGCGCACTCGTCTCCGGCGGCGTGTCCAACGTGTCGTTCTCCTTCCGCGGCAACAACCCCGTCCGTGAGGCCATCCACGCGGTGTTCCTCTACCACGCGATCAACGCGGGCATGGACATGGGAATCGTCAACGCCGGCGCCCTCGAGGTCTACGACGAGGTGCCCGAGCTGCTGCGCGACCGCATCGAGGACGTCATCCTCAACCGTCGTCCCGACAGCACCGAGCGTCTCCTCGAGATCGCCGCCGACTTCGCCGGCGACGGCTCCGTCAAGGAGGTCGCGTCCGAGGAGTGGCGCTCGCTGCCCGTCGGCGAGCGCATCACCCACGCCCTGGTCAAGGGCATCGACGAGTTCGCCGAGTCCGACACCGAGGAGCTGCGGGCCGAGATCTCGGCTCGCGGTGGTCGGCCCATCGAGGTCATCGAGGGCCCCCTGATGGCCGGCATGAACGTCGTCGGAGACCTCTTCGGCGAGGGCAAGATGTTCCTGCCACAGGTCGTGAAGTCGGCGCGCGTCATGAAGAAGGCCGTCGCCTACCTCATCCCGTTCATCGAGGCCGAGAAGCAGCCCGGCGACGTCGAGCGGAGCAACGGCAAGGTCATCATGGCGACGGTCAAGGGCGACGTGCACGACATCGGCAAGAACATCGTCGGCGTCGTGCTGCAGTGCAACAACTACGACGTCGTCGACCTCGGTGTCATGGTGCCGGCGCAGAAGATCCTCGACGCGGCCAAGGAGCACGGTGCAGATGTCATCGGGCTGTCCGGTCTGATCACCCCGTCGCTCGACGAGATGGTCAACTTCGCCGCCGAGATGGAGCGTCAGGGCTTCGACATCCCCCTGATGATCGGTGGAGCCACCACCTCGCGCGCCCACACCGCGGTCAAGGTGGCGCAGAAGTATCACGGTCCCGTCATCTGGGTGAAGGACGCGTCACGGTCCGTCCCGGTCGTCGCAGCGCTGCTCTCCGACGAGCAGCGACCGAAGCTGATCGCCGACACCAACGCCGACTACGAGGCGCTGCGCGAGCGCCACGCGGCCCGCCAGGACACCCGTTCGCTGCTGTCGATCGCTGCGGCCCGCGAGAAGGCCACACCCATCGACTGGAGCGACTACCAGCCGACCCGGCCCCGGATGCTGACCCAGCAGACACGCGACGTGCACACCGACGACTACCACGCATCGGGCTCGCCGACCCAGTTCGTCAAGACGTTCACGGACTACTCGCTCGACGAGCTGCGCACGTACATCGACTGGCAGCCGTTCTTCAACGCGTGGGAGATGAAGGGTCGCTTCCCCGACATCCTCAACAACCCCGCGACCGGCGAGACCGCCCGCAAGCTCTACGACGACGCGCAGGCGATGCTCGACCAGCTGATCGAGGAGAAGTGGATCCGCGCCAACGGCGTGTTCGGCCTGTTCCCCGCCAACCAGGTGGCCGGCGACGACATCGAGGTCTACACCGACGAGTCACGCTCGACCGTCCTCACGACGCTGCACCAGCTGCGCCAGCAGGGCGAGGGGCGCGAGGGCTCGGCCCGCAAGTCGCTGGCCGACTTCGTGGCGCCCAAGGACACGGGCCTGCGCGACTACGTCGGCGCGTTCGCGGTGACCGCGGGCGTCCACATCGGCGAGAAGATCGCGGAGTTCAAGAAGAACCTCGACGACTACAACGCGATCCTGCTCGAGTCGCTCGCCGACCGGCTCGCCGAGGCGTTCGCCGAGCGCATGCACGAGCGGGTGCGCAAGGAGTTCTGGGCCTACGTCCCGCACGAGGCCCTCAGCAACGAGGACCTCATCAAGGAGCACTACGCCGGCATCCGCCCTGCACCGGGCTACCCGGCGTGCCCCGAGCACACCGAGAAGCTGACGATCTGGGAGCTGCTCGACGTCGAGGCCAACACGGGCATCGAGCTGACCGAGAGCATGGCCATGTGGCCCGGCGCCTCGGTGAGCGGACTGTACTTCTCGCACCCGGACTCGCAGTACTTCGTGCTCGGACGCATCGGCCGCGACCAGGTCGAGGACTATGCCGAGCGCAAGGGCTGGAGCCTCGACGAGGCCGAGAAGTGGCTGTCGCCCAACCTGGGCTACCGCACCGAGAACGAGTAGACCTCGGACACTAAACTCGTCCCATGAAGAGGCCCCGAAGACCTGTCCCCCACCTCTGTGCGTGCCCGGGGGGTGGGTGGTGATGGATCAGCAGACGCTGCTCAACTTCGGCCTCGTCCTGGTCTTCGTGCTGGTGGGAGGTGTGTTCGCCGCCACCGAGATGGCCTTGGTCTCCCTGCGGCCGAGCCAGATCGACCGCCTGGACGAGCAGGGCGGTCGGGGCGCCAAGGTCGCCTCGCTCGCGCGCGACCCCAACACCTTCCTCGCTGCGGTGCAGATCGGCGTGACCGTCGCCGGCTTCCTGTCAGCGGCCTACGGCGCCTCGACCCTCGCTCCCGACGTCGCCCCGATCTTCACCGGTCTCGGCATGCCCGACGGCGCCGCCGACACGGTTGCGCTCGTCGTGATGACCCTGGTCATCGCCTATCTGTCCCTCGTGCTGGGCGAGCTGGTGCCCAAGCGGTTCGCCCTGCAGAAGTCGGCCGGTCTCGCGACCGCCGTGGCGCCTCCGCTGTCGCGGTTCGCGACGCTGATGCGTCCGGTCATCTGGTTCCTCTCGCTGTCGACCAATGCGGTCGTCCGGGTGCTGGGCGGCGATCCGCACGCGACCAACGAGGAGATGGGCGAGGAGGAGCTCCGCGGGCTCGTCGGCGCCCACGAGGGCTTCGACGACGAGGAGCGCCAGATCCTGCAGGACGTCTTCGCGGCGACCGAGCGCTCCGTCAAGGAGGTCATGCAGCCACGGCACAACGTCGACTTCCTGACCGCGGCGACGTCCATCGCCGACGCGGCGACCACAGCCGGCGACCTGCCGCACTCGCGCTACCCCGTCACCGGTCGCTCCGTCGATGACGTCGTGGGATTCGTTCACATCCGTGACCTGCTGCGCTCCGACGTCGACCCCACGGCCACCGTCGGCTCGCTCTGCCGTGACATCCCGGTGCTGCCCGGCACCAACCGGATCCTGCCCGCGATGGCGCAGATGCGGCGCGACGGCGTCCACATTGCCCTGGTCATCGACGAGTACGGCGGCACCGACGGCATCGTGACGCTCGAGGACCTGGTCGAGGAGCTCGTCGGAGACATCCGCGACGAGTACGACCGGCCCGCGTCCGAGGACGGCACGCCGCTGCGCCCCGACAACAGCTTCGACGGTGGCCTGAACATCGAGGACTTCTCCGAGCTGAGTGGTGTCGAGCTGCTCGACGGCCCCTACGAGACCGTCGCGGGCTACGTGGTCGACCGGCTCGGTCGCCTGCCGGTCGTGGGCGACCACGTCAGGGTCGGCCCCGCCACCCTGACCGTCGCCGAGCTCGACGGACGGCGCATCTCGCAGGTCGACGTGACCCGCGAGGAGGCGACACTCACGGTCGAGGAGTCGTGACCGGATGGCATCGCGCCGGGGCTAGGCTGGCGGTGTGACTTCCAGCGCCGACATTCCGCAGATGCGTGACCCGTGGATGGTCGCGGCGTTCGAGGGCTGGAACGACGCGGCCGACGCCGCGTCCGGCACCGTCGACCACCTCATCGAGGAGTGGGACGCCGAGCTGCTGATCGAGCTCGACCCCGAGGACTACTACGACTTCCAGGTCCATCGTCCGCACGTGCACACCAGCGACGAGGGCGAGCGCCTCATCACGTGGCCGGCACCGTCGATCTATCACGCCCGCCCCCGACGCGGCGACCGCGACGTCCTGCTGCTGCGCGCCCCGGAGCCCAACTTCCGCTGGAAGGCCTTCTGCTCCACCGTCATCGGCGTCGCCCGGCTGGCAGGCGTCACCGAGCTCGTGACCCTGGGCGCGCTGCTCGCCGACTCGCCCCACACCCGTCCCGTCCCGGTCAGCGGGTCGACGACCGATCCGGTGCTGATGGAGCGGATGTCGCTGACCCCGTCGCGCTACACCGGGCCGATCGGCATCACCTCGGTGCTCAACGAGATGGCCGCGCAGGAGGGCATCGCCGCCGCGTCGTTGTGGGCGGCCGTGCCGCACTACCTGGCCGAGCCGCCGTGCCCCAAGGCGACGCTGGCGCTGCTCGGTGCCCTCGAGGACGCCATGGGCCTGCCGCTCCCCCAGGGCGTGCTCGTCGAGCTCACCGACGCGTGGCAGCGTGGCGCCGAGGACCTCGCGTCCCGCGACGAGGAGATCGCCGAGTACGTCGAGGCGCTCGAGCAGGAGCAGGACACCAGCGAGCTGCCGGAGGCGTCGGGCGACGCCATCGCGCGCGAGTTCGAGCGCTACCTGCGGCGCCGCAACGTCGACCCGGAGTAGGCACTCCGCGGCCTCACGGCTGTTGCTCGGCGAGCCGTCCGAGCGTCATGAGCTGCTTGCGCATCATCACCAGGTCGCCCCACATCAGGAGCCACCGGCGGGCGCGGGCGATCGGGCTGCGAGCCGGCGGCATGTCGATCACCCCGATGAGGCGGCACCCACCGGGTCGAGGCGCGATGGCGTAGGTGAACACGAGCGGTCCGAACCAGCGGCGTGGCCTGGCGTCGACGATCTCCATCGTCACGCTCTCGTCAGGCACGAAGTCGACCACCCGGAAGATCATCGCGATCCTCATGCCCGGCTCGAGGTCGAGCATCGTCGGGTCGAGGTCGCGCGGGCTTCGTCGTCCGAGGTTGTCGATCAGGTCGTAGCTGTAGGGCGCGCGGCGCAGCTGGCAGATCCACGCGTACGTCGCCTCCGGCGTGGCGGCGACGTCGATGGCCCGCATCGCGCGCTCCGCCCCGGCCGGCGCGAACGCCTCGCTGGGATAGGTGCGCGCTGTCTCACCGGCGGTAGCGCCCCAGACGTACGGGAGGCCACACAGATCACCCATCGTCGTCCTCCTGGTCGAGCACCACTGTCGTCCCCATCCTCGTCGATCGCGCCGCGACGCGCCGCCGGAGAACTGAACTCGTTCACAAGTTGCGCATCACGCCATCGGTGTCACCCTCAGAAGTGACGTGTGACACACCTCACCGTCAGAGCCTGAGGAGCTCCCATGACGAGTCAGCCCGATCCCGCCGCCGGCCAGCCCACCACCGTCCCGCCGACCATCCAGCCCGTCACCGACTGGGCTGATCTCGGCCAGGAGATGTGGAACTACCTCACCGGGAAGGGGGCCGCCGTCAACTACGAGCTCATCGACATGACGGTCGAGGTGCCGCGCGACACCGGCCCGGAGTCGCCGCGCGCGACGTGGAAGCTGAACGGCACGCTGCGCATCACGACCAGCGACGACGACCAGGCCGGTGCTGACCAGCACCGCTCCGGGACATGACCGCCGTCCTGCACCTCGACGCCGACCTGACCTTCGACATCGAGGTGCCGTCCGACGACGGCGGACCGGCCGCACAGCTGCACGGGACGCTCACCGCTTCGGGCAACCGGGTGACCATCAGCAGCGACGACCTGATGTCCATCGCGGGGCAGCCGTCCCGCACGGCCGTCCGCCGGGTCGCGGACGAGCTGGCTCGGCTCGGTCTTGCCGTGCAGGTCTGCGGGCCCGACGGTGTCGTCGTGACGCTCGGCGCTGTTCGTCCGGGACGGCTCCAGCGTCTGGTCACCCGTTCGCGACACATGGAGCTCGGCAGCTGGACTCGCGCGCTGTCGGCCGTGGTCGCCCGAGGCCGCAAGCGTGGCGCCGTCACCCTCACGAGCACCGGGATGCCGCCCGGCACGCCATGGCCACCGCTGCCCACGGTCGCAGGGCTCCCCCGGATCGTCACCACGACCCACGACCCCGCCGGCGGCGGTCACCCGCGGCTCTACCTCTGCGACACCTCCGACCCCGGATGGCCGCGAGCGGTCGGGGTCTACGAGCTGTCGCCCGAGGGCACCTCCATCGGCAGCGGGGCCGACGTCGACCTGCAGCTGGCCGGCACCGACGAGCTCCAGGCCGAGATCATCCGCACGGACGACGACGAGTACGTGCTGATCGCCCGCAGCGCCCGGATCCTCAGCACCGTGGCCGGTCAGCAGCTTCCGCGTCAGACCTTGCGCACCGGAGCACGCATCCAGCTCGGTCCGTGGCGCCTGTCGTACGTCCGCGACGAGTACGCCGACCACGGCCGGCCCTACGGAGGACGCATCGGCGGTGAGCTCGGCCGTCAGCGGACGCAGCCGGTGCCCCCCAACCGGGCGAGCGGGCCGACCTTCTGACCTGTGCTCGGCTAGAGCGCGACGCCCAGCAGCGCGTCGATGGCCGTGCGCACCGTGCGCCCGGCCTGGGGGTCCTCGGCGTCGTCGTTGGCGACCCACGCGTCGACGGCAGCGAGTGCCGCCGGGGCGTCGAGGTCGTCTGCCATCGCTGCGCGGATCTGCTCGAGCACGGCGGTGCCCGACGGGGCCACGGTGCGGCCGACGGCGTCACGCCAGCGGGCGAGCCGGGCCTCGGCCGCGGTGATCTCGTCGCCGAACCACTCCCAGTCGCTGCGATAGTGGTGCGCGAGCAGCGCCAGGCGGATCGCCATCGGGTCGTGACCGTCGGCACGCAGCTTCGAGACCAGGACGAGGTTGCCCTTGGACTTGGACATCTTCTCGCCCTCGTAGCCCACCATGCCGGCGTGGACGTACGTCCGTGCGAAGGCCTCGCCGGTCGCCACCGTGGCCTCGGAGGCCGACATCTCGTGGTGCGGGAAGACCAGGTCGGATCCGCCGCCCTGCACGTCGAACGCCGTGCCGAGGTGCTCCAGCGCGATCGCAGCGCACTCGATGTGCCAGCCGGGTCGTCCCCGTCCGAGGGCGCTGTCCCATGCCGGGTCGTCGGGCCGCTCCGCCTGCCACAGCAGGCAGTCGAGGGGGTGCTTCTTGCCGGCACGGTCGGGGTCTCCCCCGCGCTGCGGGAAGATCGTGAGCATCTGGTCCTCGTCGAGCCCGGAGACCAGACCGAAGCCGGGGTCGGCGTGCACGTCGAAGTAGAGGTCGTCGTCGACCCGGTAGACCGCACCCGCGCTCTCGAGCCGCTGGACGAGGGCGACGACCAGGTCGATCGACTCGACGGCTCCGACGTAGTGGGCCGGTGGGATGATCCGCAGGGCTGTCATGTCCTCGCGGAACAGCTGTGTCTCGCGCTCGGCGAGCTCGACCCAGTCGACGCCGGTCGCCTGCGCTCGCTCGAGCAGCGGGTCGTCGACGTCGGTGACGTTCTGGGTGTAGACGACGTCGAGGCCACGGTCGCGCCAGGCGCGCTGCAGCAGGTCGAACGTCAGGTAGGTCGCCGCGTGGCCCATGTGGGTCGCGTCGTAGGGGGTGATGCCGCAGACGTACAGCCGTGCCTGGTCCTGGGGATCGACCGGGCGCGCCTCACCGGCCGACGTGTCGTGCACGTGGACCGCGGGGCCGTCGCCGAGCCCGAGATCGCCGAGAGAAGGGACCTCAGGAACCGACCAACTACGCATGGGCTGAGCGTATCTGCTGACCGGTTGCGGCCTGTCGACGGCTGCGCCTCACCTGCGCGGGGCACAATGTCGTCGTGATCATCGACTGCGCCGTCTACCGCGACGGCGTCCGCGAGACGACCGAGCACGACACCGGGTCCATCGACGCCGCACTGGCGGGCCTCGGCGACGACGACTTCCTGTGGATCGGCATCGGCAACCCGACCGCGGGCGAGCTGCACCGGGTCGCCGACTCCCTGTCGCTGCACCCGCTCGCCGTCGAGGACGCCCTCGAGGCGCACCAGCGGCCGAAGGTCGAGCGCTACGCCGACCACACGTTCATGTCGATCCGCACGGTGTCCTACAGCGACGACGACATCACGACGCACGAGGTCAACATCTTCCTCGGCGCCAACTACCTGCTGACGGTGCGCCACGGTGGTCCGACGCTGCGCGAGGCCCGCAAGACGGCCGAGGCGATGATCGAGCCCCTCTCGCACGGCCCGACCGCGGCGCTCTACTCGGTGGTCGACAACATCGTGGACCACTACGAGGAGGTCGCCGCCGAGCTCGAGATCGACGTCCAGGAGGTCGAGTCGTCGGTCTTCTCCAACCAGCGGTCCAACGACTCGACCCGCATCTACCGGCTCAAGCGCGAGACGCTCGAGTTCCGCCGTGCCGTCCTGCCGCTGCGCGAGCCGGTCAACCGCCTGGCGATGGCATCGGCGTCCGAGGACGCGCGACCGTACTTCCGCGACATCGCCGACCACCTCTCGCGGGCCGCTGAGGCGATCGACTCGATCGACCACCTGCTCGACAACGCGCTCAACGCGCACCTCGCGCAGCTGAGCGTCCAGCAGAACGAGGACATGCGCAAGCTCACGGCCGGCGCCACGATCTTCGCGGTGCCGACCGCGATCGCCGGGATCTACGGCATGAACTTCGAGCACATGCCCGAGCTGTCGTGGTCGTACGGCTACCCGTTGTGCCTCGCCGTGATCGGCGGCCTGTGCGGCTACATCTACTGGCGGTTCAAGCGGTCCGGCTGGCTGTGAGCCGCCGAACTCACTTGCGCCCGAAGAGGCCCTTCTTGGGGGCGCGCTTGCGGGCGATGCCCCACTGGAACTGCGGGACCTCCTCGACGTCGTAGCCGAGGTGGTCGGCGATGTGCTCGAACGTCATCCGCACGCCCTTGGCGGCCTTCTCGTCGTCGGAGTAGGCGGCATAGGTCTTCTGGCCGGCCTCGGTCTTGGCCTGCGGCGAGCGGGCGATCGTCCAGTCGAGGTCGTCGAGCAGGATGATGCCGCCGGGCTTCATCATCATGTCGACGAGCAGGAAGCCGAATCCGGTGACGTCCCAGGTGTGACCGCCGTCGAGGTAGCAGAAGTCGAACTGCGGGCGCGGGGTCTGCTCCAGCATCTTGCCGAGCTCCCAGGTGAACGAGCGGTGCGCGAAGACCGGGGTGACACGGTGCGAGAGGTCGATCGTCGAGAGGACCTCGTTGATCTCGGGCACCTGGTTGCGGGCGCTGGGGCGGTCCATCGTGATGAGGTGACCACGACCGAGGTCCTCCAGCACTCCGGCGAGGTAGGCGCTGCTCTTGCCCTTGTAGAACCCGAGCTCCAGCAGGTCCTTCAGGTCGCTCTTGACGATCAGGTCGCGCAGGTAGGTGGCTCGCGGGAGATCCATGTACTTCAGATCGCCCCAGGTCTCGGTGACGCGGTCAAAGGCCGACATTGATGTCCTGTTCGGTCGTGGCGTGCGGTGGGAGGTGGCGCAGTCACCGAGCATAACCGCCCGGTGCCGTGGTCTAGCCGACCGTCGTGCTCGCGGCGATCACGCCGGTGCCGAGCAGGACCAGCACGACGGCGCCGAGGCCGACGCGGTAGATCACGAACGGCGTGTACGAGTGCGTGCTGACGTACTTGAGCAGCCAGTGGATGACCGCGAGCCCGACGACGAACGACACGACGGTGCCGACGACCGTGGGCCCCACGCCGTACGAGTTGTCGCCGCCGATGTCCTTGAGCTTGAAGATGCCGGCACCGACCACCGCCGGGATCGCCAGCAGGAACGCGTAGCGCGTGGCGGCCGCGCGCTCGTAGCCCAGGAAGAGCCCCATGCTGATCGTGGCGCCCGAGCGGGAGACGCCCGGGACGAGCGCGCCGGCCTGGGCGAGGCCCAGCAGGATCGCGTGCTTCATCGTGAGGTCCTCGATCGGGCTGCTCTTGCGGCCCACCCGCTCGGCGATGCCCAGCACGATGCCGAGGACGATCAGGGTGGTGCCGATGACCCAGAGGTTGCGAAAGTCGCGGTCGATCGCGTCCTGCAGCAGCAGGCCGAGCACGACGATCGGGACCGACCCGATGATGACGAACCAGCCCATGCGCCACTCCGGCTCCTGACGGGCCTCCCGCGAGACCACGCCGCGGACCCAGCCCGAGCCGATCGTCCAGATGTCCCGCCAGAAGTACAGGAGCACCGCGAGCTCGGTGCCGATCTGGATCACCGCGGTGTAGGCGGCGCCCGGATCGTCCCAGCCGAAGAACTTCGGGAAGATCGCGAGATGGGCGCTGCTGGAGATCGGGAGGAACTCCGTCAGGCCCTGGATGACGCCGAGCACGACCGCTTGTAGGAAATCCACAGCGCGAGCCTACCGGCGGCGCTTCACACGCCCCACTAGCCTTCTGACATGCAGTATCGCCGCGTCGGTCGCTCAGGGCTGGAGGTCTCGCGGCTCGCGCTCGGAACCATGACGTGGGGCAGCACGGTCGATGCCTACGAGGCGCAGGAGCAGCTCACGACGTTCATCGACGCCGGCGGCACGCTCGTCGACACCGCCCCCATCTACGGCAACGGGGCGTGCGAGGAGCTGCTCGGCACGCTGATCGCCAAGAACGGCGTCCGTGAGCGCATCGTGCTGGCCGGCAAGGCCGGATTCGTGCGGCGTGGTGACGAGACGGTGCGTGACGGCTCGCGGGGCACGCTGCTCGACCAGCTCGACCTGTCCCTGCGACAGCTCGGCACCGACCACCTCGACCTCTGGCAGATCCACACGCCCGATCCCCACGTGCCGCTCGAGGAGACCCTCGGAGCGCTCGAGCATGCGGTCAGGACCGGCCGCACCCGCTACATCGGCATCTCCAACTTCACCGGGTGGCAGACCGGGATCGCCCAGACCTGGCTCGCCGGACGGGCCGACACCATCCCCCTGGTGAGCACGCAGGTCGAGTACTCCCTGGTCAACCGCGATCCGGAGGACGAGGTCGTGCCGGCGGCGCAGCACCTCGGCATGGGCGTGCTGGCCTGGTCGCCGCTGGGCCGCGGGGTGCTGTCGGGCAAGTACCGCGCCGGCATCCCGACCGACTCGCGCGGGGCGTCGCCCGGGTGGGACCAGTTCGTCGGCGCCTACCTGACCCCGGAGAAGGCGGGCGTCGTCGAGGCGCTGGCCCGCGCGTCCGAGGGGCTCGGCGTCACGATCGCGCACGTCGCGATCGCCTGGCTGCTGGAGCGGCCCCAGGTGTCGGCCGCGATCGTCGGTGCCCGCACCACGGCGCAGCTGCAGGAGAACCTCGCCTCGGAGGACGTCGTGCTGCCGCACGAGATCCTCCAGGCGCTGGACGACGTGTCGGAGGCTGCCCGGTGAGAGGACCATCGATGATCGAGTACGAGTTCTGGAACCTCACGATCGACCGCACCAAGTCGAGGTCGGCCGTGTGCCGGATGCTGACCGACGCCGCGGAGTACCAGGGCTGGGAGCTCGACCGTCTGCGCAAGGACGGCAGCGGCACCCGCACGGTCGTGCTGCGCCGCAAGATCATCCGGATGCGCAGCACCCTCTGACCCGCGCCGCGCAGGTGCGGCAGGTCAGACCAGGTTGAGGAACTCGTCGAAGACGCGGGAGCCGAACTCCAGCGACTCGACCGGCACCCGCTCGTCGACGCCGTGGAACAGGGCGGTGAAGTCGAGGTCGGCCGGCAGGCGCAGCGGCGTGAAGCCGTACGACGTCATGCCGAGCTTGTGCCACGCCTTGGCGTCGGTGCCGCCCGACATCAGGAACGGCGCGATGTGCGCCTCGGGGTCCTGGGAGTGCAGCGCGACCGTCATGGCGTCGACGAGATCGCCCTCGAAGCCGTACTCCAGCGCCGCGTCACCGATGTGTGCCTCGACCGCGACGTGGTCGCCCACGATCTCCTGCACCGCGGGCAGGAACGTCTCGCCGTGGCCCGGGAGGTAGCGCCCGTCGACGTACGCCACGGCCTCCCCCGGCACGACGTTGTGCTTGTAGCCCGCCTCGAGCATCGTGGCGTTGGTCGTGTTGCGCATGCCCGCGCCGATCATGCGGATCGCCGGGCCGAAGTGGGCCAGCAGCTCGTCGGGGCTGCCGTCGGCGCCGGTCAGCTCGCGCACCTTGGTGAGCAGCAGCTCCATCGACGGTCCGGGCTCGGCCGGCCACGCGTGGTCGCCGAGCGCGATGAGGCCCTTCGCCAGGTGGGTGAGGGCGTTGTCGTCGTTGCGCATCGACCCGTGCCCCGCGGTGCCGCGCGCCCTCAGACGCATCCAGGCGATGCCCTTCTCGCCCGACTCGATGAGATAGAGCCGACGTCCGCCGATCTCGGTGGAGAAGCCCCCCACCTCGCCGATCGCCTCGGTGCATCCCTCGAACAGATCCCGGTGGTGCTCGACGAGCCAGTGGGCGCCCAGGACGCCGCCGGCCTCCTCGTCGGCGGTGAAGACCAGCGTGATGGGTCGATCAGGGATGACGCCGGCGCGCTGGCGGGCGCGGACGACCGACAGGAGCATGCCGTCGAAGTCCTTCATGTCGACGGCACCGCGACCGATCAGGTAGCCGTCGACGACCTCTGCGGCGAACGGGTCGACGCTCCAGTCGGCGGCCTGGGCCGGCACCACGTCGAGGTGTCCGTGGATCAGCAGACCCGGTCGCGGCGAGTCCTGGTTGCCCCAGCGGGCGACGACGCTCGCGCGCCCGGACTCGGACTCGAAGATCTCCGAGTCGATGCCGACCTCGGCCAGGGAGCCCGCGACGTACTCGGCCGCCTTGCGCTCCCCCGGCCCCGACGCGTCACCGAAGTTGCTGGTGTCGATGCGGATGAGGTCGCGGCAGATCTCGAGTGCTTCGGTCTCCGGTGAGTAGCCCATACCGCGATCGTACGTGCGCAAGCCGCTCGGACAAGCCGAGGACCGAGCGCCCGGGAACGGGGAGCCGTCAGGCGAGCAGACCGTCGACGACGCGGGAGAAGAGCCGGTGGCTCGACGCCCGGGTGATGCCGTCCA
This sequence comes from Aeromicrobium stalagmiti, assembly GCF_013283745.1. Classification (GTDB taxonomy): domain Bacteria; phylum Actinomycetota; class Actinomycetes; order Propionibacteriales; family Nocardioidaceae; genus Aeromicrobium; species Aeromicrobium stalagmiti. The sequence continues at coordinate 87,512 of NZ_JABSTZ010000003.1, forward strand.
TGAAGCGGGGCATGCCTTTGACGTGGATGTCCTCGCGCCACGTGACCCGGCTGCCCGTGCCGTTCGGCTCGACGCTGAGCTCGGCCCAGCCGGTCACGAGCCGACCGCGCTTCTCGAGGCGGCAGAACGACGGCTCCCGCCACTCCACGACGTCCATCGGGTCGTGGAACCCGACGCGTCCGATGCCCGTGAAGGCGTCGAAGCCGTTGGGCGTTCGGCTGATCGTGGTGAGGGGGACGAACTCGCCGTGCCGCTCCCACTGGGTCAGTCGGGTCCACGCCTCGTCGGGCGTGAGTCGTACCTCGCGGACAATCTCGATCAGGGCCACGGCATCATTGTACGTATGCGCACCATGCCGTTCGACTCGATCGCCGATGTGAAGACCAAGCTCGCTGGCGCGGGCTACCTGGCTTCCGACGCGATCGCGACCACCGTCTTCCTCGCCAGCGAGCTCGGCAAGCCCCTCCTGGTCGAGGGTCCCGCCGGCGTCGGCAAGACCGCGCTGTCCAGCGCGGTGGCCCAGGCGTGCGGCGCCGACCTGGTGCGCCTGCAGTGCTACGAGGGCGTCGACGAGGCCCGCGCGCTCTACGAGTGGAACCACGCCAAGCAGCTGCTGCGCATCACCGCCGGCCAGGGCGAGTCGTGGGACGAGGCCCGCAGCGACATCTTCTCCGAGGAGTTCCTGCTTCCCCGCCCCCTGCTCACCGCGATCCGCAACGACGGCCCCACCGTGCTGCTGATCGACGAGACCGACAAGGCCGACGTCGAGATCGAGGGCCTGCTGCTCGAGGTGCTCGGCGAGTTCCAGGTCACCGTCCCCGAGCTGGGCACCATCACGGCCACGCACCGGCCCTTCGTCGTCCTGACGTCCAACGCGACCCGCGAGCTGTCGGAGGCGCTGCGTCGTCGCTGCCTGTTCCTGCACGTCGACTTCCCCGACGCCGAGCTCGAGCAGGAGATCGTCCGGCTCAAGGTCCCCGACCTCGACGAGACGCTCGGCGACTCCCTCGTCCGCGTCATCAACGCCCTGCGCGCCATGCCGCTGCGCAAGGCCCCGTCGGTCTCCGAGACGATCGACTGGGCCCGCACGCTCGTCGCGCTCGGCGCCGACATCCTCGACGACCAGGTCGTCAAGGAGAGCCTCGGCGTCATCCTCAAGCACCAGGACGACCTCGAGAAGGCTCGCACCCGGCTCGACCTCGACGAGGTCCTGAGCCCGTCATGACGGCCGAGGCGTCGCAGGACCTGGCCGGGCGACTGGTCGAGCTCGTCAGCGCCCTGCGCACCAAGGGCATCCCTGCCGGCACCAGCGAGACCGTGGACGCCGCGGCCGTCATCAACGTGCTGGGCATGAGCGACCGGCTCCAGCTGCGCGAGGGCCTCGCCGCCGCCCTGGTGCGTCGAGGCGGCCAGCGCGACGTCTTCGACATGACGTTCGACCTCTACTTCCCGGCCGGCGTCGGTGCGACCCAGGCCACGCTCGACACCGACGACGACTTCGACATCGAGGACCTGCGCGACCTGCTGGCCATGGCGCTCGCCGAGAACGACCTGCGCACGCTGGAGCAGGTCGCCGAGATCGCGGTCGACCTGCTCGGCCAGGTCGGCACGCCTGACACCCAGACCGCCGGCTGGTCGGCCTATCAGACGCTCGAGCGCCTGCGGCCGCAGACGATGATCGCCCAGGCGCTGCAGATGCGGGGCCAGGGCGGTGGCGGCCAGGGTCAGGGCCAGGGCCAGGGCGGCGGCCAGGGGTCCGGCGGCGAGTTCACCGACCGGCTCGAGCGTGACGAGGTGCGGCAGAACGTCGAGCGCTTCCGCGCCCTGGTGGCGGGCGAGGCACGACGTCGTACGGCCGAGGTGCGCGGCCGTGACACCGTCACGCGTCACGCGGTGCGGACCGGCACCGAGCGCATCGACTTCCTGAGCGCCAACAAGCAGCAGCTCGAGGAGCTCGGGCGCACGGTCAAGCCGCTGTCACGCAAGCTGGCGACCCGCCTGTCGGCCCGTCGCCGCAAGGCCAGTCGCGGGAAGATCGACATCCGGCGGACCCTGCGGCGGTCGATGTCGACGGGTGGCGTGCCGATGCACCCGGTGCTCGCCAAGCCGCACCCGTCCCGCCCCGAGCTCGTGCTGCTGTGCGACGTCTCGGGCTCCGTCTCCGGGTTCTCAGGCTTCACGATGCACCTGGTGCAGGCGCTCAGCGGCCAGTTCAGCAAGGTCAGGGTCTTCGCCTTCGTCAACGCGATGGACGAGGTCACCGACCTGGTGAAGGACACCGGCGCCGACCTCGGGCAGGCCGACCTCTCGGCCCGCATCGCCCGCGACGCGCGCATCACCAAGTGGCACACCAGCAGCGACTACGGCGAGGCCTTCGCCGACTTCCACGCCGACTACATGAACGCGATCGGGCCCCGCACCGCGGTGCTGATCCTCGGCGACGCCCGCAACAACAACCAGGATCCCAACCTCGGAGCACTCCACGACATCAGCCAGCGGGCGCGCCGGACGTTCTGGCTCAATCCGGAGGCGACGATGCGATGGGGGCTGGGCGACTCGGAGGCGCCGGCGTACGGCGAGGTCGTCGAGATGCACGAGTGCTGCAACGTCGAGCAGCTCACGAAGTTCATCACCCGGCTGTTGCCGGTGTGACACGCGGCAACCTCTGAGGTGTGAGGGGCGCTCGAGAAAGTTCGACCGAAAACCTCCCTCTGACGGGACTTTGGTCCTAACGTGGCTCCATGAGGACTCGGGACCTCGTGTCGACAGGCAGTGGAGGCAGTCGACGCGCAGCCAGCATCGTTGCCGCCACCGTCGTCGGCGCATGCCTCCTGTTTGCACCGCCACAGGCGGGACAGGCTGTCGAGCCCGTGGTCGCCAGTGCTGGTCGGACGATCGCCATCGCCGACGAGTCGGTCCCGTGGACGCCGTCGGCCAACGCCCGTGTCAAGGCCATACGTCCCGACAGCTCGGCCGCAGCGCTCCAGGTCAAGCCCAAGCGCGAGGCCGGTCGCAAGACCATCTCGATGAGGTCTCCCCTGTCGACCGACGTCATCCCCACGGCAGGCACCACGGTGACCGCGAAGGCCCGCATCCGGACGTCGCAGCCCGGTCGCCGGCTCACGTTCCGCCTGCACGAGATCAACCGGGGCCGCGCCGTCGCCAGCCGGTCGGTCAGCGTCGTGCCGTCGAGCCGCGGCTGGCGCGACGTCACCGTCACCCTGCGCACGACGCGCGCCGACAGCCGCGTCCAGCTCTCGACCCGGGCCAAGCGGCTGCGGGGCACCCACGTCGTCCGCGTGGCCGACGTGACGGTCTCGGTCCCGACGCCTCCGCCCACCGGCCCGACCGACCCCGGCGGCGGTGGGCCCGGCACCCCACCCACCCCGACCACGTGCGAGGACATCGACTACTCCGACCCCGCCCAGGGCGTGCGGACCTTCACCGAGGACTTCAACGGCACGAGCCTCGACCGCAGCACGTGGCGCGTGCGCGACAACACCTTCCTCAACCAGGACCAGGCGTGGATCACCAAGGACGCCGTCTCGGTGCGCGACGGCAACCTGCTCATCTCCGGCAAGCGACTGCCCGAGAGCCAGTGGAAGACCAACACCAGAGCGCTCTACCCCACCAACGTCACCCGCAACTACTCCACGGGCTACATCGACACGATCGACAGCGCCGGCTACGGCAACGCAGCCGGCAACCGGTTCGGCCAGAAGTACGGCCACTTCGAGATCCGCGCGCTCGTCCCGAGCCAGGCGACCATGTCACGCGGCATCTGGCCCGCCTTCTGGCTCCGTGCCGACCACGAGGCCGGCGAGATCGATCCGCTCGAGTCGTACGGCGCCCCGACCATCCGGTCGTTCGACCCGTCGAGCTCGTACGAGTGGAACAGCTGGGCCGACACCGCCGAGGGCTCGATGAGCGGCATCGTCAAGCGCCAGACGCACGGACGCGCCGACGTGGGCACCGACAAGATCTGGCAGAACTGGCACACCTACGGCGTCAACTGGTCACCCGGCTGCCTGCGCTACCTCTACGACGGCCGCACCGTCGGCCTGGTCGACTTCGACGATCCCGACACTGCCTCGTACTTCCGGGAGAAGTCGTTCGACGACACCTTCCACATCCGGCTCAACATGCAGATCGGGTCGAACTACTGGGGCTGGTCGGATCCCGCCCACACGCGCAACGACTTCGACTTCAAGGTCGACTGGGTGCGGGTCTATCAGGGCAAGGACCTGCTGACGGCTCCCTGAGCCGACCGCACGGCAAGGAGCATCCACGCCCACCCGACGGCGATCGCCGCCATCGAGAGCACTCCCCCGGGCCAGTAGACGTGCTCCTGCATGAAGCCGTAGGCGCCGCCGATCGCGACCAGCGCTCCCGGCAGCGACCGGGCTCCGGCGATGCGCAGGATGCACCCGGCAGCTGCCGCAGTCGCACCGATGTAGGCGATCGACCCCACCTGGCCGAGGTCGCTCGCAAGGCCGAAGACCGTCGCGAGGCCGCCCTCACGATCGGCCTTCAGCCCGCCGGCGGCGATGCCGGCCAGGATGTCGAGCGCGGAGTAGAAGCAGGCGAACGCATAGCCGAGCAGCAGCGTGATGCGGCCGTACACGGGATCGACGGAACGGGCGACCAGCCACGGTCCGACCGAGAGCAGCGGGAAGAGCGGGAGCAGCACGATGTGCAGGTCACGCCAGTAGGGCGCCGCGTCCTGGGTCAGGTGCGCCGGGTGGGTCGTGCCGATCAGGCCGATCACGATCGGGGGCAGCAGGACGGCGAGCGCGGTCCGACGATCGAGGCGAGGCATGCTTCGACGATAGGTGCCCGCGCCGACTCCGGCAGGACGAGCCGGCGGCACTCGCCGACGGATCTGGTGAACCGGGCTCCCGGAGGCCCGCGCACCTCTATCGTCGTCGCCATGACTTCACTGCCCCGTCTGGTCGCCGCCCTGGGCCTGGGCCTCGGCCTCGCCGGAGCCCTGTCCGGCTGCTCGACCACGATCGACAACGAGAAGATGGGCGACGAGCTCACCCGCTTCTACGAGAAGAACGACCCGGGCTCCGACGTGACAAGCGTCGACTGCCCGGACTCCCCCGACGCCAAGAAGGGTGAGACCTTCGTCTGCGACTTCGACCTCAAGACCGGCGAGTCGGGCCAGTTCACGGTCACGGTGAAGAACTCCGACGGCGACGTCTCGTTCGAGCTCACCAAGAACGCCCGCGCCATCATCGACGTCTCGAAGGCCGAGGGCCTCATCGCCGACGACGTCACGGAGCGCGGCGGCACGGCCACCAGTGTCGAGTGCCCCGACGACTTCCCGGGGACGCTCGACGAGGAGGTCGAGTGCCAGGTGCAGCTCGACGACGGTACCTCCGCCACGGCGGTCGTGTCGGTCACCGACGTCGAGGGCAACCTCGAGCTCGTCCGGTACGAGTAGGGCGCGGCCTCAGGCGTCTGCGGGCACTGCCGCGAGCCGGCGGGCACCTCGACGACGCCGCAGCCACGTGTCGAAGGCCAGTCCGGCCGCCATCAGCGCCACGGCGACGATGCCGTCGAGCCACCAGTGGTGGCCGGTGGCGGCCACGACGAACACCGTGACGGGCAGGTGCATGACGACGACCCAGCGCCAGCGACTCGTGGTGATGAAGAACGTGCCCAGGGCGACGACGGCGGCCCAGCCGACGTGGATCGAGGGCATCGCGGCGAACTGGTCGGACACGCCGGTGCCCACGTCGCCGTAGACGCCGAGGCCGAACCGGGTCGACAGGTCGACGAAGCCGAGCTCGTCGATGAACCGCGGCGGCGCGACCCGGATGAAGCGGATCAGCAGGCAGCCGGCGGTCACGGCCACGAGCCCGTTGCGCCAGTGCGGATAGAGATCGCGGTGCCGCACGAAGGCCCAGACCAGGAAGGCGATCAGCGCCGGCACGTGCACGATCGCGTAGTAGCCGTTGACGAGGCGGGCCAGCCAGTCGTGGTCGATCACGAAGTGCTGCATCGCGATCTCGGTCGGCAGGTGGAGCATCTGCTGGAAACGGTCGATCTCCCGCGCCCGTTCGAGCGCTCCCGACTCGTGCGTGATGGGCAGCATGCGCGCCAGGCGCCAGATGCCGTAGAGGCCCGAGATCAGCGAGAACTCCCAGAACGCCGGCAGCAGAGCATCGCCTGTGCGGCTTTGCGGCAGCCGCCGGACCACGAGCCAGGCCACCAGGCTGAGCAGGCAGGCGATCGCTGCTTGCTCCCACGACGGCCACGGCACCCGACCATTGTGGTCGATCGTGCAGGTCGGCGCAGAGCCACTCCCCGTGTCGCGGTGTCAGGGCCGCGGCGGCAGGTCCTCGTGGACCTCGTCGTGACCCTCACGGCGGAACAACGGCGGCATGTAGCGCAGCATCAGGCCCGACCACGTCAGGTGGGTGATCATCGGTGCCTGGATGCCGCCGGACGCACGCCGCTGCAGGCCGAACAGCGTGCCCATGACCCCGCTGGCCAGCACGAGCGCCGGGTTGCGCGTCGCGGTCGTCGCCAGCGCGTAGACGGCCGTCGACTTGGCCACCGGATGGTCGGTGCCCACCGCGGCATAGAGCGCTCCCCGGAAGAACACCTCCTCCGCGGCGCCGTTGGCGAAGGTCGTCGTCGTGACCAGCGGAGCGGAGCCCTGGTCGGCGAAGGCGAGGATCTCGGTCAGCGCCCGGTTCAGCACCGGGATGCGGCGCGCGACCAGCGCCGCACCGTAGAAGGCTCCGAACGACGCCACGCCGAGGGCCACCGGCGTGACCAGCGGCCGGCGCAACCGGTCGTGGGCATCCTGCTCGTAGCCCAGGTGGAGCGGCCCGGACGCCACGGCGCCGGCGGTCCACGTCGCGGCGACCCCCAGCGTCAGGCCGTAGAACTCCTTGGAGTCGGGACGGGTCGACAGCGACTTGCCCAGCAGCGCGGCACCGGCGACGCTGACCCCGGCGACGACGCGCCGACGGCGGCGGAAGGCCTCGTCGCTCTCGAGATGGTCACGGGGCACCTTCTCGCGCAGCTCACGGGGTGCGAGGGCGATCAGGCGGTCGGCGAGAGCACGGGGCGAGAGATTCATCGCCTCCGACGCTACTGGCTGTTCCCCGCCTCCACACCTCGGCGGCGGTCGTCGGATAGCCTCGCCGCATGACGGCGACCTTCCGCCTGGGGTTCAAGAACGTCCTCGGGTCGAACTGGACCCGCACGCGCCACCGGTGGCCGGGCAGGGCCGTCATGCTCGACCGCGAGATGAACGGTGCCGACGGCATGCAGGCCTCGGTCTACTTCCTCGTCGAGGTCAACCAGCGCCCGGAGCGGCGCAGCCTCGGGCACATCCTGGCCGGCTGGGAGGTCGCGCGCTCGCGACACGGGCACAACGACGCCTACAGCGATCCTGCGGTGCACCGGCTGCTCGAGATGCACGAGCACGCCCTGGGCACCTTCACCCGGCAGCAGCGGTATGCCCTCGTGGCGCGCTACGAGCACGTCGCCACCGGCGTCGAGTGGGTCGGGGCGACGACGCACCTGTCGTCGTCGGTGCACACCACGCCCGAGAAGGCAGAGGCCTCCCGTGAGCTGCAGGCGACCCGGCTGGCCGAGCTCTGCGCGGAGCACGACGTCGACGTGGTCGCGGCCGACATCAACAACATCGCCGTGCGACCTGACACGCCGCGCGGCATCCTCGAGGCCGCGGGCTACGTCGACTGGCGTGCAGCGACCCCGGTCAAGGACGTAGAGGTCGACGTCCACCACCGCATCGGCGAGCCGTTGACGCGGGGCGGCCGGCACCTCGACGCGATCTATCTCGGCCCGCGGGTCACCGCGATCGACGGTCGGGTGCAGATGACCGAGCCCGACAGCTCCGACCACCTGGGGCTGGTCTGCACGGTGGCGATCAGCCCCAGGTGAGTCGGGCAGGGATCAGGCGACGGCCGCCGCGCCCTCAGCCGGGATGTCGTCCTTCTTGGCGTTGATCAGCACGATCGCGGTGAGCAGCGCGAGCAGCAGCAGCATCGCGCCCCAGAAGAAGGCCACGTGGTAGCCGTGCAGTGCCGCGTCGGCGAGCACGGCGTCCTGGTTGGCGCCACCACGCATGTTGTCGGCGACGAACGACGTGACCGCCCCGGCGAACAGCGTGTTGAGCAGCGCGGTGCCGAGCGAGCCACCGACCTGCTGGGACGTGTTGAGCAGCGCGCTCGCGACTCCCGCGTCGTGCGACCCCACGCCGACCAGAGCCGTGCTGGAGGCCGGGATGAAGACCGCCGCCATGCCGACGCTCATCAGCACCAGTGGGGGCAGCACGTGCGTCCAGTAGGACGTGTCCGCGGTGATCTGCGTCAGCAGCAGCATGCCGACCGAGGCGCTCAGCAGGCCCGGGATCATGATCGGACGAGGTCCGAAGCGCGGCAGCAGCTGTGAGATGACGCCCGCGCCGACGATGATGCCGATGCTGAACGGCAGGAACGCGAAGCCCGACCGCAGCGGGCTGTAGCCGAGCGTGCCCTGGAAGTAGAACGTCAGGAACAGGAACATCGCGAACAGGCCCGCGCCGATGAACAGGAACACGAGGTAGGACCCGCCGCGGTTGCGGTCGAGCGCGACGCGGAGCGGCAGGAGCGGGTGCTTGGTGCGACGCTCCCACCAGACGAAGGCCACGAGCAGGACGACGGCCGCTCCGAGGAACGCCAGGGTGCTGCTGTCGGTCCAGCCCAGCACCTCGGTGCTCTTGCCGGGGTTCTTCTCCTTGGCCGCCTCGGTGAAGCCGTAGACGAGCGACACGAGGCCGAGCGTCACGAGGATCGCGCCGGGGATGTCGTACTTGGTGTCGCCCTCGGCCTTGCTCTCGCGCACGACGCGCAGTGCGGCCGCAGCCGCGACGAGGGCGATCGGCACGTTGACGAGCAGGCACCAGCGCCACGAGGCGTACTCGGTCAGGACGCCGCCGACGATCAGGCCGATGGCGGCGCCACCGCCGGAGATCGCGCCGAAGACGCCGAATGCCGTGGCGCGCTCCTTGGTCTCGGTGAAGGTGACCGAGATCAGCGACAGGGCCGCGGGAGCGAGCAGGGCGGCGAAGAGGCCCTGGAGGCCGCGCGCGGCGTAGAGCAGGCCGGCGGTCGACGCGATGCCGCCGAGGGCCGAGGCCACGGCGAAGCCGATCAGGCCGACGACGAAGATGCGCTTGCGGCCGACGAAGTCGGCGATGCGCCCACCGAGCAGCAGCAGGCCGCCGAAGGCGAGCGTGTAGGCCGTGACGACCCACTGGCGGTCGGCGTCGCTGATGCCGAGGTCCTTCTGGGCCGACGGCAGCGCGATGTTCACGATGGAGGCGTCGAGCACGATCATGAGCTGGGCGACGGCGATCACGCCGAGGGCGAGCCAGCGCTTGGGGTCGGGTGCGCCAGCGTGCTCGGGCACGGCTGGGTCGTGAGTGGACATGGTTCGATCCTCTAGGGGTGGCAGGGATGAAGGGTGCACACCGGGCCGACGGCCCGGGACGCCGAGGGTTGCAGCGTCACGCACCATGATCGTATTCCGGACCGACACTTTCGTGCCTCGCTCCGCCGGTCCGAGGATCGGCGGTCCGGGGTCCTGGCTGCCACACTCGAGCCATGACCGTCCGCTCCGCATTCCGCTGGCTGCTCGGCTCCGCCCTCGTGCTCGCGGGGCTCAGCCACCTGTTCTGGGCCCGGGACACCTTCCGGGCCCAGGTGCCGGACTGGCTGCCTCTGGGCGTCGACTTCGTGATCGTCGCCTCGGGTGTGGTCGAGATCACCCTGGGGATCGCCCTGATCCTTCTGGTGCGCCAGCGGGTCGTGGTCGGGTGGGTCGTCGCGGCGTTCTTCGTCGCGGTGTTCCCCGGCAACATCAACCAGCTCGTCACGCACACCGATGCGTTCGGGCTCGACTCCGACCTCTCGCGCTGGCTGCGGCTGCCGTTCCAGCCGCTGCTCGTGGCGTGGGCCCTGTGGTCGACCGAGGCATGGCGCCGCCGCGACGAGCTGCCGTCACTGCCAGACGTAGTCGGCGCTGTCCTCCGGCGTCCGTGACTCGCTGGGCCCGAGGTGCTTGGGCAGGCCGAGGGTCGCGCACTCACCGTGCGTCGACGCGATCAGCGTGCGGTCGGCCTCGTCACGCCGGATGAGGATCGGCTTGCCGCAGATCTCGTCGGTGCGGACGTAGTGCCTGGCGATGAGCCGGCGCGTCTCCCCCGTCGCGTCCATGCCGAAGATCGTCGCCTCCTGCCACTCCACGATCCAGGTGGGACGACGCGTGGACGACTTCAGCAGGTCGCGCAGCCGGTCCTCGGCGTTGGGCACCGTGCGCACCATCTGGGTCCACGAGTAGGGATAGGGAGTCGTCATGTCGGCGTAGTAGAGCAGGTTGGCCCGCGCGTAGAGGACGTAGAGCGTGTCGTCGGGACGGGCGTTGCTGCGCAGGTAGTCGGCGACGGCCAGCGTGCGCTGCTGCGGCGGGTTGACGTTCTGCAGCGTCGTGCCGACCGCGACGTTGCCGATCGCCAGCACGAAGACCAGGCAGGTCGTCGCGATCGAGAGCATCCGTCGCCCGGTGACGGCCAACGCGCAGCCCGACAGGACGGCGAGCGCCGCGACCGGCTGGATGAAGTAGTGCGGGTAGTAGTTGCCCCCGCCGGCGATGCCGACGAAGCCCACGAGCAGCCACGCGGCGAGCGGCAGCACGAGCTGCGGGTCGGCGCGCCGCCGCACGAGCCAGGCGATCGACCACGGGACGAGGAACAGGCAGCCCGACACGACCAGGACCGGCAGCCCCAGGTGCAGCAGCATGAACCCGGCGCCCTGCGGTGCGGCGTTGATCTCGGTGATGCTGTCGAGCCGGAAGCCCGCGACGGCATAGACGAAGCCGCGTGCGCCGACCGAGTAGGCCTCGAACCAGGCGAACGTCACGAGGATGGGCGCCGCGACTCCCCCGAGCCACCAGCCGAGCCACCTGGCCTGGAAACCTGATCGGGCGCGGGTCACCCAGCTCACCAGCAGGAAGACCGCACCGGCGACGAGCACCTCGCCGAACGACTGCTTGATGAGCAGGGCGCACGTCGCGAGGAAGCCCGAGACGAAGAGCCAGCGATCGGGCACGACGGCGTCGCGGGCCCGCATCAGCGCGAGGATCGAGAACGTCGCTGGGACGGTCGCGAGCAGCTCGTTGTCGGTGAAGACCGCGCCCAGCACGACGGACGACGTCATGACCGCGGTGATGACGCCCGTGATCCGGGCCGCGCGGAGGCCGGCGATCCGGTGGGCGATCGCCATCGTCGCGGCGACCAGCAGGATCGCGGCGACCATGCCGAGCAGGCGGACACCGAGGTCGCCGCCCAGCACGCCGATCTTGTAGATCAGCACCAGCAGCGGCGGACGGTCGAGCCACGAGCCGCCGTACATCGAGCCGTCCGTGGTGCCCCAGGCGCGGGCCACGAACGAGTCGCCCCCCTCGTCGATGCCCAGCGGGACGTTGATGAACGGGGTCCGGAGGGCGATCACCACGACCGCGCACAGCAGCCACCACCGCACGATCGAGCCGCGCAGGCGGGAGGTGAAGACTTCGACCCGCTCGTCCAGAAGGGTCACCGGGTGACCCTCCCGGGTGGGTGGACCGTCAGGCGTCCCAGGCGCACGGCGGCCCAGGCGATCGCGAGGCCGGCGACGTCGTCGAGCACGAAGTGCCAGCCGAGGTAGATCGTCGAGACCATGACGGCGACCAGGTAGATCACCATGAGGTTGGCCGCGCGCCGGAAGCCGTAGTAGCGCAGCATCAGCAGCACCAGGAAGGTGAACCCGGTGTGCAGGCTCGCGAAGGCGCCGATGCTCGCGAAGGTGTCGGCCGCACCGGGGTCGAGCAGCAGCTCGGCCCGCTCGGCCATGTACTTCGCCTGGGTCGCGGTGACGCTGGTGGGGTCGAGCCCGGCGAACTCCTCGGGCGCGGAGTGGAACGGGCCGATCGCGGGGATCAGGTAGTAGGACCCGACCCCGAGGATCCAGACCCACATCGCGGACGTCAGGAAGACGTATCCCTCACGGATCCGGGGAGCGAAGACGAGGGCGGCGACGAACGAGATCGGCACCATGACCGAGAACGACTCGTAGATCGCGCGGAACACGTGCGGCGCGACATCGCGGCCGAACAGGTCGTGGAGCAGCACGGCAGGACTGTTGCCGAAGAACATCCACCGGTCCGCCTCGAGCAGGTCGTCGTCGTACTGGGTGCGGAAGGCGTTCCAGCTCTTGAGGTTGCGGTAGAACGCGTAGACCAGGTGGTAGGCCAGCAGGCCGGTGACCGCGAGAGCGACCCGATCGATGGTCCAGCGGGAGCGGATGGCCGTCACGACCTTGCCGAGCGACCAGCCGCGGCGCCCGGCGCGCACGAGGCCGTCGAGGAGGATCAGCGCGACGAGGATCGCGAACGACAAGGTGATGCGCGACATGAACACCCGACCACCCGGGTCGCGGAATGGCACATCAACCTGCTGGGAGCGCCACAGGGCGACGGCGCCGAACACGACGACGACGGCCCACGTCCAGACCCACCAGCGGTCTCGGAGCGATCGCCCCGGTCCGGTGGGATCGGTCACCGAGGGTGCCTGGGACGCGATGCTGACCACCTCGATCTCGAGCTCCGTGCAGGCGTGGCACGGTGGGACGCGTTGTGCTCCCGAGATCACGATACGGCCTCTGCCTCCGGAGCCGGCCAGGTGAGCGGGACACGCCGCCCCGGGCGAGGATGGACGCATGCGCACCGTCTTCCGCTCCGATGACCCCGACGTCAACCCCTACCGCCTGCTGACGGCCTTGGTGGTGCCCCGCCCGATCGCCTGGATCTCGACCCTGTCCGTCGACGGCATCGGCAACCTGGCACCCCACTCGTTCTTCAGCGTCGCGTGCGCGAGCCCGCCGATCGTGTCCTGGACCTCGGTCGGCCACAAGGACACCCTGGCGAACGTCCTGGCGACCGGTGAGTTCGTGGTCAACCTCGCGACGCTCCCCCAGCTCGACCTGGTCAACGACAGCAGCGCGGCCTTCGCCCCGGACGACGACGAGGCGGTCCGCCTGGGGATCGAGATGGAGCCGAGCGACACCGTCAGCCCGCCGCGGGTGGCCGGCTCCCCCGCCTCCCTGGAGTGCCGTCTGCACTCGACGACCGAGCTGGGCGACTCGGTGCTGGTCCTCGGCGACGTCGTCGCGATCACGGTCGACGAGTCCGTGCTGGTCGACGGTCATCCCGAGATGGGCCTGCTCCAGCCGGTCGCCCGCCTCGGCAAGGACGAGTGGGGCCTCCCGCCGGAAGTTCGCGCGACGCCGCGCCCACGCAGGCCCTCCGACATCGAGGGGATCAGCAGCGACGAGTGACCTACGGTGGTCGGGTGACCTCACCCGCACCGGACTTCTGGATCTGCCGCACCTGCGCCGTCGAGCACGACTCCCGGCCAGCGGTGTGTGCCGTCTGCGACGACGAGCGGCAGTACGTGCCGGCGAAGGGGCAGCAGTGGACGACGCTCGACGAGCTCGTCCGTGAGGGCTACCGCGCCGACATGGTCGAGCTCGAGCCACGCCTGCACGCCATCACGACCACGCCCTCGGCTGGCATCGGCCAGCAGTCCAAGCTGCTGCAGACGCCGTCCGGCAACCTGCTCTGGGACCCGGTCGGCTTCGTCGACGACGAGATCGTCCGTCGTGTCCTCGAGCTCGGCGACGTCGCAGCGGTCGTCGCGAGCCACCCGCACATGTTCGGGGTGCAGGTCGAGTGGAGCCGGCGCCTCGGTGGTGCTCCCGTGCTGGTCGCCGAGGCCGACCTCGAGTGGGTCGCGCGCCACGACCCGGTGATCTCGGCGTGGTCCGACGACGTCGAAATCCTTCCCGGTGTGACCCTGAGCCAGCCCGGCGGTCACTTCCCCGGCAGCGCCGTCGTGCACTGGGCGGCGGGCGCCGACGGCCGCGGCGTGCTGCTGACCGGCGACACGATCTTCCCCAACCCTGATCGTCGGTCGCTGAGCTTCATGCGCAGCTATCCCAACCGGATCCCGTTGTCAGGCGCGGTCGTGCAACGCATCGCCGCACACGTCGAGGCGTTCGCCTTCGACCGCGTCTATGGCAACTTCGACAACGCGATCGAGGCGAACGCCCGTGAGATCCTGCGCCGGTCGGCCGACCGGCACGCCGACTGGGTCAACGGCGTGTTCGACCACCTCACCTGAGGCGGACGGCCGTCAGCCCAGCGGCGGATCAGCCGAGCAGCTGAGCGGCCGACACGTCGCCGCTCTCCTCGTTGATGGCAGCAGCGAGGGTGTCGACGTGCTCGGGCGACACCTCGACGGCGATCTCGTCGAACCCCTTGCGCAGCTCGTCCTCGACGGTTCCCTCGGGCGCGCCGTCCTGATAGGCACTGACGCGGTCGACGACGCCCTGGATGGCTTCGATCTGTTCACTCTCGTAGTCACTCATGCCCGCGACGTACCCCTGCCGTCGGTCGTCAACCGACCCAGAAGCCCCTGCCGCCGCCGAACATGTCCTCCGGGCCGCCGCGCGACCGGCCTCGCGGACCGCGCGAGCCGAGGTACGACCCCACGACGGCCGCGCCCAGGTCGTCGAGCTCCGGCGCGACGACCGAGCCGCCGACGCGGTGGGCCATCGACTCGATGAACCGGGCGAGGCCCGGGTCCTCGCCCAGCCGGAAGAACGTCGTCTGGGCGCCCAGGCGCATCGAGCTGTCGAGCTCACGCACCGCGTACGCCACCGTGACCGGGTGCGGCGGATAGCTGAAGAACACCTCGCCGCTCGACTCCAGGTGCGACGTCGGCTCGCCGTCGGTGACGATCAGCAGAACCGGCTGGGCGTTGGGGTGCTTGCGGAAGTGTCGGTTGGCCAGCAGCAGGGCGTGGTGCAGGTTGGTGCCCTTGTCCCACATCGCGTCGAGGCCCGTGAGCTCCTCGATGTCCATGACCTCGGCGTGACGCCCGAAGCCGATGAGCTGCAGGTCGTCGCCGCGGAAGCGGCTCGTGATGAGCGTGTGCAGCGCCAGCGCCGTCCGCTTCATCGGCACCCAGCGGCCGTCCATCGCCATCGAGAACGACGTGTCGACCAGCAGGGCGACGCACGCCTGCGTGCGGGCCTCGGTCTCCTGCACCTCGACGTCACCGATCTCGATACGGACGCCGGACGCCGTGCTGCCGCCCTCGCCCGCCGTGCGGGTGACGGCATTGGTGATCGTGCGCGTGACGTCCCACGGCTCGGTGTCGCCGAAGGCCCACTCGCGGGTCGCACCCGACCGCTCGCCCGCAGCGCCGGCCTGCCGCAGGTCGCGGTTGCCCTGGCGTCCGGACATCTTGTCGGCGACGTCGCGCAGCAGCGCCTTGCCGAGCTGACGCATGGCCTTCGGCGTGAGCTTCAGCTGGCCGTCGGTGCCACGCCTCATCGTCCCGGAGTCGCGCAGGGCCTTCTCGAGGGCCTGCAGCGTCTTGGCGTCGACGGCGGCCTCGTCGCCGAGCTGGCGGGCGAGCTTGTCGAGGTCGATGTCGTCCATCCGCGAGCCGTTGTACGACTGCGAGAGCTGCTCGGAGAGCTCGTCGAGGTCCGCAAGGTCCTGGAAGACACCGGTGCCGTCGCCGAGGCCGAGGCCTTCGTCGCCATCCAGGCGCTCCGACCCACCCCAGTCCTCGCCGGGGCGCAACGACTGCATGTTGCCGTCGAGACGGCCGAGCGACTGCATGAGCTCAGGCGAGCCGAACGCCTGCTGCGCGAGCCCGTCGAGCTCGGCGCGCTGCTCGGGGGTCATCGAGTTGCGCATGCGCTGCGCCGCCGCGGACCGCTGGGCCAGGGTGTCGAGCAGCTCGTCGATCGTGGCCGGGTTCTCGGGGAAGAACTCCCCGTGCTTCCCCATGAACTCGTCGAACTGCTCCTGGGTGGCGTCGCCCGACCGGTGGGCGTCGAGCAGCGTGTTGAGGTCGTCGAGCATCTCGTTGATCGCCGCGCGATCCTCGTCGGTGGCGTTCTCGAGCGCGTTCTTCATGCCGGCGAAGCGCTGGTCGAGCATCTCGCGGCCCAGGAGGTCCTTGATCTTCTCGTAGTCCTCGCGCGCCTCGCGGCTCTTCCAGTCATAGCTGCCCAGCTCGCTGACGGCCGCCGCCGTCGACGGCGAGAGGTTGTCGAGCTGCATCTGTGCGAGGGCGCGGTCGCCCTCGTCGAGGTCGACGTCGCGGGCGAGCAGCTTGCGCTCGGCCAGCACGGCACGGTCGAGCAGCTCCTTGACCTCCTGGAGCGTGCCGTCGAGGTTGTGTCGCTGGGCCAGCTCCCGCCGACGCTCGGCGACCCGACGAGCGAGGTCGTCGAGGCCGGCCTGGTCACGTCCGCCGCGCCGGAGGAACTCGCGCATGGCACGCTCGGGCGAGTAGCCCGCCATGACGTCGTCGCCGATCGCGTCGAGCGCCTCGGTGAGGTCGACCGGCGGTGCCAGGGGGTCCGGGCCGTCGACGTAGCGGCCGTAGCGGGAGTCCCTCGTCAGGCGGCGGTTCTGCCTAGCCATAGACGGTCTCGCCGCCCCCGCTGTCCTTGCTGACCTTGCGGGCCAGGTAGAGACCCTCGAGCGCCAGCTCGATGGCGCCGGCCCGCTGGCCGTCGTTGGTGGCTCCGAGCCGGTCGCACACCTCGTCGTAGAGCTCGGACTCGCCCAGCACCGGAAGGCCGGCCAGGAAGTCACGGGCGGTGACCTGCTCCCCGGTGGAGACCATGACCCCGCCCTCGATCGCGTCGACGAGGACGGCGAAGTCGACGCCCCGGAAGTGCTGCCGCACCGTCTCGGCGGTCGCGGTGCGCAGCAGGTGGTCGAGGATCTCGTCCTCGCGCCCCTCCTCGCCCGACTCGAACTCGATCTTGCCGCCGAGCACGTCCACCGCAGTCTCGAGGTCGACCGGGCGGGCGACCGCCTCATCCTCGCCCTGCCTGGTCGCGCGGTGGATGGCGGCCGCTGCGATGGTCTCGGCCCCGGCGATCGCGAACCGTGCGCTGACGCCGCTGCGCTGGTCGACCGCGGTCGACTCCCGCAGCGCGCGGGTGAAGCGGGCGAGGATCTCGACCAGGTAGTCCGGCACGTCGGCGACCAGCTCGGCCTCCTGGCGGATCACGGCGACCTCGTCGGCGAGCTCGGTCGGGTAGTGCGTGCGGATCTCGGCGCCGAAACGGTCCTTGAGCGGCGTGATGATCCGACCGCGGTTGGTGTAGTCCTCGGGGTTGGCGCTGGCCACCACCAGCACGTCGAGCGGGAGCCGCAGCACGTAGCCGCGGATCTGGATGTCGCGCTCCTCCATGACGTTGAGCATCGCGACCTGGATGCGCTCGGCGAGGTCGGGCAGCTCGTTGATCGCGACGATGCCGCGGTGGCTGCGCGGGATCAGGCCGAAGTGGATCGTCTCGGGGTCGCCGAGGCTGCGACCCTCGGCGACCTTCATCGGGTCGACGTCGCCGATCAGGTCGGCGACGCTCGTGTCGGGCGTCGCGAGCTTCTCGGCGTACCGCTCGTCGCGGCCTCGCCACGCGACCGGCAGCTCGTCGCCGAGCTCGGCGGCCCGGCGCAGGCTCGCGGTCGTGATGGGCTCGTAGGGGTGCTCACCCAGCTCGGAGCCCTCGATGACGGGCGACCACTCGTCGAGGAGCCCCACCATCGTCCGCAGCAGACGGGTCTTGCCCTGTCCACGCTCGCCCAGCAGCACGATGTCGTGACCGGCGATGAGCGCCCGCTCCAGCTGCGGGATCACGGTGGACTCGAAGCCGTGCAGGCCCGGCCACGGGTCACGCCCGTCGCGGAGGGCGGCCAGCAGGTTGTCGCGGATCTCGACCCGCAAGGTCTTGTGGACGTGGCCGGAGGCGCGCAGCTCACCGACGGTGGCGATGGTGGGAGAGGTCACGCCGTCAACGGTACTGCGGCACGCAACGCTGGATCGCACTCCAGAACGCCTGGTCACCGGCCGGGACGAGCACGGATATCGTGGACGCCATGGGCATGGGGCGGTGGGTCAGTGGCCTCGAGCGGATGCTGGACACGGCGCACCTGCGCCGGTCGGAGCCGTCGACCCCGGCCAGCTTTCGGATCGAGTCCTACGACGGCCACGGCGGGCCGGCCGGCATCGTGCTGCGCGGCCGTGTGCTCGACAACCCCGCACCGTCCCGTGCCACCGAGGGCGAGGGCGTCGGTGCCGCTGCTCTGCGGACGCTGCAGAACTTCTTGACCAAGGAGCTGCCCGGCGTCCCCCTGACGGTGCGCATCGCCGGCACGACGACCACAGCCGCCTCGGACGACGAGGGCTACTTCGTGCTCCGGCTCGAGGCGCCGGACGCCCCCGCGGGGCCGTGGCAGTCGGGCACGATCAGCCTCGACGGCAGCTATCGAGGCCTGACCGGCGCCCACACGTCGCCCGTCGACGTCCGCGTGCCGGAGCCCTCAGCACGGTTCGGCGTCATCTCCGACATCGACGACACCGTGATCAAGACCGGCGTGCAGCGGGTCGGGCAGATGGTCGTGCAGACGTTCACCGGCTCCGAGCTCACCCGCGAGCCCTTCCCGGGCGCCGCAGAGCTCTATCGCGACCTCGCGGCCGACGTGAACCCCGTCTTCTACGTCTCGTCCAGCCCGTGGAACCTGCACGCCTTCCTCACCGCCTTCCTGGAGCACCACGACTTCCCGCGCGGCCCGCTGCTGCTGCGCGACCTGCTCGGCACCGCCGAAGGACGGGAGTCCAAGCACGGGCGCATCCGCGAGATCCTCGACCTGCACCCCGACCTGCCGTTCGTGCTGATCGGTGACTCCGGCGAGAAGGATCCCGAGATCTACGCCGACATCGTGAGCTCGCACCCCGATCGGATCCTCGCGGTCTACATCCGGGAGGTCCGGCTCGACCCGGGTGACGGACGGGTCGAGAAGGTCGTCGAGACGTGGGCCCGCGACGTGCCGTTCGTGCTCGCGGCAGACAGCTCCGCCGTCCGGCAGCACGCGGAGACGCTCGACCTCCTCTGACGGATCGGCAGCGGTTCAAGCGCTCGTCACCCGCAGTCGGCCGGCCGGCCACCCACGGGCCCGATCGTGATGACGTGACTTCTTCGCTGACGCTCCCCCCTGGCGACTACTACGCGCTGGTCGGCAACATGCGGCCCGGCAAGGGCGGCCTGACGTCGGCACTGCTGGAGCGGACCCGCCTGCTCAACGAGCGCCTCGGGCCCGGTCGACACATGCCGATCCTGACCTTCTCGAAGGCCGCGTCCGACGACCCCGCGCACCACGGCCTGGTCGACGGCGACGACGTCTGGAACATCGAGCGCCACGGCGGTCGACCCTGCACCAAGGCGGAGTGGGTGGCATGGCTCAGCGAGCTGGGCCGTGCAGCGACGGCGCAGCGTCCCGTCTACTTCGTGTGCGACGGGCACATCGTCGGATCGACGGTCGTCGGCGAGCTCAAGGCCATGGGCATCCCGCACCTGTACTTCATCCAGGTGGTCCACAACCCAACCTCGTCCGGCGGCTACGCACCGTTCCGGACCGTGGCGCACCTGCCGGACGCCGTGGTCTGCGCGACCCGTCGTCAGGCCCAGGCCCTGCGGCGCGACGAGAAGCACGGCGGACCGGTCCGCAGCGCGTCGGTCGTGCCGATCCCCTACCCCCGGCGCGCCGGTCACCCCGCACGGCTCCGCAACCCGGACCGCATCGTCATGCTCGCTCGCCTGCACCCGCAGAAGGACGTCCTGCTCGCCGTCGAGTCGCTCGCCGTGCTCCGCCGCATGGCCCGTCGCAGCCACGGGGACGGGCGCGGCATCGTGCTCGACGTCTACGGCGCGCTCGAGGACCCCGCCGAGGTGGCGCGGGTCGAGGAGGCGGTCGAGCGGCTCGGTCTGCAGGACGCGGTGACGCTGCACGGACACGTCTCGGGCGCGACGGCCGAGCTCGCGTCGAGCTCCGTCCTGTGGCTGACGTCGCGCCACGAGGGATGGGGCCTGGTCATCACCGAGGCCCAGCAGGCCGGCTGCATCCCGGTGGCGATCGACGTCGAATTCGGCCCGCGCGAGCAGATCGACCACGGTGTCGACGGCTTCCTGGTCAGGGCCACGGTGGCCCGACGCGTCCGGCACGACTCGGCCTCACGGTGGCGCCGCGCCGTGCAGCGTGCGGCCCGACGGGTCGTCGCACCGGTGGCGGTGCACATGGCAGCGCAGACCCTCGAGGTCATGCAGATGAGCCCGCGACGTCTCGGTGACGTTCGGCAAGCCGGCATCGACCGGACGAGCGCTCCGGACCGCTCCCCCGAGACCTACGTCGACCGGTGGATCGACGTGTTCGAGGCCGTGACCACAGCCGGGCAGCGACGCTCGTCCGGGCTGCCGACACGGGACGGCGTTCGGCCGGTCAAGCGCGACAAGCTCGCCTCCTGAGGTGAGCTCGTCCTCGTCGCGGACCTAGGTCCCGGCAGGTGGGGACCGACGCCCCGTCCACGAACGCCTGGCGCGGCGCAGTCTGGGACGGCCACGTCCGCCCAGGGCGATCGAGCGGCACGCCGTCGGTCGCCCTTCCCAGGAGGTCTCCCGATGACCACCAGCACCACCACCGAGCACGACCGCGACCTGCGCATCGCCGTGGAGGACGAGCTCCACTGGACGCCTGAGATCGACGCCGCGGAGGTCGCCGTCTCCGTGGAAGACGGGCTCGTGACGCTCTCCGGGCACGTCCCCACGTACGCACAGAAGATCGCTGCCGGCCGGGCCGCGGCCAGGACCCGGCTGGTGAGCGACGTCGACAACGACCTGCGGGTGCACTACCGCGACGAGACCCCGACGGACGCCGACATCGCCAGTGCCGCGCGCGCGGCGATCGAGGCCCAGGCCGCGGTCCCCCCGGGAGCGATCACGGTCGAGGTCGACGACGGCTACGTGGGCCTGACCGGGGAGGTCATGTGGAACTTCCAGCGGGTGGCGGCCGTCAAGGCCGTGGGCCAGGTCGACGGCGTCCACGGTGTCGACAGCCGCATCACGTTGTCGCCGCGGCTGGACGCCGACGCATCCGAGACGACGGCACTGATCCGCAGTGCGATCAGGCGTCAGGCGATCCTCGATGCCGCCACCATCCACGTGCACGCCTCGGGCGACCAGGTCCAGCTGACCGGGACGGTGTCGTCGTGGGCCGAGAAGCACCAGGCCGAGCTCGCTGCCTGGTCATCGCCGCACGTCAACCACGTCGCCAACGGGATCGTGGTCCGCGCATGAGTGCTCCGGCGTTCGTCCGCAGCTTCTCCGAGATCGGCAACGACGACGTCGCCCTCGTCGGCGGCAAGAACGCCTCGCTCGGCGAGATGTACCAGCAGCTCGCACGGGCGGGCGTCCGCGTGCCCGACGGGTTCGCCACCACGGCCGAGGGATACCGCCACGTGCTCACCTCCGCCGGCGCCTGGCCGCGTCTCGCCTCCATCTTCGAGGGGCTACACCAGGACGACGTGGCCGACCTCGACCTGCGGGCGGCCGAGGCACGCGACGTCGTCTACTCCGCCGGACTGCCGGACGACCTGGCGTCACAGGTCATCGACGGCTATCACCGGCTGCAGGCGGAGTACGGGGACGACGTCGGTCTCGCGGTCCGCAGCTCTGCGACCGCCGAGGACCTGCCCGACGCCAGCTTCGCCGGGCAGCACGACAGCTTCCTGAACATCCGCGGCGAGGCCGACCTCCTCGACCACGTCCGACGCTGCCTCGCCAGCGTCTTCACCGCGCGGGGCGTCCACTACCGCCACCGCCACGGCTTCGACCAGCTCAAGGTCTCGCTCTCCGTGGGCGTCATGAAGATGGTCCGGTCCGACCTCGCGAGTGCCGGGGTCGCGTTCACCCTCGACACCGAGTCGGGATTCAGGGACGTCGTGTTCATCAACGGGTCCTACGGGCTCGGCGAGAACATCGTGAAGGGCTCCGTCGACCCCGACGAGTTCTACGTCCACAAGCCGACGTTCGAGGCCGGGCACCGTGCCGTGCTGCGCCGGCGCCTCGGCGGCAAGGCCCTCACGATGGTGCTCGGCGCCGCGGCCGCCGACGACCCGACCCACAACGTCTCGACCCCTGAGTCGGAGCGCGACCGCTACTGCCTGGACGACGCCGAGGTCCTCGACCTCTCGGCCACGGCACTGACGATCGAGCGACACTACGGCCGGCCGATGGACATCGAGTGGGCCAAGGACGGCGTCGACGGCGCGATGTACATCGTGCAGGCGCGCCCCGAGACCGTGGCCGCGCGAGCAGACGCGCGCACGTTGACCCGGTTCATCGTCCAGTCCCACGGCGAGGTGCTGAGCCGGGGGCGGTCGGTCGGTGACCGCGTCGCCCACGGCCGCGCCCGCGTCATCACCGATCCGAAGCAGCTGAAGGACTTCCAGCCCGGCGAGGTGCTGGTGTCGGAGATGACGACCCCCGACTGGGAGCCGGTCATGAAGATGGCGGCGGCCGTCGTGACCGACCACGGCGGTCGGACGTGCCACGCGGCGATCATCGCCCGTGAGCAGGGCGTCCCCGCCGTCGTCGGCACAGGTGACGGGACGACGCGCATCCCGGACGGTGCGATGGTGACGGTCTCGTGCGCGGAGGGCGAGACCGGCAACGTCTACATCGGCGAGGCGATGTATCGCAGCGAGGACGTGGCGATCGGCACCCTCGCCCGGCCCAGGACCCGCATGATGCTCAACCTCGGCGACCCCAGCCTGGCGTTCAAGACGTCGTTCCTGCCCAACGACGGTGTCGGCCTGGCGCGGATGGAGTTCGTCATCAACGACGCGGTCAAGGTGCACCCGATGGCCGCGGTTCACCCCGAGCAGGTCATCGACGCCGACGAGCGCGCAGCCGTTGAACACCTCGTCCGTGGTCACGCGGACGGCGAGTCGTACGTGGTCCAGCAGCTGTCCGAGGGCATAGCCACGATCGCGGCGGCGTTCCACCCCAAGCCGGTCGTCGTCCGGATGTCCGACTTCAAGAGCAATGAGTACGCCGCGCTGCTCGGAGGCTCCTCGTTCGAGCCGGTCGAGAACAACCCGATGATCGGGTTCAGGGGCGCGTCCCGCTACGCCCACCCGTCGTACGCCGAGGGGTTCGCCCTCGAGTGCCGGGCGATGCGCCGGGTCCGCGACGACATGGGGCTCACGAACGTCATCCTGATGATCCCGTTCGTGCGGCGTCTCGCCGAGGCTGATCAGGTCCTCGCCGAGATGGCCAAGCACGGGCTCGAGCGGGGCACCAACGGCCTCGAGATCTATGCGATGTGCGAGATCCCCAACAACGTGGTGCTGGTCGACGAGTTCGCCCAGCGCTTCGACGGCTTCTCGATCGGCTCGAACGACCTCACGCAGCTCACGTTGGGCGTCGACCGCGACAGCGAGCTGGTCGCCTTCGACTACGACGAGCGAGACCCCGGGGTGAAGCGGATGATCGCGATGGCCGTCGAGGGCTGCCACCGCAACGGCATCCACTCGGGTCTGTGCGGCCAGGCGCCGTCCGACTATCCCGACATGGCGGAGTTCCTCGTCGAGATCGGCATCGACTCGATGAGCCTCAACCCCGACAGCATCGTGCGGACCACGATGGCCGTGCTCGACGTCGAGAAGCGCCTCGGCCGCGTGCCGGCCTGAGTCCGGACGGTCCGACGACCACCACTCAACACCCATCCACCGACCGAGGAGACACCACCATGCGAGCACTTCAGTACCGCAGCATCGGCGCCGCGCCCGAGGTCGTCGAGGTCGAGCGGCCCTCCCCCGGTCCGGGTGAGGTGCTGCTCAGCATCTCGGCAGCAGGACTGTGCCACTCCGACATCTTCCTGATGGGCCTGCCGGCTGAGCAGTACCTGGGCCTGGGCACCCTGCCGATGACGTTGGGACACGAGGCCGTCGGTGTCGTCGCCGAGCTGGGAGCCGGAACGACGGGCGTGAGCATCGGAGACCTCGTGGCTGTCTACGGCCCGTGGGGCTGCGGACTGTGCGCGACCTGCGCCCGGGGCAGCGAGAACTACTGTCCGCACGCAGCCGGACTCGGCATCGTCCCGCCGGGGATCGGGGCTCCGGGCGGCATGGCCGACTTCATGATCGTCGACGACGTGCGCCACCTCGTCCCGATCACCGGGATGGACCCGGCTGCCACGGTGGCAATCACCGACGCAGGCCTCACGTCGTACCACGCGATCAAGGCAGAGTTCGACCTCCTCCTGCCCGGCAGCACGGCGGTCGTCATCGGTGCCGGCGGCTTGGGGCACGTCGCCGTCCAGATCCTCCGGGCCATGAGCCCAGCCACCGTCGTCGCGGTCGACATGAGCCAGCAGAAGCTCGAGCTGGCCGCAGCCGTCGGCGCCCACCACGTGCTGCCGTCGGACCAGCAGAGCGCGGCGGCGATCCGTGAGCTCACCGGCGGAGTCGGAGCTGACGTGGTATTTGACATCGTCGGGTCGGACGCCACGCTGACGATGGCTCGCGAGTGCGTGCGCGTCGACGGCTCGGTCGTGATCGTGGGCATCGGCGGCGGCCTCCTGCCGGCCGGGTTCTTCTCCACGCCGTTCGGCGTCCGGGTCCGCACCCCCTACTGGGGCACCCGGGACGAGCTCGTCGAGGTGCTCGCGCTGGCCCGCGACGGGCTCATCCGGGTCGAGGTCGAGACGTTCTCGCTCGACGAGGCGCCGAAGGCCTATGCGCGATTGCATGACGGTGACATCGCCGGCCGTGCCGTCGTCGTACCCTGACGGCTCAGCACCGGCTGCGCTGCCTCAGCCTGACAGCGCGGCGAAGGCGTCGAAGACCATGTAGGCGGGCCAGAACACGCCCTGGAAGAGCGCGTAGAGGTGCTCGCCCGTGCCGTCAGCCTGCTGCCAGAAGTAGAACCACGCGCCGAAGATGCCAAGCCCATAGATGGCCCCGCCGCCGTCAGCGGCACCCGACGAGGAGTCACCCATCGCTGGACTTGTCGAGGGGCACGGGTTCAGGCAGGGCGATCATGCCCCAGTGTCGCCCGGGTTCGCCGGGCGGCGCAGGGCCCTAGGTCGCTCACCGGGAGGCCTTCGTGCCCTCCTCGTCGTCAGCCGATCAGGGCCGTGATCGCCCGGCGGTAGTCAGCGGTCGTGGACGTCCCGCTGTAGTCGATCGTGAACCGCTGTCGACCCGCCGGGATGCCCTTGAGCGTCATGGTGGCCTTGCCCCCCTTGAGCGTGAGCGTCCGAGTCACGCCGTTGGCGTGCGAGACGGTGACCGTGCCGCCGGGGTGGTAGCCGGTGGCACGCCGGAACACCTCGATGCTGAACGTCGCCTTGCCGATGCCGGCCTTGACGGTCACGTCGGCGCGCGCGGCCGACCTGAGTGCGACCGTCTCGTTCTGCACGGACGTGCCCTCGACCGGGGAGAAGACCTGCGCATCGGCCCTGGCGTCGCTGTCGTACCAGCGCGACTCGTACGTGGAGCTCTCGAACTTCAGCTGCACGTTGTCTGCCGTCGCGGAGCGCAGGTCGTAGCGTCCCGTCTTCGAGGTGGTGACGCGCGTGTACGGGTCGGACGCGCCGACCGCGTAAGCACTCACGGCGAGGTCGTTGATCGGCTCGCCGTTGGTGTCGGTGGCAAGGCCGCGCACGTGTGCGGGGACGTGGTCGAGCACCTGGTCGTCCAGGGGCGTCGTGACCCCACCCTTCACGGTGACCGGGGTAGCAGAGCTCGACGGCCCGTCGGAGACGTTGTCGTCGTAGCACTCGTCGAGGTACGTCGACGTCGCCTCGTCGAAGCACAGCGTGTAGGTGCCGGCCGGCAGCCCGACGAAGCGGTAGGTGCCGTCAGCACCGACTGCCTGCTCGTCGTCATAGACCTGGTCGAACAGGATCTCGTCTGCGAAGTTCGGAGTGGGCAGGTCGGTCGACGGGCCCATGATCCGTGCCGTCGTCGTGGTCGACACACCGCTGTCGGCGCGAGTGACCTTGCCGGTCAGCACTCCTGCGGGCTGCGTCGTCACGTTGCGCGTCACGGTCGTGGTCGGCCGCTCCGCGAAGTTGCGGACCGCGGTCACCGCCCGGTGCTTCGGATCCCTCACGACGACGTACCGGTACAGAACCGCCTTGTTCTGGGGAATGGCGATCGAGTACGCACCCGAGCTGTTGGTCGTGACCGTCGTGATCGGCGAGACTCCGTCGCCGCTGTCTGCGTCCTGTCCGGTCAACGTGACCTTCGCGCCCGCCAGCGGCTTGCCGTCCAGCGTCACGACTCCCTTCACCTTGCCCTGGGTCGCGGCGTCGGCAGGTGCGACGAGCAGGCCGAGGGTCAGGGCGAGCATCGCCGAGAGCCCTGCCGACAGGCGGGTGACGCGGTGGCGCTGGGTCATGTGGAGCCTCCGAGAGCTGTTGCAGACATGTTGACACGACCAGAGATGCCCCGCTGGGTCTGTTGGTTGCCGTTCGTCGACACTTTTCTCAGATCAGCCACACATCAACCACGCATCAGGTCGAGCGCTGCGCGAGGTGCTCGCGCATCGCCGAGACGACGTCGTCTCGGCGATCGATGAACAGGTAGTCGCTGCCACACAGGTCGACGACCCGGCCGTCCGCCGTGTCCTGGGTGAAGCGGTCACGACAGGCGGCGCGCCAGGCTGCCTCGGGCCCCTCCCGCTGGTCTCCGATGGCGTAGATGGCCAGCGCGGGCGCGGCGATGTCGGTGTAGGGGTGCCGAAACCTCGTCAGGGCCTCGACGAACGGCGCGAAGTCCGGGCCGGAGTGCCGGTCCACCACTGACCCGTCCGGCCGGGTGTCCACCGACGAGCGCAGCATCGCGTCGAAGGCCGGTCCCCTGACGTCGGGCAGCAACGCGTGGACGTGGTCGACGTAGTCCTCGTAGGAGGCGAAGTGGTCCGGGCCCGGGGTCTCTTCCTGCCACTTGGACGTCGGGTTGTCGGCCCAGTCATAGGCACCGTCGAGATAGACGACGCTGGCAACGCGACGAGGATGGCGAGCCGCGAGGGCTGATGCCTCCCCTCCCCCCATCGAGTGCCCGACAACATGGGCACGGGCGATGCCCAGGGCGTCCAGCAGGCGTCGCGCGTCCTCAGCGCCGTCGCTGAGCGCATAGCCGGTCCGGACCCGCTCAGAGGCACCGTGCCCGGGACGGGTCAGCGCCACCACGCGGAACCGGTCGCTCAGGTGCGGGGCCAGCTCGGCGAAGACATGGGCCGTGCAGCCGAGGCCGGCCAGGAGCAGCACGGGCTCTCCGTCGCCGCCCCAGTCGAGGTGGTGGAGGCGCACGCCGTCCAGGACGACGAACTGGTCGGAAGGCATGTCGACCGGACCCTGCATCCGTCGACCGTACCGCGCACGAGGTCGTGCGGCCGGAACTCGCCTACGCTGGGGGTGTGAGCACTGTGCTGGACGACGGGCCGTTCTTCCACGGCACGAAGGCTGATCTGCGGGTGGGCGACCTCCTCACCGCGGGCTTCCGGTCGAACTACAGGCCCGAGATCGTGATGAACCACATCTATTTCACCGCTCTGGTCGGCGGCGCCGGGCTGGCCGCGGAGCTCGCGGCAGGCGACGGCGCCCCACGCGTGTATGCCGTCGAGCCGACCGGGGAGTTCGAGAACGACCCGAACGTCACCGACAAGAAGTTCCCCGGCAATCCCACCCGGTCCTACCGCAGCACGGAGCCCGTCCGGGTGACCAGCGAGATCACCGACTGGCCGCGCCTGAGCCCCGACGAGTTGCAGGCCTGGCGCGATCGCCTCGCTGTGATGCGCGCCGACGAGCGCGACGAGATCATCAACTGATCCGGTGTCCGGGGTCGCGTCTGTTCAGGCGGCGTCGAGGTAGGCGAGCATCTGGGTGAAGTCGTCGGCTCCGGGGTCGGGTGGCAGGCCGGTGACCTCGACGGGTGTGTCGGGGTCCCATGCTGCGATGGGGAGCGGGTCGGGGTGTCGTGTGTAGGTGTGCCCTGTGCGTGTGGTCCATTCGAAGCTTCCGGGCGAGGGTTGTCGTAGCCTCAGGTGGTCTTCGGTCTTGAGGTTGTGGGCTCGTCGGTGCAGTGGGCCGGTGTTCGCTGCGTTGGTGTCGGCGGGCCAGGGGTCGCTGTGGTCGATGTCGCAGGCCCGTACTGGCACTGATGCGGTCGGGAAGATGCTGGTGCCGTCGCGGAACCCGAGGACCTGCTTGAGGCGGGTGGGGGCCAGCCGGCCGAGCCAGGTCACGGTCAACAGGTCACCGACATCATCGGTGACCAACCGGTACAGCACGCTGGTCTCGTCGGCCAGGGCTGCGCGGATGATGTGGGCGGGGATGGTGGCGGTGCGGTCGGTCAGTTCACCGGGGGTGTCGCTGAATCCCATCAGCGACGACAACGGCACCGTGACACCAATGACGACCTGGTAGCCGAGTCCGCCGTCGCGGCGGCCGAGCAGGGTGTCGGCGAGCAGGTCGGTGCGGGCCTGGTCGATCGTGCGGTCATCATCGGCGGGCAGGGCGTGGGCGGTCTTGGTCAACGACTGCATGATCGCTGCCGCATCAGCCGAGCCCAGGTCAGCGGTCAGGCGGGTCATCCCGTCCCCGAGGGGTCGCAGACCCACGGCCCGGTCGGCGAACGCCTTCACATGCCTGTCTTTGGACGCGCCGGCTTCGGTGCGTTCGACCCACCGGTCCAACCACCGGGTCGCCTGCCCCGGCGTCAGACGCGCCACCCGGTCGACCGCCACATCATCGAGCGCGGTCACCGACTCGGCGCGGGTGAGCCGGCAGCCGGCACGGTCGATGGCCTCCACATGGGTGGTCGGGATGCGTCCGTCGTGCCACGCCTGCCACACCACCGGCATCCTCGAGCGGAGCCGGCGGGCGCGGGCCACAGCCCGTTCGACCGTCGGGACCGGCAACCTCATCGCCAACGACAGCTCGTGCACGGCACTGTCGACCCGCCGGCGTCCCTGACCCTCGCTGATCCGCTCACCGGCAACCCGGGCCCGGTCGACATAGTCCAACAGGTCCAACGCCTCAGCCGCATCACACGAGGCCTGGGCTTCGCGACGCAGCACGATCTGATCGATCGTCTCCCGGTCGTCCAACCCCATAAACACCCCTCGATTGCAGCCTTTCCTCCACTCTAGAGACAGGGTCAGACAACACGTCTGGACAGCGACAGCCACAGCGCTCGCTCGGCCGAGACGGCCGACTCAGGCCACGGCATCGAAGGTGCTGGCGACGAATCCGGCGATCAGCTGTTGACGCGGCACTTGTATTTTGCAAGTGTGACGTCATGAGCCTCTTCATCACCTGCCCCGTCGACAGCGTCGACCGCGCGACCGCCTTCTACACCGCCCTTGGCTGGACCCTGAATCCCGAGATGTCCGACCACAACGTGTCGTGCTTTGCGATCACGCCAGGGCAGTACGTCATGCTCGGCAGCCGCGAGATGTATGCCGGCGTCGGTGGCACCGAGGACCTGATCGGCGGACCCAAGACACCGTCGAAGGTCACCGTCTCCTTCGATCTCGACAGCCGCGAGGCCGTCGACGAGCTGGTCGCACGAGCAGGCGACGCCGGAGGACGGATCGGTGACACCGACGACTATCCGTTCATGTACCAGCGCCAGTTCGACGACCCCGACGGCTATCACTACTCCCCGTTCTGGATGAAGCCGGACACCGACTCGACCACGTGAGCGACCTCCCTGCCGCTCTGGAGATCGTCGGAAAGCGGTGGGCCCTGCTGATCGTGGAGAAGCTGCTCGAGGGGCCGCAGCGCTACGGCGACTTGCAGCGCGACCTCGGAGTGCCGACCAACATGCTCGCCACCCGCCTGCGCGAGCTCGAGGCTGCTGGCGTCCTGCGTCGCCTGCCCCTGCGGCACAACACCCGCGCGTATGCGCTGACAGATCGCGGACTCGCGCTGGGCGATGCGATCACCGCGCTTGCACGCTGGGGCAGCGACAAGAGCTGACGGCGCACAACCCTCACTCCGTCACGCGCCGTCCGCCGTCATGGTCGAGGGCGGCAACCAGTCGGCGCCGAGGAGCTGCGCGAGGTCGGTGAGACCGGTGGTGTCGCTTCCCACCGAGTCGGACGCCGCGGCGATCCGCTCCACCATGACCTTGCCGACCTGCTCCTCAACGGTGCCCTCGGCGTACGCGATGTGCCACGGCGAGACCTGATGGTCGCGGTGGGTGCGACCGGTCACCTGACGCGCGGCGATGCCCGAGAAGCGGGCCTGGTGGAAGATGCCGACCCGGGGCTCCGTACTCGCCTGGCGGCCGCCTTCAAGGGCCTCGCCGGCGTGGAGGCTGATCGAGGCGACCGTGGTGAAGACGCACACCTTCGCCTCGCCGGTCTGGAACCGGAGCCGTTCGGCCTCGGCGTCGAACCGGTCGCCGCCGTAGATCGTGGCCACGTCGATGCCGGAGTCGCGCAGCCGATCGGCGATCGGATCGGCCGCGGTCGTGACGAACTCGACCGAGCACGCCACCTGCCGGTCGGCCTGGACCTGCTGGGCGATCCAGGCGACCGTCGAGTCGACGCGGATCAGCCCGGCCTTCTGCCGGAAGCGCAGCAGCGCCGCCCGCCCCTTCGCCACGCTGCGGCCGCGTCGGGCAAGGTCCATCTCTCGGCAGAACTCTCCCCACTCAGCCTCGTAGGCCGTCCGCTCCGTCGGCGTGAGCGTCACCGGCATGCCGGAGATCGGCACCGGCCCCCACGGCGCCGAACGGTGCAGCATCGCCGGAGGACGCTCGTCGGAGAGCCAGCCGCGCACCAGCTTCAGGTCTGCGGCACGTCGTGCTGGATCAGTCGTCCATGTCGCGCCATAGCGGCCGTGATCCACTCCCACGCCGTGACGCTCGAGGGCTGAGGCGAACGCCGAGCCGGCCTGCGTCGCGGAGGTCCACTCCCGCATCGGCTCGTCGAGCACCTGCGCATAGGCCGGAGCCAGATAGGGCAGCTCGAGCGGCGTGTGTCCGGGCGTCGCGGTGGTCGCGATGACGAATGGCGCCTTGTCGTGCGGGCGTCCGTGACCCGAGACCTTCGCCCAGACCTTCCACCGCTTCGTCGACGTCCGTCGAAGCGCGTGGGCCTCGTCCGCGATGATCACGTCCCACGCGTGGTCCTTGACCTTGTCCAGCCGGTCCCACGTGATCACGACCCACTCCAGACCCCCGTCGCCCAGCGCCGTGATCGTGCGGCCCCAGTGGCCGATGGTGATGGCGGCGGGCCGATCGGCCACGACGAGCACCCGTCGCGCACCGCGCAGGTCACCGACCGCCGTCGCGCCGAGGACGGCCGAGATCGTCTTGCCGACTCCCGGCTCGTCGGCCAGGAGGAACAGCCGGCCACCTGCGGCCGCACGTTCGGCGATCGCGTCAGCCGCCTCGAACTGGATCATCCGCGGCTCGAGGGCCCCCGTCGGCTCGGGGCTGGGCGTCGGGTCATCGGGGTTGAGGACGTTCTCGATGAACCGACCGAGCGTGTAGGGCCCGGGGACATAGGGGGCGAGATGCGGGGGCACAGCGCGCCCGACGAACAGGTGGGTCTTGACCGCCGGGTGCCACGAGGCGCCGTCGACCTGCGTCCCGTACGGGACGTCGAGCACCCAGACGCGCTCCCCCGGGCCGCAGGTCGGCAACGGCTGAACCGCCCCACCACGGCGCGAAGCTGCGCTGCGCCGACGGGCACCTGATCGGCGGGAACTGGCCACTCCCGGACGCTACATGGCCAACCGCGTCAGTCAGAGGTGGCTCGCCTGGGCAGACGCGAGTGACCACCTGAGACGCCCGGACCGTGCAAGGCTTACGGCCGTGACTCTTCGATTGCCGCGCACCGACAAGAGATCCTCTGTGATCCTGCTCGCGGCCCTCTGCATCGTGGTCGTCGCCACCGCCATCGTGGTGACTCGCGGAACCACAGACGACGGCCCTGCACTGGTCAGCGAAGCCGACGGTTCGACCTCCGCCACGCTCGGATCAGTGGACGCCAAGGAGTACAGAAGCGCGTACTTCGGGAGTGTGTGCGTGAGCGGGCCAGGGAAGGTCACCATCCGGTCGATCGCACCCATCGACCCTCAGGGTGGTCTCAAGGTCACCGACTTCTCGGTCGTCACGAGAAGGGACGACGCAGCATTGCTCGGCGCGTCAAACGGGCGACTGCGCGATGAGCCCTCCTTCCAAGGAGGCCACACCGTGACAACAACGTGCCCGGGCGAGCCGTACGCAGAGCTGTTCGTCGAGGTCTACAAGCCCGGCCTCGCGGACACCGGTGCGCACGAGTTCACCATCACGTACGACTCCGACGGTGACACCCGATCGACGAAGCTCCGCTTCGGGTTCGGACTATGCACGTCGAACACCTGCGACGTCGCGTAGCCAGCTCGAGCCAGAGGCATGTCGATCGCGACGTCGCCCTGGCGAGCCTGCCGCATTCGCGATCAGCCAGAAAGGCGATGACAGCCCGTTTCAGCTCACCTCGCGGCGAGAGACAGCGATCGTCGACGGCGGTCAGTCGCGGTGGATTGACCGCCGTCCCGCGCAGCTCGCGGGCAGCCGGCCTAGAAAGCACAAAACCCCCACACCGGCGAGAGTGTGAGGGTCTTGCAGTGTCCGAGGGGGGACTTGAACCCCCACGCCCGTAACCGGGCACTAGCACCTCAAGCTAGCGCGTCTACCATTCCGCCACCCGGACATGCACCCCTATTTGCGGGACGCGGTGCAGCACTGAACTCTAGCAAAGGCCGAGCCGTGAACCGAATCGGGGCCACCCCGTCTGCGCCGTCCGCGGCTCAGGCGTCGGGGCGCCCCTGCGATGCCAGCACCTCGAGCTCGTCGAGGGCCTCGTCGACCGCTGTCATGACGTAGCCGCGACGAAAACGGACGGGCGTGAACATGACCTCGTGGATGCGTTGCGCGAGCGCCGGGTTGGGCAGCTCGCCCTCGAGCTCTGCGAGGACGTCCTCGAGGAAGATCTCGACCTCGTGACGGTCATAGCCCTCGCTGATGCCGGCCAGCTCGAAGAGCGGCTCGGCGACGCGGGCAGTCGTGTCTCCAGTCATGGCAGCAGATGATGCCACAGGACAACCCGTCTCCAACACCGGATGTCGACGGGTGTCAGGACGCGCCCGGCCCCCCGGCGGCAGCGGCGCGCGCGACGTCGAGGAAGTCGTCGACCTGGGACATGTCATATCCGCGGCGCAGGCGCGTCGGCGTGAACCGCACCTTCAGGATGCGATCGGCGAGGGTCGGATCGGGCAGCCGCGCGGACAGCCCACGCTGCAGCTCGTCGACGAACTCGTCGACCTCCGACATGTCGTAGCCCTCACGAAGTCGCGTGACGGTGAACGCGGGCACAGGCAGTGAAGACATGCTCACACCTTGCCATGGCCGGTTTCATGGGGAGAATTGGATGAGGCCCCGGGAAGTATGAGTTCCCGGGGCCTCGCTGTGACAAGTCGTGATGATCCTCATCGAATCCTGGACCTTCCCTCTCCCCCGTCGGCCGCATCACCGGCTGACTGCCGTTGGCTTGCGCCGCTGGCCATGGGTTCGAATCTGGATCCGTTCCCGCTCTCCCGAAGGATTGCGTAGGTCATTTGTATGCCCTGGACAGGGGCCGCGCAAGGGATTTTCGGCCCTATTTCAGAGAACCTTGCCGACGCACGCAGATGTCCACAGTGTGATGCAGGTCACCCACAGTTCACCTGAAGTTACCCACAGGTTGTCCACACTTGTGGACCGACTCTCGACGTCTACTCGAGGGTTAGATGACCGTCGAGATCGCGTGGATCACGACACCGGCGAGACCACCGACGACAGTGCCGTTGATCCGGATGAACTGCAGGTCTCTGCCGACGTGCAGCTCGATGCGCTCGGCGGTCTCCTTGCCGTCCCAGCGGTTGACGGTCGCGGAGATCACCGTGGCCACCTCGTGGCCGTAGTGGTTGACGGCGTAGGCGGCGACGTTCGAGATCGTGCTGTCGACCCGTGCACCGAGCGCGGGATCGTCGATGAGGCGACGACCGAGGCGGTCGAGCTCCTCGCGGGCACGCGTCCGCAGCAGGCCCGTCTCGTCGCCGAGCGAGCCGATCAGAGCTCGCCGCAGGGCGTCCCAGAGCTGCACGGAGGTGGTGCTGACCCGCGGCTGCGACAGCATCCGCACCTTGAGGCGCTCGAAGCGCTCCATGGTGGCCGGGTCCTCCTGCAGGTCGCTCGCCAGCTCGCGCAGCCAGTTGTCGAGCGCGATGCGTGCGTTGTGGTCGGGCGTGCGGCCGATCTCGGCCACCCACTCGACGACCTGCTCGTGGACCCAGGTGGCGACCCTCTTGTCGAGCCACTGCGGCGTCCACGAGGGGGCGCGGTTCTCGATCAGCGCCGCGACCTCGTCGTGGTTGTGCTCCAGCCAGCGGCCGAGCTCGTCGACGGCCAGGTCGACCAGCCCGCGGTGAGCGTCGTCGCGCAGGACCTCGTCCATCAGCTGGCCGACGACCGGGCTCAGCTCCTCCTCCTGCAGACGCGGGATGAGCGCCTCCTGGATGACGGCGGCGACGTCGGTCTCCTTCACGTGCGACAACGCGTCGGCGAGGATACGAGACCCTTCACGCACCAGGCGGTCGGCGTGGTTGCCGTCGACGAGCCACTCGCCGACCCGCTTGCTAACGCCGGCCGACGCGATCCGCTCGCGGATCACGTCCTCCTTCAGGAAGTTGTCGGCGACGAACTCCTGCAGGCTCTCCCCCAGCGACGCCTTGCGGTTGGGGATGATCGCCGTGTGCGGGATCGGCAGGCCCAGCGGGTGCCTGAACAGCGCCGTCACCGCGAACCAGTCGGCGATCGCACCGACCATGGCCGCCTCGGAGCCGGCATTGACGTAGCCCAGCCAGCCGGTGTCGTGGTCGCGGGTCAGGACGTAGATCACGGCCGCGAGGATCAGGAGCGAGAGCGCCAGCGCCCGCATCTTGCGCAGTCCCTTGAGGCGGACGAGATCTCCGTCCGACATGCCCTCGGGCATCGCAAAGCTGGTGGCGGTGTTCGTCGAGGTCACACGGCGACACTATCCGCGCGGCGACCCTTCTGCCCGGGAGCGAACACGCCGCGGCTGCGTACACTTCTGGCCATGAGCTTCAACGAGGGCGCGAACCTCGACACGAGTCAGGTGACCGGTGGCGGGTCGCGCGGCGGGCTGGCCATCGGCGGCGGCATCGGCGGCCTGGTCATCGTGCTCGTCGCGGCGTTCCTCGGCATCGACCCGGCGGTCCTCGGCGCCGGCGGCGGCACCGACCCGTTCAGCACCAACCAGGTGCAGGGCGGCGGTGACGACGCGGGCGAGACGTTCGACCAGTGCAAGACCGGCGCCGACGCCAACCGCGACGACACCTGCCGCATCATCGGCACGGTCAACAGCGTCCAGGCCTATTGGGAGGACGCCCTGCCGGCCGACGTCAGCCGGCAGTACCGTGCCGCCAAGACAGTCATCTACTCCGGTGCCACCCAGTCGCCGTGCGGCACCGCGTCCAACCAGACCGGGCCGTTCTACTGCCCCAGCGACGAGCGCATCTACATCGACGCCAGCTTCTTCGACGAGCTGACCAGCCGCTTCGGTGCCGACGGCGGTGCGCTCGCGCAGGAGTACGTCGTGGCGCACGAGTACGGCCACCACGTCGAGAACATCCTCGGCTTCCTCGCCAAGGGTCAGGACGGCACGACCGGCCCGCAGAGCGGCGGCGTCCGCATCGAGCTGATGGCCGACTGCATGGCGGGCGTCTGGGCCAACCACGCGTCGACGACCACCGACGCCGACGGCAACACCCTGCTCGAGCCGCTGACCGACCAGGACATCCAGTCCGCCCTGTCCGCCGCCGCGGCCGTCGGCGACGACCACATCCAGGAGAGCCTCGGCGGCGGCAACGTCAACCAGGACTCGTGGACCCACGGCTCCAGCGAGTCGCGCCAGAAGTGGTTCCTCGCCGGCTACGAGAGCGGCACGGTCAACGCCTGCGACACCTTCAGCACGAACGACCTCTGATCGGTGTCTGACCCACGACCCGAGGGGGCGAGGCGGCTCTCGGTCGAGATCTGGATCGTCCTCGGGCTGTCGCTCGGCGCGTCCGGCGTCTTCGCCTTCGTCAATCTGATCCGCAAGGCGACCCTGCCCGGCGGCCTGCGCGACCAGACCGCGACCCTCAACGGCACCCGTGACGACCGCGAGGTCTTCGACTTCGTCTTCCAGGTCCTCAACATCGGGTTCGCCCTGGTCCCGGTCGCGCTGGTCCTCTACCTGCTGAGCCTGGATCACGTGCGGGAACGGGTCAGCGTCCGGCTCG
The DNA here is from genome assembly GCF_013283745.1 of Aeromicrobium stalagmiti. Classification (GTDB taxonomy): domain Bacteria; phylum Actinomycetota; class Actinomycetes; order Propionibacteriales; family Nocardioidaceae; genus Aeromicrobium; species Aeromicrobium stalagmiti. Next base: position 123,854 of record NZ_JABSTZ010000003.1, read on the forward strand.
GGCTCGACCGGGCGCGGTGGAGGTTCGACGCGCTGTCGGGTTTCGGCCTCTTCGCGCTGATCGGCATCCCCGGCCTCGCGTTCTACTTCGTCGGTCGCGCCTTCGGCATCACGGCGGAGATCATCCCGTCGCCCGACATCGAGTACTGGTGGACGATCCCGGTCCTCATCCTCGCCGCGCTGCAGAACGCGATCCTCGAGGAGGTCGTCGTCATCGGCTACCTGATGACGCGCCTCAAGCAGATCGGCTGGACCACGACGTCGACGATCGTCGCCGCGGCAGCGTTGCGCGGCAGCTATCACCTCTATCAGGGCGTCGGCCCCGGCATCGGCAACTTCGTGATGGGCCTGGTGTTCGGCTACTGGTTCCACCGGACGAAGCGCGTCATGCCCCTCGTCATCGCCCACACCTTGCTCGACGTCGTAGCCTTTGTCGGCTACCTCCTGTTCGCCGATGCACTGGGCCTGAAGTGAAGATCTCGTACGACCCCGCGCTGCCGATCACCGATCGGCACGACGACATCGCTGCTGCCATCCGCGACCACCAGGTGGTCGTCGTGGCCGGCGAGACCGGCTCCGGCAAGACCACACAGCTGCCCAAGATCGCGTACGAGCTCGGTCGCCGGACCATCGCGCACACCCAGCCCCGTCGCATCGCGGCCCGGTCGGTCGCCAAGCGCATCGCCGACGAGTGCGAGGTCGAGCTGGGGGCCGAGGTCGGCTATGCCGTGCGGTTCGACGACCAGTCGGGCGCCGACACCGCGATCAAGCTCGTCACCGACGGCCTGCTGCTCGCCGAGCTGCAGCGCGACCGACGGCTGTCGCGCTACGACACGATCATCATCGACGAGGCGCACGAGCGATCGTTGTCGATCGACTTCCTGCTCGGCTACCTCAAGCAGCTGCTCCCCCGACGACCTGACCTCAAGGTCGTCATCACGTCGGCGACGATCGACGTCGAACGCTTCGCGGAGATGTTCGATGCCCCGATCATCGAGGTCAGCGGACGGACGTTCCCCGTCGAGGTGCGCTACAGGCCCGCCGCCGAGACCGGCGCCGACGACGAGCTCGACGCGATCGCCCAGGCCGTCTCCGAGCTGCCGTCCGAGGGCGACATCCTCGTCTTCATGTCGGGCGAGCGCGAGATCCGCGACGCGACGGACTACCTCAACGGCAAGAAGTATCCGCGCACCGAGATCCTCCCGCTCTACGGCCGGCTTGCCGCGGCCGACCAGCAGAAGATCTTCAGCAGTCACCCGGGCCGCCGCATCGTGCTGGCGACCAACGTCGCCGAGACGTCCCTGACCGTGCCGGGCATCCGCTACGTCATCGATCCCGGGTTCGCCCGCATCTCGCGGTTCAGCCAGCGGCTCAAGGTGCAGCGGCTGCCGATCGAGCCGATCTCGCAGGCCAGCGCCTCGCAGCGCGCCGGCCGTTGCGGCCGCGTCGCCGACGGCATCTGCATCCGGCTGTACTCCGAGGAGGACCACGACGGTCGTCCCGAGTTCACCGACCCCGAGATCCAGCGCACCAACCTGGCCTCGGTGCTGCTGCAGATGTCCTCGCTCGATCTCGGCGACATCACCGACTTTCCGTTCCTCGACCCGCCCGACTCCCGATCCGTCAGTGACGGCCTCAACCTGCTCTACGAGCTCGGGGCCCTCGACGCCCGCAAGGCCGGCCGCGGTGGCCTCACCCAGATCGGTCGACGCATGTCGACCCTGCCGACCGACCCGCGCCTGGCCCGCATGCTGCTGGCAGCCGACCGCCTCGGCTGCCTCGGGGACGTCCTGGTGATCGTGTCGGCGATGTCGATCCAGGATCCGCGCGAGCGTCCCCTGGAGCACCAGCAGTCCGCCGACGAGAAGCACCGCAGGTTCCGTGAGCCCGACTCGGACTTCCTGTCGTACCTGACCCTGTGGAAGTACATCCGCGAGATGCGTGACGAGCTCTCCAGCTCGGCGTTCCGCAGGCTGTGCCGCGACGAGTTCCTGCACTGGCTGCGCATCCGCGAGTGGCAAGACGTCCACTCCCAGCTGCGTCGCACGGCCAAGGAGCTCGGGCTCAAGCCGGGCGCCGTGGGCGCAGACCCCGACCGCATCCACCAGGCGCTGCTCGCCGGCCTGCTCTCGCACGTCGGCCTGCGCGACACCGACGGTCGGGAGTTCCTCGGCGCCCGCGGCGCCAAGTTCATGGTCTTCCCCGGGTCGGGGCTCGCCAAGAAGCCCCCGCGCATGGTCATGGTCGGCGAGCTTGTCGAGACGGGCCGACTGTGGGGTCGCACCGCGGCGAAGATCCAGCCGGAGTGGGTCGAGGCGGTCGGCGAGCACCTCATCAACCGCATCTACAGCGAGCCGCACTGGTCGCGGCGTCGTGGCGCGGTGATGGCCCGCGAGAAGCTGCTGCTCTACGGCATCCCGCTGGTGGCCGACCGGCTCGTGCAGTTCGGCCGCATCGACCCGGTCGTGTCGCGCGACCTCTTCATCCGCCACGCCCTCGTGCAGGGCGAGTGGCGCACGCAGCACGCCTTCTTCGCAGCCAACCAGCGCCTGATCGCCGGCGTCGAGGAGCTCGAGGAGCGACTGCGTCGCCGCGACCTGCGCGTCGACGACGAGACGCTCTACGCGTTCTACGACCAGCACGTGCCCGCCGACGTCGTGTCGACCCGCCACTTCGACTCGTGGTGGAAGAAGGCCAGGCACCGCGACCCCGACCTCCTGACGTTCGACCCGGCGATGCTCAGCAACGGACCGGACGACGCCGACGAGGAGTTCCCGCGGGAGTGGCACTCCGACGGCGAGTCCTACCCGCTGACGTACGCCTTCGAGCCCGGCATGACCGACGACGGTGTCACGGTCGACCTGCCCGTCGAGCGGCTGCTGAGCGTCGACGACCGTGCGTTCGACTGGCACGTGCCGGGGCATCGGGTCGAGCTCGTCACCGAGCTCATCCGATCGATGCCCAAGCGGCTGCGGCGCGAGTTCGTGCCCGCCGGCCAGTTCGCACCGCGCCTCGTCGAGGCCATGGACCCGGGCGCTTCCGACCTCAGCGAGGAGCTCGCCCGGCAGATGCGGATGCTCAACGGCACCGTGGTGTCGCCGGACGACTTCGACTTCACGGCCCTGCCGTCGCACCTGCGCGTCACGTTCCGGGTCGTCGAGGACGGTGCCGAGATCGGGCGCGGCAAGGACCTCGCGACGCTGCGGTCCGAGCTCAGCAGCCATGTGCGCAAGGACCTCACCAAGGTCGCTCGCCAGGAGGAACGCGCCGGGCTCAGGCGCTGGGAGGTCGGCACGATCGACCCGACCATCACGGCCGGACAGGTCACGGGTTATCCGGCGCTCGTCGACGAGGGCACCTCGGTGGCGCTCCGCGTGCTCGACAGCGCGGCGGAGCAGGCGGTCGCCATGGTCAGGGGCCAGGCCCGGCTGCTCTCATACGCGCTGGCGACACCGGTCCCGCAGATGGGACGCTCACTCGACCTGCACGCCAAGCTCCTGCTCTCGACCGGTCCACACCAGGACGCGGCGGCGGTCATCGAGGAGTGCTGGCTCGCGGCGCTCGACTCGCTCGTCGTCAAGCACGGCGGGCCCGTGTGGGACGAGGCGACGTTCGGCCTGCTGCACGACACCGTCCGGGCCGAGGCGTACGACGAGACCGAGCAGGCGGTGCACGCCGTCATCGGGACACTCCAGGCGCTCGGCGAGGTCACTCCCCTGCCGTCGACCGAAGCCGGCGAGGACGTCCGGGTGCAGCTGTCGTGGCTGATCTACCCGGGCTTCATCCGCGACGCGGGTCTGGCGCAGCTGCGCCGTCTGCCGCTCTACCTGCAGGCCGCCAGGCGGCGTCTGGACGCACCCCTGACCGACGACCTGCTCGCCACGCAGGGCCTCGAGGCGAGGTTCCACGAGCGGACGGCGTCACTGACGCCGTGGGCGCGACTGTCGCCCGAGGTGCAGCACGTCCGCTGGGCGCTCGAGGAGCTGCGCCTGAGCCTGCTGGCGCAGAACCTGCGGACGGCGTTCCCGGTGTCGGTCAAGCGCGTGACGGCGCTGGTCGACGGTCTCTGACGCCGAGCGGCGCAGACCGGTCCGCGAGTGGCGCAGAAGTGGACGACACGCCGTCCATTTCTGCTGGTTCTGCGCCACTCGCGGGTTCGGGGTCAGACTCCGAGGAGGTCGATCACGAAGACGAGCGTCTTGCCCGAGAGGCGGTGTCCACCGCCGGCGGGGCCGTAGGCGAGCTCCGGCGGGCAGATGAGCTGGCGACGTCCGCCGACCTTCATGCCCGGGATGCCCTCCTGCCAGGCCTTGATCAGCTGCGGCAGCGGGAACTTCGCGGACTGGCCACGGTCCCAGGAGGCGTCGAACTGCTCGCCGGTGTCGAACTCGACGCCGACGTAGTGGACGTCCACGAGTCCGCCGGGAACGGCCTCGGGGCCGTCGCCGACGATCAGGTCGGTGATGGTGAGCTCGGTGGGCGCGGGGCCCTCGATGAAGTCGATTTCAGGCTTGTCAGTCATGGCTCGATCCTTCCACATGGCGCCACTGCAACAATGGGCCCATGCGTGCCACCGTCCTCCATGCCCCCCGTGACATCCGCCTCGACGACGTCGCCGATCCCGAGCTGCACGTCGACACCGACGCCATCGTGCGCGTCGTCGCGGCATGCGTGTGCGGGTCCGACCTGTGGCCCTACCGGGGCATCAACGACGTCAAGGAGCCCCTGCACATCGGCCACGAGTTCGTCGGCGTCGTCGAGCAGGTCGGCAGCGCAGTCTCGACGGTGCAGCCGGGTGACTTCGTCATCTCGCCGTTCACCTACTCCGACAACACGTGCGCCCTTTGCGAGCGCGGCGTCCACACGTCGTGCCGCAACGGGGGGTTCTGGGGCGCCCCCGACCGCGCCGGGCACCGCGTCGACGGCGGCCAGGGCGAGCTCGTCCGCGTGCCCCTCGCCGACGGCACGCTCGTCGCCACCCCGGGCGAGCCCGACGCCGCCCTCGTCCCCCACCTGCTGACCCTGTCCGACGTCTTCCCCACCGGCCACCACGCCGCGGTCCTCGCCGGTGTCACGGCGGGCAGCACCGTCGCGGTCGTCGGCGACGGGGCCGTTGGCCTGAGCGCAGTGTTGGCCGCCAAGCGGATCGGCGCCGGGCGGATCGTCGCCATGTCACGCCACGAGGACCGCCAGCGCGTCGCCACGAGCTTCGGTGCCGACGAGATCGTCTCGACCCGCGGCAAGGAGGGCGCCAAGGAGGTCCGCGAGATGCTCGACGGGATCGGCGCCGACTTCGTCCTCGAGTGCGTCGGCACCAACGACAGCTTCGCCCAGGCCATGCAGTGCGCGCGGCCGGGCGGTCGCGTCGGCTTCGTCGGCGTGCCGCACGGCGTCGAGGTCGACGTGCCGGGCATGTTCTACCGCAACATCGGCATCGCCGGTGGGGTGGCGCCCGTGCGGGCCTATCTCGAGGAGCTGCTGCCCGACGTGTGGTCCGGCGCGCTGACCCCCGGCGACGTGTTCGACCTCAGCCTGCCGCTCGACCAGGTCGCCGAGGGCTACCGCGCGATGGACGAGCGCCGCGCGATCAAGACGCTGCTCACGCTCTGAACGGCTCCGCGGCGACGACGGCATCGGTGTTGAGCGGTCCGTAGACGTGCGGGAAGGGCATCGCCTGCCCGGGGACGTCGTCGAGCTGCCACGGGGACGTCAGCAGGTCGGTGTCGATCGTCAGCAGGACGACGGGCTCGGTGACCTCGCCGTAGAACCGGTCGAACACGCCGTCGACCTGCTCGGCCTGCGAGCAGTGGATGAAGCCGACCTCGTCGAGACCCAGACCCAGGGTCGACACGGTGTAGGTGCCGGTGGCCTGCGCCGCGGACCAGGCGGGCTCGGTCGCCAGGTGGAAGATCCTCACGCTGCGTCGCTCAGAAGTCGCGCTCGGCGCGGTCGTTGAGGCGCGTCAGGCTGCGGGCGAACACCTCGACCTCCTCGGGCGTCCAGTCGTCGATCAGCGTCACGAGCCGCTCGTGGCTCTTGCGGCGGTACTCGGCGACCTTCGCCTGCGTCTCGGGCAGCGCGAGCAGCAGCTGGGCCCGCCCGTCGTCGGGGTCGGGCACACGTGTGATGAGGCCGATCCGCTCCATCGAGGCGATGGCCCGGCTCGCGGTCGACTTGTGCACGCCGAGCTCCTCGGCGAGCTCGGACCCACGGATGCCCTCGGGCGAGTCGCAGATCGACAGCAGGAAGGTGAACATCCCGTAGTCGAGCTTGGGGTGGATCTCCCCCAGGGTGCGCAGGCTGCGGGCGCGGACCCGGCGGATGAATCGGGTCAGCTCGAAGTCGACGTCGAGGCCGGCTGGGAGTTCACTCGTCATGCATGAACCCTATAGAACGACACCGCACTCCCCGTGCAGGACGGGGAGTGCGGCGGCGGACAGGGTGCGGGAGGGACGCTCAGCGCAGCTGTGCCGAGCTGAGGTTGAGCAGACGACGCGCCACGATCAGCTGCTGGATCTGCTGCGTCCCCTCGAAGATGTCGAGGATCTTGGAGTCGCGCGACCACTTCTCCACCAGCTCATTCTCGCTGTAGCCCAGCGTGCCGGCCAGCTCGACGCACCGCAGGGTGATGTCGTTGCCGACGCGGCCGGCCTTGGCCTTGGCCATCGACGCCTCCATCGAGTTGGGCTTGCGGTTGTCCGCGAGCCACGCGGCCTCGAGGGTCAGCAGCAGCGCTGCCTCCCAGTCGGCCTCCATCGCGATGAACGTCGCGGCCGCGTAGGACTGCGTCTGCGCGGGACGGTCGTAGTCGATGACGACTCCGGCCTTCGCGAGCATCTCGCGGGTGTCCTCGAGGGCCGCCCGCGCGCAGCCGACGGCCATGCCGGCGACCAACGGACGCGTGTTGTCGAACGTCGCCATCGCGCCGGCGAAGCCCTGCTTGACGTCGATCTCCGGGTTGCCCAGGAGGTTCTCGGCCGGCACGCGGCAGTTCTCGAGCAGGATGACGGCCGTGTCGGACGCGCGGATGCCGAGCTTGTGCTCCAGTCGCTCGACCCGGATGCCGGGCAGGCTCTTGGGCACCAGGAACGACTTGATCGCCGCGCGGCCGAGGCTCTTGTCGAGCGTCGCCCACACCACGACGGAGTCGGCCCGCTCGCCCGACGTGACGTAGATCTTCTCGCCGTTGAGGATGTAGGCGTCGCCGTCCTTGACCGCGGTCGTGGTGATGGCGGCGGAGTCCGAGCCGGTCGAGGGCTCGGTGATCGCCATCGCGGCCCACGTGCCCTTGAAGCGCTCGAGCTGCTCGTCGTTGGCGACGGACGCGATGGCGGAGTTGCCGAGTCCCTGGCGGGGCATCGACAGCAGCAGGCCCACGTCGGCCCAGCACATCTCGATGATGGAGAGGACCGACGACATGTTGGTGCCGTTCTTGACCTTGCCCTTGCCGGCCTGGTCGTCCTTCTCGTCGCGGCTGCCGACCGCGCTGGCACCGGCGCCCTGGCCCTGGCCGGAGTCGCCCATGCCGTCGACGAGGGACGCGAGGAGGTCGAGCTCCTTGGGGTAGGAGTGCTCGGCGAGGTCGTACTTGCGGGAGTTGGCGCGGAGGAACTCCTCGGCGACCTGGTGGGCCTGCTTGATGAACGGCCGGAACTTGCGGGGTGTCTCGAGATTGATCATGACTGTGTCCGCCCTCAGACGAGGACTGCTCCTTCCATCAGGCCGACGGCCCGCAGGTCGCGGTACCACCGCTCCACCGGGTGCTCCTTGACGAAGCCGTGTCCACCGAGCAGCTGGACGCCGTCGGTGCCGATCTTCATGCCGTATTCCGAGGTGAGACGGCGGGCCAGCGCGACCTCGCGGGCGAAGTCGAGGCCCTGCTCGGCGCGCGAGGCGGCCTTGAGGGTCACCAGGCGCATGCCCTCGAGCTCGATCGCGATGTTGGCGACCATGAACGCGACTGCCTGCCGGTGCGCGATGGGCTCGCCGAACGCCGAGCGCGTCTTGACGTAGTCGGACACGTAGTCGAGCACGGCGCGGCCGGTGCCGAGCGCGAGACCGGCCCACGCCAGGCGCGACAGCCGGATGCACTCGCGGTAGTCGGCGGCGTCGCCGTCGCCGAGGATCGCGTCGGCCGAGACCTCGACGTCCTGCAGGATCAGGCGGCTCAGCCCGGCGGCGCGCAGACCCATGCTCGGGTCGGCCTCGATCGTCACGCCGGCGGTGCTGGACTCGACGAGCACGAGGGTCGGGCCCTGGCCCTCGACGTCGACACCGACGACGAAGAGCTCGGCCTCGCTGCCGCGGACGACGCCGGACTTGACGCCGTTGAGCACGTACCCGCTCTCGGTCTTGACCGCGGTGGTCTGCAGCTCGAACGGGTCGAACAGTGCCCGCGGCTCGGCGATCGCCAGGGCGGACGCCGGGATGTCGTCGCCGGCGAAGTCGGGCAGGTAGGTCTGCTGCTGGGCGTCGGAGCCCCACAGCGAGATCGCGGTGGCGACGGCCGCGGGTGCCAGGCAGGCGACGGCCTGGCCCATGTCGCCCTCGGCCAGTGCCTCGGCGACCAGGACGCCGGTGACGGCCGAGCGGTCCTCGGACAGCCCGCCGAGGCTCTCGGGGATGTTGAGCAGCGTCAGGCCGAACTCGCTGGTCTGCGCGAGCACCTCCTTGGAGGTGTCGTTGACGTTCTCGGCGTCGGACGCCGCGGGACGCAGCACCTCGGCCGAGAACTCCTTGATGACACCGACGATCATCTGCTGGTCCTCGGTCGGCTCGAGGTCGAACACGCCGCTGTCGGACGTCCGCGCGAGGCGGGTCGGCTTGCCGCTGCCCTTGACGCGCTTGAAGACGCGACCGGAGGCACCGGCGACGCGGAAGCCGCTCTTGGCTCCCTCGTACACGGCCTTCTCGGTCGTCTTGCGCAGCTTGAGCTTGTCGATGGTCGGCGAGCTGGCGATGCGGTTGAGCACCGCCAGGCCGATGCCCATGGGATCTCGACGAGTGGCCACAGGAACTCCTAGGACTATGACTCGGGTTGGACTTGGTTGCCCACCACGCCCAAAGTGTAACTCTCAGTTGCACTTCGAGATACCCATGGTATTCCACCTCACATCCAGGGGCCAGCACCCTGCCCAACTTCTCGGGCTGGATAACCTTGGGGCTCCACGCCCCAAGGAGTTCGTTCACGTGTCCAGCACCGTCTCGCAGTCCCGTCCCCTGCCCGATGGAGGCGCCGTCCGCCCCATCACGCGCTGGGGCACCCCGGTGATGCACCACGAGCTGGCCGACGTCACCGACTTCGGCGACGAGCTGCAGACCCTGGTCCGCGACATGGTCGCCACGATGTATGCGGCACGCGGCGTCGGCCTTGCCGCCAACCAGGTCGGCGTCGACCTCAAGGTCTTCGTGTTCGACTGCCCCGACGACGACAACGTCCAGGTCACCGGCGTGGTCTGCAACCCCGTCCTGACCCTCCCGGAAGGCCGAGAGCGCAACCTCGAGGACGATGACGAGGGCTGCCTCTCGCTGCCCGGCGCGTTCACGGGCTGCGCGCGGCCCGACCTGGCCCACGTCTCAGGCGTCGACGAGCACGGTGACCCGGTCGAGTTCCACGGCACCGGCCTGCTCGCACGCTGCCTGCAGCACGAGACCGACCACCTGTTCGGCACCGTCTTCGGGGACCGGGTGCCGGAGCGCGCCCGCAAGAAGCTCTACAAGCAGCACCAGGAGCTGGCCGACAACTACCCCGACGACTGGCCCGTCACGATCCTCGTCGACGATGACGTCATCGAGCGCTGACGGACCTCGCTGATCAGTCGACGCCGAGCGCGTCCACGTAGGCCTTGGCCTCGGCCAGGCCCCACCCCGTCTGCTCGCGCACGTGCTTGATCGCGGTGATCGCGCCCGAGGTCCGCGCGATCGCCCGTGCCTCGATGGCGAGGTCGTCGAGGCCGGCACCGGAGAGATCTGTGCCGGAGAGATCCGTGCCAGACGTCGCCGGCGGAGCCGACGCGCGTGCGTCCGGCGGGCCTGCAGCTGCTGCTGCGGGGTCCCAGCTCTCGACCCAGTCCTTCGACTCCTTCAGGGTCAGGCCCGTGGCGGTGCGCAGGACCTTGATGGCCTGGATCTTCTTGTCCTGGGCAATCAGGTCCGAGATCGACCGGATCGTCTCGGCGTCGAGCCTGACGCTGGTCGCCGGACGGGCCACCCCCGTCGTGGGGGTGGTGCGCATCGTCCGACTGAGCACGAACGCGACCACCACCAGCACCACGAGCACGATGACCACGACTTCGAGGACGCCGAGAGAAGACATGACCTCACCCTAGGGTGCGCGAATCGCGACTCGATAGATTGGCCTCTCCACCACTCGGCCCCAGGGGAGATCAATGCCGGGCATGCCCCACACGACGGTCCCGACGTCGATCCCCGTCGCGTTGAGGGCCGTGCAGGGGGCCACCGTGCCCGGCAAGGTGACGGGAGCGTTCCTGGAGTCCAACGGCGTCCCTGCCGGTGAGGGCAACCACCTGGTCGGCCTGCTGCGCGCCCTCGGCTTCGTCGACGGGGCGGGCCGCCCGACCCTCACGTGGAACCGCTATCGCCGCCCCGACCAGTCGGCCGTCGTGCTGGCGACCGCCGTCCGAGCCGCGTACGCACCCCTGTTCGAGCGTCACGCCGACGCCTACGCCCACTCCGCGACGACCCTCGCCAAGGTCGTGCGCCGTCACACCGAGTACGCCGAGCACCACGTCGAGCGCACCGCCGAGTGCTTCCTGGTGCTGTGCGCCTACGCGGACTTCTCCGTCCCCGTGCTCTCACCGGCGCGCGAGCCGTCCTCAGATGTCGTGCAGCTGACCACACGTGAGCGCCTGACCGCGGTGCGGCGCCTCGTCGCCGCCCACACCGAGGCGCTCGACTGCCTGCACCACGACCTCACCCGGCCCGCGTACGTCTCGGCCTGGAACGGCTTCGCGGCCATGGCCCTCACGATCCTCGCGGCCGGCGACTTCTCCGCGGCACGGGCCGTCAGGCCGTCGTGGAAGGGCGCGACCGTCGAGGACCTCTCGATGCACACCAGCGGCGCGCTGCTGCTGGAGATGCTGTCGCGGCTGGGGCTGTGCGACCTGGCCGAGGTCGATGACCTCGGCATCCTGCTGCAGCGCCGCCACGACTGCGCCCACCCGACGTTCTTCACCCCGACCCCCGACGAGGCGGCGATCTACCTCAGCGAGGTCGTGGCAGCCGCCCTGGTGCTGCTCGGCCGGACCCAGCAAGGGCCTACCGCGCCCTGAGCTCCCAGCACGCCACGGCGACGGACGACGCGACGTTGAGCGAGTCGATGTCGGCGGCCATCGGGATCGTCACGCGGTGGTCGGCGGCCTGCTCCCAGTGCGACGTGAGCCCATGGCCCTCCGACCCGACGACGAGGGCGAGGCGCTCCACGTCGTGGCCGACCTCGTCGATCGGCACCGAGTCGTCGGCCAGCGTCATGGCGTACGTCGTGTAGCCGGCGTCGCGCAGCAGGGACGGCGCGGCGTACCAGTCGTCGACCCGGGCGTAGGGCAGCCAGAACACCGAGCCCATCGACACCTTGATCGCGCGCCGGTAGAGCGGGTCGGCGCACCGCGGAGAAAGCAGCACCGCGTCGAAGCCGAGCGCCGCGACGCTGCGGAAGATCGCACCGACGTTGGTGTGGTCGGCGAGGTCCTCGACGACCACGACCCGCCGGGCGGCGGCGAGCACCGACTCCGGTGACGGCAGGTCGGGCCGCTCGAGGGCCGCGAGCGAGCCTCGGTGGACGTGGAACCCGGTCAGCTGCTCGATCGCGTCGTCGTCGAGCACGAAGCACGGCGCGTCGCTGGCGTCGAGGATGTCGGCGAGACCGTCGAGCCACCGCGGAGACATCAGGAACGACCGCGGCGTGTGCCCGGACTCGACGGCCCGCCGCACGACCTTCTCGCCCTCGGCGAGGAAGAGACCACGCTCGGACTCCAGCCTCAGACGCAGCTGGACGTCGCGCAGATCGGTGTAGTCGCGGAGCCGCGGATCGTCGAGGTCGTCGAGTCGTACGATCTGGGCCACCGGGCTAGCGTAGAGGGCATGAGCCTCGACCGACCCGTCACACCCGATCCCTACCCGCTGCTGCCCGCCACGGCCTCGTTCTCGGTGACGAGCGACGACGTGACCGACGGCCAGCCCCTCAAGGACGACCAGGTCAACGCGCACGGCGACACGTCGCCTCAGCTGTCGTGGAGCGGCGCCCCCGAGGGCACGAAGTCGTACGTCGTGACCTGCTTCGACCCTGACGCGCCGATCGTCTCCGGCTTCTGGCACTGGGTCGTCGCCGACATCCCGGCCGACGTCACCGAGCTGGCCGCAGGCGCCGGTGCGTCCGACGAGACCCTGCCGGGCGCGGCGTTCCACGTCCGCAACGACGGCGGCGGCCTCGGCTTCATGGGGGCTGCTCCCCCGGCCGGTGACCAGGTGCACCGCTACTTCTTCGTCGTGCACGCGGTCGGTGAGGAGACCCTCGGAGTCGACGGATCGGCCACTCCGGCCGTCGTCGGGTTCAACCTGGCGTTCAAGACCCTGGGCCGCGCGATCATCCACGGCACCTACGCCCACTGACCGCCTGCTCGGTCAGCCCCCCGCGAGGGCCGCGTAGCGGTTGGCCCCGTCCAGCACGCTGCGGACGTACGCGTCGGAGTGGTTGTAGGAGAACACCGCCTGTGTCCAGCCGGCGCCGGTCGTGAGATCGGCGCCGGACGCACACAGGTAGCGCCCGGCCGCGTAGGCCGCGTCGTAGATGTTGTGGGGGTCGGCCGTGCCGTCGTCGCTGCCGTCGGACTCCCACCGCTCCCACGTCGACGGGATGAACTGCATGGGCCCCATCGCGTGGTCCCACCGCTCGTCGCCGTGCCATCGCACGGACCTGGAGTCGGACCGGATGGCCGCGAGCCCGGCCGAGCCGTCGAGGGCGGGGCCGAGGACCTTGCGCGACGTCGTGCCGCCGGTGCGCAGCCGTGCACCGTCCGAGGTGCCGTGGCCCGACTCGACGCGGCCGATGCCGGCCAGCGTGGTCCAGCCCAGGCGGCACGCCGGGCTGTCGTCCGCGATCCGCAGCGACGCGGCGCCATAGGCGTCGACGGCCACCCGGCTGATCCCCGTGGATCGCGACACGTCGTCGACCCACGCGGCCGACACGCCGGACGACGACGGCTCGGCCCCGGCTGACTCGTCGTCCGGCCGCACCGGCGACATCGTCGTGGACGGCACGGGCGGGGCGGTCGGTGCGGGCTGAGCTGACGGTGCGGACCGACCTGGCTGGGCCGAGGTGGTCGTCTGCGGCCGCGCCGCGAAGGAGGCCACCGCGATCAGCGCCGCGACGCCGGCCAGCGCGACGGCGACCCCCAGCAGCAGCCCGGACGTCGACCGGTCGTCGTGGGAGTGGTCAGGGACGTCTCACCTCGGCAGTGCGAGGAGCCCGGGTCTGTCCCGGGACTCCTCGCCCAGCTCGACGGATCAGGCCTGCGGAGGCGTCCCGCCGGCCGGCGGGGGCGGCGGCGCCTGCTCCTGGGTCGGCAGGTCAGCAGCCGACGTGGCGGGGTTCTCGGCGGCCTTGGCGGCGTTGAGCGCCTCCTGGACGGCCTCGTTGGTCGCCGCGTCCTGCTCAGTGACGTCGTCCTCGATCTCCGAGTCGTAGTCGACGCGCGTCTTGCTGCCGCCGCCGTCCATCGGGATCGAGCCGATCGTGCCACCGAGGGTGCCCAGCGCCTTGGTGAGCTCGGCCGGGATGATCCAGGTCGTCGCGTTGTCGCCCTCGGCGATCTTCGGCAGCATCTGGAGGTACTGGTAGGACAGCAGCTTCTGGTCGGGGTTGCCGTCGTGGATCGCCTGGAAGACGGTCTGGATGGCCTGCGCCTCACCCTGGGCGCGCAGGATCTGCGCCTGACGGTCGGCCTGCGCGGTCAGGATCTGCGCCTGGCGCTCACCCTCGGCGGTGAGGATCGCCGACTGCTTCTGGCCCTCGGCCGTGAGGATCGCCGACTGGCGCTCACCCTCGGCAGTCAGGATCGCGGCGCGCTTGTTGCGCTCGGCGCGCATCTGCTGCTCCATCGCGTCGATGATCGACGGCGGCGGGTCGATGCCCTTGAGCTCGACACGGTTGACGCGGATGCCCCACTTGCCGGTCGCGGAGTCGAGCTCGCCGCGCAGGCCCGAGTTGATCTGGTCACGGCTGGTCAGCGCGTGCTCGAGCGTCATGCCACCGGTGATGTTGCGCAGCGTGGTCATCGTGAGCTGCTCGATGGCCTGGATGTAGTTGGCGATCTCGTACGTCGCGGCGACCGGGTCGGTCACCTGGAAGTAGATGACCGTGTCGATCGAGACGACCAGGTTGTCCTCGGTGATGACGGGCTGCGGCGGGAACGACACGACCTGCTCACGCAGGTCGATGACGTAGCGCACCTTATCGATGAACGGCATCACGATGTTCAGGCCGGCCGACAGGGTCGTGCGGTACTTGCCGAATCGCTCGACGATCCCCGATCGCGCCTGGGGCACGATCTTGACCGTCATCGAGACGACCACGATCGCCAGGACGGCGAGCAGGACGAGCACGATCAGTGCTGCGGACATCAGGACTCCTTGGAGACAGGTGTGGACTGGCTGGGAAGCGTGACGACGGCGGTGGCGCCGTCGATCTGGGTGACACGGACCTCGTGGCCGGTGTCGAACGTGCTGTCGTCGGACGCCCGTGCGGACCACAGCTCACCGTGGAGCTGCACGCGGCCGCCGAGCTTGGTGACCGGCTCGACGACGATCGCCGACGCGCCCACCAGGTTGGCGTGACCGGTGGTGAGGGTCGGCCCGGCGTGCAGCTTCGCGACGATCGAGGGCCGCACGAGGAACAGCAGCAGGAGCGACACGACGGCGAACAGCACGATCGCGAGCCACACCGGGCCGTTGAGGCCGGCGACGATCGCCGCGGCGAGTGCACCGACGGCGAACATCAGCAGCACGAGGTCGAGGCTGGCGAGCTCGACGAGGGCGAGGATCACCGCCAGACCGAGCCAGCTCGCCCATGCGTGGTCCTGGATCCACTCGATCATGTGCTCTCCCCTGAGTCCCCTGTGACGCGGCTGCGGTCGGCCCGTCGTCCGTATGCTGCCCGACGCGCCGCATAACGTCCACCGTCGTGGTCGAGCTGGATGCGCTGGCCGAAGGTCGCGCCGAGGTTGTCGGCGGTCAGCGTGGACGCGAGCGGTCCCTGTGCGACGACCCTGCCGTCGCGCATCATCAGCACGTGGGTGAAGCCGACCGGGATCTCCTCGACGTGGTGCGACACCATCACCAGGACGGGTGAGTCGTCGGCGTTCGAGAGCATCTCGAGGCTCGCGAGGAGGTCCTCGCGCGCGCCGAGGTCGAGCCCGGCGCCGGGCTCGTCGAGCAGCAGCAGCTCGGGGTCGGTCATGAGGGCACGGGCGATCAGCACGCGCTTGCGCTCACCCTCCGAGAGCGTCCCGAACGTCCGGCCGGCGAGCCCGGCGATGCCCCACTCCCCCATGATCTGCTTGGCGCGGAGGTGGTCCTGCTCGTCGTACTCCTCCTGCCAGCGGCCGGTCACGGCGTAGGCGGCCGACAGCACGGTGTCTCGCACCGACTCCGCCGGCGGGATGCGGTCGGCGATCTTGGTGCTCGTGTGGCCGATGCGGGTGCGGAGCTCGGCGACGACGACCTTGCCGAGCTTCTCGCCGAGGATCCGGACCTTGCCGGTGGTCGGGTGGAGGTGCGCGCCGATGATCTGCAGCAGCGTCGTCTTGCCGGCGCCGTTGGGACCGAGGACGACCCAGCGCTCGCCCTCGGCGACGGTCCAGCTGACGTCGTCGAGCAGCATCTTGCCGGGGCGCACCACGCTCACGTTCGAGAGCTCGAAAGCTGCAGACATGCACTCTCCTGGTCGACGTGCGGGGCGGTGGTGTCAACCTATCGCGACGACCATCAGCGTCAGCGATAGCCTCGGGTGCGATGACCGAGCCCGTGCCCACGTTGCACTTCACCGATCCCACCGTCCTCGTCACCCTCACGGGTCCTGACCAGAGCGGTGTGACGACGCGCCTCTTCGCCGATCTCGCGCCCTTCGGCGTCGAGGTCATCGACATCGAGCAGCTCGTCGTCCGCGGCCGCCTGATCCTCAGCGCCCTGCTGACGGTCCCCGACGACATGGCCGGGCTCGAGGCGACGGTCAACGCCGTCGGCGCGTCGTTCGGCCTCGAGGTGACCGTCGAGCACGGCACCGGCGACAACCGGGCCCGGCGTGTCGGTCGGTCCCAGGTCGTGGTGCTCGGCGCCCCGCTGCGACCGGCCGCGATGGCGGCGCTCGCCCAGCGCATCAAGGACGACGGCGGCAACATCGACCGCATCGTGCGGATGGCCCGCTATCCCGTGACGGCGATCCGCATGGAGGTCTCGGGCG
Source organism: Aeromicrobium stalagmiti (assembly GCF_013283745.1). GTDB lineage: Bacteria > Actinomycetota > Actinomycetes > Propionibacteriales > Nocardioidaceae > Aeromicrobium > Aeromicrobium stalagmiti. Next base: position 140,327 of record NZ_JABSTZ010000003.1, read on the forward strand.
CCGACCCCGACCAGCTGCAGGCCGATCTCGCCGCGGTCGCCTACGAGCAGGGCGTCGACGTCGCCGTGCAGGAGAACGGCATCCTGCGCCACGCGCAGCGCCTGGTCGTGATGGACGTCGACTCGACCCTCATCCAGGGCGAGGTCATCGAGATGATCGCCGCCCACGCCGGCTGCGAGGACGAGGTCGCGCGCATCACGGAGTCGGCCATGCGCGGCGAGCTCGACTTCGCCGAGTCGCTCCTGGCGCGCGTCGCGCTGCTGGAGGGCGTCGAGGCGGCCTCGCTCGACGCAGTCTACGACTCGCTGGCGTACGCGCCGGGCGCCCGCACGATGATCCGCACGCTCAAGCGTCTCGGCTACAAGTTCGCACTGGTCAGCGGCGGCTTCACGCACATCATCGAGAAGATCGCTGACGAGCTCGGCATCGACTACTACGCGGCCAACGAGCTCGAGGTCGTCGACGGACGCCTCACCGGTCGTGTGGTCGGGCGGATCGTCGACCGGGCCGGCAAGGCGGAGTCGCTGCGGGCGTTCGCCGAGGAGGCGCGCATCCCGGTCAAGAACACCGTGGCGATCGGCGACGGCGCCAACGACCTCGACATGCTGGCCGCCGCCGGACTGGGCATCGCGTTCAACGCCAAGCCTGTCGTGCGCGACCAGGCCCGCACCTCGGTCAACGTGCCCTATCTCGACGCCATCATCTACCTGCTCGGCATCACCCGCGAAGAGGTCGAGGCCGCAGACGCTGCGGACTAGCCGACGGGGTCGGTCCGCGCGCCCAGCACGGACTCGAGCAGCCCGGGGAACGCCTCGTCGAGCTCGCTCCGTCGCAGCGACAGCACCCGACGGCGTCCGTCGGGCTCGTTGCGGACGACGCCCGCCTCGCGCAGCACCTTCATGAGGTGTGACTTGGTCGACTTCGGCAGGTCGGGGTTGGTGGCGCCGCACTCGGCCATGCTGAGCGGACCGTCCGCCAGCTCGCGGACGATCTCGAGCCGCGCGGGATCGCTCAGCGCGAAGAGCACGTCGGTCAGGCGGACGTCCTCGATCGCCGGATGGGGAAGCGATGTGATGGCCGTCATGGTTCCATAATAGTTGAACCATCCTGGGATTCGCGTATCGTCGTCTCAGTTCCACTATTTTCGAACCGATCGAGCTCCGAGGCGCCATGTCGACCACCACCGAGACCACCCCGGTCCGCCGCACCACCGGCACCGCCGGGTTCGCGCTCGCCGTCCTGGCCGTGCTGGCCCTCATGGCCGGGGCCAGCGCCCCGTCGCCGTTCTATCCCGTGCTGCAGCAGGAGCTCGGCTTCTCGGCGGCCACGATGACCGGCATCTTCGCGGTCTACGCGGTCGCGCTGCTCGTGACGCTGCTGTTCGCCGGATCGGTCTCCGACCACCTCGGGCGCCGTCCCGTCGTGTCGGCAGGACTGATCGTCCTCGCCGTCAGCATGCTGGCGTTCTGGCACGCCGACAGCGTCTCGATGCTGTTCACCGCCCGTGTCGTCCAGGGCGTCGCCGCGGGGCTCCTGATGTCGTCGCTCTCGGCCATGGTCGTCGACCTGGAGCCGCCTCACCTCGCTGGCCTCGCCGCGACGCTCAACAGCGTCAGCCCCCTGGCCGGTCTGGCACTCGGGGCCCTGGCGTCCGGGCTGCTCATGGACCACACCTCGTCCGCCCTCGCGTGGGTGTTCGCGTCGCTGACGGCGCTGTTCGTCCTGCTGGCCGCCGTCGTGTGGCTGGTGCCCGAGACCGCTCCGCGCCAGGAGGGGCTGCTCAGCTCGCTGAAGCCCCGCGTGGGCATCCCGGCGGTGGCGCTGCCCGCGTTCCTGCGCAGCGCCCCCGCGCTGCTCGCCGGCTGGGCCACCGGAGGCCTCTACCTGTCGCTCGGCGCCCCTCTGGTCGCCCAGGAGCTCGGGCGGTCGCTGCACGTCGAGCAGGGCCTGGTCGTCACGGTGCTGACCGGCAGCGGGGCCGCCGCCTGCTTCGTCGTCCGCGGGTGGACGTCACGTCGCATCACGATCATCGGCACCGTCGCCCTGTCCGTCGGCACGGCGCTCACGCTCGCGGCGCTCGCCGCCGGGTCCTACGTCGGCTTCGTCGCCGCCGGGCTCGTCGCAGGCATCGGGTTCGGCATGAGCTTCCTCGGCATCATGCGATCCATCACCCCGCTCGCACCGCCGCACGAGCGCGGCGAGCTGTTCGCCTCGGTCTTCGTGATCAGCTACCTGGCGTTCGGCATCCCCGCGGTCGCGGCAGGCATCGCCGCGCCGCACATCGGGCTCGCCGAGACCACGTACGTCTACGGCGGCACCGTGGTGGTCCTGTCGGCCGTCGCGGCGCTGCTGCGCAGGTTCGCGTCGAACGACTGAGCCGTCGGGCCTACTCGTCGTCCTCGAGGCGGAAGCCGATCTTCATCGTCACCTGGTAGTGCGACACGTCGGTGTCCGTGATCTGGCCGCGGATGCCGGTGACCTCGAACCAGTCGAGGTGGCGCAGAGTCTTGCCAGCGCGCTTGATGCCGTTGTCGACGGCCTCGGTGACGCCGTCCGGGGAGGTGCCGACGATCTCGGTGATGCGGTATGTGCGGTCAGTCATGAGTCCATCATGCAGCCTGTGAGCAGCGACGTAGAGTAGTAGGGTGCCCGATTCTCGCGAACCACGTCAGCAGCAGGTCTTCTCGATCACGTCTGCCGCGGAGTCGCAGACCGACGATCGCATGCGGCGCGAGAAGCGTTATGCCATCTCGATGCTGGTCCGCACGCTGTGCTTCCTCGGTGGTGTCGTGCTGGTCATGCAGCCCATGCCCTGGGCCGTCGCCGGGTGGCTCATGTTCGTCGGTGCGGTCTTCCTGCCCTACGCCGCAGTGATCTTCGCCAACGCCGGTGTTCGCAAGAAGGGCGCGGGGCCCTCGCCGTTCGGGCCCGAGCCGGGCAAGCAGCTCGAGCCCGCGCCGCGCACTCCCCCGGTCAACGGTGTCTGACGACCTGATCTGCTCGGCCAAGGGGTGCACGGCCACCGCCCTGCACCAGGTCAAGTGGAACAACCCCAAGCTCCACACGCCTGACCGCCGCAAGGTCTGGCTGGCGTGCGACGAGCACGAGGAGTCGCTGCGCGCGTTCCTCGGCGCGCGCGGCTTCTTCAAGGAGACCGTGCCGGTCGACGCCTGAGCGGGCCGTCAGCCGCCGATGGCCGACATCGGTCGGGCCGACTGCAGGAACGTCGGGTCGTCGATGCCGTGACCCGGCAGCTTGGTCATCATGGCCGCTGCCCAACGCTCGGCGATCTCGTGATCGGTGGCGCCGGACCGCATCGCCTTGCGGAGGTCTGACTCGTCGCGGGCGAACAGGCAGTTCAGGATCTGGCCGTCGGCCGTGAGCCGGACGCGGTTGCAGTCGCCGCAGAACGGTCGCGTGACCGATCCGATGATGCCCACGGTGTGCGGTCCGTCGTCGATGCGGAACTTCTCGGCAGGCGCCGATCCTCGTCCGTCGAGGCCCGTGAGGGTGAAGTGCTCAGCCAGCAGCGACAGCGTCTCGTCGGCGGTGACCATCGCTTCACGGTTCCAGCCGTGCTGGGCGTCGAGCGGCATCTGCTCGATGAACCGCAGCTCGTAGCCCTGCTTCATGCACCAGCGGAGCAGGTCGGGCGCCTCGAGGTCGTTGATGCCGCGCAGCAGGACGGCGTTGACCTTGACCGGCCGCAGTCCCGCGTCGTGCGCGGCGGCCAGCCCGTCGATGACGTCGTGCAGGCGGTCGCGACGGGTGATCTTCTCGAACGTCGCCGGATCGGTCGTGTCGAGGCTGATGTTGACCCGGTCGAGGCCGGCCTCGGCCAGGGCGCGGGCGGTGTGCTTGAGACCGAGGCCGTTGGACGTCATGGCGGTGCGCGGGTTGGACGGCAGGGCCTTGGTGGCGGCGATGATCGCCGGCAGGCTGCGGCGCAGCAGCGGCTCGCCGCCGGTGAAGCGCACGTCGCGGATGCCGAGCACCTCGACGCCGATCGTGATGAGGCGCACCAGCTCGTCGTCGGTCAGCGTGTCCTCGGTGGGCAGCCAGTCGAGCCCCTCGGCCGGCATGCAGTACTGGCAGCGCAGGTTGCACCGATCGGTCAGCGAGACGCGCAGATCGGTGGCCACTCGCCCGTGTCCGTCGATCAGCTCCATACCCCCATCGTAGGCGCCCGGGCCCAGCCCGGCTGCCTCATCCTTGGGTCGTGCAACTACCGTCGTGGTGTGTACCGCTTCATGCTGAGCGCACGGTGGATCGGTTTTGCGGTCTTCGTGGTCCTGCTCGCCGCCGTCTGCACCCGTCTGGGCCTCTGGCAGATGCACAAGCTCGAGCTGCGGCTCGACCGCAACGACGTCATCACCCGGCACTTCACGACCGACCCCGTCGATCTCGCCGAGGCCCTTCCTGACGGAGCGGAGGTCGACCGCACCAGCGAGTGGACCCGCGTCCGGGCCACCGGCACGTACGACCTCGACCACCAGGTCACGGTGAAGTTCACGACCCGCGACGGGGCGCCCGGGGCCGACGTCGTCACGCCGCTCGTCCTCGACTCCGGCACGGCGGTCCTCGTCGACCGCGGGTGGATCGAGACGCAGAACAACGTGACACGCCCCGACGTGCCGGCTCCGCCGTCGGGCGAGGTCACGATCGAGGGCTGGCTCCGGCAGAACAACGGCGCCGGCGACGACGCCGTGGTGCCCCGCGACGGCCAGATCCGCGCCGTCTCGAGCGAGGGCATGGCCGACTTCGTGCCGTACGACCTCACCAACGGCTACGTGAACCTGCAGAAGGAGACCCCGGCGCCTGCCACTGCGCTCGAGGCAGAGCCGAAGCCCGAGCTCGGGCAGGGCCCGCACTTCTTCTACGCCCTGCAGTGGTGGTTCTTCGCGCTGCTGGCGGTCGTCGGCTACTTCTGGTTCGCCCGGGCCGAGGCCAAGGAGCGCCGCAACCCGACCCGCATCGACGGCTTCGCCGGTGAGCCCGACAGGACCCCCGCCACCACCTGACCCGGTCCCCGGGTCCACGGATCCTGAGACATTCAGGTCACCAGAACGGCCGAACGCCTCAAGACCCGGCAACGACCCACGAAGCCTGAGACATTCAGGTCACCAGAACGGCCAAACGCCTCAAGACCCGGCAACGACCCACGAAGCCTGAGACATTCAGGTCACCAGAACGGCCCAACGCCTCAAGACCCGTCAACGCCCCACGGATCCTGAGACATTCAGGTCACCAGAACGGCCGAATGCCTCAAGATCCGTCGGCGAGCGGGGTCAGGCCAGCGTGACGAGGTCGAGGTAGTCCTCGGACCAGAGATCCTCGTCGCCGTCGGGGAGCAGCAGGACCCGGTCGGGCTCGAGCGCGCGGACGGCCCCCTCGTCGTGCGAGACGAGCACGATGGCGCCCTCGTAGTTGCGGATCGCCCGCAGCACCTCTTCGCGTGACGCCGGGTCGAGGTTGTTGGTCGGCTCGTCGAGCAGCAGCACGTTGGCGCTGGAGACGATCAGGCTGGCCAGCGCCAGACGCGTCTTTTCACCGCCGGAGAGCACACCGGCGGGCTTCGACGTGTCGTCGCCGCTGAAGAGGAACGATCCCAGGACGCTGCGCGCCTCGGTGTCGGTGAGCTGCGGCGCCTGGGCCTGCATGTTCTCCAGCACGGTGCGCGAGGTGTCGAGCGTCTCGTGCTCCTGCGCGAAGTAGCCGATCTTGAGGCCGTGACCCGGGATGACCTCGCCGGAGTCCTGCTTGAGCGTGCCGGCCAGCATCCGGAGCAACGTCGTCTTGCCCGCACCGTTGAGGCCCAGGATGACGACCCGGCTGCCCTTGTCGATCGCGAGGTCGACGTCGAGGAAGATCTCCAGCGAGCCGTACGACTTCGAGAGTCCCTCGGCCATGAGCGGCGTCTTGCCGCACGGCGCAGGCTTCGGGAACTTGATGTTCGCGACCTTGTCCTGCACCCGCTCGCCCTCGAGCCCGGAGACGAGCTGCTCGGCACGGCGCAGCATCTGCTGGGCGGTCGAGGCCTTCGACGCCTTGGCGCGGAACTTGTTGGCCTGCGACGTCAGCGCGTCGGCCTTCTTGACGGCCAGGGCACGCTCGCGCTTGCGGCGGGCCTCGTCGGCCTCGCGCTGCTTGACGTACGACTTCCAGCCCATGTTGTAGATGTCGATCGTCGAGCGGTTGGCGTCGAGGTAGAGGACCTTGTTGACGGTCTCCTCGATCAGGTCGACGTCGTGGCTGATGATCACGATGCCGCCGCTGAACGACTTGAGGAACCCGCGCAGCCACGTGACCGAGTCGGCGTCGAGGTGGTTGGTCGGCTCGTCGAGCAGCAGCGTGTCGGCGTCGGAGAACAGGATGCGGGCGAGCTCGATGCGGCGTCGCTGACCACCCGAGAGCGTCGACAGCGGCTGCTCCAGCACCCGGTCGGGCAGACCCAGGGCGTGCGAGATCGTGGCGGCCTCGGACTCGGCCGCGTAGCCTCCACCTGCCCCGAAGGCCGTGTCGGCCCGCGTGTAGGCCTTCATGGCCTTCTCAGCGATGGCCGGGTCGGGCGAGCCCATGTCGATCTCGGCCTTGCGCATGGCGGTCAGCGCCTCGTCGAGGCCTCGGGCTCCGAGGATGCGGTCGCGGGCCGTCGTGGCGAGGTCGCCGGACTTGGGGTCCTGCGGGAGGTAGCCGATCTTGCCGGTCGACGTGATCGATCCCTCGGCGGGCTGGCCGTCGCCGGACAGCATGCGGGTCAGGGTCGTCTTGCCGGCGCCGTTGCGGCCGACGAGGCCGACCTTGTCGCCCTTGTCGACACGGAACGAGACGTCGGACATCAGGACGCGCGCGCCGAAGCGCAGCTCCACATTGGAGACGGTGAGCATGGAAGAACTTTCGGATATGGGTGAGTGGGGTCGACGGAGCATGACCTGCAGAGGCAGGGCTCGACGTCATTCCCGCTGGTAGAAGCTCACTCCCCCAGTCTAAGCCACCGCTGACGAGAGGGTTGCCGCCCCATGAGGAGACCGTTGGTGCCGTTGGTCACAGCCCTGCAGGGCGAAAACCCTCTCCTCGAGGGGCGGGAGCGCTCTCGTCAGCGAACCGGTCAGCCGATGTTGAAGCCGAGGGCGCGCAGCATCTCGCGGCCGTCGTCGGTGATCTTGTCGGGGCCCCACGGCGGCATCCAGACCCACTCGATGCGGAAGTCGTTGACGATGCCGTCGAGCGCCGCGCGGGTCTGGTCCTCGATGACGTCGGTCAGCGGGCAGGCCGCGGACGTCAGCGTCATCGAGAGCACGGTGTTGCTGTGCTCGTCGACGTCGGCGCCGTAGACCAGTCCGAGGTCGACGACGTTGATGCCGAGCTCGGGGTCGACGACGTCCTTCATGGCCTCGAGGACGTCTTCCTTGGTCGTCGCGCCGGCCGGGGCCGAGGCTGCTGCAAGATCGACCTCGGGGAGGTCGGAGTGATCGGTGGTCATGCGGGATCTCCCGTGGTTGACGCTGATGGGGTGGACGCGTTGTTGGTGACGAGGGCCTGCGAGACGGCGTCCTTCCAGGCCATCCAGCCGAGCAGCGCGCACTTCACGCGCGCCGGGAACTGGGCGACGCCGGCGAAGGCGATGCCGTCCTCGAGGACGTCCTCGTCGGGCTCGACCTTGCCCTTGCCCTGCATGAGCTCGGTGAAGGTGTCGAGCACCGCCATGCCCTCGTCGACGCTCTTGCCGATGATGAGGTCGTTGAGCACCGAGACCGAGGCCTGGCTGATCGAGCAGCCCTGCGCGGCGTAGGACACGTCGGACACGGTCTCGCCGTCGAGGTGCACGCGCAGCGTGATCTCGTCGCCGCAGGTCGGGTTGACGTGGTGGACCTCGGCCTCGAAGGGCTCACGCAGTCCGGCACCGTGCGGGTGCTTGTAGTGGTCCAGGATGATCTCCTGGTAGAGCGAGTCGACGTTCACCAGATCTCCCCTCAGGCTCCGAAGTACTTCTTCGTGTGGTGCAACGCCTCGACCAGCGCATCAATTTCCTGCTCGGTCGTGTAGAGGTAGAACGACGCACGTGTCGTCGACTGCACCCCGAACCGCAGGTGCAGGGGCTTGGCGCAGTGGTGGCCGGCCCGCACGGCGACGCCGCGCGAGTCGAGCAGCTGCGAGACGTCGTGCGGGTGCACGCCGTCGAGCGTGAAGCTGATCGCTCCGCCGCGGTCGACGGCCTCCTTGGGACCGATGACCGTCAGCCCGTCGATCTCCTGCATCGCACCCAGCGCGTAGGCCGTGATGGTCTGCTCGTGCGCGGCGATCTCGGCCATGCCGATCGAGCTCAGGTAGTCGACCGCTGCACCGATGCCGACGGACTCGGCGATCGGCGGCGTGCCGGCCTCGAAGCGTGACGGCGGCGCGGCGTACGTCGAGCCCTGCATCGTGACCGTCTCGATCATCTCGCCGCCACCGAGGAACGGCGGCAGCTCGGCGAGGAGGTCGTAGCGGCCCCAGAGCACGCCGATGCCCGTCGGCCCGACGAGCTTGTGACCCGTGAACGCGACGAAGTCGGCGCCGAGCGCGGCCACGTCGACCGGGATCTGCGGGACGGCCTGCGACGCGTCGACCACGACGAGCGCGCCGACCGCGTGCGCCTTGGCGATCACGACGTCGAGCGGGTTGATCGTGCCGAGCATGTTGGACACCCAGGTCAGCGAGACGACCTTGGTGCGCTCGGTGATCAGGGTGTTGATGTCGTCGAGGTCGAGTCGGCCCTCGTCGGTGACGCCGAACCAGCGGAGCGTCGCTCCGGTGCGCTGGGTCAGCTGCTGCCACGGCACGATGTTGGAGTGGTGCTCCATCTCGGTGATGACGACCTCGTCGCCGGCACCGACCCGACCCGCGTCGCCCAGCACGCGGGCCACGAGGTTGAGCGCCTCGGAGGCATTCTTGGTGTAGACGACCTCGTCGCGGCTCGGGGCGCCGATGAACGCCGCCACCTTGTCGCGACCGAGCTCGAAGGCCTCGCTCGCCTCGGCACCGAGCTGGTGCATCGCCCGGGCCACGTTGGCGTTGTGGTGCCGGTAGTGGTCATCGATCGCGTCGATGACCTGCCGCGGCTTCTGCGAGGTGTTGGCGCTGTCGAGGTAGACCAGGGGGAGGTCGCCGGACAGACGACGGCCCAGGATCGGGAAGTCCCCCCGGATCCTCGCCACGTCGTACGTGGTCGTGCCCTCGACGACGGTCACGCCGGTGTCACTGCCTCTGCCGCGGCCTTGACGTACTTGTCGTAGCCGTTGGCCTCGAGCTCGTCGGCGAGCTCGGGTCCACCCTGGTCGGCGACGCGACCGGCGACGAACACGTGCACGTAGTCGGGCTTGATGTAGCGCAGGATGCGCGTGTAGTGCGTGATGAGCAGCACGCCGCGGTCACCCTGCTCGCTGAAGCGGTTGACGCCCTCGGAGACGACCCGCAGGGCGTCGATGTCGAGGCCGGAGTCGGTCTCGTCGAGCACCGCGAACTTGGGGTTGAGCAGCTCGAGCTGCGCGATCTCGTGGCGCTTCTTCTCGCCGCCGGAGAAGCCCTCGTTGACGCTGCGCTGGGCGAAGTCCTTGTCGAGCGTGACGCGCTCGAGCGCCTCGTTGACGTCCTTGACCCAGGTTCGGAGCTTGGGCGCCTCGCCGTCGATGGCCGTCTTGGCCGTGCGCAGGAAGTTGGCGACCGAGACGCCGGGGACCTCGACGGGGTACTGCATCGCGAGGAACAGGCCGGCGCGGGCGCGCTGGTCGACCGTCATCGACAAGATGTCGACGCCGTCGAGGGTCACGCTGCCACCGGTGATGTTGTACTTCGGGTGACCTGCGATGGAGTAGGCGAGGGTCGACTTGCCCGAGCCGTTGGGGCCCATGATCGCGTGGACCTCGCCGGTCTTGACGGTCAGGTCGACGCCCTTGAGGATCTCCTTCTCGCCCTCCTCGGTGGTGACCGAGACGTGCAGGTCCTTGATCTCGAGTGTTGCCATGTTCAGCTCCTGGGGGTGGAGAGATCGACCATCACGGTGTCTCCCTCGATCTGGGTGGAATAGGTCGGGACGGCCTCGGTGGCCGGGTAGTTGAGCGGCTTGCCCGTGCGGACGTCGAAGCGTGATCCGTGCAGCCAGCACTCGATCTCGCAGCCCTCGACATCGCCCTCGGACAGCGGGATGGACGCATGCGAGCACTCGTCGCGGATCGCGTAGACGTCGTCGCCGTCGCGCACGAGGGCGATCTCCTGGCCGTCGACCTCGACTGCCAGGGCACCCCCGTCCGGGACGTCGGCGAGTGGCGCCGCCTGTACGAACGTCACAGCTCGAGACGTCCTACGTGCTCGGCGAGCTCCTCCTCGATCGACTCGGTGAGTCGCTCCTGGAGGGCCGGGACGCCGATGCGGCGGATGATGTCGTTGAAGAAGCCATGGACGACGAGGCGACGTGCTTCCTCGGCGGGAATGCCGCGGCTCTGCAGGTAGAACAGGTGCTGGTCGTCGAAGCGGCCGGTCGTGGACGCGTGACCTGCACCCTCGATGTCGCCGGTCTCGATCTCCAGGTTGGGCACCGAGTCGGCCTTGGCGCCGTCGGTCAGCACGAGGTTGTCGTTCTGCTCGAACGTCTCGATGCCCTCGGCCTCCTTGCGGATGAGGACGTTGCCGATCCAGACCGTGTGGGCGTCCTGCCCCTGCAGCGCGCCCTTGTAGAGGACGTCGCTCTTGGTGCGGGGCGCCGTGTGGTCCGCGAAGAGGCGGTGCTCGATGTGCTGGCCCTGGTCGGCGAAGTAGACGCCGAGCATCTCGACGCTGCCACCGCTGCCGACGTAGTCGGCCGAGGTGCTGGCGCGCAGCACGTCGCCGCCGAGCGAGACCGCGACGTGCTTGAACGTCGCGTCGCGCCCGACCCGGGCGTGCTGGGTGACGACGTGCACGCTGTCGTCGTTCCAGTCCTGGACCGTCACGAACGTCAGCTGGGCGCCGTCCTCGAGGACGACCTCGATGTTCTCGGCCCAGGTGGCCGATCCGACGTAGTCGACAATGACGACCGCGCGGCTGAACCGTCCGGCGCGCACCAGCAGGTGGCCGGCGCCGGCCTTCTCGACTCCCCCGCCGTGCAGGCGGATCGTCGTGGGCTGCTCGACCTCGGCGTCGGCCGGGATCGTGACCTCGAACACCGACGTCGCGGCGTCCCAGGCGCGGGCGGAGACCCGGTCGACCGGGACGTAGCCGGAGACTCCGCGGGCGGAGTCGGCGGCGGGCACCGACACGGCGGTCACCTCGGGTGCGGAGTCGACCTCGATCTTGACGTCGCCGCCGTCGAGCGGGGCGTCCTTGTGCAGGTCGCGGAGGCGCTTGAGCGGGGTGAACCGCCAGATCTCCTCACGACCCGTGGGGATCTCGTGGTCGGCGAGGTCGAACGACCCCTCCGGGTGCAGGTGGCTCTCGACGGGAGCCAGCTCCAGGGCTTCTGCGATGCTCATCCGACAGCACCCTCCATCTGCAGCTCGATCAGGCGGTTGAGCTCGAGGGCGTACTCCATCGGCAGCTCGCGCGCGATCGGCTCGACGAATCCACGGACGATCATCGCCATGGCCTCGTCCTCCTCCATGCCGCGCGACATGAAGTAGAAGAGCTGGTCGTCGCTGAGCTTGGAGACCGTGGCCTCGTGGCCCAGGGTCACGTCGTCCTCGCGGACGTCGACGTACGGGTAGGTGTCGGAGCGGCTGATCTGGTCGACGAGCAGCGCGTCGCACTTGACCGTGCTGGCCGAGCCCTCGGCGCCCTCGAGCACCTGCAGGAGGCCGCGGTAGGACGTGCGTCCTCCGCCACGGGCGACCGACTTGCTCAGGATCGAGCTCGACGTGTTGGGCGCGGCGTGGACCATCTTGGCGCCGGCGTCCTGGTGCTGTCCCTCGCCGGCGAAGGCGATCGACAGCGTCTCGCCACGGGCGTGCTCGCCCATGAGGTAGACGGCGGGGTACTTCATCGTGACCTTGGAGCCGATGTTGCCGTCGACCCACTCCATCGTGGCGCCCTCTTCGCAGACGGCGCGCTTGGTGACGAGGTTGTAGACGTTGTTCGACCAGTTCTGGATCGTCGTGTAGCGGACGCGGGCGCCCTTCTTGACGATGATCTCGACGACCGCGGAGTGCAGCGAGTCGCTGGAGTAGATCGGCGCGGTGCAGCCCTCGACGTAGTGCACGTACGAGTCCTCGTCGGCGATGATCAGCGTGCGCTCGAACTGGCCCATGTTCTCGGTGTTGATGCGGAAGTAGGCCTGCAGCGGGATGTCGACGTGGACACCCTTGGGCACGTAGATGAACGAGCCGCCCGACCACACGGCCGAGTTGAGCGCGGAGAACTTGTTGTCGCCGACCGGGATGACGGTCGCGAAGTACTCCTGGAAGATCTCCGGGTGCTCCTTGAGCGCCGTGTCGGTGTCGAGGAACAGGACGCCCTGGGCCTCGAGGTCCTCACGGATCGAGTGGTAGACGACCTCGGACTCGTACTGGGCGGCCACGCCGGACACGAGGCGCTGCTTCTCGGCCTCGGGGATGCCCAGGCGGTCGTACGTGTTCTTGATGTCCTCGGGCAGGTCGTCCCACGTCGCGGCCTGCTTCTCGGTGGACCGCACGAAGTACTTGATGTTGTCGAAGTCGATGCCGCTGAGGTCGGAGCCCCACGTCGGCATCGGCTTGCGGCCGAAGAGCTTCAGGCCCTTGAGGCGCAGGTCGAGCATCCACTGGGGCTCGCTCTTGAGCGCCGAGATGTTGCGGACGACGTCCTCGCTGAGGCCGCGCTGGACGTTGGCGCCGGCGTCGTTGCCGTCGGACCAGCCGAACTCGTAACGGCCGACGTCCTTGAGGCCCGGGTTGGCTTCCTCGATGGCGTTGGGTGCATTGGTGTCTGACGTGGTCGTCATGACGGCAACCTCTCTGCAGTGGGGGAACTCGTGGTGTCTGGGGTGTGAGGCAGGTGCGTCGTGCACACGCCGTCGCCGTGGGCGATCGTCGCGAGCCGTTGCACGTGAGTGCCGAGCAGCCGAGCGAACATCTCGGTCTCGGCCTCACACATCTGGGGGAACTCCTCGGCCACGTGGGCGACCGGGCAGTGGTGCTGGCACATCTGGGCGCCGGCGGGGGTGGTGCTGACGGAGGCCGCGAAGCCGTCCTTGCTCAGCGCCTCGGCGAGCACGCGGGGGCGCTGCACGGGGTCGGCGGTCTGGAGCAGCGGGCGGTAGCGCTCCTCGAGGTCGACCAGGCGGTGGCGGGCGAAGGCCATGACGGCCTCGTCCCCTCCGGTCTCGGCGAGGTAGCGCAGGGCGCCGGCGGCGAGCTCGTCGTAGGCATGGGCGAAGTGGTCGCGGCCGGAGTCGGTGATGACGAAGACCTTGGCGGGACGTCCGCGGCCGCGCTGGCCGGTGATGCGCTGGTCGCGCGCCTCGAGCACGCCGTCGGCGAGCAGCTGGTCGAGGTGACGACGCACCGCGGCCGGCGTTAGGCCGAGCTGGACGGCGAGGTCGGCAGCCGTCGACGGGCCGTTCTCGAGGATCGTCGTGGCCACGCGCTCACGGGTCGGCGCGTCGTCCACTGCCGGGTCGGCAGCGGGCGCGTCAGGCGACCCGTTGTATTTCACAAGACAAGTGTGCCTTTAATCGCCAAACGCTTTCAACGAAGGTCAACCTTAGTGAGCGCGGCCTCTTCGCCGGTCCTAACGACGTCTTCCGTGGCGTTGGAGACCGGGCCGGACGCCGTCGTGACACGCGTCACGTGGGCGTGTCGTCAGGACTCGACCATGCCCGAGGGCAGGACGGCCGCGTCGGCGGCGCGAAGACCCTCCTCCCACCCCCGGGCGTCGAACCGGGTGCGGCGCGACCCGGTGGTGACGTGAGGGAAGAGTCGCTCGAACTCCTCGTCGATCGCGGCGGCCTGGCGCCTCAGGACGGGCAGGAGGCCTCCCCCGTAGTCGGCCACCGCCTCGTCCGTCGACGCGGTGAGACGCTCGCCGATGCGCGACGCGTAGGCCGTGAGGAAGGCCTTGCGGAACGCCGTCGACCGGTCGGGACCCGACCGCCCGGGTACCTGGCCGGCGTGGGTCATGGCAGTGGTCGCCTGCACGAGGGTCGAGGTGAACAGCATCTCGACCTGCACGAGGTCGGTCGGGACGCCGACGATCGTCATGCAGCTCGCGAAGTCGTTCCAGACCGCGCGCGTGCGGTTGGCCCGGGCGACGACGTCGAGAAGTCCCGCCTTCTCCATCGCGTAGGGGTGGTGGATCAGCACCCGGACGCCCTGGACCACGAGCGACTCCCCCGCCTCGTCGGCCAGCAGCGCCTCGTCGATCGAGTGACGGGTCATGAGGTCCTGGGCCTTGGCGGTGAACGCCTCGGCCTCGGCGGTGAACTCCGTGGACTCGGCCTTGGCCAGCAGCGCGCGGACGCGGGTGAGGGTCTTGGCCTGGGCCCCGGTGGGCCGCGGCGAGGACGATGCGACCCGGTGCGGTCGCCCCCACCCGGACGGGGGCGGCATGAGCAGCTGCGACCGGGGCAGCCGCCGGACGAGGTCGAGCACCGTGAGCGCGGCGACCCAGTCGGCGGTGGAGGCCTGTCCGCGCAGCGCCAGCAGATCATCGGCGCCCTCGAGTGCACCGTGCCGCGACGCCACGATGCGCAGCTGCTCGACCCAGGCCTGCGGCGCGCGACGCTCGGCCGCCGACCGGTCGGCCTCGATCAGCACCGCCTGGGCGATCCAGCGTGCGGCCGGGGCCGACGTACGGCGACGGGTGGCGTGGACGAGCTCGAGCGGCTGCCAGCCGTGCTCCCACGCAGCGCCGATCCGGGCCAGCACCTCGTCGACGACCAGCCGTGCCGGATCGAGCGCCGGGTCGTCGGCGGCGGCACCGATGTCGTTGAGCGTCGCGATCCGCGGGCCGGCGACCTGGGCCGAGACGAGGGCGTGGCGCACGGCCACCTCGACGAGGGTCATGATCTCCGCCCGGGACAGCGCGGTGCGTCCCGTCGCGGGAGGTGCGACGCGGGCCGATCGCGGGTGCGCCTGCCGTCTGGCGTCGCGGCGTCGTCGGCTGTCCTGTCCCATGACCCCATCCTTGCAAGGTCTGGCGACAACGACGAGCGAGCATCCACAGGGGCCTGTCGCCGTCCTAGAGTGTCGTCATGGCGAGCGACGCGGTGCACATCGACGCAGGGGGCCGGCAGGTACGGGTCTCGAGCCCGACGCGGGTGATCTACGAGGCGACCGACTTCTCCGCCGAGGTCACCAAGGTGATGGTCGCCGAGTACTACGTCGCCGTCGCCGACGGGCTGATGCGGGCGCTCCGCGAGCGTCCGGTCGCGCTGGAGCGCTGGCCCAAGGGCATCCGCGAGGGGATGGTCATGTCGACCCGTTCCGACGGGCACGGCGACGCCTTCTATCAAAAGAGGATGATGCGCGGCGCGCCCGACTACGTCGAGAGCACCCGCGTGCTGTTCCCCTCCGGACGTCCTGCCGACGAGATGTGCATGACGGAGGTCGCGGTCGCCGCGTGGGCGGCGCACATGGGAGCGGTCACCTTTCACCCCTGGCCGACGCGGCGCGCCGACAACGACCGCCCCGACGAGCTGCGCATCGACCTCGACCCGTTCGGCACCGCCACGTTCGCCGACGCCGTGCGCGTCGCCGCGGTCGCGCGGGACCTGTTCGCCGAGCACGGCATCCGTGCCTTCGCCAAGACGAGCGGCAAGCGCGGCGTCCACGTCTATGCCCGCATCGAGCCGTCGTGGACGTTCACGGACGTCCGGCACGCCGCGATCGCCTTCGCCCGCGAGCTCGAGCGCCGCACCGACGGGGTCACCACCCACTGGTGGAAGGAGGAGCGGGGCGACAACATCTTCATCGACTTCAACCAGAACTGCCGCGACCGCACCATCGCCTCGGCATACAGCCTGCGTCCCTCCCCCGGCGCCACCGTCTCGATGCCGGTGACCTGGGACGAGCTCGCGGCCCTCGACGACCCGCGCGCCTTCACACTGCACACCGTCCCGGCCAAGCTCGCCACCGACGGTGACGCGTGGGCCGAGATCGACGACGTCGCGCACTCCCTCGACCCGCTGCTCGAGCTGTGGGCGGCCGACCCGACCGAGATGCCGTACCCGCCGGAGTACCCCAAGATGCCGGGCGAGCCGAAGCGGGTGCAGCCCAGCAAGGCGAAGAAGGACTGACTCCGCCAACGGCCGGGTCAGCCTCTCAGCGGTGGCCCGCCCTGCCAGCGACCGCGACCTGCGTGCTTGGCGTCGTACATCCTGCGGTCTGCCTCGCGCATCAGTGCCGCAGCCGTGAGGCGTCCTCCACGGGTCGAGGGGCCCGTGACGACCACGCCGACGCTGCCGCCGACCGACATCGGCTCGGCGACGTCGGGCAGGACGAGGTGCTGCCCCAGCACGTCGACCAGACGATCGGCCAGGTCGCCGACCTCGTCGGGTCCGGTGATCTCGGGGCAGAGCACGACGAACTCGTCGCCGCCGACCCGTGCGACCACGTCGGTCTGACGCACGGCTGATCGCAGGCGGGCCGCCACCTCGACGAGCAGCACGTCACCGGCCGCATGGCCGTGCTGGTCGTTCACCGGCTTGAAGTGGTCGAGGTCGATCATCAGCAGGGCGATGGCCGATCCGTTTCGAGCGCGGGCGGTCACCGCCTGCTCGAGGCGCTCCTCCAGCAGGGCGCGGTTGAACAGGCCGGTCAAGGCGTCCGTCGTGGCTCGGCGCGCCATCTCCGCGTGCGCCGCGGCGAGCTCCCGCTCGGCCCGCACCCGGGGCGACACGTCGACCACCAGGACGAAGAAGCCGTTGACCTGCTCGGATTCGTCGATGTCGGGGATGTAGTAGGCCTGCGAGAACCTCAGGACCCCGGACGCGTCGACGATCTCGCGGTCGAACAGCTGCGGCTCCCCTGCGAGTGCTGCCTTGATGAACGGGAGGTTCTTGGCGAACAGGTCCTCGCCGATGACCTCGCGGATGTGCAGTCCCAGCATCTGCTCCGGCGACATGCCGAACCACTCGACGTACGCGTCGTTGGCCAGGACGTTGAGCAGGTCGCGATCCCAGTAGCCGACCATGGCCGGGATGTTGTCGACCAGGGTGCGGAGAAGACGCGCGGTGTCCTTCACCCGGCCAATGTAGGGCTGCGAAGGTGCAGCAGCGGCCGAGAGACCTCACAGCCGCGTCATGGACACCCTGTCTAGAGTGACACTCGTGGACCCCACGCCTGCACGGATGGATCTCGGCCGTCTCATCGAGCAGCCCTCCGGCGACTTCTCGTCCGAGGAGTCCCAGCAGCTCCGCCAGGACTTCACGCGTTTCATGATGCGATACAAGTTCGGCATGGAGGAGATCGTCACCAAGCTGTCGATCCTGCGTGACGAGTTCGCCCACCTCCACGACACCAACCCCATCGAGAACATCTCGTCGAGGCTCAAGAACCCCGACAGCATCCTGGAGAAGATGGGCCGCAAGAACTGCGAGCCCACCTTCGAGTCGATCACCGAGAAGATCACCGACATCGCAGGGGTGCGGGTGACCTGCAGCTTCGTGTCGGACGTCTATCACGTGTTCGAGCTGCTCACGAGCCAGTCGGACGTCAACGTCGTCGACATCCGCGACTACATCACCGACCCCAAGCCCAACGGCTACCGCAGCCTGCACGCCCTGATCGAGGTGCCGGTGTTCATGAGCGACGGCGAGGTGCCGGTGCTCGTGGAGGTGCAGATGCGCACGATCGCGATGGACTTCTGGGCGAGCCTGGAGCACAAGATCCACTACAAGTACCGCGAAGAGGTGCCCGAGTCGCTGCTCGAGGGCCTGCGACAGGCGGCGGAGACCGCCGGCGAGCTCGACACGACGATGGAGCGCCTGCACACCGAGGTCAAGACCGCCGGTGAGCTGTCGGTCGAGCTGCAGCGCAAGCTCCGCGCCTCGGGCGACGTCGTGCCCGACGAGGCCTTCGTCGAGCGTCTCCGCGGCCTCTCCCCCTAGCCGGGGCGGTGGATCCTCCACCCCATCGTGCCCCGACCCCGCCGCGGCGGTGGAAGCTCAACCTCAAGGACCGCCAGAAGGTTGAGCATCGACCTGCGATGGCAGGGTGAGGTTGCAGATCCACCTGCAGCGGGGCGTGACGCTGCGTCAGGTCAGGATGTCGCCGAGGTCGTACTTCGCGACCTCCTCGAGCTGCTCGTACGTGCAGCTCTGCGGCTCGCGATCGGGCCTCCACCGCTTGAACTGTGCGGTGTGGCGGAAGCGGTCGCCCTCCATGTGCTCGTAGCCGACCTCGGCGACGAGATCGGGCGAGAGCGTCACGAACGACAGGTCCTTGGTGCCGGTCCACCGACTCTGACCGCCGGGCAGCCGCGACGACGCCTGCGCGTCCGCGTCCTGCCACTGACCCCATGGGTGATCGGCCGTGTCGACGACCAGTGGCGCGAGCTGCTCGACCAGCTCGGCGCGTCGGACGTCGGAGAACGACGCCGCGACGCCCACGTGCTGCAGCCGTCCGTCGTCGGCGTAGAGGCCCAGCAGCAACGAGCCGAGCAGCGGACGTTCGGCGGTGGACGTCTTGTGCAGCCGATAGCCGGCGACCACGACGTCGGCGGTGCGGGCGTGCTTGATCTTGAGCATCGTGCGGCCGTTGGGCGCGTACGCCTTCGCGAGCGGCTTGGCGACGACGCCGTCGAGCCCTGCCCCCTCGAAGATGCCGAACCACTCCTCAGCGACCGAAGCGTCGGTCGTCGTGCGGGTCACGTGGATCGGCGCGGAGGCCGACGCCAACGCCTCCTCCAGCCGCGCACGGCGTACGGAGAACGGCTCGTCCATCAACGACTCGTCGCCCAGCGCCAGCAGGTCGAACGCCACGAACGACGCCGGGGTCTGCTCGGCCAGCATCGTGACCCGCGAGGCTGCCGGGTGGATCCGCTGCGACAGGACGTCGAACTCCAGCCGCCCCTCGACGGCCAGGAAGATCTCGCCGTCGAGCACGCACCGATCGGGCGTCTCGGCCAGGACCGCCTCGACGATCTCGGGGAAGTAGCGGGTCAGCTCCTTGGTCGACCGGCTCGCCAGCGCGACCTCGTCGCCGTCGCGGAAGACGATGCAGCGAAAGCCGTCCCACTTGGGCTCGTACGACAGCCCGCCGTCGACCGAGTCGGCAGCCGGCACGCCCTTCACCGACTTCGCCAGCATCGGCTTGACCGGCGGCATCACGGGGAGATCCATGCAGCACAGCCTAAGACGAGCGGCGTTCGTGCGACACCTACACTGGATGGGTGAACCAGCCCGCCGTCGAGGTCATCGACCTCGTCATGCGATACGGCTCGGTCACCGCCGTCGACGGCCTCGACCTCGCGGTGGAGCTCGGCACGGTCACCGCGATCCTCGGCCCCAACGGCGCGGGCAAGACGACGACGATCGAGACCTGCGAGGGATTCCGCACGCCGCAGAGCGGCACGGTGCGCGTCCTGGGTCTCGACCCCGTCGCCGAGGGGCACCTGCTGCGCCCCCGGGTCGGCGTGATGCTGCAGTCCGGCGGCGCGTGGTCGGGCGCGCGCTCGTACGAGATGCTCCGCCACATCGCCTCGCTGCACGCACACCCGCTCGACGTCGACCTGCTCATCGAGCGCCTCGGCATGGGCTCGTACGGGACGACCCCCTATCGCCGGCTCTCCGGCGGCCAGCAGCAGCGCCTGAGCCTGGCGATGGCGGTCGTCGGTCGACCCGAGCTGCTGTTCCTCGACGAGCCGACCGCAGGCCTCGACCCCGCCGCACGCCGCTCGACGTGGGAGCTCATCGCCGAGCTGCGCTCCAGTGGCGTGACCACGGTGCTCACGACCCACTTCATGGACGAGGCCGAGGCGCTGTCCGACCTGATCCACATCGTCGACGCCGGCAAGGTCATCGCGTCGGGCACCCCCGCGGCCCTCGCGTCGTCGGGCGCCAAGAACACCGTCCGGTTCACCGCCCGTCCGGGCCTCGACATCGAGAACCTCATGCTCGCGCTCCCCCACGACACCAAGGTCGACGAGATCAGCCCCGGCTCCTACGTGATCGCGGGCGAGGTCGACCCCGAGCTGCTCGCGACCCTCACGGCGTGGTGCGCCGGGCAGGGCGTGCTCACCGAGTCGCTGCTGGTGGAGCGTCAGACCCTCGAGGACCGGTTCCTCGAGCTCACCGGGAAGGCCCTGCGATGAGCCTCGACCTGAGCCCGCGTCCCGGCTCCGCGCCGCGGTCGGCGATGCTGCGCGCCCAGACCGTGATGGAGCTGCGCCTGCAGTGCCGCAACGGCGAGCAGGTGCTGCTCACGATGGTCATCCCGCTGGTGCTGCTCATCCTGGGAGCCAAGGCCAACCAGGTCGTCGACCTCGGGCCGGGCCGCACGATCGACATCATCACGCCCGGCATCCTCGCGCTCGCGGTGCTGTCGACCTCGTTCACCTCGCTGGCGATCGCGACCGGCTTCGAGCGCCGCTACGGCATCATCAAGCGCCTCGGCGCCTCTCCGTTGCCGCGCTGGGGCCTGCTGTTCGGCAAGGTCGGCGCCGTCGTGATCGTCGAGGCCGTCCAGCTCTCGGTCCTGTCGGGTGTCGGGCTCCTGCTCGGCTGGGAGCCCCACGGCGGACTCACCGCCTTCGGCCAGGTGCTGCTGCTTGTGGTGCTCGGCACGGCGGCCTTCGGCGCCCTCGGCCTGCTCATCGCCGGCACGCTGCGCGCCGAGGCGACGCTCGCAGTCGCCAACCTCGTCTACGTCCTCCTCCTGGTCGGCGGCGGGCTGCTGGTGCCGCTGAGCCGCTACCCGGAGGCCGCCCGTCACGTGCTCGAGCTGCTGCCGTCGGGCGCGCTCGGGCAGGGTCTGCGCGACACGTTCGCCGGCGACGGCCCCACCGCCTTCACCACCGTCGTGCTGCTGCTCTGGACGGTGTGCGCCAGCCTGTTGGTCTCGAGGACGTTCAAGTGGGAGTGATCTGATGGCAGTGACACTGGGCCTGCGCGACCCCGACCGCACCGCCGTCGAGCGGTGGGCGTGGGCTGCGGTGGTGGCCAACACCGTGATCGTGCTGACGGGCGGGCTGGTCCGCCTGACCGGCTCCGGCCTCGGCTGCCCGACGTGGCCCAAGTGCACCGACGAGTCGTTCGTGCCGCACCGCGAGCTCGGGCTGCACGGCGTCATCGAGTTCGGCAACCGCATGCTCACGTACGTGCTGATCGCCGTCGTCGTCGCCACGTTCGTGGCCGTGTGGCGCTGGTCGGGCACCAGCCGCGAGCTGCGCCGCCTGACAGCCCTGATCGCCCTCGGCGTGCCGTTCCAGGGCGTCATCGGCGGCATCACCGTGCTCACCGACCTCAACCCGTGGATCGTGTCGCTGCACCTGATCCTCTCGATGCTGCTGATCGCCGCGTCGATGCTGCTGGTCGTCCGCGTCCGCGGCGAGGAGGGGCGTCCGTCCCGCGGCCCGCTCGTGCTGGCGACCTACCTGTCGGCCTGGGTCACGGTCTACCTCGGCACCGTGGTCACCGGATCCGGACCGCACGCGGGCGACGACGAGGCGCCCCGCAACATGCTCGACCCCCAGGTCATGAGCCACGTCCACGCGGTCAGCGTCTATGTGCTCGTGGCGCTGACGCTCCTGCTGATCTGGCGCTCGACCGGCCGCGTGCGGTCTGCCGCGGTCGTCCTGCTCGTCGTCGAGCTCGCCCAAGGCGTCATCGGGTTCGTGCAGTACTTCACCGACCTGCCGATCGCGCTCGTCGCGACGCACCTGGTCGGCGCGGCCGTCCTGGTGGCCGTCGCCACGCGCCTGCTGCTCACGCCGGACGACGCGGCACCCGCGACTCCCCTGCCCCGCGACCACGCGACGAAGGTCTGAGCCCGTGGACGACCTCCGCCTCGCCGAGCAGCTCGTCACCGAGGCCGGGGCTCTCGCTGCCACGATGCGCGCTGCGGGGCTCGACGCCCAGCAGAAGACGTCCGTCAGCGACGTGGTCACGGCGGCCGACCACGCCGCCGAGGAGCTCGTGACGACGACGCTGCAGCACGAGCGTCCCGACGACGGCATCCTCGGCGAGGAGGGCACCCAGCACGACGGCACCACGGGTCGCCGTTGGGTCATCGACCCCGTCGACGGCACCTACAACTTCTTCTCCGGCCTCGCCTACTGGTGCAGCGCCCTGGCGCTCGAGGACGCCGACGGCACCGTGCTCGGGGCGGTGCACCAGCCCGTGACCGGCGAGACCTGGCTCGGTGGACGTGATCACCCCACCACGCTCGACGGTGTCCCGGTCACCCGGCTCGTCGACCGCCCGCTCGCCGAGTGCAGCCTCGCGACCTACGTCCACCCGACGACGCTCACCGACCCGGACGTCCGTGAGGTCTGGCTCGCGATCGTCGGCGGCGTCGCGACACCGCGGATGCTCGGATCGGGCTCCTGCGACCTCGCCGGTGTCGCCGGCGGCCGCGTCGGGGTGTGGGCCCAGCACTCGTGCCCCGACTGGGACTGGCTCCCCGGCCAGGCGCTCGTCCGCGCGGCGGGCGGTCGGGCCGAGGTCGTCGAGCATCGCGGACACCGGTGGCACGTCGCCGGCAACGCCCGGGCGGTCGGCGAGCTGCTCGACCTGCTCCTCGGCGCCTGACACCTGATCTCCGCGTCTCCCGTTGCCACGGGTCCGTGGTGCCCCTACGGTTCGTCTGTGTCCTCCACGCTCACCGCCACGCGCCACGGCCTCGGGCCCGTCGTCGCCGTCCATGTCGCCCTCGGACTCGCCGGAGCGGTGGTGCTCTCGCTCGACGCCCCCGCGAAGGGCTGGGGCGTGCTGCTCACCGTCGTGGCGTACGTCGTCGCGCTGCAGGTCGCGTGCCGTCGCGCCGGACGTCCCGACCTGGCTGCGCTGGCCGCGTTCCTCGTGGCGGTCTCGGTCTTCCAGGTGCTGCCCGACTGGGTGCTGGCCGACCTCGTCGGCACGTTGCGGTTCCCTGACACCGGAAGCATCCGGGTCGACGACGTCATCCCCGTGGCGATGGCGGGGATGTGGGTCGCGCCGCTCTTCGTGGCCGTCGCGCTCGCGGGCGGGCACCCGGGTCGGGCCGCGCTGCTGGCAGCCGTCGTGTTCCTCGGCAGCGAGCTCGCAGCACCGGGGCTCGGGCTGTGGGAGCCGACGGGAGACACGCATCGCATCGCCGGCGTCGCGGTGTACGTCCTCCCCGCCGAGGCCGCCCTCGGCTGGGCGACCGCCTACGCGTTCCGCGAGACCCGCGACCGCGGGGTCGCGCAGCGGATCGCCGCGGCGCTGGCCGTCTCGACGTTCTACCTCGGTGCGCTCGTGCTCGCGCACTTCCTCATCGACGTGGCCGGCTGGCGGCTCACGGCGTGACCGTCAGCGGCCGCGCGGCGAGGTGGCCTGCAGCACCGCGTCGGACAGCGCCTCGGTGCGCAGGTGGGTGATGGCCTGGTAGTCCGGGTCGGCGACCATCGCGCTGAACGCCGCCCGGCTCGGGTACTCGACCAGCAGCACGGCGTCCCAGTCGAAGCCGTCGGGCGCGACCAGCGCCGTCGAGGTGTCGCCGATGTAGACGACCCGTCCGCCGACCTTCTGCAGGAACGGCAGGATCTCGCGGGCGTACTCGTCGTAGGACGGCCGACCGGTCGGCGTGAACTTCAGCAGGTTGAGCATGACGACCGGGCCGCCGCCGTCCTCGGCGAGATAACGCTTCAGGTCGTGTCCGGTGGGGTCGACGCTCATGGGCTCTCCTGGGTGGTGTCGGTGCTGCGGGTCTGATCGAACCACCGATCGGCCTCGATCGCATAGACCCACCGTCGCCCCGGCCACTCGGTGAGTGACCAGAGCTGGCGGCGCTGGGGCAGGTAGGTGATGTCCTCGGGGCCCGTCGGCAGCACGCCGCGGTGCCGGGTGAACGCCCCGGGCGAACCGACCCACAGGTCGCCCGGCAGGCCCTCGCCGTTGCTGGACGTCACGACCCAGCGCCCGTCGGCGACCACCGCGCCCTGCATGCGGGCGACCTGGCGGTCGTGCATCTCGGTGGCGACCGACGTGCCTCGGTCGTCGCTGCGCAGCAGCCCGGTCCCGCGGTCGATCGCATAGCTGATGAGCCGGTGGCTGCCGCCCTTGCGGCCGTACTCCCCCGCCACCAGGTGGTCGTCGGTGCCGGCGCGGTCGAGCGACATGAACGAGTAGGTCAGCGGCCCGGCGCCGGAGTCGTGCTCGGCGGCGTAGACCGTGAGCTGCGGCAGGACGTAGCGATATCCCGCGGCGCGAAGCCTGTTGCCCACCCGGACGAGGTCGTCGAGGCGGAACACCCGGATGCCCGACGAGCTGCCGGCCACGAAGAGGTGGTCGCCGTACCAGACGATGCCGCCGGCGTGGATCTTGACGCGGCGCAGCCACAGGAACCCCCAGCGACGCCGAGGCTCCACCAGCAGGACGTGGCGGTAGCGAGGTGGCTGGTCGTCGTGCCAGTCGATCACCGAGAGGCGCGACCCGAGCCGTCGACCCAGACGACCCTTGCCGTACCAGCTCGCCAGCACGACGTCGTGGCCCTCGAACATGCCACCGGTCGGCTCCGGGCCGTAGGCGTCGGCCGACGTCGTGATGCCCTGCGGGAACCACCGCTCGGTGGTCTGGTCGTCGTGCTGCCACGCCATGCCGTACGCCGCGGCCTCGGCCGGCACGTCGGTGTGGCTCGCCGTGCGGTTGAGGTCGGACAGCACGCCGCGCAGCCCCACCTGCCTGAACCGGCCGAGGAACGTCGTCGCGAACCTCAGGTCGGCCGACCTCACCAGCCGGTAGGGCACCCGCGGCCGCACCATGTGTCGACAGCCCTCGTGGTCGACGCCGTCCTGCAGGACGAAGCCGGCTGCCTCGTAGGCCGTGATCGCCGGGGTGTTGCCGTCGATGACCCGCAGGCTCAGCTCGCGACCTGCGGCCCACCGCACCACCGCAGCGATCAGCCCGCGGCCGATGCCCTGGCGCCTCGCCTCGGGTGCCACCCACATCGAGATCAGGGCGACGCGGTCACCCTCGACGTCGCCGGCGGCCATGCCGACCGGCACCCCGTCGTCGTAGGCCACGAAGCACGGCCCGTCGGCGATGCGCGACCGCCAGCGATCCTCGGTGTCGGCGTCGCCCGTCCACATCACCGTGGACGACGAGAAGGCCGCCGGATCCTCGCGCAGGGACCGCTGCCGGAGCAGACGCCAGTCGGCCCAGTCGTCGGGCTCGAGCTGCCGGATCACGCCTAGCGCAGGAACGGATCGACCGCTGCGGCGACGAACAGCAGCGCGAGGTAGGCGTTGGAGTAGTGGAACAGGCGCATCGGCTTGAGGACCGACAACTCCTCGGTGTCCTGGGCGCGCGACTTGAGGTCGTAGGCCTCGATCAGGAAGACGATGCCCAGCACGATCGCGACGGCCGGGTAGAACCAACCCGTCGGCGTGAGCGGCCACAGCAGCAGCGACGTGCCGACCATGACCCACGTGTAGATGACGATCTGGCGAGCGACCTCGGCCGAGCCGACGACCGACGGGAGCATCGGCACGCTGGCCGCGGCGTAGTCCTCGCGGTAGCGCATCGCGAGCGACCAGAAGTGCGGCGGCGTCCAGAAGAACACCACGAGGAACAGCACGACCGGCGCCAGGGCGAGCTCACCGGTGACGGCGGTCCAGCCGATCATCGCCGGGAAGCAGCCGGCGGCGCCGCCCCACACGATGTTCTGGGTCGTGCGGCGCTTGAGGATCATCGTGTAGCCGATGACGTAGAAGACGTTGGCCGCCAGCGCGAGGCCGGCCGAGAGCCAGTTGACCCAGAAGCCGAGGATCGCGGTCGACACGACGCCGAGCACGAGCCCGAAGATCAAGGCGTTGCGCGTCGGGATCTGGTGGCGGGCCAGCGGGCGACGCGAGGTGCGGCGCATCAGCTGGTCGATGTCGGCGTCGACGACACAGTTGAGCGCGTTGGCGCTTCCGGCCGACAGCGCACCTCCGACGAAGGTCGCGATGACGAGCCAGAACGACGGGACGCCCTGCTCCGCGAGGAACATGACAGGCACCGTCGTCAGGAGCAGCAGCTCGATGATGCGCGGCTTGGTCAGGGCCACATAGCCCTTGACGACATCGCTGAACGAGGGAGATGTGGGTACGTCCGCAGGGTGGGCGGAGTTCACATCAACGGCAGTCACGTGCATCAGTCTAAAGGACGCGAGTAGGCTCGGCGTGACGGCCTGCGAAGCCCGTCGACCACCATCGTCGAACGACCCTCAGGAGCCACC
The DNA here is from genome assembly GCF_013283745.1 of Aeromicrobium stalagmiti. Classification (GTDB taxonomy): domain Bacteria; phylum Actinomycetota; class Actinomycetes; order Propionibacteriales; family Nocardioidaceae; genus Aeromicrobium; species Aeromicrobium stalagmiti. Next base: position 166,651 of record NZ_JABSTZ010000003.1, read on the forward strand.
GCTGTGACGTCCGAAACCCCCGCGCTGGAGTGGACAGACACCGACAAGAAGGCCGTGGACACCGTCCGTCTCCTGGCCGCCGACGCCGTGCAGAAGGTCGGCAACGGTCATCCCGGGACGGCGATGAGCCTGGCCCCCGTGGCCTACCTGCACTACCAGAAGCTGATGCGCCACGACCCGAGCGATCCGCACTGGGTCGGCCGTGACCGGTTCGTGCTGTCGTGCGGCCACTCGAGCCTCACCCAGTACATCCAGCTCTACCTCGCTGGCTACCCGATGACGCTCGACGACCTCAAGAGCCTGCGCACGTGGGGCAGCCAGACCCCCGGCCACCCCGAGTACCGCCACACGCCCGGCGTCGAGGTCACCACCGGTCCCCTCGGCCAGGGCATCGCCAACGCGGTCGGCATGGCCATGGCGGCCCGCCGTGAGCGTGGCCTGCTCGACCCGAGCACCGGCGCCGGCGAGAGCCCGTTCGACCACCACGTCTACGTCATCGCCTCCGACGGCGACCTGCAGGAGGGTGTCTCGGCCGAGGCGTCGTCGCTCGCGGGCACGCAGCAGCTCGGCAACCTGACGCTCCTGTGGGACGACAACCGCATCTCGATCGAGGACGACACCAACGTCGCGTTCACCGAGGACGTCGCCGCGCGCTACGAGGCGTACGGCTGGCACGTGCAGACCGTCGACTGGACCAACGGCGGCACCGGCTACGCCGAGGACGTCCAGGCCCTGTGGGACGCCTACCAGGCCGCCGCGGCCGTCACCGACCGCCCGAGCTTCATCCGCCTGCGCACGATCATCGCCTGGCCCGCCCCGACCGCCCAGAACACCGGCGGCTCGCACGGCTCGGCCCTCGGCGACGACGAGATCAAGGCGACCAAGACGCTGCTCGGCTTCGACCCCGAGAAGACGTTCATCGTCGACGACGACGTCATCGAGCACACCCACGGCGCCCGCACCCGCGGCGAGCAGGCCCACGCCGAGTGGCAGTCTTCCTTCGACGCGTGGCGCACCGCCTCGCCCGAGGGTGCGGCACTGCTCGAGCGCCTCGCGTCGCGCGACCTGCCCGAGGGCTGGGACGCCGACCTGCCGGTCTACGAGGCCAGCGAGAAGGGTGTCGCGACCCGCGTCGCGTCCGGCGAGTTCCTCTCCGCCGCCGTCGCCGGCCTCCCCGAGCTGTGGGGCGGCTCGGCCGACCTCGCCGGCTCCAACAACACGACGCCCAAGGGCGAGCCGTCGTTCCTCCCGCCCGAGCGCTCGACCGCGAAGTTCCAGGGCGACTGGTACGGCCGCGTGCTGCACTTCGGCATCCGCGAGCACGCCATGGGCGCGATCATGAACGGCATCGTCCAGCACGGGCTCACGCGCCCCTACGGCGGCACGTTCCTCGTGTTCAGCGACTACATGCGCCCGTCGGTCCGCCTCGCGGCCCTGCAGGAGCTGCCGGTCACCTACGTCTGGACGCACGACTCGATCGGTCTCGGCGAGGACGGACCGACGCACCAGCCGGTCGAGCACCTCGCCGCGCTGCGGGCGATCCCCGGGCTCGACGTCATCCGTCCGGCCGACGCCAACGAGACGATCGAGGCGTGGCGCACCATCCTCGGCCACACCGACCGTCCGTCCGCCCTCGCGCTGAGCCGGCAGAACCTGCCGACGTTCCCGCGCGGCACCGACGGCTGGGCCACGGCCGACCAGACGGCCAGGGGCGCCTACACGCTGATCGATGCCGACGGCGAGCCCGACGTCATCTTGTTCGGCACCGGGTCCGAGGTGCAGATCGCGGTCAAGGCCCGCGAGCTGCTCGCCGCCGAGGGCATCGCTGCCCGGGTGGTCTCGATGCCGAGCCGCGAGTGGTTCGAGGAGCAGGACGCCGCCTACCGCGACGAGGTCATCCCGCCGTCGCTGCGGGCGCGCGTGTCGGTCGAGGCCGGCATCTCGCTCGGCTGGCGCGACGTGGTCGGCGATGCCGGTCGCATCGTGAGCCTCGAGCACTTCGGCGCCTCCGCCGACTACCAGACGCTCTACGACAAGTTCGGCATCACCGCCGACGCCGTCGTCGCAGCTGCCAAGGACTCGATCGCGGCTGCCGCCGGCGAGCCCTCCGCCCCGTTCCACGCCCGCCCGTCAGGACCTGTCGGCCCGGGTGACAACGCAGACGCGCCGCACTGACCTGACGCGCTGATCCTCACGAAGGAGCACACATGAACGACCGTCTCAAGGCCCTCGCCGACGCGGGAGTCTCCATCTGGCTCGACGACCTGTCCCGCGAGCGCATCGAGACCGGCAACCTCGCCGAGCTCGTCGCGGAGTCCGGCGTCGTCGGCGTCACCACGAACCCGTCGATCTTCGCCGCGGCCCTGTCCAAGGGCGAGAAGTACGCGCCGCAGGTCAAGGAGCTCAAGGAGTCCGGCGCCGACGTCGCCACGACCGTCTTCGAGCTGACGACGACCGACGTCCAGAACGGCTGCGACATCCTCAAGCCGGTCTTCGACGCGACGAACGGCGTCGACGGTCGGGTCTCGATCGAGGTCGATCCCGACCTCGCCCGCGACACCGAGGGCACCATCAAGCTCGCGCACCGCCTCTGGGAGCGCGTCAGCCGGCCCAACCTGCTGATCAAGATCCCCGCGACCGTCGAGGGCCTCCCGGCCATCACGGCAGCCATCGCCGAGGGCATCAGCGTCAACGTCACGCTGATCTTCTCGCTCGAGCGCTACCGCGGCGTGATGGACGCCTACCTGACCGGTCTGGAGCAGGCGGCCGCCGCCGGCCGCGACCTGTCGACGATCCACTCGGTCGCATCGTTCTTCGTCAGCCGCGTCGACACCGAGGTCGACGGCCGTCTGCCCGACGACAGCCCGCTGCGGGGCACCGCGGCGCTCGCCAACGCCCGCCTGGCCTACGAGGCCTACGAGGACGTCTTCGGCTCCGACCGCTTCACCGCGCTCGAGGCCCAGGGCGCCAACGCGCAGCGTCCGCTGTGGGCGTCGACCGGCGTCAAGGACCCCAACCTGCCTGACACGCTCTACGTCACCGAGCTCGTCGTCGCCAACACCGTCAACACGATGCCGGAGAAGACCCTCCAGGCCGTCGCCGACCACGGTGAGATCATCGGCGACCGCGTGCACGGCACCTATGAGGAGTCGCGCGACGCGATCGCGGCGCTCGAGCGCGAGGGCATCTCGTACGACGAGGTCGTCAAGCTGCTGGAGGACGAGGGCCTCGAGAAGTTCGAGACCTCGTGGAACGAGCTGCTCGAGACGGTCGCCGCCGAGCTCGACAAGGCCTGAGCCCGATGATCGGGGTCGCCCTCACCGTCCCGTCGCAGTCCGAGTTCGACGAGGCGCTCCGGCGCGCCGTCGACGACCGTGTGGCGTCGCGCATCGACGCCCAGGATCCCACCCTGTGGGGTCCTGACGCGGAGTCGGAGGCGAGCATCCGGCTCAGCTGGACGCACCTGCCAGAGTCGTCGCGTCCCCTCGTCGCCGAGATCTCCGCGCTCCGCGAGGATCTCGTCGCGAAGGGGCTCGACCACATCGTCCTGTGCGGCATGGGCGGCTCGTCGCTCGCACCCGAGGTCATCTGCCACACCGCCGGCGTCGACCTGACGGTGCTCGACTCGTCGCAGCCCGACATGGTGCGGGCCGCGATCGCCGACCGCCTCGACCGGTCCGTCGTCGTGGTGTCGAGCAAGTCCGGCGGCACCGTCGAGACCGACAGCCAGCGGCGGGCGTACGAGCAGGCGTTCACCGAGGCGGGCATCGACCCGCTCGAGCGCATCGTGGTCGTCACCGATCCCGGGTCGCCCCTCGACGAGGAGGCCACCTCGACCGGCTACCGCGTCTTCCGGGCCGATCCCCACGTCGGCGGTCGCTACTCGGCCCTGACCGCCTTCGGCCTCGTGCCGAGCGGTCTCGCCGGTGTCGACATCGGGGCCCTGCTGGCCAGCGCCGAGACGGAGGAGTCGCGGCTCTACTCCGACGACGCCGACAACCCCGCGCTGCGCCTCGGCGTCATGCTGGGCGTCGCCAACGCGCACGACGTCGACAAGCTGGTCCTGGTCGACCAGACCCGGCACGGTGTCGGTGACTGGATCGAGCAGCTCGTCGCGGAGTCGACCGGCAAGCTCGGCAAGGGCATCCTGCCCGTCGTCGTGCCGTTCGAGAACGCGACCAACTTCAACCCCAGCACGGCCGACTCGGTGCTCGTGACGATCGGCGGCGACGGCCCGCCCGAGGCACAGTCCGGCTTCTCGGCCGACCTGCAGGGCGAGCTCGGCGCGCAGATGCTCCTGTGGGAGGTCGCGGTCGCCGTGGCCGGCCGCATCATCGGCATCGACCCGTTCGACCAGCCCGACGTCGAGAGCGCCAAGAAGGCCGCCCGCGAGCTGCTCGGTGGCGAGGGCTCCGTATCCTCCCCCGACTTCAGCGAGAACGGCATCGACGTCTACGGCGCCGGCGCGACGCTCGCCGAGGCCGTGCAGACGCTGCTCGACCAGGTCGACCTCGACCACGGCTACCTCGCGATCCAGGTCTATCTCGACCGACTGGCCTACGCCGACTTCGCCGGCGTGCGCGAGGTCGCGGCCGAGCGGCTCGCCCGCCCGGTCACGTTCGGCTGGGGACCCCGGTTCCTGCACTCGACCGGCCAGTACCACAAGGGCGGCACCCCCAACGGCGTGTTCCTGCAGGTCACGTGCGCACCCGCGGAGGATCTCGCCATCGCCGGACGCGACTTCACCTTCGGCTCGTTCATCGACTCGCAGGCCGCCGGTGATGCCGCCGTCCTGCGCGACCACGGACGTCCGGTGCTCCGCCTGCACCTGACCGACGTGCCGGCGGGCCTCGCGACGATCAGGGAGCTGCTGGCGTGACCGGTACGACCCCCCACGTCAATCCCCTGCGCGACCCCAGTGATCGCCGGCTGCCCCGCATCGCGGGACCCTGCAGCCTGATCATGTTCGGCGTCACGGGCGACCTGGCCAAGAAGAAGCTCATCCCCGCGGTCTACGACCTCGCCAACCGGGGGCTCCTGCCGCCCGGGTTCGCCCTGGTCGGCTTCGCCCGCCAGGACTTCGGCGACAACACGTTCGCCAAGATGATCAGGCAGGCCGCCAAGGACGGTGCCCGCACCCCGTGGAGCGAGACCGTCTGGAAGCAGCTCGCGGCCGGCATCCGGTTCGTCCCGGGTGAGTTCGACGACGACGACGCGTGGGAGCGCCTCGCCGACACGATGGCCGAGCTCGACGAGCAGCAGGGCACGGGCGGCAACCACGCCTTCTACCTGTCGATCCCGCCGGGCCTGTTCCCGGTCGTGGTCTCACAGATCAAGAAGCATGGTCTGGCCGAGTCGACCCAGGGCTGGCGCCGCGTCGTGATCGAGAAGCCGTTCGGCCACGACCTCGCCTCGGCCGAGGAGCTCAACCGCATCGTCGCCGACGTGTTCGCCCGTGAGTCGGTCTTCCGCATCGACCACTACCTCGGCAAGGAGACGGTCCAGAACATCTTGGCCTTCCGCTTCGCCAACGGGATGTTCGAGCCGATCTGGAACAACCACTACGTCGACCACGTGCAGATCACGATGGCCGAGGACATCGGCATCGGCTCACGTGCGGGCTACTACGACGGCATCGGCGCGGCTCGCGACGTCATCCAGAACCACCTGCTGCAGCTCATGGCGCTGATCGCGATGGAGGAGCCGGTCTCGTTCAACGCCTCGTCGCTGCGGCTGGAGAAGCAGAAGATCCTGGCCAACGCCCGTCCCCCGGCGCGCATGGACCTGCACACGGCCCAGGCGCAGTACCTCGCCGGCTGGGCCGGCGGCGAGAAGGTCCGTGGCTACCTCGAGGAGGACGGCGTCCCCGACGGCTCGCGGGCCGAGACCTACGCGGCGATCCGCGTCGACGTCTCGACCCGTCGTTGGGCCGGAGTGCCGTTCTACCTGCGCACCGGCAAGCGCCTCGGACGCCGCGTCACCGAGGTCGCGGTCGTCTTCAAGCGGGCGCCCCACCAGCCGTTCAGCAAGAACGACGTCGAGGAGCTCGGCCAGAACGCCCTCGTGATGCGCATCCAGCCCGACGAGGGCGTCACGCTGCGCTTCGGCGCCAAGGTGCCCGGCACGACGATGGAGATCCGCGACGTCAACATGGACTTCGCCTATGGCGGGGCCTTCGTCGAGAGCAGCCCCGAGGCGTACGAGCGCCTCATCCTCGACGTGCTGCTGGGCGATCCGCCGCTCTTCCCGCAGCACGAGGAGGTCGAGCTGGCCTGGAAGATCCTCGACCCGGTCATCCAGCACTGGCGCAAGGACAAGACCATCGACACCTATGCGTCCGGCACGTGGGGACCCCCGTCCGCCGACGCGATGATGGCCCGCGACGGCCGCACCTGGAGGCGCCCGTAATGGAGATCGCACTCGAGAACACCAACTCGGCGAAGATCGCCCGCGCGCTCGTCAAGGCCCGGTCGGCCGCCGGCAGCCCGGCGATGGACATGGTGCTGACCCTGCTGGTCGTCACCGACGACCACACCGTCAGCGAGGCGCTCAAGACCGCCACGACCCTGTCGCGCGAGCACCCGTCCCGCGTGATCGGCGTCATCCTCGGCGACGGACGCGGCTCGGCCGCGCTCGACGCCAAGGTGCGCGTCGGTGAGAACTCGTCGGGCGAGTCCATCCTGCTGCGCATCTCCGGTGAGCTCACGAAGCACGCCGAGTCGGTCGTCCTGCCGCTGCTGCTCCCCGACTCCCCCGTCGTGGTGTGGTGGCCCGGCAAGCCGCCGACCCAGCCGTCGCAGGACGCGATCGGGCAGCTCGCCCGACGCCGGCTCACCGACGCCGAGGCCACCGACTCCCCGATCCGGTCGCTCAAGGCGGTTGCCCGCACCTACGAGCCCGGTGACACCGACCTGTCGTGGACCCGCCTCACGCCGTGGCGCGCCCTGCTCGCCGCGGCGCTCGACCAGACGACCGGCACGGTCACCAGCGGCACGGTCGTCGCCGGCACCGCCAACCCGGCCGCGGCGCTGCTCGTGGCGTGGCTGGAGAGCCGGCTCAAGGTGCCGATCACCGCCAAGCGCAGCGACACCGAGCAGATCGCGTCGGTCGTGCTGCGGACCACCGAGGGCGACGTCGTGATCGAGCGGATCGACTCCGTGTCGTGCCACTTCAGCGTGCCCGGCTCCTCGCCCCGCGAGGTGCCGCTCGGCGCCCGCTCGCTCGCCGAGCTGCTGGCCGAGGACCTGCGCCGTCTCGACGCCGACGACATCTATGCCGCGACGATCCGCCACATGCTCAAGGAGAAGGCATGACGGTCGAGGTCTGGCCGAGCTCGGAGGCCCTGGCGACCGCGATCGCCGAGCGCATCGCCGATCGCCTGGCCCACGTGCAGCGCACGGGCCGCCGTCCCAGCGTCGTCCTCACCGGCGGCACCGTGGCGGCCGCCGCCTACGAGCAGCTGCAGGCCGGTGACGTCGACTGGACCGACGTCGACTTCTTCTGGGGCGACGAGCGCTTCGTCCCCGAGGGGCATGCCGACCGCAACGACCAGCAGGCCCGTGACAGCTTCCTCAGCCGTCTGGGCGTGCCCGACGATCGCGTCCACGCCATGCCGGCGCACGGGTGCGACCTCAGCATGGCCGAGGCTGCCGACAGCTATGCGGCCGTCCTTCCCGACGAGCCCTTCGACCTGGTGCTGCTCGGCATGGGTCCCGACGGCCACGTGGCCTCGCTGTTCCCCGGCCACCCGCAGCTGCGCGAGACGTCGCGGCGGGTCGTCGAGGTCTTCGACTCCCCCAAGCCCCCGCCGCAGCGCATCTCCCTGACGTTCCCCGCGCTCAACCACGCGCACAGTGTCTGGCTGCTCGTCTCCGGCGCCGGCAAGGCCGAGGCCGTCGGGCGTGCGCACGGCGACGGCACGGTCGACGACACGCCGGCCGTCGGTGCCCGGGGCCTGACCGAGACCGTGTGGCTGCTCGACGAGGCAGCGGCGTCCGAGATCACGGCGTGAGCCCCGAGACCGTCAAGCTCGCCGGCACGGCCGGCACGATCGCTGCCGACCGCTGGGAGGGTGACGGCGACCGGGGCACGGTGCTGCTGCTCCACGGCGGCGGGCAGACCCGTCACTCGTGGAGCCGCAGCGGCGAGCGGTTCGCCGCGGCGGGCTGGACGACGTACGCGCTCGACTCCCGGGGCCACGGCGACAGCGACTGGGACCCGTCCGGCGACTACTCGATGGACCGGCTCGTCGCCGACCTGCGCAACGTGATCGACCAGATCGGTGCGTCACCCGTCCTGGTCGGCGCGTCGATGGGCGGCATCACGTCGCTCGTCGCCGAGGGCGAGAACGCGCCGCTGGCCAGGGCCCTGGTGCTCGTCGACATCGCGACCCGCATGGAGCCGGCCGGAGTCGACCGCATCCTGTCGTTCATGGCGTCCGCGCCCGACGGCTTCGCATCGCTGGAGGAGGTCGCCGACGCCGTTGCCGCCTACAACCCGCACCGACCCCGCCCTCAAAACCTTGACGGCCTGCGCAAGAACGTCCGCCAGGGCGATGACGGCCGCTGGCGGTGGCACTGGGACCCCGCCTTCCTCGACCGCGGCGACGAGCCCCGTCGCGAGGCACGCGAGGCACGCCTCGACGCGGCTGCCGCGGCGGTCGCCGTGCCGACGATGCTCGTGCGGGGCCAGTCGTCCGACGTCATCTCCGCCGACGGCGCGGCCCACCTGCAGTCGCTCATCCCGCACGCGGTCGTCCGCGAGGCTGCGGCCGGCCACATGGTCGCCGGTGACGACAACGACGTCTTCGTCACCCAGGTCGTCGAGTTCCTCGACGCCAAGCTGCCCTGACCCCCGCCACGGTTTACCACGGTCCCTACGCAAACTGAACGGATCGGCCGTCCCCCCGGTGCAAACGTCGTCTGCCCGAGGGATATCTCCCTCGGGCAGACGACACTTGCTGAGGGACCGTGGTAAACCGTCCCTCGGGGTCTAGAAGATGACCTCGCCGGACTTGCGCTTGCTGCGCAGCATCTCGACGGCTTCCTTGAGGATCTCGTCGGCCTCGGTCTCGGAGCGGCGCTCCTTCACGTAGGCCAGGTGAGTCTTGTAGGGCTCGATCTTCTTGGCCGTCGGACGGTTGTCAGCGTCCACGCTGGACGGCATGCCGCACCGCGGGCAGTCCCACGACTCCGGCACCTCGGCCTCGATGGCGAACTGCAGCTCGGTCGTGTGGTTGTTGATGCAGAAGAACGTCACGAACTGCCGCGGGGCTGCTTCGCCGCGCTCGGCCTCGCCCATGGGGCCAGAACCGATGCGGCTGCCCCGGATTGCACCTGCTGCCACTAGTTACTCACCTTCAGGAGCAGGCCGAGTGCGAAGATGCACACGACCCAGACGACTGCGATACCGACCGTGATCCGGTCGAGGTTGCGCTCGGCGACCGACGAGCCGCCCAGCGAGCTGGAGACGCCGCCACCGAACATGTCGGAGAGACCGCCACCGCGTCCCTTGTGCATGAGGACCAGGACGATCATCAGCACGCTGCTGATCGCCAGGAGGATCGAGAATGTTGCAATCACTGTGGGGCCTTCGTTGTCAGGCGCCGGACAGGTCCGGCATGGCATAGAACCGGGCGATACCGGCGAACTCCTCCGCCTGGAGGCTTGCTCCGCCGACCAGGGCGCCGTCGACGTCCGACTTCGCCATGATGGCGGCGATGTTCGCCGCTTTGACCGATCCGCCGTAAAGAATACGCGTTGCGGCGGCAACCTCCGACGACCAGGTCTCCTCGACACGCCCACGGATCGCCGCACACACCTCCTGCGCGTCCTCGGGAGTGGCGACCTCACCCGTCCCGATGGCCCAGACCGGCTCGTAAGCGATGACGACCGAGGCCATCTGCTCGGCGGTCAGACCGGTGAGCGAACCGTCGATCTGGTCGAGCGTGTAGGCGACGTGCTCGCCGGACTGGCGGACCTCGAGGCCCTCGCCGACGCACACGATCGGGCTCATGCCTGCTGCCAGGGCCTTGGTGGCCTTGACGTTGACGAGCTGGTCGCTCTCGCCGTGGTACTCGCGACGCTCGGAGTGACCGACGACGACGTAGGAGCAGCCGAGCTTGGCCAGCATGGCCGCCGTGACCTCACCGGTGTAGGCGCCGCCGTCGTGCTCGGACACGTCCTGCGCGCCGTAGCGGATCGACAGGTGGTCACCGTCGACCAGCGTCTGGACGCTGCGCAGGTCGGTGAACGGCGGGACGACGACGACCTCGGCGAGCTCGTAGTCGTGCTTCTTGTCCTGCAGCGTCCACGCGAGCTTCTGGACGAGCACCAGTGCTTCCTGGTGGTCGAGGTTGGACTTCCAGTTGCCGGCCATGAGGGGCTTGCGGGCGGAGGTCATGCGTCAGTCCCTTCGGGGCTCGGTGATGCGAGGACGGTGAGTCCGGGGAGCGTCTTGCCCTCGAGGTACTCGAGGGACGCGCCACCACCGGTGGAGATGTGACCGAACTGGTCGTCCGCGAAGCCGAGCTGGCGCACGGCTGCCGCCGAGTCTCCCCCACCGACGACCGAGAGTCCATCGACCTGGGTGAGCGCCTGTGCCACGGCCTTGGTGCCGGCGGCGAACGATGCCATTTCGAACACGCCCATCGGGCCGTTCCAGAACACCGTCCTGGAGCCTCGAATGACCTCCGCGAACGCAGCGGCCGAGTCGGGTCCGATGTCGAGCCCGAGCTGGTCGGTCGGGATCGCGTCGGCCGCGACGACCGATGCTCCCTCGTCCTTGAACTCGGGGGCGACGACGATGTCGGTCGGGAGCAGGAGCGTGACGCCCTGCGCCTTGGCCTGCTCGATGTAGCCGCGCGCGATGTCGAGCTGGTCCTCCTCGAGCAGGGACTTGCCGACCTCGTGGCCCTGGGCCTTGAGGAAGGTGAAGACCATGCCGCCGCCGATCAGCAGGTTGTCGGCCTTGTCGAGCAGGTTGTCGATGACGCCAAGCTTGTCGGAGACCTTCGAGCCGCCGAGCACGACCGTGTAGGGACGCTCGGGCGACTCGGTCAGGCGCTTGAGCACCGTGACCTCGGCCTCGACGAGACCGCCGACCGCGGCTGGGAGCCGGGTGGCGATGTCGTAGACGCTGGCCTGCTTACGGTGCACGACCCCGAACCCGTCGGAGACGAACACGTCGGCCAGGGCCGCGAGCTCGTCGGCGAACGCACCGCGGACGGCATCGTCCTTGCTGGTCTCACCGACGTTGAAGCGGACGTTCTCGAGCACGGCGACCTGCCCGTCCTCGAGCCCGGACGCGATGCGCTGTGCATCAGGACCGACGGTGTCGGACGCGAGCTGGACCGGCGATCCCAGCAGCTCGGCGAGCCGGGCAGCGACGGGAGCCAGCGAGTACTTCTCGTCGGGCGTGCCGTCGGGACGACCCAGGTGCGCCGTCACGAGGACGCGCGCACCTGCGTCGGACAGGGCCTTGATCGTCGGGACGCTCGCGCGCACGCGACCGTCGTCGGTGATCGTCGATCCGTCGAGCGGGACGTTGAGGTCGCTGCGGACCAGCACCCGCTTGCCGCGGAGGTCGCCCAGACCTTGGATCGTCGTGATGCTCAAAGGCTTGCGCCGACGTGCACGACGAGGTCGGCGAGGCGGTTGGAGTAGCCCCACTCGTTGTCGTACCAGCCGACGACCTTGACCTGGTCGCCGATGACCTTGGTGAGGCCGGAGTCGAAGATGCACGACGACGGGTCGGTCACGATGTCGGCCGAGACGATCTCGTCCTCGGTGTAGACCAGGAAGCCCTTCATGGCGCCCTCGGCAGCCGCCTTGACGATCGCGTTGACCTCCTCGACCGTCGTCTCGCGCGAGGCGGTGAACGTCAGGTCGGTGGCCGAGCCGGTGGGCACGGGGACACGGAGCGCGTAGCCGTCGAGCTTGCCCTTGAGCTCGGGGAGGACGAGGCTGACGGCCTTGGCGGCGCCGGTCGACGTCGGGATGATGCTCAGGTTGGCAGCACGGGCGCGACGCAGGTCGCTGTGCGGCGCGTCCTGCAGGTTCTGGTCCTGGGTGTAGGCGTGGATCGTCGTCATCAGGCCCTTCTCGATGCCGAGGCCGTCGTTGAGCGCCTTGGCCATCGGAGCGAGGCAGTTGGTCGTGCACGACGCGTTGGAGATCACGGTGTGCGCGGCCGGGTCGTAGAGCTCGTGGTTGACGCCCATCACGACCGTGATGTCCTCGTTCTTGGCAGGCGCGGAGATGATGACCTTCTTGGCGCCGCCGTCGACGTGGGCCTTGGCCTTGGTCGCGTCGGTGAAGAAGCCGGTGGACTCGATGACGATGTCGACACCGACGCTGGCCCAGTCGAGCTTGGCGGGGTCGCGCTCGGCGAATGCGGCGATCTTCTGGTCGCCGACGAAGATCGACTCGTCGTCGTACGTCACGTCGGCGTCGAGGCGACCGAGGATCGAGTCGTACTTCAGCAGGTGCGCGAGCGTCTTGTTGTCCGTCAGGTCGTTGACGGCGACGATCTCGATGTCTGCCCCGGCGGCACGAGCCGCGCGGAAGAAGTTGCGGCCGATGCGGCCAAATCCATTGATGCCTACGCGTACGGTCACGGGAAACAGCTCTCCTGCGGGAAGGGATGGATTAACGCCCCCACCCTACCGAGAACGATCCCGTACCGGCGAGTCACCTCCCGGCCAGAAAGCCGGTCAGTCGGCCGCGAGGCTCTCGTCGCCGAGGCTGGACTCGGTGTCGGGGACGCCGAGCTCCTCGGCCCGCTTGTCGGCCATGGCCAGCAGACGTCGGATGCGGCCGGCGATCGCGTCCTTGGTGAGCGCCGGCTCGTGCAGCTGGCCGAGCTCCTCAAGGCTGGCCTGACGGTGCTCGACGCGCAGGCTGCCGGCCATCTTGAGGTGGTCGGGAACCTCCTCGCCGAGGATCTCGAGGGCGCGCTGCGCGCGGGCGCCGGCGGCCACCGCCGCGCGGGCCGAACGGCGCAGGTTGGCATCGTCGAAGTTGGCCAGGCGGTTGGCGGTGGCGCGGACCTCGCGGCGCATGCGGCGCTCCTCCCAGGCCAGCAGCGACTCGTGGGCACCGAGACGGGTCAGCAGCGCGCCGATGGCCTCGCCGTCACGGATGACGACGCGGTCGATGCCGCGCACCTCGCGGGCCTTGGCGCTGATGCCGACGCGGCGGGCGGCACCCACGAGGGCAAGTGCCGACTCGGGGCTGGGGCAGCTGACCTCGAGCGCCGACGACCGGCCGGGCTCCGTGAGCGATCCGTGGGCGAGGAACGACCCACGCCACGCCGCGACGGCGTCACACGACGAGCCGGACACGACCTGCGGCGGGAGGCCGCGGATCGGCCGTCCGCTGCCGTCGATGAGGCCGGTCTGGCGCGCCAGCGCCTCACCGTCCTTGGAGACCCGGACGACGTAGTGGGTGTCCTTGCGGATGCCGGCGTTCTGCATCACGAGGACCTCGCTGTCGTGGCCGTAGATCTCCGCAATGTCCTTGCGGAGCCTGCGGGCTGCTGCGCCGGTGTCGAGCTCGGCCTCGACGACGATGCGTCCCGAGACGATGTGGAGCCCGCCGGAGAAGCGCAGGATCGAGGAGACCTCTGCCTTGCGGCAGCATGACTTCGTGATGGAGGTGTTGGCCAGCTCTGCCTTCACCTGGGCCGTCATCGCCATGCAGCGGGTCCCCTTCGGGTCGTCGAGAAAAAAGTCACTTTACGCCTGCCTCATGACCTGTCCGAACGCGGCTGCGAGCCGTGCTGGGTCGTGCTGGTCTGAGCCGGGGCTCTCGGCCAGGTCGGACACGACCAGGCGCGCACCGAGCGATCGTGCAGTCGCCTCCAGCGTGCCACGCGTGTCAACGAGGCTCGTGTCGGCGATGACCGCATCGAGCCTCAGCTCGGGCGCGTGCGCGGCCAGCACCTCGAGGTGGTCGGTCGGGCTCAGCCCCTCGGTCTCGCCGTCCTGCTCGGTGAGGTTGAGGACGAGAGCGCGTCGGGCCGGAGTCGAGATCAGGGCGTCACGCAGCCCCGGCACGAGCAGCGTCGGCATGACGCTGGTGAACCACGAGCCCGGCCCGACCACGACCCAGTCGGCCGACTCGACGGCGGCGACGGCCTCGGGGCAGGCCGGCGGGTCGGCCGGATCGAGCCGCACGCTGACGACCTGGCCGTCGACCTGGGCGACCTGCACCTGGCCCCGGATGATGGTGATCCGGTCGGGCGCCGACGTCAGGTGCACCTCGGCCTCGATGTCGAGCGGCACGGCCGCCATCGGCAGCACCCTCCCCTGGGCGCCCAGCAGGTCACCGACGAGGTCGAGGCCCGCGACGTGATCGTGCTGGTCCCACAGGGCGGCGATGAGCAGGTTGCCGACGGCGTGACCGTCGAGGGGCCCGCCGCTGGTGAAGCGGTGCTGCAGCAGGCTCGCCCATGTGCGACCCCACTCGTCGTCGCCGCACAGCGCAGCCAGCGCCATGCGCAGGTCACCCGGCGGCAGGCCGCCCAGCTCGTCGCGCAGGCGACCCGAGGAGCCACCGTTGTCGGCCACCGTGACGACGCCCGTGAGCTCGGTCGTGAGTCGCCGCAAGGCCGACAGGCTGGCAGCCAGGCCGTGCCCGCCACCGAGCGACACGACCTTGAGATCTCCCTCGAACCGCTCGGGGCGTTCGGGGCGCGGGGGCCGAGTGATCACTCGCGCCCCAGGTCACGATGGACGACGAGCGTCCGCACACCCCGCGATCGGAGCCGGTCGGCGAACGCCTCGGACATCGCGACGCTGCGGTGACGCCCGCCCGTGCAGCCGATCGCGATGGTCAGGAAGTGCTTGTCCTCGCGCAGGTAGCCGTCGGTGAGCAGCGCGACGAGGCGCTCGTACTGCTCGAGGAACTCGTCGGCACGGGGCTGGCTCAGGACGTACTCGCTGACGGGGACGTCGAGACCGCTCAGGGGTCGCAGGTCGTCGACCCAGAACGGGTTGGGCAGGAAGCGCAGGTCGGCCACCATGTCGGCGTCGATCGGGATGCCGTACTTGAAGCCGAACGACATGACGGACGCACGCAGACCGCCGGAGTCGGCGTCCTCGAACGCCGCGCGCACCCGCTGGCCGAGCTGGTGGACGTTGAGGGTCGTGGTGTCGACGACGATGTCGGCCCGCCCGCGCAGCCGCCGCAGCAGCTCGCGCTCGCGGTCGAAGCCGTCCATCAGACGACCTTCGAGGCTGAGCGGGTGCGGACGTCGAGCCGCCTCCTGGCGACGCACGAGCACCTCGTCGGACGCCTCGAGATAGAGGATGCGGGTGTGCACACCCATGTCGCGCAGCGACTCGATGGACTCGACGAGTCCGCCGAAGAACTGGCGCGACCGCGCATCGACGACGACCGCGAGCTTGTCGATGTCGTCGGACTTCTCGACCGTCTCTACCGCGCTCGACAGCAGCCCCGGCGGGAGGTTGTCGATCACGTAGTAGCCGAGCTTCTCCAGCACCTTGGCCGCGGAGCCGCGTCCCGCGCCGGTCATGCCGGTCACCAGCACGAACTGGCTGAGGGTCGTCACGTGTCCTCGTCTCTCATGCTTCGATGATCTCGCCGGTGGCGGTGTTGATCGCGGGCGCGGTCTCGCCGGCCGCAAGCGCCTCCACGATGGATTGTGCCGTAGCCGCGCCGATCCCGGGCACGGATGCGATCTCCTCTGCCGTCGCTGCGCGGAGCTTCTTGACCGACCCGAACGACTTCAGAAGCGCCTTGCGACGCGTCGGCCCGAGCCCCGCGACCGGGTCGAGGACGCTCTCGATCATCGACTTGCTGCGCCGGCCACGGTGGTGGGTGATCGCGAAGCGGTGCGCCTCGTCACGCAGCCGCTGCAGCAGGTAGAGGCCCTCGCTGGTGCGCGGCAGGATCACGGGGTCCTCGTCGTCGGGCAGCCAGACCTCCTCGAGGCGCTTGGCCAGCCCCACCAGCGCGACGTCGGTGACGCCGAGCGCCTGCATGGCCTGGTGCGCCGCCGCGACCTGGGGCGGTCCGCCGTCGACCACCACGAGGGACGGCGTGTAGGCGAAGCGCCGGGGCTTGCCGGTCTCGGGGTCGATGCCGGGCCCCTCGTCGTCGTTGTCGGTGCGCGCCTTGAGCAGCTGGGTGAAGCGACGCGTGATGACCTCGTGCATCGCCGCGACGTCGCTCTGCCCCTCGTTGCGGATCGTGAAGCGGCGGTACTCGGACTTGCGGGGCAACCCGTCCTCGAACACGACCATCGAGGCGACGGTCTCGGTGGCGCCGAGGTTGGAGATGTCGTAGCACTCGATGCGCAGCGGCGCGGACTCCAGGTCGAGGGCCTCCTGGATCTCCTCTAGCGCCAGGCTGCGCGCGGTGAGGTCGGACGTGCGCTTCATCTTGTGCCGCATGAGCGACTGCTTGGCGTTCTGCTCGACGGTCTGCATCAGGGCCCGCTTGTCGCCCCGCTGCGGGACGCGGATCGTGACCGGGCCCTCCCTGCGCTCGCTGAGCAGCTCGGTGACGGTGCCGGCGTCGAGCGGCATGTGGGGCACGAGCACCTCGCGCGGGATCGCCGACGGCGCGGTGTCCTGGTAGAGCGTCATCAGTGCCCGCTGCACGAGCTCGGGGAACTCGGCCTCGTCGGCCTTCTCGGCGACCCAGCCGCGCTGGCCACGGATGCGTCCGCCACGGACCGAGAAGATCTGCACCGCGATCTCCAGCGGGTCGTCGACGAAGCCGAGGACGTCGGCGTCGGTGCCGTCGCCCAGGACGACGGTCTGCTTCTCGAGCACCCGCTGCAGGGCGCCGAGGTCGTCGCGCAGCTTGGCGGCGAGCTCGTACTCCTCCCGCGCGGACGCCTCGAGCATCTTCTTCTCGATGCGCTTGGTGAAGCCGGCCGTCTGCCCGCCCATGAACGCCAGGAAGTCGTTGACGATCGCACGGTGCTCGTCGGGGCTGACCCGGCCGACGCACGGAGCCGCGCACTTGCCGATGTCACCCAGCAGGCACGGGCGCCCGATGGCCTTGGAGCGCCGGAAGACCCCGGCGGAGCACGACCGCATCGGGAAGACCCGCAGCAGCGTGTCGACGGTGTCGCGGATGGCCCACGCGTGGCCGTAGGGGCCGAAGTAGCGGACGCCCTTGCGCTGCGCCCCCCGCATGACCGTCACCCGGGGGAACTCCTCGCCCACCGTGACCGCCAGCCACGGGTAGGACTTGTCGTCGCGGTACTTGACGTTGAAGCGGGGGTCGAACTCCTTGATCCAGGAGTACTCCAGCGCCAGGGCCTCGACCTCGGTGCTGACGACCGTCCACTCGACCGACGACGCGGTGGTCACCATCTGCTGCGTGCGCTGGTGCAGGTTGGTGATGTCCTGGAAGTACGAGCTCAGGCGCGGCCGGAGCGACTTGGCCTTGCCGACGTAGATGACGCGGCGCTCGTCGTCACGGAACCGGTAGACCCCCGGCTCGTTCGGGATCTCTCCCGGCGCCGGTCGATAGCTCGCTGGATCTGCCACACCGCAAGTCTACGGCGTGGCGGTGACACTCAGGCGTGCTCGGTGCCCTTGCCACGGCGTCGCGGGACGACGTGCATGACGGCGACGATGATCGCGCCCCAGACGGCGCCGATCAGGGCGGACGCGAGCGTGTTGGTGAGCCAGCCGGCGACGGCACCGACCGAGCTGAGGGCGTCGTGGACGTCCTCCTCGAGGTGGTGCACCAGGTCGTACGGCCAGTGCCATCCGAGGTCGTCGACACCGACCAGGATGATGTGCCCGCCGACCCACAGCATCGCGGCGATGCCGACCGTCGAGATCACGGCCAGCAGACGGGGCATGGCCTTGACCAGGCCGAGGCCGACCTTCTGCGAGAACGCCGATGCCCGCTGCGACAGGCTCAGGCCGACGTCGTCCATCTTGACGATCAGCGCCACGACGCCGTAGACCAGCGCCGTGATGGCGATCGCCACCACCAGCAGGATCGCGGCGCGGGAGAGGAACGGCTCGTCGGTGACCTCGTTGAGCGCGATGACCATGATCTCGCCGGAGAGGATGAAGTCGGTGCGGATCGCGCCTGAGACCATCGTGGCCTCCTGCTCGGGCCCCGACTCGGCCGCGGTCTCGCTGGCCTGCTCGTGGTGGCCGCTGATCCGCTCCCAGATCTTCTCGGCGCCCTCGAAGCACAGGTAGGTGCCGCCCAGCATCAGCAAGGGGGTCAGCAGCCACGGCAGGAACTGGCTGAGCAGCAGCGCCGCCGGCAGGATGAACAGCACCTTGTTGCGCAGCGAGCCGATCGCGATCTTCTTGATCATCGGCAGCTCGCGGTCGGCGGTCACGCCGTGGACGTACTGGGGGGTCACCGCGGTGTCGTCGACGACGACGCCCGCGGCCTTGACGCTCGCGCGCCCGGCCGCCGCAGCGACGTCGTCCACCGAGGCTGCTGCAGCGCGCGCGAGCACGGCTACGTCATCGAGCAGTGCAAAGAGTCCGCCGGCCATGCGAACACGATACCGGCCGCTACGCGAGAAGCGGCTTCAGGAACGTGCCGGTGTGGCTGTCGGGGCTCGCCGCGATGTCCTCGGGGGTGCCCTCGGCGATCAGCAGACCGCCACCGCTGCCACCCTCGGGGCCCATGTCGATGACCCAGTCGGACGTCTTGATGACGTCGAGGTTGTGCTCGATGACGATGACCGAGTTGCCGGTGTCGACGATGCGCTGCAGCACTCCGAGCAGCTTGCGGATGTCCTCGAAGTGCAGACCTGTCGTCGGCTCGTCGAGCACGTAGACCGTGCGGCCTGTCGACCGCTTCTGCAGCTCCGACGACAGCTTGACCCGCTGCGACTCACCGCCGGACAGCGTCGTCGCCGGCTGACCGAGGCGCACGTAGCCGAGGCCGACCTCGACGAGCGTGCGCAGGTGACGCGCGATGACCGGGATGGCCTCGAAGAACTCGACGGCCTCCTCGATCGGCATGTCGAGGACGTCGGCGATCGACTTGCCCTTGTAGTGGACCTCGAGCGTCTCGCGGTTGTAGCGGGCGCCGTGGCACACCTCGCAGGGCACGTAGACGTCCGGCAGGAAGTTCATCTCGATCTTGATCGTGCCGTCGCCGGAGCACGCCTCGCAGCGGCCGCCCTTGACGTTGAACGAGAAGCGACCCTGCTGGTAGCCGCGCATCTTGGCCTCGGGCGTCTGCGCGAACAGCTTGCGGACGTGGTCGAAGACGCCGGTGTAGGTCGCCGGGTTGGAGCGCGGGGTGCGGCCGATCGGCGACTGGTCGACGTGGATGACCTTGTCGACGTTGTCGAGGCCGGTGATCGCGCGGTGGCGCCCCGGGATCGTGCGCGCGCCGTAGATCGACCGGGCGAGCTGGGTGTAGAGGATGTCGTTAACCAGGCTCGACTTGCCGGAGCCCGAGACGCCGGTGACCGCGACGAACATGCCCAGCGGGAACGTGACGTCGATGTCGCGCAGGTTGTTCTCCTTGGCGCCCTTGACCGTGAGCTCGCGTCCGGGGGTGCGCTCGCGACGCTTCTCGGGCAGCGGGATGGACTTGCGGCCCGAGAGGTACTGACCCGTCAGCGACTCCTCGCTGTCGAAGAGCTCCTTGACGGGCCCGGAGACGATGACCTGTCCCCCGTGCTCGCCGGCGCCGGGGCCGATGTCGACGGCCCAGTCGGCCGCCCGGATCGTGTCCTCGTCGTGCTCGACGACGATCAGGGTGTTGCCGAGGTTGCGCAGGCGGACCAGCGTCTCGATCAGGCGGTGGTTGTCGCGCTGGTGCAGGCCGATCGACGGCTCGTCGAGGACGTACAGGACGCCGACGAGTCCGGCACCGATCTGCGTCGCGAGCCGGATGCGCTGGGCCTCGCCGCCGGACAGCGAGCCGGCGTTGCGGTCGAGCGCGAGGTAGTCGAGCCCGACGTCGAGCAGGAAGCGCAGCCGCTCGTTGATCTCCTTGAGCACCCGCTCGCCGATCTGGCGCTCGCGGTCGCTCATCTCCAGCGACAGCAGGTAGTCGGCGGCCTCGCTGATCGACAGCGCGCAGACCTCGGCGATGTTCTTGGGGCCGTACTTCTCGGAGTTGAGCTGCACCGCGAGGATGACCGGCTTCAGACGGGTGCCGTTGCAGACCCGGCACGGCACCTCGCGCATGAACCCCTCGAGGCGTTCGCGGTTGGTGTCGGACTCGGTCTCGTCGTGGCGGCGCTCGAGGTAGGTGATCGCGCCCTCGAACTCGGTGTAGTAGGAGCGGACGCGCCCGTAGCGGTTCTTGTAGCGGACGTGGATCTTGGTCGGGTGCCCGTGCAGGATCGCCTCGCGGACCGTGGCCGGCAGGTCGCCCCACGGGGTGTCGGCGGAGAAGCCCATCTCGTCGGCGAGCGCACCGATCAGGCGGGAGAAGTAGTCGGAGACGTGCGCCGACGACCAGGGTGCGACGGCGCCCTCGTTGAGCGACTTGGCGTCGTCGGGGACGACGAGCTCGGGGTCGACCTCCATGCGGGTGCCGAGGCCGTGGCACTCGGGGCACGCGCCGAACGGGGCGTTGAACGAGAACGAGCGGGGCTCGAGCTCGTCGACGGCCAGCGGGTGGTCGTTGGGGCACGCGAGCTTCTCGGAGAAGCGGCGGGTGCGGTCGGCGTCCTTCTCGTCGAGGTCGACGTAGTCGATGATGACCAGGCCGTCAGCCAGGTTGAGCGCGGTCTCGACCGACTCGGTGAGGCGCTGCTTCTGGGTGCCCTTGACCTGCAGACGGTCGACGACGACGTCGATCGTGTGCTTCTTCTGCTTGGCGAGCTGGGGCGGCTCGTCGGCGAGCATGTGCACCTCGCCGTCGACGATCGTGCGGCTGAAGCCCTGGGCCTGCAGCTGCTTGAAGAGCTCGGTGTACTCGCCCTTGCGGCCGCGGATGACGGGTGCGAGCACCTGGAAGCGGGTGCCCTCCTCGCCGGCCATGATGCGGTCGACGATCTGCTGCGGGGTCTGGCGGGCGATCGGCTCGCCGCACTCGGGGCAGTGCGGGCGGCCCGCACGGGCGTAGAGCAGGCGGAGGTAGTCGTAGACCTCGGTGATCGTGCCGACGGTCGAGCGGGGGTTGCGGCTCGTGGACTTCTGGTCGATCGAGACGGCCGGGGACAGGCCCTCGATGAAGTCGACGTCGGGCTTGTCCATCTGCCCCAGGAACTGGCGCGCGTACGCCGAGAGCGACTCGACGTAGCGGCGCTGCCCCTCGGCGAAGATCGTGTCGAACGCGAGGGACGACTTGCCCGAGCCTGACAGGCCGGTGAAGACGATCAGGGAGTCGCGCGGAAGATCGAGCGAGACGTCCTTGAGGTTGTGCTCTCGTGCGCCGCGGATGACGAGGCGATCGGTCACTGGCTCCCCTGGTTCTGGTGCGAAAAGGATGGGTGCTGCGGGCAGAACTCTGCCCCTCGTCATCGTAACGACGGGGTCGGACAGTTTCTTTCCGAGCGCGGGGTCGGACTGGTCACACCACCCCCCTCTCCCCCGGAGGCGGTGCGCTGGCGTCCACGTCGTCGCTGATCCTGGACGCCAGCGCACCGCCCCGGAGGTCGAACGGTTCTGGCACGCTTCTCCCATGACGTACACCGGAGAAGTCGAGGTCGGCGGTCCTGCCGACGTGCAGCCCGCGGGCGACCTGATCATCACCAAGATCGCGGTCGGCGAGATGAACAACAACGCCTACCTGCTGCGGTGCGCCCTCACCGGCGAGCAGATCCTGATCGACGCCGCCAACGAGTACGACCGCCTGCTCGAGCTGATCGGCACCGACGGTCTCGCCCGGGTCGTCACGACCCACCGTCACGGCGACCACTGGCAGGCGCTCGCGACCGTCGTCGACAGGACCGGCGCCGAGACCGTCGCCGGCGAGCGCGACGCCGACGAGCTGCCCGTGCCGGTCGACGTCCGCGTGCAGACGGGCGCTCGGGTGCGGGTCGGCTCCTGCGAGCTCGAGGTCATCGAGGTCGAGGGGCACACGCCCGGCTCGATCGTCCTGGCCTACGACGACCCCGACGGCATCGTGCACCTGTTCACCGGCGACTCGCTCTTCCCGGGCGGAGTCGGCAAGACCTGGTCGCCCGAGGACTTCACGACCCTGATCGACCAGGTCGAGACCAAGATCTTCGGCGCCTACCCCGACGACACCCGGGTCTACCCCGGTCACGGGAACGACACGACCCTAGGCGTCGAGCGCCCCCACCTCGCGGAGTGGCGCGAACGCGGATGGTGAACCCGCACGACGGGGACGACATCACGCCTGCTGGCGAAGCGCCCTTTGATCGCGAAGGGACCTGGCATGCGTGGGTGAGTTACCTGACGCAGTTCGGCACCGTCCGCGCCGACCCGTCGAGCGGAGTATTCGTCGATGACGGCAGAGGAACAACAGCGCACGTGATGCTGAGCGCTGACGAGATCTACGACTTCGCTCTCGGGTCACGGATCCTCTCCGAAGGGCTGCCGCTCCAGCTCACCGATGACTTCTTCGAGTCGTTCGGCAGCCAACATCATGATCACGTTGACTACGTCCGCGACGGCTGGGATCTCGCAGAACGCCATTGACACCCTCGCCGGTGACTCCCTCTTCCCCGGCGGCGTCGGCAAGACGTGGTCGCCCGAGGACTTCACGACCCTGATCGACCAGGCCGAGACCGAGATCTTCCCCGCCGACGAGCTCGTCCCGCACAGCGTCGATACTTTTTGGGCACTTGTGAAGGTGTCTGGCGAGCAGACCGATACACAAGTGCCCAAAAAGTGGAGCGGACGGCGGCAGGTCAGGCTTCCAGCAGGGTCTTGAGGGTCGCGAGGTCGCGGGCGACGGCTGCGGCGTCGGACTCGAAGGCGTCGAGGTCGAAGCCGGGCAGCTGGAACAGGCTGAAGACGATGTCGCAGCCGTCGCCGTTGGGCACGACGCGCAGCGGGTTGACCACCCGGGCGCCGTCCGGGAGCGTCACGGTGTGGTCGAGCACACCGTACGGGTTGTCGGGCGCGAACTCGACCGTGATGCGTCCCAGGTCGGACTCGGCGACCCACTGGCCGTCGACCAGGTCGATCTCGGTGCTGAGCCCGGCGGCCCAGGCCGGCAGGTTGAGGGGGTCGGAGGCGAAGGCGTAGACGTCGGCGGCGCTGCGGGCAATGGTCTCGACGATGTGACGCGAGGTGTGGGTGGCAGAGGGCATGCCTCCACCGTAGGACGCACTCCCGACACCGTCACTCGCGTGGCTTGAGCTTGCTCGCTGGCAGCCAGGCGATCTGGGACGCGTCGCTGTGTCGTTGGGACTTGCCGGGAATGACGTAGACGACCTGGGCCTCGTAGCCGTCGGACGTACGACGCCACCCCAGCACCAGGCCCGGATATTCTTGCGCGACCTGGGTCGTGAGGTTCGAGAGGTTGACCCACACGTGATAGACCGGCGGGGCCTGCGGTGTCGGGACGGCGTACGGGTCCGCGGCGGCCAGCGGCCGGCCGTTCCTCGTCCCGTTCGGATTCACCCTCGAAGGATACGACTATTCGAACAGGTGTTCTAGTGGGGGCCTACTCGATCCGGCACAGCGGAGGAGCTTGCGGCACGGGTCCCTTCGTCGCCGGCGCACCGCACAGCCGAAGATCGTCCGGAACCTTCATCGGCTCGGGCGTCGGGACCACGCCGCTCGCCTGCGGGTCAGGCAGGGGATCGCCGGGCAGCCGGACCTCGGGGACGGGCAACGGCGCGAGCGGCCTCGGGTAGACGTCGACCGTGGCGACCTGGGACGGCGCGTCGGCGCCCATCCACGCTGCACCGAAGCCGACCAGCAGCGCGGCCAGCGCTACCGGGACCACGAGGAGCAGACGTCTCATCTGGGCAGTATGCCGCAGGGTGACCGCTGCCGTCTCGAGTAGCGATTCTCCGTCCAGCGCCTAGCGTTGGAGCATGAAGACGTTCGTCGCCGCCGTCATGCTGGTGCTCGTGAGTGCCTGCAGCAGCGGGTCGGACGCGCCCGCCGCGAAGCCCACGGCGCAGCTCAGCGCCTCGGAGGCCGAGCAGCAGACCTGCGAGCTCGTCCGCGCGGGCATCGACGAGTTCAACCGGCAGGACTACGCCGGCACCGTCGAGCAGTTCGAGCAGGCCAAGACCCCGGCCAAGATCTATGCCAAGGTCAACCCCGAGCCCGAGGCCGACGCCCTGCTCGACGCCGTCCAGTACTACGCCAACCTCGCACCCGAGGACTACCCCGACGCCGCTCGCTCGTCGGAGAGCTTCGCGCGCAACAAGGCCATCACCCTCGGCCAGTGCGCCTCGACCGAGCCGATCGACGAGACTCCCCCGACGCCCGTCTAGGGCTCTCTACTCCTCCGCCGGCACGCCGTCGCGGGGCAGCGAGACGTACACCGCGTTGACCGCGACCGCCTGCTCCAGCTCGTGCGACAGACCCGCGAAGAACTGGGAGCGGTACGTCTCGTCGGTCACCGCGTAGACCGTGAAGTAGAGGCCCGCGAACGCCGCCAGGAAGACCGACACCTGGAAGAGCTCGTTCGTGATCGGCACGTACTCCCCCAGCGACGGCAGGTCGGTGACCGCCTTCTGCCCCGTCCACGCCGTGACGGTGTCGTCCGGGATCGTCAGCGAGCCGAACACCACGAAGAACGCGAACAGGCCCAGCGACAGCAGCAGCACCTGGATCGCCTGGTTGAACAGGAGCACGAGGACGAGGTTGGCGCGGGCGAACCGCGGCAGGTGCGCCGGCTCGGCGGTCAGCCGCCTCGCCGCGTCCTCGGCGGGTGTGCCGACGCAGCACGCCGCGACCCGGTCACCGACGACGTCCGCCTCGACCTCCCGGACCTCCTCGGGCAGGCGAGCGAGCAGGAACACCGCCGCGATCGCGGCGAAGAACAGCACCGCCAGCCACAAGACGTGCCGCGACATCAGGGCCGCGACCTGCCAGACCTCCGCGTTGATGAACAAGAAGGTCACGGCCAGCAGGAGCAGCGGCAGGGCCCGGGTCAGCAGCGGCAACATCAGGCCGAGCGACCCGAACGTCCGGCGGGCGGCCCACCGCAGCATCGTGCCCATCCGCAGCAGCCGACCGGCGAAGCCACCGAGCAGCGCGAGGAAGACCACCACGCCGACGAACGTCCCGACCGAGCCGTGGTTGGCGAGCAACGTGCCGACCACGACGCCGCTCGCGACCGACACCGCGATGATCAGCAGGATCACCGCGACGATGCGCTTGCTCGACACCCAGCCCTCGACCCGGTCCGCGTGGTCACCCACGAAGTAGGGCAGACCGTGGTCGTCGAACCACGCCTCGATGGCGGTGGCCGTGTCGGCGTGCGCGGTCATGGCGACACCCTAGGGGACGGTCGCGAGCTAGAACGTGACCGTGAGCTCGTCGACGCCGTAGACGAACGACAGCTGGCGGAAGCTGAGCTCCGCCTGCGACGTGGCGAGGGCGAGGTCGGGGAATCGCTGGAACAGCTTGGGCAGCGCGATGCGCAGCTCCATGCGGGCCAGCTCGGCGCCGATGCAGCGGTGGATGCCGTGACCGAACGCGAGGTGACCGCTCGGGGGCGTGCGATAGGGGTCGAACTCCTCGGGACGCTCCCCTGCTGCGGCCGGGTCACGGTTGGCACCGTTGAGCGAGGTCAGGATGACGTCGCCGGCCTTGACGTGCGTGCCGAAGAGCTCCATGTCGTGCTTCGCGAACCGCGGGAACGCGACCTGGACCACCGAGAGGTAGCGCAGGAGCTCCTCGACGACGCGGTCGACGTCTTCGGGCTCTCCGCGGCGGACCAGGTCGGCATACTCCGGGTCGCGCAGCAGCACGATCGTGCCGAGCGCGATCATGCCGGCGGTCGTCTCGAAGCCGCCGGTGAAGATGCCGTCGGCCAGACCCGCGAGGTCGAAGTCGGAGATCGTGTCGCCCTCGTCGCGGATGATCTGCCCCAGCAGGCCCGGTCCGGGCTCCTTGCGCTGACGGGCGACGGCCTCGAAGAGGAACTTGCGCTGGTCGGACACCGCGCCGAACGCCGCAGCGCCACCGTTGGTCGCGTCGAAGCGGTCGCTGCCGAGCTTGGCGAACGCCTGGCTGTCGGCGTAGTCGAGGCCCAGCAGCGCGCAGATGGTCTGGAACGGGATCGGGAAGGCGACGGCCTTGCAGAGGTCGGCCCCGGGGCCCTCGGCCTCCAGGGCGTCCAGCTGGGCGTCGACGAAGTCGGAGATCATCGGCTCGAGGCGGGCCAGGCGGCGCATCGTGAACTCGGGAGTCACGATCTTGCGCAGGCGGGTGTGCAGCGGCGGGTCGGTGAAGCCGAGGCCGCCGATGTCGTCGGCCGTCGCCGGTCCGTCGCCGTGGAAGAGGTGCCGGATGTCGTTGCTGTAGCTGTCGCGGTCAGTGAGGATCGTCCGTGCCTCGTCGTGACCCGTGACGAGGTAGGCCGTGAAGGTGAACGGGAGCTCGAGCTTGCGCATCGGCTCCGCAGCCCGCCACTCGGCGATCTTCGGCAGCGGATCCATGACGTCACGCTGCAGGGGAATCTTGGTCTGCTCGGGGATGAAGGACAGCGCGCTGAGGTCGATGCCGTTCTTCTGGATGCGCTTGACGAGCATGCGCCCTACCCAGCGACGGACTGTCCCCTTCACGTTGACCACGCAGATGAAACTACACCGCTCGCTTGCGCGCCAGCGCCAGCCGGTAGAGGGTGAGACGACAGCGCGCCCACCGGCACGCCTTCACAAGGGGGTCTCATGAGCACCGACACCGCGGAAACCGGCCAGCCGACAGAGCTCAAGAGAGTCATGGGGCCCAAGCTCCTGCTGCTCTTCATCGTCGGCGACATCCTGGGTGCCGGCGTGTACGCCGTCACCGGGCAGATGGCAGGTGGCGTCGGCGGCATCGTGTGGCTGCCCTTCCTGCTGGCCTTCGTCGTCGCCACGATCACGGCGCTGTCCTACCTCGAGCTGGTCACGAAGTATCCACAGGCAGCCGGCGCCGCGCTTTACACGCACAAGGCGTTCGGCGTGCACTTCATCACGTTCATCGTGGCCTTCGCCGTGGTCTGCTCGGGCATCACCAGTGCCTCGACCGCCTCGGCGACGCTCGCCGGCTTCCTGACCGACGGCATGGCCATCAACGGCTGGATCGACGGTGACGTCAGCGACGGCACCATCACGGCGATCGCGATGGTCTTCATGCTGCTGCTCGCGCTGATCAACCTGCGCGGCGTCGGCGAGAGCGTCAAGTTCAACGTCGTCCTGACGCTCGTCGAGGTCACCGCGCTCGCCATCGTCATCGGTGTCGGCTTCTACGTCGTCGCGAGCGGCGACGGCGACCTGAGCCGCGTCACGGTCTTCGAGGACGCCAACGACAAGGGCCTGTTCCTGGCCGTGACCGCAGCCACCTCGATCGCCTTCTTCGCGATGGTCGGCTTCGAGGACGCCGTCAACATGGTCGAGGAGGTCGAGAACCCGCAGAAGATCTTCCCGCGCACGATGCTCACGGGCCTCGGCATCGCAGTCGTGCTCTACATGCTCGTGGCGGTCTCCGTGGTCAGCGTGCTCACGTCGGAGCAGATCACCCAGATCAACGAGGACGAGGGCCGGGCGCTGCTGTCGGTCGTCTCGATCGGCGCTCCGGACTTCCCGATCGACAAGGTCTTCCCGTTCCTCGCCGTCTTCGCCGTCGCCAACACCGCACTGATCAACATGCTGATGGCCAGCCGCCTGATCTACGGCATGGCCCGCCAGGACGTGCTCCCGCGCCAGCTCGGCTCGGTGCTCCCGGGTCGACGCACGCCGTGGGCGGGCATCGCGTTCACGACCGTCCTCGCGCTCGGCCTGATCTACTACGTGCGCCAGGACCCCGACAGCGACATCGTCGTCAACCTGGCCAGCGTCACGTCGCTGCTGCTGCTGTGCGTCTTCGCCGTCGTCAACGTCGCCTGCCTCGTGCTGCGTGGCAAGCGCCACGACCACGTCAAGACGTTCTTCTCCTCGCCCGGCCCGCTCCCCTACCTCGGAGCGTTCCTGTGCCTGTTCCTGGTCGGCCCGTGGGTCGACCGCGAGTCGATCGTCTACGAGATCGCCGGCGGCCTGATGCTCATCGGCGTCGTGCTCTGGCTCATCACGTTCGCCATCAACAAGGCGACCGGTCAGGGCGACAGCAACTTCGAGGACGTCGACTCGCTCGGCGACTGACGTGCTGATCGTCGCCGGCCACCTGGTGGTGGCGCCCGACGGCCGCGACGCCTACCTCCAGGGGTGCGTCGCGGTCGTCGAACGTGCACGGCAGGCTCAGGGCTGCCTCGACTTCGCCCTCAGCGCAGACCTCGTCGACCCGGGACGCATCAACATCCTCGAGCGCTGGGACAACGAGAACGACCTGCTGGCCTTCCGGGGCTCAGGGCCCAGCGGAGACCAGCAGGTCGCGGTGCTCGATGCGTCGGTCAGGCGTTACGAGGTCTCGTCCGAGGGACCGGCCTGAACCTTGGCAGATCCGTCCGGGTTGAGCCCGGCCTTCTCGCGACGGCTGGAGACCGTCAGGCTGACGATCGCGGTGATCGACAGGATGCCGACGATGACGCCGAGGCTGAGCAGCGTCGGGATCTCGTAGACCTTGACGTGCTCACCGCCGTTGATGAACGGCAGCTCGTTCTCGTGCAGCGCGTGCAGGATCAGCTTGACGCCGATGAACGACAGCAGGATCGCGAGTCCCTGCGACAGGTAGATCAGCTTCTTCAGCAGGCCACCCAGCAGGAAGTACAGCTGGCGCAGACCCATCAGCGCGAACACGTTGGCCGTGAAGACCAGGTAGGGCTCCTTGGTCAGGCCGTAGATCGCCGGGATGGAGTCGAGCGCGAACAGCAGGTCCGTGGTGCCCAGCGCGATGATCACCAGGAACATCGGCGTGATGGCCCGCTTGCCGTTGACCTTGGCGAACAGCTTGAGGCCGTCCCACTGGTCGGAGACCGTGAACCGCTTGCGCGCCATCCGGACCACGGCGTTCTCGCCGTCGTCGTCGTGCTCGGTGTCCTTGGCCAGGTTGTAGCCGGTGTAGAGCAGGAAGGCGCCGAAGATGTAGAAGATCCACGAGACCTGCTCGATGGCGACCGCACCCAGGGCGATGAAGATCGCGCGGAAGACCAGCGCGATGACGATGCCGACCAGCAGGGCCTCCTGCTGGTACTTCCTCGGCACCTTGAAGCTGGCCATGATGATGATGAAGATGAACAGGTTGTCGATCGACAGGCTGTACTCGGTGAGCCACCCGGCGAAGAACTGCAGACCGTAGTCGCCGTCCTTGCCCGACGTGTTGTGGTAGGCCGTGACCCAGATGCCGAAGGCGATCGCGAGTCCGACATAGATGCTCAGATAGGTCGCGCACTCCTTCATCGACGGCTCGTGGGGCCGTCGCGCGACGATCAAGATGTCGAACAGGAGCACCGCGAGCGTCACGCCGATCGTGATCGCCCATTCGGTGGTGGATACGTTCAAGGGATTGTCCTCCGGTCGTCAATGCGCCGGAGGTCTCTTCCGCCGCCCGACGACCGAGGTCAGTGGCGGCCCGCAGAACCGGGTGACTGCTGGGAGTCACCGTGATGACGGCGCTGCGATCGGGGAATACTCCCCTCCGCGTCCCATTGTGTCAGCAGATGGCGCCTTGCCACCAATCGGGGACGCGCTGTCTGACGACGCCTGCGGGCGGCTCAGACCTCGTCGATCGCGCCGGTGGCGACGTCGAAGACGAAGCCCCGGACGTGATCCTTCTTCGGGATGAACGGATTGGCCTTGATGCGGTTGATGCCCTGCTTGACGTCGGCGGCGGCGTCGGGGAAGGCCTCGGACGACCACGTCGGACGGATGCCGGTCTCAGCCTCGATGCCCTGACGGAACTCGTCGTCCGCAAACGTCACCATGCCGCAGTCGGTGTGGTGGACCAGCACGATCTCCTCGGTGCCGAGCAGCCGCTGGCTGATGGCGAGCGATCGCAGCGCATCCTCGGTGACGACACCGCCGGCGTTGCGGATGACGTGAGCGTCGCCCTCCTCGATGCCGAGGATCTTGGCGGGATCGAGTCGGGCGTCCATGCAGGCGACGACGGCGACCTTGCGGGCCGGCGGCAGCGGCAGCGGGCCGTTGAAGCCCTCTTGGTAGGACTTGTTGGCTTCGACGAGCTCGTCGGTGACGGTCATGTGGGAGTCTCCTTGGTGGCGGGCGGTGCGATCCACTGTCGCTCGTATCGCCGCCTCCGTGGAGCCGTGTCACCTGATGACATGGCCGCGCCGGACCGCGCCGAAGTGCTAGAGCGCCCGTCCGGTGACGTCGAGCCGGACCGTGTGAGGCCACGGACCCGACGGCTGCAGCGCGGCATGGTCGAACGCGTCGGGCGGCGCTGTCTGCGGCTCGACGCAGATCGTGCCCGCCGGCTGGTCGTAGACGACCCACCACGGAGTGGCGGCGCTGAGCGTGAGCTCGAGGGCGCCCGGCCAGGTCAGCACGGGCGAGCCCTCGACGCGGAAGCAGTCGTCCCACGGTCCGGGTGTCGGATCGACGAGCCGCCCCGTCGGCAGGCCGTCTGGTCCGCGCTCGACCATGGCGGTCGCTCCGAGGGACAGCTGTGCCTCCTCGCCGGCAGAAAGCCGCCGGGCGAACCACGGGTGCAGCCCGATCGAGCAGGGGCCGTCGGTGCCGTCGTCCCAGCCGAGCTCGATGCTGACCCCGTCGTCGAGCAGCCGGTAGGTCAGGGCCGCCGTGCCGGACGTCGGCCACGGTGCACCGATGCCCAGGCGGTAGTCGCCCTCGGCGACGGCCTGCCAGGCCGCGACGTGCCCGAGCCCGTGCAGCGCGTTGGGCCCGTCGGTCTGGGGCAGCTGGTGGACGCCGCTGCCGTCGCGCAGCAGCCCGTCTCGCACCCGACCGGCCCAGGGCACCATCGGGAAGCAGCCATCGGCGATGTCCGGGTCGACGGAGGGATCTTCGGCGTGTGCCAGCACCTCGAAGCCGTCGATGACCAGACTGACGAGACGCGCACCACGGGTGGGATCGATCTCGGCCCGGACGCGGTCGTTGTGCAGGACGTCGTTCACGCTCAGACGCCCGCCTCGAGCATGCTGCGCAGCTCCTTCTTGAGGTCGCCGATCTCGTCGCGCAGACGAGCGGCGACCTCGAACTGCAGCTCGGCCGCGGCGGCCCGCATCTGCTCGCTGAGCTGCTCGATCAGGGCCGCCAGCTCACCCGACGGGAGGTTGGCGAGGTCGGCCGTGTGCTGCCCGAGCGGCACCGCGGCGCCCTTGCGCTTGTGGTCGCCGGTCGCCGACAGCAGCGCGGCGGTGTCGGCGTCCTCGCGCGCCAGCATGTCGGTGATGTCGCCGATCTTCTTGCGCAGCGGGGTCGGGTCGATGCCGTGGGCCGTGTTGTAGGCGACCTGCTTCTCGCGGCGCCGGTTGGTCTCCTCGATCGCCCAGGCCATCGAGTCGGTGATGCGGTCGGCGTACATGATGACCTGGCCCGACACGTTGCGCGCCGCGCGGCCGATCGTCTGGATGAGCGACCGGGTCGACCGCAGGAAGCCCTCCTTGTCGGCGTCGAGGATCGCCACGAGGCTGACCTCGGGAAGGTCGAGACCCTCCCTCAACAGGTTGATGCCGACCAGCACGTCGTACTCCCCCAGCCTCAGCTCGCGCAACAGCTCGACGCGTCGGAGCGTGTCGACCTCGCTGTGGAGGTAGCGGGTGCGGATGCCGGCCTCGAGGAGGTAGTCGGTGAGGTCCTCGGACATCTTCTTGGTCAGGGTCGTGACGAGCACGCGCTCCTGACGCTCGACCCGGCCGCGGATCTGGGTGATGAGGTCGTCGATCTGGCCCTTGGTCGGCTTGACGATGACCTCGGGGTCGATCAGGCCGGTCGGTCGGATGATCTGCTCGACGACGTCCTCGCCGACCTTCTCCATCTCATAGCTGCCCGGGGTGGCCGACAGGTAGACGGTCTGTCCGATGCGGTCGAGGAACTCCGGCCACTTGAGCGGACGGTTGTCCATCGCGCTGGGCAGACGGAAGCCGTGCTCGACCAGCGACCGCTTGCGGGACATGTCGCCCTCGTACATCGCGCCGATCTGCGGGATCGTCACGTGCGACTCGTCGACCACGAGGATGAAGTCGTCGGGGAAGTAGTCGAGCAGGCAGTTGGGGGCCGAGCCCTGTGCGCGGCCGTCCATGTGGCGCGAGTAGTTCTCGATGCCGGCGCACGTGCCGACCTGCTGCATCATCTCCAGGTCGTAGGTCGTGCGCATGCGCAGGCGCTGGGCCTCGAGCAGCTTGCCCTCCCCCTCGAGCTCGGCGAGGCGGACCTCGAGCTCCTCCTCGATCGTGCGCATCGCTCGGTGCATCGTCTCGTTGCCGGCTGCGTAGTGCGTCGCGGCACCGACGTAGAGCTCCTGGTCGTCGCTCAGCACCTCGCCGGTCAGCGGGTGCAGCGTCATCAGGCGCTCGATCTCGTCGCCGAAGAACTCCACCCGGACCGCCATCTCCTGGTAGACCGGGAAGATCTCGACGGTGTCGCCCTTGACCCGGAAGGTCCCGCGGGTCGTGGCGACGTCGTTGCGGACGTACTGGGCCTGCACGAGCGTGCGCAGCAGCTGCTCACGCGGCAGCTCCTCGCCGACACGGAAGCCGATCATGCGCTCGAGGTACTCCTGGGCGGAGCCGAGGCCGTAGATGCACGAGACGGTGGCGACGACGATGACGTCGCGACGCGTCAGCAGCGACCAGGTCGCGGAGTGCCGGAGCCGCTCGACCTCCTCGTTGACCGACGAGTCCTTCTCGATGTAGGTGTCGCTCTGCGCGATGTAGGCCTCGGGCTGGTAGTAGTCGTAGTAGGACACGAAGTACTCGACCGCGTTGTGCGGCAGCAGCTCGCGCAGCTCGTTGGCGAACTGGGCCGCGAGCAGCTTGTTGGGCATCATGACGAGCATCGGCCGCTGCAGCTCCTCGGCCAGCCACGCGGTGGTCGCCGTCTTGCCGGTGCCCGTCGCACCCAGCAGCACGACGTCCTGCTCGCCGCCGCGGATGCGCTTGGAGATCTCGGCGATGGCGGCCGGCTGGTCACCGGCCGGCTGGTAGTCGGAGACGACCTCGATGGGTGCCACCTGGCGACGGAGCTCTGCAACTGAACGCATACGACGAGCGTACGGGCCGCCACCGACAAAGGCTCGCCGCGGACGGCAGGCCCTAGAGTGATCCCATGCCCGTCTCGGAACGCCGCGCAGAGCGGAAGAGGGAGATTCTCGAGGCGACCCGCAGCTTGTTCGACGAGCGTGGCGTGAGGGACGCCCAGATCGAGGACATCGCTCGGGCCGTCGGGATCAACCGTGCCATCATCTACCGCCACTTCTCCGGCAAGGAGGAGCTCTTCGCCGAGACCCTCGTCGGCTACCTCCAGGAGCTCGGCACGACGCTCGGTGACGCCGACGACCCGACCGCCGACCCGGAGGTACGCCTGCGGGCGCTCACCGGCGTCTTCCTCGACTTCGGTGCCCGGCTTCCGGCGTTCGTCGACTGCGCCCAGGCGCTGCTGCGGCGCCGCGGCGAGGAGCTCATGGAGGAGGTCAGCCAGCAGGTCATGATCGACCTCGGCCTCGCGATGGCCGGCTGCCTCAACCACGTCGTCGAGGTGCTCGAGGCCGGCACCGCCAGCGGACAGTTCCAGGTCAAGGACCCCAACCTGCTGGCCAACATCTTCTACACGCAGGCGCTCGGCGTGCTCAACCTCGCCACGCTGCAGCTGTCGGTGCGCGAGAAGAACCCGGGCCTTCCCGCGGTCGATGCCGTCCCGTTCGACCAGGTCAAGGACCTCGTCGTCGTCGCCGCCATCGCCATGGCCCGCGGCACCGACCGGTCCTGAGACATACGGGCTGCTGAGACGTCCGAAAGCCTCAAGATCCATCGCTGGGTGCACGGATCTTGAGACATTCGGGTCGTCCGGCGGGCCGAAAGCCTCACGATCCGTCGAACCACAGACGCCGAGACATCCGTCCCCGGAGGAACGGATGTCTCGGCGTCGGTGCTGGGTCCTGCGTCAGGCCTCGAGGATCGCGACGACGCCCTGGCCGCCGGCCGCGCAGATCGAGATTAGGCCGCGACCCGATCCCTTCTCGTGCAGCAGCTTGGCGAGGTTGGCGATGATGCGGCCACCCGTCGCGGCGAACGGGTGCGCCGCGGCCAGCGACGAGCCCTTGACGTTGAGCTTGCTGCGGTCGATCGAGCCGAGCGGCACGTCGAGGCCGAGCTTGTCCTTGCAGAACAGCGGGTCCTCCCACGCCGCGAGGGTCGTCAGCACCTGGCCGGCGAACGCCTCGTGGATCTCGTAGAAGTCGAAGTCCTGCAGCGTCAGGCCCTGGCGGGCCAGCATGCGCGGCACGGCGTAGACCGGCGCCATGAGCAGGCCCTCGGCACCCGACACGTAGTCGACGGCAGCGGTCTCGTAGTCGACGAAGTAGGCCTCGGGGGTCCAGCCGTGCTTCTTGGCCTCGTCCTCGGACGCCAGCAGGACGACCGACGCGCCGTCGGACAGCGGCGTGGAGTTGGCGGCCGTCATGGTCGCCTCGTCGCCGAACGACTTGCCGAAGACCGGCTTGAGCTTGGCGAGCTTCTCCAGGCTGGAGTCGGGACGCAGGTTGTTGTCCTTGGTGACGCCGCGGAACGGCGTGATGAGGTCGTCCTGCCACCCCTCGTCGTACGACTTCGCGAGGTTCTGGTGCGAGGCCACGGCGAGCTCGTCCTGAGCCTCGCGGGTGACGCCCCACTCCTTGGTCGTGATGGCCTGGCTGTCACCCATCGACAGACCGGTGCGCGGCTCGGCGTTGCGCGGCTGGTCGGGCGCCAGGTAGGCCGGACGGATCTTGGACAGGGCGGCGAGGCGGCCCTTGTTGTCCTTGGCGCGGTTGGCCTCGAGCAGGATCTTGCGGAGCTTGTCACCGATCGCGAGCGGCGCGTCGGACGTGGTGTCGGAGCCGCCGGCGATGCCGACCTCGATCTTGCCGAGGGCGATCTTGTTGGCCACGAGCACCGCGGCCTGGATGCCGGTGTCGCAGGCCTGCTGGACGTCGAACGCCGGGGTGTCGGGCGACAGCTTGGAGCCGAGGACGGTCTCGCGAGCGAGGTTGAAGTCACGGCTGTGCTTGAGCACGGCGCCGGCGGCGAACTCGCCGACGCGCTCACCGGCGAGGTCGAAGCGGTCGACGAGCCCGTCGAGCGCGGCCGTCAGCATCTCCTGGTTGGAGGCGTCGGTGTAGACGGTGTTGGAGCGGGCGAAGGGGATGCGGTTGCCGCCGATGACGGCGACGCGGCGCACCTGCTGGGGCGTCGCGGCAGCGGCGGCCTGGGCGGCCGGTGCGGTGGTCGCGGCAGCGGCGGCCTTCTGGGCCGGCGCCTTCTTCGCGGGTGCCTTCTTCGCAGGTGCCTTGCTGGCTGGGGTGGTGTCCGCCATGGCGGTCTCCTCGATCTTCGTGGCAGTGAGCATGTGAACAGTGGACGATGAACGTGATGAACGTGATGAGCGCCGCATGCAGGGTGGTGGACTGGCGCCGAATCATGAGGTTACAGTTTCAGAAGCATTCCAGATACCAATGGTATCCGAGAGATAGGACACACCCACCTCATGACTGACCGTTACCAGTCGCTCGCGCACAACCCGATCGGCAAGTTCGTCGTCAAGAACCTGGGTCTGCCCAACCCGCCGGAGCTGGAGCGGTGGTCCGAGGGCGCTCCCCTCGTCAAGGGCACCGTGCTCATCGGCGCTGCCCCCAAGGGCACGCTCGGCACGACGCTGAACACGACCCTGAAGTCCAGCGGCATCGACGTCGTCGGCGTCCGCGCCGAGGGCAAGAAGTACAAGGGCCTGGTCTTCGACGCCACCGGCATCACCGACACCGCCGGCCTCGCCGACATGCAGCAGTTCTTCACCCCGGCGCTGCGCAGCCTCGCAGGCTCCGGCCGCCTCGTCGTGATCGGCACCCTGCCGGAGCAGGCGGCCACCGACACCGCCGCCATCGCCCAGCGTGCGCTCGAGGGCTTCGTCCGCTCCGCGGGCAAGGAGGTCGGCGGCAACGGCAGCACGGCCAACCTCGTCTATGCCGGCGCCGGAGCCGAGGGCGCCCTCGCCTCGACGCTCGAGTTCCTCCTCTCCCCCAAGTCGGCGTTCGTGTCGGGCCAGGTCATCCGCCTCGGGCTCACCGACCTGGTGACGCCCGACGCCGTCGCCGACCCCGCCCAGCCGCTCGCCGGCAAGGTCGCCCTTATCACCGGAGCCTCGCGCGGACTCGGCGCGGCCATGGCCCGCACCCTGCACCGTGACGGTGCCGCGATCGTCGGACTCGACGTGCCCGGCCTCAAGGACGAGCTCGACGCCGTCATGGCCGAGCTCGGAGGCACGTCGATCGCCGAGGACATCACCGCCGCCGACGCCCCCAAGGTCATCGCGAAGGCCCTCAAGGACGCTCACGGCGGTGTCGACATCGTCGTGCACAACGCGGGTATCACCCGCGACAAGCGCCTCAAGAACATGAAGACCGAGAACTGGAACCTCGTCATCGACATCAGCGTCGGTGCCCCCCAGCGCATCACGGCCGAGCTGCTGAAGCAGCAGCTCATCCGTCAGGGCGGCCGCGTCATCGGCATCTCCTCGATCGCCGGCATCGCGGGCAACAACGGCCAGACCAGCTACGGCACCGCCAAGGCCGGCGTCATCGGCTTCGTGCAGGACCTGTCGAAACGCGTCGCCAAGGACGGCATCACGGTCAACGCGATCGCCCCCGGCTTCATCGAGACCGACATGGTCAAGACGATGCCGCTGGGCATCCGTGAGGCAGGTCGCCGCCTCAGCTCGCTGTCGCAGGGCGGCCAGCCGATCGACGTCGCCGAGGCCATCGCGTGGTACGCCAACCCCGGATCGTCCGCGATCTCGGGCAACGTGGTCCGCGTGTGCGGCCAGGCCCTGATCGGCGCCTGACGTGACGACCCGCGTCTTCACCAAGGCTCCGGCCACGGTGCCGCTGATGCTCAAGGCGGCGCTGCCGGCGCTGCCGCTGATCGGCGGGCTCCCCGGCGTCAAGCACGCCAAGGGCGCCGCGCCCGACCTGGTGCTCGAGCGCCACGGGGTCGTCACCGACCCGCAGCACCTCGAGGCCTTCAACGAGGTCTGCGGGTTCCCCCGCAGCGAGTTCCTCCCCGCGCCCTACCCGCACATGGCGGCGTTCGGCCTGCACATGACCCTCATGACCGACACGGCGTTCCCGTTCGCGCCCATGGGGCTGGTGCACCTGCGCAACACGATCCGCCAGCACCGACGCATCCGCGTCGACGAGACGTTCGACGTCACCGTCTCGGCCACCGACCTGCGTCCCCACCCCAAGGGCTCGCTGATCGACATCGTCACCACCGTGACCGTCGCGGGCGAGGTCGTGTGGGACGAGGTCATGACGCTGTTCTCGCGCCACAAGGGCGGTGCGGCCGAGACCACGGCGGCTCCCCTGGCGGGCATCGAGGCACCCGACGGCGTCGTGCAGTGGAAGCTCGCAGGAGACCTCGGCCGTCGCTACGGCGCCATATCCGGCGACCGCAACCCGATCCACCTCTACCCGCTGACCGCCAAGGCGTTCGGCTTCCCGACCAACATCGCGCACGGCATGTGGACGTTGGCCCGCAGCCTCTCCGCGGTGCAGAACCGGCTGCCCGAGACGTTCACCAACGACGTCGAGTTCCGCAAGCCGATCCTGCTGCCCGGCACGGTCGTGTTCGGGTCGCGTCAGGACGGAGACCTGCTGACGTTCGGGGTCAAGGGCGCCAAGAAGCCCGTCACGCACCTGGTGGGACGGGTCGTCACCGGAGCGTAACTCCCAGTTGCACCATGTCGTTGGTCACAGCAACGACTCTGGAGGGAACTCGTGAACACGTCTCGCAGCCATGTCATCGTCCGTCTCCTCGCCGTCATCGGCCTGAGCCTGGCACTGGTCGCGGCGTCGCTGTCGTTCAGCACGGCGTCCGCCGCGACCAGCACGTGGAGGCCGCGCGGCGAGCAGTACCCCCGGACGGTGACCGAGCGGGACGTCGCGATCCCCATGTCGGACGGCACGATCCTGCGCGGTGACGTGCAGCGGCCCGCCGGCGCCGACGGCAAGGCGGTCGCGAAGCGATTCCCCGTCATCGTGACCATCACGGCCTACAACAAGACCGTGCTGCTCTCCGCCGGCGGCCTCGGCGGGGCCGACCCGGCCTACCTGGTCAAGCGGGGCTACGTGCAGCTGACCGTCGACGCCCGCGGCACCGGCAGCTCCGAGGGCGTGTGGAAGGCCTTCGGCGCTCGCGAGAACAAGGACGGCGGCGAGATCCTGCGATGGGCGCACTCGTCCGCCCGCCCCTGGAGCAACGGCATCACCGGGATGTCGGGCCCGTCCTACATGGGCATCAGCCAGCTGTGGGCGGCTGCCGCACAGCCGCCCGGCCTGAAGGCTATCTTCCCGCAGGTGCCGGGCGCCGACGTCTACCGTGACGTCGTCGCCTCCGGCGGACAGCTCGACGTCGGGTTCATCCCCCTGTGGCTCGGGCTCGTCACCGGCACCGGTCTGATCCCGCCGGCCGTCGCCGTGTCCGACCCGGCGTCCGGCATCAAGCAGCTGCTCGACCACCTGACGGGCGCCACGACGTTCACGGTCCCGCTGCTCGTCAACGCGCTCGGCGGCGGTGAGCCGGCGTACGACGGTCCGTTCTACACCGAGCGCTCGGTCATCAACGTCATCGACAAGGTCAAGGTGCCAGCGTTCTTCGTCTCGGGCGAGTACGACCTGTTCCAGCGTGGCACTCCCCTGCTGTTCGAGAACCTGGCGAAGCGCGGGATCCCGACCAAGATGATCATCGGTCCGTGGGACCACCTGCAGGCCTCCAGCGGGACCGAGGTCGTCAAGGCCGGCTACGGATCGCTGAGCCAGCTGCAGCTGCGGTGGTTCGACCACTACCTCAAGGGCGCCAAGGATCTCCGGCTCGACCAGGACATCGCCAACCTGACCTACTACGAGCAGGGCACCGGCGCCTGGCGCAAGGACTCGAGGTGGATCGGCTCGTCGCTGCGGGGCGCGAAGCTCCGGCTGAGCGGGACGTCCAGCACCGGCGGCCCGGCCGGTCGGCTCACGACCGGGACGGTCAAGGACGGCGCGTCGAAGATCTACCCCGTCCCCGTCGCCGGCCTCTGCACCCGCTCGGCCAACCAGTGGACCGCCGGTCTGCCCGCCATGGTCCTGCCCAGCCTCCCGTGCTTCAAGGACAACGCCCTCAACGACAAGACCGGCGTCGTGTTCTCGACCCCTCGCCTGACCCAGCCGATCACGCTGCAGGGGCCGATCAACGCCCGCCTCTACACGTCGAGCCTCGGCGGCGACGGCATGCTGTCGGTCGCGATCGAGGACGAGGCCCCCGACGGCACGGTCGAACGGCTCTCCGGCGGCTGGCAGGTGCTGTCGCACCGCGCCCTCGACACCACGAGGTCCCGCTATCTCGACGGCGTGCTGATCCAGCCCTTCCACCCGTTCACCAAGGCGGCGCAGAAGAAGCTCGCACGCGGCGAGGTCGCACCTGTCGACGTCGAGATCTTCCCGACCCGGGCCAGGATCAAGCCCGGGCACCGGCTGCGCATCGCGGTGCAGTCGTTCGACGTGCCGCACCTGCTGCCGACCCTGCCCGACCTGCTCGGCACGCTCACGGTCATGACGGTGCACGCGTCGGCGAAGTATCCCTCGTCGATCAACTTCCCGAGCGTCGGGGCGCTGCCGGTCGTGAAGTAGGTCGCGGGTGGCCGAGCCCGGCTAGTCGCGCGGGGTGACCCGCCGGATCAGGCCCTCCTGGGCCACCGTGGCGACGAGCGTGCCGTCCTCGGCGAACACGCGCGCGGTGCTGAGCCCCCGGGCCCCCGAGGCCGACGGCGAGGTCTGGTCGTAGAGCAGCCACTGGTCGGCCGAGACCGGACGGTGGAACCAGATCGTGTGGTCGAGCGATGCGGGCTGCACCTGGCTCGAGCCGATGACCTGGCCGTGCGGGACGAGGCTCGCGCCGAGCAGGCTGAGGTCGCTGATGTAGGTGAAGGCCGCGTTGTGGATGATGCGCGACTCCGGCAGCGTGCCGTCGGCGCGGAACCACAGCCGCTGGGCCACGGGCACCAGGGTGCGCTGCGGATCGTCCTCGGCACGATTGTCACCGATGTAGCGCATGTCGAACGACGACCACTCGTTCTTCCAGTGCTCCGCCGCCTCCGGGCCGCGCATCGCGACGATGTCGGCCAGCGGCGTCGCCTCATCGGGCGACGGGACGTCGGGCATCGCGTCCTGGTGGTCCCACCCGTCCTCGACGACCTGGAACGAGGCCGTCATGTAGAAGATGATCTCGCCGTGCTGTCGCGCCGCCACACGACGCGTGGTGAACGAGCGACCGTCGCGGACGTTCTCGACGTCGTAGACGATCGGGATGCTGGGGTCGCCGCCCAGGATGAAGTAGAGGTGCAGCGAGTGCACGTGCCGGTCGTCGGGCACCGTGAGCTGCGCGGCCATCAGCGCCTGCGCGGCCACCTGCCCGCCGAAGACGCGCTTGAGCGAGGACCCCTCGGGCTGGGAGCCGCGGTAGAGGCCCACCTCCAGCTGCTCGAGGTCGAGGAGGCCGATGACTTCGGAGAGGGATGCAGGCACGGGTCAGATCCTATCGGGACCAGCCGGCAACGCGGCACCGGCGAAGCCGGGTGCCTCAGTCGTGATCGTTCTTGCGCTGACGCGCCAAGAACTGCTCGAACTGGTCGGCCAGCTCGTCGCCGCTCGGGAGCTCCTCGTCGCTGGCCAGCAGCGACTGGGCGGCGCCGCGGGTGAACGCGTCGTACTGCTCCTCGAGGCCGCCGAGCAGCTCGGTGCCGCCCTGCTCCTCGATCTGCTGCTCGATCTCCTTGAGCGCCTCGTCCTGACGGGCGCGCAGGGGCTCGGCGTCGATCGCCAGGCCGGTGCGGTCGACGAGGGCGTCGATCAGCGCCAGCGCGGCCGTGGGGTAGTCGATCTGCGCGAGGTAGTGCGGCACGTGGACGACGTAGCCCGCGGCGTCGTGCCCCCACTGGCCGAGGCGGTACTCCAGCAGCGCCTGCGCCGACGACGGCACCGAGACCTGCGCGGACCACAGGTTCTGCCGGTCGACGAGCTCATCGCGGGTGCCGTGGGCCGTGATCATGGGCGGCCGCGTGTGCGGGACGCCCATCGGGACGGCGCCGAGGCCCAGCGTCAACGGGACGTCGTGCTCCTCGATGACGTCGTGCACCTCGCCGATGAAGCGCTCCCACAGGAAGTCAGGCTCGGGCCCGGCCATCAGGAAGTAGGGCTCGCCGTTGGCGTCGTGCTCGAGGACGACCTGCAGGGTCGGCGCCTCGTAGTCGGCGTAGTGGTTCTCGCGGAACGCGATCATGGGGCGACGGGCCCGGTAGTCGAACATCTCGTCGAGGTCGAACTCGTGGACGACCTCGCCCCGTCCCGTGCGCAGCTGCTCGGCGGCCAGGCGCGCGGCCGAGCCGGCGCCGAGGAAGCCTTCGAGAGCATGGATCAGCACCGGGCCGCTGCCGTCACCGCGGCGCGGCTCGTCAGGAGTTCGTCGTGAGCGCCAGTTCTTCATCGCCATGGTCAACCACCTACCGGGTGACGCTATTCCGCGCGAGAGCGGCGAGGGTGTCGGCGGCGACGGCCCCGGCGGTGAGTCCGAGCCGGCCGAGGATGATGTCGCGCTTGGCGTGGTCGAGGAACTCCTGCTCGATGCCGTGGACGCGGATCGGCGTCTCGATGCCGGCGTCGCGGACCGCCTGGGTGAAGGCCGAGCCCACCCCGCCCTGACGGCCGTTGTCCTCGACGGTGACGACGAGGTCGTGGTCACCGGCCAGCTGGACCAGTGCGGGGTCGAAGGGCTTGCTCCAGCGCGGGTCGACGACCGTGACGCCGTGGCCTGCCGCGCGGACCAGGTCGGCCGTCTCGGCCCCGAGGTGGCCGAAGGCGCCCACGGCGACGATCAGCACGTCACGGGCGTCATCGCGCGACAGGACGTCGAACGAGCCGATGCGCTCGATCGCGGGGAGGTCGTCGCAGACCGGACCCTTGGCGAAACGGATGACGGTGGGCGCGTCTTCGACGTCGACCGCCTCGCGCAGCAGCTCGCGCAGCTGCGACCCGTCGCGGGGTGCGGCGAGCCGCAGACCGGGGACGATCTGCATCAGCGACATGTCCCACATGCCGTTGTGGCTCGCGCCGTCGTCGCCGGTGACGCCGGCGCGGTCGAGCACGAACGTGACGCCGCACCGATGCAGGGCGACGTCGAGGAGCACCTGGTCGAAGGCGCGGTTGATGAACGTCGCGTAGACCGCGACGACCGGGTGCAGGCCGCCCATCGCGAGGCCGGCGGCGCTGGTGACCGCGTGCTGCTCGGCGATGCCGACGTCGAACACACGGTCGGGGAACTTGTCGGCGAAGGCGTCGAGGCCCACCGGGTAGAGCATCGCCGCGGTGATGCCGACGACGTCGGGACGCTCGTCGGCGACGCGCACGATCTCGTCGCGGAAGACCGACGTCCAGCCGGCTGGCGCGACACTGACGGCCTCGCCGGTCTCGCGGTCGAACGGGTTGGCCTGGTGCATCTGGTCGTTCTCGTTGGCGACCGCGATGTCGTAGCCCTGGCCCTTGGTCGTCAGCACGTGCACGAGCACCGGGCCGCCGAACTTCTTGGCCTGCGAGAGCGCGTGCTCGACCGCCGGGAGGTCGTGGCCGTCGACGGGGCCGATGTACTTGAGCCCGAGGTCCTCGAACATCCCCTGCGGAGCCAGGGCGTCCTTGACGCCCTTCTTGATCGCGTGCAGCGCCTCGTAGGCCTGGGCTCCGCCGAAGCGCGCCCGCGTGAGGCGCTCCTTGATGGCGCTCAGCGCCGGCTCGTAGCGCGGGTTGGTGCGGATCTCGGTGAGGCGGTTGGCGAGGCCACCGACGGTCGGCGTGTAGGAGCGTCCGTTGTCGTTGACGATCACGACCAGGCGCCGGTCGTCGTCGGCCGCGATGTTGTTGAGGGCCTCCCAGGCCATGCCGCCGGTCAGGGCACCGTCGCCGATGACGGCGACGACGTGGTCGGGCTTGCCCAGCAGGAGGTTGGCCTTGGCCATGCCGTCGGCGTAGGACAGGCTCGTCGACGCGTGGGAGTTCTCGACCCAGTCGTGCTCGGACTCCGACCGGCTCGGGTAGCCCGAGAGGCCACCCTCCTTGCGCAGCGAG
Organism: Aeromicrobium stalagmiti; assembly: GCF_013283745.1. GTDB lineage: Bacteria > Actinomycetota > Actinomycetes > Propionibacteriales > Nocardioidaceae > Aeromicrobium > Aeromicrobium stalagmiti. The sequence continues at coordinate 209,966 of NZ_JABSTZ010000003.1, forward strand.
CCGAACTCGCCGGCGCGACCGGTGAGCATCTTGTGGACGTAGGCCTGGTGGCCGGTGTCCCAGACGACCCGGTCGGTCGGCGACTCGAACACGCGGTGGATCGCGATGCCGAGCTCGACGACGCCGAGGTTGGGACCCAGGTGGCCGCCGTTGGACGCGACCGCCGTGATCAGGAGCTCGCGGATCTCGGCCGCGAGGCGGGTCAGCTGGTCGTCGTCCAGCCCGCGCAGGTCCGAGGGACCGGACAGCTCTTCGAGGACGTTCATCGCTGACTCCTTCCCTCCGTGTGCCATGGCGGTCAGTCTATCGAGGTCACCCGAGCGTGCTTCCTCACGGGAGGTCGAAGGCCGCGATCGTCGCGTGCTCGAGGCTGCCCATCCACACGCTGCCCCCAGCCTGCCGCACACCGGTCGGCATGCCGAAGTCGTCGTGCTGCCCTGCGACGTCGTGCACGAGCGTGCCGTCGGGCGCGAAGGCCTGCAGCCGCACCAGGTGCTGCGGCTGCGGCTGGAACCGCTGCGGCAGCGCCCACACCGCGACCCGCAGGAAGGGGGCCCGGGGCAGGAGCAGGTCGAGGGTCCTGTCGCGTGGCGACGCGACGGTGACCCACACGTTGCCGTCGTCGCCGGTGGAGATGTTGTCGGGAAAGCCCGGCAGGACAGGGCCGAACGGCTCCACGGCGCCCATCCGGTCCCCCGTCAGCCACACCCGTCGCAACGCGTAGGCGCCGGTCTCGGCGACCACGACGAACGACTCGTCGGCCGCCAGGGCGACGCCGTTGGCGAAGGCGAGCCCGTCGAGGAGCATCGTCAGGGTCCCGTCGGGGTCGCGGCGAAAGAGCCGGCCGGTGGGCCGGTGCTCGATCAGGTCGCCGCGCCAGTGGTCGATCTCGAACTTCGTCGAGCTGTCGCTGAAGTAGATCGTGCCGTCGGCCGCGACGGCCGCGTTGTTGCAGAACACGAACCGGGTGCCCTCGAAGCCGTCGGCCAGCACCTCGATGGCGCCGTCGGCGTGCAGGTGCAGCAGACCGTGGCGGGCGTCGCACACGACGTAGCCACCGGACGGGTGGAGCTCGATCCCCAGCGGCCGGCCCCCCGTGTCGCCCAGCAGCGTCTCGGTGCCCGTGAGCGGGTCGACCGCGACGATGCGACCGTCGACCAGCCCGGTCACGACATGGCCGTCGGCGCGCACGACGACGTCCTCGGTGCCATGACCCGACGTCGCGAGCACCCGGAGGTTGCGCGGCGAGACGGGGCTGCCGGCAGGTGCCGCGGCGGGCGGGGTCCAGCGGGCTGGGTCGAGGGACGGCTTGCTCATGCCCGAGACACTAGTCGGCCGGACCGGCCTGCCGATAGCGTCCGCGCAGGTGCACCATCGCCTCGGCGTCACCGACCTCGACGTGCTCGATCGTGCCTTCGACGAGCAGCCCCCACCCGACCTCGCGCGGCTCGACGTCGGCGAGCCGGACCCCGAACCACCCGGTGGTCCCGGCGAGGACGGGCCCCCAGTCGCCGTCGGTCCAGCTGCCCAGTGTGAAGGGCCCACCCGGGGCCGGCACCGTCCCGGCGAAGGCGTCGGCGAGGAACCGGTGCTCGGCCCCCAGGACGTTGACGACCCACGTGGTCGGGTCGGACTCCCAGAAGGCCGAGTCGGGGTCGACCAGGCCCACGACCCGGGCGGGGTCACCGTCGGCCACGAGCACCGACGAGATCGTGAGCCCGGCACGCGACGCGCCCGTGCCGCCCGACCACACCGTCACCGGGGCGGGCATCCGGCCCCGGAGTCGTCGCAGCGGGTCACGCTCGCCCTCGGGCGGCACGAACGGGTGGTCCGAGTGGATGGTCACCCCGCCAGACTAGGCCGCTGCTACGGCCGCTGCGTCTCCCACTCGATCGTCTCGCGGGAGACGTCGCGATCGCTGCGACGCAGCAGCCGGTCCGGCCCCTCCAGGCCCCGGTCGTAGGTGAGGTTGAGCGCCGGCACCCGGTCCTCGACCACGAACGATGCCCGGGTGAAGACCGGCTCCCCCGGCGTCCTCACCTGGGCGACACAACGGAAGTCGGCCGTGAGGTCGTCCGGGGTGATCGTGGTGTTGACGTAGCCCCGCAGGTTGTTCTGGAACTTCAGGTGCGGGTTCCACTGCAGCCACGGGTGCGCCGTGGCGGCGGAGTCCGCACCGTTGCCGCCCGACGTGATCGACGAGCACACGAGCTCGGTGCCGACCGAGCGGGTCGTCGGGTCGTCGTAGTCGAGCTTGAGCTCGCTGGCCCAGTGGGCGTGGACGTCGCCGGTGAGGACGACGGGGTTGCGCACCCCCGCGTCGACCCAGCCGCGGGTGATGCGGTCACGCGAGGCCGCATAGCCGTCCCACCCGTCCATCGACACCGTCTTGAGCGGTCCCTGGTCGCTGTCGCGCTGCGCGAAGAACACCTGCTGGCCCAGCACGTCCCAGCGGGCGCGCGAACGGTTGAAGCCGTCGAGCAGCCAGTCCTCCTGCGCCTGCCCCGTGATCGAGCGCTTCGGGTCGATCGCGGCCGGGCAGTCGGTCTTGTACCCGTCACCGCAGCCCTGGTCGTCGCGGAACTGGCGGGTGTCGAGCATGTGGAACGTGGCGAGCCGTCCCCAGTGCAGCCGGCGGTAGAGCTGCATGCTGGCGCCGCGCGGCACCGACGTCCGGCGCAGCGGCATGTTCTCGTAGTAGGCCCGGAACGCCGCCTTCCTGCGCGTGACGAAGCCAGGCGTCTCCGCGGGCTTCTCGGGGATGTCCGCCGCCCAGTTGTTGTCGACCTCGTGGTCGTCGAACACGACCGCCCAGGCCGTGGCGGCGTGCGCCTCCTGCAGGTCGGGGTCGAGCTTGTACTGCGCGTGCCGCTGGCGGTACGACTCGAGGGTCGTCGTCTCGGGCCCGTCGTGGTCGCGGACGTTGCCGCCGGGCGCCACGTAGGCGTTGGCGGTGTACTCGTACTGGTAGTCGCCCAGGTGGAGCACCAGGTCGGGCCGGTCCTCGGCCAGGCGACGGTAGGCGGTGAAGAGACCGTGCTCGTACTGCGAGCAGGACACGAACGACATCGCGAGCGCGGCCGGCATCGCGTCACGGCGCGGCGCGGTCACGGCGCGCCCCGAGCGGGACAGGTGGGGCCCGGCGGCGAAGCGGTACCAGTACTCACGGCCCGGCTGCAGCCCGTCGACCTCGACATGGATCGCGTGGCCGAGCTCGCGCGTCGTGATGCTGACACCGCGGCGGACCACCCGGCGGAACCGCTCGTCGGTCGCGACCTGCCAGCTGACCGGGATCCGCAGGTTCGGCATGCCTCCGAGGCCGTCGTCGGCGAGGGGGTCGACCGCCAGGCGGGTCCAGATCACGAACCCGTCGGGCTCGGGGTCACCGGCAGCGACGCCGAGCGTGAACGGGTCACGCGGCAGCTTGAGCGCGTGGACGCGGGCGTCCGCGGCCCCGCTCGCGATCACAGGTGTCATGGCGCCGGCCCCGATGGCCGCGCCGTACGTCAGGAAGTCTCGTCGTGTGGTGGGCATGCTCCAGTCCTCCTCGCCGGCGGTGAACGCCCGGCGTCGGGCGCGCGGACGCTCGACACCGATCCGCGGAAGGGATGGCGAACTCGCCACGGTCGACACCAGGGTCTGCTGGCCCTTGACTTAATTCAGGTGTCGTACTAAAACAGGGGAATGGCATCTGACCTCGTCCTCGGCGTGGACTCGTCGACCCAGTCGACCAAGGCCGTCCTCGTCGACGCCGGCACCGGCGAGGTCGTGGCGCACCAGTCAGCGCCTCACCCTCCGGGCACCTCGGTCGACCCGCGGGCGTGGCTCGACGCGTTCGACCGCGCCACCGACGGCCTGCTCCCCCGCGCGTCCGCCCTCGCGGTCGGCGGCCAGCAGCACGGCATGGTCGCGCTCGACGCCTCGGGCGAGCCCGTCCACGACGCGATCCTCTGGAACGACACCCGCTCGAGCCACGAGGCCCGCGACCTGATCGCCGAGCTGGGCGGCCCCGCCGCCTGTGCCGAGGCCGTGGGCAGCGTGCTCGTCGCCTCGTTCACCTCGACCAAGCTGCGCTGGCTGCGCGACCACGAGCCCGAGGCCGCGGCGCGCGTCCACGAGGTGCTGCTCCCCCACGACTACCTCTCGCGCCACGTCACGGGCGGCGAGGCCTTCACCGATCGCGGCGACGCGTCCGGCACCGGCTACTTCTCGACCGCAGACGACGACTGGCGCCCCGACCTCGCCGAGGCGGCGATCGGGCACGCCGTGTCGCTGCCCCGCATCGTCGGCCCGGCAGAGGTCGCCGCGCGCACGTCGACGGGCCTGGTCGTCGCTGCCGGCACGGGCGACAACATGGCTGCCGCGCTCGCCCTCGACGTGCAGCCCGGTGACGTCGTCGTCTCGATCGGGACGTCCGGTGTCGCCTCGTCGATCAGCGCGACCCGCATCGCCGACGGCACCGGGACGGTCACCGGGTTCGCCGACGCCACCGGCCGGTTCCTGCCCATGGCCACGACCATGAACGCCGCGCGCATCCTCGACCTGCAGTGCGCCCTGCTCGGCGTCGACCACGACGAGCTCGGCCGGCTCGCGCTCCAGGCCCCGCCCGGGGCCAACGGACTGACGTTGCTGCCCTACTACGCCGGCGAGCGCACGCCCAACCGTCCCGACGCCACGGGCACCTGGGCCGGCCTGACGTCGTCCACGACCCGCGAGGACCTCGCCCGCGCCGCGTTCGAGGCGCTGCTGTGCTCGCTCGCCGACGCCGTCGACCTGCTCGTGGGCCTGACCGGCGACCCGGTCGAGCGGATCCTCATGGTGGGCGGCGCGGCGAGCAACCCCGCCGTCCACGCCCTCGCGCCGGCCATCCTCGGCGCCCCCGTGACCGTGCCGGCACCGGGCGAGTACGTCGCCCTCGGCGCGGCCCGCCAGGCCGCCTGGGCCCTCTCCGGCAGCGCCACACCCCCGACCTGGGCCGCGACGGACGCCGCGACCCACACCGCTGAACCGACCCCTCTCGTGCGTGAGGCCTACGCACGGCTGCGCGACCGAACGTCCGACTGGACCTGACGCCCGACCCGATCCGACCCACCACAGACAGGCAGCTCATGACCATCCCCACCCCGGCACCGTCCGACAAGTTCTCCTTCGGCCTCTGGACCGTCGCCTACCCGGGCCGCGACCCGTTCGGCGAGGCGACCCGCGCCGACATGGACCCGATCTACGCGCTCGAGAACCTCGCCCGCATCGGCGCCTACGGCGTCAACTTCCACGACGACGACCTCATCCCCTTCGGCTCCAGCGACGCCGACCGTGACGCGATCATCGAGCGCTGGAAGAAGGGCCTCGCCGACACCGGCCTGGTCGTCACCACCGCGACGACCAACCTCTTCACGCACCCCGTGTTCAAGGACGGCGGCTTCACCTCCAACGACCGCGAGGTGCGCCGCTTCGCGATCCGCAAGGTCATGCGCAACATCGACCTCGCCGCCGAGCTCGGCGCCAAGGTCTATGTCTGCTGGGGCGGGCGCGAGGGTGCCGAGTCGGGAGCCGCGAAGGACGTCGCCGCCGCGCTCGACCGCTACCGCGAGGCGTTCAACGTCCTCGGCGAGTTCGTGCACGACAAGGGCTACGACATGAAGTTCGCGATCGAGCCCAAGCCCAACGAGCCCCGCGGCGACATCCTGCTGCCGACGATCGGTCACGCGCTCGCGTTCATCGAGACGCTCGACCGCTCCGAGAACGTGGGCGTCAACCCCGAGATCGGCCACGAGGAGATGGCCGGCCTCAACGCCGCCCACGGCTACGCGCAGGCGCTGTGGCAGGGCAAGCTGTTCCACATCGACCTCAACGGCCAGAGCGGCCCCCGCTACGACCAGGACTTCCGCTTCGGCGCCGGCAACGTGCGCGGCGCGTTCTGGGTCGTCGACACGATCCTGGCCGGTGGCTACGACGGGCCGGTGCACTTCGACTTCAAGACCCCTCGCACCGAGGACGACAAGGGAGTCTGGGAGTCGGCCGCCGGCTGCATGACCAACTACCTGATCCTGCGCGACAAGGTCCAGGCGTTCCGCGCCGATCCCGAGGTGCAGGCCGCGCTCGAGGCCGCCAAGCTGCCCGAGCTCGCCGTCCCGACGCTCGCCGAGGGCGAGGGCTGGGCCGAGCTGGAGAAGGCTCCGCTCAGCGACCCCGACGAGCTCGCCGTCCGCGGTGCCGCGTTCGAGCACCTCGACCAGCTCGCCCTCGAGCACCTCTACGGGGTGCGCTGAGCGTGGCCCTGACCGGCTCGCCGGCCGGCACCGAGCACCTCCGGCGTCAGAACACGGGCCTCGTGCTGCGCTCGCTGCGGGTGGACGGTCCGGCCACCCGCACCGAGCTCGCGCGCCGCACGGGGCTGGCGAAGGCCACGGTCGGGAGCATCGTCGGCGAGCTGGAGTCAGGCGGCGCCGTGACCGAGAACGGCACCGCGTCGACGACGACGGTGCCGTCCGGCCGCGGCCGCCCCGGCAAGCCGGTCACGCTGACCGGTGAGGCGATCCTCGGGCTCGGGCTCGAGGTCAACGTCGACTACGTCGCCGCCGTGGCGATCGACCTGTCCGGTCGGGTCAAGGTCGTGGAGACCCGACCGGTCGCCACCGCCGGTCGGCCGCCGAGCGCCACGGAGCTCGTCGAGCTCGCGACGGACGTGCGGTCGTCGCTGATCGCGAGCGGTCACACTGTCGTCCGCGCGACCGTCGCCGTGCCCGGGCTCGTCGCCCACGACAACCGCACCGTCTCGTGGGCGCCCAACCTCGGGTGGAACGGTCGCGAGCTCGCGGCAGAGCTCGAGCACGCCTTCGCCGGCGGCTGCCCGACCACCATCGACAACGACGCGAACTGCGCGGCACTCGCCGAGGCCTCCCACGGCGTCGCGGTCGACGTCGAGGACTCGCTCTACCTGACCGGCACGATCGGCATCGGTGCCGGGATCGTCCAGCGCGGCACCCTGCTGCGCGGCGGCGCCGGGTTCGCGGGCGAGGTCGGCCACATGCCGATCGGTGACCCCACCGCCACCTGCGGCTGCGGCCGGCTCGGCTGCTGGGAGGCGAGCATCGGCCTGCGAGCCATGCTGACGGCCGTCGGCATGGACGAGCAGGCGACTCCCCTGCAGACGGCGACCGCGGTGGCCGACCGCGCTGCGTCCGACGACTCCGTCCGCACGGCGCTCGCCGCGCTGGGCGGGCACCTGGGCCGCGGCATCGCGACCCTCGCGGCGGTGCTCGACCCGTCGGCGATCGTTCTCGGCGGCTACTTCGTGCCGCTCGGCGAGCACGTCGTCCCCGCCGCCCAGCAGGTGCTGGCGGAGCGACTGCCCTCCGCCGACATCCACCTGCCGGAGATCAGGCTCAGCACGCTGGGCATCCACGCCGCGGCACTCGGCGCCGCTGAGCACGCCCTGGCGGACGTGTTCACCGGCGCCGTGCCGCTGTAGGCCCGACCACGCCCTGCGTCAGACGCGCGCGGCCCGGTCGACCCGGTGGTGATAACGGTGGCCGACCAGGCCACCGAGGATCGCGGCGACGAGCGTCACGGCCACCACGGCGATGCCTGCGACGATCGCCCCGCCGGTGATCTCGTCGGTCGACAGCGGGATGCGCGGGAGGTCGACACGGTCCAGCACGTCGTACTCGTCGCCGAAGACGGCGCCCAGGACGATCGCGACGACCGTCACGAGCAGGCCCAGGACCCACACGCCGACACCCTGGCGGGCACCGTCGAACCGCGACATCCGGCCGGCGACGTAGCCACCCGCGTAGTAGGACAGCGCGAGCACGACCAGCAGGACTATCGCGGTCGAGAGGCCGATCGTGCCGGCCGCTCGCTCCGCGTCGGACCACGTGACCTCGATCGAGGAGTTGGCCCCGGCGAGGATCGCACCGACGATCCCCGTCAGCAGCACCGCGACGCCGATCGCGACGATCCAGCCGAAGAACGCCGCACCCAGGTTGAGGCCGCCGAACTTCTCGTGGGCACGCTTCTCCTGGACGCGGTCGTCCTCGACGACCGGCTCGTCGCGACGGTCCGCCGGGCGAGCGACGTGATGGGGCTCCTGCGGGCCGTGCTGGGGGTCGACGGTCGTCATGTGCTGCTCCTTCGGTCTGACGGCCGATCCGGCCGTCGTACAGACCTACCCGGCACGGTCGATCGTCAAACATCGCCGCGACGCGACGCTGCTCAGCGAGGTGCCGCTCCGACCCGGAGGACGAGCAGCGCCACGTCGTCGTCGACGTTGGACGGCATCTGCTCCAGCAGCAGGTCGCAGACTTCCTCGGCATCGAGGTCGTGGCGGCCGGCGAGCAGGTGCTCGAGCCACGCGAACCCGTCGTCGAGGACGTGTCCGCGGCGCTCGATCAGGCCGTCGGTGTAGAGCACGACCGTCGAGCCCTCGACGACCGGTGCGCTGTGGTCGCAGCGCTCGGGCGCCATCAGCCCCAGCAGGAGGTCGGGCTTGCTGTGCAGGAGCTGCGCCGAGCCGTCAGGAGTGATCATGACCGGCGGCGGGTGGCCGGCGTTGGACCAGTGCAGCGTGCGAGCACCCCGCTCGTCCCCCTGGTCGACGTGCGCGACGACCGCAGTTGCGAGGACGTCGATCTCAAGCCCTTCCAGCGCCTCCTCCAGCGAGGTGAGCACCCGTGCCGGGGACTGCCGTGCCGTCATCGCCACGCCTCGCATCACGTTGCGCACCTGCGCCATGCTCGCCGCTGCCTCGCGGTCGTGGCCGGTGATGTCGCCGATGACGACCGCCAGGTCTCCGTCGGGCAGCAGGAAGGCGTCGTACCAGTCACCGCCGACCTGCGCCTCGCTGGCGGCAGGGACGTAGCGGACGGCCACCTGCAGGTCGTCACGCTGGGCCGGCCGGCTCAGCAGGCTGCGCTGCAGCGTCTCGGAGAGCTGGCGCTCCAGCTCTCGGTGCGCGCGCTCGGCCTGCTCGGCCCTGGCCCGGTCGATCGCGCGTCCGACCATCGACGCCGCGACCCGGATGACGTCACGCAGGTCGTCGTCGACGCGCACTCCGGAGCTGAGCCGCACGACCAGCATCGACGGCTCGGAGCCTGAGGTCGACTCGGTCACCGCCCACGCGACGCGCTCGCCGTCATCGAGCTCGTCGACGACCACCTCGGTCTCGCCGAGGGGCTTCGGAGCGGCCGGAAGGTCCGGCCGCGACTGACCGATGTCGGCCGACACGAAGTCGTCGCCGTACGTGGACAGCACAGCCAGGGCGCGCTCGCGCACCCGATCCGGGTCGACGACGCCCGCCAGCGACTCCGAGAGCCTGGCCAGCATCTCCACCCGGCGCCTGCCCTGGACGACCGTCGTCGTCTCGGTCACGATGTCGATGACGCCCTCGACCTGCCCGTCGGACCCGCGGACGGCCGAGTAGCAGAACGTGAAGTAGCAATCCTCCAGGAAGCCGTGCCGGCGCAGCGGGACCAGGGCGTCCACGACCATCGTGGCCTCGCCGGTGGTCGCGACCCCTTGCATCAGCGGCCCGATCTGCGGCCATGCCTCGGCGAAGGTGTCGCGTGCGGTCGAGCCCAGCGCCGCAGGGTGCTTGTCGCCGATCATCGGCACGTAGGCGTCGTTGTAGAGCAGCACGAACTCGTCACCCCACAGCAGGGTCATCGGGAACTTGCTGTGCAGCATCAGGTCGACCGCGTTGCGCAGTGCCGGGCTCCACTGGTCCATCGGCCCCAAGGTCGTCGAGTCCCAGTCGACGGCGTCGAGGTGGGGTCGCAGGTCGCCGGCGGCAGAGAACAGGTCGCGGTTCACGGACAGATTCTACGGAACCCGGGGCTCAGGGCGTTGCCGAAGGTCACTCCCACTCCCACCGCGCACCGAGCGTGCCCGGACCGAACGCCAGCTGGCGGTAGTGCAGACCGGTCGACCCGGCGAGCTCGACCGACCAGTCGTGCCGCAGACCACCCTCCTCGAACCACACCCACGCCCGAGCCGGACGACAGGCAGGGTCGAACCGGATCCACACCATGGCCTCCTCGAGCCGCTGCTCCGCGACGATCCCGTACTCGGTCTCGAGATCGAGCACACCGTCGGCAGCGACCTCGTACTCCGTGACCGCCGACTCGCCCGCCATCAGCGGACGCTCGAACTGCAGGCGCGTTGCGGTGATACCTCGCTCGACGTCGCGCACCTCGCCGATCGAGCACCCCGAGACGGCTCGCAGGACGGCATCGTTGGACTCGGTGCCCTGATCGGGACCCACGAAGATCGTGACGCCGTCGACACCCGCACGACGGGCGACGAACACCTGGGTGACACGCGCCCGGGTGATCTGCCGCTGGTCGCCGACGTCGGCGACCAGGTGGAACAGCACACGATCGACGTCGTCCTCCCCCACCAGACCCTCGAGCAGCGGCTTGCCCGCAAGTCGATCGAACGCCGACGGGCCGGGCCCGCGTCGTGACCCGGCGATCCGGGCGCTCAGCGTCCCTCCGGACAGTCCGAGCAGCCGCTCGAGCTCGGGGACCGCATCGAGCGAGCGGCGGCGCTGGGGCTCCCGCGACCCCGCCCGCCAGTAGGACAGCGAGGCCAGCGACACCGGATGGCCCAGCGCGGCGAGGTCGTCGCGCACCTGGGTCAGTGACATGCCGCGCGTCAGCATCGCCGCGTCGAGGGTCTCGGCGAAGGTCGCGTCCGCGTCCGTCCTGGTCATGACGACATTCTGCCGCTCCCCTTCACTTGGCGACAGGCCCCAAGTGAAGGCCGCGCACCTAGCCTCATCACACTCCCCCGACGGAGCCACCCACACCAGGAGGCACCATGCCGCACACGCTCGAGGCCCACATCGACACCGACGTCGACACCGACGAGGTGCTCGTGGAGCGCGCACGGCAGGGCGACGAGACCGCCTTCGCGGAGATCTTCCGTCGCCACGAGTCCATGGCCACCCGTGTCGCCCGCCGCATGGCACCGCGGGACGAGGTCGACGACGTGGTGGGCGAGGCATTCACCTCGATGCTCCACCAGGTCCGCCGAGGACGCGGCCCGCGCGAGCACGTCCGTGCCTATCTCCTGGCCTGTGTCCGCAACGAGGCGATGCGCAGGCGTCGGATGCAGGTCCACACCCAGGTCACGGACGACCTCGGCGTCCTGGACCGGGGTGTGCCCTTTGCCCACGGCGTCATGGACCCTGTCGAGCGAGCACCGCTGGCCCTCGCCCTGAGCGCGTTGAGCCTGCGCCAGCAGGACGTGCTGTGGGCCATGGAGGTGGAGGGATACCGCCCGAGCGACCTCGCGCCGCGCCTCGGCGTGGCTCCCAACACCGTCTCCGCGATCGCCTACCGGGCCCGTCGCGCGCTCAGGTCGGCGTACCAGGAGCCTCGCTGAACACCGCTGATCGGCGTGCTCAGACCGCCAGGGCCGCGTCGACGTCGACGCAGGCCACCGCGAGGCACCCGACCGGGTCGGCCAGCAGCGGCTCGAAGGCCAGCTCAGCCGCCCCGTGCAGCACGGAGTCGCCGCCGAGGCCCGGCAGCGTCACCCGGACGAGCTCACGCGGTGCGATGAGCGCGTGCACGGCTAGCTCGCTCTCGACGTCGTCGTGGACGAGCGGGAACAGCGACCGGAGATATCCGCCGAGCACGATGACCCGCGGGTTGAGCAGGTTGACCACCCCGGCGAGTCCCCGCCCGAGGTGACGGCCGACGAGCCGCAGGTCGTCCGGGGCGTCGTGGACACCCTCGAGGAACTCCCCCAGCGCACCGACCCGCTCCGGCGGACAACCGATCGCCAGAGCGATCGCCTCGGCGCCGATCTCGGTCTCCCAGCACCCGTGGGCGCCGCAGTGGCAGAGCTTGCCGTCGGGCAGGAACGGCATGTGGCCGATCTCGCCGGCGTAGCCGCCCGCGCCCTCCAGCTTGTGGCCGCTGACGATGACGCCGGCACCCACGCCGACCTCACCCGAGAGATAGACGAGGTCCTCGACCCCGACTCCGGCCCCCCGCAGGTGCTCGGCGAGTGCGCCGAGATCTGCGTCGTTGCCCAGCACCGGGGCCGCGACCGGCCCGAGGCGCGAGGCGAGGATCTTGGCGAACGGGACGTCCCGCCAGCCCAGGTTGGGTGCGAGCCGCACCAGGCCGTCCTCGGCCCGGATGATCCCGGGCACCCCGACGCCGACACCGACCAGAGCAGCGCCCGGGTCGACGTCCTTGACGACGAGTCGCATGAGCTCCACGACCGACGAGGCGATCGCCTCGGGGTCGTGGCCGGCCGGCACCGGCCCGGTGGCGCGTGCCTGCACGACACCACCGAGACCAACGCGGGCCACGGTCAACCCGTCGACCCGCAGGTCGACAGCCAGGACGTACGCACCGGTGCGCGCCTTGACGTCCACGGACGGACGTCCTGCCCCGATGCGTGCTCCTGACGGCTTGGCCTGCTCGGCGAGCCCCAACGACTCCAGTTCGGTCACCAGTCCGGCGATCGTGCTGCGGTTGAGACCCATCCGAGCGGTCAGCTCCGCCCGGGAGAGCCGGCCGGCACGATGCACGTGACCGAGAACGGTCCCGAGATTGTGCCGGCGGACATCCTCCTGGTTGGTGCCGACCCCAGCGCGTCCGGCGGAGGCCATGTCTACAGACCTGTCGCGGAACGCCGCCGGCGTGAGATCGCGTCGACGCTGGCCGCGAGGAGCAGCACGCCGCCGGTGACGATGAAGTTGATGTAGGACGCCTGGTCGAGCAGACCGAGACCGTTGGCGATCGTGGCGATGACGAGACCACCGATGACCGCGTCGCGGGCCTTGCCCTTGCCGCCGAAGAGGCTGGTGCCTCCGATGACGGCGGCACCGACGGCGTAGAGCAGCGTGTTGCTGCCGCCCGACGACGTGGAGACCTTGCCCAGGTTGGAGGCCGCGATGACACCGCTGAGCGCGGCCATCGACGAGGCGATGACGAACACCGAGATGCGGATGCGGTCGACGTTGATGCCGGCGCGACGGGCCGCCTCGGGGTTTCCGCCCACGGCGTAGACGTGCCGTCCGTAGGAGGTGCGACCGAGGATGAACGTCCAGAAGATCAGCAGCGCCGCGACGAGCGGCAGGACGTACGGGATGCCCTCGATGACGAAGCCCGGGTTGGGTGCGCGGTTGATGTTGAGGACGTAGGTGACGATCAGCAGGATCACGGCGAGGGCGACGATCTGCGCGACGACCACGGCGAGCGGCTGGTGCTGCAGGCCCTTGCTCACCTTGCGGTGGTGGCTGCGCAGCGAGAGCAGCGCGAAGACCACGATGATGACGAGCGCGAAGACCCAGCCCCACATGACGGGGACGTTGTTCTTCGTGATGCCCTTGATGACCTCCTGGTCGACGCGGACCGAGCCGCCGTCGCCGATGAGCTTGAGGGTCAGGCCCTGCAGGCCGAGGAAGAACGCCAGCGTCACGACGAACGACGGGATGCCGAGCTTCGAGACGAGCACGCCGATCACGAGGCCGATCACGGCACCCGTCGCGAGCGCTGCCAGGACGGCGATGCCCCACGGCTGGTCGTGCTTGGCGATGAGCAGGCCCATGACGCAGGCGGAGGCACCGCCGGCCACACCGGCCGACAGGTCGATGTCGCCGAGCAGCAGGACCATGACCAGGCCCATGGCGAGCACGATGATCGCGCCGGCCTGGGTGATGAGGTTGGCCATGTTGAGCGCCGAGAAGAAGCGGTCGTTGGCCAGGCCGAACACGATGAACAGGACGATGAGGCCCAGGATCGCCGGGAGCGCTCCCATGTCGCCGCCGCGGACGCGGTTGACGTACGCGCGGGTGGCCTCGCCCAGGGTGTTGGACTGCGTGCGGTCGTTGGCGAAGCCCGCCTCTTCCGCGTCGGTGATGATGTCAGTCATGTCAGGTCCCTCAGGCTGTCGCGGACGGGGCCGAGGCGCCGTCGAGATCGGAAGATGAGCCGGTCGTGATGAGCTCGACGACCTGACGGGACGTGACGTCCTTCGTCGCGACGTCGGCCGCAACGCGTCCGAGGTAGAGCGCCGTGATGCGGTCGGCGACCTCGAAGACGTCCGAGAGGTTGTGCGAGATCAGCAGCACGCCCACGCCGGAGTCGGCCAGGCGGCGCACGAGGTCGAGGACCTGGCGCGTCTGCGCCACGCCGAGCGCGGCGGTCGGCTCGTCGAGGAGGACGACCTTGGAGTTCCAGAGGGCGGCCTTGGCGATCGCCACGGTCTGGCGCTGTCCGCCCGACAGGCTCGAGACGCTCTGGCGCACCGACTTGACGGTGCGGACGGACAGGGACGCGAGGACCTCGCGGGCCTTGCTCTCCATCGTGGTCTCGTCGAGCACGGGGCCGGTCTTGACCTCGCGACCCAGGAACATGTTCTCGACGATGTCGAGGTTCTCGCACAGGGCGAGGTCCTGGTAGACGACCTCGATGCCGAGGGCAGAGGCGTCCTTGGGTCCGTGGACCGTGACGGGCTTGCCGTCGAAGTGGTACTCGCCGCTGTCGAGCGGGTAGATGCCCGCGACAGCCTTGACGAGGGTCGACTTGCCGGCGCCGTTGTCGCCGACGAGGGCCGTGACCTGGCCGGGGTAGATGGTGAGGTCGACGTCATGCAGGACGTGGACGACACCGAAGCTCTTGTTGATTCCTCGCAGCTCGAGGAGTGGGGTGGTGCTCATGTGCGGGGCCTCCGATTAGGCGCTGAGTACGACGGTGGCGATTCTGGCAGGCGGTGCGGGGTGCGGCCCCCCGGGATGTCCCGGAGGGCCGCCTCCACATCAATCAGCTGATGCCGGCGTCAGCGCACAGCTTGGCGAAGTCGCCGGTGCACAGATCGGCAGCCTTCATGTCGCCCGCGTCGATGACGGCCTTGACGTTCGTCTTGTCGATCGCGACCGGGTCCAGCAGGATGGCCGGGACGTCACGCTTGCCCGTGTCGTCCTTGACGGTTCCGGTGGTGGCCGGCTTCTCGCCCTTGACCATGGCGATCGCCGTCTCGGCGAGTGCCTTGGCCTGGCCGGTGGCCGACTTCTGGATCGTCATGCACTGGTCACCCGCGAGGATGTTCTGCAGACCCTCGACCGTGGCGTCCTGACCGGTGACGGGGACCTTGCCGGCCTGGCCGTTCTTGTCGAGGATCGAGATGACCGCTCCACCGAGGCCGTCGTTGGCGGCGTAGACGCCGTCGACCTTGCCGTCGACCTTGGTGTAGAGCTGCTCGAAGATCGTGACGGCCTGCTCGTTGTCCCAGTCCGGGACAGCCTGCTCGCCGACCTTCTTGTAGGTGCTGACCTTGTCGAGGACGCTGTGGGCGCCCTGCGAGAACAGCGTCGCGTTGTTGTCCGTCGGCGAACCGTTCAGGTAGATGATGTTCGCGTCCTTGTCGCCCAGGCACTTGGCGAGGCCTTCGCCCTGCAGGGCACCGACCTTGCTGTTGTCGTAGGAGATGTAGACGTCGGCCGAGCCGCCCAGGGTCAGACGGTCGTAGTCGATGGTCTTGACGCCCTGGCTCTTGGCCTTCTCCTCGATGGCCGCACCCGAGTCGGAGTCGAGGTTGACGATCGCGAGGACGGTGACGCCGTCGGTGATCATGCTGTCCGCGATCGTCTGCATCTTGTCAGCGTCGCCCTCGGCGTTCTGGATGTCGTAGTCGACGTTCGCGGCCTTGAAGGCAGCTTCGAGGGCCGGCTTGTCGGCGCTCTCCCAGCGGACCGACGACTTCGTGTCGGGCAGGATGACGCCGATCTTTCCTTCGGGCTTGTCGCCGCTGGCGCTGTCGCCACCGCCGCTGTCGCTGCCGCCGCACGCACTGAGCGCGAGAGCCGCACCCATGACCGTCGCCAGCACGAGATTGCGTGTCCGCTTCACACAGACCGCCTCCAATTCCTCCAGTTGTGCGTCGCGGCCGAGTGTTTCGTCCACGTAACGCGTTTGTTGTTCGACACAACGTATAGCGTGACTGGGGTCACGTCCACTCTTTGCCACAACAAATTGTTGATTCGAACGACATTTTGTCTTCGCAAACGCACAATGATCGCAAAAGTCAGGGGCACCGCCGTGTCGGCGATGCCCCTGACCTGCACAGATGCAGCGTGTTCTCAGTCGAGCAGGCTCCGCAGCACGTACGGCATGATGCCGCCGTTGCGGTAGTAGTTGGCCTCGCCCGGCGTGTCGATGCGGACCACGGCGTCGAACTCGACGACAGCTCCGTCGGCGCCCGTCGCCGTCACGTGGACCGTCTTGGGGGTGCGTCCCTCGTTGAGCTCGGTGATGCCGGTGAAGTCGAAGGTCTCCTCCCCCGTCAGGCCCAGCGACTCGGCCGACTGACCGGCCGGGTACTGCAGCGGGAGCACGCCCATGCCGATCAGGTTGGACCGGTGGATGCGCTCGTACGACTCGGCGATGACGACCTTGACGCCCAGGAGCGCGGTGCCCTTGGCCGCCCAGTCGCGCGACGAGCCCGAGCCGTACTCCTTGCCCGACAGGACCACCAGCGGGACGCCGGCGGCCTGGTAGGACTCCGAGGCCTCGAAGACCGTCGTGACCGGCGTGCCGTCGGCCAGCAGGTCGCGGGTGAAGCCACCCTCGGTGCCCGGAGCCATCTGGTTGCGCAGACGGATGTTGGCGAACGTGCCGCGGATCATGACCTCGTGGTTGCCACGACGCGAGCCGTAGGAGTTGAAGTCACGCGCCTCGATGCCGTGCTCCGACAGGTAGGTGCCGGCCGGGCTGTCCTTCTTGATCGCACCGGCGGGGCTGATGTGGTCGGTCGTGACCGAGTCACCCAGCTTGAGCAGCACGCGGGCGCCACTGACCTCGGTGACCGCGTCGGGCTCGAGCTTCATGCCGTCGAAGTAGGGCGCCTTGCGGACGTAGGTCGACTCGGGGTCCCACTCGAACACGTCACCGTCCGGCGTCTGCAGGTTCTGCCAGCGCTCGTCACCGGCGAAGACGTCGGCGTACTCGCGGGTGAAGGTGTCGGAGTCGATCGAGCTCGCGATGACGTCCTCGATCTCCTGCGGCGTCGGCCAGATGTCCTTCATGAAGACGTCGTTGCCGTCCTCGTCCTGGCCGAGCGCGTCGTTGAACAGGTCGACGTCCATCGAGCCGGCCAGCGCGTAAGCGATGACGAGCGGCGGCGACGCCAGGTAGTTCATCTTGATGTCGGGGTTGATGCGCCCCTCGAAGTTGCGGTTGCCCGACAGGACGGCCGTGACGGCGAGGTCACCGTCGTTGACGGCCTTGCTGACCTCGGGGATCAGCGGGCCGGAGTTGCCGATGCAGGTCGTGCAGCCGTAGCCGACGAGGTTGAACCCGAGCTTGTCGAGGTAGACGTTCAGTCCCGACTTCTCGTAGTAGTCGGTGACGACCTTCGAGCCCGGAGCCAGCGTCGTCTTGACCCACGGCTTGCGCTGCAGGCCCTTCTCGACAGCCTTCTTGGCCAGCAGGCCCGCGCCGATCATGACCGACGGGTTGGACGTGTTGGTGCACGAGGTGATCGCAGCGATCGTCACGGCGCCGTGGTCGATCTCATAGGTCGTGCCGTCGTCCGTCGTGACGGTCTGCTTGTTGGACGCGTCGGAGGAGCCGGCGTAGTCCGCGAGCGCGGTCTTGAACGACGACACGGACTCGGTCAGCGACACCCGGTCCTGCGGACGCTTGGGGCCGGCGATCGACGGGACGACGTCGCCGAGGTCGAGCTCGAGGTACTCCGAGAAGCGCGGCTCGTGATCGGGGTCGTGCCACATGCCCTGCGCCTTGGCGTAGGCCTCGACGAGGGCGATCTCGTCCTCGGTACGGCCGGTCAGACGCATGTACTTGGTGGTCTCGTCGTCGATCGGGAAGACCGCGATCGTCGAGCCGTACTCGGGGCTCATGTTGCCGATCGTGGCGCGGTTGGCCAGCGGGAGGGCGCCGACGCCGGATCCGTAGAACTCGACGAACTTGCCGACGACGCCGTGCTGACGCAGCTGCTCGGTGATGACGAGCACCAGGTCGGTCGCGGTGGCGCCCTGCGGCAGCTCACCGGAGAGCTTGAAGCCCACGACGCGCGGGATCAGCATGCTGATCGGCTGGCCGAGCATGGCCGCCTCGGCCTCGATGCCGCCGACGCCCCAGCCGACGACGCCCAGGCCGTTGACCATCGTGGTGTGCGAGTCGGTGCCGACGCAGGAGTCGGGGTAGACCGTGCCCTTGCGCTCGAACACGACGCGGGCGAGCTTCTCGATGTTGACCTGGTGCACGATGCCGGTGCCCGGCGGGACGACCTTGAAGTCGTCGAAGGCGCCCTGGCCCCAGCGGAGGAACTGGTAGCGCTCCTTGTTGCGGTCGTACTCGATCTCGACGTTGCGCTCGAACGCGTCGGGCGTGCCGAAGACGTCGGCCATCACGGAGTGGTCGATGACCATCTCGGCCGGGGCGAGGGGGTTGATCTTGGTGGCGTCGCCACCGAGGTCGGCCATCGCCTCGCGCATCGTGGCGAGGTCGACGACGCACGGCACGCCGGTGAAGTCCTGCATGATCACGCGGGCGGGCGTGAACTGGATCTCCTTGCTGGGCTCGGCATCGGCGTCCCAGCCGGCGAGGGCCTCGATGTCGGCCTTCGTGATGTCGGCCCCGTCCTCGGTGCGCAGCAGCGACTCGAGGAGGACCTTGAGGCTGAACGGCAGCGACGCGACGTCGAGCCCTTCACCCTCGACCGCTCCGAGGCGGTAGTAGTCGTAGGTGGCGTCCCCGACTGAGAGGGAGTCCTTTGAGTTGAAGCTGTCGACGGCCATCGTCATTCTCCTTCGCGGATCGCATTCCATCCTGCCCAGCATCGACGCGCGGCGCACGGTCAGGCTCGCCTAACCTCGGGTCGGATGCCTCGGGTGGGGATATGTCTTGATATCAAGATACATGATGTCGAGAGGATCCGCACGCTCCCCCACGCGTGTCTAGAGCAGGTCAGGGAACCGCAGGAGCGGTGAGTAGAACGCGATGTAGGTGATCGCGACCGCGAGCAGGCCGGCCACCCCTGCCACGTCGATCCAGGTCAGGAGCCGGCGCCTCGCGGGCGTCGTGAGCGCGTCGGCACCCCGGGCGCGGACCACGCGGGTGCGCGCGACCCGGTCGGCGAGACCACGGTCGGTCGCGACGACCAGCGGCACGACCAGCACCAGCAGCGCCAGGTAGGACGCTCCGCCGACGTGCCACGCGTCCGGCGTCGCCTGACGGAGCACCGTCGGCAGCCCGATCGGGATCGCCGCCGCGGACAGGTCCAGGAGCAGCGCGGTGACGATCCCCCGCAGCAGCCCCCTTGGCCGTGCCGGTCGGTGCATCGTCGGCGACGTCGACCACGGCGAGCCCGACGCGGTGCTTGCCGATGCTGTGGCCCCGCCGACCCTGCCGCAGGGCGTCCTGCCCGAGGGCGTCGCGCCTCAGCTGCCTGGTCGTCCGCGGCCCGGGCATGTCAGCTGCCTATCGCATCGACCGCACGTAGCCGACGAGCTTGCGTCCGTCACGGACCCGGTCCTCCCAGGTGATGCCCACGCCCAGCAGCACCGCGCTCACCGCGGCGATCAGCACGACCCGCGGGGCCGCGTTGGCGTAGGGACCGATGTTGAACAGGACCAGCAGGGTCAGGATCACGGCACCGGCCACGAACGGCGCCTGCCAGCCGAGCCGGATGCCGACCGCCAGCACGACCACGGCACCGGCGCCGAGCAGCAGCGCCCGGAGGTCCGTCGGGTCGGCCAGCGACTGCGGGACGCTCGGGAGCATCGCGATCGCCAGACCGGGGCCGAGCAGGGCCCAGGTGCCGGCGTCCGGGCGCCGACGGGTGAGGTAGACACCGATGCCGAGGGCCGCGGCCCCGAGCGGCAGCGTGTAGGCCTCGACGAACGAGAACCCGCTGTCGACGATCAGCAGGACGTACGCGACCACGAGCGAGACCAGGCCCGGCCAGACGTACCAGCGTCGGTCGCGGACCGCGAAGCTCAGGCCGACCAACGCGGCTCCGACCAGGGTCCAGCGCACCGCCAGCTCACCCGACGACCCCGGCACGACGAGGGCGACGACGCCACCGATCGACGCGACGGCCTCGACCGGCACCCGGACAGGGTGCTGCGGCAGCACCAGACCGGCCACGGCCACGAGGGCCAGCGCCGCGGCGAGCACGACGGCCGCCGTGACCGCGTCGTCGACGTCGAGCAGCGACACGAGCGCAGCCGTCCCGGCGAGGACCAGGGCTGCCGCAGACGCTGCGTGGACCTGGCGCTGCGCCGAGGAACCACGGGCCGCGGCGAAGCCGGCCGCGATCACCGCTCCCGCTAGCCATGCCGCGGCGGACACACCGTGCGAGGCCGAGGCGAGGACGGCCGCGGCCAGCACCAGCGTGAGGGCGGCCGGCCCCCAGGACGTCACGAGGCCCCGCAGGTGCACCACGAGGGCCGTCAGCGCCAGCACGAGGAGCGTCGCGGCGGCAGCCCACACCGGCAGACGCAGCACCACGACGGCATCGACCGCACCGACCCCGACGGCTGCAGCCATCAGGAGCGGTGCGTGCTTCCGCGCACCTGACGCCTCGGGCCACCGGGGCACGAACCACGCCACCGCGAAGAACCCGACGAGGACGAAGGGCACGGCCCACCCGTCGTAGTTGTCGACCGAGGCCACGTCGAGGCGGGCGTCCCAGGCGAGCGGCCACGGCGAGTCGAGGATCGTGGACATCGTCTCCACGACGTCGACCAGCAGCCCGACCAGCAGGAGCACGATGCCGGCGACCGCCGGGAGCGACCCGAGACGGACGCCCCGCATCCAGTCGTTGGTGCCGAAGGTGCCGAGGACCGCCAGCACACCGGCGATCGCGGCGACGAGCACCCAGGTGGCCTCCACCGAGCCCGCCTCGGAGATCGGGGTGACCAGCACGGTGCAGAGGGCGAGCACCGCCAGGGCGACGGCCGGCACCCGCACGACGGCCACGAGCCAGCCCACCACGACCGACGCGACGGCCATGAGGACGAGCGGGACGCCGTGCCCGCCGCCGACGAGCTGGTCGAGCGCCGGGTTCGCGATCGTCTCGACCAGGGCCGTCACGTAGGCGCCGACGTAGAACGCGGCCGTGACGACACGAGCCGTCAGTGTCATCGGCGGCAGAGCTGCCGGTCGGGTCGCGAGCGACAGCAGACCCGCCACGATCAGCGCGACGAGAGCGCGCCACGCGGCGTCGACGTCGTCGCCGATCGTGCCTGCGCCGACGGCGGCCATCGTGATGCCCAGACCACCGGCGACCGCGGGCGCGACGAGGGCGACCGTGACATGGGGACGTGCCCACACCGCGATCGCGACACCGAGCGCGAGGACGATCGTGCCCCAGACCAACCAGGCCACCGACGTGTCGAGCGCCCCCAGCCCGAGCAGGTCCTCGTGCCGGGCCGCAAAGACGTCGAGGGTCAGCAGGGCGAGGAACACCGACCACACGGCCTCGGCCGAGGCCCGCAGCGGGCGACGGGTGACCCAGACGCCCAACGCACCCAGCACGACGGTGACGGCCAGCAGGATCAGCGTCTTGCCGGCGAGGCCGATGTCCTCCCACGAGCGGGTGACGAAGATCAGGCCCGCGACGACGAGGCCGAAGGCGCCGAGCACTAGCAGGACGGTGCCGACGGACCACGAGCGCTCCCGCGGGGGGACGGCGCTCGTCGGCGGGGTCGGGTAGGACGGGACGCCCTGGCCGAACGGGTCGGGCCCGGGCTGGGCCGGAGGTGCCTGCACCGGCGGCGCCTGCACCGGCGGCGCCTGCACCGGGGGTGCCTGCACCGGGGGTGCCTGCACCGGTGGCGCCTGGACGGGCGGCGCCTGCGCAGCTGGCGCGTCCGACGGCTGGACCCGGCGGTGCGAGGCGCGAGCGAGCAGGTCGTCGGCCTGCAGGAGCAGCTGCCAGAGCTGGCGCACCTCGACCGAGGTCAGGTCGAGGCCGCAGTGCGGGCAGGCGGGTTGCCCGGCGAGCGCTCCACGACAGTCTGGGCAGGCTTGCGGGTCGGCGAAGCGCATGGCAGACACTCTGTCGTGCCCACCCGACCGGCACAAGGACCAGCGTCACTCGGTGTGGCGACCGGCGGGCGTCTGGCTCAGTCGACCGTGACCGGTGCCGGCTCGAGCAGCGCGACGCACTCCACGTGGTGCGTCATCGGGAACAGTGCGAACGCGCGCAGGCTGGTGAGCGCGTAGCCCTTCGACGCGAACGACGCGAGGTCGCGGGCCAGTGCGGCCGGGTCACAGGCGACGTAGACGATGCGCCGCGGGCCGAGCGACGCGATGTCCGCGACGGCCTTCTTGGCGCCCGTGCGCGGAGGGTCGAGCACCACCACGTCGGCGGACGTGCCCAGCGTGCCGTGGCGCAGGGCCCGCTCGACCGTCTCGCCGACGAGCTGCACCTGCGGCAGGTCGTGCAGGTTGCGGCGGGCGTCGCGCGACGCACCCGGGTCGGACTCGACGCTGAGCACCGTGCCGCTCTCCCCCACCTCGTCGGCCAGGAAGGTCGTGAACAGGCCGACACCGGCATAGAGGTCGAGCACCGTGTCTCCGGTCGTGACCTCCGCGGCCTCGACCACGGCCTCGACCAGGGTCGTGGCGGCGTCGGGGTGCACCTGCCAGAAGCCCGATCCCGAGACCCGGAAGTCGGCGGCCAGCACCCGCTCGGTGACGGCGCCGCGTCCGCCGCGGGTCGTGCCGTCGGAGGCGACGACGCCGTCGACCTCGGCCTCGACCTCGTCGCTGATGCTCGCGTCGGTGACGAGCAGCCGGTCGCCGGTCGACGACACGATCGCCTCGACCGCGTCGGCGTCCCAGGAGCGACCCAGCACGGGCGGCAGCTCGGGGTGGGCGATCAGGCACTCCTCGACCGGGATGATCTCGTGCGACCGGTGGCGGCGCAGGCCGGGACGACCGTGCCGGTCGACGGCGAACTGGACGCGGGTGCGCCAGCCCAGCGCGTCGGGAAGGACCGCCTCGACCTCGCCGTCCCAGTCGAGGCCGGCCAGGCGGCGCAGCTGCTCACGCACCACGTCGCCCAGCAACGTCCGCTGCACGGCCGGGTCGACGTGCTGGAAGTCGCAGCCCCCGCAGGTGCCGGCATAGGCGCAGGGTGCCTCGACCCGGCCCGGCGCCGGCTCGATGACCTCGATCGCGTCGGCCCGCAGGAAGGTCTTGGTCTCCTCCGTCACCCGGATGCGGACCGTCTCGCCCGGCAGCGTGTGACGGACGAACACCACCTGGCCGTCGAGCCGCGCCACGCAGTGCCCGCCGTGCGCGACGGGCCCGACCTCGACGATCGCCTCGGTCGGCATCAGCGGTCGCGGAAGCCGCGGCGGACGTCGCCGGGCGCGGGTCGTTCCTGGGCCATCTTCTTCTTGGCACGCTTGGCCGAGCTGAGCTGGTAGGGGACGCTCGTCACCATCACGCCGGGCATGAAGAGGAGACGTCCCTTGAGCCGCAGCGCGGTCTGGTTGTGCAGCAGCTGCTCCCACCACTTCCCGACGACGTACTCGGGGATGTAGACCGTGATGATGTCGCGGGGACCCGACTTGCGCAGCTCCTTGACGTAGCGGATGACCGGCCGCACGAGCTCGCGGTAGGGCGAGTCGACGACCTTCAGCGGCACGGGGATCGCCATCTCCTCCCACTGCTGCATGAGCTTCTCGGTCTGCTCGGGGTCGAACCCGACCGTGAGGGCCTCCAGCGAGTTGGGGCGCGACACGCGGGCATACGCCAGGGCACGCATCGTCGGCTTGTGGAGCTTGCTCACCAGGACGATCGCGTGGACGCGCGACGGCAGCGCGACGTCGGAGTCGTCGATCGCGAGCTCCTCTGAGACGCGGTCGTAGTGGCGCCCGATGCCGCGCATGATGATGAAGATGACGATCATCGCGACGATGGCGATCCACGCGCCGGCGAGGAACTTGGTGAGCAGCACGATGATCAGCACCGTGATGGTCATGCCCAGACCGATCGAGTTGACGATGCGCGAGCGCTTCATCCGTTGGCGGGCAGCCGGGTCGGTCTCGGTCCGCAGGTGCCGGTTCCAGTGCCGGATCATGCCGAGCTGGCTGAGGTTGAACGACACGAAGACGCCGACGATGTAGAGCTGGATGAGCTTGGTGACCTCGGCGTCGAACGCCTGGATCAGGACGATCGCCGCGAGGGCGAGCACGATGATGCCGTTGCTGAACGTGAGGCGGTCGCCGCGGGTGTCGAGCTGGCGGGGCAGGAAGCCGTCGCGCGCCAGGATCGAGCCGAGCACCGGGAAGCCGTTGAACGCGGTGTTGGCCGCCAGGATCAAGATGATGCCGGTGCAGGCGATCGTGAAGTAGAACAGCGGCGTGAAGTTGCTGTAGAGGCTGCTCGCCAGCTGACCGATCACGGTGTCCTGCTGATAGCTCGAGCCGACGGGCTTGCCGTCGAGCAGCAGCTGGTGGGCGGGATCCTCGACGTAGCGCAGCCGCATCAGGTCGGCGAGCACGATGATGCTCATCAGCATCGTGATCGACAACGTGCCGAGCAGCAGCAGGGTCGTCGCGGCGTTCTTGCTCTTGGGCTTCTTGAACGCCGGGACGCCGTTGCTGATCGCCTCGACACCGGTCAGCGCCGCGCAGCCCGACGAGAACGCCCGCGCCAGCAGGAACACCATGGCCACGCCGGTGACCCCCTGCTCGAACTGCTCCTCCGGCGCGATGTCGTAGATCGCGCTGGGTGCGTCCGGCAGGCTGCCCGTGAGGTAGCGGAAGTAGCCCCACACGCCCATCAGCAGGATCGCGACCATGAACAGGTAGGACGGGACGGCGAACGCCGTGCCCGACTCCTTGGTGCCGCGCAGGTTCATCGCCATCAGGATCAGGACCAGCACTGATGCAGCCGTCGCCTCGTGCCCGTCCAGCCAGGGCAGGGCGGAGCTCGCGTTCTGGACGCCTGACGACACCGACACGGCAACCGTCAGCACGTAGTCGACCAGGAGCGCGCTGCCGACCGAGAGGCCGGCCGTCTTGCCCAGGTTGACAGTCGCGACCTCGTAGTCGCCACCGCCGGACGGATAGGCGTGGACGTTCTGCCGGTAGGAGGCGATCACGACCGCCAGCACCAGCGTCACCGCGATGCCGATCTTCCAGTTGAACGTGTAGGCCGACAGGCCGCCGAGCGACAACGTCAGGAAGATCTCGTCGGGGGCGTAGGCCACGGAGGACAGGGCGTCACTGGCGAAGACCGGCAGCGCGATCCGCTTCGGCAGCAGGGTCTCCCCCAGCTGCGTGCTGCGGAGCTTGCGTCCGACCAGTGCTCGCTTGGCGACCTCGGTGACTCCCACGAGAGACGATGCTAGACCTCGCAGGGGCATGACACCGACTGGCATGCACATGTCGGCCCCGGCCGGTGTAGCGTCGCCTGCGTGCACATCGTGATCATGGGCTGCGGACGTGTCGGATCCACTCTAACGCGGAGCCTCGAGGAGCGCGGCCACACCACTGCCGTCATCGATACGAACCCCGACGCCTTCCGCCGACTCGGCCCCGGTTTCGCCGGCATCACCGTCACCGGCATGGGCTTCGACCGTGAAGTCCTGAAGAAGGCCGGCATCGAGCACGCCGACGCGTTCGCCGCTGTCTCGAGCGGTGACAACTCCAACATCATCTCCGCGCGGGTCGCCCGCGAGCAGTTCAAGGTCGAGAACGTCGTCGCCCGCATCTACGACCCGGGACGCGCCGAGGTCTACGAGCGCCTGGGCGTCCCCACCGTCGCGACCGTGCCGTGGGCCGCCGACCAGGTGCTGCGCCGACTGGTGCCCGCCGGGTCCGAGCCCGCCTGGCGCGACCAGTCCGGCGACGTCCGGCTCGACCTCGTCTATGCCCCGTTCAGCTGGGTCGGCCACCGGATCGCCGAGCTCGAGGCGACCGCCAAGGTCCGCGTCGCGTACCTCACCCGCCTCGGCACCGGCCTGATCGCCCTGCCCGACACCGTGATCCAGGAGGGTGACTACTTGAGCCTGTTCATGCTCGAGTCCACCGCGGACTCGTCGCACGCCGCTCTCGACGCAGGGCCGGAGGCCGACTGATGCGCGTCGTGATCGCCGGAGCAGGCGCCGTGGGACGTTCAGTCGCCCAGGAGCTCATCGACAACGGCCACACGATCCTGCTGATCGACAAGTCCCCCGCGTCCATCCGCGCCGAGATGGTCCCCCAGGCCCAGTGGCTGCTCGCCGACGCCTGCGAGCTGTCCTCGCTCGAGGAGGCGCAGCTCGAGTCGTGCGACGTCGTGATCTCGGCGACCGGCGACGACAAGGCCAACCTGGTCATCTCGCTGCTCGCCAAGACCGAGTTCGCCGTGCCGCGCACCGTCGGCCGCGTCAACCACCCCAGCAACGAGTGGCTGTTCAGCGAGTCGTGGGGCGTCGACGTCTCCGTCTCGACGCCTCGCCTCATGTCGGCCCTGGTCGAGGAGGCCGTCACGGTCGGCGACCTCGTGCGGCTGTTCACGTTCCGCCAGAGCAACACCACCCTGGTCGAGCTGACGATGCCCGAGGACTCCCCGTTCGTGGGCAAGCGCGTCAGCGAGGTGCCGTGGCCGTCCGACGTCGTGCTGGTCGCGATCCTGCGTGACAACGCGATCGAGACGCCCGACGCCGACCGCTCGCTCGAGGCCGGCGACGAGCTGCTGTTCGTCACGCCCGAGGACGCCGAGGACCACCTCGGCGAGCTCCTCTCCCCCAAGCACTGACGCTGACCGGGGGCGGGGACGCCCTCGTCAGCGGATGGTGTCGGGGTCGGGGTCGTCGATCTCGATGGGGGTGCGGTTGCGGCTCAGCAACCACGCCATGACCGCGAACGACGCGAGCTGCAGCGGCCAGCCCAGGGCGATCTTGCTGACGCCCAGCAGGCCGATCTGGTGGTCGAGCCACAACGGCAGCTGCACCGCGACCCGGATGACGCACGGGATCGCGAGGATCCAGGTCAGCTGCGAGCACAGCCGCACCATGGCCTTGTCGTCGTGCCACGCCGTGGGGTCGCCGGTGACCGAGCCGACCATGAACCCGACGATGGGCCAGCCGATGACGATCGTGAAGACGATGATGACGGCGTAGACGCCGTTGTAGATCAGGCCCGGGGTGAAGACGGCGCGGGCGACGTCCTCCTCCGACCCGCCGGACTGCGAGGCCCGGTAGGCGAACAACGCACCGATCCCGATGCCGACCAGCGCGTTGAAGACGAACTGCGTGGTGGACCGCTGCAGCACCCGCAGCAGCAGGAGCGCCGCAGTGACCGAGACGCTGACGATGAGCGAGAGCCGGATGTCGTCGCTGACGAGGAAGCAGATCGTGAACAACGCCGTCGGCACGGCGCTCTCGACGATGCCGCGCCGACCGCCCAGGGCTCGCGCCAGCTGCGCGCGGACGACCTGCTCGACGGTGGCCTGGGTGCTGGTCATCGGCAGGTGCGGGGACGGCGGGTCACGCGTCGAGCTCGTACCGCGGGTTGTAGATCACCCGGGTGGTGCCGCGCATGCCGACACGACCGAACGCCTTGAGCTGCCGGCCGGCCGCGACGCCCTCGATCTTGCGCCGACCCAGCCAGATCAGCGTGACGCTGTCGGACCCGTCGTAGAGCTCGGCCTCGAGGGCGGTGACGCCGTCGACGGGGCGAAGGGTGACCGAGCGCAGCGTGCCGTGGATCGTGACCACCGAGCGGTCGGGCAGCGAGGCGATGAGCTTGCAGCCGGCCTTGGCCGCGTCGTTCTTGAGCTCGCCCGCCTCCTGGTGCTCGGTGGAGAGTCGCTCGAGGGTCCTGCTGATGCGTCCCATGCGAAAAAGCCTACTCCTCGTCGAGGACGACCGTGGTCGTCCCGGGAGGTGTGAGCAGCAGGGCCTCGCGGAGCAGGCGGGGCTCGCCGCCGCGGACCACGATGACGTCGCGCAGCGCGTCCATCAGCAGTCCGTCGTCGGTCGGGTTGAGGCCCGCGTCACCGAGGAACGTGGCGCGCAGCAGCCAGCGCGGACCCTCGATGCCCACGATGCGGCTGGGCTGGAAGCCGGCCTGGCCGTCGACCTCGACGGGCACCCGCACGCGCAGCTCGGGCCCGAACGGACCGTCGACCTGCTCGCACTCGCCCTCGAGCCGCTCGACCTCCAGGATCAGGTCGTCGCGCACCTCGTCCCAGAGGCCTCCGGACTTCGTGGCGGCGAAGGCGCGCAGCTCCAGGGCGGCGTCGTCCGTGACCAGCACGACCGAGCCGATGTCGTCGCTCTCGTCGACCGGGAGCTCGAGGTTGAGGCCCACGCGCACGCGGACCTGCAGCGCTCCGAGGTCGATGTAGGCCGGATCGTCACCCGGCGAGCGCTCGGAGGAGTCCCACGGGCCGAGGTGGCGGACGCCCTCGACGGGCTCGACCTCCTCGACCTGCTCGTCGACGGGCTCGTTCTTGCGGCGGCGCAGTGCCATCAGCTGCTCTCTCGTTGGATGTCGGCGGTCGCGTGACCGCCCGTTGAACCGTATCCCCCGGCCCCGCGCACCGAGTCGGGCAGCACGTCCGCCTCGATGAACGAGACGCGCTCGACCCGCTGGATCACCAGCTGGGCGATCCGGTCGCCGCGGCTCAACGCGATGCGGTGGACCGGGTCGTGGTTGACCAGGAGGACCTTGATCTCCCCACGGTAGCCCGCGTCGATCGTGCCGGGCGTGTTGACGATCGACAGCCCGAGCCGCAGCGCGAGCCCTGACCGTGGATGGACGAACGCCGCGAGGCCGTCGGGCAGCGCGATCGCGATGCCGGTGGGGACCAGGACCCGCTCGCCCGGGGCGAGGTCGACGTCGACCGTCGTCACCAGGTCTGCCCCGGCATCGCCGGGATGCGCGTACTCCGGGAGCGGGACCCCCGGATCGAGCCGAGTGACGGTCACGTCGAACATGGTTGCGACCCTACCTGCGTCGCGGCGACGACGGGCATGAGGCAAGGTTGAACCGTGACGACCTACCGCGAGCGCCTGACCGCTCCCCTGTCCTGGTGGCTGGCAGCGCTCGGCTTCGCCGTCGTGTGGGGATGGGTCTTCCTCGTCGTGACGACCTGGCCCATCGCGATCGCCGTGACGGCGATGCTCACGGCCGCCGACTTCTATCTCGTGTGGCGCTACGGGTCGCTGCTGATCGTCGTGACCCCCGAGGGACTCCGGGTCGGACCGGCCTTCGTCGAGGCGTCGCACGTCGGCGAGGTCGTCGCGCTCAACCGGGCCGACTACCGCACCCGGCTCGGCACCGGCGCCGACGCTCGCGCCTACCTGGTCACCCGCCCCTACCTCGACCACGGCGTGATGGTCGAGATCGACGACCCCGCCGACCCCACCCCCTACTGGCTCGTGTCGAGCCGTCGTGCCGAGGCCCTCGCGACCGCCCTCGGACATCCCCCTGAGGCCCCGCAGACGCCGGCCCACGACCCGATCGGAGACGTGCCCCGTGGCGAAGAAGCGTAGGAAGAGCAAGGCACCGTCCGGCAAGAAGGCGTCCCTGGCGCAGGAGGCCGCCGCGACGCCCACGACCAAGGCACCCGGCAAGGGCACCTGGAAGCTCATGGACCGCGGCTCCTCGATCGTCGCGGGCCTCCTCGCCCAGAGGGCGTCGAGCCTGGCCTGGCGCGCCGTCACCGGCAAGCGTCCCCCCACCAGCGGACGCCACCCCGAGGTCAGCACCCGTGAGGCCGTGGCCTGGGCCATGGTCGGCGGAGGCCTCATCGAGCTCGTCAAGGTGGGCGTGCGGCGCGGCACCGCGACCTACTGGGTCAAGTCGACCGGCCAGCTGCCCCCGGGCATGAAGCCGCTGCTCAAGGAGCAGGGAATGACAAAGGAGCCGGCCCTCGCGGAACCGGCTCCCGATCAAGCGTCGACCAAGAAGGTCAGTCGGCGCAGTCGCGGCAGATGAGCACGCCCTTCTTCTCCGAGGCGAGCTGGCTGCGGTGATGCACCAGGAAGCACGACGAGCACGTGAACTCGTCGACCTGCTTGGGCACGACCTGGACGGCCAGCTCCTCGTGGGAGAGGTCGGCTCCGGGCAGCTCGAATGATTCCGCAGCCTCGGTCTCGTCCTCGTCGACCTTGCCAGAATTCTTCTCGTGCCGACGCGCCTTGAGCTCCTCGATGCTGTCCTCGGACTGCTCTTCCTCGGTCTTGCGCGGTGCGTCGTAGTCGGTAGCCATCAAATCTCCCTTTGTGCGGAACAACCGGCGTGATTGTGCCACACCGTTCCTAGTCGTTCGCCGTCAGAACCCACAAGCGCGGACGAGGTCGAAATATTCCGCGGCAATCGCAGGGTGCGCGGCCATCACCATGCGCTCGTTCGGCTCGCCGTCCAGGCCGGTGACCACGAGGCCGGATTCGGTGGCCACGAGCCCTGCTGCGGCCTGGTCCCACAGGTGGAGGCCCTGCTCGAAGTACGCGTCGTAGTGACCCTCGGCGAGGTTGCACAGGTTGAGCGCGGCCGACCCCGTGCGGCGGATGTCGGCGACCTGCGGCAGGAACCGTGCCATCGCCGCTGCCTGCTTCGCGCGGATCTCCGGGACGTAGTGGAAGCCGGTGGCGACGATGCCGCGCGCAAGCGGAGCGCCGGTCGGGGCGACGAGCGGCTGGCGGTCGTCACCGACCTGGCGCCACGCCCCGCGACCGCGCACGGCGCCGTACTCCTGGCCCGAGGCGATGTTGACGACGTGCCCGGCGACGACGACGCCGTCGCGGCGGGCCGCGATCGCGACGGCGTACGACGGGATGTCGTGGACGAAGTTCACGGTGCCGTCGATGGGGTCGACGACCCAGTCGACCCCGGAGGTGCCGGCGACGTCGTCACCCTCCTCCCCCACGAACCCGTCGTCGGGTCGCGCCGCGAAGATCCGGTCACGGATGAGCCGCTCGCACGCCTGGTCGATCTCGGTCACCACGTCGGTCGCGCTGCTCTTGGTCGCGGCGACGTCGACCCGGCCGGCCGGCCGGCTGTGCCGGACGAAGGCAGCGGCCTCCAGCCCGACCTCCCGCGCGAGGTCGAAGAGGTCGTGGCTCACGGCGTCAGCGGGTCGCCGACGCCGCCGATCGTCGGCAGCGCCGATCGGGGGTTGAGGCAGCAGTCGGCCGGGCAGACGTCGTGCGACGCGGGGATCGCGCCGAGGCACGGCCGGTCGACTCCCTCGCCCCGCTCGACCGCGGCGCGCTCGAGGAGCAGCTCGCGCACCATCGTCACGAACGCAGGGTGGGCACCGGGTGTGTCGACCCGCTCGTAGCGCAGGCCGAGCTTCTCGGCGGTCGCCTTGCCCTCGGTGTCGAGGTCGTAGATGACCTCCATGTGGTCGGAGACGAAGCCGATCGGAACGACGATGACGGACTCGACGCCGTCCTCGTGCAGCTGCTCCATGTGGTCGTTGATGTCGGGCTCGAGCCACGGCACGTGCGGCGACCCGGAGCGCGAGCAGTAGGCCAGCGACCAGCTCTTCGCACCGGCCCCCTCGGCGACCAGCGACGCGACGCTCTCGTGCTGACGGACGTACATCTCGCGGCCCGGTCCGCCGCTCGCGTCGTTCATCGAGGTCGGGATCGAGTGGGTCACGAAGATCACGTGAGTGCCGGCGGGGGCAGCCTCGAGCTCGGCCCTCGTCGCCTCGGTGAACGGGCCCACGAAGCCGGGGTGGTTGAAGTAGTGCCGCAGACGGCTGAGCTCGATCTGCAGCCCGCTGGCGGCGTCGTGGAGGTCCTCGCGGTACTGCCGGCACCCGGAGTAGGACGAGTAGGCGCTGGTGACGAAGCACGCGGCGCGCTTGACCCCGTCGGCCGCCATCTCGCGGGCGGCGTCGCGCAGGTAGGGGTCCCAGTTGCGGTTGCCCCAGTAGATCGGGACGTCGACGCCGTTTGCGGCGAAGTCCTTGCGGAGCGCGTCGAGCAGCTCGAGGTTGAGCTCGTTGATCGGCGACTTGCCGCCAAAGAGGAAGTAGTGCTGACCGACCTCCTCGAGACGCTCGCGAGGGATGCCCCGACCAGCGGTGACGTTCTCGAGGAACGGCACGACGTCGTCGGGGTGCTCGGGTCCCCCGAAGGACACCAGCAGGAGCGCGTCGAACGGGCGATGATCCATGCGTCCATCATCCCATCGGTGTGGATAGGGTGCTGGCCGGGAGGCCCGGACCATGATGACGACCTATCGCGACGTGCTGTCGCGGCCCGGTGCTGCCCTGTTCTCGTTCACGGCACTCTGGTCACGGCTCCCGCTGTCGATGGCCGGGCTCGGCATCGTCCTGCTCGTGCACGAGCGGGGAGGCTCCTACAAGGAGGCCGGCATCATGTCGGCGGCGTACGTCCTGGCGGCCGCGGCCTTCGGTCCGATGCAGGGGCGCCTGGCCGACCGGCTCGGGCAGGCGACCGTGCTCTGGGTCGTCGGCGTCCTCTACGCGACCGGCATCGGCGCCTTCCTCGTGGCGATCGACCGCGACTGGTCGACCCCGTGGCCCCACGCCTGCGCGATCCTCGCCGGGCTGGCCACGCCACAGACCGGCAGCATGGTCCGCGCCCGCTGGAACCACAGCATCACCGACCGCACCCAGCTCAACACCGCGTTCTCGATCGAAGCCGTCGCCGACGAGGTCGTGTTCATCGTCGGCCCCGTCCTGGTGACGTTCCTGACCCTGCAGGCGGCCGACGTGTCGGGACTCCTGTTCGCCGCCGCGGCAGCGATGCTCGGCAGCTGGGCGCTGGCTCTGCAGCGCTCCACGCAGCCGCCCGCGACCCCTCGCGACACCCACGTGGGCCCGGCCATGAACTGGGCGTTCCTCGGCCCCATGGTCGCGGTGTCCGGCGCGCTCGGCATCGTCTTCGGCTCGGCCGAGGTCATCATCGCGGCGTTCACCGACGAGCAGGGACGCCCGGGTGCTGCGGGTGTCGTGCTCGCGATCTGGGCGGCCGGCAGCCTGGTCGCCGGCGTGGCGGTCGGCGCCCTCCCCCAGCCGGCTCGCCCCCTCAACCGTCTGCGCTGGGCGATCTTCGTCCTCGGTGCCCTCTTCGGCCCGCTGTGCCTGGTCACGAGCATCCCGTGGGTCGCCGTCGGGATGTTCCTCGGCGGCTTCATGATCTCGCCGACCCTGATCGCGATGGTCAGCCTGATCGAGCGCGAGGTGCCGCCGACCCGGCTCACCGAGGCGTTGACGTGGACCACCACGGGCATGTCGGTGGGCGTGGCCCCGGGCGCTGCTGTGGCGGGCGCCGTGATCGACGCACAGGGCGCCTCGGCGGGCTTCCTGGTGCCTCTCGTGGCCGGGTTGGCGGGCTCGATCGTCGCGTGGACCACCCGGACCTCCACCTGAGCGCGACACCGGGTGAAAACCGGCCCGCGAAGTCATTAAGGTGGGGCACACGATGACCGACCTCACCCTCGCCGAGCGCAGTGTCGAGCTCGTCCGCGCATGGATCGATCCCCGCCGTCCCCATGCCCGACGCACCGATCCCGCTGCAGCGCGCCTCGCCACGTTGTTGAAGGACCCGCAAGGGCTCGAGTTCACGATCGGCTTCGTCGACCGGGTCGTGCGCCCCGACGACCACCGGGTCGCCGCCCGCAACCTGCGCACGCTCGCCCGGAACACCCCAACGTTCCTGCCGTTCAGCCAGCGCTTCCTGCTCAAGCTCGGGGCGATCGCGGCGCTCGTGTTCCCCCAGCTCGTCGTCACGATGGCCCGGCGCACGCTGCGCCGCATGGTCGGCCACCTGGTCGTGGACGCCCGTCCGAAGCAGCTCGGCAAGGCGATCCGCAAGCTGCGCGCCGGTGGCGACCGGCTCAACCTCAACCTGCTCGGCGAGGCGGTCCTCGGCGACGGCGAGGCTGCGCGGCGCCGCGACGGCACGCTCGAGCTGCTCGAGCGCGACGACGTCGACTACGTCTCCATCAAGGTCTCGTCGGTCGCCAGCCAGCTGTCGATGTGGGCCTTCGACGAGTCCGTCGCCCGGGTCGTCGAGCAGCTGACGCCGCTGTACGAGCGCGCCGCCACCGGCGAGACGACGTTCATCAACCTCGACATGGAGGAGTACAAGGACCTCGACCTGACCGTCGCGGTCTTCACGACCATCCTCGACTCGTTCCCGCAGCTCGAGGCCGGCATCGTGCTGCAGGCCTACCTGCCCGACGCGCTCGGCGCGATGCAGGAGCTGCAGGGCTGGGCCACCCGACGTCGTGCGGCCGGCGGCGCGCCGATCAAGGTGCGCGTCGTCAAGGGCGCCAACCTGGCGATGGAGCGAGTCGACGCCACGATGCACGACTGGCCGCTGGCCACTTGGTCGTCCAAGCGTGAGACCGACACCAACTACAAGCGCGTCCTGCACTGGGCGTTCACCCCCGACCGGATCGACGCGGTCCGCATCGGCGTGGCCGGCCAGAACCTGTTCGACGTCGCCTACGCGTGGCTGCTCGCCGGCGATCGCGGCGTCCGTGACGGCATCGACTTCGAGATGCTGCTGGGCATGGACTCCGGTCCGGTCGACGCCGTGCGCGGCGACATCGGCAAGCTCCTGCTCTACACCCCCGTCGTCCGGCCGACCGAGTTCGACGTCGCGATCTCCTACCTCGTGCGTCGCCTCGAGGAGAACGCCAGCAGCGACAACTTCATGTCGGCCGCGTTCGAGCTGTCCGCCGCGCCCGACCTGATGGACCGTGAGGTGCGCCGCTTCCTCGACTCGGTCGAGGCGCTCGACGAGTCGGTCCCCGTGCCACACCGTGTGCAGAACCGACAGACCGAGATCCCCCGGGCGTACGCAGACCGGTTCGCCAACACGCCCGACACCGACCCGTCGACCGAGGCCAACCGCGACTGGTCGCGCCTCGTGCTGGCGCGGTCGACCTACACCCAGGTGGGCGCCGAGACGGTCCGCTCCGGCCGCGTGCCCGGCCCGGCCAGCCTCGAGACGATCATCCAGGACACCCGCAAGGCCGCCAAGGCGTGGGAGGCCCGCGGCTCGGAGGTGCGGGCCTGGATCCTGCACCAGGCCGCCAGCGCGCTGGGCGCCCGTCGTGGCGACCTCGTCTCGGTCATGGCTGCCGAGGCCGGCAAGACGGTCGCCGAGGCCGACGTCGAGGTCAGCGAGGCGATCGACTTCGCCAACTACTACGCGGAGTCCGCCCGGCGGCTCGACGCCGTCGACGGCGCGCAGTTCGTGCCCGACACCCTCACCGTCGTGGCGCCGCCGTGGAACTTCCCGGTCGCGATCCCGGCCGGCTCGGTGCTGGCCGCCCTCGCGGTCGGCAGCGGCGTCGTGATCAAGGCGGCACCCCAGACCCGCCGGTGCGCGGCCGTCATGGTCGAGGCACTGTGGCAGGCCGGGGTGCCGCGCGACGTCCTGCGCTACGTCACGATCGAGGAGGGGCCGCTGAGCAAGGCCCTCATCGCCCACTCCGACGTCGACCGGGTGATCCTCACCGGCGGCTGGGAGACCGCGCAGCTGTTCCGCTCGTGGCGCCCCGACCTGCCCCTGCTGGCCGAGACCAGCGGCAAGAACGCCATCGTCATCACCCCCAGCGCCGACATCGACCTCGCGGTCGCCGACCTCGTCAAGAGCGCCTTCGGCCACGCAGGGCAGAAGTGCTCAGCGGCCAGCCTCGCCATCCTGGTCGGGTCGGTCGCGGAGTCCGAGCGGTTCCAGCGTCAGCTCGTCGACGCCGTCGCATCGCTCAAGGTCGGCTTCCCGCAGGACCCCGAGGTCACGATGGGTCCCGTCATCGAGGCGCCCCAGGGCAAGCTCGCCGACGGCCTCACGACGCTCGGCGAGGGCGAGTCGTGGCTCGTCGAGCCCAGCCAGCTCGGACCCGACCCCCGCGTGTGGACGCCCGGCATCCGGTCAGG
This sequence comes from Aeromicrobium stalagmiti, assembly GCF_013283745.1. Classification (GTDB taxonomy): domain Bacteria; phylum Actinomycetota; class Actinomycetes; order Propionibacteriales; family Nocardioidaceae; genus Aeromicrobium; species Aeromicrobium stalagmiti. The sequence continues at coordinate 245,833 of NZ_JABSTZ010000003.1, forward strand.
CGTGCGCCCCGGAAGCCGGTTCCACACCACGGAGTACTTCGGGCCGATCCTCGGCATCATGCACGCGCGCTCGCTCGACGAGGCGATCGCGTGGCAGAACGCCACCGACTACGGACTGACCGCCGGCATCCACTCGCTCGACGCCGACGAGGTCAACACCTGGATCGACACCGTGCAGGCCGGCAACCTCTACGTCAACCGCGGCATCACCGGCGCGATCGTCCAGCGCCAGCCGTTCGGCGGCTGGAAGCGGTCGTCCGTCGGCACCACGGCCAAGGCCGGCGGCCCCAACTACCTGACCCATCTGGGCACGTGGCGTCCCCGTCCCCTGCGCGCTGTCGTCGCTGCTCCGGCGCTCTCCCCTGCCGTCACCACGGTGCTCGAGGTGGCCGCGACGGCCCTCACGGCCACCGAGCTGCGTGACCTGGAGGCCGCGGCCGCGTCCGACCACGTCGCCTGGACGCGCGAGTACGGCGTCGCCAAGGACGTCTCGCAGCTCGGCGTCGAGCGCGACGTGTTCCGCTACGTCGCCGTGCCGGTCACGATCCGCTTCGACGGCCGGCTCGCCGATCTCGTCCGCGTCCTGCTCGCCGCTGCCCGCACCGGCGCCACCGTCGAGGTCAGCTCCAGCACGCCGCTGCCCGACGGTCTGGCCGACTCGGCGCGGGTCGAGACGCACGAGGAGTGGCTGGCCCGCGCCGCACGCACCCGGCCGTCCCGCGTCCGGCTGATCGGCACCAGCGCCAAGGAGCTCGCGACGACCGTCGAGGGCGATCCCGACGTCGCGATCTACGCCGGACCGGTCACGCCGTCCGGACGCGTCGAGGCGCTGCCGTTCCTGCAGGAGCAGGCGATCTCGATCACGAACCACCGATTCGGCAACCCCGACGCGGAGTTCGCCCACGTCCTGCCCCGGTGACTGCTCAGGCGTGACCGCTCAGGCGTGAGCAGTGCCGGGCGGCAGCGGGGCCGACCAGCCACGCTGCAGCGCCAGGACCCGCCACACCAGGCAGATCCCGCCCGCCAGGACGTACCACCACTGTGACCAGTCCTGATGGTGCACGACCGATGCCACCAGGGCGCCGGCGAACGCCGGGGTCGCATAGAGCTCGCCGCGGAACACGACCGGCACGCGGCCCGAGGCGACGTCGCGCATCATGCCGCCACCGATGCCCGTCAACATGCCGAGAGCCGACGCCGCGAGGACGTTGAGTCCGGCCTCCTCGGCCGCGACCGCTCCCGTGACGCAGAACAGCGCGAGCCCGAGGGCGTCGAGCAGCATGATCTCGCGCTCCAGCCGACCGAACGTCGGGTGGAACATGAACACCACGATCGAGGTCACGAACGGGACCACGAGATAGCGCCAGTCGTCGAGCGCAGCGGGGGGTACGGCGCCGATCAGCACGTCACGGACGACGCCGCCGCCCAGGCCCGTGATGAGCGCCAGGACGGCCACACCGAAGACGTCGAGCTCCTTGCGCACGCCCACCAGGGCACCGGTCGACGCGAAGACCGCGATTCCGGCCAGATCGAGGATCAGCAGCAGGGTGTCCGACACGGCGACGACGCTATCGCGTCTCGGCGCGTCGCGACTCATTCGACCACCGCCCGCCTACGATTGAGTGCAAGCTTCGTGTGAACGCCCACGCGGAGTCGTCCACGTCGGAGGCGATGACATGCGTGATCTCGATCTTCAGGGATTGAGCGAGGACAGACGGTTCCTCATCGCGCGCGATCTCACCACCGGCCACCAGTACCGCATCCCTGCTGATCACCGCCTCACTTCCCTGATCGGCAAGACGTCCCACTCTGGGAGCACCTCCGGCCAGTTGGAGATCCGCATGGAAAGTTCACTCAGCCCGCGCGACATCCAGACCCGCATCCGCCGCGGCGAGTCACCGCAGTCGGTCGCCGACTCCGCCGGTGTCCCGGTCGCGCAGATCGACGGCTTCGCCGGCCCCGTCCTCGCCGAGCGCGAGTTCATGTGCGAGCAGGCCCGCAAGACCTCGATCCGTCGCAAGCACATCGGCGGTGCCGGCGTGCTGCTCGGCACCCTCGTCGCCGAGAACATCGCCAACGACGGCGGCGTGCCCGAAGACGCCACGTGGGACTCGTGGCGTCGTGAAGACGGCCGCTGGACGGTCCTGGTGACCCCGCAGGGCCACGCGCACCCCGCCACGTTCCTGTTTGACGTCAAGAGCCGCTACGTCGTGCCGGCCGACGAGTTCGCCCACGACCTGGTCGGCGACGTCGCGCTGCCCGACTCCGCCGACATGGCAATCGCCGACGCGGTGCGCGCGCCCGAGCGCGATGTCGAGGCGCCTGCTGCGGCTGCTCCCGCCCCCGAAGTCCCGGCCGTGGAGATCCCCGACCCGATCGAGACCGTCGAGCAGGAGGCGCTCAGCGCCGTCTCGTCGCTCAAGGAGGCCCGCGACCGTCGCGCCCTCGAGCAGCTCGCGCTCGAGGAGACCGAGGCTGCCGCCGAGGTGCCCGAGGCCGAGATCGAGGCCGACGACTTCGAGGACTCCCTCGAGCACGACGTCGCGGTGCCCGACACGATGGGCCCCCGCAAGAAGCGTCACGAGCGTCGCCGCGTCCCCAGCTGGGACGAGATCATGTTCGGCAAGGACGAGTGAGCTCTGCGAACGAGCTCCTCGACAGGTCGCGCGTCCCGCGGCGAAGCCGCCAGACTGTCGAGACCACGCAGGCCTGAAGGCCCGCGGCGTGGAGTGAGCTAGCCCAACAGCTAGCCACTCTCAGGCGAACGGCAGGACGTCCGGCGACATCGCTGCGGCCTTGGCGGTCGCCGCGGTCATGCGGCGACGGTGGTGCCGGCGGCACAGCACCTCGTAGCCGACCTGGGGCACCGGCCGGTCCGGGTCGTCGACGTCACCGACGACAATGACCTCGCCCTCGGTGACCATGACGCCGTCCTCGGTGCGGGCGTTGTGCGTGGCCCGCTCGCCGCACCAGCACAGCGCCTCGACCTGCAATGTGTGCACCCGGTCGGCGAGCTCGATCAGGCGCAGCGAGCCCGGGAAGAGCTGGGTGCGGAAGTCGGTGAGGATGCCGAAGGCGAACACGTCTATCGACAGCTCGTCGGTGATCTTGGCGAGCTGGTCGATCTGGTCAACGGTGTAGAACTGCGCCTCGTCGCACACGAAGTAGTCGATGCGGCCACCCTGGGTGAGCTCGTCGACGGTGAACTGCCAGAAGTGGAACGAGTCGTCGACCTCGATCGCCTCGACCGACAGACCGAGGCGGCTCGACAGCGTCGCCGTGCCGGCCCGGTCGTGCGAGGTGAACACGCGGCCCACCCGACCTCGGGCGCGATGGTTGTGGTCCATCTGCAGCGCCAGGGTGCTCTTGCCGCAGTCCATCGTGCCGCTGTAGAAGTTGAGGTCTGCCACACCCTAAGGCTATCGGTCGAGGCTGGCTACCCTCCGACACGGAGCCCTCGTGTTCCCGGCCAACGGACCCTGTGCGTTGCCCAGAACGACTGTCAGACCCTGCCCATAGAGTAGAAGAAAGACGGCAATGGCAGGGAGAATCAAGTGCTGGACGACCGCGACACGATCGATCAGATCGTCGTGCGTCGTCAAGCCCTCGCCTCGTTGGAGGCGGCCGAGGCCGAAGAGATGCTCAACTACGTCGACCGGGCGCGCGACGCCGGCGAACGCGACGGCGGAGAAGCCCGCGGACGCCGCCGCGTCGACTCCGCCGTGCACGAGCTGTCGCTGGCGATGACGCTGCCCGTCCCGACGATCGAGCGTCACGTCGCTCGCGCCAGGCGTCTGCGGTCGACCATGCCGCAGGTGTGGCAGGCCTGGCACGACGGACAACTCGGCACCACCCACGTCCACGCCATCGACCGCGCCGCGACCCGGTTGGTCCACCCGGAGTCGGTCGCCCGGCTCGACGATGTCGCCGTCGATCACGCCGGCCGGCTCACGCCGGGCCAGGTGACCAGATGGCTCGACCGATGGGTCGAGCGCACGGAGTCCGGCGAGTCGCTCCGGCGGCACCAGATCGCACACCGCGACCGCAAGGTCGCTCTCAAGCCGCTGGGCGACGGGATGACCCGGCTGTCGGCCGACCTCGCGTCGTCCGACGCCGCGGCGATCATGCAGAGCCTCTCCAAGGCGGCCCACGGCCTGCCGGCCGACGATGATCGCACCATCGACCAGGCCCGCACCGACCTGCTCGTCGACACCCTGCTCGACCGTCGTGAGGGCGGGCTGGGGTTTCGGGCGATCATCGGCATCACCGTTCCCCTGTCGTCGCTGATGGGGTTCAGCGACGCACCCGGCGAGCTGTCCGACCGATCAGCCACCATTCCCGCCCACATCATCAGCGCGGCGATGGCAGACGAGACGAGCCTGCTCTATCGCCTGGTCACCGATGACATCGGCAACCTGCTCACCGTTACCTGGCTGGGACGCTTCGCGCCCGCTCGACTCGAGCAGGTCCTCGAGTTTCGCGACGGCACCTCGGTCTTCCCGACCAGCTCGGTGCCAGCCCGGCTCTGCGACACCGACCACAGCGCCCCTTGGCCCGCCGACACCAGCGCTGCCAACACCGGGCCTCTCAATCGTCGCGCCCACAACCTCAAGACCGAAGGCCAGCTGACCCTGCGACAACCCTCGCCCGGAGTCTTCGAATGGACCACACGCACCGGGCACACCTACTCACGCTTCCCTGACCCGCTACCCATCGCGGACTGGGACCGCACGCCGATCGACTTCGACGACCTGCTGATCGACTGGTGGCCGCTCGACGAAGAGCCCGTCTGCTTGAGCGACTACTTACCGGCTTGAGCCGGGCTCGCCCATCGGACGTCTGGGTGGACGCTGCGTGTCCTTCCTCAGGTTGCGCGACAGTGGCGGTGAAAAGACGCAGGGCGCATCATCCGCTTCGCTCGGAAACGTCTCGAAAACTACTTCTCTGAAAGCAGACGAAGTTCTCGATTCGGACTCCGATGATCACCGGTGACTCATAGGCTGCCGCACATGCGCCAGCTAGCCGTCGCCCTACTTCTCGCCGCATCCCCCTTCCTAGTCGGCTGCGACCTGTCCAGCGCAACGCTAGAGGATGACTACACGCCATCTGATCGGCGCTATGAGGAACCAGAGCCCACCGGTCCCCCTGCAGATTTTGAGCGGCAGCAGCGTGAGTACGAGCAAGAGCAGTCACTCACTCCCCCCGCGGGCAAATGCGCCGACGTCACGTCCTACGACGACAACTGGGACAACGATGTGTTCTGCACACGAGAGGACGGTTCGCAGTTCTACACGAGCTACGACGGAGCAAATCAATTTCTCGCTGGGTACTAGCGACCGATGTGTTCACATCGTTGCCGAACTCGGTGAGGGCAAGGGCGTTGCTGATGCATATCAGGCGGTGATTTGACGCAGGTCTGACCTGCCTAGCGACTGCGAGCGCTTCGCGCCGAAGCTCGCCCGCCTAGCCACATTGCAGGATCATCCAGGCGTTGCTTCACTCGTGGGAGCGCAGGTCGTGCTCGGTGACCCAGTAGTAGAGACGTCCGACGTCACCCCACATCATTCCGGCTTCCTCTTCGAAGCTGTCGACCTGGAGCAACAGTCTCCAGTCGGCCGATCCAGGAAGAAGTTCTTGCGCCTCCGGCTCGGCGGTGTAGTTGCCGCCGCCGCAATAGATCCCGTTGCTTGCAAGTTGGCACTCCCGTTGCATGTCGCCCTGAACGGGATCCGGGTTTCCCAGTAGGCGGTTTATCGACCCTTCGCCGTTGCCTAGTACGCGGCCGTATGTCGACCACCAGTTGGCGATGCCGATCTGCTCCACCTCAAAGGACTCGCCCGCAGGAAATGTGAGCTCGGCTACGGCTGTGAGACCTATCGGGCTGAACCTTCCCTCTTCTGGAAGGTCCGAGGGGAAGGCGCGTGGCTCAACCGTCTCGTCGGCCGCGGTGTAGAGAACTGTCCATGCCTCATGATCGCTTGGGTCGAACCCCCAAGCCGATTGGGTGACAGCGTCGTAGAAGAAAGACAGGAGTCCGTCACGAGGCAGCCCCGTGTCCGGTGGAAGGACAGCCGTGGCGTCGACCAGATTGATCTGGGCCACGAAACTGAGCGGACCGTTTGCCCCGGTGGGCCACCGGCATCCCGCCGGCAGGTCAGGTCTGCCGCCGAGGCGACTGATCCCGTGAGCCTCGGTGTCAACGTCTGCTTCGGGCACCAGCCTGGCGCTGCTTCGCACCAACGCCACCAAATCCTCAGCATGCGACGCAAGTCCAACGGCGTCCAGCCGGTGGCGAAACTCTGCTAGATCGGCTGGCGCATCGTCCCACTCGGGCAATATGTCAGGCACTGAGTGCGCGGTTGGAGTCCCTCGGCGCGACCACCATTTCCAGACATTCACAAGCTCAGTCTGCTGCATCAGCGCACGGCGGTCCGGTGACTGATGGCCGGCGCACGTCCGGCCGCGACCGCCTTCGGGCGGCGAATCGGTGCACCTCGGTTCCAATCAACCGATCGACCAGTGGACTGCACGTCGTCTTCGAGAGAGATCTTGTCAAGCGCGCTGGATGAGCGCGTATCAAGCCAAACGCGGACGGGCCTCTCACCATGGTGATTGGTGAGAGGCCCGTCGGCTGCGCAGGACTACCCTGCGAAGTTGGCGTCAGTCGGCGTTCTGCAGAGCCTTGACCTCATCGCGGGCGGCGACAACCGCGGCATGCTGCCGAGTCACGACGTCGTGGAAGCCGGAGCTGAGGTCGTGCTTGAGCGCGTCCTCGTATTCCGACACAGCGTGATCCTCACCGGTAGCGGCGGCGCTCAGGACGCTTCCTGCGTCATCCCCGGTCAGCGCGTCCTTCAGAGACATCCAACCGCGATGCAGTGAAGCGGCGACTGTCCCGCTCTTGTCGACGTCCTCGTCGTACTGGTGACCCAGGTCGACGATCTCGCGAGAGAAGACTGCGCGCTGCTCCGACAGTCGCTGCAACGTCTCCGCCCATTCGGCGCGGTCGCTGTCTCGCAGTTTTTCGGCGGCACTGGCGAATCCGCGCTCGCCGTCCTTCAACGTCTCAACCAGTTCCTTGGCGACCTTCTCGTCGTCCGACATGTCTGCTCCTGAATTTGGGGGGCTTCGCATTGCTGCCGGTGGCGTACCCGCCAGTGCGCTCACCAAACCGCGCCCGCAACCGCGCAGAGTCTCCTCGGGCCTCTGCGCCTTCGCCGGCACCGACATGCGAGACCCTCGCCTCGTCGAGCTCGTCGAGGAACTGGAAGCGGGCCCCCTCGACATCGCTGCCGCAGACAGCAAGGAAGCCGCTCCCGAGGGCTGACGCGGCGCGCCAGCTTGGCTTGCCGCGAACCGAACCCCGCTCGGCGGTTCTCGAGGCTGGCCTGCACACCCTCCCCCGCATCCGCTTGTATTTGGTCGATCATTCGGTAATGATGGTTCTATGGCTCGCCCACGCACAGTTGACGACGGCGCCGTTCTCGCCGGCCTCACCGCGACCTTCCGCTCCAGCGGGTACGGCGCGTCCTCACTGAGCTCGCTGTCCGAAGCCGCGGGTCTGCGGTCGGCGAGCCTGTACCACCGCTTCCCGGGCGGAAAGGCAGACATGGCGCTGGCGGTGCTTGACGATGTCGCTCGGCAGTTCGCGCACATCCTCGAGCCCCTCGTCACAGGCAGCGACCCGGCAGCCGACGTCACCGAGATGGCTTCCCGACTGTCCGTTTTCTACTCCGACGGCAAGCTCGCCTGCGTGCTGGAGACCATGACTCTCGACGGCGCCCCGGACGAGGTGTTGTCCCACGCCCGAGGCCTCTCCCAAGCGTGGATCGATGCCATGGCAGGCGTGGCGACCCGCGCTGGAGCTGCGCCGCGTGACGCAGATCGCGTTGCTGTCGACGCCTTCGCCCGCATCGAGGGCTCGCTCGTCGCTTCACGTGTGCTTGCCGACCCGAGCAGGTTCCTCAGCACGCTGGCAGACCTTCCCGACCTTCTCACCCTCAGGGAGACCTCGTGAGCAAGCGCTACGCATCCATTGCCTTCACCGATCACGTGCGCGAGGTGCAGGACACCTACGGCAGTGGCTCGTTCTACGCCAAGCACGTCGCGCGCGGTGCCGGGCTGGACTCCGGCGATGCGCTCTCTGACGACGCTCAGGAGTTTCTCGCCGCACGCGACAGCTTCTACCTGGCCACGGTCAGCGAGACCGGCTGGCCGTACGTCCAGCACCGAGGTGGCGCGCCCGGATTTGTGCGCGTCATCGACGAGCACACAATCGGGTGGGCCGATTTTGCCGGCAACCTCCAGTACGTCACCACCGGCAACCTCGCCACGGACACCCGGGTCGCACTCATCGCGATCGACTACCCGCATCGCTCCAGGCTCAAAATCTTCGGGCGCGCCAGCGTGGTGCGCGCAGAGGACGACCCGGCGCTGGCGCAACGCCTCACCGTGCCGGGTCACGACGGCACCGTCGAACGAATGGTGCTCGTCACCATCGAGGCGTTCGACTGGAACTGTCCCCAGCACATCACTCCCAGATACACCCTCGACGAGCTCGGCCCACGGATCGCGCCGATGCAGGAGCGGTTGCGGCTGCTCGAGACCGACAACGACCGGCTCAGGCGAGAACTCGAATCGCTCAAGGCCGCTTCGAACAGTTGACTCAACCGTGGCCGATCGAGGCTGCGCTCGAGCATCGACGGAACCTCCGTGTCGCGCCGATCAGCGAAGTCCCCGGATCGTCGTTGCGTCACTTGCGGTGGTAGGCAGCACCTGCGAAGTTCCCCAATCTGGGCGTTTTGCCCTAGGTCCCGGAACGCAGAACACGGCCCCCGCTTCCAGCGGAGGCCGCGCCAGCACTACGTGAGCCCTCAGTCCTCGCTGATCTGCTGTCGGAACGTGTCGCGCTTGACGTGCAGGTTCCACAGGTGCTCGGCCAGCACGTCGGGGCCCTTCTCCTCGTCGCCGTCGATGATCCGGCCACCGATGATGAGCTGGGAGACGTGGATGCCCTCCTCCCCCAGCACCTCGTGGAGCAGCTCGGCGTAGGCGGCCTGCCCCGCGAAGGCCACCGAGGTGCCCGTCACGTTGCGGCCCGGCTTGACGGCCGATCCGCCGTTGACGAACAGGATCGTTCCCTTGTTCTCGCCGAGGAAGCGCATGCCCGGGACGACCTGGTGTACGGCCGCGACCGGGCCGTAGATCGAGAACTCGACGGGTCCGACGAGGTCGGCGGGTGTGGTCTCCAGCACCGGCCGCATGAAGTCCTTCTGCGGCAGAGGGCTGTATTGCAGCACCTCGATGGGTCCGAGCGTCTCGGTGACTTGCTCCAGGGCCGCGGCGATCGACGCCGGGTCACGCACGTCTGCCGCGAAGCCCTGAGCCTGCACGCCGTCGGCGGTCAGCTCGGCCGCGAGCGCGTCCAGCCGTCCCTGGTGGCGGGAGATCAGCCCGACGGCGAAGCCCTCCGCGCCGAATCGACGGGCGACGGCTGCCCCGAGTCCCTTGCCTGCTCCGATGATCGCGATGGTAGTCATGAAGAGGGCGTACCCGAGCGGCGCGAAGATATGCCGCGGCCCGACCCGTGATCCATCACTCATCCGGCGTGTGCCAGTCGCCGCTGGGAGGATGGGCGCATGGCTCTCCCCCTGCCGTCCGTCCGACCCGTGCTGCTCGCCCTGACGGCGACAGCCGTCCTGCTGCTGACCGGATGTGGCAACGACTCGCCTGCTGTGGCACCCGCCGGCACCGTGGACGACGCCAGCGCCGGCCTGACCTCGGCTCTCGGCGACGTCGAGCGCATCGCGGTCGGCCTGGAGCAGTACTACTTCCAGAACGGCTATCCGGCCGACCTCGCTGGCGCGATCGACACGATGAAGGACGCCGAGCTGGCCGTGTCGGACGGCAACACCGTCGCGGGCTACCGGTTCGACGAGTCGGCGCAGGAGTTCAAGCTGTGCGTCGAGAACGCGTCAGGCGCCTGGGCGACCTACGACACCGCACCCATGTCGGTGCGTGAGGCCGAGGAGACCGGCGGCTGCCCGGAGCTGGGCTGATCCGTCCAGGGCCGATCAGCTGGCGACGAGCACGGGGATGCGCAGCTCGGCGTCGGTGACCGAGCCGTGGAACCCGGTCATCTTCAGCTCGATGGCGAACTCGCGCGACGAGAACACCGCGAAGTCACCCGTCGATGCCACGACGACGTCGCCGATGCGGCCGCGGACGTCGGAGGTGATCGGTCCGAACCAGTCCTCGAGTCCGTCCTGGGTGCGGACGATCGCGCGGTCGCCGAGGAACTCCTGCCAACGAGCCGCGACGTCACTCTCGGCGCCGGGACGCGTGTAGAGGTGACGGAACCGCGCCTCGCCCGCCAGCAGCGTCACGTCGTCGAGCAGGCGGGGCTCGGTGTCGACGTCGAAGCGGTTGTCCATCGGCAGGTCGATCATGCCGTGGTCGGCCGTGACGATCAGGGTCGTGTCACGCGGGAGCTCGTCGCGCAGCTCCATCAGCTCGGTGTCGATCGTGGTGAGCATCGCTCGCCACTCCTGCGACGTGCAGCCCTTGCCGTGGCCGGTGTGGTCGAGGCGTGACTCGTAGGCATAGGTGACCGAACGCGGCGCCGACTCGATGACGTCGACGACGACGTCGAGCCGCTCATAGACCGAGTTGATGCCGTGGAACGGCACGCCGCGCTGGCTGCATACCGTCAGGCCCGTGCCCTCGAACTTCGCGTCGTTGACCGCGGTCGCCGAGATGCCCGCGTCCTGCAGGCGCTGCAGCACCGTCGGGTAGGGCTGCCACGCCATCGGGTCGAGCGGCTGGTCCCACTTGAGCGCGTTGAGGCGCTGCCCGGTGGCCGGCACCCGTGACGTGTAGCCGACCATCCCGTGCTCGCCCGACCGGACGCCCGTGCCGAGCGACGTCAGGCTCGTGACCGTGGTGGACGGGACGCCGCACACGACGTCCTCGACGTTGTGCAGCGAGGCCAGGAAGGGCGCCGCGTCGGCGTGCTCACGCAGCAGCTCGAGGCCGAGGCCGTCGACCAGGAACACGACGTAGCGCGGCGACTCGGGCAGCCCGAGGGTGTTGCTGAAGGCGTCGACGCCCAGCGCGGCCCCGACCGAGGGCATGATCTGGTCGATCGTGGGCCGCCCCCCGGGGCCCGGCAGCGCTGCCGTCATGAGGTCCGGCCGGTCGTGGCCGACGACAGGGTGCGGGCAAAACCCAGCAGGCGCTCGACGGCCGCGCCGCCGTCGCCCGCCGCCGCCAGCCGCAGCGAGAAGTCGTCGCCGGTCAGGCTGCCGGAGTAGCCGTGGTCGGCCTCGCACTCAGGATCGGAGCACCGCGCCGGCTCGAGCTCGACCCGCGAGACAGCGCCCCAGCTGATCGTGAGGAGCGCCTCCTCGAGCTGCTTGGACTTCGAGGTCACCATGCGCGTGACGACGACCGAGCGCACTTGGCTGAGCGCAACCGCTTCGGAGGTCGTGGACGTGTAGGGCGCCGGCAGCAGGTCGTCGCCCGGGTGCTCGTCGGTGTGCACGAGGATCAGCCGGCTCGTGGTGAGCGCCAGCACCGTCATGTGACGACGGATCTCGTCACGGTCGAACGTCGGCTCGTGGTGCAGGACGTAGCCGGCAACCAGCTCTCCGGCGAGTGCGTCACGCAGGCCCTCGGCCACGATCTCGGGGTAGTAGCCGCTGCGGGAGACCTCTTCGAACAGGGCACTCGTCTGGTCGGTGGTCATCACGCCAGCGTATCTCCCGTCGCGGCCGGTTGACTCAGCCGTCGGACGTACCACTCACCCCGGCGGTCGGCCGACGGGATGACCTTGGCACGCGCGCTGAGGGCGGTGAAGCCGCTGCCGCGCACCGAGACAGGCTCGAGGTCGAGCTCGGCGATCTCGGGGAGGTCGTCCTTCATGGCCGCGAGCCGCACGATGATGTCCTGCAACGCGTCGACATCGACGGGCTCGGAGCCGCGGTAGCCGTAGAGCAGCGGCGCCGACCGCAGGTTGCGGATCATGGCCTCGGCGTCGAGGTCGGTGAGCGGCGGGATGCCGTAGGACCGGTCGCCCAGCAGCTCGCTCGGGGCGCCGGCGAGGCCGAACGCGACGAGCGGGCCGAAGAGCGGGTCCTCGGTGACGCTGAACGAGACGTGGATCCCCTCGGGGGCGACGCGCTGGACGAAGAACTTGGTGTCCTTGCGCATGCCGGTCCAGCCGGTCAGCTGGTCCCAGGCCTCGCCCATCTCCTTGGGGCCGGCGATGCCGCGCCAGATGTGGGCGATGTCGGGGCGGCTGCGCAGGTGCTCGCTGCCGGCCTTGAGGACGACGTCCCAGCCGAGCCGCTCCCCCGCGTCGATCGCCTCCTGGCGGTCGTGGACGTTGATCCAGGTCCAGAGGTCGATGCCGTAGCAGGCGAGAAGGGTGTGGACCTGCTCGGTCGAGAGGATCGCGCCGCGCGGGGCGGCCTTGAGCACGTCGCGCACCAGGGCTCGCGCGTCGCCGGTGCGGTGGTCCATCGCGAGGTGGAACTCGCCGTGGTCACGCGCGGCCCACTCGGCGTAGTTGACGACGCGCGCCAGGGCGCGGACGGCCGACTCCGGCGCCGCGTAGGACGGGACCGAGCCGCGTCCGGCCGAGCCGCCCAGCAGGTCGGGCACCCGGAGCAGCACCGGGACGCCCTCGCTGCCGAGGAACGTCGAGACGATCGGCTTGTCGGACTGCTCCCCCACGGCGGCCAGCACGTTGGCGACGTCCTCGCCGGTCGTGTTGAGCGGCGGGATGTAGACCGCGACGAGAGCATCGGTGTCGGGGCTCGCGATCGCGGCCTCGATCGCGACCTCGAAGTCGTCGGCGTTGGCGTCGGCACCGAGCGAGACCGGCTCGGTGACCCGCAGGCCGGCCGCGGCGGCGGCATCGGCGACGATCAGCGCGACGGCGTCGGAGTTGCCGACGATCGAGATGCGGTTGCCGCGCGGCAGCGGCTGGTGGGCGAGCAGCTGCGCGACGTCGAACATCTCGTCGAGCGTGTCGACCTGGATGACGCCGGCCTGGCGGAACATCGCGTCGACCGCCGACTGCGGGGCGGACGTGCGCGCGACCGTGTGGCCGACGGGCACGCCCTGCGTGGAGCGGCCGGACTTGACTGCGACGATCGGCTTGGTGCGCGAGACCCGGCGCGCGATGCGCGAGAACTTGCGCGGGTTACCGATCGACTCCAGATAGAGCAGGATGACCTCGGTCGAGTCGTCCTCCTGCCAGTACTGCAGGAGGTCGTTGCCCGACACGTCGGCGCGGTTGCCGGCCGAGACGAACGTCGACAGGCCGAGGCCTCGGCGCGACACCGACTCGAGGATCGCGGTGCCCAGGGCGCCGGACTGGCAGAAGAAGCCGACACGTCCCTGCGGGGGCATCGACGGTGACAGCGAGGCGTTGAGCTGCAGGTCGGGAGCGGTGTTGATGATGCCCAGGCAGTTGGGGCCGATCAGGCGCAGCCCGTAGGAACGGCTGAGGCCGAGCAGCGCCCGCTGGCGCTGACGTCCCTCCGGGCCCTCCTCGGCGAAGCCGGCCGAGATCACGATCAGGCCGTGGACGCCCTTGGCGGCGCAGTCGAGCACGACGTCGTTGACCGAGTCGGCTGGCACCGCGACGATCGCGACGTCGACCTCGCCCGGGATGTCCTGGACCCGCTTGTAGGCCGGCAGGCCCGAGACGGCCTCGGCCTGGGAGTTGACGGCATAGACGCTGCCCGAGAAGTCGCCCAGCACGAGGTTGCGGACCATCGCCTGGCCGATGGAGTCCTGGCGGCGGCTGGCACCGATGACCGCGATGCTCCGGGCCCGGAAGATGCGCTCGATCGACGCGGCCTCGGCCCTCTGCTCGCGGGCCCGCATCACGCCGATGGCCATGTCGGTGGGCTCGATCTGGAAGGTCAGGCGCTGCACGCCGTCCTCGATCATGCCCTCGATCTTGTAGCCCATCTCGCGGAAGATCTGCTGCATCCGGGCGTTGGACGGGAGCACGTCGGCGACGAAGCGACGGATGCCGCGCTCACGGCCGGCCTGTGCGAGGTGCTCGAGCAGCAGCTGCCCGACGCCACGGCCCTGGTGGGCATCCTCGACGAGGAACGCGACCTCGGCCTCGTCGGCGTCGACGGCGTCGTAGCGCCCCACGCCGATGATCTCGGCGTGCACCGTGACGACGAAGGCGACCCGGCGGTCGTGGTCGACCTTCGTGAAGCGCTTGACGTCCTTGGCCGACAAGGTCGGATAGGGCGCGAAGAACCGGAAGTACTTGGACTCCTCCGACACCCGGGAGTAGAACTCGACGAAGCGGTCGGCGTCCGCCTCGAGGATGGGCCGCAGCTGGGCGACGCGGCCGTCCCGGAGCAGGACGTCCGCCTCCCAGTGCTCGACGGGATGCACCTCGCTGGTCACGCTCCCAACCTATCGGGTCCGCCGTCGGCGTGGCGGGGTGAGTCCGCAGGTGGGTCCGGGGGAAAATGATCCTCCGAGCAGCATCCAGGAGAGGACGGCATGGCCCGCACCAGCAAGCAGGCTCCCGAGGAGGACTTCGAGGAGCACATCCTCGACACCGACGTCGGCGACGAGATGCGATCCAGCTTCCTCGAGTACGCCTACTCGGTCATCTACTCCCGGGCGCTGCCCGACGCCCGCGACGGGCTCAAGCCCGTCCAGCGGCGACTGCTCTACACGATGGACGACATGGGCCTGCGCAGCGACCGCGGCCACGTCAAGAGCGCCCGCCCCGTCGGCGAGACCATGGGTCGGTTCCACCCCCACGGCGACAGCTCGATCTACGACGCCCTCGTCCGCCTCGTCCAGCCGTGGTCGCTGCGACTGCCGCTGGCCGACGGACACGGCAACTTCGGCTCGCAGGACGATCCGCCGGCCGCGATGCGCTACACCGAGATCCGCATGGATGCCGCCGCAGAGGCGATGACGGCCTCCATCAACGAGGACACCGTCGACTTCCGGCCCAACTACGACGGGCGCGAGATGGAGCCGGTCGTGCTCCCGGCGGCCGTGCCCAACCTCCTGGTCAACGGCGCCAGCGGCATCGCGGTCGGCATGGCGACCAACATCGCCCCGCACAACCTGATCGAGGTCGTCCAGGCGCTGCGACACCTAATCAAGAACCCCAAGGCCGACCTCGACGACCTCATGCGCTTCATCCCCGGGCCCGACCTGCCCACCGGCGGCAAGATCGTCGGCCTCGAGGGCATCCGCGACGCCTATGCGACCGGCAACGGCTCGTTCCGCATGCGGGCGTCGACGCGCATCGAGAACGTCACGCCGCGCAAGAAGGGCATCGTCGTCACCGAGCTGCCCTACAACGTCGGCCCCGAGAAGGTCATCGAGGCGATCAAGAAGCTCGTGCAGGCCAAGAAGCTGCAGGGCATCTCCGACATCAAGAACCTCACCGACCGCCACAAGGGCCTCAACCTGGTGATCGAGATCAAGAACGGGTTCATCCCCGAGACGATCCTCGGCCAGCTGTTCAAGAGCACCCCGATGGAGAGCTCGTTCGGCATCAACGCCGTCGCCCTGGTCGACGGCCAGCCCCGCACCCTCGGTCTCAAGCAGATGCTCGAGGTCTACCTCCAGCACCGCATCGACGTCGTGCGACGCCGTACGACGTTCCGCCGCGGCAAGGCCGCCGACCGGCTCCACCTGCTCGAGGGCATGCTGCTGGCGCTGCTCGACATCGACGAGGTCATCCAGCTCGTGCGCTCCAGCGAGAACCGGGCGGAGGCCAAGGAGCGGCTGATGTCGGTGTTCGACCTCTCCGACCCCCAGGCGACCTACATCCTCGACCTGACGCTCGGACGGCTCACCCGCTACGACCGCATCGAGGTCGAGAAGGAGATCGAGGAGCTGCGTCGCACGATCGAGGCCCTCGACGCGATCCTCGAGGACGAGACGCTGCTCCGCAAGGTCGTCGGCGACGAGCTGGCCGAGATGGCGCAGACCTTCGGCACGCCGCGTCGCACCGTCCTGCTCGAGTCGTCGGGCCAGACGGCGACGGCAGCGTCACCGCTCGAGGTCGCCGACGACCCGTGCTGGGTGCTGCTGTCTGCCACCGGCCTGCTCGCCCGCACGTCCGACGACTCCCCCCTCGGCGACGTCGACCGACGGGTCAAGCACGACACGATCGTGTCGGCCGTCAGGTCGACGGCGCGCGGCGAGGTCGGCGTCATCACGGCCGACGGCCGCGTGCGCCGCATCAGCGTGCTCGAGCTGCCCGGCCTGCCGCCCAGCGCGCACGCGCCCAACCTGCAGGGTGGTCTGCCGCTCGGCGAGGTCGCGGTGCTCGACTCCCCCGCGCTGGCGCTCATGACCTTCGACGAGACCGGCCCCGGCATCGCGCTCGGCACCCGCCAGGGAGTCGTCAAGCGGGTCAAGCCCGATCACCTCGGCCGCGACAAGTGGGAGCTCATCTCGCTCGCGGACGATGACGTCGTCGTCGGCGCCGCGATGCTGGCCACCGGCGACGAGCAGCTCGCCTTCGTGACGTCCGACGCCCAGCTGCTCTACTTCTCCGCCTCGCTCGTGCGGCCGCAGGGTCGCACCGGCGGCGGTGTCGCCGGCATCAAGATCGCGCCCGGCCAGAAGGCCGTGTCGTTCGGGGTCGTCTCCGACGTCGCCAACGCCTTCGTCGTCACGGTCGCCGGCTCGGCCGACGCCCTGCCCGGCACCCAGACCGGCGCGGTCAAGGTCAGCCCGATGGCGATCTATCCGCCCAAGGGGCGCGCGACCGGCGGCGTCCGCTGCCAGCGCTTGCTCAAGGGTGAGGACGGGCTACTGCTGGCCTGGGTCGGCGACGGTGCGCCGATGGCGTGTGCCACGAGCGGGTCGGCGATCGACCTGCCCGAGGTCAGCGACCGTCGCGACGGCTCGGGCGTGCCGGTGGCGCAGCCGATCCTCGCGGTGGCGGGGCCGCCGGCGTCACAGCCCGCAGTGGCCGGTGTCGAGCAGCCCGGCGTGCAAGACTGAGCGCGTGCGTACCCGTCACCTGATCCCTGCCCTGCTCGCCGCGGCCCTGGTCCTCACCGGGTGCACCGGCGGGTCTGAATCGTCCGACTCCACGGGTGGCGACACCCAGCAGCTCGAGCAGCGCCTCGCGGCCGCCAAGACGGCCCTCGACGACGCCGAGACGATCGACATCTCGCTGGCGACCAAGAGCCTGCCCGACGGCATCACGGGGCTGCTGTCGGCCAAGGGCCAGGGCAACCACTCCCCGGCCTTCACCGGCAAGGTCACGGTCATCACCGGCGGTGCGAGCATCGGCGCCGACGTCATCGCGGTGGACGGCAAGGTCTATGCCAAGACCGGGTTCACACCCGACTTCGCCACGATCGACCCCAAGGACCTCAAGGCCCCCGACCCGGCGGCCCTGCTGTCGACCGACGACGGCATCTCGCAGATCCTGGTCAAGACGACAAAGCTCAGCGACGGTGGGCAGTCCCGCGACGGCAAGGACGTGCTGACCACGGTCAAGGGCACCCTGCCGGGTGACGTCGTCGCGACGATCATCCCGTCGGCGGCGGCCGACCAGACGTTCGCCGTGACCTACCGCCTCGACGACGACGACACGCTGCGCGACGCGACGCTCAGCGGGCAGTTCTACCCCGAGGGCGGCAAGGTCACCTACACCGTCACGCTGAAGACGTCCGACACCCCGGTCACCGTCACCAAGCCCTGAGGCCGGCATGACGCAGACCCCGGCGATCCGGCCCGCCTCCAAGGTCCTGCTGGCGCTGGCTGCCGTCGCGATCTCGTTCGCGGCCGCCGACACCTATGTCGTGGTGCTGGCGCTGCCCGACATGATGAGCTCGGTCGGCCTCAACCTCGACGAGCTGCAGCGGGCCGCACCGATCGTCTCCGGGTTCCTGCTCGGCTACGTCGGGGTGCTCCCCCTGATTGGCCGCATCTCCGACCTGCGCGGACGGGTGCCGGTGCTGCTCGGATCGCTCGTCGTGTTCGCCGTCGGCTCGATCGTCACCGCGGCTGCCTACAACCTCGAGACGATCGTCGCCGGCCGGCTGATCCAGGGCATTGGCGGTGGCGGCCTGATCCCGCCGACGCTGGCCCTCGTCGCCGACCTGTGGCCGCCGCAGAAGCGGGGGCTCCCCCTCGGCGTCGTCGGCGCCGTGCAAGAGCTCGGCAGCGTCCTGGGTCCGCTCTACGGCGCCGCAGTGCTCGCCTTCGGTGACTGGCGGACGATCTTCTGGCTCAACTGCGCGATCGGGCTCGTGCTCGCCGCCGCGATGGTGCCCCTTCGAGAGGCGGCGCTCGAGGCGACCCGCGGACGACGCTTCGACTACGTCGGCGCCCTCCTGGCCACCCTGACGCTCCTGGGCGTCACGTTGGTGATGCTGGCACCCACGCGCTTCGTGCAGGACGTCGAGATCGGCCGCGCCTACCTGCCCGTGACCGGCGACTCCCGCTGGCTCACGCCCCTCGCCCTGGCGACGTTCGGCCTCCTCGCACTGTTTCTCCTGCGCATCGCCACCGCACGGCATCCCCTCGTCGACTGGCGCAGCTGGCCGGCTCTCGCCCGCGAGACCGATCTGTGGGGCGCACTGCTGCTGACCGTCGGCCTCGGCGCCGTCATCGTGACCTTCGCGACGGCCGAGCCCGAGAGCGGCGCGATCTCCCCCGACGCCCCGTGGCTCCTACCGATCGCCGCAGTGGCGTTCATCGGCTTCGCGGTGCGGCAGCGTCGCGCCGCGCTGCCCCTCATCCCGCGCGGCGCCCTCAGCGCCCGCCCGGCATGGGGTGCGCTGATCGTGTCGTTCTTCGTGGGTGCGTCCCTGATCGCCGCCCTCGTCGACATCCCGTTCTTCGCCCGGCTGACGGTCTATCGCGACTCGCAGCTCGATGCCGCCCTGGTGCTCGTCCGATTCCTCGTCGCCCTGCCCGTCGGCGCACTCATCGGAGGCTGGCTGCTGCGCAAGGTCCCGGCGCACGTCCTCACGGCCGTCGCGATGCTGATGAGCGCCGTCGCGTTCTGGCACATGACCACCTGGGACCGCACGTCGCTCGAGGGATCCGTCGAGACGTGGTCCCTGATCCTCGGCGGCCTGGGCTTCGGCATCGCGATCGCCCCCGTCAACGCCGCCCTGCTCGCGCACACGGCGGACGCCGTCCACGGCGTGACCTCGGCCCTGCTGATCGTCGCCCGCATGGTCGGGATGCTGCTCGGCATCTCCGCGCTCACCACGATCGGCCTGCGCGCGTTCTACGACGCGACCGACAAGATCCCGCCCGTGGCCGAGGTCTGCAACGGAGCGGCGACGCTCTGCCAGGCCTACAAGGACGCCCAGGTCGATGCCGGCATCACCCAGCTGCACGCGGTCTTCGTCGGAGCCGCCGTCTGCGCCGTCGTCGCGGCCGTGCTGGCGCTGATCCTGCTGCGACCGTCGGACGACACGACGGCCGAACCTGCAGCCTGATCGGGCGGCACCGCTCGTTACCCTTGTCCCATGCGCGATTTCGATGACCTGCTCGATGCCAACCGGTCCTACGCTGACAACTTCAACCTCTCCGGCTTCGACGGCATCGCCCGTGCCGGCGTCGCGATGGTCACCTGCATGGACTCGCGCATCGACCCGCTCCGCATGATCGGCCTCGCGGCCGGCGACGCCAAGATCCTGCGCAACCCCGGTGGCCGCGTCACCGACCAGGCGCTCGTGGCCCTCGTGCTGGGCGTCAACCTGCTGCAGGTCGAGCGCATCCTCGTCGTCGAGCACACCCGCTGCGCCATGGCCACCTCGACCGAGGACGAGCTCAAGGCCCGCGTCGGCGAGAGCGCCCAGGCCGACGCCTCGTGGATGACCCTCGGTGCGATCGTCGACCAGAAGAACACCGTGCGCGCCGACGTCATGCGCGTCAAGACCCACCCGCTGATCAGCGACGACGTGGCGGTCGGTGGTTTCCTCTACGACGTCGACAGCGGTCTGCTCGAGCGTGTGGTCTGATGCCCTTGCCCTCCGCCCCTGCAGCTTCTGACACCCCCACACAGCACGCACCGCGACCGGTCAGGCCCGAGATCCAGGCCCTCCGGGCCGGTGCCGCGTTGCTGGTCGTGCTCTACCACCTGTGGCCGGGGCGACTGCCGGGCGGATTCATGGGCGTCGACGTTTTCTTCGTCATCTCCGGCTTCCTGATCACCTCGCACCTCGCTCGTGAGGCCACCTCGACCGGCCGCATCCGGCTCACGCGCTTCTGGGCCCGCCGTGCGCGCCGCCTCCTGCCCGCCGCCTACCTCGTTCTCGCAGCGTCCGCCGTAGCGGTCTATGTCTGGATGCCGGTGCTCAACTGGGCCCAGAACTTCCGCGAGATCCTCGCGTCGGCCCTCTACTTCCAGAACTGGCGGCTCGCCGCCGACGCGGTCGACTACCTCGCGGCCGAGAACTCCCCCAGCGTCGCCCAGCACTACTGGACCCTGTCGGTCGAGGAGCAGTTCTACGTCGCCTGGCCGTTGCTCGTGCTCGCGGCGATCCTGCTCGCAGCTCGTGTCGGCACCCGTCAGCTGCCCACCGTTACCGCGGTCGTCGCCGTCGCCACGGCGGCCAGCTTCGCCTACTCGCTGTGGCTGACCTACACCAATGTGTCGTTCGCCTACTTCTCCACGTTCACCCGCGCGTGGGAGTTCGGCGCCGGCGCCCTGCTCGCCCTGCTCACGCTGCGCTCCGCGACGGGACGCCGCAAGACGCGGTCGCTCAACCCCCACCTGGGTGCCGCCATCTCGTGGGCCGGCCTGCTGGTGCTCGCCTACTGCGGGCTCGAGCTCACGGGGTCCACCCCGTTCCCGGGCACGGCCGCCCTGCTCCCGGTGCTCGCGACCGTCGCCGTCATCGCGGTCGGCATGCCGTCGTCGCGGTTCTCCCCGCGTTGGCTCATCGACCGCCGCGTCGTGCAGTGGACGGGCGACATCTCCTACCCGCTCTATCTCTGGCACTGGCCCCCGATCGTCCTGCTGCCCGTGATCCTGGGTCACGAGCTCGGCTTCTGGCCGCGGGTCGCGATCCTGGTCGCGACCTTCGCAGCCGCGGCCCTCACCAAGCGCTTCATCGAGGATCCGGTGCGCACGGGGCGCAAGCTCGGCATCCAGCGCAGCACCGTGACCTTCGCGTTCACCTCCGTTGCTGCCGCAGCACTCGCCGCAGCGAGCCTCGGCGGCGTCCAGCACGCCAACGCCGAGGCCGACCGCGCCGAGCAGCTGACGGCCAACATCACCCGCGACACGCCTGACTGCTTCGGTGCGGCGTCCATGGTCGCCGGACAGCCGTGTGACAACCCCGAGCTCGACGGCCTGCTCGTGCCCGACACGACGGCTATCCGCCGTGACAACCCCAACTACCCCGGCTGCCAGACCGACACCGACGACGTCCGCACCACCTGCACGTTCGGCGACAAGGACGATGCGAGCACCCCGCACGTCGTCATCATCGGCGACTCCCACGCGCGGGCGCTCCTGCCGGCCTTCATCCCCCTGGCCAAGGAAGGCAAGATCTTCCTCGACGTGCAGGTCAAGGCCGGCTGCAACTGGTCGGACAACCCGCACCCCAACCCGGACCGCACCATCGCGGAGTCCTGCTACGAGTGGCGCGACAACGAGAACGCCTACCTGGCCAAGAACGCCGACGACATCGACCTGATCGTCACAGGGGCCCTCGCCCACCCGCGACCCGCCACCGGGCCGAAGGAGCAGGTCGCCGGCTTCGTCAAGACCTGGCAGCCCCTGGCCGACCAAGGCGTCCCGATCGTCGCGTTCCGCGACAACACCGCCCAGCCCGAGGACACCAACGACTGCCTCGCACTGGAGTCGAAGATCACCCCTGACAGCTGCGCGCTTCCCCGCGACGAGGCGTTCCCCAACTACGACCCCCTCGTCGAGGCGACCAAGGAGGTCTCGGGCAGCCGGCTCTACGACTTCACGAGCTTCTACTGCACCGACAGCGAGTGCCCGGCCGTGATCGGCGGCGTCAACGTCTATCGCGACCGCACCCACATCAGCAAGACCTACATGACGACCATGAAGCCCTACATCGAGCAGCGCCTCGACCGGGACGGACTGCTCGGGAGCACGGCGGCCGGCAGCTAGCGCTGCTCGGAGATCCGCCGGCCGTCCGCGCCGGCCACCAGGCGGTAGCTGCTCTGCGGGCTGTCGGGGAACGTCACCTCGAAGCGCAGACCGTCGCCGTTGTCCGCGACCGCCACCTGCGCTGCGGTCGTGGTGTTGTCGACGGCGCCCGAGCTGACTCGGGCCTGCACGATGACGTTCATGACCGTCGCCGGGTCGACCGCGGCGAGGTCGAACACCTGCGCAGATGCCCTCCGCACGCCGTCTTCGGCCGCGACGAGCTCGCCGTCGTAGAAGTAGCGCTGCACCGCAGCGGTGTCGTCGGCATCAGGCACGGAGATCGTCGCCAGGTCCGGACGCACGACCACCCCGACGACGTCCGTCGTGCCGGCCTCGCCGTCGACGACCTCCACCATGTCGTTCCAGCCTGAGATCGTCTGCAGGTCGTCGAGTGGCGCGTCGTTCCCGTCGAAGCTCGAGCCGGAGTCGAAGCCCATGTCGGACACGCTGCTGACCACCGTGCTGACGCACGACACCGCCGTCGTCCCGAGCGTCACCAGCACCACGACGACCGCGATGAGCACCGAGGGCCGGAAGCCGCTGCTCTTGCCAGGCTGCGCCCGCGGAGGAGCCGACGAGACAGCCGGCGGCGTGTATGCCGGAGGAACGACCGGCCCGTACGTCTGCTGGGGCGGGGCGGCGTAGGCCTGCGAGGCGGGCGCCACCCCCAGGTCACGGGTCAGCGCGTTGAGCTCGCCGCGGGTCTGAGCGACCTTGGCCTGCTGGACGCGCAGGTCGCGGTCGGCGGGCATCAACGAGGTGTCGCCCTTGAGCCGGCGGACAGCTGCGCGCCGCTGCCACCAGCCCACCCGCCTGGCGTCGAAGTCGCTCGAGTGGTCGATGGTCACGCAGCGATCCTAGGGCAGGTCAGGCGTCGATCTTGTCGGCGTCGATCTCGTAAGCGCCCTGCACGATGAACTCCTTGCGCGGCGGGACCTCGTTGCCCATCAGCAGCTCGAAGACCTCGGCGGCCTGCTCACCGTCGTCGACCGTGAGCCGGCGCAGCGTGCGGTGGCGCGGGTCCATCGTGGTCTCCGCCAGCTGGGAGGCATCCATCTCGCCGAGACCCTTGTAGCGCTGGACCGGGTCCTTCCACTTGACGCCCTTGCGCCGCAGCTCGGCCATCGTGCGCTGCAGCTCGGGGTCGGAGTAGGTGTAGACGTACTTGTCCTGCCCCTTCTTGGGGTTGGTCAGCTCGATGCGGTGCAACGGCGGCACGGCGGTGTAGACGCGCCCGGCGTCGACCAGATCACGCATGTAACGGAAGAACAGCGTCGCAAGCAGGCACCGGATGTGCGCCCCGTCGGAGTCGGCGTCAGCCATGAAGATGATGCGACCGTAGCGGGCCGCGTCGACGTCGAACGTCCGACCGGACCCCGCCCCGACGACCTGGATGATCGACGAGCACTCGGCGTTCTTGAGCATGTCGCCGATGCTGGCCTTCTGGACGTTGAGGATCTTGCCGCGGATCGGCAGCAGTGCCTGGAACTCGGAGTCGCGCGCCGACTTGGCCGTGCCGAGGGCGGAGTCGCCCTCCACGATGAACAGCTCGGAGCGCTCGACGTCGTTGCTGCGGCAGTCGGCGAGCTTGGCCGGCAGGGCGCTGGACTCCAGGGCGTTCTTGCGACGCTGGGTGTCGCGCTGCTGACGTGCCGCGAGGCGGGTGCGGGAGGCGTCGACGACCTTCTGCATCACGAGGCGCGCCTTGGCCTTCTCAGCGGCCTTGGACGACGTCAGGAAAGTCTTGAGCTCACGGGCCACGACCTGGTTGACGATCTTGGTGACCGCCGGGGTGCCGAGCACCTCCTTGGTCTGGCCCTCGAACTGCGGCTCGGCCAGACGCACGGTGACGACCGCGGTCATGCCCTCGAGGGCGTCATCCTTGATGACGTCAGGGTCGCCGGACTTGAGCAGGCGCGTCGTCTTGAGCACGTCGTTGAACGTCTTGGTCAGGGCGCGCTCGAAGCCGTTGACGTGGGTGCCGCCCTTGGGCGTCGCGATGATGTTGACGAACGACTTCAGCTCGGTGTCGTAGCCCGTGCCCCAGCGCAGGGCGACGTCGACGCCGAGGTTGCGCTCGATGTCCTGCGGCGTCATGTGGCCCTTGGCGTCGAGCAGCGGGACGGTCTCGGTGAACACGTCCTCCCCCTGCAGGCGCAGCACGTCGGAGACGGCCTCGTCGGGTGCGAGGAACTCGCAGAACTCGCTGATGCCGCCGTCGTGGCGGAACTTCTCTTCGGTCGGCACGTCGCCACGGTCGTCGCGGATCACGAGCTCGAGGCCTGGCACCAGGAACGAGGTCTGCCGCGCCCGGCCCACCAGCTCGTCGTAGGCGAACCTGGCGCCCTTGATGAAGATCTGCGGATCGGCCCAGTAGCGCACTCGCGTGCCGGTGCGGGCCTTGGCGACCTTGCCGATCTTGCGCAGCTCGTTGGTCGGGGTGAAGTCGGCGTCGGGCCCGTCGCCGGCAAAGACGCCCGGCACACCACGACGGAACGACATGGCCCACGTCGCGCCGCCCTTGTCGACCTCGACGTCGAGCCGAGACGACAGGGCGTTGACCACGGACGCGCCGACACCGTGCAGACCGCCGGTCGCGACGTAGGAGCCGCCGCCGAACTTCCCGCCGGCGTGCAGCTTGGTGTAGACCACCTCGACGCCGGTCAGACCTGTCTTCTTCTCGATGTCGACGGGCACTCCGCGTCCCTGGTCCTGCACCTCGACGGACCCGTCGGCGTGCAGCGCGACCAGGATGTGCGAGCCGTGGCCACCGAGCGCCTCGTCGACGGAGTTGTCGATGATCTCCCACAGACAGTGCATGAGGCCACGCGTGTCGGTGGACCCGACATACATGCCGGGACGCTTGCGCACGGCCTCCAGACCCTCGAGGACCAGGAGATTGCGGGCGTCGTACGTGCTGTCGATGATGGATGCCTCTCGCGCTGGTGGTGTCCTCCAAGGATATCGAGCCGTCCCGGTGTGACCGCGCCTGACACGCGCCCCGCCGCGCGCCTGCGTCGGTTTGTCCCCGTCGGGGAGTATCTATGTCATAGGTCACCACGAACGGCGAGGAATACCCCTCCGTGGTTGGATGTTGACCACGACAGATCCGCTAAGGCTCAGAGAGAAGGTCACCGTGACAACACTGACAGCCCCCATGCTGAGCTCCCTCGACCGCTGCGACCGCTGCGGTGCTCAGGCCTACGTCCGAGTCACCCTCGGTGGAGGTGGCGAGCTCATGTTCTGCGCCCACCACGCCCGCCAGCACGAGGAAAAGCTGCGTGAGATGTCCGCCATGATCCACGACGAGAGCGAGCGACTCGCCCCCTCGTCGTCGCTCGTCGACGACGAGGTCTGAGCGCACCCCGCTCCAACCAACGCGAAGGGCCGGCCAGTGTGAACTGGCCGGCCCTTCGCGTTGTGCTGCTCAGCACCCCTGCATCAGTAGGGGTAACTGTGGTACTCGTTCGACTTCAGGATCGCCTTCCAGTGCTGGAGGTAGTCCTCGTAGACCGCGGGGTCGATCGTCTCGGTCGTGATCTCGTCGCTGACGACGAGGTTGGAGCCGGTGAGGGCTGCCGAGCCGGCCTGGACCATCTTGGTGCGGATGCCGTCGTTGGGCCAATCGTTGTACTTGGTGCCGTCGATCGCGACCTCCTCGGGGTTGAGGCGGTTCTTCTTCAGCTTGGCCTCGACGAGGATCGTCTTGTCGTGCGGCTTGGCCCACGCGGCCTCGATGCGCCGGCTCGCGGTCTTGAAGACGTCGAGGATCGGACGGCACACACGGATGTACTGCTGGCAGTGCGCGATGCGGTTGACCTTGAGGTCGTCCTCGAACCCGACGATCGAGACCTTGCAGCCCTGGTCGGCCAGCTGCACGAGCTTCTGGGCCACCGCGATGCGGCGGTACTTGAAGCGGTTCTCCTGCAGGCGGATGCGGCACTGGTCGTCGGGGACGACGCGGTTCAGCAGGTTGAGGACGGGGTCCTTGCCGTTGGTCGGCGTCGCGAGGATCGGCGTCGCGTAGATCGTGACGTTGGCGAGGTTGGAGTAGAACATGCCGTAGTTGGGGTCGGCCTTGGTGTAGCCGAACTTCGTGCGGTCGGACTCCGTGATGCCGTAGCGCGTCGCGTTCTTGTCGATGTAGCGCAGGTAGTTGTTGCCGACGTTGCGCTCGGCGTACATGTCGTCCCACATCTGGCGGGTCTCGTACCAGAGCTTCTTGTCGTTGTAGACCGTGAGCCCGTTGTTGTAGGTGCGCTCGCCGCTGGGGCCACCGAGGTTGGCCGAGCCCGACCAGATCGCGGCCTTCGCCGGCTTGTTGTCGCGGGTGAACGTGTTGCTCACGAGCAGGATCTTGGAGTGCATGATCGCGCCGTTGAGGCCCGAGAGGCAGGCCAGGCTCTTGCCCTTGGAGCAGATCTTGAAGTTGGAGTCGCGCAGCGAGCTCTTGTCGAGCGCACGCTGCAGGGCACGCGACTCCTTGGACTGCGAGGCCTTGCCGTGGATGACACGGACCTTGACGCCGGCCTTGGCCGCACGGATCAGCTCGCGCCCGACGCGGTAGGAGTTCTCCATGCGCGAGATCGACATGAAGACCGAGTTGGACTTGCGGACGCTCGACGGGCGGACCTTGCCGGTGCGCGGGTCCTTGTAGGAGCCGCGGATGATGCGCTCGAGGTCGTTGAGCTGGGAGAAGTCGCTGTTGGACGGGCTGGAGATCGCCTTGTACGGACGCGCGAAGTTGGTCTCGAGCGTCACCGGGTAGTTGGTGCCGTAGGGGTTGTCCGCTGCCTTGACCGTGGGATCGGGCGTCTCGGTCGTGGTGTCGGGGTCGGCCGTCTCCTCGGTCGCCTCGGGGGCAGGAGTCGACGCCGTGGGAGTCGGTGTCGCTGCTGCCAGGTCAGGGACGTCCTCGGCGTTGGAAGCCACCGAGCCGAAGCCCACCAGAAGGCTCACGGCCAGGACGCCCACCCCGAAAACGCGCACTACGCGCTGTGGTCCGCCGGTTTTTTGCACAGGTCTGCTCTCCGAGACGCTCGTCGTTGTCAGGACACTCTAACCCACATGATCGTTGCGGACAGGCCGTCGCGCTTCATGGACCTGTCTCGCCGAACGTTCCGCCCGTCGCCCGGGCCAGCTCGACAGCGAGCTGTGGCTCGGCGGTGCGGACGAAGGTCTTGGTGATGTGCGACCCGGCTCGATAGACGAGCACGTTGCCGATCACCGCCGGGCATCGTCCCTCGTCAGGGCAGATCGTCGACGTCATGTCGATGATCCCGACGCCCGACATGATCTCTGCGGCCTCGCGCATCATGGGCGCGGACGACTTCTGCACGCCCTCGGCGAGGTCGAAGGAGCAGCGCGGCAGGTCGTCGGGGTGCTCCTCGACGCACTGGTAGACCGGGTGCGTGATCGGGAACGGGTTGTCGAGCATCACGACGACCTCGATGCCGGCGTCCTGCAGCTGCGACCAGTAGGAGTGGAGGCCCCGGATCATCGCTCCCCTGGTGCGGTCGCTGCCGTCGTCGAGCAGTGCGGTGCTGGTGCGCTGGGACGTCACGACGACGTCGGGGCGCGCCTCCAGGGTGTCGCGCAGCGCGGCCTGTCCCCACTCGCGGCAGTCGGTGCGGACCTTGCGGTCACTGGTGACCGCTGCGTCGGTGAACGGGCATGCGCTCTTGGTGGCGGTGAGCACCGTGAAGCCGTCCGCACGGCCCAGGTCGTCGAACGCGGTCTGCCACTGGGCCAGCTTGGAGTCGCCGACGAGCATCAGGGTTCGATCACCGGACGGGTCTCCTGATGCGCAGACCTTGGGCACGGGGTCGCCGTCCTTGACCTGGCAGCCCGACCCGTCGTCGTAGAACGCGGGGCGGTCGTCCTTGGCGTCAGCCGGCAGCGGGCGCATCGCGTCGACGTGGTCGATGCGGCTCCACGTCGTGTCGCGGTGCTGCGGATCGGTCAGTGCTGCGGCGCCGGGCGCCTCGGCAGCGGTCGCCTGCCGCACCGGCTCGTCGGAGCCGCGCAGCTGCAGCACCAGCACGATCGCCAGAGCTGCCAGCACCGCGAGTGCCGCCGCACCCACCCATCTGGTGTGGTGCGTCCCCCCGGACACCGTCTCGATCAGTCCAGGTAGTCGCGCAAGACCTGCGAGCGCGACGGGTGCCGCAGCTTGCTCATGGTCTTGGACTCGATCTGGCGGATGCGCTCGCGCGTGACGCCGTAGACCTTGCCGATCTCGTCGAGGGTCTTGGGCTGACCGTCCGTCAGGCCGAAGCGCATCGAGACGACGCCGGACTCGCGCTCGCTGAGCGTGTCGAGCACCGCGTGCAGCTGCTCCTGCAGGAGCGTGAACGACACGGCGTCGGCCGGGACGATGGCCTCGGAGTCCTCGATGAGGTCACCGAACTCCGAGTCGCCGTCCTCGCCGAGCGGCGTGTGGAGGCTGATCGGCTCGCGGCCGTACTTCTGCACCTCGACGACCTTCTCGGGCGTCATGTCGAGCTCGATCGCGAGCTCTTCGGGCGTGGGCTCACGGCCGAGGTCCTGCAGCATCTGACGCTGGACACGGGCGAGCTTGTTGATGACCTCGACCATGTGGACCGGGATGCGGATCGTGCGGGCCTGGTCGGCCATCGCGCGGGTGATCGCCTGACGGATCCACCACGTCGCGTAGGTCGAGAACTTGAAGCCCTTGGTGTAGTCGAACTTCTCGACCGCACGGATCAGGCCGAGGTTGCCCTCCTGGATCAGGTCCAGGAACAACATGCCGCGACCGGTGTAGCGCTTGGCCAGCGAGACGACGAGGCGCAGGTTGGCCTCGAGCAGGTGGTTCTTGG
This sequence comes from Aeromicrobium stalagmiti, assembly GCF_013283745.1. Taxonomy (GTDB): domain Bacteria; phylum Actinomycetota; class Actinomycetes; order Propionibacteriales; family Nocardioidaceae; genus Aeromicrobium; species Aeromicrobium stalagmiti. The sequence goes on from NZ_JABSTZ010000003.1 coordinate 274,846, forward strand.
CGCGGCGACCGTCCACGACGATCCACTCGAGCTCTTCGCGCATCTTCTCCGAGATGCGACCGCCCTTGGCGAGCTTCTCCTCGCTGAACAGGCCGGCCTCGATGCGCTTGGCCAGCTCGACCTCCTGGCCGGCGGTCAGCAGCGAGACCTTGCCGATCTGCTTGAGGTAGTCCTTGACCGGGTCGGCCGTCGCACCCGCGACCATGACCTGCTGGACGGGCTCGTCGGACTCGTCGGCCGCCGACAGCGTGTAGGACGACTTCTCGTCCTCCTTGAGCGTCGGGTCCGTCGCGAGGTCCTTCTCGAACTCCTCGTCGGGGATGTCCGGGAGGATCTTCTTGCCCTGCGCGTCGACCTGCACCGTGCCGTCGACCACCTTGGGGGTCTCCAGGACGTCGGCCGCGTCGATCGCGCCGGGGATGTGGGACTCTTCGGGGCTGGACTCCACCTTCTTGGCGGCGGCCTTCTTGGCCGGGGCCTTCTTGGCGGCGGTCTTCTTGGCGGGGCTCGTTGAAGTCTTCGTCACGGTCGTTTCTGTTTTCGCAGGGGATGTGGGCTTCTTGGCAGCGGTCTTGGTGGCCGCGGCCGGTGTCTTCTTGGCGGGTGCCTTCTTCACAGGTGCCTCCTTGGCCGCAGGAACCTTCTGGGCAGGTGCCGCACTCTTCTCAGAATCCTTCTCAGGATCGTGCTTCGACGATCCGGGAAGAAGCTTCTTGACGGCGCCGAGACGTGATCCAGATGCGGGATTCACCGGCACGTCAACCTCACAAACGGTAGATGGGCGCAACAAAGAGGCCTGTGGTCAACCTCTGCCTTCAGTGTGTCACGCCCCACCAAGCGCGCGCATCTCAGGGTCCTCTCAGGACCGCGTCGGCCAGGTGTGCACCGGCGAGCCCTCGTGCATGTGTCGCTCGTAGGCCTGGGTGGTCGCCCGCATCGCGGCCGATCGGTCGGCGGTGTCACGGCTCTGGTGCGCGAACTCCTCGATCAGCCACGTCGCCCCGTTGCGTCCGGTGATGCAGCGCTGCTCGATGATGCCGAGCAGCCGGGCACGCACCGTCGCGTCGACGCCCATCTGCTCCAGCCCGGCGTGCGCCAGCGGCAGCAGCTGGCGCAGGGCGAGCTCACGCACCGCGACGGTGCCGACGCCCGGCCAGTAGATGTCGGCATCGATGCCGGCGCGGGCTGCCTGGTGGAAGTTGTCCTCGGCAGCACGGAACGACAGCTGGGACCACACCGGCCGCTCGCTGGAGCCGAGCACCGTCACGAGCCCGTAGAACAGTGCCGCGTTGGCCATCGTGTCGACGACCGTCGGACCGGCCGGCAGCAGGCGGTTCTCGATGCGCAGGTGCGGACGCCCGTCGGCCACGTCGTAGATCGGCCGGTTCCAGCGATAGACCGTGCCGTTGTGCAGCCGCAGCTCACCGAGCGTGGGCACCCGTCCGGCCTCCAGCTCGATGACGGGGTCCTCCTCGTCGAGGATCGGCAGGAGCGCCGGGAAGAAGCGGACGTTCTCCTCGAAGAGGTCGAACACCGACGTGATCCACCGCTCGCCGAAGAAGACCCGCGGACGGACCCCCTGGGCCTTGAGCTCCTCGCTGCGGGTGTCGGTGGCCTGCTCGAACAGGGCGATGCGGGTCTCGTGCCACAGCTGCTGGCCGAGCAGGAACGGCGAGTTGGCACCGATGGCGACCTGGATCGCGGCGATGGCCTGTGCAGCGTTCCACATCGGCGCGAAGTCCTCGGGCTCGACCTGCAGGTGCAGCTGGGTGCTGGTGCAGGCCGCCTCGGGGATGATCGTGTCGGCCGTGGTGTCGAGCCGGTCGACGCCGTCGATGACGATCTCGATGTCCTCGCCGCGTGCGGCGAGGATCTGCTCGGAGAGCAGGTGGTAGCGGGGGTTGGCCGAGATCGACTCGCGACCGAAGTGGCCCTCCTGCAGCGTCGGGAGGATGCCGATCATGACCAGGTGCGCCTCGACCTCGGCCGCCTTGGCCTGCGCCGCGTTGAGGTCGTCGCGCAGCGCGGCCTCCAGCGTGTCGAGACCCGTGCCCTCGATGCGGGCCGGCGGCACGTTGATCTCAATGTTGAACAGGCCCAGCTCGGTCTGGAAGTCAGGATCGGCGATGGCCTCCAGCGCCTCGGCGTTCTTCATCGCGGGGTTGCCGTCGGGATCGACGAGGTTGAACTCGATCTCGATGCCGACGTGCGGGTGCTCCACCGAGAAGTCGTGCTCCCCCAGCATCCGGGCGAACGTGTCGAGGCATCGGCGCACCTTGGCGCGGTACTGCGTACGGTCCTCGCGGCTGAACTCGCGTGCGTCGACGTCCTGTCCCATGACGACAGCCTAGGCCGACGCAGGGGTCTCGGCCCGGGTTCGCTCACGACGCGGTCGGCAGCCCCGCCCAGTGGTCGGGCGAGATGCCGCCCTCGAGGATCTGCAGGATGAGACCCGCCATGGAGTAGCAGGGGTCGGCCTTCAAGGCTCGCTCGACGGCGATCAGCGCCTGCGCACCGTCGCCGACCAGCCACGCCGCGAACGCCGCCAGGCTCAGGACCGCCGGCTCGAACGGCGGCACCACGCTGGCCGAGACCGTCGTGAGGGCGCCGAGCATCTCCGCGGCGTTCTCGCGGTTCATCAACCCCCACACCTCGTCGCGGACCGAGACGGTCGAGACCCACGCCGCCAGCCGCAGCAGGTCGCCGTCGGTCACCGGAAGACCCGCTCGGGCGCGGTCGAGGGTCGGGACCACCACCGCCATCCCGGTCGCGGCCAGCCCCCCGGGGGCCGTCCGCGCGACCTGCGGCACGACCTCGTCGAGCACGACGGCCGCGGTCTGCTCGAGCCATCGCCGTCGCTCCCCCGCCACGGGTCGGAACCGACCGGCCAGGGCCTCCCGGCTCGGCAGGATCTGCTGGCCGGCCGCGACGGCCTGGACGATCGACAGGTGATGGTCGGAGGTCTCGTAGGGCCGTCCGTCCGGGGACGACCCGGGCTCGTCGGTCCAGTAGCGCCGTCCGTCGGCCCGCGCCCGGACGATCAGCTCGATCCCGTCGGTGTCGTCGAGGATGCCGTGCACGGCGTCGAGCAGGTCGAGGGCGACGTCCTGCTGCTCGGTCAGCGCGATGACGATCGCCCCCTCGGCACCCTGGTTGAGCAGGTGCCGGACGACGGTGGCTGCGGCCGCGTCGACCTCCGCCGGCGGCGGCAGGTCCATCCGCAGCCGGAAGCCGAAGCGTCGCCGCGGCCCGGAGGTCGCGACGGCGACGAGCGACTCGTCGGGCCGGAAGCCGAACAGGGTCGGCAGGGCGTTGATGAGGTCGGGGACGTCATGAGCCGTGAACACGGACGGTGTCGTTGTCATGCGACCACGCTCGCCGCGGGACCCGGCAGCCCGACAGGGTCGTGGCGACGGCTGTGGACGCCTGCGGCGGCGACTCGCGCCTGTGGACGACCGTCCTGTCGGCGCCGCACGACACAATGGCCTCATGGCGTCCACGACTGGGGTGACCTCCCGCTCGCGGAGGACGATCATGCACCTCGACCTCGATGCCTTCTTCGCCTCCGTCGAGCAGCGCGACAAGCCCTCCCTGCGCGGACGGCCCGTCATCGTCGGTGGCATCGGCCCCCGCGGCGTCGTGGCGACAGCCTCGTACGAGGCACGGGTCCACGGCGTCCGCTCCGCGATGCGCACGGCCGAGGCCCGGGCCCGGTGCCCCCACGCGGCGTTCCTGGGCGGCCGCTTCGACGCCTATCGCGAGGCTAGCCGGCTCGTGATGGAGCGGCTGCGGCAGGAGTCCGACCTCATTGAGCCGCTGTCGCTCGACGAGGCGTTCGTCGACCTGTCCGCGGGCGACGACTTCGATCCCGCCCGCGTCGAGCAGGTCGTCGCGGCGATCCGCGCCGACATCGCCGAGGTGACCGGCGGCCTGACGGCATCGGTCGGCGTCGCGTCGTCCAAGCTCATGGCCAAGATCGCGAGCGAGGTCAACAAGCCCGACGGCGTCTTCGTGATCGAGCCCGGCACCGAGGCCGACGTGCTCGGGCCCATGCAGGTCACCGTGATCCCCGGCGTCGGTCCCGCCACCACCGAGCGGCTGCGCCGGGTCGGGATCCTCACGGTCGAGGACCTGCGCGTGCCCAGCGAGGACGAGCTCGTGCGCCTGCTGGGGCAGTCGTCGGGTCGGTCGCTGCACCGCATGGCCCGCGCTGACGACGACCGCCCGGTGCTGGCCTCCCGCGAGACCAAGTCCGTCAGCGTCGAGGACACCTTCGAGCAGGACATCTCCGACCGGCTGCAGCTCGAGACGATCATCGAGCGCATGGCGCGCAACGTCTCGGCGCGCCTGCGCAAGAACGGCCTCTCTGGCCGCACCGTCACCCTCAAGATGCGCCACCACGACTTCGAGACCCACACCCGTTCGTCGACGTTGGCCAACCCGACCGACAACGCGCGGCTGCTCGCCACCACGGCCCGGGGCCTCCTCGCCGGCGAGGACATCAGCAACGGGCTGCGGCTGCTCGGCGTCGGGGTCAGCGGCCTGGCCGACTGGGTGCAGGACGACCTGTTCTCCGAGGACGACGACGAGCCCGAGGACGACGAGGCACCGGCCGAGGACACCGTCGAGCGTCCGCACCGGTGGTATCCCGGCATGGACGTGCACCACGACCTCCACGGCGACGGCTGGGTGTGGGGCTCGGGGCTGGGCCGGGTGACGGTCCGCTTCGAGACCCGGTGGACCGCTCCCGGCCCCGTGCACACCTTCCGGGCCGACGACCCCGCACTCGCCTCGGGGCACAGCGGTACGTTTCAGGCATGACCGAGCCTGTCTCCTCGCCCGTCGCACCTTCCGTCGCCCCGCCCGTTGCCGAGCGTCGCCCCGTCACCCGCACCCACCACGGCGATGCGTTCGTCGACGACTACGAGTGGATGCGCGACAAGGAGGACCCGGCCACGCTCGCCTACCTCGAGGCCGAGAACGCTCACACCGACGCCGCCACGGCCCACCTGGAGCCGCTGCGCCAGCAGATCTTCGACGAGATCAAGTCCCGCACGCTCGAGACCGACCTGTCGGTGCCGACCCGTCACGGAGCGTGGTGGTACTACGCCCGCACCGTCGAGGGCCAGCAGTACGCGATCCGTTGCCGCTGTGCCGTGCAGGACCCGGACGACTGGACGCCGCCGGTGCTCGACGCCGACAGCGCCATCCCCGGCGAAGAGGTCCTGCTCGACTCCAACGTCGAGGCCGAGGGGCACGAGTTCTTCTCGCTCGGCGCCTTCAGCATCAGCGACGACGAGAACTTCCTCGCCTGGTCGATCGACACGCAGGGCGACGAGCGCTACACGATCCGCATCAAGGACCTGCGCACCGGCGAGGTGCTGCCCGACGAGATCACGGGCGCCAGCGCCGGCGCCACCTGGTCGGCCGGCGGGACGCACCTGTTCTACACGACCGTCGACGACGCCTGGCGTCCGTTCCGCGTGTGGCGGCACGCTGTCGGCACGGCCGACGACGACGTCCTCGTGCTCGAGGAGCCCGACGAGCGCTACTTCATCGGCGTCGGTCGCACGCACTCCGAGCGCTACCTCGTCATCGGCATCGGCTCCAAGATCACGAGCGAGTACCGAGTCCTGGAGGCCGACGACCCCGAGGGCGAGTTCCGCGTGGTGCTCCCCCGCCGTGACGGCGTCGAGTACTCCCTCGAGCACGCCGTCATCGGGGGCGCCGACCGCTTCGTGATCCTGCACAACGACGGTGCGCTCAACTTCGAGCTCGTGACCGTGCCCGTCGACGACCCGACGGACCGGACCGTCGTCCTCGCCGGCAGCGACACGACCCGCCTCGAGGACGTCGACGTGTTCGCCCGTCACCTCGTGGTCTCGTTCCGACGCGAGGCACTGGCGCGCATCGGCATCATCCCGATCGGCCCCGACGGCCTCGGAGAGCTGTCCGAGATCGACTTCGGCGAGGAGCTGTTCACGAGCGGCGTCGGGTCCAACGCCGAGTGGGACCCGCCGCTGATCCGGGTCGGCGTCGGGTCGTTCGTGACCCCGTCGTCGGTCTTCGACTTCGACCCGGCCACCCGCGAGCTCATCCTGCGCAAGCAGGCGGTCGTGCTCGGCGGCTACGACTCCGCCGACTACGAGCAGCACCGCAGCTGGGCGACGGCCGACGACGGCACCCTGGTGCCCGTGTCGATCGTGTGCCGCAAGGACACCCCCCGCGACGGCACGGCGCCGGCGCTCATCTACGGCTACGGCTCGTACGAGGCGAGCATGGACCCGAGCTTCTCGGTCATGCGCCTGTCGCTGCTCGACCGCGGCTTCGTGTTTGCGATCGCCCACGTGCGGGGCGGCGGCGAGCTCGGTCGCCACTGGTACGACGACGGCAAGCAGCTGCACAAGCGCAACACGTTCACCGACTTCGTCGCGAGCGCCCGCCACCTGGTCGACGAGGGCTGGACGTCGGCCGACCGGCTGGTCGCCGAGGGCGGCAGCGCCGGCGGCCTCCTGATGGGCGCGGTCGCCAACCTCGCCCCCGATGCCTTCGCGGGCATCGTCGCCGCGGTGCCCTTCGTCGACGCCCTCACGACGATCCTCGACCCGTCGCTGCCGCTGACGGTCATCGAGTGGGACGAGTGGGGCAACCCCCTCGACGACCCCGAGGTCTACGCCTACATGAAGTCCTACGCGCCCTACGAGAACGTCGGCGCCCACGACTACCCGGCGATCCTCGCGGTCACGAGCCTGCACGACACCCGCGTCATGTACGTCGAGCCGGCCAAGTGGGTCGCCCGCCTGCGCGCGACCGCCACGGGTGACGCGCCGATCCTGCTCAAGACCGAGATGCACGCAGGTCACGGCGGCGTCAGCGGCCGCTACGCCTCCTGGAAGGAGCGGGCCTGGGAGCTCGCCTGGATCATCGACACGGTCGGCGCGCCACAGGACTGACCCCTGCCCGCGGGGTGTGGAAACCATTGCGCTCGCAGCGAGTTCGTGTCAGTGGTCGCCCCTAGTCTTGAAGTATGTTCGAGACCGCGCCCACCGACAGCGTGCTCGCTGCGGTGCGCGGTCATGACTTCGCCGCTGACCCGGTCACCCACCACGGCCGCCACCGCATCGACGCCATCCGCGAGCTCGATCGGGGCATCCGAGCGCTGCAGGCCGAGCAGGTAGCCCAGGTCGCCGCCCTGCTGGACGAACGCACGAAGCTCATGGTCGGCGCCGGCGACCCGTGCCTGTCGATCATCGGAGAGATCTCCATGGCCCGCAACGTCGGCCCCACCGCGGCCGGGAGCCAGGTCCAGCTCGCGATGGGCATGGCGCGCATGCCGCAGGTGTTCACCCTCTTCGCCGACGGTGTCATCAGCGAGGCCACGGCTCGTGCCGTCGCCGCCGAGACGCGGTCGTTGCATGTCGACGACGCTCCCGTCGCCGACGCCGAGATCGCCGCGAAGATCCCCGGCATGACGACGCTGCGCGCTCGGCACGCGGCTGCCCGCATCGTGATCGGGATCGATGCCGAGGCGGCCCACGAGCGTGCCCGCCGCAACCGGGCAGACGCCCGGGTCACGCTGCTGCCCGAGGTCGACGGCGTGGCGACGCTGCAGGTGCGGGGCCCGGCCGAGCAGATCGTGGCCGCGCACCAGGCCCTCGACACCTGGGCCACCGGCCTGCGGTCGACCGGTGATCCCCGCACCCGCGGTCAGATCATGTGCCAGACGCTGGTCGAGCGGGTCACAGGCCTGGCCTTCGCCGACGACGTCTCCGTCGAGGTCAATCTGGTCCTCGACGCCGACACCCTCGTCGCGGGCGCCTCGACAGCGGTCGAGCTCGAGGGCTACGGACCCATCTGTCCCGACGTGGCCGACGAGATCATCGCCCGGGCCCCCAACCGTTCCGTCCGCAGGCTGTTGACCGACCCCGTCGACGGCACCCTCGTCGTCCGCGAGCCGCGCCGGCGCCGTTTCGACGCCCCCACCGCCGCGCACATCCGCAGGCGTGACCGCTACTGCCGCCAGCCCGGCTGCGACCTCACGATTCGCCACGGCGACCACGTCCGCGCCTATGAGCACGGCGGCCCCACCACGGCCGCCAACGGCCAGGGCCTGTGTGCCAGGTCGCACACCATCAAGCACCAACCCGGCTGGGATGTTGCCGTCGACGGCCGCACCACGGTCTGGCGCACCCCTACCGGCCACGAGTACCGCTCCGACCCGCCACCCGTCCTGCCCGGCCGGGCGCCGGGCCACCTACGGCAATAGTTCCGCGCGGCGGTAGGGACACACAGGCGGGGTTGGCTGAACCTCCGCTACGGCCAGTCACCCTGCCAGACTGTGTTGATGACGCGAAAGATCCGCATCGAGTGGAACAGCATCTACGAACAGTTCTTCGTGAGAGATGCGAACCGTGGGGTCGAGCTGCCGAACGTGTCGATCAGCCTTCTCGATGATGTCAACGCTTGGATGGCGCATGTCTCGAAGAACTTCGAGCCGGACGACACCGTGACTACAGGTGTCTGGAAGCCTGGCACCCGCCAGTGGTTCGTTGACGAAGCAGGACGCCTCGAGGGTGAGTTCAGACGCGAGCTTGCGGGCAGTGGAAAGCAAGTGCGTGTAAGCCCCTACCCGGGCATCATTCCCATCCGCGTCTACGTCGATTACAACGACTGGCCGTTGTGGACCAATGAGGGCGCAACTGGCCCTGAACACTTTCCAATACTGAGCGATCAACTGCGGAACGACCTGATCGCCTGGGCCGGCTCTATCGACGCCGGCACTCCACCCGAAGAAGTAGGGCGGACTTCAAGCGGCGACTTAGCTCCGAACTCGGGCCCTTCTTCGACATCACCTACTAGGCGTATCAGGAGTTTGCGGGCTTGCTGGCCGTACCGCCGAATGGATTTCCTCGGCTCGCCTGTACGTGTTCGCTGGTGCGATGATGTGCGGATGAGTGATGCCGCGATCCCGCTGCCCCGGTGGGCGGAGATTTCGCGGACCGTCTTCCGATTTGTGATGGGCCTTTGGAGCATCGGCCTTCTCATCGGGATCCTTTACTCCTTGATCCGGAAGGTGACTGGCCACGGGGAACTCCTCCCCGCAGGAGGCGAGTGGACGAACTCTGACTTGGTGTTCCTCGGCCTCATCGTCTTTCCAGCGTTGGCGAGCGGACTGCTCTGGCTCGCAGGTGAGGTTGTCCGAGGTTCGCGCGAACCGATCTAGATCACCGGGGTCAAGCTCATCGTGCCTAGATGTATCGAGAGTTTGCTGGCTTGGCAGGTCGAAGTCACCGGCATGAGGGTCCTCGGTAGCGTCCGCGACCGCTTTGCCTCATCGAACGCGGCGCCATCGCATAGCACGCACACCCTAAGACTTGACTGAGAGCGGAATCCTCAGAGGCCTCCGCGCGTTCTGATCAGTACAAGCACACTGATGGGAGGCGCACCGTGAGCACCAGGACCGGCAACACCACCGCCGAGGGCAAGGACAGCGTGGGCATGTACCTCGCTGAGATCGCACGCACTCCCCTGCTCGACGCTGCACGAGAGGTCGAGCTGAGCAAGACCGTGGAGGCCGGGCTGTTCGCCCGCCACCTGCTCGAGGAGGGCCGCGTCGGCCGCAAGAAGGGCGGAGCGCCCAAGTGGGCGACTGAGGAGGAGCTGCAGTGGCTCGCCGACGAGGGCGACCGCGCGATCCAGGAGTTCATCCAGGCCAACCTTCGCCTCGTCGTGTCGATCGCCCGCAAGTACGGGCGGTCCGCGATGCCGATGCTCGACCTCGTCCAGGAGGGCAACACCGGCCTGATCCGCGCCGTCGAGAAGTTCGACTACGCCAAGGGGTTCAAGTTCTCGACGTACGCCACCTGGTGGGTCCGTCAGGCGATCACCCGTGGCATCGCCCAGCAGGCCCGCGTCGTCCGCCTTCCCGTCCACGTCGTCGAGGAGCTCAACCAGGTCACGGCCGCGCGCCGCAACCTGGAGCGTCAGCTGGGCTACGACCCGGAGCCGGCCGAGATCGCCCTCGAGCTGGGCATGGACGTCGACCGCGTCATCGACCTGATGGCCTGGGGACGTGACCACGTCAGCCTCGACTCCCCCGTCGACGAGGACGGCGACACCTCGCTCGGCGACCTGATCGCTCGCGAGACGCAGCCCGGACCCGACTTCGCGGTGCTCGACGACGAGTCGCGGCACCTGATCGCGACGCTGGTCGACCACCTCGGACCGCGCGAGGCCGACATCGTGCGGGCGCGCTACGGCCTGCTCGACGGTCGCCAGCAGAAGCTCGCCGACATCGGCAAGCGTCACGGCATCTCGGCCGAGCGGGTCCGCCAGCTCGAGCGGGAGGCTCTCGCCACCCTGCGCCGGATCGCCGATCCGGACCTGGCGGCCTAGACGGCCTTCGCGGCCGCCCTGGACACGAGCTCGTCCCAGAGACCCCCGACGATGGATGCGAGCTCGTCCTGAGGACCGGTGTTGTCGATCACCAGATCGGCGGCACCGGTCCTTTCCTCTCTGCTCGCCTGCGCCGCGATGCGGGCCCTGGCGTCGGCCTCCGTCATGCCCCGCAGCGTCGTGAGCCGCTGCACCTGCACCTCGACCGGAACGTCGACGACGACCACGACGTCACACGCCGCAGCCGCGCCCATCTCGACGAGCAACGGGTTGTCGTGCACGACAACGGCGTCGGGGCCTGCAGCGCTCTCGCGGTCGTGACCCAGGCTGCGGATCGCCGGGTGGGTGATGCCGTTGAGGTCGCTCAACGCCTCCGGGTCGGCGAAGACCAGCGCGCCGAGCGCTGGGCGATCGAGCGAGCCGTCCGCGGCAATCACGCCGGCACCGAACCGTTCGGCGATCAGGTCGAGCGCGGGGCTGCCGGGCTCGACGACGTCGCGCGCCAGCCGGTCGTAGTCGATGACGACCGCGCCGTGCTGCGCCAGGAGGCTGCTGACGGTGCTCTTGCCCGAGCCGATCCCGCCGGTGAGACCGACTCGCAACATGACGGGCCCTAGCGGGTCGCTGAGCTGCCGTAGGTCGTGACGTGCACGTGGTCGAGGTGGTTGGCCGTGGCACCGCCACGGTTGCTCATGCCTCGCCAGGCGGCCGACGTCGCGGGACGCCAGATGCGCTGGCGCCAGATGAGGTACTCGATGCCGAGCTCGGCACGGTTCTCCTGCAAGAACAGCGCGATGTCGTTGCCGATCGGGTTGCCCGTGCCGACCATGATGTCGAGGGCGTGGCCGGTCGCGTGCTCGCCACGTCCGGCGATGCCGCCGTAGCTCGTGATCGACGGGAACTTGGCGCACACGGCGCGCAGCACCTTGACGGTGTCGGGCTGCAGGCCGCCCTCGGAGCCCACGGGGCACGGAGCGGTGCCGAGCGGCATCTCCTTGGCGATGAGCGACGACTTGACCCAGCGCGGCAGGTCCTTGTGGACGATCTCGGCCCACTCGCCCTTGGTCTTGCCAGTGATCTCGACGGTGTCGCCCGACGCGACCGAGGCCAGCACGGGCGACGACTTCTTGGCGGCGGCGTGGATCTCGAGGTCAGACGTGGCGTAGCGCAGTCCCTCGATCTTCTTCTCGACGGCGGCGACGTTGGGCAGCGGCGGACGCTCGGCGCTGCGGCTCACGGTCGCGGGGGCCTGGCCCTCGCTGACCGAGGCGGCGAAGAGGTCCTTCTGCGGGGCCGCCGCGGCGACGCCGGCCTCGACGGGCGAGGCGCCTCCCTGCAGGGCCACGACGGCGACGACGCCACCGATGGCCAGCAGGCCACCGGCGGGCAGGAGCGCTCGCGGGGAGCCGAAGGCTCGGGAGGTACGGGGCGCGCGCCGGCTGGGGCGCGGCGCAGCGTGCTTGTGGCGAGAATCTGCCACGGAGGAACCACCTTGTGCGTCGACGACGTCTGACTCAACGATCGAGTGAAGCATACTGGGAGCACCAGATCACCTCGAACGGGTCGTTTCCCGCGTGCGGGAGTGACCGATGTCTCACGATGTGGAAGATTTCGTGCTCTTCGTCCTCACCGCCGCCGTGAGCGAGCGACAGCAGCGTCGCGTCGCCGGCGCCCTGGCCGCGCGCGGCCTCACGTCCGGCGACCGGGTCGTGCTGGCCGTTCCCGGATCAGCCACCTACGTCAGCGTCGTCCTGGGCGCCACCCGCTCAGGCGTCGTGCCCGTGCCCCTCGACCCGCGCCTGACGTCGTACGAGCGCGACAGGATCATCGCCGACGTCGAGCCGGCGCTCGTGATCGACTCGGTCGAGGCGCTCGAGGCCCTCGTCGACGGACCCGAGATCGCGATCGATGCGTCGCCGCGGTGCCGCCCCATGCACTTCACCTCGGGCACGACAGGACGCCCCAAGGGTGTCTGGTCGGGACTCCTGCCGGCGGAGGACGCCGATGCCCTCGTGCGCGAGGAGCGTGAGCTGTGGGGGTTCCAGGCCTCCGACCTCGATCTCGTCGTGTCGCCGATCTATCACTCCGCTCCCCTGCGGTTCGCGATGGGCACGCTGCTGGCCGGCGGCTCGATCGCGGTCCTGCCGAAGTTCGAGCCCGCCGCCTTCCTCGAGGCGGTCGACACGCTCCGCCCAACCTCGATGTTCTGCGTCCCTGCTCACCTGCAACGCCTCCTGGCCCACGTCGACGAGCACGGCCTCACTCCCGACGTGTCGTCGTTCCGGCTGGTCGCCCACGCGGGAGCCCCCTGCCCCGAGCCCGTCAGGCGCCGGACGCACGCGTGGTTCGGCATCAACGTCGTGTGGGAGTTCTACGGCTCGACCGAGGGGCAGTTCACGGCGTGCCCGGCCCCTGAGTGGGTGGCCCGGCCCGGCACGCTCGGGCGCGCCCGACCCGGACGCGTCGTGACCGCGGACGACGAGGGCCAGCTGTGGTGCGCGGTGCCGCGGTGGGCGGCGTTCACCTATTGGAACGCTCCCGACAAGACCGCCGCGACGTGGCGGGACACCGCCGACGGGCCTGCGTTCTCCGTCGGCGACCTCGGCCGCGTCGAGGACGGCTACGTCTATCTCGACTCGCGCCGCGAGGACCTGATCATCACGGGCGGCGTCAACGTCTATCCCGCCGAGGTCGAGTCGGCCCTCGAGGACGCCGACGGCCTGCGCGACCTCGTCGTCTTCGGCCGGGACGACCCGCGCTGGGGCCAGCGGGTGTGCGCCGCCTACGTCGGAGACGTCGCCGAGGAGGCGCTGCGCCACCTGGCCGAGACCAGGTTGGCGCCGCCCAAGCGTCCCAAGACGTACGAGCGGCTCGACAGCCTGCCCCGCACCGCGACCGGCAAGGTGCGGCGCACGGAGCTCTGAGGGCTGCCTAGACCGCCTCGTCGACGCTCGCGAACGTCCGGCGGTACTGCAGCGGCGTCGTGCCCCGGGCGGCGGAGAAGTGGTGGCGCAGGGTCGCGGCGTTGCCGAAGCCGACCCGGGTCGCGATCTGCTCGACCGACAGCCCCGAGCCCTCCAGCATCTCCTCGGCGAGGGCGAGCCGCTGGTTGGTGACCCACTGCAGCGGCGTCGTGCCCGTCTCGTCGCGGAAGCGACGCGCGAACGTCCGGGCCGACGTGTGCGCGTGCCGGGCCAGCCGCTCGACCGGCAGGGGCTCGTCGAGGTGCGCGGTCATCCAGTCGAGCAGCGGCGCCAAGGTCTCGACGTCAGTGGTCTTCATCGGTGTCCTGACGAACTGGGCCTGTCCCCCGTCACGGTGCGGCGGGACGACGATACGGCGCGCGGTCGTCGTGGCGACCTTGGCGCCGAAGGTCTGGCGCATCAGGTGCAGCGACGCATCGATGCCGGCAGCGGACCCGGCGCCGGTGAGGATCGTGCCGTCCTGCACGTAGAGGACGTCAGGGCGCACGATCGCCCGGGGATACCTGCGGGCCATCAGCTCGCCGTAGCGCCAGTGGGTCGTGCACTCGCGACCGTCGAGCAGGCCCGCCTCGGCCAGCAGGAACGACGCCGAGCAGTGGGCGTAGACGATCGCCCCTCGCTCGTAGGTGGCCTGCGCTGCCGCGATCACCGCCGGGTCGAAGTCGAGGAACTCGTGCTTGGGCGAGAAGCACACCAGGTCGGCGTCCTCGATCGCATCGAGCCCGTGCTCGACGTGCAGGTCGAAGCCGGCGCGACCCCGCACGCGCCCTGGGCGCGGCGTGCAGACGCGGAAGTCGAACACCGGGTTGTCGTCGTCGGCGTGATAGGGCTCGCCCCACACCTCGACCAACGATCCGAGACCGAACGGCTCCGCGCCGTCCTGGACGATGACTGCGACGGTCTTCATCCCGTGATCCTCGCACCCATGTGGCAGGAAATCAACGCAGAGTGGCTTTCCTGCCACTGGTGGCAGGAAAGCCAGCGGCGAAGAATTGCTGCCATGTTGATCTTCCTGCTCGTCCTCCTGGTCACTGCCACCACGATCGCCCTCGTCCGGACGATCTCCTCCGACGGCTACGGCTCACGCCCCGCTCCCCGCAGCCACCACCACGACGCGCCGCACGGTCACGGCGTCCGCTGACGCACCGGACCCCGGACGCACAGAACCCCCGATCCGTGAGGACCGGGGGTTCTGTGCTGGAGACGGGCGGTGGTTACGCCTCGCCGCCGGTGAGCTTCTCGCGCAGGGCCTGCAGCGCCTCGTCCGAGGCGAGCGAACCCTCCTGCGGGGCGTCGTCCGACCCGGCGGACGAGTCCGACGAGTAGTTGGACGCCTCGGCAGCCTCGATGCCGGCCTTCTCGGCCTCCTCGATCTGCTTCTTGTGGGCTTCCCAGCGCTCGTGAGCCTCGGCGTACTGCTTCTCCCACGTGGCGCGGGCCTCGTCGAAGCCCTCCTGCCACTCGCCGGTCTCGGGATCGAAACCTTCGGGGTAGATGTAGTTGCCCTGCTCGTCGTAGGACGACGTCATGCCGTAGAGCGTCGGGTCGAAGTCATCGCTGACTGCAGCCTCGGTCTCGTTGGCCTGCTTGAGCGACAGCGAGATGCGACGACGCTCGAGGTCGATGTCGATGATCTTGACCATGACCGAGTCGCCGATCTGGACGACCTGCTCGGGGATCTCGACGTGACGCTCGGCGAGCTCGGAGATGTGCACCAGGCCCTCGATGCCCTCCTCGACACGGACGAACGCACCGAACGGGACGAGCTTGGTCGCCTTGCCCGGGACGATCTGACCGATCTGGTGGGTGCGGGCGAAGTGCTGCCAGGGATCTTCCTGCGTGGCCTTGAGCGACAGCGAGACGCGCTCGCGGTCCATGTCGACGTCGAGCACCTCCACGGTGACCTCGTCGCCGACCTGGACGACCTCGTTGGGGTGGTCGATGTGCTTCCACGACAGCTCGGAGACGTGGACGAGTCCGTCGACGCCGCCGAGGTCCACGAACGCACCGAAGTTGACGATCGAGGAGATGACGCCCTTGCGGACCTGCCCCTTCTGGAGCTCGGTGAGGAAGTTCTGGCGAACGGCCGACTGCGTCTGCTCGAGCCAGGCACGGCGCGACAGGACCACGTTGTTGCGGTTCTTGTCGAGCTCGATGATCTTGGCCTCGATCTTCTGGCCGATGTACGGGTCGAGGTCGCGCACGCGGCGCATCTCGACCAGCGACGCCGGCAGGAAGCCGCGCAGACCGATGTCCATGATCAGGCCGCCCTTGACGACCTCGATGACGGTGCCCTCGACGACGCCGTCCTCGGCCTTGATCTTCTCGATGTCGCCCCACGCACGCTCGTACTGCGCACGCTTCTTGGACAGGATCAGACGGCCTTCCTTGTCCTCCTTCTGAAGGACGAGGGCCTCGACGCTGTCACCGACGGAAACGACCTCGTTGGGGTCGACGTCGTGCTTGATGGACAGCTCTCGCGAGGGGATGACACCTTCGGTCTTGTAGCCGATGTCGAGGAGGACCTCGTCACGATCGACCTTGACGATGATGCCTTCGACGATGTCTCCGTCGTTGAAGTACTTGATGGTCAGGTCGATGGCGGCGAGGAAGTCTGCCTCAGAGCCGATGTCGTTGACCGCGACCTGCGGTGCCACGTGGGCGATGCTGCTAGTCATATAGGAGTTGCTCCGATGGATGGGTGGAATTGTCGGGCACGCTGGACAGCCCTTGGATCGTGAGGATGCCGAGGAGATTCGCCCGGCGAGGCACGAGTGCGAGCCTGCTACGTCCGAGGTACGCACAGGCCATCAGCGCAGTGTCAATCGTACGCGACACCCCCGTCAGGAAGGTAGCCGGGTCGGGACACCGATCCGGGTGCCTCTCAGGCGGGCGAGAGGAACGCCGACAGGGCCCGCGCATAGGGATCGACGTCGGCTGCGCCCATGACCTCGCGGGCCGAGTGCATCGCCAGTTGTGGGGCGCCGACGTCGACCGTCAGCATGCCTGTGCGGGCGGCGCTGAGCGGACCGATCGTCGACCCGCACGGCAGGTCGGCGCGGTGCTCGTAGCGCTGCAGCGGGACGCCGGCCTGCTCGCAGGCCCGGGCGAAGTGGGCCGCGCCGGCCGCATCGGTGGCGTAGCGCAGGTTGGGGTGCAGCTTGAGCACCGGTCCGCCCCCGATCGTGATGTGGTGCAGCGGCTCGTGACGCTCGGCGTGGTTGGGGTGGGTCGCGTGGGCCATGTCGCCCGAGGCGCACACCGACGCGGCGATCGCCCGGTGCAGGTCGTCGCGCGACCCGCCTGCCCCCAAGACGATGCGTTCGAGCACCGTCAGCAGCAGGTCGGACTGCGCGCCGCGCTCGGACGTGCTGCCGACCTCCTCGTGGTCGAACAGCGCGAGGACGGGGCGGACGCCCGCCACGGGCTCGGCGGCGAGCAGCGCGCGGGTGCCGGCGAAGCACGTGGCCTGGTTGTCGAGCCGCGGTGCACTGACCAGCTCGCCCGACGCACCGGTGAGGCGACTCGGCGCGGTGTCGTGCGTCATCAGCTCGAAGCCGAGCACGTCGCGACGGTCGACGCCGGCCCGGTCGGCCACCAGCTCGAGGAACGTGCCGGGCGAGGTCGACCAGATGGCGTTGAGGTGGCGCTGCGGGTCGAGGTCGACCTTGCGCTCGGCCGACAGGTGGATCGCGAGCTGGGGCACGCGCAGCACGGGCTCGTCGACGTGCACGAGCACCTCGCTGCCGTCGCGCAGCGCGAGCCGCCCCGCGATGCCCAGGTCACGGTCGAGCCACGAGTTCAGCCACGCACCGCCGTAGGGCTCGAGCGCGACGACGCCGAGGCCCTCGGGCGCCAGGTCGTGGTGCTGCTTGAGCCGCAGGTTGGGGCTGTCGGTGTGGCCACCGACGACGCGGAAGGCGTCGCTGGGCGACTGCGCCGAGTCGGTCGACCACGCGACGAGCGAGCCACCCCGCACCACGAAGAAGCGCCCGGGCGTCACCGGCCAGGCATCGGCCTCGCGCAGCTGCCGGTAGCCGGCGGCCTCCAGCTCGGCGGCGACCGTCCGGCAGACGTGGAACGGGGTCGGCGAGCGGTCGATGAACGTGCACAGCGCCTCGGCCGGAGCGATCGTCATGCCGGCCAGTCTATGACCGCGCTCTAGCTCGTCCCGCAGATGCCGACGCGGTTGCCGGTCAGGCAGACGTACGCCGGTGCGCTGCGGGTCGTGCTGCCGTCGGGACCGGTCGCCACGGCCCGGACCCTGAACACCGATCCGCCGGGAGCGTGCTCGTCGTCGAACGTCAGCGTCCCTGCCGCCGCCGCGCGACTGGCGTAGGGGTGGACGTGCACGTCGCCGCCGGAGTGGTGGAGCAGCTCCGCGACGACCTCGACGTCGGCGCCCGGCGAGACGGTCGCGCTGAAGGGGACGGGCTGGCCGCGTGAGACCACGGCCCCCGCCGCCGGAAGGTCGAGCGCGACCGAAGGTGGCACCCCCGTCCGGTCCCACGTCACCGCGGCCGAGGCCTCGCCCTCCCGGTGGACCAGCTCGACCCGGATCGAGTGGACGCCCCGGTCCAGCCGGACGACCGGCGCGTCGACACCGTTGTCGAGCCAGAACTCGTTGGCGTCGAACCAGTCGTAGACCTGGGTGCCGTCGACCCAGAGCCTGACCCACTCCTGGCCCCGCACGTCGAACCGGTAGGTGCCGCCGGCCAGCTCGACCCGGCCCTGCCAGCGCACGCCGAAGCGATCCCCCGGGTGCTCCCGGTCGTCGTCATCGGTCCAGGGCGAGCCGAGCGTCGGAGCCAGCGTGATGCCTTCACGGCACCCGCCCGTCGCGACCGGCTCGGCCGGGAGCGTCGCCTCGGCGAAGGGGAGCCACCACCCGTTCTCGGCGTAGTCACGGTCGAAGGTGCTGTCGTCACCGTCCAGGTCGTGGAAGGTCTGCGCGAAGGTGCCGACCGCGCACCGTCCGGGCTGAGGCTCCGGCGAGTAGGCGATCCGGCGCAACGTCCCGGTGTAGACCGACAGGAACCAGATCGTGCCGTCTGCCGCGTCGACGAGCTTGACCGGTCCGCCCGCCGCGTCTGCGGTGGCGAAGGGCTCGACCTCCTCGAGCTCTCCGTGGTGGTCGACCACGGCGGTGCGCAGGAAGCTCTCGGCGTAGTCACCGAAGAAGTAGGCACCTCGGTACTCGGGCGGATAGACGTCGCCGGTCGACGTCACTCCTCCGGTGACCGACGCCCCTCCGACGTGCGCGTAGGCGTGGGACGGACCCACCGGTGCATCGTCGCCCGACGCACCTCGCACCGCCACGCAGGGATGGAACGGGCTGTCCTCGGCGTCGAGGCCCGGCAGGTCCGTCGGCTGCGTCCCCTCGAGGCACGGCCAGCCGAAGTTGACGCCTGAGTCGTCGGTGATCGAGTTGATCTCCTCGGTGCGTCCCTCCCCCACGTCGCCGACCATGACCTGGTCGTCGTCCGGGTCACCGTTGCCCGCGTGCCGCACGCTGATCCGGAACGGGTTGCGGAACCCGAGCGCCAGCACCCGGCTCGCGTTGGAGGTGCCGGGCAGGCCCGCCGCGTCCTGGGGCGTCCCGTAGAAGGGGTTGCCCGGCACGCCGCGACCGGTCACGGGGTCGACCCGCAGCACCTTGCCCGCCAGCACCTGGGGGTTCTGGGCCCGCATCGTCTGGGCGCGGCCGGTCTCGGACTCGGCAAAGGTCAGCAGCGCACCGTCGCCGACGCTGACCAGGAGGCGCCCGGCGTCGTCGAAGGCGAGGTCACCGATCGTGTGGGTGTAGCCGTCGAGCGGCAGGCAGTCGGGGGTCTCGATCACCTCGACGGCGTAGCAGGACGGGCCGGTGACGCGTCCCAGCACCACGTGCCGGGTCGCGGGATCGATCTCGTCGTCGACCATCGTGTAGCGGACGACCTGCTGCGCCTGGGCCCGACGATCGCCGTCGGAACCGTCGTCGAGCACGTAGGCGACATAGATGAAGCCGTTGCTCGCGAACCGGGGGTCGACCGCCAGCCCGACCAGCCCTCGGTCCTCCTGCTGCAGCACCCGGTCCCTCAGGTCGAGGACGATCCTCGGGGTGGTCGCCTGCCCCTGCTCGTCGCGTCCGAAGAGCTTGACCAGACCGGACTTCTCGGCGACGAGCACGTGGTCGAGGTCGGCCACCGCGAAGGTCGTCGGCAGGTCGAAGCCGGACTGCACGGTCTCGACCGAAAACCCGTCGGGGACGCCTGCCGTCTCGTCGACCGTCCCCGCCGGCACGTCGGCGAGGACCGCCGAGCTCAGCACCGTGCCGTTGGGCCCCACCGCCCTCGCGACGAGGTCGTGCTCACCGCGCGCCGGCGTCCACGGCACGCTCCAGGGCCTTGTCGTGTCCGATCCGATCTCGGAGCCGTCGACGTAGAAGCGCACGCGGTCGACCACACCGGTGGTCGACGCCGTGAGGATGCGCGTGCCGTCAGCGGCGGGCTCCGCGACCAGACGGACGCCGAGCGGCGTCGACCTGAACGTCGACGGGGGCGAGACCGCCCCGGAGGCTCCCCGCGCCGCGGAGACGTTGGCTCTGTAGCGCCGGCCGTCGGCCTGCAGACCCGTCCGGACGCCGTCGAAGCGCGCGGCGCCGCCCAACCCGATCGTGCCTGTCGAGACGGTGACCCATGAGCCGTCGCCGGACTGCTCCTGCAGCTTCACTGCCCGTCCGGGTCGAGCGGGCGTCGCCGTGACGGCCATCGTGAGCCGAGCGTCGGTGGGTCGCTCGCTGAGCAAGTGCGTGACCCGTTGGTCGACCGTCCGCACCGTGCGCGTGGCGGTGCGCTGCGACGGGAACCGCTTCGAGCCGTTGCGGGCCGCCGGCGCGTAGACCCTCAACCTGGTCGACGAGTAGGGCGTCGACGTCGTGAACGAGACCGATCCTGCCCGGCTGGTGCTGCGCGACGACACCGTGCGCCACGTCGATCCGGTCAGTCGTTGCAGACGGGCGGTCCGGGCGAAGCGCGTCGTCAGCCGGGTCGAGATCGTGAACGACTCGGCCCGCATCGGCGCCGCAGGACTCACGGTCGCCTCCGGCGTGGCGGCCAAGGCCGGGGACGCACCGACCCAGGTGAAGGAGGTCGCCAGCAGCGCGACGGCGATCGTCGCCGCGACTCGAGCCGACATGGTCATCCACTCCCTGGTGTGAGGATGCGAGGCCTTGCAGACGGGCCGGGGCGGACGCTGCATCGCGCAGCGTCCGCTCCGGCCCGTGGAGGTGGGTCAGCGTGAGCCGACCAGCTCGTCCTTGCCTGCGGTGTGCGCGGCCGCGGGACGCGACCGACGGGCGAACGCCCCGACACCGATGAGCACGACACCGAGCACGAGGCCACCGATCGGGACGGTGGTCTGCAGCGCGCCGAGCAGCGACGACTTGGACTTGAAGTCGTCGACGGTCTTGGCGACGTTGGCATCGGTGTAGGCGAGCGTGGCCTTCGTCGTCGTCAGCACCCGCTCGCCGTCGAGCTCGAGGTAGCTGTCCTGGGCCGTCTGGCCGAAGAGGACCACTCCGGTGACCGGGTCGATGCTGTAGTCACTGACGCTCGAGTAGATCCGGTCGGCAGTGACCGTGCCCTCGTCGGACCCGACCAGGGTGCCGGGCACGTCGATCGTGCCGGTCTTGATCGGCTCGATGGTCTGGCGGTACTTGTAGACCTTCATGCCCTTGACGGTGCCCTCACCGACGTACTTCGCCGGCGTCGCCTGCCGCAGGGTGCCGTCCCAGAACGGGTAGGTCTTCTTCTCGGCCCCGAACGGGAACTTGAAGTACAGGCCCGTGAAGTCACCGGGCTCGATGGTCTCGCCGTCGGCCGTGCTCTTGGTGCCCTTCCAGTCCACCGCCAGGCCCGTGTGGCGGTCGAAGGCCACCCGGTCGTCGGTGGCGCTCAGCGCCGTCTCGCCGCTGGCGAAGTCGAACGTCGGCTTGTCGGTGCTGTCGTAGATGTCCCAGACGGCGATGTCCTTGCCGAGGTCCTTGCTGGCCTGCTTGCTCGCCTCGATGTCACCGCGGACGACCTTGACGTTCTTGAGCGGTCCGTTCGTGACCTTGAGGCCGGCTGCGGCGTCGAGGTACTCGGCATCGGCGCCGGGCGCGGTCGTGGCCTCGCTCGTCGTGTCCTGGTTCAGCGGCACCACGGCCAGCTGGTCGTACATGTAGAACTTCGACAACGCGGCGATCGCGAGCACGAAGGCTCCGAGGAACAGTGCGACTGTCCCCAATTTCTTTCCCACTGTGGGCTCCCTCCACGGAATGAATACTCCACGGTAACAGGATCCGGGGGTCACCAGCGACGCCCGTCACATCGTGACGTTTGAGCGCGCTGGACGCCGTGCTCACCAGCGTCCGACGACCCTGCGGTGTGTCATGATCGGGCGTTGTGACGACGGACTCCCGACCTGCTGCCGTGCGCTGGATCTTCCCCGCCGGCATGACGCGCCAGCAGGAGATCCTCGCCTCCGCGTGGGTACTGGTCGGCATCCAGCTGGTGATCCGGTCGTGGTCGGTGCTGCGGGGCTGGTTCTACAGCGACGACTTCATCTTCCTCGAGGACGCCCTCGACAACCGTCTGGGCCTCGACTACCTGTTCACCCCGCACGACAGCCACCTGATGCCGATCGGCAACGCCATCACGTGGGGGGTCGCGCAGAGCGGCACCTACAACTGGCTGCTCGCCGGCGCGAGCATCCTGGTCCTCCAGCTCGTCGCGGCCGGCTGCTGCCTGCTGATGCTGCGCACGGTGTTCGGCGACCGCTGGGCGATCCTCGTGCCGCTGGCCCTGTACCTGTTCTCGACGATGGACCTCGACGCCGTCATGTGGTGGGCGGCGGCCGTCAACGTCCTGCCGCTGCACATCGGCTTCTTCCTCACGGTGACGTTCGCGGTCCGGCACGTCCGGTCGCCGGGGCTCGTCACCGCAGCCGCGGGATCCGGCGCCTACCTGATCGGCCTGCTTGCGGATCCTCGTGGCCTGCAGACGAGCATCGCCGTCGGCCTCGTCCTCGTGATCTTCTACACCGCTGGCCCCCTGTGGCGTCGCCCGTGGCGCCTGCTGAGGCGCGCGTGGACGTTGCTCGTCCCGATCGCGGTGCTGTCGCTGGCCTACGTCGCCGCCTACGCCGCGACGACCACCTCCCCCGTCGCCTCCGAGACGGCCGAGGCCGATTCCCTCGGCACGGCGCGGACGATGCTCGGCACGTCGTGGCTCACGAGCCTCGTGGGCGGTCCGTGGCGCTGGACCACCGACAATCCCCCGATGGGGTCGACCGACGTCCCGCCCGTCCTGCACGTGGCCGCCGCCCTGGCCGTGCTCGCGATGGTCGTCTGGGCCGTCAGGCGATCGCCCCGCACCACCGCAGCAGCGGCGACCGTCCTGGCCGGGCAGCTCGTCGTGTCGTACCTCGGCCTGACGTTCGGACGCGCCCTCGCCCTCGGTGCCGATGCGGGCCTGCTCATGCGGTTCCTGGGCGACTCGCTGCCGGTCACGGCCCTCGCCCTCGGCCTTGCCGTCCTGAGGGCCGACGGTGCCACGCTGGTCGCCCGCGAGCCGGCCCGACGGCACCGCCCGTGGGCCGGGTGGGCGGTCGGCGCCGGCATCGTCGTCCTCGCCGTCGGGTGCATCGTCAGCACCGTGTCGTTCGTGCGCCCGTGGCACGAGCCCTATCCCGCGCGTGCCTTCGTCGAGAACGCCCGGGCGAGCCTGCAGCGCGACCCCGCCGTGATCGCCGACGTGCCGGTCCCCGACCTGGTGCAGTCGGGCCTGAGCTTCCCCAACAACCTGCCGTCACGTCTCCTGCAGCCGATCGGCTCCGTCCTGCGCACCTCCACCGCCGGCAACGACCTGCGCATCCTCGACGACGACGGGGTGCACCAGCAGGCCGCGATCCGGGCGACGACCAACTCCGAGCGTGGACCGTCCCGCGGCTGTGGCTACCGGGTCGGCACGAAGGCGGCAGACGTCAGCGTCGACCGGGCCGGCGTCCCGCTGTTCTGGTGGATGTCGATCTCCTACCTGTCGTCGGCCGACGGCGAGATGACCCTCGAGATCCCCGGGCAGGACAGCCGGACGATCTCGGTGCAGAGTGGTATCCACACCTTCTACCTCCAGGGTGACGAGTTGTTCTCCGACATGACGTTCTCCGCCGCGACGCCCGACCTGACGGTCTGCGTGGACCAGGTGTCGGTCGGCGAGATCGTGCCAGTCGGATGACCACCCCCAGCGAGCGCCTGACCCCCCGCTTCCCGGGGCTCGACACCCTGCGCGCCGTCGCGTCGATCGCGGTGGTCGGGACGCACACGAGCTTCTGGGCCGGCTACTACGGCAACGGCACGCTCGGGGCGGCGACCCAACGCCTCGAGGTCGGTGTCGCGATCTTTTTCGTGCTCTCGGGCTTCCTGCTCGGCTTCCCCTACGTGGCCGCCGCCCGTACCGGGCAGTCGCACGACTCGATCGGCCGATACTTCTGGAAGCGGGCCCTGCGCATCCTGCCCGTCTACTGGGTCGTCGTCGTCGCGGCGTTCGTCCTGCTGCCCGACAACCGCAGCGAGCCGGCACACCGGTGGATCACCAACCTCCTGCTCGTCGACCTCTACACCTCCGACGCCCTCCCGCACGGGCTCACCCAGATGTGGAGCCTGACGACCGAGGCCTCGTTCTACCTGGTCCTGCCGGCGCTCATGTGGTTCCTGCTGCGCGTGGTCGCGCGACGCCGCTGGCGTCCCGACCGGCTGCTGCTCGCCCTGGCCGCGTCGGGCCTGGTGTCGTTGCTCTGGGCCGGCATCGCCACCCCTTACTTCGACGACTTCGACGGCTGGGCGAACCGGTGGCTCGTGTCGTACCTCATCTGGTTCGCCGCGGGCATCGCCCTGGCGGTCGTGACGGTCGACCTGCGGGCCGGCACGTCGCGCCTGACACGCCCCGTCGTCGTGCTCGCCGCGAGCCCCTCGACCTGCTGGACCGCCGCGATCGCGCTCTACGCGATCGCCAGCACTCCCCTCGCCGGGCCCGCCGGCCTGTTCCTCCTCGCGCCGCACGAGTCGGTCATGCGGACGCTGCTCTACACCGGCGTCGCGGTCCTCGTCGT
Organism: Aeromicrobium stalagmiti; assembly: GCF_013283745.1. Taxonomy (GTDB): domain Bacteria; phylum Actinomycetota; class Actinomycetes; order Propionibacteriales; family Nocardioidaceae; genus Aeromicrobium; species Aeromicrobium stalagmiti. The sequence goes on from NZ_JABSTZ010000003.1 coordinate 299,355, forward strand.
GCTGCCGAGCGTCTTCGGCGACCCCACCTCGACCTATGCACGGATCTTGGCGCTGCCGGCGCTGCGCCACCTCGGGCACATCTCCTACAGCCTGTTCTGCTGCCACATCATCGTGCTGGAGCTGGTGTCCGACTGGACCGGCTACGAGCTCTTCAGGGGTCACGGCATCGAGCTGTTCGCCCTGACGCTCGGCATCAGCCTCGTCGTCTCCGAGCTGCTCTACCGGTTCGTCGAGATGCCCTTCCTGCGCCTCAAGGACGCCCGACCGCCGACGAGGCGATCCAGCAGCGAGCCGAGTGCGAACGCCACCAGCAGCGCGGGTACGGACCGGTCTCCGGCCCAGCCCGAGGGTCCGGCCCAGGGCTCGACCACGAAGTAGAGGCCGGCCACGACGACGGCGGCCGTGGCGACCGCCCCGGCGGCAGCCGGCACTCGGGCCTCCGCGACCCGGGTGACGAGCAGGCCGGCGACCGCTGCGACGAGACCGGGCGGACCACCCACGAGCGTCACGAGCGCGAGCCCGGCAGCCAGGGTCACCGGACCGGCCCACCGGCCCGGGACGCGTCGTCCCGCTGCCGGGATGACGGTCGCGGTGCCGCGCGGACGGACCACGGCACAGGCGACCAGGCCCAGGAGCAGCAGCGCCCCGACCAGGAGTCCACCGCGGTAGAGCGGGTCGGGACCGAACGACCGACGCAGGTCTCCGCCCGCGGCCGGCACCTCCCAACCCTGCTGCCACCCGTTGAGCACGACGGGCTGTGCGCGGTCGTCGCCGACCTCACCGTTCCACCCGGCGTTCTCGTTGTGCTCCATGACGACCAGCTGCGACCTGCCCGACGCGGGCGGCACCACGACCCGGTCGTCGTCGACCGGCACCGCCGATGCCGACGGGACGTCGACCGGGGCAGCCGTCAGCGTCAGGCGAACCGCCCGGAACGGGCCGTTGCCCTCGACCGTGACCCGGTGGTCACCGGGCTCCAGCTTGACCCGGCGCTTCATGCAGAGCTCGGCAGGCACCTCGTCGCCGGCCAGCAGCTGAGCGACGGTCGCGCGGACCGCCGTGCGCCGCGGCGTGCCGTCGACCACGACCATCGGGCCGGACCCGCACGGCAGCGACAGCCGGTCAGAGCCCGCCCGCGTCGGGAACAGCGAGGTGCCCGGGACGGAGACCTCACTGACACCGACCGGCAGCTCGCTGACACCACCGGAGTATCCGACCGAGAACCGGCGGGGTCCTCCGAGCAGGTGCACCTCGACCGCGGACGTGCGGACCGGCGAGAAGCGCGCGACACCGCCGCGGATCGGCACCTCCTGCGAGGTCCCGTCCGGGAACCGCAGGAGGACCTTGGTCGGCGCGGTCGCAGCGAGGTCGTCGTCGGTCGAGATCGCGAGCCGGGAGATCCGACGCTGGCCCACCCAGTTGAGGCTGAGCGTGGGATCCGTGTCGTCGGCATCGGCGACCCAGCCGGTGCTGTCGTCGCCGTCGACGGCGCGCACCGCGCTGGCGCGCGGACTGGGGACGACCTGGGAGCTCGCCGCGACGGTGGCGAACCGCTCCTGCTGGACGAGGGACGTCAGCGATGCACCTCCGCGAGGGGCGACGGTCAACGACATGCGGAACCGCTCGGTGTCGTTGACGGGCACGATCCGGTCGATGCTCCGGCCGCTGTCGCCCTCGGCGTGGTCACTCGCCGAGCAGCGCATCACGCCGTCGTAGGGAAGGCACCCGTCGTCGTAGCCCGACCCCGCCTCCAGCAGGATCTGGTCGGCGGTGCCCCAGGCGTCGGGCAGCGTCGGCAGGCGCAGCGGACGGTTGAGCGTCACGTCGCTCATCGTGATGTCGGAGATCGCCAGCGGGCTCGCCGCGGTCGATCGCCCAGACACGCGCAGCCGGCCGACGCGGCCGACGTCGACCGTGACCGGTCGCCCGCCCGTGGCGGTGACGGTCGTGTCGCCGCTCTCGGTCGTGACCGTGATCTCGCGGGACTGACCGCGCGGCAGGTCGACGGTGATCGACGCCGTGCCGACGAGACGGCGCTCGCCGAGCCCGACCTCGACCCAGGACGTGCGACCGGCGTCGGAGAAGTCGGCCCGCCAGACCGTCTCGTCGTCACGGTCGAACGCCGACCACGGCTGGGCCGACTGCTCGATGCGCGGCAGCGACCCGACGTCGGACTGCGACGACGACGCGCGGAGCGTCTCGGCCCCCTCGAGGACGGGGCGGGACGTCCACGGCGCGACGGCGTCCTGGTCGTAGCGGTGGACGGGACGGTTGGAGCTGTAGGACTCACCTCGGCCCAGCGAGGCCGAGCGGGAGTGGTTGACCGACCCGAACGCCGCCTCCTGGCGCCGGATGCTGTCGGTCAGGATCAGCTGCTGCGGCCGCTTCTGCGGGTCGGCGTCCTGGGCGAAGATCGTGGACCCACCGGCGGTGACGCCGAGGTCGTCGAGACTCAGCAGCGCGTCAGGCCCGCCGACGACGACCGGCGTCCGGGCACGGTCCTGCACTGAGGCACCCGTGACAGCGCCGGCGATCTCGAAGATCTCGATCGCGGGCCGCGACACCTGACGTCCGTTGTCGACGAACACCTCGGTGCCCGCGTCGTTCTCGAGCGTCGGACCACCTCCGACCGTCGGACCGAATCGCGCGACGCTCCGGGCGCCCGGCGTCTGCTCCAGCGCGGCATAGACGAGCGACGGGTCGACGACGTCCTGGCTGCGCTTGATGTCGTTGCGGATCACGACGTGCCCGATGCCGGCCCGGCGCAGGAAGGCCCCGAGACCGGCACCCCCCTGACCGGTCGCGAACCGGCGCGAGATCGTGTCGAGCATCTCGATGTTGCCGCCGGGCGCGAGCGGGATGAGGTTGCGCACCGCCCATGGAGCGTCGGCCAGCGGCTGCAACGGCTCGTCGCCCGTCTTGCCCCAGACGTAGTCGCCGAACGGCGTCGCCGGCGCGAGCATCGAGGTGCCCTGCGGGTGGTCGCCGAGCCAGGCGGCGGCCTGGCGCCAATAGCCCGGCACCTCGGAGAAGCTGCCCTTGTTGGCGACGGCCGCCGTCCAGCCCGGCACCGTCGCACCGAGCACCGCCACGCACGCCAGCAGGGTCACGCCGAGACTCGTGGCGCTGCCGCGCACCGCCGTGCGTCCGGGGCGCCGCGGGTCGCGCACCATGACGCTGACCAGGTGCACCAGCCCCAGCACCAGGGGGATCCGGATCACGACGTCGAACTTGTGGGTGTTGCGCAGAGGCGCGAGCACGCCGTCGAGCAGGTGCTGGACCGACTCGGCCCCCAGTCCCTGCACGCTGCCGAGGTGGCCCATCGTCACCATCAGCATGCCGAGGAACACGCCGCTGAGCAGGAACGTGCGGTGCGGCAGGTCGCGCCGAGAGAGCCCGAGCACCCCGAGCGCCAGCACCACGACGCCGTTGGCGATCAGGACGGGCTCGGTGAGCAGCTGGTTGCCGGCGTTGGCATAGACGTCGATGTAGGGCAGCCAGTTGGTCGTGCCCCGCAGCGCGTCGAACAGGTCGGTCGCGATCGTCGTGTTGGCCGCGCTCTCGATGTAGTCGAGGAACGGCGGGCTGTAGCGGCCCAGCAGGAACAGCGGGACGAGCCACCACGCGGTCGCGAGGAAGACCATCGCCGGCCACCACAGCATGAGCCGGCGGCGACGCGGCCCGGCCGGGGCGAGCAGCAGCCACAAGGCCCCCAGCGGGATGACCGCGAACGTCGCGGCGGCGTTGACACCACCGATGCACGCGACGGCCACCGCGCTGAGCGCTGCCATGCGTCGTGGACTCCCCCGGCGCAGCCCGATCACCAGCGGCACGAGCACCCACGGGGCGACCGCCGACGGCCACAGCTCGATCGACGAAGGGCCGAGCACCGTCAGGAAGCGGGGTGAGAGCGCGAAGGCGAACGCACCGACGATCCGCACCCACGGTGCACCCAGGTCGAGCACCGAGCAGAGCTTGACGAACCCGAGGAACGCCACGACCAGGACGACGCCCCACCACAGGCGCTGCACGACCCACGGCGGCATGCCGACGACGTCGCCGAGCCAGAAGAACGGCCCCATCGGGAACAGGTAGCCGTAGGCCTGGTTCTGCACCTGGCCGAACGCGCCGAGGCCGTCCCAGAGGTGCAGGGACCGCGCGAGGAAGCCGCCCGGGTCGACCGTCAGGTCGAGCTTGGTGTCGGTGACGATGCGGCCCGGGGTCTGCACGAAGGCCAGCGCCACCAGCAGCAGCGAGCAGGCGCCCAGCCGGGCGCGCCACAGCAGCCGCTCCTGGATCGCCGGGTCGATCGCCTCGAGATCCGTCGTCACCGCTTGCGCAGGACTATCGCGAGGTTCCACGTCACCACCTCGCGGAGCCCCGGGACCCGCAGCACCCACCACGCCCAGCGGGGCAGGTAGCGCGGGATGACCGCCACGACGTCGGCGGCGGTCTGTCGCCGGGCCCACGCGATGCCACCGGCGGCCGTCACGGCGAACAGCGACTCCCCGAACACGTTCTTCGGCGGATGGCCGTGCGTGCGCTCGTAGCGGCGCGCGGCCCGGTGCCCACCGAGGAAGTGCCAGGGTGCGGTCTCGTGACCGCCCCACGGCCCCCACCACAACGTGTAGGAGAGGAACACGAGCCCGCCGGGCTCGGTGACCCGCACCATCTCGTCGGCCATCGTCCACGGCTCGCTGACGTGCTCGAGGACGTTGGAGGAGTACGTGACGCCGAAGCTGTCGTCGGCGAACGGCAGCTGCATGCCGCTGCCGAGGACCGTGCCGGGCATCGGGTCGCCCAGGCCGGACAGCTCACCGAGGTCGGCATCGAGCGGGGTGTAGGTCGCACCCGCAGCCCGAAAGGCGTCGGCGAAGTAGCCCGGCCCGCCTCCGACGTCGAGCGTCCAGCGTCCGTCGAGGTCGGCATACGTGCTGACCTGGTCGACCGAGTCGCGCGCGAGCGTCCCGTAGAAGTGGTCGGGGTCGGTCTGCTCGACCCGAAAGGCCTGGAACAACCGCCAGGATCGTCGCAGCGTCGGACGAAAGGGCAGGTCAGGCACCAGATGAGCATACGTGAGACGTGGACCACAGCCTGATAGACTCAGGGCGTCGGGTTGAGGGACTCGGCACCGCCGCGTTGAGGGACGAGGCGGAGAGGGAGAGCCGGGCAGGACGCCGGCGACGAGGGAGGCACCGGCACCCGCCGGGCATCACATGCACGTACTTTTCTGCAACTGGCGCGACACTCGCAATCCAGAGGGTGGCGGCTCCGAGCGCTACGTCGAGAACATGGCCCGCGGCCTGGTCGCCGAAGGTCACACCGTCACGATCGCCTGCGCCGCCCACGACGGTGCACCCCGCGACGAGACCGTCGACGGCGTGCGGTTCGTCCGTCGCGGCACCAAGCTCGACATCTACCTGCGTACCTTCCTCGCGCTCCTGCTCGGCCGTTACGGCAAGGTCGACCTCGTCGTCGACGTGCAGAACGGCCTGCCGTTCTTCACCCGCCTCGCGACCCGCAAGCCCGTCGTCGTGCTGGTGCACCACGTCCACCGCGAGCAGTGGCCCGTCGTCTATCCCGGGCTCACCGGTCGCATCGGCTGGTGGATCGAGAGCCGGCTCGCGCCGCGGCTGTACCGCGGCTGCCAGTACGTCGCGGTCTCGATGGCGACCAAGCTCGAGCTCATCGAGCTCGGCGTCGACCGCGACCGCATCGCGATCGTCCACAACGGCAACGACCCGGCGCCCTTCGTGTCGGTCCGCCGCTCCCCCACGCCGCGCATCAGCGTCGTCGGCCGACTGGTGCCGCACAAGCAGGTCGAGCACGCGATCGACGCCGTCGCCGCGATGAGCGCCGACCACCCCGATCTCGTCCTCGACGTCATCGGCGCGGGCTGGTGGGACACCGAGCTCACCGCCTACGCCGACCGGCTCGGTGTGGCCGACCGGGTCGTCTTCCACGGCTTCGTCGACGACACGACCAAGCACGAGCTGCTCGCCCAGTCCTGGGTCATGGCCCTGCCGTCGCTCAAGGAGGGCTGGGGCATCGTCATCGGCGAGGCCGGCGGTCACGCCACCCCGACCGTCGCCTACGCCAGCGCCGGCGGCACGACCGAGTCGATCGACCACAAGGACAGCGGCGTGCTGGTCGACACGCCCGACGAGCTCACCGCGGCGCTGCGCGAGCTGATCGAGGACGACCAGTGGCGCGACTTCCTGGGCCTGGGTGCGCTCGCGAAGTCGCACACGTTCGCGTGGGACGTCTCGCAGCGCGAGTTCAGCAGGATCGTCAGCGGCGCCTGAGCCGCACACAGCACCAGGGCGGGATCCCGAAGGATCCCGCCCTGGTGCTGTCTGCCGTCGGCGCTGGAACGCCGGCCGTCAGTTGTTCGAGCCGTAGCTCACGTTCGACGTGCTGATCGGATCCTCGCCAGCGCTCTGCTGCGACTGCACGACACCCACGACGGTGGCTCCGGCCAAACCAAGACCGGCGATGAAAGCGACGATGCCGCCTGTGATTGTTCCCACGTTGAGTCCCTCCCTCAATCTGCTTCCATGTTACCAGCGAGTCAGGGTCATCCGGCAACTCATCGCGCGCCGCGCGGCCGCCGTCGGGCGGTCCCGACCGCGGCTAGGCTGACGGACACCATGTCGAGCCCTGCACGCACCGCGATCGCCGTCCTCCGGACCGCGCGTCCGCGCCAGTGGAGCAAGAACGTCCTGGTCCTGGCCGCTCCCCTGGCCGCCGGGGTCGAGTGGACCGGCGGAACCATCGTCGACGTCGCCGGGACGTTCGTCGCGTTCACCCTGGCCGCCTCGGCGATCTATCTCGTCAACGACGTCGTCGATGCCGAGGAGGACCGGCTCCACCCGCGCAAGCAGCGGAGGCCTGTCGCGGCGGGCGAGCTGCGACCCGGCACGGCGGTGATGTGCGCGGGACTGTTCGTCGGCCTCGGGATCGGGATCGGGGTGCTGATCGAGCCGCGGCTCGCCGCGACCCTGACGGCGTACGTCGTGCTGCAGGTCGCCTATGCCCTGTGGCTCAAGGAGCAGCCGGTCGTCGACCTGGCGATCGTCGCCAGCGGGTTCCTGCTGCGGGCCATCGCCGGCGGCGTCGCGATCGACGTCCCGCTCTCGCAGTGGTTCCTGCTCGTCGCCTCGTTCGGGTCGCTGTTCATGGTGGCGGGCAAGCGCTACTCCGAGCTGCGCAGCATGGGCCCGGCCGCGGGCACCCGCAAGACGCTCGAGGTCTACTCCGAGTCCTACCTGCGATTCGTCTGGGGGCTGGCCGCCGCGGTCACCGTCACGGCCTACAGCCTCTGGGCGTTCGAGATCTCGACCGGCAGCGACATCAACTGGCAGGCGATCTCGATCGCACCGTTCGTCGTCGGGCTGCTGCGCTATGCCGTCGACATCGACCGCGGTCTCGCCGGCGAGCCCGAGGAGGCCGTGCTCCGCGATCCCGGCCTCCAGGTGCTGGGCCTGGCCTGGCTCGTGGTCTTCGCGATCGGGGTCTACTCCTCGTGACCCGATCGATCCTGTCCGGCTGGGGCGGCACGAGCCCCTCGGCCTCCGACATCGTCCGACCCACCGACCTCGCCACGCTCCGCAGCGCGCTCACCACCCCGGGGCCACGCGGGGTCATCGCGCGCGGGCTCGGCCGCAGCTACGGCGACCCCGCCCAGAACGCCGGCGGCAGCGTCCTCGACCTGACCGGCTGGGACGCGATCCTCGACGTCGACGTGCACGCGCCGACGGTGCGGGTCCAGGCCGGGATCAGCCTCGACCGGCTCCTGCGCGCGATGCTCCCCCTCGGGCTCTGGCTGCCCGTCGTGCCCGGCACCCGGCAGGTCACCGTGGGCGGCGCGATCGCCGCAGACGTGCACGGCAAGAACCACCACGTCCACGGCAGCTTCGGCCGTCACGTCGTGTCGATGGACCTGCTGCTCCCGTCCGGGGACGTGGTCTCGCTGACACCTGAGGGTGACGACCCCGACCTGTTCTGGGCCACCTGCGGGGGGATGGGGCTGACCGGCATCGTGCTTGCTACGACGATCCGGCTCCAGCCGGTCGAGACGTCCTCCTTCGTGGTCGACACCGAGCGCACGCCCGACCTCGCGACCCTGCTCGAGCGGCTCGCGTCCGGCGACGACGCCTACACCTACTCGGTCGCCTGGTTCGACACCTCCACCCGGGGCCCGTCCCTCGGCCGGTCGGTCATCACCCGCGGCCGCTCGGCACGCGTCGAGGATCTCGACCCGTCACGGCGCTCGCACCCGCTCGACTTCGCCGCGCCGCAGCGAGGACGTGTCCCGTTCATCCTTCCGACCAGCGCGGTCAACCGGCTGAGCGCCAGGGCCTTCAACGCCCTCTGGTACGCCAAGGCACCCCGCCACCGCACGGGCGAGGTGCAGGACATCACCCAGTTCTTCCACCCGCTCGACGTGGTGGGCGACTGGAACCGGCTCTACGGCCCCAGGGGGTTCTGCCAGTACCAGTTCGTCGTGCCCGACGCCGAGGTCGCTGCCTTCACGTCGGCCGTCGAGGCGATCGCCGCGTCGGGGCACGTGTCGTCCCTCAACGTGCTCAAGCGGTTCGGCCCGGCGAGCCCGGCTCCCCTGTCGTTCCCGATGCCGGGCTGGACGCTCGCGGTCGACCTGCCGGTGCGGCCGGGGCTCGACGCCCTGCTGGACCACCTCGACGCCCTGGTCGTGGAGGCCGGCGGACGGGTCTACCTCGCCAAGGACTCCCGCACCTCGCCCGCGACGCTGCGCCGGATGTATCCGCGCCTCGACGAGTTCCTGACCGTCCGTCGCCGCGTCGATCCCCACGGCGTGCTCCGATCCGACCTGTCCCGACGACTCGACCTGTGAGGTCTTCACGATGATCAACGCCCTCGGTGCCCCCCAGCACCTGCTCCTGCTCGGCGGCACGTCCGACATCGCCCTGGCGATCGCGCGCGAGTACGCGCGGGTCTCTCCTGCCCTGCGGGTGACGCTCGCGGCGCGACCCGGGGCGCGGCGCGATGCCGCTGTGGCGTCGCTGACCGCCGCCGGGTGCACCGCGGTCGCCCTGGACTTCGACGCGCTCGACACCGCCGCGCACGGCACGCTGCTCGACGGCGTCACGGTCGACATCGACGTCGCCGTCGTCGCGTTCGGCCTCCTCGGCGACCCGGAGCAGGCCTGGACCGAAGTCGAGGCGGCCCGTGAGCTCGCGGCCGTCAACTACGTCGGCGCGGTCACGACCGGCGTCGCGCTGGGCGCCCGCGTCCGCGCCCAGGGGCACGGCGTCATCGTCGCCCTGTCGAGCGTCGCCGGTGAGCGTCCACGCCGGTCCAACTTCGTCTACGGCTCGACCAAGGCCGGCATGGACGCGTTCTACACCGGGCTCGGCGAGGCGCTGCGCGAGCACGGCGGGCGGGTCCTCGTCGTGCGTCCAGGCTTCGTGCACTCCCGGATGACCGAGGGGCTCGATGCCGCACCGCTGGCGACGACGCCCGAGGCGGTGGCCCAGGCCGTCGTCGAGGCTGTCCGCGACGGCAAGGAGCAGATCTGGGTGCCCGGCACGATGCGGGCGGTCATGTCAGGGCTTCGGCACCTGCCGCGGTCGGTGTTCCGCCGGCTTCCGGTGTAGCCGACTCCAGGCGCCCCTGAGCGCGCCCAGCAGCGCGAGCAGGACGACGAGGCCGGCGACGGCCCACGTCACCGTCATCAACCTCCGGTCGTCGGGGTCGACGGTCGTCGCGCGGGCGCCGTCGAGCCCCACGAGCCGCAGGCCCTCGCCGCCGACGGGGATCGACCGGGACGACGCAAACGGCTTCGCTGCTTCCTGCGCGCCCGGCGCATCCGTCTCGATCACCACGATCCCGATGCCGGCTCGCGCCAGCCGCCGCGGGACGTTGCGTCCCTCGTCGAGGATCCGGCCGATCCGCGCAGCCCGCGGGTCCTCCCCCGCGATCGTCTGCCCGGACACCTCGAGCTCGTCGTTGGTGACCGTCGTGCGGTCGAAGAAGCGACCGGCCGGGTCGAGCACCGGCGTGCGGTCGTTCCAGGCCGGCGCCCGGTAGGCCGAGAAGGGCAGCACCAGCACGTCGCCCTCGATCGACGTCTTCTCGATGATCCGCCGTGCGTCGCTCCACGACGACGGGTACGTCGTGGGCTCGAGACGACCACCCACGCCCCACGCCATGTCGGGGATGGCTGCGAACGGCACCATCAGCGCGAGGACGACGGTCGGGACCTCCCACGCGGTGAACTCAGCGCGGTCGAAGAGGGCGTGGACGCCCGTGCCGAGCGCCACGGCCTCCAGCGGCACCAGCAGCGCGAGCCACCGGGTGCCGTCGCGGACGATGCCTCCGCCCGGGACGTCCCCGACGATCCGGGCGACGACGTCGGGGGCCAGCCAGCCGGCGAGCGCGACGACCAGACCGATGCTCCCGGCCACGGCGAGGCCCGTCAGGAGCTCCTGGTCGTCCTGCCACATCGTCACCAGGCCGACGATCATCACCGCCGCGAGCGCGATGCCGATGACGACGGCGACCAGCAGGGTCCGCGACGTGGGCACGACGTCGGTGTTCCAGATGCCGCCGAGGCTGAGGGCCGAGCCGAGTCGCACGAAGTAGCCCTCGCCCTGCAGGTCGAACAGCCGGACGGCCGCCGGGTCGGTGCGGGCGATCGAGGCGTGCAGCAGCCCTGACACGATCCACGGACCGTTGACCAGCGCCGCCAGGCACACCAGACGCACGACGCCGGAGCGGCGGCCCACGGCCACCGCCAGGACCAGCCCCATCACGCCGGTGACCGGCGACAGCGCGGTCGCAGCCAGACACAGGGTCACCACCGACCAGCGCGGCCCGTCACGTGACACCAGCGTGCCGATGAGCCACGGGAACGCAGCCAGCGCCACGATGACCGGCCACTGCCCCAGCACGAGACGCTCGGCGACGTACGGGTTCCAGACCGAGAAGGTGGCGGCGGCGAGCTGGGCGACCAGGAACTGCTTCCTGAGCAGGCGTGCGGCGCCGAGCGCGAGCAGGAACAGCGCGCCGACGAGCACGAGGCGCTGCACGAGCGCGGCCGGCAGCGCGGCACCGGCGAGCGCCACGACGGCGTCGGACGGCACGGCACGCGGCAGACCGGATCCGAGGCCCCAGACCTCCGGTCGGTCGAGGTCGAGGTGGGGCACCCACACCATGTCGTAGGACAGGATGTGGCCGCCGCGCAGCCACGGCGCCACGATCGCCAGCGTCAGCAGCACGCACCAGACGGGCACGACGGCTCCACGTACGTCCAGCTCGCGCCACTGCCGCATGTTCGCCCCTGCTCCTGGTCTGACCGTCCCCCGGCTATTGTGCCGTGGTGAGGTCCGCGCGTACGACGATGACCGGCGGAACCCTCGTGGCCGCCGGGATGATGGGCATGAACATCGCGGTCTACGGCTTCAACGTCGTCTCGGCCCGCCTGCTCGTCCCCCAGGAGTTCGGCGCCCTCACCGCGCTGTTCGGCATCATCCTCGTCGGCACCGTCACCGCCCTCGGGCTCCAGGCCGTCACCGCGCGGCGCCTGGCCGTCGACCCGGACCGGGCCGACGAGATCATCAGCGCCACGGTCCGCGTGACGCTCATGGTCGCCGGCGCGGTCGGCCTGGTCGTCGCCCTCGCGACCGTCGGCCTCACCCCGGCGCTCAAGCTCGACTCCTACTGGCCGGTCGTGCTCTGCGGCGCCGCGCTCGTCCCGCTGACGATCATGGGCGCACAGTGCGGCATCGCGCAGGGCCAGGAGAAGTGGGGCGCGCTGACCGCGATCTATCTCGGCAACGGCATCGGCCGGCTCGTCGGCGGGACCATCGGCCTGGTCATCTCGGCGACGCCGACCTCGGCCATGGTCGGTCTGGCGATCGGGTCGTGGCTGCCGGTGCTGGCCGGCGCCCGCCTGCTCACCGGTCACGGATCGCCCGGCGACCTCGTCAGCCGCAAGCCCCTGCTGCGCGAGGCGCTGCTGTCGACCCATGCGCTGCTCGCCTACTTCGTCCTCAGCAACATGGACTCCCTGATCGCCCGCAACCGCTTCGACGAGCACGACAGCGGCCTCTACGCCTCCGGCCTGATCCTGGCCAAGGCGGCCCTGTTCTTCCCGCAGTTCGTCAGCGTGGTCCTGTTCCCCGACCTCGCCAGGGCGACGACGCACCACGCCCGCCTGCGGGCCGTGTCGCTCGTCGCCGGCTTCGGGGCGCTCGCCGTCCTTGCCACGGCCGTCCTGCCCCGTGTCGCCCTGATCCTGGTGGGCGGCGACCAGTATGCCGAGATCACCGACCGGCTCTGGCTGTTCGCCGTCGCAGGCTCCTCGCTCGCCGTCGTGCACCTGCTGGTGTTCGACGCGCTCGCCCGCCACGCCCACGGCATCGTGGTGATGATCTGGGGAGCGGTCGTCGCGGTGCTCGCGTCGGCCTACGGCCTCGGCGTCGGCATCACCGGGCTCGTGCTGACGATGGCATCGGTGTCTGCCGTGCTGGCGATCGTCGTCTACCTCGCGCCGCTGCCCTCCGGCGAGCCACCGCAGGACTGAGCAGACCCGGCCACCGACCTAGTGGCCGGCCTCGTGCCACGTGCGTCCGACACCGACCGAGACGTCGAGCGGCACCGAGAGGTCGGCGGCCGAGGCCATCTGGTCGCGCACGAGCTGCTCGACCTGGTCCTTCTCCCCCGCGGCGACCTCGAGCACGAGCTCGTCGTGCACCTGCAGCAGCATGCGCGACGTCAGCCCGGCCTCGTCGAGCGCCCGCTCGACGCCCAGCATCGCGACCTTGATGATGTCGGCGGCCGATCCCTGGATCGGGGCGTTGAGCGCCATGCGCTCGGCCATCTCACGCCGCTGCCGGTTGTCGCTCTGCAGGTCGGGCAGATAGCGCCGGCGCCCCATGATGGTCTCGGTGAAACCGGTCTGGCGGGCCTCGTCGACGACGCCCCGCAGGTAGTCGCGCACACCGCCGAAGGTCTCGAAGTAGTCGTCCATCAGGGCCTGCGCCTCGCCGGTCGTGATGCTGAGCTGCTGGCTCAGGCCGTAGGACGACAATCCGTAGGCCAATCCGTAGTTCATGGCCTTGATGCGGGCCCGCAGGCCTCCGTCGATGTCGGAGGGATCGCGCTCGAAGACCTTCGCCGCCATGACCGTGTGGAAGTCGTGGCCGGATCGGAACGCCTCGATGAGGTCGGCGTCCTCCGACAGGTGGGCCATGATGCGCATCTCGATCTGGCTGTAGTCGGCTGTCACCAGCGTGTCGAAACCGGCGCCGACGCAGAACGCCTCGCGGATGCGCCGCCCCGACTCGGTGCGGATCGGGATGTTCTGCAGGTTCGGGTCGGCCGAGCTCAGCCTCCCGGTCGCCGCGATCGTCTGGGCATAGGTCGTGTGGATGCGACCGTCGGGCTGGACCGTCTTCTGCAGTCCTTCGACGGTCTGCCGCAGCCGGGTGACGTCACGGTGGGCCAGCAGCGCGGCGAGAAACGGGTGCTCGGTCTTGACGAACAGCTGCTGCAGCGCCTCGGCGTCGGTCGTGTAGCCGGTCTTGGTGCGCTTGGTCTTGGGCATCTCGAGCTGCTCGAAGAGCACCTCCTGCAGCTGCTTGGGCGAGCCGAGGTTGACCTCGCGTCCGATGGCGTCGTAGGCGTCCTGCGCGGCGGCCAGCATCCGCTCGGTGAACTCGGCGTGCAGCGTGTCGAGGTGCTCGCTGTCGACGCCGATGCCGCGCGCCTCCATGCGGGCCAGGACGTCGACGAGCGGCAGCTCGAGGTCGCGCAGCAGCGTCAGCGGCTCCTGCTGCTCCAGCTCGGTCTCGAGCACGCCCCACAGGTCGAGGGTGGCCCGCGCGCGCTGGCCCGCGGTCTCGGCACCGGCCGAGTCGTCGTCGAAGGCCAGCTGGCCCGAGTCGTCACCGACCCCCAGCTCGCGCTTGAGGTAGCGCAGCGACAGGTCGGCGAGGTCGTACGACCGCTGGTCGGGCTTGACGAGATAGGTCGCGAGCGCCGTGTCGGCCCGGACGCCGGCCAGGGTCCAGCCCTGCGCGGCCAGCGCGTGCACCTGGCCCTTGACGTCGTGCAGCACCTTGGGGCGGTCGGCGTCGGCGAGCCAGGCCTTCAGGGCGGCGTCGTCGGCCGGGTCGAGCGTGCTGGTGTCGATCCAGGCCGCTGCACCGTCGGCCGCAGCGATCGCGACCGCGTCGGCGCGGGGGGCCACGGGGCGCAGGACGCCCGTGACGTCGAGGCCCACGGCATCGGTGGCCGCGTGCTCGTCGAGCCACGGCTGCACCTGCCCGGCGCCCAGCACCGTGACGTCGATCGAGACGCCGGTGTCGGTCGCCACCTGCTCGTCGCCGCCGCCGAGGTAGTCGAACAGACGGGTGCGCAGCGCGGCGAACTCGAGCGCGTCGAACACCGTGTGGATCGCGTCGCGGTCCCACTCGGTGCTGAACGCCAGGTCGGCGGGTCCGGCCGGCAGGTCGAGGTCGCGGATCAGGGCGTTGATGCTGCGGTTGCGGATGACGTCGTCGAGGTGGGCCCGCATCGACTCACCGGCCTTGCCGGGGATCTGGTCGACCTTGGCGATGATCTCGTCGAGCGAACCGAACTGGCCGAGCCACTTGGCCGCCGTCTTGGGACCGACGCCGGGCACGCCCGGCAGGTTGTCGCTCGTCTCGCCCACCATCGCGGCGATGTCGGGGTAGTTGGCCGGCGCGACGCCGTACTTGTCCTGCACGGCCTCCGGGGTCATGCGAGCCAGGTCGGAGACCCCCTTGCGCGGGTAGAGCACCGTCGTCGTGCCCGTGACGAGCTGCAGCGCGTCGCGGTCGCCCGTGCAGATCAGGACCTCCATGCCGGCGGCCTCGGCCTGCGTCGCGAGGGTGCCGATGATGTCGTCGGCCTCGAAGCCGTCCTTCTCGAACGTCTGGATGTGCAGGGCGTCGAGGACCTGCTTGATCAGCGGGATCTGGCCGGTGAACTCCTGCGGCGACTTGGAGCGGTTGCCCTTGTAGTCGGGATACTGCTCGAGCCGGAAGGTCTGGCGCGAGACGTCGAACGCGACGGCGACGTGCGTCGGCGCCTCGTCGCGCAGCACGTTGATCAGCATCGACGTGAAGCCGAAGACGGCGTTGGTGTGTTGCCCTGTCGTCGTCGCGAAGTTGTCGACGGGGAGGGCGAAGAAGGCACGGTAGGCGACGGAATGGCCGTCGATCAGCAGGAGGCGGTCCACCCGGTCGACTCTAGTCGGAGCCGCCGACGTTCTGGCTAGGGCCGGGGGCGGACGCCGCGCGCCTGGCCCTGACGACGACGCAGGGTGCGCCGGACGGCGATCAGCTTGCCCGTGTCACGCGAGTTGGTGGCCTTGGTCGTCAGCCGGGAGCGCAGCTTGCTCGACTGGATCGCCCGCAGCACCGCGATCTGGTTGAAGCCGATCTTGGTGAGGTAGCGGTGCGGCTCGCGCGAGTGCACGGGGATCGCCGCGACGACGATCTCGCAGTTGTGGTCCTCGCCGTAGCTTGCCGCCGCCGACAGCAAGGTCGAGGCCACTGACCGGCGACGAAAACGGGGCGACACCTGGATCTCGGTGACGATGAGGATGCGCGTGAGGTTGATCGGCGTCAGGGTGCCGATGTCGCACACCGTCGCGCCGACGATCTCACCCTCGACCAGGGCGACGATGATGCGCTTGTCGGGGCGGCTGAGCGCCAGGTCGAGCGCCGCGGCTGCCTCGGCGATGCCGGGCTGGCGCCACAGCGACTGCTGGGTGAACGCCTCGGAGCCCTCGTCGACGCTCGCGCCGGCGCACTCGGTCCACAGCGCGACGAGAGCGCTGGCGTCCTCGCGGTCTGCGTCCCGGAGAACGATGTGGGGTCGGGCCGACATGCCGTTCCTGCCTCTCGTCCTGGACGCTCCTGCGCCGCCAGCGGTCGAGATGACACACTACGCGCTGGGCTGGAACGTCATGCCCGGTTGAAGACTCAATCGTCGAGGGAGACCATACATGTTCGTCGGCTTCGGCACGGTCACCAACATCGTGGCCGTCGTCGCCGGGTCCGGCCTGGGGCTGCTCATCGGCCATCGCCTGAGCCCTCACGTCCGCACCACCGTGACGTCCGCGCTCGGCCTCGTCACGCTGCTCATCGCCGCACAGGCGGCGATGCAGGTCGCAGACCGCGACCTGCGCGACGCCGTCGGCTCGAGCGCCCCGATGCTGATCGTCCTGGGCTCGCTCGTCCTCGGCGGCATCATCGGCTCGCTGCTGCGGCTGGAGGAACGGCTGGAGTCGTTCGGTGGCGTCCTGCAGCGACGGCTGACGCGGGGCGAGGCCGGCGAGGCCCGCGATCGGTTCGTCGAGGGGTTCGTCATCAGCTCGCTCGTGTTCTGCATCGGGCCGCTGACGATCCTCGGGGCGATCAACGAGGGCCTGGGCAACGGCGCCGACCAGCTGCTCCTCAAGTCGACGCTCGACGCCTTCGCGGCGCTGGCGTTCGCCGCCTCGTTCGGCATCGGCGTCATGGCGTCCGCCGTCTCCGTCGCCCTCATCCAGGGATCGTTGACGGTGCTCGGCGCGCTGCTCGGCTCGTTCCTGCCCGACGCCCACCTCGTGGCGTTGACCGCCACGGGCGGACTCATCCTGGTCGGCGTCGCGATGCGCCTGCTCGACCTCAAGGCGATCGCGGTCGCCGACCTGCTGCCCGCCCTCCTGGTCGCGCCGCTGCTGTGCCAGCTCGCGATCGCGGTGCGCTGAACGGCTCACAGCAGATCGCAACCCAACTGTTACCTCAATCGGACTTTTGGGCACACCGGTGACTCCGGGTTGTGGCTATAGTCCAGAGACCAACAAGCCACACCCCGGTAAGCCGACAGGAGTTCATGCGTGCGATTGCGACTCGCGGCCCTACTAGCAGCAGCACTGGGGACGTCACTCCTCCTCATGCCCGCCACGGCCATGGCCGAGACGACACCCACCCCGACACCGACGACGGGTGGTGCCGCACCTGACAAGAACCCCATCGTCGAGGGCGCCAACATCACCGTCACGCTGAAGGACCTCAACGCGGGCAAGGGTGAGCCGAAGCCGGTCCCCGGAGTCTCGCTGACGGTCTTCAAGGACAGCGCGACCGGCGAGGAGCAGGGCACCCAGGTCACCGACCAGACCGGCCGGGTGAGCATCGGCATCCCCGGCAACGGCAAGTACGTCGTCGTCCTCGACCCCAAGACGCTGCCCGACGGCGTCAAGCTCAGCGGCAAGGGCGAGACGACCAAGACCGTCCAGGTCAAGCTGGCCTCGTCGAACTTCGTGCAGTTCCAGATCGGCGCCGTCGTCGTCGAGAAGGCGTCACTCGGCAGCAAGATCATCGACGGCACGCGCTCCGGCGTCATCAGCGGACTGCTGATCGCGCTCGCGGCGCTGGGCCTCTCCCTGATCTTCGGCACGACCGGGCTCACCAACTTCGCGCACGGCGAGCTGATCACGTTCGGCGCGATCGCGACCTATGTCTTCAACCGCGGCTTCGGGCTGCCGGTCATCGCGGCCGGCGTGCTGGCGGTGGTCGCCTCAGCTGCCTTCGGCTTCCTGCAGGACCGAGGGCTGTGGCGCCCGTTGCGCAACCGCGGCACGGGCCTGATCGCCATGATGATCGTGTCGATCGGCCTGGCGCTGTTCATGCGCAGCATCTTCCAGTACGGCTTCGGCGGATCGACCAAGACGCTCTCGGAGTACGTCGTCCAGGGCCGCGACAGCTACGGCCCGATCGACCTGTCGCACAAGGAGATCGCGATCGTCCTCGTCTCCGTGCTGACGATCGCCATCACGTGCATCGCGATGATGCGCACGCGACTCGGCAAGGCCATGCGGGCCGTCTCCGACAACCCGGCGCTGTCGGCGTCGTCCGGCCTGCGCGTCGACGGCGTCATCTCCGCCGTGTGGGTGCTCGGCACCGCGCTGACCGGCCTGGCGGGCGTGCTTCTCGCCGTCCAGCAGCAGGTCAACTTCCAGATGGGCTTCAACCTGCTCCTGCTGGTGTTCGCCGGCGTCACGCTCGGCGGCCTCGGCACGATCTGGGGCGCTCTCATCGGCTCGCTGATCATCGGCCTCATGGTCGAGCTCGGGCCGGTGTTCGGCGTGCCGGCGTCGATCAAGGAGGTCGGCGCGCTCGCCGTCCTGATCCTGATCCTCCTCGTCAGGCCTCAAGGCATCCTCGGCAAAGCCCAGCGGATCGGATAGGGCAACCTCATGGATTTCGGAACCATCATCGACGCCGCCTTCTCGGCGGCCTTCGGACCCCAGGCCATCGTCTTCGCCCTCGCGGCGATCGGGCTCAACGTGCACTTCGGCTACACCGGACTGCTCAACTTCGGCCAGGCCGGCTTCATGTCGATCGCGGCCTTCGGCCTCGCGGTCACGGTCGTCACCTGGGACCTGCCGTTCTGGCTGGGCATCATCGTCGGCATGATCGCAGCGGTCATCCTGGCCCTGATCCTCGGCGTGCCGACCCTGCGACTGCGCGCCGACTACCTCGCGATCGTCACGATCGCGACGTCGGAGATCCTGCGGCTCGTGTTCGGCGCCGTCGAGTTCAAGGACACGTTCGGCGGGTCCAACGGCCTCACCGGCTTCGTCCGGCCCTACCAGAACCTCAACCCCTATGGCGGAGGCATCGACCTCGGCATCGTCTCGTTCAGCCGCAACGACCTCTGGTCGATCACGGTCGGTTGGTCCCTCGTCGCGCTGTGCTGCCTGCTGGTCTGGGCCGTCATGCGCAGCCCCTGGGGTCGCGTGCTCAAGTCGATCCGTGAGGACGAGGACGCCGTCCGCTCGCTCGGCAAGAACGTCTTCGCCTACAAGATGCAGGCGCTCGTGCTGGGTGGACTGTTCGGCGGTCTCGCCGGCATCTTCCACATCCTCAAGCAGGGCTCGGCCGTGCCGACCGACTTCAACACGACGTTCACCTTCTACGCCTACGCCGCCCTGCTGATCGGTGGCGCCGCACGGGTCCTCGGACCCGTGGTCGGCTCGATGATCTTCTGGTTCCTCATCGCCGGCATCGGCTCGTTCTTCAGCGAGGCGACCAAGGGCTCCAGCCCCGTGATCCCCGACTGGATCATGACGTCCGACCAGTCCAGCCTCATCCGCCTGATCCTGCTCGGACTGGGACTCATGCTGCTGATGATCTTCCGACCACAGGGGATCTTCGGCGATCGAAGGGAGATCGCAATCGATGGCCGCTGAACTCAGTGACGCCCGCGCAGCACTCGCCGGTGTCTCCAACGAACCCGGCGCACCCAAGCCCGACCCGATCATCACGGGCAGCAACATCACCCGGACGTTCGGTGGCCTCAAGGCCGTCGACGTCGAGAAGATCGAGATCCAGCGCGGTGTCATCACCGCACTGATCGGGCCCAACGGCGCCGGCAAGACCACCCTGTTCAACCTGCTGACCGGCTTCGACGAGCCCGACAGCGGACAGTGGGCGTTCAACGGCACCGAGCTCGGCAAGGTGCCGGCCTTCAAGGTCGCCCGGCTCGGCATGGTGCGTACGTTCCAGCTCACCAAGGTGCTCGCCAAGCTCACCGTCATCGAGAACATGCGTCTCGGTGCGACCGGGCAGCGGGGCGAGAAGTTCTTCTCCGCGATCTTCAAGTCGCTGTGGAGCTCGCAGGAGGACGCCAACACCAAGCGGGCCGACGACCTGCTCGCCCGCTTCAAGCTCGACGCCAAGCGCGAGGACTTCGCCGGATCGCTCTCCGGCGGTCAGCGCAAGCTCCTGGAGATGGCCCGCGCGCTCATGGTCGACCCCGAGCTGATCATGCTCGACGAGCCCATGGCCGGCGTCAACCCGGCGCTCAAGCAGTCGCTGCTGGGGCACGTCAAGTCGCTGCGCGACGAGGGACGCACCGTCCTGTTCGTCGAGCACGACATGGACATGGTCCGTGACATCTCCGACTGGGTCATCGTCATGGCCCAGGGCCAGATCGTCGCCGAGGGCACACCCCAGTCCGTCATGGCCGACCAGCGCGTCATCGACGCCTACCTGGGCGCTCACCACGACACCGACATCACCGAGATCGACGTCGAGGACCTCGAGGCCGAGGCCGACGCCGAGCTCGACGCCGAGGAGAAGAAGGCATGAGCGAGACACCCACCACGACGTCCGAGCGCGACAAGCACCTCGCCAACGCCGACGGTGCCGTGCTGCGCGCGGACAACCTCATCGCCGGCTACCTGCCGGGGGTCAACATCCTCAACGGCGCCGACCTCTACTGCCAGCCCGGCGAGCTCGTCGGCATCATCGGCCCCAACGGCGCCGGCAAGTCGACACTGCTCAAGGCGCTGTTCGGCCTGGTCAAGATCCACGAGGGCACCGTGACCCTCAAGGACGGCGAGATCACCAACCAGCGCGCCGACCAGCTCGTCACCAAGGGCATCGGCTTCGTCCCGCAGACCGAGAACGTCTTTCCGAGCCTCACGATCGAGGAGAACCTGGAGATGGGCTGCTACCAGGAGCCCAAGAAGTTCCAGGAGCGGTTCGACTTCGTGACCGACCTGTTCCCTCGCCTCGGCGAGCGGCGCAAGCAGCGCGCCGGACAGCTCTCCGGCGGTGAGCGCCAGATGGTCGCCATGGGGCGCGCCCTCATGATGGACCCGTCGGTGCTGCTGCTCGACGAGCCGTCAGCCGGCCTCTCCCCCGTCCTGCAGGACGAGGTGTTCGTGCAGACGCGCAACATCAACAAGGCCGGCGTCTCGGTCATCATGGTCGAGCAGAACGCCCGCCGCTGCCTGCAGATCTGCGACCGGGGCTACGTGCTCGACCACGGCACGACGGCGTACTCCGGCACGGGCCGGGCCCTGGTCAACGACCCCCGCGTCATCGAGCTCTACCTCGGCACCCTGGGGCAGAACGACGACTGAGCCCCACCCACGAATGCCACGAAGCCCCGGTCAGCACCTGCTGACCGGGGCTTCGTGCAACCGGGGGGGGGGCACGTACCTGGCTGCAGATTCTGGACAGCCGGCACGACAGAGGGCCCCGGTGCCGAAGCACCGGGGCCCTCCTGCTCAGCTGATCAGATCAGCGTCACGGTCGATCAGATGTTGCCGGCGATGTACTTGACCGGGCTGATCTTGTTCTTGCCGTCGTACTCGTAGATGCCGATCGAGGCGGCCGTGGGGCTGCCCGTCTCGCCGAGCTCGATCGGACCGGAGACACCGTCGTAGTCGATGTCAGCCTTCGCGTCGGCCTCGAGCAGCTTGGCGCACGCCTCGAACGAGTCGCACTTCTCGCCGCCCTTGGTGACGTTCGGGATCTCCTTGGCGATGGCCTCACCGGAGTCGTCGCCCGCAACGATCGCTGCGAGAGCCGACACGACGGTCGCGTCGTAGGACTCGGCCGAGTAGGAGTAGTCCTTCAGCTTCGGGTCGACGGTGGCCAGACGGTCCTTGAAGTCCGTCGTCGCCTCGGCGCCCGGGATCGTGCCCTTGGTGCCCTTGAGGGTGCCGTCGGGCAGCGAGGCAGCATCGCCCTTGCCGTAGTTGGCCGTGTTGCCGTCGACGAAGTACGTCGGGACGTCCTGCGGGCCGGCGCCGGCCTGGATCAGCTTGGGGATGATCGTGGTGGTCTCCTCGAACGCGATGAGGACGACGGCGTCGGCCTTGGCATCGGCGATCTCGGTGATCTGGCTGTCACCCGGGCCGGTCTTCTCGCTGTAGAGAACGCTGGCGGCGACGGTCGAACCGGCGTCCTCGAGGTTCTTGGTGACCTCCTTGGCCAGCGTCTCGCCGTAGGCGTCCTGGCGGGCCAGGATGGCGACGTTGGAGCGTCCGTCCTCGATGAGGAGGTTGGCGAGCACGGCACCCTGGAGGATGTCGGACGGCGCCGTACGGAAGTAGAGGTCGGGCTTGGCGTAGTCACCCTCGTCGAACGAGGTCGACGTGTTGGCGGGCGAGAACTCCACGACGCCGGCCGACATGATCTTGTCGATGACGGTCAGCGAGACGCCCGAGGACGCGGCGCCGACGATGACGTCGGACTTGGCCTTGAGGAGCTTGTCGGTCTCGGCCGGGGCGATGCCCGAGTCGGTGTCGCCCGAGTCGCCCTTGACGCCGACGACGTCCTTGCCGTTGACGCCACCTGCGGCGTTGATGTCCTTGATCGCCAGGTCGACACCGGCGAACTCCGGAGGGCCGAGGAAGGCGAGGCTGCCGGTCTGCGGCAGCAGCTGACCGATGGTCAGCGTTCCGTCGCCCTTGGCCGGAGCGGCGGACGTCTCGTCAGCGCTGGCACCGTCGCTGTCGCTACCACCACAGGCAGCGAGAACGAGTGCGCTCGCGGCTGCGACGGCAGCCAGGCGAATCGTTGTGGTACTGCGTTTCATCAATCCTCCGGATGTGTAGAAAGCCCGTGGCGCGTGCCAACGTGCGTGTACGTACGGACGAACCTAGTCTTCCGGGGGGTCATTTGTGTCAAGGATCCGTGCACGGCCGGTTAAGTCACCATTTTGTAACCGAGCCGGAGCAATCCTGCAGGATCAGGGCATCATTCGGCGGATTTGCCCAGCGCAGGACCGTGGTCGATGACCCCTTGGGCCACCTGCAGCATCGTGAGCCGCAGGTCCATCGCGGTGCGCTGGATCCAGCGGAACGCGTCGGGCTCGCTGATCTGCAGGGCCTCCTGGAGCAGTCCCTTGGCGCGCTCCACGGCCTTGCGGGTCGCGAGCTGGTCGGACAGGTCGCCGACCTCGCGCTCCAGCGCCGTGATCTCGGCGAACCGGCTGCGCGCCATCTCGATCGCGGGCACGAGATCGGACTTGGTGAAGGGCTTGACCAGGTAGGCCATGGCACCGGCCTCGCGCGCCCGCTCGACCAGCTCGCGCTGGCTGAAGGCCGTCAGCATCACGACGGGGGCGATCCGGGCCTGGGCGATCTGCGCGGCGGCGGCGATCCCGTCGAGCTTGGGCATCTTGACGTCCATGACGACCAGGTCGGGGCGGTGCTGCGTCGCGAGCTCGACGGCGGCCTCGCCGTCAGCCGCCTGTCCGACGACCTCGTAGCCCTCCTCGGCGAGCATCTCGGCGAGGTCGAGGCGGATCAGCGCCTCGTCCTCGGCGATCACGACGCGAGGAGACGTGGTCGGTCCCGATGAGGGAGGCATGGAGTTCACGTGAGAAGGTTATACGGCCTCGTCAGAGGCTTGCCGAGTTGGCGGAATGGTAGACGCGACGGTCTCAAAAACCGTTGTCCGAAAGGGCGTGCGGGTTCGAGTCCCGCACTCGGCACACGGGTGTTGACACGCCGTCCCCGGTGGTTCGCCCGGGTCGGCACAGCGGTCGGAAAACAATTGCCGCACATTGTCCCGATTCGCCACGGGGAGGCCGCCTCCTCCAGCACAATCTCCTCAGGAGGGTTTGACCGCACAGGAGCCGCATGCGTTCGGACCGAGGGAACACCAACATCTCGTCGATGACCTATTTCGTCCTGGACACGCCCGGGCAGCCGGGCGAGCTCGCACGCGTCAGCCTGCGGGGCGTCGCCGCCTTCTACGAACCGGTCACCGACTCGTGGATCAACGACCCGCTCCTGGCACCGGAGATCCTCGCCGCCGACGTCTGGCGACCGGCACGGGTCGACGAGCTCCCGCCCGGCATCGTCGTCGACGACCCCGCTGCCCCTGAGGCGAAGCCGTCCCGCCGGAGGCGCACCCGCAAGCGCGGCCGGCCGGGGACTCACGCGGCGTAAGCGGGAGCTACGCGTCGACCTCGGGATCGGTGTAGGCCGGGACGACGCCGTTGATCGCGTCGCCCATGTTGTGGATGCGCAGCGCATTGGTCGATCCGGGGATGCCCGGAGGGCTGCCGGCGACGATGACGACCTGCTGGCCCTCGCTGCATCGCTCGATCTCCAGGAGGGCCCGGTCGACCTGCAGCACCATGTCGTCGGTGTGCTTGACCTCCGGCACCGTGAACGTCTCGATGCCCCAGCTGAGCGCGAGCTGACGGCGTACCAACGGGTCGGGCGTGAACGCGATGACCGGTACGCGCGAGCGGTAGCGGGTCATCCGGCGGGCCGAGTCGCCGCTGGTCGTGAACGCGACGACGAAGCGGGCGTCGACCGCCTCGGCGACCTCGGAGGCCGCGCGGCAGATGATGCCGCTCTTGGTCTTGGCCTTCCAGGTGAACGCGGCCATGCGGGGCAGGCCGTGGTCCTCGGTCGACTCCACGATGCGCGCCATCGTGTGCACCGTGTGGATGGGGTACTCCCCCACGCTGGTCTCGCCCGACAGCATGACGGCGTCGGCACCATCGAGGACGGCATTGGCGACGTCGGAGGCCTCGGCGCGCGTCGGCCGGGGCGCCGAGATCATCGACTCGAGCATCTGGGTCGCGACGATGACCGGCTTGGCGTTGCGGCGGGCCTTCTCGACGATGAGCTTCTGGACGATCGGCACGTCCTCGAGCGGCAGCTCGACCCCGAGGTCACCTCGGGCGACCATGACGCCGTCGAACGCGTCCATGATGCCGTCGAGGTTGTCGACCGCCTGGGGCTTCTCGATCTTGGCGATGACGGGGCGGTGGATGCCCTCCTCGACCATGATCTTGCGGACGTCCTCGTAGTCGTCGGCCGAGCGCACGAACGACAGTGCGATGAAGTCGACGCCGAGACGCAGCGCGAAGCGCAGGTCGTCGATGTCCTTCTCGCTCATGGCGGGGACGCTGACCATGACGCCCGGCAGGTTGATGCCCTTGTTGTTGCTGACCGGACCGCTGGTCTCGACCTCGCAGGTCACGTCGGTCGCGGAGACCTCCTTGGCGCGCAGCCGCATGCGGCCGTCGTCGATGAGGATCTCGTCGCCGGGCGACACATCGCCGGGCAGTCCCTTGTAGGTCGTCGAGCAGCGGTTGACGTCACCCAGGATGTCGTCGACCGTGATCGTGAACGTCGATCCGGCCTCGAGCTGCACGGGTCCGTCGGCGAAGCGGCCGAGCCGGATCTTGGGGCCCTGGAGGTCGGCGAGGATCGCGATGGCCTTGCCCGTGGTCTCGGCGGCCTCGCGCACCCACGTGAAGTTCTGCTCGTGGTCGGACTGGTCGCCGTGGCTCATGTTGAGACGTGCGACGTCCATGCCGGCCTCGGCCAGCTTGAGGATCTTGTAGGCGTTGCCGACGGCCGGGCCGAGGGTGCAGACGATCTTTGCTCTTCTCACGTGCCCACCCTAGTTCGGTCGGGTGGTTACCGGCGAGTCAATTTTGTGGTTTCACACAACAAACTCAGACAGCCTCGGTCTACCGCCCCCGCAAGCGGGGGCGGTGAGCCGAACCGTCTCCGGCAGGTCAGACCGTGAGCGGACGCGCGTTCGGCGGGATCGGCGCCGGGAGGTTGGTCGAGCCCGAGAGGTACGCGTCGACGCCAGCGGCGGCCGAGCGTCCCTCCGCGATGGCCCACACGATCAGCGACTGGCCGCGACCGGCGTCACCGGCGACGAAGACGCCGTCGACGCTCGACATGTAGGACTTGTCGCGCTTGATGTTGCCGCGCTCGTCGAGCTCGCAGCCCAGCTGGTCGACCAGGCCCTCGGTCTGGGGACCGGTGAAGCCCATCGCGAACAGCACGAGCTGCGCCGGGATGTCCTTCTCGGTGCCCTCGATCTCGGTGAGCTTGCCGTCGACGAACTCGACCTCGACGAGGCGCAGCGCGCTGACGCGACCGTCCTCGTCGCCGACGAACTCCTTCGTCGAGACCGAGTACACGCGGTCTCCCGCCTCCTCGTGGGCCGAGGAGACGCGATAGATCATCGGGTAGGTCGGCCACGGCTGGTGACCGGGACGGTCCGTGCCCGGGTTGGGCAGGATCTCCAGCTGGGTGATCGAGCGGGCGCCCTGGCGCACCGACGTGCCGAGGCAGTCGGCACCGGTGTCGCCGCCGCCGATGATGACGACGTCCTTGTCGGTCGCGAGGATCTGGTCGGAGCCGTCCGAGGTCGCAGGCTCGCCGAGCGCGACCCGGTTGGCCTGGGGCAGGAACTCCATGGCCTGGTGGATGCCAGCCAGCTCGCGGCCCGGGGCCGGGAGGTCACGACGGATCGTGGAGCCGATCGCCAGGACGACCGCGTCGTAGCGGTCACGCAGCTGCGAGCCCGTGAGGGTGTCGCCGATCTGGACGCCGGTGCGGAACACCGTGCCCTCACGCTCCATCTGGTCGATACGACGCTCGACCTGGATCTTCTCCATCTTGAACTCGGGGATGCCGTAGCGCAGCAGTCCGCCGGGCTTGTCGTCGCGCTCGTAGACCGCGACGGTGTGACCCGCACGGGTCAGCTGCTGCGCGACCGCGAGCCCCGCGGGGCCGGAGCCCACGACGGCGACGGTCTTGCCGGTCAGCCACTCCGGCGGCTCAGGCTTGACCTGACGGTCGTCCCACGCCTTGTCGATGATCGAGACCTCGACGTTCTTGATCGTCACGGCGTCACGGTTGATGCCGACGACGCACGCCGTCTCGCACGGCGCCGGGCACAGGCGACCGGTGAACTCCGGGAAGTTGTTGGTCGCGTGGAGACGGTCGAGAGCCTCGTCCCAGTCGTCACGCCAGACCAGGTCGTTCCACTCCGGGATCAGGTTGCCCAGCGGGCAGCCCGAGTGGCAGAACGGGATGCCGCAGTCCATGCAGCGTCCGGCCTGCTCGGAGATGATCGGCAGCAGGGCCTTGCCCGGGCCACCGGGGTAGACCTCGTTCCAGTCCTTGACGCGCTCCTCGACGGGACGACGCTCCGCGACCTGGCGGGGAGTGTTGATGAAACCTCTGGGATCAGCCACGTGCGGCCACCTCCATCATGCGTGCTGTGGTGTCTTCCTCGGACAGGCCTTCGGCCTCGGCGGCGTCACGCGCCTCGAGCACCAGCCGGTAGTTGACCGGCATGATCTCGGTGAAACGGGCCAGCGACTGCTCCCAGTGCGCGAGCAGGTGCTCGGCGACGACCGAGCCCGTCTCCTCGTGGTGCTTGCGGATGAGCTCGTGGAGCTCCTCGGCGGTCGCCTCGGGCACGGGGCGCGTCTCGACCATGTCGCGGTTGACGAGGTCCTCGTCGAGGTCGAGGACGTACGCCGACCCGCCGCTCATGCCGGCCGCGACGTTGCGGCCGGTCGGGCCGAGGATGACGACCCGGCCTCCGGTCATGTACTCCAGCGCGTGGTCGCCCACGCCCTCGACGACGGCGCTGACGCCGGAGTTGCGGACGCAGAAGCGCTCGCCGACCTTGCCGCGCAGGAAGATCTCTCCCCCGGTCGCGCCGAAGCCGATGACGTTGCCGGCGACGATCTGCGCCTCGGCGGTGAACTGGGCGTCGCGCGGCGGGCGCACCACGATGCGTCCACCGGAGAGGCCCTTGCCGACGTAGTCGTTGCCGTCGCCCTCGAGCCGCAGGGTGATGCCCTTCGGGACGAACGCGCCGAACGACTGACCGGCCGATCCCAGGAACGTGATGTCGATCGTGTTCTCGGGCAGGCCCTCGCCGCGGTAGCGCTTGGTCACCTCGTGACCAAGCATCGTGCCGACCGTGCGGTTGACGTTGCGGATGTCGACCTGGGCCCGGACCGGCTCGCCCCGCTCGAGCGCGTCGGCGCTCAGCGCGATGAGCTCATTGTCGAGCGCCTTGTCGAGCGCGTGGTCCTGCGTCGTCGTGTTGTGCAGGGCAGCACCCTCGGGCAGCTCGGGCACGTAGAAGATCGGCGACAGGTCGAGCCCGTCGGCCTTCCAGTGCTCGACCGCCTTGTTGGCGTCGATGACCTCGGCGTGGCCGACAGCCTCCTCGATCGACCGGAAGCCGAGCGCCGCGAGGTGCTCGCGGACCTCCTGGGCGATGTAGGTGAAGAAGTTGACGACGTACTCGGCCTTGCCGGAGTACTTCTCGCGCAGCACCTTGTTCTGCGTCGCGACGCCCACGGGGCAGGTGTCGAGGTGGCAGACGCGCATCATGATGCAGCCGCTGACGACCAGCGGGGCGGTCGCGAAGCCGAACTCCTCGGCGCCCAGCAGCGCCGCGATGATGACGTCGCGGCCGGTCTTGAGCTGTCCGTCCGCCTGCACGACGATGCGGTCACGCAGGCCGTTGATCAGCAGGGTCTGCTGGGTCTCGGCGAGACCGAGCTCCCACGGACCACCGGCGTGCTTGAGCGACGTCAGCGGCGACGCGCCTGTGCCGCCGTCGTGCCCGGAGATCAGGACGACATCGGCCTTGGCCTTGGAGACGCCCGCGGCGACCGTGCCCACGCCGACCTCCGACACGAGCTTGACGTGCACACGTGCCGAGGGGTTGGCGTTCTTGAGGTCGTGGATCAGCTGCTTGAGATCCTCGATCGAGTAGATGTCGTGGTGCGGAGGCGGCGAGATGAGGCCGACGCCCGGCGTCGAGTGACGCGTCTTGGCGACCCACGGGTAGACCTTGGGGCCGGGCAGCTGACCGCCCTCGCCGGGCTTGGCACCCTGCGCCATCTTGATCTGGATGTCGTCGGCGTTGGTGAGGTACTCCGACGTGACGCCGAAGCGTCCCGACGCGACCTGCTTGATCGACGAGCGGCGCTCGGGGTCGTACAGGCGATCGGGGTCCTCGCCGCCCTCTCCGGTGTTGGACTTGCCGCCGAGGCGGTTCATCGCGATCGCGAGGGTCTCGTGCGCCTCCTGGCTGATCGACCCGTACGACATCGCACCGGTCGAGAAGCGCTTGACGATCTCGGAGACCGGCTCGACCTCGTCGATCGAGACCGGCGGACGCAGGCCCTCCTTGAAGCCGAACAGGCCGCGCAACGTCATGAGCCGCTCGGACTGGTCGTCGACCCGCGACGTGTACTGCTTGAAGATCTCGTACGAGCCGGAGCGCGTCGAGTGCTGCAGTCGGAAGACCGTCTCGGGGTCGAACAGGTGCTCAGGACCCTCACGGCGCCACTGGTACTCGCCGCCGACCTCGAGCTGGCGGCGCGGACCGGCGATGCCGCTGGTCGGGTAGGCCTTGAGGTGCCGGGCCCGGACCTCCTCGGCGATGACGTCGAGACCGACGCCGCCGAGCTTGGACGACGTGCCGGTGAAGTAGGCGTCGATGACCTCGTGGGACAGGCCGACGGCCTCGAAGATCTGCGCTCCGGTGTAGGACGCGACGGTGGAGACGCCGATCTTGCTCATGACCTTGAGCACGCCCTTGCCCAGGCCGTAGGCGACGTTGCGCAGGGCCTTGGCCGGCGCGACGCCCTCGACGAAGATCTTCTCGCGCGCGAGGTCCTCGGCGGACTCGAGCACCAGGTAGGGGTTGACCGCCGTGGCGCCGTAGCCGATGAGCAGCGCGACGTGGTGGACCTCGCGCACGTCGCCGGCCTCGATGATGAGCCCGGCCTGCGTGCGGAGCTTCTCGCGCACCATGTGGTGGTGCACCGCACCGGTCAGCAGCAGCGACGGGATCGGGGCGAGATCGGCGTTGGAGTGCCGGTCGGACAGGACGATGATGCGGGCGCCGTTGGCGATCGCCTCGGACACCTCGGCGCAGATCGCCTCGAGCTTGGCGCGCAGCGCCTCTCCCCCGCCGGCCACGTCGTAGAGGCCACGGACGACGTGCACCGAGAAGCCCGGCATGTCGCCGTCCTTGTTCATGTGCCGGATCTTGGCGAGCTCGTCGTTGTCGAGCACGGGGAACGGCAGCTGCAGCATGCGGCAGGACGCGGCGCTGGGCGCGAGCAGGTTGCGCTCGGGCCCGATCGTGCCGGCCAGCGACGTGACGACCTCCTCGCGGATCGCGTCGAGCGGCGGGTTGGTCACCTGGGCGAACAGCTGCGAGAAGTAGTCGAACAGCTGGCGCGGACGGTCCGAGATCGCCGCGATGGGCGTGTCGGTGCCCATCGAGCCGATCGCCTCGGCGCCGGTGCGCGCGATCGGCGCGATGAGGATGCGCAGCTCCTCCTCGGTGTAGCCGAAGACCTGCTGGCGACGCGTCACGGACGCGTGGGTGTGGACGATGTGCTCGAGGTCGGGCAGGTCCTCGAACCGCACCAGGCCGGAGTAGAGCCACTCGTCGTAGGGGTGCTCCGAGGCCAGGGTGTTCTTGATCTCGTGGTCCTCGATGATGCGGTGCTCGTCGAGGTCGAGCAGGAACATCTTGCCCGGCTCGACCCGTCCCTTGCGGATGATCGACGTCTGGTCGATGTCGAGGACACCCGCCTCGGAGGCGAGCACGACGAGACCGTCGTCGGTCACCCAGTAGCGTCCCGGGCGCAGACCGTTGCGGTCGAGGACCGCGCCGATCTGGGTGCCGTCGGTGAAGCAGACCGCTGCGGGCCCGTCCCACGCCTCCATGACGGAGGAGTGGAACTCGTAGAACGCCCGGCGGGCGGGGTCCATGTCGGTGTCGTTCTCCCACGCCTCGGGGATCATCATCATGACGGCGTGCGGGAGGGTGCGACCGCCCAGGTGCAGGAGCTCGAGCACCTCGTCGAACGAGGCGGTGTCGCTGCCGTGCGGGTCGCAGATCGGGAACAGACGCTGCATGTCGCCGGGGATCAGGTCGCTCTCGAGCAGCGCCTCACGCGCCCGCATCCAGTTGCGGTTGCCGCGGGCGGTGTTGATCTCGCCGTTGTGGGCGACGAACCGGAACGGGTGCGCGAGCGGCCAGCTCGGGAACGTGTTGGTGGAGAAGCGGCTGTGGACGATCGCCAGCGCCGACTCCATGCGGGTGTCGCTCAGGTCGGGGAAGAAGCCCTCGAGCTGGTCGGTCGTCAGCATGCCCTTGTAGACCAGGGTGCGGCTCGACAGCGACGGGAAGTAGACCTCGAGCTCGTGCTCGGCGCGCTTGCGCAGGCCGAACGCCGCGCGGTCGAGGGCGATGCCGCTGAGCGGCTCGCCGGCCGAGGCCAGGAACATGAGGGCGAACGACGGCATCGCGCCGCGCGACATCGAGCCGAGGATCTCGGGGTTGACCGGGACGTCGCGCCAGCCGAGGACCGTCAGGTTCTCCTCGACGGCCATGGCCTCGATCGCGGCGCGCGCCTCGGCGGCAGCGGACTCCTCGAGCGGCAGGAACGCCATGCCGCACGCGTAGGAGCCGGCCTCGGGCAGCTCGACGCCGCCGACGGCCCGCAGGAACGTGTCGGGGACCTGGATGAGGATGCCCGCGCCGTCACCGGTGTCAGGCTCTCCGCCGACCGCACCACGGTGGTCGAGGTTGCGCAGGGCCGTGAGCCCCTTGGCCACGATGTCGTTGCTGGCCACACCGGTCAGGGTCGCGACGAAGGCGACTCCACAGGCGTCGTGCTCGTTGGCCGGGTCGTACAGGCCCTGAGCAGGAGGTAGAACAGAAAAAGGCTGGGCACGCATGCTGTGGCCCTCTCTCACGTCATCAATGGTCACGAATACTTCGTACCGGGGACGACATTGGCCTCGGACAGCATCCCAAGATTACACGCTCCGAAGAGCCACCACCGGTGAGGCTCGCCTCACCGGTGGACGGTGTCGCTCAGAACGTCTTGACGACGTAGACATCGCACGGCGCGTGGTGCGCGACATCGGTCGCCACGCTGCCGAGGATGCGGCCGATGCCCTGGACGCGACGGTTGCCGACCACGATCAGATCGGCCCCGATGTCCTTGGCGACCTGCACGAGCGCGTCGCCCGGCTTGCCGTGGGCCAGGCTGACGTGCACCTCGGGCGTGATGCCGTTGAGCGACCGGGCGACCTCGTTGGCGATCGCCTCGGCCTGCTCCCCCGGAGTCATGAGCCGGACGTCGCCGATCACGACCTCGTCGTCGAAGCGGGTCTTCTCGTCGACCGCGGTGACGATGTGCAGTCGCGCGCCCGTGCTGGCGGCCAGCTCTGCTGCGGTCTGGGCGGCCTTGCGGGCGCTGTCGCTGCCGTCGACTCCGACGAGAATGATCTTGGGCATGGTGGGTCTCCTGATCGATCGGCCCTCAGCGTACCGACCAGCCGCCCCGGCGTCAGCCGAGCGACGCGCCGACGGCCTCGCCCACCAGGTAGGTGAGGCCGGCCGCTGCGCCACCCAGCACCAGCTGGCGGATGCCACCGAACCACCAGGTGCGGGCCGTGACCCGCGTGACGACCGCACCGCAGGCGAACAGACCGATCAGCGACAGGACGATAGCGGGCCATGCCGTCTCGATGCCGACGAGGTAGGACAGCAGCGGGATGACGGCGCCGATCGCGAACGACACGAACGACGAGCCGGCCGCGAGCATGGGGGACGCCAGGTCGTCGGTGTCGACGCCGAACTCTTCGCGGGCGTGCACCTTGACCGCGTTCTCCGGGTCCTGGTGCACCTCGCGCGCCATCTCGCGGGCGGTGTCCTCGTCGATGCCCTTGTCGACGAACATCGCCGCGAGCTCGGCCTCCTCGGCGCGCTCGTTGGTCAGGATCTCGTGACGCTCGATGTCGACCTGCTTGAGCGCGAACTCCCGCTGGCTCGCGACGGAGGTGTACTCCCCCGCTGCCATCGAGAAGGCGCCTGCGGCCAGGCCCGCGAGACCGGCCAGCACGACCGGCTTGGTGTCGGAGGCCGTGCTGCCACCCACGACGCCCATCATCAGGGCGAAGTTGGAGACCAGACCGTCCATCGCGCCGAAGACGGCCGGCCGGAGCCAGCCGCCCGTCACGTCGGGGTGCTCGTGCTCGATCTTGGCGGGGTCCGGCAGGGGTTCCTGGACGTCGGTCATGAGGCAAATTTATGCCTTCGACCAGCCCTCCGTCATCGAAGGTCAGGCTGTCCTGCCTCGGGGTCGCGACGCGCGAAGGCGCTCCGGCGGGGTCAGTCCTTCTCGGCCCTGACCTCGTCGTCGACGTCAGCGTCCACGGCGCCCTCGCCGTCGGCGTCGTCCTCGACCGGCACCTCGTCGTGGTCGACGTCCTCGGTCGCAGCCTTGCGGCGTCCGGCAAGCACGAAGTAGGCGAGCGCGAGCAGGAACACGATCATCGACGTGAACACGTTGATGCGGATCTCCATGCCGAACAGCGGCACGTGGTTGGCGGTGTCGATGCGCAGCTGCTCGATCCAGAAGCGGCCGGCGGTGTAGAGCATCGCGTAGAGCGCGAAGGCCCGCCCACCGGTCAGCTTGTACCTGCGGTCGATCGCGATGATCAGCGCGGCCGCCGCGAGGTTCCACAGCAGCTCGTAGAGGAACGTCGGCTGGAACGTCTCGGAGGTCAGGTAGCCGGCGGGCCGGTTCTCCGGCGAGATCTCAAGCGCCCACGGCAGGTCGCTGGGCTTGCCGAAGAGCTCCTGGTTGAAGTAGTTGCCGAGCCGGCCGATGGCCTGGGCCACGAGCAGCCCGGGGGCGAGGGCGTCCGCGAGCATCGAGAACGAGACGCCGTAGCGGCGGCAGGCGATGTAGGCGCCGAGCGCGCCGCCGGCGATGGCACCCCAGATGCCGAGCCCGCCCTTCCAGATCAGGAAGGCGTCGAGCGCGTTGCGGTCGGCCCCGAAGTAGAGCTCGGGGTCGGTGATGACGTGATAAATGCGGGCACCGACGATGCCGAACGGGATCGCCCAGATCGCGACGTCGCCGACCAGACCGGCCCGGCCCCCGCGTGCCTGGAAGCGTCGCTCGCCCATCCAGATCGCGACGAGGGCGCCGATGATGATGCCGAGTGCGTAGGCGCGCAGCGGCAGCGGCCCGAGGTTCCAGACACCTTGGGACGGGCTCGGGATGTACGACAGCACGGGTTATGTCCTCTCGACGCCGGCGCGCAGGTCCTGCGCCAGGGTGCGGATCGCCTCGAGCCCGGCGGACTCGGTCGGGGCGTCCAGTAGACAGCGTACGAGGGCGGACCCCACGATGACCGCGTCGGCGTAGGCGGCGATCTCGTGGGCCTGTGCTCCGTTGGACACGCCGAGACCGACGCCGACCGGCTTGTCGGTGACCTTCTTGACCCGGGCGACGAGCTCCTCGCCCAGCGAGCTGGTCTGGTCACGGGCACCCGTGACGCCCATGACCGCGGTGGCGTAGACGAAGCCGCTCGCGGCATCGACCGTCATCTCGAGTCGCTCGTCGGTGGACGACGGCGCGACCAGGAAGATCCGGTCGAGGCCGTTCTTCTGTGACGCCGCGATCCACTCGTCGGCCTCGTCGGGGATCAGGTCGGGCGTGATGAGCCCCGACCCGCCGGCCGCGGCGAGGTCGTCGGCGAACCGTTCGACGCCGTAGCGCTCGACGGGGTTCCAGTAGGTCATGACGACGGTCGGGGCGCCGGTCGCCGCGCTCGCCCGGACGACGTCGATGACGTCCGTCGTGCGCGACCCGGCGGCGAGCGCCTGCTCCGCGGCGGCCTGGATGACGGGACCGTCCATGACGGGGTCGCTGTAGGGCAGCCCCACCTCGACCAGGTCGACTCCGCCGTCGACCATCGCCTCGATCGCCTTGATCGACAGCTCCTTGGTCGGGAAGCCTGCCGGCAGGTAGCCGACGAGCACGGCCCTGTCCTCGGCCCGGGCCTTCGCGAAGACGTCAGCGATCGCCCCGCTCACTCCTCGACTCCCTGCTCGAGCACGACGGGCTCGTCGATGAGGCCGAAGTACTCCGCCGCCGTGTGGACGTCCTTGTCACCGCGACCCGACAGGTTGACCAGGATCGTGGCGTCGGGGCCGAGCTCCTTGGCCAGGTCGAGTGCACCCGCCAGGGCGTGCGCAGTCTCGATCGCCGGGATGATGCCCTCGGTCTTGCACAGCAGGTCGAAGGCCGCCATGGCCTCGTCGTCGGTGGCCGGCACGTACTGCGCGCGACCGATGTCGGCGAGGAAGGAGTGCTCCGGACCGACACCCGGGTAGTCCAGACCCGCCGAGATCGAGTGCGACTCGACGGTCTGCCCGTCCTCGTCCTGCAGCAGGAACGAGCGCGCACCGTGCAGGACGCCGACGTCGCCGCCGGTGATCGTGGCCGCGTGGCGACCGGTGTCGACGCCGTCGCCGCCGGCCTCGACGCCGACGAGTCGCACGTCGGCGTCGTCGATGAACGCCGTGAACAGGCCGATCGCGTTGGAGCCACCACCGACGCACGCGACGGCTGCGTCGGGCAGCTTGCCGTCAAGCTTGAGCACCTGCTCGCGCGCCTCGTCTCCGATGCCGCGCGTCAGATCACGCACCATGCTCGGGAACGGGTGCGGGCCGGCGGCCGTGCCGAACAGGTAGGACGTCGTGTCGACGCTCGCGACCCAGTCGCGCAGGGCCTCGTTGATGGCGTCCTTGAGCGTGCGGCTGCCGCTGGTGACCGACACGACCTCGGCTCCCAGCATCCGCATCCGGGCGACGTTGAGCGCCTGACGCTCGGTGTCGACCTCGCCCATGTAGACGGTGCACTCCAGGTCGAGATAGGCGCACGCGGTCGCCGAGGCGACGCCGTGCTGGCCGGCGCCGGTCTCGGCGATCGCCCGGGGCTTGCCGATCCGCTTGGCCAGGAGCGCCTGACCGATGACGTTGCGGATCTTGTGCGCGCCGGTGTGGTTGAGGTCCTCGCGCTTGAGCAGGATGCGGGCACCGGCAGCCTCCGAGAAGCGGTGCGCCTCGTAGAGGGGGCTCGGGACGTTGGCGTACTCGCGCAGCATCCGGTTGAGCTCGGCCATGAAGGCCGGGTCAGACTTGGCATCGGTCCACGCGTGGTCGAGCTCGTCGAGCGGGGCGACCAGCGCCTCGGGCATGAACCGGCCGCCGAAGCGTCCGAAGTGTCCGGTGGTGTCAGGTTGTGCGTACGTCATGGTTCCTCAGAGGTCAGAGCAGCGGTGGGTGGTCGAAGGCGCGTCACCGCAGCACGGTGACGCCACTACCAGCGGTGCTGCAGAGCCGGATGGGCACCGGCTGCGACGAGGTCAGCGACGCTGGCTCGCGGGTCGTCGCCACGCACCAGGGTCTCGCCGACGAGCACGACGTGGGCGCCGGACTTGGCGTAGTCGATGACGTCGCGAGGTCCGCGGACACCCGAGGCGGCGACCTTGACGGCCGTGTCGGGGATCAGCGGCGAGAGGCGCTCGAAGGTGCCTCGGTCGACCTCGAGCGTCTTGAGGTTGCGGGCGTTGACGCCGATCAGGTCGGCTCCGGCGTCGACGGCTCGCTCGACCTCGGCCTCGTCGTTGACCTCGACCAGCGGGGTCAGACCGATCGAGCGCGCACGCTCGATGAGGCTCTCGAGGGCGATCTGCTCGAGCGCCGCGACGATCAGCAGCGCCATGTCGGCACCGGCGGCCCGGGCCTCCCACAGCTGGTAGGAGGTCGTGATGAAGTCCTTGCGGAGCACCGGGATGTCGACCGTGCCGCGCACGGCGCGCAGGTCGGCGAGCGTGCCACCGAAACGACGTTCCTCGGTCAGGACGCTGATGGCCGCGGCACCACCGGCGGCGTAGTCGGACGCGAGCGCAGCGGGGTCCTTGATCGTGGCCAGCTTGCCCTCGCTGGGACTCGAACGCTTGACCTCGGCGATGACCGAGACGCCGTCGGCGCGGAAGGCAGGCATCGGGTCGAGCGCCGGGTGCTGGCGCGACGCCTGGACCTTGAGCTCGTCCAGGCTGGTGGTCGCCATCCGGGTCTCGAGGTCCTCGGCCACACCGACCAGGATCTCGTCGAGCACTGACATGGATCCTCCTTGTGGTCGATGGTCCTGTGCTTCAAGAGTATCCCTCGCGCAGCGCACGCGATCCGGGGGTGCAGTACCCGTGGGTCACTATGCTCACGGCATGACCTGGACCGGCCCACCCGACGACGACCAGCCCGACGTCACCCCGGGCGACGAGGTGGCCGGCGCCACGCACCGTTTCGCCGTCTACAGCGTGGTGCTCGGGATCGGCGCGTTCGCAGCTCTCTACGTCTTCCCCTTCGGCTGTCTGGTGCTGGGGGTCCCGTCCATCACGACCGGCGTCCACGCCCGGCGCGAGATCGCGGCGTCCAAGGGCGAGCTGACCGGCGACTCCGCCGCCGTCATCGGCCTCACGATCGGCGGCGCGGCCCTCGTCACGGGCCTGCTGTCGTACCTGCTCGGCGCCTCGTCCCGCCTCTGAGCCCGGTCAGGGCGCCAGCCACGACCCCCATGGCGTGAGCCGGAAGACCCCGAAGAGCAGCATCACGACGATCACGGCGGCGCCCGTACGACCACCCACCACGATCATGCGGTCGCGGCGCCCCTGCGCCCTCCGCACGACCCACAGCAGCCAGGAAACGACGAGGACCACGACGAGGCCGACGGCGAGGGCGTTGCTGCTGAGCGCTCCCACGACGTCACCGCGTGTCAGGTCGTTGACCGCGCGCAGGCCTCCGCACCCGGGGCACGGCAGCCCGGTGACGGCCAGGAACGGGCAGTAGCCGTAGGAGCCTGCCCCGTGCGGATCGCGGAGGTGCAGCAGCGCGGCAGCCGCCAGCCCGACGGCCCCCACAGCGGCGGGAGCCAGGGCCGGCGAGCGGTCGAGCTGGTTCACGCTCGCAGCGCGACCGATCCGACGGTCTTGTCGTGCAGGGTCTGGTTGCGCTCGTCCCACAGCGGCCACAGGACGTCGATGAGTGCGACGCACGAGATGATGCCGAACAGGAACGACATGAGCCACCGGAGGAACCCGGTGCCGCCGCCGAGCAGCTGGCCCGTGTCGCCGTGGACGATACGGATGCCGACGACCTGCTTGCCGAGGCTCTGGCCCCGGGTGCCGACGCGGACGCCGCGGTTCCAGATGTCGAAACCGACGTAGAACAGCACCGAGAGAATCATGATGATGATGCCCGCCGGCTCGACTCCCCCGGTGATCTCGTCGGTCAAGGGGTCCGTCTCGGCGTTGGCGAAGGCGATCACCGCACCCACGATGAACGGGATCAGGAAGACCCCGAGCGTGATCAGTCCGTCCAGCAGCGACGCACCGACG
Organism: Aeromicrobium stalagmiti; assembly: GCF_013283745.1. GTDB lineage: Bacteria > Actinomycetota > Actinomycetes > Propionibacteriales > Nocardioidaceae > Aeromicrobium > Aeromicrobium stalagmiti. The sequence goes on from NZ_JABSTZ010000003.1 coordinate 337,241, forward strand.
CGTGACCACCACGAGGCGAGCTGACCGGAGCCCTGGCCGTGTCCGGGCGCTGGTGCGTAGCCCGGGGCCGGCGGGTAACCGCCAGGCTGCTGGCCGTAGCCCGGCGGCGGGTAGCCCGGCGCCTGGCCGTAGCCCGGAGCCTGGCCGTAGCCAGGGGACGGCGGAGCCTGGCCCCACGACGGGGGCTCCTGGCCGTAGGCCGGCGGCCGAGGCGCCTGCCCATAGCCCGGAGGCGGCGAGCCCTGGGGCGACTGGGGTGACTGGGGCGGAACAGGACGCCCCTCGGAGTCGTCTCCGGGATACTGCGGATACTGCGGCTGGTCAGTCACGGCTGGTCCCCGGTTCGGTCGTCGAGCGTCGTGGTGGGGTCAGTGATCGGCGCGGTCGGCGCCGTACCCGGCCGCGGCCATGGCGTAGCCGACGACACCCGCGGCGAGGGCGATGACGGTGCCGATCGTGAAGAGGATCCAGTTGGGATCGGGGATCAAGGCGACGCCGCCGATCGTGATGCCGACCAGACACATGATGACTCCGGTCCAGGCGGCTGGCGATGATCCGTGCATGGGGCGACTCTCCTCGACGTGGTGGACTCGGCATGGTGCGGGCCGAGCCCCAGACTACTGGGTGGGATCCTGCCCCTCGTCCATCGCCTTCCACATGTCGCTGTCGGAGACGGGCTCCGACGAGGCGGCTCGAGCAGCCGGCGCGTCGTAGCGGCTGCTCATCCCGGGCCAGGCCGCCGCCCAGCGGATCGTCGCCGCGCCGAGCAGGAAGGCGATGACGAACGCCAGCACGGCCACGAAGTACCACGGCGAGGACGAGATGTCGCCGATCGACTCGGGCCCGGTGAAGGCGGGCGACTTCTCCGCCGCCGCGCTCACGGCCCGGTCGATGCTCGAGCTTCCCGGCCGCGGGGCGACGACGATCGCCAGGACCGACACGAGCATCGTCAGGGCGCCGACCACGCGGCGCATCCGACGGCCGGAGGCGAGGACGGCGAGCGCCGCCGTGACGACGACGAGCGCCAGCGCCGACACCAGCGGCTCGGCGTCAGAGCCCGTGACGCCGACGGTCGCCGACGGCAGCCCGTCCGACGACAGCCGGGTGTCGGCCCACGTGCGGGAGGCCGCGAAGAAGGCCAGTCCGCCGGCGGCCAGGGTGGCGAGCACGACGGGCCCGTAGAGCCGTCGCGGCGTCACAGCAGGCGGTCCGCGTCGAAGCAGGTCTGGTCGCCCGTGTGGCAGGCCGGTCCGGTCTGGTCGACCACGACGAGCAACGTGTCGCCGTCGCAGTCGAGTCGAACCTCACGGACCGCCTGGGTGTGCCCGGACGTCTCGCCCTTGACCCAGTAGGACTGGCGGCTGCGGCTCCAGAACGTGCCACGGCCCGTGGTGAGGGTGCGGTGCAGCGCCTCGTCGTCCATCCAGCCCACCATCAGGACGTCGCGGCTGGTGGCGTCCTGGACCACGGCGGGCACCAGGCCGTCGGCGTCGCGCTTGAGACGGTCGGCGATGGCGGGGTCGAGGGAGGTCACGGTGTCCAGTGTCTCAGGTGTCATGACGTGGGCTCGGTGACGGCGTCGTGGGCGGACATCGACGCCTGCGCGACCCAGCTCGCGTGCAGGCGTGCATAGATGCCACCGGCGTCGACGAGCTCGGCGTGGGTGCCGTCCTCGACGAGCCGTCCGGCGTCGAACACCAGCACCCGGTCGGCGTTCTCGGCCGTCGACAGGCGGTGGGCGATCGTGACGCTCGACCGGCCTTCGAGCAGCGTGTCGAGCGCGCGGGTGGCGCGCAGCTCGGTCTGCGGATCGACGGCGCTCGTGGCCTCGTCGAGCACGATCAGCGCCGGATCGGCGAGGGCCGAGCGGACGAGGGCGACGAGCTGCCGCTCCCCCGCCGACAGCGACTCCCCGCGCTGACCGACACGGGTGTCCAGGCCGTGGGGCAGGCTCGCGAACCAGTCGACGAGCCCGAGGTCCTCGACTGCCGCGGTCAGCTCGTGGTCGGTCGCGTCCTGGCGCCCGTAGAGCAGGTTGTCGCGCAGCGTGGCGTCGAACAGGAAGCCCTCCTGCGGCACCATCAGCACGTGCCGGCGCAGGTCGGCGAACGAGACCTCGCTGACGTCGTGCCAGCCGGCCGCGTCGGTGCCCAGGCTCACCGAGCCGGCGGTCGGGTCCATCAGCCGGGTGAGGAGCTTGGCGAACGTGGTCTTGCCCGAGCCGGTCTCGCCGACGACGGCCACCCGCTGGCGCGGCGCGATCGTCACGTCGACGTCCTGCAGGACGTCGGGGCCGCCCGGGTAGGCGAAGCGGACTCCGTCGAACCGCGCACTGAGCGGCTCGTCGGGCAAGGACTCCCCCGCGGCACCCGGGTCGACGACGTCGGCGGGCGTGTCGAGCAGGTCGATCACGCGGCGCCACGAGGCGATGGCGTTCTGCGCGTCGGTCAGCACCTGGGTCGCGGTCTGCACCGGCCCGACGAACAGGCCGACGAGGAAGGCGAAGGCGATGACGGTGCCCATCGACAGGTCCCCGGCGACGCCGAGCACCACACCGAAGGCGAGCACTGCGCCGTTGGCGAGACCACCGGCGACACCCGACGACGCGAACGTGACGGCGACGAGCTTCTGTGCCTTGACGTTGGCGTCGAGGTTGCCCTGGATGCCGGTGTCGACGCGCTGCTGCGTACGACGCTCGATGGCGTACGCCCGCACGACCGACGCCCCGACGACGGGCTCGGCGATCACGGCGATCATCTCGCCGACCGTGCGCCGGACGATGTCGTAGGCGTCGCTGAGGCGCTGCGCGAACCACCGCAGGCTGATCGCCAGCGGCAGGAAGCAGACCAGGACGACGATCGTGAGCTGCCACGAGTAGTAGGCCATGATGATCGTCGCGACCAGGATCTGACCGAGGCTCACCACGATCTGGATGCCGGTGAACTGCAGGAACTGCGACACCTGGTCGATGTCGGAGGTCACGCGCGACACGAGCACGCCGCGACGCTCGGAGTTCTGCGTCAGCATCGACAGGTCGTGGACGTGGCGGAACGCGTCGACCCGCATCTGGGCCAGGCCTGTCTCGCTCGCGACGAACAGCCGGATGCGCATCCAGTAGGCCACGCCACCGGTGAAGAGGATCAGGACGGCGGCGATGGCCAGGAACCCGCCGATGTCGCCGACGCTGGTGTCGGCTCCGTCGCCGAGGCCCGAGTCGACGGTGCGCTGGATCAGGATGGGGATGACCGACCCGCCGACCGTGCTCAGGATCGCGAGCAGGATCGTCAGGCCGAGGCCGTCCTTGATGGCCGGCGAGAGGGCAAGACCGCGTCGGATGATCGCCGTGCCGCTCTCGCGGTTGCGATCGATCTCGGGGATGACGTTCTGGGTCATGACAGGGCCTCCCTCGCCTGGTCGTAGGCGTTGACGAGGTTGCTGTAGTCGCTCGAGCGAGCGACCAGCTCGTCGTGGCTGCCCCGGGCGGCGATCGCGCCCTCGTCGAGGAACACGACCTCGTCGGCCAGGGCGATCGTAGCCTTGCGGTAGGCCACGACCAGGACCGTCGGCCCCTCGCCGTCGGCCGTGCTGGCAGCGAGCGCCTTGAGGATGCGTTGCTCGACCTCGGGGTCGACGGCGCTGGTGGCGTCGTCCATCACGAGCAGTCGAGGACGCCGCACCAGGGCGCGCGCGAGCGACAGCCGCTGGCGCTGGCCGCCGGACAAGGTCGTGCCGCGCTCGCCGAGCTCGGAGTCGAGGCCCCGAGGCAACGCCGCGACGAAGTCGGCCGCCTGCACGGTGCGCAGGGCCGCCCACACCTCGTCGTCGGAGTAGTCGCCGCCGAGCGTGACGTTCTCGCGGACGCTGTCGTCGAACAGGAAGGTGCCCTGGGGCACCACGGCGATCGCACGGGCGAGCTCGTCGTGCGTGAGGTCGCGGATGTCGGTGCCGTCGACGCTGATGCGACCGGCCTGCGGGTCGACCAGGCGGCTCAGCAGCGACGTGAGCGTGCTCTTGCCGCTGCCGGTCGCCCCGACGACGGCGACGACCTGGCCGGGCTCGACCTCGAGCGAGATGTGTCGCAGCACGTCGCGGTCGGCGTCATCGAACCGGAACGTCAGGTCGTCGACGTCCAGCGACACGGCGCCGACGCCGGGCAGCGCACGGGGGCCGTACGGCATCGAGCCGCGCTCCTGCAGCACCGAGTCGACCCGTTCCCAGCTGACGACGCTACGGGGCAGCTCGCCCAGCACCCAGCCGATGGCACGCACCGGGAACGCGACCACGGTGAACAGGTAGGCGACCGAGACGACGTCGCCGGGGTCGGCCGCGCCGCTCGCGACCCGGCCGACACCCAGCACCACGACCAGGAGGATGCCGATGTTGGGCAGCGCCTCCAGCAGCGGGTCGAAGATGCTGCGGATGCGTCCGACCGCGATGTTGGCGTCGCGCAGCTCCTGGGAGACCTCGCGGAACCGGTCGGTCTCGTCGGCCTCGCGACCCAGGGACTTGACGACCAGCGCACCGTCGAACGACTCGTGCGCGACGGCGCTGACCGAGCCGCGCAGCGACTGTGCGTGGGCCACCTTGGGCGACAACCAGCGCTGGTAGAAGACGTTGATCACGAACAGGGCCGGGAACACGACCAGACCGACGAGGGTCAGGACGAGGTCGGCACGCACCATCTCGACGATCGCCGCGACCAGCATCGCGATGACGCCGATCGCCATGGGCAGGGGCATGAAGACCGCCCACGCACCCTCGACGTCGGCGTTGGCGTTGGACAGCAGCTGACCCGTGGGGTGCCGGTGGTGCCACGACATCGGCAGCGAGAGGTACTGCCGGGTGACCCGACGGCGGTACTCCGCGACGAGCCGGTAGTAGACGATGCCGCCGATGAGGCGGCGGGCGACGATGCCCAGCGCGCGCAGGATCGCAACCGCCATGAACAGGGCGATCGCCGCGACCAGCGCGCCCTCCGTGACGTCGCCGCGGGCGAACGACGGGCGGATGACGTGATCGGTGGCCCAGCCCAGCACGCGGGCGTCGGCGACGGTCATGAAGCCGAACAGCACGCTGCCGACGACCGACACCCAGAACAGGAACCGCTGCTCCTTGATGCCGCGCCCGAGCAGGGCGAAGCCGCGCCGGGTGATCTGGTCGGTCCGGGCGTCTCCGAGGTCTGACGTGTCAGGGCTAACGGACACGGTGTCCAGCAGCTCGCAAGGTCTCTTTCACCTGTCCGATGGTCAGGTCGCCGAAGTGGAACACACTCGCGGCGAGCACGGCGTCAGCGCCGGCCGCGATCGCTGCGGGGAAGTGATCGAGGCGTCCGGCGCCACCACTGGCGATCAGTGGCACCTGTGTAACGTCACGGACCGCCCGAATCATTTCCAGGTCGAAGCCGTCCTTGGTGCCATCGGCGTCCATCGAGTTGAGCAGGACCTCTCCCGCGCCGAGCTCCGTGGCACGTCGGGCCCACTCCACGGCGTCGAGACCTGCCGACGTACGCCCCCCGTGCGTCGTGACCTCGAAGCCGCTGGGCTGCTCGCTGCTGCGCCGCGCGTCGACGCTCAGCACCAGCACCTGGTTGCCGAAACGCTGCGCGATCTCGGCGATGACCTCGGGCCGGTTGATCGCGGCGGTGTTGATGCCGACCTTGTCGGCGCCCGACCGGAGCAGCCGGTCGACGTCGTCGGGCGTACGGACTCCCCCGCCGACCGTCAGCGGGATGAAGACCTGGTCGGCGGTCTTGCCGACGACGTCGAACGTCGTGCTGCGGCTGTCGGAGGACGCCGTGATGTCGAGGAAGGTGAGCTCGTCGGCCCCTTCGGCGTCATAGACCTTGGCCATCTCGACGGGATCGCCCGCATCACGCAGGTCGACGAAGTTGACGCCCTTGACGACGCGACCGTTGTCGACGTCCAGGCACGGGATCACACGGACGGCAAGACTCACCGCACGAGCCTATCGGTCGCCCCGAGGAGGTGGATTCGCAACGTCATCCACCGCGCCCAGGTGCCCCTGCCACCGCATCGAACGGCATGAGGTTGCAGGCGCACCTGCCCCGGAGCCGGACCCGTGGGAGAGGTTGTAGATCCACCTCCCGCGCGGCGAGGCGGGACCGATCAGCCGAGCTCGTCCTCCCGCCGGCGGCGTGTACGACGGGTCTCGGCGATCTTGTCCTCGATCGCCTCGATCCTCGACTCGGCGTTCAACCGGACCGACGCATAGCCGATGCCGACGCCAAGGGACGGGAAGATCGGCCAGAAGAAGTACGGTCCGCCGCTGGCGATGCTCGACACCACCCACACAGCGACCGACACCCCGCTCACGAACAGCCAGCCGTTGCGGGCGTCACGCAGCTCGCGCTCGTACTTCACGATCGCCTTGGCCCGCAGGTCGGCCGTGACGCCGGACGACACCCGTGTGACGGCGGACGGGAACAGGTCGGCGAGGAGCGGCAGGACCTCGCCGAGGGTGCGGACGCCGAGGGCGGTCGCGCTCCGCTCGTCGTACTCGCTGCGGGTCAGCCGGCCGTCGGCGTATGCCTCCCGCAGCGCGCCGGCCGCGACGTCGCGGTCAGCGTCCGAGGCTCTCAGGGTGGCCGAGGCGGGCACTCGGGGGTCGCCCGAGAAGGCCGCCCAGACCTCAGCCCCCACGGTTCGCCCCTCCGTGAACCGATGCCGTCTGCAGCCTGAACAGGATGCCCTCGCGTCCCTCGAACGAGACGCCATGGATCGAGGGCGCCCGGAGCACCTCGGAGAACCCGAGCTGTTCGTGCAGACGGATCGACGCCGCGTTCTCGGCCGAGGCGAAGTACCACGCCTCATCGGCACGCTGACCGATCCAGCCGAGCCGAGCGGCCGTGAGATCCCGGGCCAGGCCGGCCCGGCGGAACTCAGGGAGGACCGTGACTCCGGTCAGGTAGTGACCGGCCGGCGCTCGATCCTCCGGGTGCTCCTCCAGGACGTGGGCCTGGGCGAAGGCAGCGATCGTCCCACCGACGTCGGCGACGAGGAGAAGCCGTTCGCCCCGGACCGATCGATCGATCGTGTCGGCCCACTCCTCGGGCGTGCGCACCACGACCGTCATGTCGAAGGCCAGCAGGCCTGCCACGTCGGCAGGTGTCGCCGGCCGCAGCACGGCATCAACCACTACGCCCTCACGCCGCGCTCGCGGCTCGTAGGACGCGTAGTGGTGCCCCACGGTCACACCTCTTCGACGGCTGCCAGTGCCTCGGGGAGCGTGAACGCGCCGGCGTAAAGAGCCTTGCCGACGATCGAGCCCTCGACGCCGATGCCGGTGAGCGTCGCGATGTCGCGAAGGTCCTGCAGGCTCGAGACCCCGCCGGAGGCGACGACCGGCTTGTCGGTCTGCTCGCACACCTGGCGCAGCAGGTCGAGGTTGGGGCCGGTCAGCGTGCCGTCCTTGGTGACGTCGGTGACGACGTAGCGGGCGCAGCCGTCACGCTCGAGGCGAGCGAGCACCTCGAACAGGTCGCCGCCCTCCTCGGTCCAGCCGCGCGCCGCGAGGGTCGTGCCGCGGACGTCGAGGCCGACAGCGATCTGGTCGCCGAACTGCCCGACGACCTTGGCGCACCAGTCGGGGTTCTCCAGAGCCGCCGTGCCGAGGTTGACCCGCGTGCAGCCCGTCGCGAGCGCGGCCTCCAGCGACGCGTCGTCGCGGATGCCACCGGACAGCTCGACCTTCACGTCGAGACGCCCGACGACCTCGGCCAGCAGCTCGCGGTTGGAGCCCTTGCCGAAGGCTGCGTCGAGGTCGACGAGGTGGATCCACTCCGCCCCGTCGGTCTGCCACTGCAGGGCGGCGTCGAGGGGCGATCCGTACGCGGTCTCGCTGCCGAGCTCGCCCTGGACGAGGCGCACGGCCTGCCCATCGGCGACGTCGACGGCCGGGAGGAGTTCAAGAGTCACGATCGCGATGGTATCTGTCGGCCCGCCGATCTAGCGTGGCGGCATGAAGGTCATCCTGGTTCCCGGTTTCTGGTTCGACGCGTCGTCGTGGGACGCCGTGACGCCGCTGCTGCAACAGTCCGGCCACGACGTGACTGCCCTGACCCTGCCCGGCCTCGCGTCGGTCGACATCGACCGCAGCGACATCGGGCTCGCCGAGCACGTCGCAGCGGTGGTCGAGCAGGTCGACGCGGCGGGTGAACCGGTCGTGCTGGTCGGCAGCAGCTTTGCCGGCAAGCTGGTGCAGATCGTCACCGACGAACGGCCCGAGTCGGTCGCCCTGGTGGTCTACGTCGACTCGCTGCCCAAGCCCGTCGATGCTGAGGCAGCTGACGAGCCGGCCGGCGCCGACATCGCGTTCTCGTGGGACGAGCTGACACCCGACGAGCAGCGCGACCTCACGCCCGACCAACGGTCGACGATCGAGCGCACGGCCGTTCCCTACCCCGCCCGGGTCGTCCGTGACGGCTGGGTCATGGCCGACGACCGCCGCTACGCCGTCCGCAGCCTCGTGGTCGCCACTGGTTTCACGTCCACCGACCTCGAGCAGTGGCGAGCCGACTACCCGGGCGTCGGCGATGAGCTCGACGCCCACACCGACCTGACGATCGTCGAGCTGCCGACGAGCCACTGGCCCCAGATCACGACCCCGCACGAGCTCGTCGAGACCATCCTCGACGCGATGCCGTGACCGCGATGCCCTGACCTAGAGCGTCGCGATCCAGTTCTGCAGCAGGTGCATGCCGGCGTCGCCGGACTTCTCGGGGTGGAACTGGGTCGCCCAGAGTGGACCGTGCTCGGCCGCCGACACGAAGCGGTCGCCGCCGTACTCCGTCCACGTCACCGACGGGTCGGGGAACGCCGGCGGCTGCGACAGCACCCAGTCACGCAGCCCGTAGGAGTGCACGAAGTAGAACCGCTCGTCCTCGACGCCGGCGAACATGCGCGACCGCTCGCCGGGCTCGACCGTGTTCCAGCCCATGTGCGGCACGATCGGCGCCTGCAGGCGCTCGATGACACCGGGCCACTCGCCACACCCCTCGGTGCGGACGCCGTGCTCGATGCCCTCGGCGAACAGGATCTGCATGCCGACGCAGATGCCGAGCACCGGCCGGGTCGCGATGAGTCGCCGCTCGATGATGCGCACGCCGTCGACGCCCCGGAGGCCGCGCATGCAGGCCTCGAAGGCACCGACGCCGGGCACGAGCAGCCCGTCGGCCTCCTCGGCGGTCCGAGCGTCGCTGGTCAGGACGACCTCGGCCCCCGCACGCTCGACGGCACGCACCGCCGAGCGAAGGTTGCCGGAGCCGTAGTCGAGAACCGCGACGCGCGGCAGCGTCACAGAGCGCCCTTGGTGCTGGGAACGCCCGTCTCGCGGGGATCGAGCGCGATCGCCTCGCGGAACGCCCGCGCGACCGCCTTGAACTGCGCCTCGGCGATGTGGTGCGGGTCGCGACCGTCGATCAGGCGGACGTGCATCGTGACCGCCGCGTGGTGGGCGATCGACTCCAGCACGTGAGCCGTCAGCGAGCCGGAGTACTGCCCGCCGATGATCGCGGTGATCTGGCGCTCGGGCTCGCCGGAGTGCACGAAGTAGGGACGCCCGGAGACGTCGACGACGGCCTGCGCGATCGACTCGTCGAGCGGCACGAGGGCGTCGCCGTAGCGCTTGATGCCGGCCTTGTCGCCGAGGGCCTCGCGCAGGGCCTGGCCCAGGCAGATCGCGGTGTCCTCGACGGTGTGGTGGGCGTCGATGTGCAGATCGCCCTCGGTCTTGACCGTCAGGTCGATCAGCGAGTGACGCGAGAAGGCGGTCAGCATGTGGTCGTAGAAGCCGACACCGGTGGAGATGTCGTTGGCTCCGGTGCCGTCGAGATCGACCTCGACGACGACATGCGACTCGGAGGTCTTTCGCTCGATGCGTGCTGTGCGCGTCATCGGGTCACCTCCTGGAGTGCGTCTCGGAACGCGGTCATGTCCTGCGGCGTGCCGATCGACACGCGCAACCATCCTAGGGGGCCGACCTCGCGGATCAGGACGCCCCGGTCGAGGACGCCCTGCCACACCGCGTGACGGTCGTCGAACCGGCCGAACAGGATGAAGTTGGCGTCGGACTCAGCGACCTCGAAGCCCTGCTCCCGCAGCCACACGGCCGTCTCGTCGCGGGTCGCCCGCAGCGCGTCGACCTGCGCGAGCAGCTCGTCCTCGTGACGAAGAGCAGCGGTTGCCGCAGCCTGGCTGACCGCGGAGAGGTGATAGGGCAGGCGGACGATGCGCAGGGCGTCGATGATCGCCGCGTCGGCGGCGACATAGCCGAGCCGGCCACCAGCGAGCGCGAACGCCTTGCTCATGGTGCGCGTCACCAGCAGACGCGGGAACTCCCCCAGCAGCTCGAGGGCGCTCGGCGTGCCGTCGCGGCGGAACTCCGCATAGGCCTCGTCGACCACCACGATGCCCGGCGCGGCCTCCAGCACCGCGCGCGTGTGAGCGGGGTCGAGCGCCGTGCCGGTCGGGTTGTTGGGCGACGTGAGGATCACGACGTCAGGCTGCTCCTCGGCGATGAGGGCCAGCGCAGCGTCGACGTCGAGACCGAAGTCGTCGCGGCGTCGTCCGGCCACCCACCGGGTGTGGGTGTTGCGGGCGTACTCGGGATACATCGAGTACGTCGGGGCGAACGACACCGCGGTGCGACCGGGTCCACCGAAGGCCTGCAGCACCTGCTGCATGACCTCGTTGGAGCCGTTGGCCGCCCACACCTGATCGACCGTGAGGCCGTGCCCCAGGTAGGACGCGAGGGACGTCCGCAGCTCGATCGCCTCGCGGTCGGGGTAGCGGTTGAGCGTCAACGCCGCGCGGTGCACCGAGTCGGCGATGTCGCGCGCCGTGGCCTCGCTCGGCCCGTAGGGATTCTCGTTGGTGTTGAGCTGCACCGGCACGTCGAGCTGCGGCGCGCCGTACGGCTCGTCGTCCCGGAGCTCCTCGCGGATCGGGACCCAGGCGGGAACCGGCATCAGCGAGACGTCCGGATCGAGACCGCCGCACCGTGGGACGGCAGGTTCTCGGCCTCGGCGAGGGTCACGACGTGGTCGCCGACCTCGCGCAGGGCCGTCTCGGAGTAGGTGACGACGTGCATGTTCTTGCAGAACGCCCGCACCGAGAGACCCGACGAGTGGCAGGCGCAGCCGGCCGTGGGCAGCACGTGGTTGGAGCCCGCGGCGTAGTCGCCGAGCGACACCGGCGTGTGGGAACCCACGAAGATCGCACCGGCGTTGACGATACGCGCGGCGACGCCCGCCGAGTCGGTGGTCTGCACCTCCAGGTGCTCGGCGGCGTAGCCGTTGGCGACGTCGACGGCCTGGTCCATGTCGCGCACGAGGACCGTGGCGGACTGGGGACCGTCGAGCGCCGTGCGGATGCGATCGGCGTGCTTCGCGCTGCCGATCTGCACCTCCAGCTCGGCCTCGACCGCCGTCGCGAGGGACTCGCTGTCGGTGATCAGGACGCTGGCGGCCATCGGGTCGTGCTCGGCCTGGCTGATCAGGTCGGCGGCCACGAAGGCCGGCACGGCGCTGCCGTCGGCGATGATCGCGATCTCCGTCGGCCCGGCCTCGGAGTCGATGCTGACCGTGCCCTGCAGGTGTCGCTTGGCAGCCGCGACGTAGATGTTGCCCGGGCCGGTGATCAGGTTGACGGGGCGGCAGTCGACGCCGTCCTCGGACGCCGCGCCGTAGGCGAACATCGCCAGCGCCTGGGCGCCACCGGCCGCATAGACCTCGTCGATGCCGAGCAGCGCGCAGGCCGCCAGGATCGAGGGGTGCGGGAGCCCGCCGAACTCCGCCTGGGGTGGGCTGGCGAGCGCGATGCCGGGCACGCCGGCGACCTGGGCCGGCACGGCGTTCATGACGACGGTGCTCACCAGCGGCGCGAGGCCGCCGGGCACGTAGAGGCCGACGCGCTGCATCGCCACGATGCGTCGTTCGACCGTCGCGCCGGGAGCGACGTCGGTGACCAGCGTCTGCTCGAGCTCGGCCTCGCTGGTCTGCCGGAGGCGACGGATCGACTCCTCCAGCGCTGCTCGGATCTCGGGCGCGAGCGCGGCGAGGGCGTCGGCCAGCGCGGCGGCAGGCACGCGCAGCTGCGCCGGCCGGACGCCGTCGAACCGCTCGCCCGCGTCGAGCACCGCGACGGTCCCGCGGCTGCGGACGTCCTCGCAGATCGGGCGCACGGCGGCGAGCGCATGCTCGACGTCGACCTCCGCACGCGGCACCGCCGCGGTGTAGACCACGGCTGATTCGTCGGCGGCGGGGTCGAGCTCACGCAGGTCGAGACGTCTCATCACGACATCAAGTCTACGGACGCACTACGGTGGGGTCGTGGCCGCCAACCAGAAGCCCACCGACGCGACGCCGGCGTTCGTCGCCCTGCACCGCGCCAACGTCCAGTTCACCTCGCACTCCTACGTCCACGACCCTCGCGCCGAGTCGTTCGGCATGGAGGCCGCGCAGGCGCTCGGGGTCGAGGCAGGCCGCGTCTTCAAGACGCTGATGGCCGTGATCGACGGAGAGCTCTGCGTCGGCGTGGTCCCGGTGATGGGCTCCCTCGACCTGAAGGCCCTGGCCGACGCGCTCGGCGGCAAGCGGGCCCAGATGGCCGACGCGGCCCAGGCCCAGCGCGCCACCGGCTACGTCATCGGGGGCATCTCCCCCGTCGGGCAGAAGAAGCGCCACCGCACGGTGATCGACAAGTCATCGGCACAGTGGCCGACGATCTTCGTGTCGGGCGGACGCCGCGGCCTCGAGGCCGAGCTGCACCCCGACGACCTCGTCCGGGTGACGCAGGCCGTCGTGTCGCGAATCGCGCGCTAGACCCGCTCGTCGACCCGGTGGCGGGTCGCCCACATGGTGCCGACCACGCCGACCAGGCCGAAGATCGGCCAGACCAGGAACGGCGCCAGGCCGTCGACCTTGAGCTCTGACGGGACGCGATCACCGATGCTGAGGCCGGTGACGGTGACCGGGTCGGGCGGGCCGAGCTCGACGCCGATGCGCCACGCGATGACGGCCGCCAGCAACGTGAGGGCGATGACGACAGGGGTCACGACCCAGCCGAGGTCGTCGAGCACCCAGGCTGCGACGGCGCCCCACACCAGCGACGTGCCCGCGCCGATCAGCACGAACACCACCACGACGGAGAACTGTCCCTTGGCGGCAGCCTCGTTGAGCACGATGCCGTTCTGGACGGCCTCCCACTCAGAAGGATGCGCCAGCCCCAGCCACACGAATCCGGCGGCGATGCCCAGCAGCAGCATGAGGATCGACGTCAGCACGGTCCGCCGCACCACGGATGCGCGGGACGGTGCGGGTGCCTGGCCAGGCAGGAAGTGCTCGTTCACGACAGACAATGGGGCCCCAGCAGCTCTTTGAGGTCGGCGATCAACGACGACGACTGTGCCACACGCAGGCTGTCGTCGAGGCGCATGACCTTGGTCGATCCGTTGCCGATGAGTCGCAGATGGACCTCCGACATGCCCGGGTGGGCCGAGAGCACCTGCTTGAACGTGCCGATCGTGTCGCTGGTGCACCGCGCGACGGGAAGGGTGACGACCATGGGGCGCTCGGGGCCACCCGAGCCCATCGCCGGCATCGTGACCTCGAGGGCGTTGAGCTCGATGCCGTCGTCCTTGCGGCGCACGCGCCCCTTGACCACGACGATCGTGTCGGGCACCAGCACCGGCATGGCCAGCTGGTAGGCGCCCGGGAAGACCATGACCTCGATGCCACCCTCGAGGTCCTCGATCGTGATCGAGGCCCACGGGTCGCCCTTCTTGCTCATGCGGCGCTGGACCCCGGTGATGAGCCCACAGATGCGCGTCGTGCTGCCGTCGGGCAGCTCGGTGTTGGTGAGCAGGTCGCCGACGGTGCTGTCGCTGCTGGCCCGCAGCACGTGCTCGAGGCCCTGCAGCGGGTGGTCGGAGACGTAGAGACCGAGCATGTCGCGCTCGAACGCCAGCAGCTGGGTCTTCTCCCACTCCGGCATCTGCTCGGGCACCTCGACCTTGCCGCCGCTGAACACGTCGTCACCGAGGCCGCCGAACAGCGAGTCCTGGCCGATCGCCGCCTGGCGCTTGAGGTCGATGTAGAGGTCGACGCCCTCCTCGGCCACGGTCGTCAGGGCACGACGGCGATGACCGAGCGAGTCGAAGGCACCGGCCTTGATCAGCGAGTCGAGCACGCGCTTGTTGCACACGTGCGTCGGCACCTTGTCGAGGAAGTCGTTGAAGTCGCCGTAGGCGCCCTTGGTCGTGCGCCCCTCGACGATGCCGGCGACGACGTTCTCGCCGATGTTGCGGATCGCGCCGAGGCCGAAGCGGATGTCGGCGCCCACCGAGGCGAAGTTGGACACCGACTCGTTGACGTCGGGCGGCAGCACCTTGATGCCCATGCGGCGGCACTCGTTGAGGTAGATCGCGGACTTGTCCTTGTCGACGCGGGTGCTCGTGAGCAGGGCCGCCATGTACTCGGCCGGGTAGTTGGCCTTGAGGTAGGCCGTCCAGTAGGAGATCACGCCGTAGGCCGCCGAGTGCGCCTTGTTGAAGGCGTAGTCCGAGAACGGCAGCAGGATGTCCCAGAGCGTCGTGATGGCCTTCTGGGAGTAGCCACGCTCGAGCATGCCCTGCTGGAACCCGGCGTACTGCTTGTCGAGCTCGGACTTCTTCTTCTTGCCCATCGCGCGACGCAGGTTGTCGGCCTGTCCCAGGGAGAACCCGGCGAGCACCTGGGCGATCTCCATGACCTGCTCCTGGTAGACGATCAGGCCGTACGTCTCGCCCAGGACCTTCTCGAGCGGCTTCTCCAGCTCGGGGTGGATCGGATCGATCGGCTCGCGCCCGTTCTTGCGGCGGGCGTACTTGTTGTGCGAGTCGGCGCCCATGGGGCCCGGGCGGTAGAGCGCGCCGACGGCCGAGATGTCCTCGAACTTGTCGGGCTTCATGCTGCGCAGCAGCGCGCGCATCGGCCCGCCGTCGAGCTGGAAGACACCGAGCGTGTCGCCGCGCGCCAGCAGGTCGTACGTCGCCTGGTCCTCGAAGTCGAGGTCCTCCAGCACCAGGTCGATGCCGCGGTTGCGCTTGATGTTGATCAGCGCGTCGTCGAGCACCGTGAGGTTGCGTAGGCCCAGGAAGTCCATCTTGACCAGCCCGAGCGCCTCGCACATCGGGTAGTCGAACTGGGTGATGATCGCGCCGTCCTGCTCGCGCTTCATGATCGGGACGATGTCGATCAACGGGTCGCTCGACATGATGACGCCGGCGGCGTGGACGCCCCACTGACGGATCTGGCCCTCGAGCCCCAGCGCGGTCTGGTAGATCTTGCGGACGTCGGCGTCCTCGTCGTGCAGCTTGCGGAAGTCGCCGCCGTCGCCGTAGCGCTTGTCGTTGGTGTCGAACAGGCCCTTGAGCGACACGCCCTTGCCCATGATGTCGGCCGGCAGCGCCTTGGTGATGCGCTCGCCGTGCGAGAACGGGTAGTCCATGACGCGTGCGGCGTCCTTGATGGCCGCCTTGGACTTGAGCCGTCCGAACGTCGCGATCATCGCGACGCGCTCCTCGCCGTACTTGTTGCTGACGTAGCGGATGACCTCGCCGCGACGACGCTCGTCGAAGTCGATGTCGAAGTCGGGCATGGACGGACGCTCGGGGTTGAGGAACCGCTCGAAGATCAGGCCGTGCGTCAGCGGGCAGATGTCGGTGATCCGCAGCGCGTAGGCCGCGATCGAGCCGGCTCCCGATCCACGGCCGGGACCCACGCGGATGCCGTTGTCCTTGGACCAGTTGATGAAGTCGGCGACCACGAGGTAGTAGCCGCAGTAGCCCTTGGTGCGGACGACGTCGAGCTCCATCTCGGTGCGGGCACGGACCTCGTCGGTCATCTTGTCGCCCGGGTAGCGGCTCTCGATGCCGCGCCAGACCTCCTTGACGAACCAGCTCTCCTCGGTCTCGCCGTCGGGGATGTCGGCCTTCGCCATGTAGCCACCGTTGGACTCGGTGAACTCGACGTTGCAGCGCTCGGCGATCAGGAGGGTGTTGTCGCACGCCTCCTTGAGGTCGAAGCGGTCCTCCCACAGGTCGCGCATCTCGGCGGCGGACTTGATGTAGAAGTCGTTGGAGTCGAACTTGAAGCGGTTGGGGTCGGTCAGCGTGCTGCCGGACTGGACGCACAGCAGCGCCGAGTGCGCCTCGGCGTCCTCGGGGCTCGTGTAGTGCGAGTCGTTGGTCGCGATCGCCGGGAGCCCGAGGTCGGCCTTGAGCCGCAGCAGCCCGTCGCGGACCGTGCGCTCGATCTCGAGGCCGTGGTCCATCAGCTCGAGGAAGAAGTTGTCCTTGCCGAAGATGTCCTGGAACTCCGCGGCCGACGCCCGGGCCTTCTCGTAGTTGCCGATGCGCAGCCAGGTCTGGATCTCGCCCGACGGGCAGCCCGTCGTCGCGATGAGCCCCTTGCCGTACTGCTGGAGCAGCTCGCGGTCGGCGCGCGGCTTGCGGTACTGGCCCTCCAGGCTCGCGTAGGACCCGATCCGGAACAGGTTGTGCATGCCCTCGGTCGTCTCGGACAGCAGCGTCATGTGGGTGTAGGCACCGCGTCCGGCGACGTCGGCGTCCTTGGCGCCCTTGTTCCACTGGACGGCCTTCTTCTCGTGACGCGAGATGTTGGGCGTGAGGTAGGCCTCCATGCCGATGATCGGCTTGACCCCGTGCGCCTTGGCCTTGCTGTAGAAGTCGTAGGCGCCGTGCAGGTTGCCGTGATCGGTCATCGCGATGGACGGCATCCCCAGCTCGGCCGTGCGCTCGAACAGGCCGTCGAGCAGGGCCGCTCCATCGAGCATCGAGTACTCCGTGTGGACGTGCAGGTGCACGAAGGACGAGTCACTCGACATCGAAAAAAGGCCTCCTCGGCGGGACGTGGGGGGAAGATCTACAGCCTAGTCGAGGCCCCTGACGGGAATCGACGCCGCGCCGATCCGCACCTGCGATCCGGGCCCGAAACGGTCTCGGGCGTCACTCGCGTCCCGTCGGTCCCACCGGCCCACCCATACTGGACGGATGACGGAACCAGCTGAGGGCGAGAAGCGGACGTTCACGACGGTCGACGAGTTCATCGAGGCGGCGACCTATGACGTGGAGCCGCGACTGATCGAGATGCGACGAGTCGTCCGCGAGGCGCTCCCCGACGCCGAGGAGACCATCAGCTACAACATCCCGGCCTACCGCCAGCACGGCGTCGTCGTCGTGCAGTTCTCCGGCTACACCGAGCACACCTCGCTCAACTTCTTCCCGACCGCCGGCGCCTTCGCCGCCTTCGACGAGGAGCTGAGGCCCTACCGCACCTCGAAGTCGGCGATCCGCTTCCCGCTCGACGAGCCGCTCCCCCTCGAGCTCATCTCGCGGATCGCGACGTTCCGGCTCGAGGAGGCCGCCGCGTTCGCGGCGCGCAAGCGGTCGGGCAGGTAGCGACCGCCTACTTCTTGGGCTTCGACAGCGCGAACAGACCGACGTCGTACTGCGGGTCCGACGGCACCTTGCGACCGGTCTGGGCGTAGGCGTAGTCGTACGCGTAGTCGCTGCGGGACAGCGCGACTCCCCCGCTGAAGGGGGCGACCTCCGGTGAAGACTGCAGACCGTTGCGGCGATCCTTCGGGATGTTCCAGCGGCCGGTGATCTTGCCGGTCGCAGCATCCAGGGTCATCAGCTCCACGGAGACGTCGTTGCTGAGCGTCGCCAGCACCGTCTTGCCGCCCTCGATCAGGTCGAAGTGCTGCGAGAGGTAGGACCCCTTGCGATCACGCTCCATCGACTCGACGATCGACGAGGTGTCGACCGCCCAGCGGATCTTCTTCTCGGCGAGCGAGTAGCGCATGACGCCGGACTGCTGCTCCATCACCACGTCGCCGTTGTCGAGGCCGACGGTCTGGAACGGGGCAGCTCCGAGCACGGTGAACTTCTTGAGGTCGTCGGCGAGGTAGTCGCGCTCGACCCGCCCGGTCCGCGACACCACACGTCCGGTGTCGGGGTCGAGCAGGACGAGGGAGTCGTCGACCTTCTTGGTCGGGTCGGAGAGATCGCCGAAGACCGTCGAGATCCACAGCGGGTTGCCCTGCCACGACGAGACCGGGCTGCGGCGGTCGACCTTGCCCAGCACCTTGCTCGCCGTCGTCGACCAGACCCGCTCGAAGGCAGGCAGGCGGTAGGCGTCGATGGCCCACTCCCGTCCGCCCTTGAGGCTGGTCGTGCTGACGAACAGCGACGGATCCTCCGGGCTGGGCTGGAGCGGGTAGGACTTGCGCGCCAGGGTGCCGACGTCGACGAACGCGCCGTCGTCGATGCGCCGGACGTCGCGGCCGTCAGACACCACGTAGACGACCTTGTCGCGGACCACCATGTCGGTGACGACCTTTGCCGGAGCCGGCAGCTGGATGCGATCCAGCTCGCTGCCGTCGGCGGCGTCGACCCGCAGCAGGGTGTTGCACGTGTCGCCCTTGCCGCTGCCCTGATAGGCGATGGTGAACGTCTTGACGGCCTGGTCGGGCGGCTCGGACGCGCACACCTTGGCGCCCGGGTCGTCGGCGTCGACCTCGAAGCTCCACTTCTCCTTGCCGGACTTCGTGTCGAAGCCCGTGACGGTGCCGGAGGTGTAGCTCACCAGGCGTGATCCCGTGCTGAAGGCCCCGGAGCTGCGCTCACCCGTGGCACCCTCGGGAGTCGTGATGCCGGCGAGAGCCTTGGCATCGGTGTCGGTGGGACCGGAGGTCGGCACCGACGGGGAGGTCGAGCTGTCGGGCTCCGGGAACGTGAAGATCCCGATGTCGTAGAGGGGCCCCTCGGGCTCCTTGAGGTCGAGGTAGTCCGCGAACGTCCGCTTCCAGCTGTCGAAGTTGCGGCTCAGCACGAGGCCGTCGCCGAACAGCGTCATGCCGGGCTCGACCTGGAAGCCGTTGCCGTAGTCGGCCGGGACGGCCCAGCGGGCCACGAGCTTGCCGGTCTTGACCTGCACGGCAATGACCTCGGCCGCCGTGTTGTTGCTGACCGTCGCGACCAGGTAGCCGTCTGCCGTGACACCCTGCGGGAGGACCGTCGTCAACGGGTAGTCCTCGGCCGACTCGAGCTCGACCTGGCCGAGATCGAGGTCCCACGCGACCTTGCCGGTCTCGAGGGAGTAGCGCGTCAGGCCACGCACCTGCGCGAAGACCATGTCGCCGCCGGGCAGGCCGAGGGCGCGGTCGAACTGGTTGGCGGCGCTCGAGAGATCGAACTCGCCCTCGGCCGCCTTGCCGCCGGAGTCGGTGGCCGCGTCGGCCTTGCCGACGACCTTGCCGGTGTCCGGGTCGACCTGGATCATGGAGTAGCGACTCCCGTCCTGCTGGACCATCCAGGCCGGGTTGCCGCTCGCGGGCGAGATGATGCAGTCCTCACGGACGTCGGGAAACAGCGACGCCGAGTCCTCGGTCCACATCCGCTCGAAGGACGGCAGCGCGTAGGCATCGACCCGGCATCGTCCACGGTCGCTGAGGCGAGCACCGATGAGGGTGTCACCCTCGGGCGTCGGCGCGATCGTGAAGTACGACCCCGTCTCGAGGCGCTGGAGCGGCTCCGGCTCGCCCTTGACCATCTTCCACACGACACCGCGGAAGTCGAGGACGTAGTCGCGGCCCTTGATCGTGAGCAGCTCGGTGACCGGGCCGCCGGCGGAGTCCCCCTCGAACTCCTGGAGGTCCGACAGCGTCTTCGAGATCGACATGACCTTGCCGTCGGACACCCGGATCGTCGCGAGGTCGGGGCAGTAGCCGGACTTGCCGTAGGCGACCGTGAAGGTCTTGACGGCGCGATCAGGCTGCGACACGAAGCAGACCGTTCCTCCGCCGAGGTCGAGCTTGGAGGTCCAGAGCTGTTCGCCGGAGTCGAGGTCGTAGCCCGAGATGTTGTCGACCGCGTAGCCGACCGCGGTGCGTCCGCTGATGAACGCGCCCGACCGCCGCTCGACGGAGGCGCTGTCGAGCGAGCCGGCCTGCTCCTCCAGCTCGTCGGACGACTCGAGCAGCACCTTGGGCTCGAGCGCGGGTCCGGTCGCCGCGCCACGGGCTGACGGCGCCTTGGCCGGAATCGGCAGGGACGGCCCCGACTCCTTGTCGTCCTTGTCGTCGCCACCGCCGGTGCAGGCCGTGAGAGCGAGCACCATCGTCGCGGCGACTGCGACGAGCCGCTTCATGCGCCGACCCACTTGCGCGTCGCGGCGAGGAGGTCCTTCTCGCTGCGGCCCAGCTTGCGGGCCGCAGCCTTGCGGTCGTCGGCCCCGTAGAAGGCCTCGGCGGTCTCGAACACCGCGTCACGTCCCTTCTCGTCCTCGAGGTAGGCGAAGATGGCCGCTGAACACTGGTAGAACTCGTACTCCAGCGGTGAGTCGTGGAACTCGTCGTAGCCCTTGAGAGCCACCGACTCGAACTGTCCGAACGCCGATCGGATGCGACCGCCGTCCGTGGCCATCAGCGACTGGCCATTCGTGCCCCACTCGGCGAGCCCCTCGGCGACCCAGGTGGGCTGGCCCGAACCGCTGTTCCACTGGTCCGCCAAGACGTGGATCCCCTCGTGGCAGGCCGTGTCGACGAAGTCCGGCCGGGTGAACGACCCCTCGTGGAGCCCGACTCGACCGGTCGCCCGCGGCAGCCCCTTGGCGTCGGCCGGCGTCTTCTGCCCCTTGGACAGCTCGGCGGGGTCCAGGAACGGGTGGTAGTAGGCGTGCGCGTCGGCCTCGCCGATCGCCACGCCGCCGTAGAGCTTGCCGTCGACGGCTGGCCAGGTCATGGCGTAGAAGACCTTGTCGACGCCCTTCGGCCTCGGCATGAGATCGAACGCCCTCTTGGCTCCCTGCTCGATGCGACCCGCGAAGTCCTTCGCCTTGGCCGCGTCCTGCTTGCGGAAGACGATCCACGCATGCTTGGTCTCGATCGCATCGATCGTGGCGACGTCCCAGATCGACGGGTCGAACTGCGCCTCGGCGTCGCCCAGGTGCAGCAGCTCGAGCGGCGCGTCCTCGGCCTTCTTGCGGAACGAGGCGCGGTAGCTCTCGACGACCTGCTGGGCGTCGCAGCCCCTGACCTGATGGGCGAAGACGAGATCGCCGTCGTACTCCACGAGCCCGCCGGAGGCGTTGCGGGTGCGCCCGGTCGGCACACCGACGAACCACTCCCCCTCGACGAACCCGAGGCGCTTGAAGTTGTCGAAGCGGCGGGTCCAGCGCTTGCGGACGTCGTCGAGCGCGAAGTCGCCCGGATCGATGAGGGCGACGAGCTGCTCGACGTCCTTGCTCGCGAACGCCTCGTTGAGCTGCTTGCGTAGCGCCGCCGTGTCAGCCTGCGTGACGACGTTGCCCGTCTGCGGCTTGACGATGTTGGGGCCCTTGGTCGTGGCCTTCGGCTCGGCCTTCGTGCTGCCGCCGCCACAGCCGGCGAGCACCAGCCCTGCCGAACCCCACAACAACGTACGTCTGTCCAACTCGCGCATCAGTCCCCCGAACTGTGGTCAACCCGTACGGTATCGCCTGCGACAGGCTGGCGCGCGACAACGCCCCAGAACCATCGGCGCGTGTTCGAAAGGTCCCGGGGCGTCGCGGCAGGCCAGCGGTGGCCTAGCGGCTGCTGGCGATGCGGTACTGCCGGATCGACAGCGGCACGAAGACCACGATGATGAGCGCGACCCACAGCAGCGTGTAGACCACCGGGTGCTGGATCGACCACGCATCGGAGGCCGGCGGCAGCCCGCCGGTGTTGCCGAACAGCTCGCGCGAGGCCTGCGTGACGGCCGAGACGGGGTTCCACTCGACGAACTTCTGCAGCCCGCTCGGGAACGAGTCGAGCGGCACGAAGGCGTTGGAGACGAACGTCAACGGCATGATCACGATGAACGAGGCGTTGTTGATGACCTCGACGCTGGGCACCAGCAGGCCGACGTAGGCCATGACCCAGCTGATCGCGTAGGCGAACACCAGCAGCAGCAGGAATCCCGACAGCGCGTCGACGACACCCTCCCGCATGCGCCAGCCGACCAGCAGACCGGTCAACGCCATGATGATGAGCGACAGCACGTTGTAGACGATGTCGGACGTCGTGCGGCCCACCAGGACCGCCGACCGCGACATCGGCAGGGAGCGGAAACGGTCGATGATGCCCTTCTGCATGTCCTCCGCGAGACCTGCGCCCGTGAAGGTCGCGCCGAACACGACGGTCTGGGCGAAGATGCCGCCGATCAGGAACTCGCGGTAGTTGACCCCGTCGCCCGGGTCGATCGCGCCGCCGAAGACGTAGGCGAACAGCAGCACGAACATGATCGGCGAGATCAGGACGAAGACCAGGATCTCCGGGACCCGGACGATCTTGATGAGATTGCGCTTGGCGACGACCCATCCGTCGGTCGCGTGGCGGGTCAGGCTGGTCATGCGGAGACCTCCTCGGTCGAGTCGTCGTCAGCGGGGTCGGTGACGCCTTCGGCAGCACGCCCGGTGAGGCTCAGGAACACGTCGTCGAGGGTGGGCCGGCGCAGCCCGACGTCGAGGACGTCGATCGTCGCGGTCTCGAGCTCCTGCAGCACGGTGCGCAGCTGGGGCACTCCCCCCTCGACGGCAGCGGTCAGCTCGCGGCCGTTGTCGCCGACCTGGACCTCGCCGACGGCCACGCCCGCCAGGATGCGCACCGCGTCGTCACGCCGGGCCGGATCGGTCAGCAGCACCTCGATGCGCTCGCCGCCGGTCTGGGCCTTGAGCTCGTCGGCCGTGCCGCGCGCGATCGCCCGACCGTGGTCGATGACGACGATGTCGTCGGCCAGCAGGTCGGCCTCCTCGAGGTACTGCGTCGTCAGCAGCAAGGTGGCACCCGACGACACGAGGTCGCGGATGACGGTCCACATCTGCTGGCGGCTGCGCACGTCGAGACCTGTCGTCGGCTCGTCGAGGATCAGCACCGGAGGCTCGGCGACCAGCGCGCCCGCCAGGTCGAGGCGCCGTCGCATGCCGCCGGAGTAGGTCTTGGACGGACGGTCCCCCGCGTCCTCGAGCCCGAACCGCTCGAGCAGGTCGCGGGCGCGCTGGGAGGCCCTCGCCTTGGGCATGCCGTAGAGCCGGCCGACCATCTGCAGGTTCTCGAATCCCGTCAGGTGCTCGTCGACGGCGGCGTACTGGCCCGACAGCCCGATGCGGGCGCGGACGCCGTCGGGGTCCTTCGCGACGTCGACGCCCGCCACCTCGGCGGTGCCGCCGTCGGCCTTGAGCAGCGTCGCGAGGATGCGGACGGCCGTCGTCTTGCCGGCACCGTTGGGACCCAGCAGGCCGAGCACCTTGCCCTCGGGCACCGTGAGGTCGAGGCCCGAGAGCGCCTCGACGTCCTTGTACCTCTTCACCAGTCCGGTCGCCCGGATCATGTCAGTCATGCGTCAGGAGCCTCTCTCTATTCCTATCAGGAACATCGAGAGACATCCTGCCGCATGCCGCCGACAGAAACGTCCCCTTTTTGCCCCGAAGCGGTGGAATCTCCACCGCAAGCGAGGGAATGGGGTTGCGGATCCACCTCCCGGCGGCGGGTCGGTCAGACCTGGCGGTAGCTGCTCAGGAAGTTGCCGAGCCGCTGGATCGCGTCGGCCAGGTCGCGCGCCCACGGCAGCGTCACGATGCGCAGGTGGTCGGGATCGGGCCAGTTGAAGCCCGTGCCCTGCGTCAGCAGGATCTTCTCCTGCAGCAGCAGGTCGAGCACGAGCTTCTGGTCGTCGTGGATCGGGTAGACCTCGGGATCGAGCCGCGGGAACGCATACAGCGCGCCCTGGGGCATGACGACGCTCACGCCGGGGATCTTGCGCAGCTCGTTGACGGCGGTGTCGCGCTGCTCGAGCAGGCGTCCGCCCGGCAGGATGAGCTCCTTGATCGACTGGTAGCCGCCGAGCGCCACCTGGATGGCGTTCTGGGCGGGGACGTTGGGGCACAGCCGCATCGAGCACAGCAGCGTGATGCCCTCGAGGTAGTCCTGCGCCCGCTCCAGCGGCCCCGTGACGACCAGCCAGCCGGCGCGGTAGCCACAGACCCGGTAGGCCTTGGACAGACCGTTGAACGTCAGGGTCAGCACGTCGGGTGCGACGCTCGCGAGCGGGATGTGGACCGCGTCCTCGTAGAGGATCTTGTCGTAGATCTCGTCGGCCATCAGGACCAAGTCGTGCTTGCGCGCGAGGTCGGCGATGCCGGCCAGCGTCTCGCGCGAGTAGACCGCGCCGGTGGGGTTGTTGGGGTTGATGACGACGATGACCTTGGTGCGGTCGGTGATCTTGGACTCGAGATCGGCGAGGTCGGGGTTCCAGTCGGACTCCTCGTCGCACAGGTAGTGCACCGGCACGCCGCCGGCGAGGTTGGTCACCGCCGTCCAGAGCGGGTAGTCGGGAACGGGGATCAGCACCTCGTCCCCGTTGTCGAGCAGCGCCTGGAGCGCGATCTGGATCAGCTCGGAGACCCCGTTGCCGATCCACACGTCGTCGACGTCGATCGTCGGGAAGCCGTCCTGCAGCTGGTAGTTGTGCACCACGGCGCGGCGCGCGGACTGGATGCCGCGGGAGTCGGAGTAGCCGGCCGCGCTCGGCAGCGCCGCGATGACGTCCTGCAGGATCTCGGCGGGTGCGTCGAAGCCGAAGGGCTGGGGGTTGCCGATGTTGAGCTTGAGGATGCGGTGTCCCTCGGCCTCGAGGGCGGCGGCTCGGGCGCTGACGGGTCCACGGATGTCGTAGAGGACATCTCTCAGCTTCTCGGACTGGCGCACGATGGAGGACATGGCGCCATTGTTTCACCTGCCCTCGGGCACCCGGTCGCGCCTCTCCGGGTGGAACCGGACCGCCAGCACCGCGATGTCGTCCTCGTGCTCGTCCGGGAGCAGGCCGGTGACCAGCTCCTCCAGCGGAAGTGACCGCAGGGCCGACAGCCGGTCGCGCAGGGCCGTGAGGCTGTGCTCGAGGTGCTCGCGACGTCGTTCGACGAGACCGTCGGTGAACAGCAGGAGCGTCGCCCCCGCACCCATCGTGGTCACGTCGTCGGCGCGGGGTGACTCCGCGTCGATCCCGAGCAGCAGACCGTGCGCGTCGAGCTGGCGCACCTGGCCGTCGGGGTCGCAGACCAGCGGCGGCGGGTGGCCGGCGTTGGACCACTGGACCCGCAGCGTGCCCGCATCGGCGGTGTCGTCCTCGACGCGCATCACCAGGGCGGTCGCGATCGTGGGCATCTCCAGCGTCACCAGGGCACGGTCGACCTGGGTCAGCAGCTCGCTCGGCGAGGCGCCGGTGGCGACGGCGATGCCCCGCATCAGGTTGCGCAGCTGCCCCATGACGGCGGCCGACGCGATGTCGTGGCCGACCACGTCGCCGATGACCAGGATGCTGCGCCCGTCGTGCTGGACGAAGGCGTCGTACCAGTCACCACCGACCTGGACCGCCTCGTTGGCCGGACGGTAGCGGGCGACCACCTCGAGGTGGCTCGGCTGCACCGTCGCCGTCAGCATCGAGCGCTGGAGCTCCTCGGAGACGTCGCGGTGCTGCCGCATCTGCATCGCGTTGAGCAGCGCGATCGCCGCACGCCGCCCGATGATCTCGACGGTCGTCTCCTCCGCCGGCGTGAAGACCGGGCGGTCCGGACCGCGGTAGAGCGTGAGCACGCCCACGAGACGGTCGGCGTGAAGGAGCGGCAGGAAGGCCGCCGAGTGCGGCGCGAGGATGCGCATCGCGTCGATCGCCTCGGCTGACTGCAGGCGGCTGATCGCGAGCTCGTCGACCCGCTCGCGCACGTAGACCGGCTCCCGGGACGACGCGGCCTGCGTCACCCCGTTGACGGCCCGGGTGATGCCCGTCAGCCGGTGCTGCGCGAACAGCACCGTGGCCGGCCGGAAGATCGGGTCGCGGTGCCACGTGTCGACGTCCTTCAGCTGCCCCTCGTCGTCGACGATCGTGACCATCGACCAGTCGGCGAGCTCCGGCACCGGCAGGCGCGCGAGCCGGCTGATCGCGACCTCGGGCTCCATCGAGGCCGACAGCACCTCGCCTGCCGCGGCCGCGAACGCGATCAGTCGCGCGCCCTCGTCACCGGCGAAGTTCTTGCCGAGGAGGTCGACCGGGAGACCCTCCATGGAGGGTCCGGGAGGTGGCGATTCCACGTCTCAGCGCGGCAGCGGGTTGTCGTCGATCGTGCGGACGACCTCGAGCGCATGGACGAGGTCGTCGGGATACTCCGAGCTGAACTCGACCCACTCGCCGGTGCGGGGGTGGGTGAACGCGAGGCCCTTGGCGTGCAGCCACTGGCGGTCGAGGTCGACCCGCTTGGCGAGCGTCGGGTCGGCGCCGTACATCAGGTCACCGACGCACGGATGGTGGATCGCGCTCATGTGCACCCGGATCTGGTGCGTGCGTCCGGTCTCGAGCTTGATCGTCAGCAGGCTGGCGAACCGGTGCGCCTCGAGCGTGTCGTAGTGCGTGATGCTGTCGCGGCCGCCGTCCTTGACCGTGAACTTGAAGTCGTGCTTGGGGTGCCGGGCGATCGGCGCGTCGATCGTGCCCGTGTGCGGGTCGGGGTGACCCTGCACGAGCGCGTGATAGGTCTTCTCGACCGTGCGGTCGCGGAAGGCCTGCTTGAGCACGGTGTAGGCGTGCTCGGACTTCGCCACCGCCATGAGGCCGCTGGTGCCGACGTCGAGGCGGTGCACGATGCCCTGACGCTCGGGAGCGCCCGAGGTCGAGATCCGGATGCCGACGCCCGCGAGGTGGTCGAGCACCGTGGGACCGCTCCAGCCGACGCTGGGGTGCGCCGCGACGCCGACGGGCTTGTCGACGACGACGATGTCGTCGTCCTGGAAGACGATCTTCATGCCCTCGACCTCGGTCGCGACGACCACGGCCGTGCGCGGCGCGGGGATCGATGCCTCGAGGATCGACCCGGGCACGACCCGGTCGGACTTGGCGGGTGCAGCCCCGTCGAGCGTCACGTGGCCGTCGGCGACGAGCTCGCTCGCCCGGGTGCGGGACAGGCCCAGCAGGCGGGCCAGGGCGCTGTCGACCCGCTCGCCCGCGAGGCCCTCGGGGACCTGGATGACCTTGTGGTCGAGGGCGGGCTGGCCCAGGTCGGTGCCGTCGGTGGTCATGACTTCTCCTCGCGGGTGCCGTCGAGACCGATGCCTCGCCACGCACGCCAGATGATGATGAGAGCCGCGAACGTCAGGGCGATGTCGGCGACGTTGCCGACGAACACGCCGTAGTCGATGAAGTCGACGACGTGGCCCTTGAGCGGCGCGGGCTCACGGAAGATGCGGTCCACCAGGTTGCCCAGCGCACCGGCGAGCAGCAGACCGAGCCCGATGGCCCACCCCTTGTCGCGCAGGCGAGGCGCCGCCCGGATGACACCGATGCACACGGCGATGGCGATCAGGCTCAGGACCAGGGTGAACCCGGCACCGGTGCTCAGCGCGGCACCCGGGTTGCGCAGGAACGTCAGCGACAGCAGCCCGGGGATGATCTCGATCGACTCACGACCTTGCAGCTTCTCGACCGCGACGACCTTGGTCACCTGGTCGAGAGCCAACGCCACGACCGCCACGACCGTGAACAGTCGTACGTATGTCCTCGTGGTCGCGCCGTGGTCGTCGCCAGGGCTCAGCGACGCTCCTCGCGCTGCTTGCATGTCATGCACAGTGTCGCACGAGGGAACGCCATCAAACGATTCTTGCCGATCGCCTCACCGCAGGACTCGCACTGACCGTAGGTGCCCTTGTCGAGCCGGTCGAGCGCCTTCTCGGTCTGCAGGAGCAGCTCGCGCTGGTTGGCGGCGAGGGACATCTCGGCGTCACGCTCGAGCCCCTTGGAGCCCACGTCGGCCTGGTCGTTGCCCGCGCCGTCGACGCCGTCGCGCAGGAGGTCCTGCAGCTCGCGGGCCGACTGGTCGAGCTCGATCCGCAGGCGGGCCAGGTCACCCTCGAGCTCGCTGCGGACCTCCTTGGTCTCGGCTGCGGTCCAGGGCTTCTCGTCCGCCCGTACGGCGAGCTTGGTGTTTGACATGCACGAAGATTAGACCCCGCCCTGCACAAAGCCAACTCGCACCGCCGCAGTCCTGACAACGCTCACCCGTAGAATTGAGGGTGTGACTTCGCACGCGTCCTACCGCCCCGTTCCCGCCCACGTCGATCTGCCGGTGCTGGAGCGCGAGATCCTCGATCTCTGGGCCGACCAGGGCACCTTCGCCGCCAGCCTCGACACGCCGCAGAACGCGCCGCGCTGGACGTTCTACGAGGGCCCCCCGACGGCCAACGGCACGCCCGGCACGCACCACGTCGAGGCCCGCGTCTTCAAGGACGTCTTCCCCCGCTTCAAGACCATGCAGGGCTACCACGTCGACCGCAAGGCCGGCTGGGACTGCCACGGCCTGCCCGTCGAGATCGCGGTCGAGAAGGAGCTCGGCTTCAACGGCAAGCCCGACATCGAGGCGTACGGCATCGCCGAGTTCAACGCCAAGTGCCGTGAGGCCGTCGTCCGCAACGTCGACCTCTTCGAGGAGATGACCGACCGGATGGGCTACTGGGTCGACATGGCCCACCCCTACCGGACGATGGAACCCGCCTACGTCGAGAGCGTCTGGTGGGCGCTGTCGACGATCTTCAAGAAGGGTCTGCTGACCGAGGACTTCCGCGTCGCTCCCTACTGCCCGCGCTGCGGCACGACGCTGTCCGACCACGAGCTGGCGCAGGGCTACGAGACGATCACCGATCCGTCGGTCTACGTCCGGTTCCCCCTGACCTCCGGCCCCCTCGCCGGACGCGCGTCGATGCTGGTCTGGACCACCACGCCCTGGACGTTGGTCTCCAACACCGCCGTGGCCGTCAACCCCGAGTTCACCTACGTCCTCGCCACCGACGGCACCGAGACCCTCCTCGTCGCCGAGTCGCTGGTCGGCAAGGCGCTCGGCGAGGGCTGGACGCTCACGGGCGAGTCGTTCGCCGGCACCGAGATGGAGCGCTGGACGTACGACCGCCCGTTCTCGTTGATCGAGTTCCCCGCACCGGCGCACTTCGTGGTGCTGGCCGACTACGTCACGGCCGAGGACGGCACGGGCCTGGTGCACCAGTCCCCCGCCTTCGGCGCCGACGACATGGAGGTCTGCAAGGCGTACGACCTGCCCGTCGTCAACCCGATCCGCCCCGACGGCCACTTCGAGGACGACGTGCCGCTCGTGGGAGGCCAGTTCTTCAAGACCGCCGACCGGGTGCTCGCCGACGACCTCGCCGCCCGCGGCCTGATGTTCAACGAGCTGGCCTACGAGCACTCCTACCCGCACTGCTGGCGCTGCCACACTCCGCTGATGTACTACGCCCTCCCGGCCTGGTACATCCGCACCACTGCGGTCAAGGACCGCCTGCTGGCCGAGAACGAGGGCACCAGCTGGTTCCCCGAGACCATCAAGAACGGTCGCTACGGCGACTGGCTCCACAACAACATCGACTGGTCGCTGTCGCGCAGCCGCTACTGGGGCACTCCCCTGCCGATCTGGCGCAACGACGTCGACCCGTCGCAGGTCGTGTGCATCGAGTCACTGGCCGAGCTGTCGAGCCTGACCGGTCGCGACCTGTCCGACCTCGACCCGCACCGCCCCTACATCGACGAGATCACCTTCGAGGTCGACGGCCAGCCCGGCACCTACCGCCGCGTGCCCGACGTCATCGACGCGTGGTTCGACTCCGGCTCGATGCCGTTCGCGCAGTGGGGCTACCCGCACGCGCCCGGCTCGAAGGAGAAGTTCGAGCAGGCCTACCCGGCCCAGTACATCTGCGAGGCGATCGACCAGACGCGTGGCTGGTTCTACTCGCTCATGGCCGTCGGCACCCTCGTCTTCGACCAGAGCTCCTACGAGAACGTCGTCTGCCTCGGCCACATCCTGGCCGAGGACGGCAAGAAGATGAGCAAGCACCTGGGCAACATCCTGCTGCCGATGCCGCTCATGGACGAGCACGGCGCCGATGCGCTGCGCTGGTTCATGGCCTGCTCCGGGTCACCGTGGGCGCCGCGCCGCATCGGACACACGGCGCTGTCCGAGATCGTCCGCAAGGTGCTGCTCACCTACTGGAACACCACGGCGTTCCACGTGCTCTATGCCGGTGCCAACGAGTGGACGCCGGCCGATCCCGCACCGGCGTTCGCCGATCGGCCCGCGATGGATCGCTGGATCCTGGGCGAGGCCCACCGCCTCACCCAGCAGGTGACCGACGCGCTCGAGGAGTTCGACACCCAGCGCGCCGGCTCGCTGATCGCGGCCTACGTCGACCTGCTGTCGAACTGGTACGTCCGCCGTTCCCGCCGCCGGTTCTGGTCAGGTGACGCCTCGGCGCTCGCGACCCTGCACGAGACGCTGCACCTGGTCACGCTGCTCATGGCACCGCTGACCCCGTTCATCACCGAGCGGGTCTGGCAGGATCTCTTCGCCGCGACGTCCGACGAGCTCCCGCGGTCGGTGCACCTGGCCACGTGGCCGGTCGCCGACGCGTCGCTGGTCGACGACGACCTCGACCGCCAGATGCGCCTCGCGCGCCGCGTGGTCGAGCTCGGGCGCGCCGCCCGGGCCGAGGCCAAGGCCAAGACCCGCCAGCCCCTGCGACGCGCCGTCGTGGGCTCGCAGGCCTACGCGCTGCTCAGCGAGGAGCTTCGCGCCGAGATCGCCGAGGAGCTCAACGTCCGGGCGCTGGAGTCGTTCGAGACCACGGGCGACCTGGTCGACCACTCGGCCAAGGGCAACTTCCGCAACCTCGGCAAGCGGTTCGGCAAGCAGACACCTGTGGTCGCCGCCGCCATCGCCGCCGCAGACGCGGGGCGACTGGCCAGCGAGCTCTCGGGCACGGGCACAGCCACCGTCGAGGTCGACGGCGAGACCGTGTCGGTGGGCAGCGACGACGTCATCATCGCGGAGCACCCGCGCGAGGGCTGGTCGGTCGTCAACGACCAGGGCGAGACCGTCGCGCTCGACCTCGAGCTCGACGACGACCTGCGCCGAGCCGGGTTCGCCCGCGAGGCCATCCGGGTCATCCAGGAGGCCCGCAAGTCGTCGGGTCTCGACGTCAGCGACCGCATCACGCTCACCTGGTCTGCCGAGGGTCCGATGGCCGAGGCGCTGCGGGCCCACACCGAGCTCATCGCCGACGAGGTGCTCGCGACGACGATCACCGAGGGCGCCGAGACGGCGACGTTCACCGACGACGACCTCGGGCTCGCCTTCTCCCTCGCCAAGGCCTGACCGGCCCCGAGAGCAGCAGAACGGCCCGCCTCCAAGGAGGCGGGCCGTTCTGGGTGCGGATGAGGGTGTGAAGCCTCAGAAGCTCTCGTCGTCGCCCAGCAGCGAGCGGAGACGGCGCGGAGCCGCGTCTGCCGGTGCCTGGACGGGCGTCGGGCTCGTCGTGCTCTCGTTGGCCGCGAGCTGGTCGAGCTGGCTCTGGAAGTAGTTCTTGAGCCGTGCTCGGTACTCGCGCTCGTAGGCCCGCAGGTGCTCGACCTCGCGCTGGATCTCGTAACGATCCCGCTCGATCGTCGCGACGGCCTGCGTGCGACGCTCGTTGGTCTCGTCGTCGAGCTTCTGCGCGCGGATGCGGGCATCGGTCTCGAGGCGGTCGGCCTTGCCGCGAGCCTCGTTGGTGAGACGCTCGGCCTTCGCCCGTGCCTCGCCCACGATGCGGTCGGCCTCTTCCTTGGCCGCGTCCATGAGCTGGTCGGCGTTGGACGAGGCGATCTCGAGCAGACGCGCCGCGGCGGACGACGCATCGCCCATCGACGGGGTCGCACGGACCGGCTCGGGAGCAGCTGCCACCGGCGCCGGCGCCGGCGTGGGAGCCGGAGTCGGGGTCGGCTCGGGCTCAGGAGTCGGCGCAACCTGCACGGGCTCCTGGACGGCCGGGGTGGGCGGCGTCTGCTGGGCGGGGGTCGACGACGAAAGGGCCGGGATCAGTCCGGTCGGTTCGCCGGTCGATGCGGCGGCTACCTTGGCGCGAAGTTCTTCGTTCTCGACCGTGAGTCGCTCGAGCTCGGCCTCGACCTCGTCGAGGAACTGGTCTACTTCGCCCATGTCATAGCCTTCGCGAAGACGGACGGGCGTAAAACGCTTGTTACGCACGTCCTCTGGCGTCAGTGGCATGAGTACACCTCGGGTTGCGGGGTAGTCCTGGGGACTCTGAGCCTCCACCGTACTCCGTCGGAGTTCACTTCTGCCACAGCAGTCCCGGCCCCGTCACGTGGTCATCACCACGTTGGGCTGCAATGCCTAGTAGAAGACGGCGCGGACGATCGCCTGGAGGATGTAGATGCCGATGATGAGGATCATCGGCGACAGGTCGAGCACGACCTGACCCAGCCGCAGCGGCGGGATGACGCCCCTCACGGCACGCAGCGGCGGGTCCGTCACGGAGTAGAGACCCTCGCAGATCACCAGGACGATGCCGCGCGGACGCCAGTTGCGGGCGAGCAGCTGCACCCAGTCCAGGACGAACCGGGCAATGAGCAGGACGAGTGCGATCCAGAGCGCCAGGAGAAGGAAGTACCCGACTGTTTCCACGCGCGCTCAGCTCTGGTTGAAGAAGCCGCCGGCAGCGATGCGCTGCTTGTCCTCGTCCGTCACCGAGATGTTCTCGGGCGACAGCAGGAAGACCTTGGCGGTGACTCGGTTGATCGAGCCGTGGACGGCGAACACCAGTCCGGCGGCGAAGTCGACGAGGCGCTTGGCGTCGTCGTCGTCGATCTCCGAGAGGTTCATGATGACCGGCACACCGGAGCGGTAGTGCTCACCGACCGTGCGGGCGTCGTTGTAGGTGCGCGGGGTGACCGTCTCGATGCGGGCCAGGTCCGAGGCGTTGGACTCACGGCGCTCAGGACGCGGCTCGGCGCGGCGGCGCTCGTCAATGTGAGCGACCGGCGCAGGACGCACGACAGCAGGCTGACGGGTCGCGGGCTGGCGGGTGGCCTGCTCAGGCGCGTCGAACTCCTCATCGAACTCGTCGTCGAAGTCAGCCTGTTCGACGAGGCCGAGGTACTCGCCGACCTTACGCATTGCGCCAGCCATGATTGCTCCATGTGTCTGAGTGTCTGATCGGAAATGACATTCCTGAGATTACCCGGTGGAAGCACGCGCACCGAGTATCGAACGCCCGATGCGCAGGTGTGTCGCGCCGGCGGCGATCGCCGCCTCGAAGTCGCCGCTCATGCCGGCCGAGATCATCGAGGCGTCGGGGTGGTCCTCGCGCAGGGCTGCCGAGAGCCGCGCAAGGTGCTCGAAGTGGGGCACCGGGTCGTCGCCCAGGGGTGCCACGGTCATCAGTCCGCCGAGCTGCAGGCCCGGTGCCGTGGCGATCGCCGCGGCCAGGTCGGGGATGCCGGAGGGCACGACCCCGGCGCGGCCCGGGTCGGTGGCGTCGAAGTCGACCTGCACCAGGCAGGTGAGGGTTCGCCCGGCCGCCTCGGCACCGCGGGACAGCGAGTTGACGAGCTTGACCCGGTCGACGCTGTGCACGAGATCGGCGTAGCGGGCGACGGCCCCGGCCTTGTTGGTCTGCAGACCTCCCAGGAAGTGCCACCGGACGGCCGCCTCGACCTCGTCGGCCTTGTCGCCGGCCTCGGGGTGGCGGTTCTCCCCCACGTCGGTGACGCCGAGGCCCGCCAGCAGGTCGACGTCGGAGGCGGGATAGGTCTTGGTGACGACGACGAGCGTGATCTCGCTGCGGTCGCGTCCGGCGGCGGTGCACGCGGCCACGATGCGATCCTCGGTCTCGGCCAGCCCCCGCCGGAGCTCGTCGAGCCGGGCGCTCGGGTCGGCGCTCACTGCCGGATCACCGCCACGGCACCGAAACGTCCGGAGTCCTGGCCCTGCCGGCGGTAGGAGTACCACCGGTCGTGCTCGATCGTGCACTCGTCAGCGCCGAGGTCGCTCGTGCGGACGTCGAGCGCGGTGAGCTGGGCACGGACACCCGCACCGACGTCGATCGCCGGCGTGCCCCATGACGTGGTCGAGCGCGCCTCGGGGACGACCGCCGCGACCGCGTCGACCATCTCCTGCGGGAGCTCGTAGCACTGTCCGCAGGCGCGCGGACCGATCCACGCCTGGATCGTCGTCGCACCCCGGGCACGCATCGCCGCCACCGCGGAGCCGACGACGCCCTTCGTGAGGCCTTCACGACCGCAGTGCACGACCCCGACCAGGGACTGCTCGGGCGCGGCCAGGACGATCGGGGTGCAGTCGGCGACCCGGACGAGCACGCCGACACCCGGCGTGTCGGTCAGCAGCGCATCGGCCACGGGGACCTCGTCGAGCGGCACGTCACCGGTCCAGGCGACCTCGGCACCGTGGACCTGGGTCATCCGGACGAGACGGTCCAGGGCCAGCTCGCCGGTCACGCGGTCGAGGTTGGCCGCGACGTGCTGCGGATCGTCACCTCCCGAGGTGCCGAGGTTGAGCGATGCCCACGGACCGTCGCTCACACCACCAAGTCGATCGGTGAACGCGAACGCGATCCGTCCGAGGCGTCCTTCGTGCCAGAACAACTCAGCGGAGGAAGTCGGGCACGTCGAGGTCGTCGCCGTAGTCGGTCGGCAGCGGATCGGCGGGGATCGTCGCGTTGCCCGCTCCGTCCTCGGGCGGCGGGTTCTTGCCGTCGAGGAACGGGTCGGGAGCCAGATAGGTCTGGGCCGTCGGCGGAGCCGCCGCCGCGGGGGCCGCCGGGGCCGGTGCCGGCGCCGCCGACTCCCGGAGCAGGGCGGGCTTGGTCGCGTCGCGGAGCATCGGCTCGCCACCGTCGAAACCGGCGGCGATGACCGTCACCCGGACCTCGTCGCCGAGCGCGTCGTCGATGACGGCACCGAAGATGATGTTGGCCTCGGGGTGCACCGCGTCGGCGACCAGGCCGGCCGCCTCGTTGATCTCGAACAGGCCGAGGTCGGAGCCACCGGCGATCGACAGCAGCACGCCTCGGGCCCCCTCGATCGAGGCCTCGAGCAGCGGGCTCGAGACCGCACTCTCGGCAGCCACCGCCGCCCGGTGCTCTCCCCGGGCGGACCCGATGCCCATGAGGGCCGAGCCGGCGTCGGACATGACTGACTTGACGTCGGCGAAGTCGAGGTTGATCAGGCCGGGGGTCGTGATCAGGTCGGTGATGCCCGAGACACCCTGATGCAGGACCTGGTCGGCCTGGCGGAACGAGTCGAGCAGGCTCACGTTGGGGTCGCTGATCGACAGCAGGCGGTCGTTGGGGATGACGATGAGGGTGTCGACCTCGTCGCGCAGCGCCTGGATGCCGTGGTCGGCCTGGTTGGACCGGTTGCGGCCCTCGAACTTGAACGGGCGCGTGACGACGCCGATCGTCAGGGCACCGAGCGAGCGCGCGATGCGCGCGACCACCGGCGCACCTCCGGTGCCGGTGCCGCCGCCCTCGCCCGCCGTCACGAAGACCATGTCGGCGCCCTTGATGGCCGCCTCGATCTCCTCGGCGTGGTCCTCGGCGGCGCGCTTGCCGATCTCGGGGTTGGCGCCGGCACCGAGGCCGCGCGTGGAGTCGCGGCCGACGTCGAGCTTGACGTCGGCGTCGCTCATGAGGAGCGCCTGGGCGTCGGTGTTGATCGCGATGAACTCGACTCCCTTGAGCCCCACCTCGATCATGCGGTTGACGGCGTTGACGCCGCCTCCGCCGATGCCGACGACCTTGATCACGGCGAGGTAGTTCTGGACCGCCATCGTGTGTCCTTCCGGGGATGTGGAGCTGAGCGTGAATGTGTGTGGAGGCCCGAGAAAACTCTAACCGTGAGGTGAAGAGTTATAGTTATGTCAACCTCTGACCTACCGAGAACGGTACGCGCGGGACGCACGACTGCTCGTGCGACACGCCGCGGCTACTGACGTGTCGTCGGCTGGTCCGGCGCGCTCACGTCGTAGCGCGTCGCGTCGATGCGCAGCAGCGACCGGAGCACCTCGAGCTTGCGCTCGCCCTTGGCCGCGCTCCCCCACACGACCGTGCGGCCACTGGTGAGGTCGAGCTCGATCGAGTCCTTGCTCGCCGCACTGACCGACTGCAGCTGCCGGCGCAGCGTCGGCTCGCGCCGGGTCACCAGGTCGACGACCCGGGCGACAGATCGCCGCGTCTCCAGCGCCCGCTCGGGATCGGTCACGCTGATCGTGGCCTCGACGAGCTTCGACGGTGCCGACGAATACGACCGGAAGTCGATGCCCTCACGGTCGATGCCGCGGATCGCTCCGGCGACGTTCGAGACGATGATCGCCTTGCGCTCGACGACGTCGATCGCGACGGTGTGCGGCCACGACCGGGACACGTCGACCGACTCGACCCGCTCGAGCGCAGCGACCCGCGACTCGATCGCCGTGAGGTCGACCCGGGCGAGAGGACGTCCGGTCGGGACGTCGGCGGCACGCAGGATCTGCGACCGCTTGAGCGTCGTCTGTCCCTCGACGTCGACGCCACGCACCGCCAGCACGCTGGAGAACCAGATAAGCCAGCCGAGGGTGACCATGACGACGAGGGCGAGCACCGCGAGGGCGATTCGCTTGATCCGTCGCCGCCGGTCGTGCCTGACCCGGTCGACGAAGCGCTGCTCCGTCACGCCCCGGTGCCGTCCAGCTCGGCGCCGTCCAGCTCGGCCAGCACCGCGGGGCCCACCGTCGTGATGTCGCCGGCGCCCAGGGTGAGGAGCACGTCGCCTGCTCGCAGCCGGGGCAGCAGCTCCTGCGCGAGGCCGGCCACCGGTCCCCCGAGCGTGGCCTCGGGTCCCTCGACGGCGTCGACGATCAGGGCAGACGTCACGGCGGGGTCGGGGTCCTCGCGCGCGAGGTAGATGTCGGCGACCACGACGAGATCGGCGGCGGAGAGCTCGCGCCCCATCTCGACGCCGTAGACACGGGTGCGACTCACCAGGTGAGGCTGGTAGGCCACCACGAGCCGGTCGGAGCCGGCGATCGCCCGCGCTGCGGCGAGGTCGGCACGGATCTCGGTCGGGTGGTGGGCGTAGGAGTCGTAGACCCGCACGCCGGCGGCCTCGCCGAGCGGCTGCATGCGGCGGTTGGCGCCGGTGTAGGCACCGAGGCCGGCGATCAGCAGGTCGACGTCGTGCCCCAGGTGGAGCCCGGCGCCGAGCGCCAGCAGCGCGTCGACGGCGTAGTGGGCGCCCGGCACCGCAAGCTCGACCGGGCCGAGATCGACACCCCGGCTGGACACGTCGAACGTCGTCGCCGTGCCCTGCACCACGAGTCGTGTGCCGCGCACGTCGGCGTCGTCGGCGAAGCCGGCCAGCACGACCTCCAGCCCCCGGGCGCGCGCGACCGGGACCAGCGCGCGGGTGCCCGGGTCGTCGGCGTTGAGCACCACGAAGTCGGCGACGTTGCCGATGAACTCGTCGAAGGCCGCGGCATAGGCCTCGACCGTGCCGTAGTTGTCGAGGTGGTCGGCGTCGACGTTGGTCACGATCGCGCCCTCGGGGGCGTAGACGAGGAAGGCCCCGTCGCTCTCGTCCGCCTCGGCGACCAGGAGGTCGCCGGAGCCCAGACGGGCGTTGGCGCCGAGGCTCGCGACCTCGGCACCGATCGCGTAGGACGGCTGCGCTCCCGCGGCGATCAGCGCGCACGTCAGCATCGCGGTCGTCGTCGTCTTGCCATGGGTGCCCGCGACCGCGATCGTCCGGCGCCCGACCATGACCGAGCGCAGGCCGGCCGACCGGGGCCAGAGCCGCAACCCGCGACGCTGCGCCTCCACGATCTCCGGGTTGTCCTCGCGCACGGCGGTCGAGGCGATCACGGTGTCGACGCCCTCGAGGTGCGCGGCGTCGTGCCCCACGTGACACGTGATGCCCTCGGCCCGCAGGGCCTCGAGCACGGCCGAGTCGGCCGCGTCGCTGCCCGACACCGCGACGCCCTGCTGGGCCATCAGCCGGGCGATGCCCGAGAGCCCGGCACCACCGATGCCGACGAAGAAGACGGCACCCAGCGCGTCGACCGACACGATGTCGGTCGGGATCGGGATCTTCATGCTCGGGCAGCCTTCTGGATCAGCTCGGCGAGGCGGACGTCGGCATCTCGGCGCACGATGCCCGACGCCGCGGCCGACATGGCGCCGAGGCGTCCGGTGTGCGAGATCAGCGGGATCACGACGTTGTCGATCCAGGCGGGCGTGAGCGCGGCGTCGTCGATGAGCAGGGCTCCACCGGCCTCGACGACGGGGTGCGCGTTGTGGGCCTGCTCGCCGTTGCCGATCGGCAGCGGCACGAACGCCGCCGGCAGGCCGACCGCCGCGACCTCGGTGACGGTGTTGGCACCGGCGCGGCACACGATCAGGTCGGCCGCGGCGTAGGCCAGGTCCATGCGGTCGATGAACGGCACGACGACGTAGGGCGGGTCGCCCGGGCGCGGGTGCACCGAGACCTCGTCGGGACGACCGGCGGCGTGCAGCACCTGGACACCGGCGTCGGCGAGGTCGCGAGCAGCGGCCGACACCGTCTGGTTGATGCGACGGGCGCCCTGGGAGCCGCCCGTGATGAGCAGGGTCGGCAGGTCGGGGTCGAG
Organism: Aeromicrobium stalagmiti; assembly: GCF_013283745.1. GTDB lineage: Bacteria > Actinomycetota > Actinomycetes > Propionibacteriales > Nocardioidaceae > Aeromicrobium > Aeromicrobium stalagmiti. The sequence continues at coordinate 375,840 of NZ_JABSTZ010000003.1, forward strand.
CCCGAAGAAGGCCCGTGCCTCGGCCCGGCTGGCGGCCCGGTCGAGCGCCGAGATCTCGCGCCGGATCGGCAGGCCGACGTAGTGGGCGTGCGGCAGGTCGGTGTCGGGAAAGCTCGTCGCCACGTGATCGGTGAACCGGGCACCGAGCTTGTTGGCGATGCCGGGGATCGCGTTGCCCTCGTGCACGACGAGGGGCACGTGCCGCCGCCGCGCCACGAGGTAGGCCGGCACCGAGACGTAGCCGCCGAAGCCGACGATCACGTCAGGACGGACGCGGTCGATCACCTCGCCCGTCGCCTTGACGGCGGCACGCAGCTTGCCGGGCACCTGGACCATCGCCTTGCCGGGCTTGCGTGGCAGTGGCACGGGCGGGACGAGCTCGAGCGGGTAGCCCGCCTGCGGGATCAGGGTCACCTCGAGGCCGCGCGGCGTGCCGAGGCAGGTGATCTCGACACCGGCGTCGGCCAGCACGGCGGCCGTGGCCAGGAGCGGCGAGGTGTGGCCGGCGGTTCCACCACCGGCGAGCAGCACACGCACTCGCTATCGTCCCTTCTTTCGATTGGCGCGCCCGGCCGCGAGGGCCCGGCGGGCCCCCGGTTCGGTCGTCGCGCAGTTGAGCAGGACGCCCAGCGCCACGAGCGTGACGAGCAGGCTCGATCCACCGTACGAGATGAGTGGCAACGGGATGCCGATGACCGGCAGCAGCCCCAGGACCATGCCGATGTTGATGACGGCCTGGATCATGAGCCAGATCGTGATGCCTGCAGCGGTGTAGCGGACGAACGGGTCGCGGGTGCGGGTCGCGATGCGTAGCCCGGCGAAGCCCAGGACGATGAACAGCACCAGGACGACGAGCGTGCCGATGAGGCCGAGCTCCTCGCCGATCACGGCGAGGATGAAGTCGGTGTGGGCCTCGGGCAGCGATCCCCACTTCTGCCGGCTTCCACCGAGCCCGACGCCCCAGAAGCCGCCTGTCGCGAGCGCCATCATGCCGTGGATGGCCTGGAAGCCGGCGCTGTCGGGATCGGCCTGCGGGTTGGTGAAGTTGAGCAGGCGCTCGACGCGGTGCGGCGACTGGGCCACGGCCACGACCAGGCCCACGAACAGCAGGGCCACCAGCCCGCCCATCTGCTTGCGGGGCAGGCCGGCGACCCAGAGCATGCCGACGATGAGCGCGAACAGCACGAGTGCCGTGCCGAGGTCGTGCTGTCCGACGACGAGCAGGGCGACGCTGCCGGCCACCGGCACCATCGGGGTGATCACGTAGCGCGGGATGCCGAGGTACTTCTGACGGCGGGCGTAGATGTCGGCGATCCAGAGCACCAGCGCGAGCTTGGCGAACTCCGACGGCTGCAGCTGGAAGCCGCCGAACAGCGGGAGCCAGTTGCGGTTGCCGTTGACCGTGACGCCGACCCCGGGGATGAACGTCGCCATGATGAGCAGGACCGACACGGCCAGGAACGGCACGATGAGCCGCCGCAGCAGCGGCAGGGGCATGCGGGCCGCGACGACCGCGCCGATGACGCCGAGCACCGCGAAGATCAGCTGGCGCAGCACGATCGCGAACGAGTTGCCGTAGTTGACCAGCGCGAAGATCGAGCTGGCACTGAGCACCATGATCAGGCCGATGCCCAGCAGGAGAGCCGTCGATCCCAGCACCAGCTGGTAGGACGCGAGCGGGCGCTCGAGCGTACGGCGCGCCGCCTCGACGATCGCCGGGGAGCGTCGGTCGTCGGTCGTGGTCATGTCCGACTGCTCCGCGTCATGGTCGTCCTCTGCCTCGGGGAAGGAAGGTCAGGACTGGTCACGCAGCTGCTGCACCGCGGCGACGAAGCTGTCGCCCCGCGCGGCGTAGTTGCGAAACTGGTCCATGGACGCGCACCCCGGGGCCAAGAGCACCGTGTCGCCCTCACGGGCGAGCGATGCCGCGACCTCGACGACGCGTTCCATGGGATCAGTCTCGCCGGTGTCGACCTCCACGACGGGGACATCAGGCGCGTGTCGCTGCAGCGCCTCGGCGACGAGGTGACGGTCGGCACCGATCAGCACGACCCCGCGCAGACGGCTGCGGGCAGCGATGACGACGTCGTCGAACGTCGCGCCCTTGGCCAGACCACCGGCGACCCACACGACGGACTCGAACCCTTGCAGGGACGCCTGCGCCGCGTGCGGGTTGGTCGCCTTGGAGTCGTCGACGTAGTGCACCCCGGCGATCTCGCCGGCGTCGGCGATGCGGTGGGCGTCGGGCGTGAACGACCGCAGGCCGTCGCGGACGGCGCGAGCCTCGACCCCGTGTGCGCGCGCCAGGGCCGCGGCAGCGAGCGCGTCGGCGACCACGTGGGGCGCCGGGACGCGGCTGCTGTCGCCGTGGGCCGCCAGGCCGATGTCGCTGATGCTGCCGAGCTCGGCGGCGCTCGAGATGCGCCCGGGGATGAACGCCCGGTCGGCGATCACGTCGTCGACCAGCCCGATCATGCCGGTCGCCGGGATGCCGAGCGTGAAGCCGATCGCGCGGCACCCTTCCACGACGTCGGCCTCCTCGACCAGCCGCTCGGTGACCGGGTCGTCGACGTTGTAGACGCACGCCACCTGGGCGTTGTGGTAGATCCGCCCCTTGTCGGCCGTGTAGGCGTCGATGCCGCCGTGCCAGTCGATGTGGTCGGGCGCCAGGTTGAGCACGACGCTCGCCTGAGCGGAGATCGACTGGCTCCAGTGCAGCTGGTAGCTCGACAGCTCGACGGCCAGCACGTCGAAGGACTCGGGGTTCATGACCGCCTCGAGGACGGGAGTGCCGACGTTGCCGACGGCGAGGGCGTTGAGGCCCTGCGCCCGCAGGATCGACTCGAGCATCTGGACCGTCGTGGTCTTGCCGTTGGTGCCGGTGACGGCGAGCCACGGCGCGGGGTTGTCGCCGCGCAGCCGCCACGCCAGCTCGACCTCGCCCCAGACCGGGATGCCCCGGGCCGCGGCGTCGGCCAGCATCGGCGTGCTCGGCGCCCATCCCGGCGAGGTGACGAACACGTCGATGCCCTCGGGGAACGTGTCGGTGGAGCCGGGGCCGATCCGGACGTCGACGCCCAGGATCTCCAGCAGCGTCGCCTTCTCGCGCAGGGCGGCGTCGTCACCGTCGTCGAGCGCGATGACGTCGGCACCCAGGTGCTGGAGCGTGTCGGCGGCCGCGAACCCGCTCACGCCGAGACCGCCCACCGCGGCGCGGACGCCCTCCCACGACGACTCCCGACCCAACGACGAAAGGTCGATCGTCATACGCCCGTGACCCACTCGCTGTAGAAGATGCCGAGGCCCGTCGCGACGCACAGGCCGCTGATGATCCAGAACCGGACCACGATCGTGATCTCCGCCCAGCCGAGCAGCTCGAAGTGGTGCTGCAGCGGGGCCATGCGGAAGATCCGTTTGCCGCCGGAGATCTTGAACCAGCCGACCTGCAGGATCACCGACATCGTGATCGCGACGAACAGGCCGCCGATGATGACCAGCAGCAGCTCGGTGCGGGTCATGAGCGCGAATCCCGCCATCGCACCTCCGAGCGACAGGGAGCCGGTGTCGCCCATGAAGATCTTGGCCGGCGAGGCGTTCCACCACAGGAAGCCGAAGCACGCACCGGTCAGGGCCGACGCGACGACCGCGAGGTCGAGCGGGTCGCGGACCTCGTAGCACTTCATGCCGGGGTTGAACGAGCAGTTCTGGTTGCTCTGCCAGATGTTGATGAAGACGTAGGCGCCGAAGACCATCATCGCGGCGCCGGTTGCGAGACCGTCGAGCCCGTCCGTCAGGTTGACACCGTTGCTGGCACCGGCGACGAGCACGAGCACCCACAGGACCAGCAGCAGCGTCGGCATGCGCCAGCCGTCGAAGTCGCGGGTGAACGACACGAAATGGGTGATGGGCGTCCGACCGGTGTCGTCCTCCCAGCCGATCGCGAGCCAGGCGAAGATCAGGCCGATGACCGTCTGGCCGATGAGCTTGGCCTTGCTGCGCAGGCCCAGGCTGCGCTGCTTGGAGACCTTGATGAAGTCGTCGAGGAAGCCGATCGCGCCCAGGCCCACGAACAGGAACAGCAGCAGCAGCGCGGACGCACTCGGCATGGTCTGGGTCGCGAGCTTGGCCGTGAAGTAGCCGATGACGACCGCGATGATGACGACGAGGCCGCCCATCGTCGGGGTGCCGCGCTTGGTGTGGTGCGAGGTCGGGCCGTCGTCACGGATCAGCTGGCCGTAGCCCTGCTTGACCAGCACGGAGATGGCGAACCGGGTGCCGATCAGGGTGACCAGCAACGACAGCGCTCCTGCGATCAGGATGGCCTTCATCGCGTGGTGGATCCTTTCGGGTGGTGCATCGGGTGCTTCGTCGAGGCGTCTCGTCGAGTATGGCGTCAGGTGCCGAGCAGTGCCTGTGCGACTCGCTCGAGCCGAACGCCCCTCGATGCTTTCACAAGGAGCACGTCGCCCCCGGACAGGCTCGCGGAGAGTGTGCGGGTCGCCACATCGACGTCGGGGACCTGCACCGCGATGTCTCCGGCGCCCTCCGCGATGCCGTGGGCGTCGTCGCCCACGACGACGACGCGGGCGAAGCCGAGCTCGGCCGCGAGGCGGCCGATGCGCACGTGCTCGGCCGTGCTGTCGTCGCCGAGCTCGAGCATCGCGCCGAGCACCGCGACCGCCCGGCCCTGCCCGATCGCCGCGACCGCACGCAGCGCAGCCGCCATCGACTCGGGGTTGGCGTTGTACGCGTCGTTGATGACGACGAGCCCGTCGGCGCGCTCATGACGCTCCATCCGCATGGGCGAGACCGCCGCGGCGGCCGTGGCGAGCCGCTGACCGATGGTCGGCAGGTCGACGCCCAGCGCCAGCGCGGCCGTGGCCGCCGCCGCCGCGTTGTGGGCGTGATAGGCGCCGATGAGCGGCACGTGCGTCTGGACGGTGCGTCCGTGGTGGGTCAGGGAGAAGTGGGGGAAGCCGTGGTCGTCGACGCTGACGTCGCCGAGCGCGACGTCGCCGGCGTGGCCGAACGTCGTGACGGTCGCCTCGGTGCGGGCGGCCATCGCTGCGACCAGCGGGTCGTCGGCATTGAGCACGACGACCCCGTCGGCGTCGATCGAGGCCGCCATCTCGCCCTTCGCCTCGGCGATCCGCTCCACCGAGCCGAACTCACCGACGTGCGCGTGCCCGACGTTGAGCACCAGGCCGACGTCCGGACGGGCAACGGCGCAGAGCGCGGTGATGTCTCCGACGTGGCGAGCACCCATCTCGACCACGAGGTAGCGGGTCAGCTCGTCGACGCCGAGCACGGTGAGCGGCACCCCGAGCTCGTTGTTGAAGTTGCCGACCGTGGCGACGGTGGCGCCGTCCGGAGCGAGCAGGTGGGCCAGCAGGTCCTTGACGCTGGTCTTGCCGCTGGAACCGGTGAGGGCGACCACCGTGACGCCGTCGAGCTGCTCGAGCACGTGGCGGGCCAGCGCCGCCAACGCCGTGGTCACGTCGGGGACGACGACAGTCGGAACACCCGTGGCCCGAGACCCCAGCACCGCGGCTGCCCCCGTCTCGACGGCCTGCGCGGCGAAGGCATGGCCGTCGACCCGCTCCCCCGCCAGGGCGGCGAACAGCCCGCCGGGCTCGACCCGTCGCGAGTCGAGAGACGCGGGCGCATCGACGACGACCCCCGGGTCGCCGTCGACAACTCCCCCGGTGACCTGGGCGATCTCGCCCAGCGACAGAGGGATCACGAGGTGCCGCCGATCAGCTCGACGAGCACCTCGCGGTCGTCGAACGGGTGCACGACGCCCTCGATCTCCTGGCCGCGCTCGTGCCCCTTGCCTGCCACGACGACCGTGTCGCCGAGGTGGGCCATCGCCACCGCGTGGGCGATCGCCTCACGGCGTCCGGGCACCTCGACCACGACGCCCGGCCCGGCGGTGGCGCCCTCGAGGACGGCTGCGCGGATGGCTGCGGGCCTCTCGGTGCGCGGGTTGTCGTCGGTGACGATGACGACGTCGGCGTGGCGCGCGGCGATCTCACCCATCAGCGGGCGCTTGCCGTGGTCGCGGTCGCCACCGGCGCCGATGACGACGATCAACCGTCCGGCGGTCACCGGACGCAGGGCCGTGAGCACCGCCGAGACGGCATCGGGCTTGTGGGCGTAGTCGACGATCGCGGTGAACGCCTGGCCGGCCTCGACGCGCTCCATGCGACCCGGGACGCCCGTGCTCGCGGCGATGCCGGCCGCCAGCTCGACCGGGTCGTGACCGGCGGTCGCCAGGGCCGCCATGACGGCCAACGCGTTGGACACGTTGAAGACCCCGGGCAGCGGCACGGACAGGTCGACCGCGAAGTCGTCGGGGCCGAGGACCTCCAGGTCGGTGCCGAGCCGGTGCGGTCGGATGTTGACGGCGCGCCAGTCGGCCGGGTTGCCGTCGGTGGAGAACGTCGTGACGGGCAACGGCGTGAGGTCGCGCAGACGGCGTCCGTGGGCGTCATCGATGTTGATGACGGCCTGCCGCGACCGTTCGGGCGTGAAGAGGGCGGCCTTGGCCAGGAAGTAGTCGTCGAGGTCGCGGTGGAAGTCGAGGTGGTCGCGGCCGAGGTTGAGGAACACCGCCACGTCGAACATGAACCCGTCGACGCGGCCCTGCACGAGGGCGTGGCTGGAGACCTCCATGGCGCAGAGCTCGACGTCCTCCTCGCGCATCACGGCGAACAGCGCCTGCAGCTGCGGCGCCTCGGGAGTCGTCAGCGTCGACGGCGCGGGCGTCTGACGGATGCGGGTGCCGATGGTGCCGACGACGGCCGAGCGCCGGTCACCGAGGGCGGCCTCCGCCAGGTAGGTCGTGGTGGTCTTGCCCTGCGTGCCGGTCACGCCGAGCGTCGTGAACGCCTCGCTGGGGTGGCCGTAGAACGTCGCGCTGAGCCCTGCGAGGCACGGGCGGGGTGCATCGACGACGACGGTGGGCAGCGTGTCGCCCACGAGCGCGGCACCGTCGGCGTCGGTCAGGACGGCCACCGCTCCTCGGTCGAGGGCCTGCTGCGCGAAGGACGCACCGTGGACGTTGGCTCCGGGCAGCGCGGCGTAGAGATCGCCGGGGACGACGTGCGCCGTGTTGAGCGCGATGCCCGTGACCCGGACGTCGCCGGTCGACCTGGCGCCGACCTCGGCAGCCACCTCGGCAAGACTCCACCGAGGGGTTTCCCGAGGCCTGACCCGCATCTCATCCGTCACCCAGCAACCCTATCCAAGACCGCCCCCAGCGCCCCACTCCCCCGCGAGCCCAGGCGCCCCCGTCAATCACCAGCCGTCTGTGCCGGCCCAGGGCCGAGCGAAGCGAGCCGAAGCACCCCCATCAAGCACCAGCCCTCATTGCTGCCCCAAGGCCGAGCGAAGCAAGCCCAGGCGCCCCACCGAGCAGCCACTCCCGTGTGCCAACCCAAGGCCGAGCGAAGCGAGGCCAGGCGGCCGCACCGAGCGCCAGCGAGGTGCGGACAGGCGCGGGCCCCCGCGAGCGCAGCGAGCAGGGAAGCCCGCCCCGAGGCGGCGAAGCCGCCCCGCCTACCAGGTCTGCGCGACCTTCGGGCTCTTCGAGCCGCTCGGGGCGACGCCGAAGCGCTCCAGCGCCATCGACATGATGTCGTGGAACACCGGCGCCGCGGTCGAGCCGCCGCCGGCGTTGCTGTACGGCTTGTCGAGCACGATGTAGGTGAGGAAGCGCGGGTTGTCGGCCGGGGCGAAGCCCATGAACGACACCGTGTTCTGGCCCCGGATGTAGCGGCCCGTGGTGGGGTCGACCCGCCACGCGGTGCCGGTCTTGCCCGCCACGCGGTAGCCCTTGATGGCCGCGGCCGGCGCGGTGCCGTCGGGGGCCGTCACGGCCTCCATCATCCGGGTGACGGTCGAGGCGGCGTCCTTGGAGACGATGCGCTTGCTCGCAGGCGACGTGACCGCGGTCTTCGTGCCGTCCTTGTCGACGGTCGAGGTGACGACCGACGGCTCGCACATCTTGCCGGCGTTGGCGATCGCGCCGACCGCGCGCATCATCTGCATCGCGGTGACGGAGACGCCCTGGCCGAACGAGATCGTCGCGTGGTTGGCCTTGGTCCACTCCGACCCGTTGGTCAGGATGCCCTTGGACTCACCCGGCAGGTTTACGCCGGTCTTCTGCCCGAACCCGAACTTGCTGAAGTACTGGTACATCGTCTGGTCGCTCATCTGCTGGGCCGCGACGATCGTGCCGAGGTTGGACGAGAGCGCGATGACGCCGGCCGCGGTCAGCTTGAGCGTGCCGTGCTGCCAGTAGTCACCGATCGGGAACCGGTCGATCGTCATCTTCGGCGGCACCACGATCGGGGTGTCGGCGGCGATCTTGCCCTGGTCGGCCAGCGCGGCCATCGTCACGGTCTTCATGACGCTGCCGGGCTCGTAGACGTTCTGCACCGCGCGCGAGACCGTGTTGGAGTCGTCCATGCCCGAGCGCTCGTCGGCGTTGAACGTCGGCGCCTGCGACATCTGCACGATCTGGCAGGTCTTGACGTCCATCGTGATCGCGAGGCCCCAGTCGGAGCTCGACGCCTGCACCGCGTCGGCCAGGCGCTGGTCGGCGTACCACTGCAGGTCGCGGTCGATCGTGGTCTGCACGTCGCGACCCGGCACCATCTCGGTGACGGTGCTGTCGGCCATCGGGATGCGCTGACCGGTCGGCGAGACCTCGTAGGTGCTGGAGCCGTCGGTGCCCGTCAGCGTCTTGTCGAACTGCTGCTCGAGGCCGGCGACGCCCTTGCCGGCGCCGTTGGTGTAGCCCAGCAGGTTGGCCGCGAGCTTGCCGCCCGGGTAGGTGCGCAGCGTCTCCTTCTCGCTGAAGACGCCCGGAAGCCCCGCCTTGTCCAGCGCCGCGATCGCCTTGTCGGCCGTCCACTTCGGGAGGTCCTTGGCGAGGTAGACGTAGCGCGAGTCAGGCGTGCGCAGCTTGTCGATCGTGTCGAAGTAGTCGATCTCGTTGCCGAGCTTCTCGCGCAGGATGCGGGCGATCTGCGGCGCGTTGTCGACGGTCATCTTCGGGTCGGCCGTGAGGGTCAGTCCGTCGACGCTGGTCGCGAGCTCCTCGCCGTTGCGGTCGAGGATCGCGCCGCGCGGAGCCGGGTCGACCTTCTTCTGGGTGCCGGAGGCCACCGCCTGGGCGGCATAGGCGCTCGCGTCGAGCCCCTGGATCTGGAACAGGCGGGCCCCGAACAGGGCGAACACGACCAGGATGATCACCAGGCACGCCCGCAGACGACGCCGCGTCAGGACCTGCGCGGCGTTCACGGCGTCACCCGGGTGATGTTGCTGCCGGCGACGGCGGCCTCGGGCTTGCCGAGCACCTTGCCGTCCGCCAGCCGCAGGAACGCGGGGTTGGCGTTGGGGACCATGCCGATCGCGAGGGCCTCACGCGCGACGTTGGCGGGGCTCTGGAGGCGGTCGACCTCGCGCGACAGCGCCTGCTGCTGGGTCTGCAGCGAGGTCGCCTGGCTCTGCAGCCGTGCGGCCTCGAACGACTGGGCCTGCAGCACGGTGCTCATGACGATGAGCCCCACGAGGCCGATCGAGAGCACCGTGAGGACCACGACGACGAATGGCGCCTTGCGCGCCCGGCTGCGGACCGGCCGCACCAGTCGCAGCCCGACGGCCTTCGCATCCTCGATCCGGCTCGGGACCGGGGCGAACGCACGGGACAGTTGCGAGCTCATGCTGCGTTCCTCTCCACCACACGGAGCCGCACCGAACGGGCGCGGGAGTTGTCGTCGATCTCTGACTCGGTCGCCATCTCGGCGCCGCGGGTCACGAGGCGGTACTTCGCCTCGTGGCCCTCGGGCACGAACGGCAGGTCGCGCGGCACGTCGGTCGTGGTGACCTCGGTGAACGCACGCTTGGTGATGCGGTCCTCCAGGGAGTGGTAGGCCAAGACGACTACCCGTCCCCCGGGAGCAAGGACGTCGAGGGCGTCGGGCAGGGCCCGCCGGTAGACGCCGAGCTCGTCGTTGACCTCGATGCGCAGCGCCTGGAACGTCCGCTTGGCCGGGTTGCCGCCGGTGCGTCGCGCCGCCTGCGGGATGGAGTCCCGGATCAGGTCGACGAGCCGTGCGCTGGTGGTGAACGGCTCCTTGGCACGCTCGGCCACGACCGCGTCGGCGATGCGCTTGGCGAACTTCTCCTCGCCGTACTCGCGCAGCACCTTGGCGAGGTCGCGCGCCTCGTACGTGTTGAGGATGCCGGCTGCCGTCAGCTCGTCCTCGGGGTTCATGCGCATGTCCAGCGGCGCGTCCTGGGCGTAGGCGAAGCCGCGGTCAGCCAGGTCCAGCTGCATCGACGAGACGCCGAGGTCGAACAGGACGCCCGACACGGTGGAGAAGCCGGCGTCACGGACGACGTCGGCGATCTCGTCGTAGACGGCGTGCGCGTAGGTGACCCGGTCACCGAAGCCGGCGAGCCGGGTGCGGGCCCGGTCGAGCGCCTCGGGATCGCGGTCGATGCCGATGACGTGGAGGTCGGCGAAACGGTTGAGCATCGCCTCGGTGTGACCGCCGAGGCCCAGGGTCGCGTCGACGACGACGGGGCGGTCGACGGCGACAGCGGGGGCCAGCAGGTCGAGCACGCGATCGAGGAGCACCGGGACGTGGCTCGCGGCGGCACTCACAACAGGCCCAGACCGATCGAGATGACGGTGGCCAGGACGATCGACGAGCCGAGGCTGAACGCCATGAGCCGGACGCCGTCGGCCACCTCGTGGCGTACGCGGCGCGTGCTCTCGTCGACCCTCATGTCCCTCGTCCTGTTCGTGTGATGTGCCCGGCTGGTGCTCCTGGAGCCAGATCCGCGACCGCTGGGTCTGACACCGGGGAAGTGATGTCAGAACCACGCGGGCGCAGATCTCGCCCCACGAACGTCAGAAGATCCCGGGCATCACTTCTTCCGACATGTCCGCGAACGGACCCTCTTGGGAGGACTCGAACTCGGCCCAGCGGCCGGAGTCCCAGATCTCGATGCGGTCCATCGCACCGACGACCGTGCACTCCTTGTCGAGCTGCGCCCAGGTGCGCAGGACGGCCGGGACGGAGATGCGGCCCTGCTTGTCCGGAACCTCCGACGAGGCGCCGGAGAAGAACATCCGGTTGAAGTTGCGGGCCGCCTGGTTGGTGAAGGGCGTGTTGCGGATGCGGTCGGTGAAGGCGTTGAAGGCCTCGGTCGTCCATCCGTAGATGCAGTTCTCCTGGCCACGGGTGAGGACGATGCCGGTCTCGAGGCGCGGGCGGAACTTGGCCGGGAGGAAGAGCCGGCCCTTGTCGTCGAGGCGAGGGGTGTAGGTGCCGAAGAAGTTGGACACATCCGGGTTCACCTCGCTCCTCCTCGTTGACGGCCATGCGCTCCATTTCACACCACCTTACTCCACTCTCCCCCACAATGCACACATTTCCGGCACGTTTTCGGGCATGCAGAACAGCGCCCTCCACGCGGTGGAGGACGCTGAAAAGCCCGTCAGGGCAAAGAAAAACCGCCCCCGAGGGGGCGGTCAGTGGCGAGGTGGGGGGAAGTGGAGCGGATATCGCCTCCGGTGGGGCCTAGAGCTCGTCCCCGTCGCGGCGGCGCTGCCAGCGCTCCTCCATGCGGTCGACGAACGAGCCCGACGACTTGTTGCTCTGTCGGCCGGGCCGACCGCCTCGGCCGGACTGCGCCGAGGCACCGTCCTCGTCGCGGCCACCGATGCCGCGCTTCCAGGCGTTGGTGAACAGGTAGGCGGAGGCGAGCATCGCCACGAAGCCGACGACGCCGAGCCAGGTCATCTTGCTCACGGCGCCACCGAACATGATGACGAGGCCACCGATGAAGCCCAGGACGGCGAGCAGTGCGACACGGCGGTTGCGCGCCATGAACTTCGACCCGCGCAGGGTCGACGCGAAGTCCGGGTCCTCTGCTGCCAGCGACTGCTCGAGCTGGTGGAGCAGGCGGGCTTCTTCGTCAGAGAGTGGCACTCTAGCCTCCTGGATTCGGTGGTGCTGGTGACAAGTCTAGGCGGGCGATCGACTGCAGACCAGCGGAAAGTCCTGAGAACTCCGGCGACGTCCGCACCACGCGCTCCAGGGCGTACAGCGCGTCGCGTGCACCGGGCTCGGTGTCGACGATCGCACTGGGCACCAGATCGGCGAACACCCGCAGGCCGTTGGCCGCCACGGGCACGAATCCGCCCCCCACCAGCAGGGCCTCGAGCTCGCTCGGCACGAACCGCCGCGGGCCCATGGTGCGCAGGTCCCAGTCGTCGGCCGACCGGCCCAGCAGCGTCTGCGCCGTGACGAAGTCGCCTGCCAGGGCGCGTGCGGCGACGGCCGCGTTGCGGCCCGACACGACGACGCTGACGTGACCGCCTGCCCGCAGCACGGTCGCGACCGTGGAGAGGGCGAAGGCCGGGTCGTCGACGTGCTCGAGGACCCCGTGACACACGACCAGGTCGAACGACCCCGGAGCCACGTGGTCGAGCAGATCGGCAGCATCGCCCTGGATCCCTCTGACGGGGTCGACGAGGCCGGCCTCGACGCCGCGTCGGTGCAGCGAGGCCAGGGCGTCGGGGCTGGGGTCGACGACGGTGACCCGGTGTCCCAGCTGCGCAAGCCGCACGGCGTCACCACCGGTGCCGCCCCCGAGGTCGAGGACGTCGAGCAGGTCGCCCGCACCCGCGATCTCGACCGCGTCGACGACTGCCTGCCACATCAGCTCGGAGCGGACCGGACCCATGGCGACCACTGTGCCACAGCGCTGGCTGCCGCCCTCGACGCAGGGGCCGGTGTGGTGGCCGGACGGCGTGCGGCACCGCGTAGTCTGCGCGCATGGCGAACGTCGTGGTCGTGGGTGGCGGTTTCGCCGGGCTCACCGCCGCCGCGCGCCTCGCCAAGCTGCGCCACGACGTCACGCTGCTCGAGGCGGGCGACCGACTCGGCGGTCGGCTGCACGGTCACACCGTCAATGGTCAGGCGTGGCAGATCGAGCTCGACACCGTCTCGTTGCCCGGGGTCTTCCGCGACCTGTTCCGCAAGTCCGGCCGGCCGCTCGAGCGGGTCCTCGACTTCACCAAGACCGAAGGCCGACGCCACGTCTTCAAGGACGGCTCGGTCCTCGACCTGCCGCTCGGCAACCGGGGCGACCAGCACGAGGCCGTCTCGGCCCTGCTCGGCGAGGACGAGTGGTCGCCGTGGGTCGACCGCTTCGCCGAGCCCTGGGACGTCATCCGGCGCATGGCCCTCGACCAGGTCTTCCCCGGCAAGCCTGCCGTCGACCGCTCGGTCCGCCGGATGCTGAAGCCACGCCGGACGATCCAGGCGCTCGATCGCGACTTCGCCGACGAGCGCCTCGCCAAGATCGTCCTCGACCCCGTCCGCCTGGCCGGGCAGGACTGGCGCGCCACCCCGGCCTTTGCGGCGGTCACGCACTACGTCGAGCGGTCCTTCGGCCGCTGGCGCTTCGACGGTGGCCTCCCTGCCCTGGCCGACGCCCTCGAGAAGCGGCTCGCGGAGCGGAAGGTCACGGTCCAGCTGGGCGAGTCGGCCCACGAGCTGGTGCGCGACGGCGGGCGCGTGACCGGGGTCGTGACCGACCGGCGCACCGTGCCGGCCGACGTCGTCGTGTGGGCAGCCCCCACCTGGCCCGCTCCCCTGCCACCGCCCCGGGCGCTCCCGGTCATCCCCGCGTCTCGGACGCTGGTGACCCTGTCGCCCGAGGCTCCGGCGCTCGCGGACGAGGTGCTGGTGCACGCGAACCCGCCGATCCGCCTGTGGTCGAACGGCGGGGGCCGGTGGACGCTCGAGCACCGCAGCGGCGAGGACCCGCTCCACGCCCTCGTCCGGTTCGGCATCGACCTGCGCCCGTTCGTGGTCGACCGGATCGACCTCACGCCGAGCGACCTGGTCGTGCTCGGCCACTGGGGCTGGGTCTGGAACACCTGGACGACCGCCTTCGACCTGCCGGGCGTCGCGCCGTCGGGCGGCCTCTACTTCGCAGGCGCGCACGCCCACCCCGGCGGGACGCTCGAGGCGATCGGCATGGCGACCGCGGCGATCGCCGCCGACGTCGGCCCTGCTCCCCGCTAGAGGGTCAGACCAGCCCGTCGGCGCGCAGCGCCTCGAAGATCTCCCGCGTCGCCTTCGAGCGGTTGAGCGTGATGAAGTGCAGGCCAGGTGCGCCGCCGGCCAGCAGGTCGCGGCACAGCTGTGTCGCGAGCTCGATGCCCTTGGCGCGCACGGCGTCCTTGTCGTCGGCGATCGGCTCGATCTGCTCGAGCACCTCCGGCGGCATGGCCGCGCCCGACAGCTCGGCCATGCGGGCGACCTGCGCGAAGTTGAGGATCGGCATGATGCCCGGGACGATCGGGATGTCGCTGCCGAGGGCGCGGACGCGCTCGACCAGCGAGAAGTAGTCGTCCGAGCGGAAGAACAGCTGGGTGATGGCGTACTCGGCGCCCGCCTCCGCCTTGGCGACCAGCACCTCGGCGTCGTGCTGCAGGCTCCTGGCGTCGGGGTGTCCCTCGGGGAACGCTGCGACGCCGATCTCGAAGCCGCCGAGCTGGGCCGCCAGCTCGACCAGGTCGATCGCGTAGGTCATGCCGTCCGGGTGGGGCTCCCACGGCGCACGGGGACCGCCCTTGGGGTCGCCGCGCAGCGCGAGGACGTTGTCGACGCCCGCAGCGGCGTACTGCTTGAGCACCGACTCGATCTCGCCGCGGGTCTGCGAGACCAGCGTGAGGTGGCCGACGGGCCGCATCGACGTCTGCTCGGCGATGCGAGCCGTGATGCGGACCGTGCGCTCCTGGCTCGTGCCGCCGGCGCCGTAGGTGACCGACACGAACGTCGGGTCGAGCGGCTCGAGGTCGGCGATGGTCTGCCACAGCACCGCCTCACCCGCGTCGTCCTTCGGCGGGAAGAACTCGAAGGAGCAGCTCGGGGTGGGAGCCCGGAGCGCGGCGACGAGGGACGTGTCTTCGGAACGCATGGCGCAACGATATCGTTCAGGACGTGACGACACCTGCGGATGACCACGACTTCCGGGCACGAGTCGATCACAGTCTCGCCGCCTTCGTCGCCGCCAAGGCCGGCCCCTTGGGCGCCCTCGGTCCCGACCTGGACCACCTGACCAGCGCCGCGCTCGACTTCGTGGGCGGCGGCAAGCGCCTGCGACCCCAGTTCTGCCACGCCGGGTGGCTCGTCGCCGGCGGCGACCCGCTCGACCAGCACCTCGTCGACGCGGCGGCCTCCCTCGAGTGGCTGCAGGGCAGCGCCCTCGTCCACGACGACCTGATGGACGGCTCCGACACCCGACGCGGACGACCGAGCATCCACCGGGCGTTCGAGGCCCTGCACCGCGACGAGGACCGCCACGGCGACGCGGCCGGTTTCGGCCTCTCGACCGCCGTGCTGCTGGGCGACCTGATGCTGTCGTGGTGCGACGAGATGATGACGACGGCGATCCTCGACTCCCCCACGATGGCCCCGCACGTGCGCAGCGCCCGGCACTTCCTCGACCTGTGCAAGACCGAGGTCGTCGCCGGCCAGTTCCTCGACGTCGCCGGCCAGACCAGAGCGCGCCTGTCCGTCGACGAGGCCATGGCGATCGTCCGCTTCAAGTCCGCCAAGTACACCGTCGAGCGACCCCTCCACATCGGCGCCGCGCTGGCCGGAGCGTCCGCCGACCTGATCGACGCCCTCACCGCCGTCGCCCTCCCGCTCGGCGAGGCCTTCCAGCTGCGCGACGACGTGCTCGGCGTGTTCGGCGACCCCGCGGTCACCGGCAAGCCGGCCGGCGACGACCTGCGCGAGGGCAAGCGCACGGTGCTCGTCGCCCGGGCCTACGAGCTGACCGACGCCGCCGGGCACGCGGTGCTGCGTGACCGCCTCGGCACCGTCGAGGGGGTCGGGGTCGTCGCCGACCTCATCCGCACCTCGGGCGCGCTCGACGCCGTCGAGGCCGACATCACCCGGCTCGAGGAGCAGGCCGATGCCGCGATCGAGGCGCTCGGTCCCGACGCTCGCGAGATCCTGTCGCCCCTCGCCCTCACAGCAACCCGTCGAAGCCGTTGACGCCGAGATCGTCCCGCACGACCACCGCGAGCGCCACCGACTGACCCACGGCGTCGCGCAGCACGTCGACGACGGCACTCGCCTGCTCGGGGTCGACGTCACCCAGCCGGACGAGCCCGTCCCAGACGAGGACCGTCGGCCCGGCCGACAGGTCGGCCAGCACGTCGAAGAGGGCGTCGAGGTTGCGGCCGAACCACGCAGGCAGCGACCACTGGCCTGCCACCTCGGCATAGAAGTCGCCGGTCGACCCGATGTGCCTGGTGTCGAGCCGCAGGGCCAGCCACCCGGCCGCCTCGGCCTCGGCGGCCAGGTCACGCTCCGGCGTCCCTCGCCAGCTGAACAGGCCCGTCGCGGTCGTTCCTGCGAGCATCGAGGCGTACGACGCGGTCATCCGGTCCCCCGCCTCACCGGGTGGAACGACGCATAGTGGTCGTCGGTGTAGTAGGTATCGCCGTCACGGCCCACGACGAGCCGCCGTGCTCCGCGATCGGACTCCCCCGGGGTCGGCACGGTGTATTCGCGCCAGTAGCCCCGCGGGCGCTCGGGCAGCAGACGTTCGCGGTTCATGAAGACGCTGTCGTCCCGGTCAAAGGGATAGGGTCCGCCGTCCTCGACGAGCGCCAGGGTCTCCCGAGCCTCCACGGGCAGCTGGGAGGCCGAGACCGTGCCGTCGGGAAGGGTCCCGGCCGGGACGGTGTCGTCGTCGGTCGACGCGACCTCCCACAGGACGACGGCGAGCACGGCCACGAGCGCCAGCACCTGCCACCACGTCGTCCGCCGCATGGGTCCATCGTGGCCCATCCCGCGTGCGCGACATCACGAACCCGATGCAACACGCGTCCGTGCTGGTCACGGACCTGTGTGGCAGAGTCACTAGAATGCGTTCAGGACCCCGACGGGGTCCGTGTGTGACGAGGGAGGGTCGGAGTGGCACTGATGGGCGACGAAGCCCTCGTCGGGCGTGTCCTCAACGACCGCTATCTCATCGGCGACCGCATCGCACGCGGCGGCATGGCCAGCGTCTTCCAGGCCACCGACCAGCGGCTCGACCGCGAGGTCGCGATCAAGGTCATGCATCGCGGCCTCGGCGACGACCAGCAGTTCACCGAGCGCTTCGTGCGCGAGGCCAAGTCCGCGGCCAAGCTCAACCACCGCAACGTCGTGTCGGTCTTCGACCAGGGCACGGACGGCGAGGTCACCTATCTGGTCATGGAGTACGTGCCGGGGCGCACGCTGCGCGACCTCATGCGCGACGAGGCCCCGATGCCGGCCTACCGTGCGCTGGAGCTGCTCGAGCAGGTGCTCATCGCCCTGTCCGCCGCCCACGCCGCCAAGATCATCCACCGCGACGTCAAGCCAGAGAACGTCCTCATCACCCCCGACGGCGACGTCAAGGTCGCCGACTTCGGCCTGGCGCGTGCCGTGAGCGCGGCGACCACGGCCACGGGCGGCACGCTGATCGGCACCGTGTCCTACCTCGCCCCCGAGATCGTCACCAACGATGGCGCCGACGCGCGTTCCGACGTCTACGCGTGCGGCGCGATGCTCTACGAGATGCTCACCGGGGTCAAGCCGCACTCGGGCGAGTCCCCCATCCAGGTCGCCTACAAGCACGTCCACGAGGACATCGGCGCACCGTCCAAGGTCCAGCGCGGCATCCCGCCCTACGTCGACGCGCTCGTCGCCCGGGCGACGGTCCGGGACCGCGACCAGCGCTCGACCGACGCACGCGTCATGCTGCAGCAGGTCCGGTCGGTGCAGCGTGCCCTCGACGCCGGTCTCGAGGACGATCCCGAGCTGGTCGCCGACCTCGCCCCCGGCGGTCGCATCGACGAGGACTCCTCCGACGACCCGACGGTCGCAGTTCCCCGCTCCGCACTGGGTGCAGCGGCCATGGGTGGAGCCGCGATGGCCTCCTCCGCTGCGGACTCCGCCCCCACCGAGGCCGTCGCCGCGGCATCCGAGCACACGATGCAGTGGAGCAGCGGCACGACACAGGCGCCGCCCCCACCGCCACCGACCGACGCCGGCGCGGCCAAGCCCATCGGGCTGCACCCGCCGATGTCGCGCGAGCAGTACGGCCAGGCCACCAGCAAGCCGCACTCGCGACGCGGTCGCAACCTGCTCGTCGCGGCGGTCGTCTTCGCCCTGCTCGCTGGCCTGCTGACGTGGTACTTCGCCGACCTGCGCTACACCGACACGCCCGTGCTCACCGGCAGCGCCGCCACCACGGCGGAGAAGAACGCCGAGGACGAGGGCTTCGACTTCAAGATCGCCAGCGAGGCGTTCTCCGAGGACGTCGCCGACGGCGTCGTCATCAGCACCGATCCCGAGCCGGGGCAGAAGATCCTGCCCGGCGGCACGATCGAGGCCGTCGTCTCCAAGGGGCCTGAGCGCTACTTCATCCCCAAGAACAACTTCAAGAACATGACGGTCAACGGCGCCAGGACCTATCTGGAGTCGCAGAACCTCGTGCTGGGTGACCAGAAGACGCAGTTCAGCGAGACGATCAAGAAGGGCCGTGTGATCGGTCCCCAGGACGACATCACCTCGGCGACTCCCCTGCGCAAGGGCGAGACGGTCGACATCCTCGTCAGCAAGGGTCGTCAGCCGATCAAGGTCGAGGACTTCACCGGCAAGTCCGAGACCGAGGCCACGTCGGGCCTCAAGGAGGCCGGCTTCGACGTCACGTCGACCGAGGCGTTCAGCGAGGACGTCGACAAGGGCATCGTCATCTCGCAGAGCCCCGACAGCGGCACCCAGTTCAAGAACGACACCATCACGCTCACGGTCTCCAAGGGCCCCGAGCTCATCACGGTGCCCAACGTCAAGGGCAAGAAGAAGAGCGAGGCACGCCGGATCATCGAGGCGGCCGGCCTGGAGTTCTTCTCCCCCTACATCCCCGGAGCCGGCAACTTCACGGTCCGGCGACAGAACCCCGGCGGCGGCGACGAGGTGCGCCGCGGCACCCGGATCTTCGTCTTCCCGCTCTGAGCGTGACCCGCTGTCACTGAGACATCCGTCCCAGTTCCCGTAGGGTGACCGCCATGGATCAGCCGCGGATCGCCCCGGGCGGGCTCAAGGAGCTCGGCCTCGTCAACTTCGCCGTCGCCTCGGTCGCGGGCCGCGTCATCGGCGGCCACAAGCCTCACGTCTTCACGACGCTGGGCCGCCAGCGCAGGCTGTTCCGGGGCTGGCTCCACTTCAGCGGGCGACTCATGCCCGGAGGACTGCTCCCCCGGCGCGAGTCCGAGCTGGTCATCCTGCGCATCGCGACCCTGCGCGACTGCGAGTACGAGCGGCGTCATCACCTGCGGATCGGCCGGCGGGCGGGCGTCACCGAGGCCCAGATCGCGCACCTCGGCGACCTGGGCTGGTCGGGGTGGAGCCCCCGCGAGCGCGCGCTGCTCACCGCAGCGACCCAGCTCGTCGAGACCAAGAACCTCGACGACACCGCATGGGACGACGTCCGCACCCATCTCGACGAGCCGCGGGCCATCGAGCTGCTGCTGCTCTGCGGCCAGTACGACTCCCTGGCCACCACGCTGCTGACCCTGCGGGTCCAGCCCGAGGACTAGCTCCGCGGGATCAGTCGCGGTTGGCCAGCATCTCCGCGACGAGGAACGCGAGCTCGAGCGACTGCGCCCGGTTGAGGCGGGGGTCGCAGAGCGTCTCGTAGCGGTGCGTGAGGTCCTCGGCCGAGAGCTTGGCGCCGCCGCCGACGCACTCGGTGACGTCGTCACCCGTGAGCTCGACGTGGACGCCGCCCGGCCAGGTGCCGAGCGAGCGGTGGACCTCGAAGAAGCCGCGGACCTCGTCGATGACGTCGTCGAACTCGCGGGTCTTGTAGCCGTTGCTGGTCTCGAAGGTGTTGCCGTGCATCGGGTCGCAGACCCAGGCGACCTCGATGCCGGCAGCGGTGACCTTCTCGACGAGCTGGGGCAGGCCGTCGCGGATCTTGCCCGCGCCGAACCGGGTGATGAAGGTGACCTTGCCGGGCGTGCGCTCGGGGTTGAGCTTCTCGTAGAGCGCGATGGCGTCGTCGGCCGTCGAGGTCGGGCCGAGCTTGACGCCGATCGGGTTGGCGATGCGGCTGAGCAGCTCGACGTGGGCCCCGTCGAGCTGGCGGGTGCGCTCACCGATCCACACGAAGTGGCTCGACACGTCGTAGGGCAGCGATGTGCGCTGGTCGATGCGTGTGAGGGCGTGCTCGTACTCGAGGATCAGGGCCTCGTGCGAGGAGAAGAAGTCGACGGTGTGGAACTCGTCGGGGTCGACGCCGATCGCGTCCATGAACGCCAGCGCACGGTCGATGTCGGCCCCGATGCGCTCGTAGCGCTCGCCGACCGGGCTGTTCTTGACGAAGTCGGTGTTCCAGGCGTGCATCTGGCGCAGGTCGGCGTAGCCGCCCGTCGTGAAGGCGCGCGCGAGGTTGAGCGTCGCGGCCGACGCGTTGTAGACGTCGACGAGTCGCTGCGGGTCGTGGGCGCGAGCCTCGGGGGTGAAGTCGAAGCCGTTGACGGCGTCGCCGCGGTAGGCCGGCAGCGTCACGCCGTCGCGGGTCTCGGTGTCGCTCGAGCGCGGCTTGGCGTACTGCCCGGCCAGACGTCCGACCTTGACGACCGGGACGCTCGCCGCGTAGGTCAGGACGACCGCCATCGACAGCAGGACCCGCAGCTTGTTGCGGACGTTCTCGGCCGTGACGCCCTCGAAGGTCTCGGCGCAGTCGCCTCCCTGCAGGAGGAACGCCTTGCCCTGCGCGACGTCGGCCAGGCGGCCGCGCAGCGCGTCGCACTCGCCGGCAAAGACGAGCGGGGGCATCTTCCGCAGCGTCTGCACCGCGGCGTCGCGGGCGGACTGATCGACATACGTGGGCTGCTGGACAGCACCGATCGCATGGAGTTCGTCAAGGCTGGGAATGCTCACCGGTCAAGAATACGCGGCCCCCCGAGCACTCCCGACCACGCCCCAAACCACCCAACCCCAACCTCCCGCCCCCAAGCCCGAGCGAGCGAAGCGAACAAAGCCCAGGCCCCAGGCCGAAACCCAGCCCAAGCCCCCGGCCCAGGCCGAGCGAGCGCCAGCGAGCAAAGGCCAGGCCCCCGGCCGAAACCCAACCCCACCTCCCAGCCCAAGCCCGAGAGAGCGCAGCGAACGAAGGGCAGGCGCCCGGGCGAAGCCCGGCCAGCGGCGACGAAGGAGCCGCGAGGCGGCGGAGCCGCCGCGCCTACCAGGCGAGCGTCCCCGGCGCCCCCTTGAACGGTCCGGTGACGCGTGACGTGATCCATCCCCCGTAGAAGTCGCCCTCCTGCGCCTGCACCTGCTCGCCGTCGAGCAGGCAGCGGTCGACCTTGCCGGGATAGATCGCGACGTGGTCGACGAGGTCGCGGTAGCCGTCGTTGGGCGTCCGGTAGGTCCAGGCCCCGGCGGCGATGGTGCGCTCGGGCGTGACGACGTCGAAGTAGGACGCCGCACCCTTCCACTCGCACCACGTCGATCCCGGAACGGGCCGGAGCACGCCCTCGGCGAACGCCCCGACGGGCAGGTAGTAGGTCGGCGGGTGGCTCGTCTCGCAGATCCGGTAGGACGTGCTGGTCTCGGCGATCCGTACCCCGCCCATCGCGACCACGATGCGCTCGTCGCTCGGCTCGATGGACGGCGGACGCGGATAGTCCCAGACATTCTCGACAGGGCGGGGTGAAGGCATGACACCGAACGTACCCATGTCGCACGAGACCCGCTCGCGAGAACGCACCCTGCTGCCCGCAGCGAGCCCTTCGACTTACGAGGTCTCGACCATGTGACGCCTCCGGCGTGTCACGCTCGACCTGGTCTCGGCGCGATTCGCTGGCGCGAATCGACCTCAACCAAACAGCACCTCGACCTCGTCGTAGAGGTCGGGGCGGACGGTCTTGAGCTGGTCGGTGCCCTCCGACAGCGGCACCCGGGCGATCTCGGTGCCACGCAGCGCCATCATCGTGCCGAAGTCGCCCTCGTGCACCGCGGTGATGGCGTGCAGCCCGAACCGGGTGGCCAGCCAGCGGTCGAACGCCGTGGGCGTGCCACCGCGCTGCACGTGGCCGAGGACGACTGCGCGCGCCTCCTTGCCGGTGCGGCGCTCGATCTCGGACGCCAGGCGGTCGCCGATGCCCCCGAGTCGTACGTGCCCGAAGGCGTCCTTCTCGCCACTGACGAGCGACATGTCGCCGCCCTCGGCGGGGACTGCCCCCTCCGAGACCACGATGATCGGTGAGTACTGCGTCGCGAAGCGGCTCTCGACCTGCGCGCACACCTTGTCGATGTCGAACGGACGCTCCGGGATCAAGATGATGTTGGCGCCGCCGGCCATCCCGCTGTGCAGGGCGATCCAGCCCGCGTGGCGTCCCATGACCTCGACGACCAGCACCCGGTGGTGCGACTCGGCGGTCGTGTGGAGCCGGTCGATCGCCTCGGTCGCGATGTTGACCGCGGTGTCGAAGCCGAAGGTGAAGTCGGTGCCCGACAGGTCGTTGTCGATCGTCTTCGGCACCCCCACGACGTTGACGCCGAGGTCGGCGAGCTTCGTCGCCACGCCGAGGGTGTCCTCGCCGCCGATCGCGATGAGCGCGTCGACGCCGTGCTGGGCCAGGTTGTCCTTGATGCGCTCGACGCCGTTGTCGATCGCGAACGGGTTGGTGCGCGAGGAGCCGAGGATCGTGCCGCCACGGGGCAGGATGCCGCGCACCGCATCGACGTCCAGCGCGATCGTGTCGTTCTCGAGCGGCCCGCGCCACCCGTCGCGAAAGCCGATGAACTCGTGGCCGTACGCCGCCACGCCCTTGCGCACCGCTCCACGGATGACTGCGTTGAGCCCGGGGCAGTCGCCTCCCCCGGTGAGCATGCCGACGCGCATCTGGATCTCCTCGTGGTGGTGGACGTGGTTCAGTCGGGCTTGATCTCTTCCCACACCTCGTCGGCCTCGGCCCGGGCGACCGCGTTGGCGGCCTCCTTGTCGCGGGCCTGGTCGCGCTTCTTGGCGTCCTGCGCGTAGAGGTCGACGTACTCCTGGCCCGAGAGGCGCATGATCTCGTACATGATCTCGTCGGTGATCGCGCGCAGGATGTAGCGGTCGTCCTGCATGCCCTCGTAGCGACTGAAGTCGAGCGGCTTGCCGAAGCGGACGCCGGGGCGGGCGAAGCTGCCGAAGATCTTGCCCGGAGGCGCGACGACGTCGGTGCCGATGACGGCCAGCGGGATGACCGGCACCCCTGCCTCGAGCGCGAGCCGCGCGACGCCCGTGCGGCCGCGGTAGAGCAGGCCGTCGTGCGAGCGCGTGCCCTCGGGATAGATGCCGCACACCTCGCCGTCGGCGAGCAGGCGCAGCTGGGTCTTGATCGCGCCGGCCGCGGCCGATCCGCTGGTGCGGTCGATCGGCACCTGACCGGCGCCGGAGAAGAAGGTCTTCTGGAGCCAGCCCTTGATGCCGGACCCCTCGAAGTACTCGGCCTTGGCGACGAACGTGACCCGACGCGGGATCACCAGCGGCATGAAGAGCCAGTCGCTGTAGGACAGGTGGTTGCTCGCAAGGATCGCGGCGCCCTCCTTGGGGACGTGCTCGGTTCCTTCGGCCCACGGTCTGAAGATCAGCTTGAGCAAGGGACCCAGCGCGAGGAACTTCAGGAACCAATAGAACACGGACAGGACACTACTCCGAACCGACCACCTTTCGCACGAGGCGACGCGCGGTGACCGATGATGATGGATGATGAGGACATGACTTCCTCGCTGGTGGCCGGCGCCGAGCCCTTCTCGGCCGACGGCGGTCGTACGGGCGTGCTGCTGAGCCACGGATTCACCGGATCCCCCGCATCGATGACGCCGTGGGCCCAGCAGCTCGCTGGCCTCGGTCACACCGTGCGGGTCCCCCGCCTGCCCGGCCACGGCACCACGTGGCAGGACATGAACCGCACCCGGTGGCACGACTGGTACGCCGAGGTCGATGCCGCCCTCACCGACCTGCACCAGACGTGCGACCGCGTCGTCGTCGCGGGGCTGTCGATGGGTGGGTGCCTGGCCCTGCGGCTCGCCGAGCAGCGCCCCGACGACGTCGACGCCCTCGTGCTCGTCAACCCGGCCGTCAACGTCAACCGCTTCGACGTCAAGCTGGTGCCCGTCCTGCAGTGGATCGTCCCGGCCATGCCCGGCATCGGCAACGACATCAAGAAGCCGGGGCAGGACGAGGTCGGCTACGACAAGACCCCGCTCAAGGCGCTGGCGTCGCAGCTGACGATGTGGAAGGACGTCCGCGCCGGACTCGGCCGCATCACCCAGCCCCTGCTGCTCTTCCGCTCCGTCGACGACCACGTCGTCGACGAGTCCTCGCAGGCGATCATCCTCGACGGGGTGTCATCGACGGTCAAGGAGCTCGTGACGCTGCACGACAGCTTCCACGTCGCGACCCTCGACAACGACGCA
Organism: Aeromicrobium stalagmiti; assembly: GCF_013283745.1. Taxonomy (GTDB): domain Bacteria; phylum Actinomycetota; class Actinomycetes; order Propionibacteriales; family Nocardioidaceae; genus Aeromicrobium; species Aeromicrobium stalagmiti. The sequence goes on from NZ_JABSTZ010000003.1 coordinate 400,394, forward strand.
CCGCTGATCTTCGACCGCACCGCGGCCTTCATCACCGAGCACGTGGGAGCAGGGGCGGCATGACCGAGCGCGACGACTTCGACAAGATCGTCGAGGGGCTCGACCTCGACCTGTCGTTCCCCGACGAGCCCGCTGATCCGGCACCCCAGGAGCACCCGTCGATGCGCCGGCTGCCCGAGTCACCGGGACCCGACGACACCGAGGAGCCGTTCTACCGCAAGGTCGAGCAGAAGCCGCTCGTGCCGCGTCGGCGCGGCATCCTGCTGGCCTGGGCGGGCGTCGTCGGCGCCCCGCTCGCCCTCGTGCTGGCGACGGTCGCCCACGTATTCGTCGGACAGTCGATCCTGGCCGGCGCCGCGCTCATCTTCGTGGCTTCGGCGACATACCTTTTCTTGCAGCTGCCCGAACACGGGCCCTCGCGGAGGGATTGGCCGGACGACGGCGCCGTGCTGTGAGCCGGGCCATGTCGGCGGCGCCGATGAGGCCCGCCTCCGGCCCGAGGTGAGCCCGGACGATCCGCGCCTCGGCGCGGAAGCCACGACCGGTGAGGGTGCGTGAGAACGCCGCCCGCGCCGGGTCGATGAGCAGCGGTCCGGCGTCGCTGACGCCACCACCGATCACGAACATGCCGGGGTCGAGCGCGGCGGCGAGGTTGGCGATGCCGACGCCGAGCCAGTCGCCGACGTCGGCGATCCACTCGATCGCCTCGGCGTTGCCGGCCTTGGCGTGCTGGCTCACCAGGTGGCCCTCGATGCGCTCGACCGTGCCGCCGGCCTCGGCGAGGAAGAGCTTGCCCAGCTCGGTGCCGTCGGTCGCGGCCTTGCGGGCCCGTCGGGTCAGCACCCGTCCGCTGGCGTACTGCTCCCAGCAGCCCTGGTTGCCGCACTCGCACTGGTTGCCCTGCGGCACGACCTGCATGTGCCCGAACTCGCCGGCGATGCCGAACTGGCCGCGGTAGGGCTGGCCGTCGATGACGATCGCCCCGCCGATGCCGGTGCCGAGGGTGATGAGCACGAGGTCGGCCTCGTTCTGCGCGGCCCCGAAGCGCCACTCGGCCCACCCGGCTGCGTTGGCGTCGTTGTCGACCAGCACGGGAAGACCCGTGCGGCGAGCCACGGAGTCGCGCAACGGCTCGTGCCGCCACGCCAGGTGCGGGGCGAACAGGACCGTCGACTGCGTCGCGTCGACGAAGCCGGCCGCGCCCACACCGATCGCCCGGATGTGGTGCTCGCGGCGGAACTCCTCGGTGATGTCGGCGATCGCGTCGATGACCTCGAGCGGCTCGGTCGTCGGGGTCTCGCGCTTGAGGCGCGCCAGGACATGACCGTCCTCGTCGACGACGCCTGCGGCGATCTTGGTGCCGCCGATGTCGATGCCGACGGCCAGCTTGTCTGCCACTACGCGGGCTCCACTCTCGCAAGATCGGCCGCGCCGATGATGCCGGCCTCGTTGCCGAGGGCGGCCAGGCGCAGCGCGGCCTCGGGACGGTGCGCCCGGGCCGGAAGATGGGTCTCGAACGCGTCGACGACCGGCCCGAGGAGCAGGTCGCCCGCAGCGGCCACGCCTCCACCGATCGCGATGACGCTGGGGTCGAGGATCGTCGCGAGCACCGCGGCTCCCTCACCGATCCAGCGGCCCAGCTCGGTGATCAGCTCGATCGAGAGGGCATCGCCCTCCTGCGCCAGCTTCGTGACCGCAGGACCGCTGATGCGCGAGAGGTCGCCGTCGGCCAGGGCCGCGATGGCCGCGGCTGCAGGGTCCTCGTTGGCGACGCGCTCACGGGCGTCGCGGACCAGGGCGCTGCCGCTGCCGTACTGCTCGTAGCAGCCGCGCTGGCCGCAGCCGCACAGGATGCCGTCGGGGACGACGCGCATGTGACCGATCTCGGCCGCGACGCCGAAGCCACCGCGGAAGAGCTGACCGCGGTGGACGATGCCGCCACCGATGCCGGTGCCGACCGTGATGAGCAGCAGGTCGTCGGTGTCCTCGCCGGCGCCGAAGCGGAACTCGCCCCACGCCGCGGCGTTGGCGTCGTTCTCGACGACGATCGGCAGGTCGACGAGGGCGCGCACGTGGGCGGCGAGGGGCTCCTCGCGCCAGTCGATGTTGGGCGCGAACCGCACCGTGGCGCGATCCTCGCCCACGAAGCCGGCCGCCCCGATGCCGACGCCCACCGGGCGGTCGTCACCGGTGAGGCGGTCGACGAGGTCGGCGACGATCGCGGGGATCTTGGTCGAGTCGTCGGGCGTCGGCTCCGAGACGGCCTCCAGGATCTCCCCGGACGCGGACACGAGGCCGGCGGCGATCTTGGTGCCGCCGATGTCGACGCCGATGGCGAGGGTCACTTCTCCTCCTGGGGCGCCAGCGCCGTGTCGACCAGGTCGCGCAGCGACCGGGCGAACGCAGCAGCCGACTGGGTCACCGAGGCGAGCGCCTCGGGGTTGTCACGCACGAAGCCGACGACCTGGCACACCGGGCACCAGGACGTCGAGCACACGTGGTCGCTCTTCGGGGTCTCCGGGGCGGCGGTGCTCGCATGAGGAGCACTCGCCACGGCGCGGAACAGCTTGAACGCCTCCTCGGCGATCGAGCCGACCGGCTCGGCACTGCTGGCAGAGGCCGAGGTGGCGTCCGCGGTCGGTCCTGGACCGGTCACAGGGCCTCGACCTGTTTCTTCAACCCCTTGAGGGCGGTGTCGATGATGACCTTCTCAGCCTTGCGCTTGAGCATCCCCAGCAGCGGGACGGAGACGTCGACCGCGAGCTGGTAGGTCACCCGGGTCTGCGCGTCGCCGAGCGGCTCGAGGACGTAGGCACCGTCCATCGAGGTCAGCATCTTGCCCGACTGCGTCAGGCTCCACGACACCGTGCGGTCACCGTCCCAGACATAGCCCAGGTCGTACTCGTCACGGATCGGCGTCGCATCGAGCACGAAGTGCACCTGCTCGGCCCGTCCGCCTGCGCCCGCCACGACGACATCAGCGGTCTTCACGCCCGTCGCCCACACCGGGTAGGCAGCGAAGTCGGCGATCACGTCCATGATGCGGTCAGCGGGGGCGTCGATGACGATGTCGCTCGTGGTCCGCGCCATCACCCCTCCTCGTCCGGCTCGCTGTGTCCACCCATGCTAGTGGTTCCCGCGACCATCACCTGCGCCGGTACTCAGCCTCGTGGCGGCGCGGCCCCTTCGGTCGTGCCGGGTCCGGGCGAGTAGCCTGCCGTACGTGACGCAGCCGCAAAAGCCCGCTCTGGGCAACCTCAGCGATGACATCCTCGACCGCCTCCCCCAGCACGCCGACGACGTGGCCCTGGCCCGCGCCGAGGGTGACGCCTGGACCGACGTGACCCTCGCGGAGTTCCACCGCGACGTCGTCGCGGTGGCCAAGGGGCTCGTGGCTGCCGGGGTCTCCCCCGGTGACCGCGTCGCGCTGCTGTCGAAGACCCGCTACGAGTGGACCGTCTGCGACTACGCGATCTGGTGGACCGGAGCGGCGACCGTGCCGATCTACGAGACGTCCTCGGCCGCACAGATCGCCTGGATCCTGTCCGACTCCGGTGCCGTCGCGGCGATCGTCGAGAACGACGGCCACCTCGGACGCGTCGAGGAGTCGCGCTCGCAGGCCCCCACGCTGCAGCACGTCTGGACGATCGACGCCGGTGGCATCGACACGATCACCGCGCTCGGGGCCGACGTCACCGACGAGCAGCTGGAGGAGCGCCGCGCGACCCTGACGAGCGACACCCTGGCGACGCTGATCTACACGTCCGGCACGACGGGCCGGCCCAAGGGCTGCCGCCTCACGCACGGCAACTTCCGCTACGAGCTGCAGGCGGCCACCGAGCAGCTGCCCGACCTGTTCGGCACCGAGAACGCGTCGACGCTGCTGTTCCTGCCGCTGGCGCACGTGTTCGCCCGCATCATCCAGGTCGGCGCGATCCGCTCCGGCGCCAAGCTCGGACACACGGCCGACGTCAAGGACCTCGTGACGCACCTCGGCACGTTCCAGCCGACGTTCGTGCTGGCCGTGCCCCGGGTGTTCGAGAAGGTCTTCAACACCGCGAGCGGCAAGGCGTACGCCGACGGCAAGGGCAAGATCTTCGACCGCGCGGCGCAGACCGCGATCGCCTACAGCCGGGCGCTCGACACCGGGAAGCCCGGGCTCGCGCTGCGGGCGCGCCACACGGTCTTCGACAAGCTCGTCTACGGCAAGCTCCGCGACGCCCTCGGCGGGCACGCCGAGTGGGCCATCTCGGGCGGCGCGCCGCTCGGCGACCGGCTCGCCCACTTCTACCGCGGCATCGGCGTCACCGTGCTCGAGGGCTACGGCCTGACCGAGACGACGGCTGCGCTGTGCGTCAACACGCCCGAGGGACAGCGGGTCGGAACGGTCGGACAGCCGCTGCCCGGCACCGAGGTGCGGGTCGCCGACGACGGCGAGCTGAGCTTTCGCGGGCAGCAGGTCTTCGACGGCTACTGGCAGAACGAGGCCGCCACCGCCGAGGCGATCGACGCCGACGGCTGGTTCGCGACCGGCGACCTCGGCGAGGTCGACGACGACGGCTACGTGCGCATCACGGGTCGCAAGAAGGAGATCATCGTCACGGCCGGCGGCAAGAACGTCGCCCCCGCGGTGCTCGAGGACCGCGTGCGCGCGCACCCCTACGTCAGCCAGTGCCTCGTGGTCGGCGATGGCAAGCCCTTCGTCGCCGCCCTGGTGACGATCGACGAGGAGGCCTGGACCGGCAGCCTCGACGACCCGGCCCTGCTGGCCGAGGTGCAGAAGGCCATTGACGACGCCAACACCCAGGTGTCGCAGGCCGAGTCGATCCGCAAGTTCCAGATCCTGCCCGAGGACTGGACCGAGGAGAACGGCTACCTCACCCCCTCGTTCAAGGTGAAGCGCAACGCGGTCCTGCGCGATCTTCACGACACGGTCGAGGCGCTCTTCGTCAGGTAGTCCCGCCACTCGGCGGTCAGCTGCTGCACCGTCAGGCCGAACGAGTCCCGCAACGCGGTGCTCAGGCGCGTGCCGCCGAGAACCGACTCGTAGAAGTCGACCACGTCAGCGCGCCCGTAGCGCTCGTCGAGCAGGCGGAAGGCCATCCACGCGGCCTCGTAGGCCGCGCCGAGCCCGTGACTCGTCGCACCGAACGCCGCGGCGTCCGGCAGCGATGTCGGCACCCGGCCTGCCGTGACCTCGGCGAGGACCTGACCGGCGCTGACCGACAGCGGCGCCGAGTCGTCGCGCAGCGCCACGTAGTCGGCGAAGCCCTCGACGACCCAGCTCTCGGCACTGGTGCCGACCGCGCCGGTCAGCAGGTGCGTGCCCTCGTGACTGAGCACGACCTGGGCGGCCCGGCGGTCCATCGTCGCGAAGAGTGCGGGGTTGAGGACGATCACCGACCCACCGGACGACGTGGTGCTGCGGTCGAGCCGGGTCGTGACGGCGGCGATCTGGCGGACGTCCTCGACGCCCTGTCCGACGATGCGCGCCATCTGGTCCTGGGTGCGCGGCGACACGATGACGAGCTCGCCCTCGGCGCCCGGGACGGCCGACGCGACCGCGGCCCGGGCGGTCGCCGCCATTGACTCGACGGGCAGCTGGTCGTCACCCCCGTCGACCGTCACGACGGTGCTGCCGGACGTCCGCTCCACGGCGACCCGGCCGGCCAACCAGATCGGCAGCGTCGTCGTGCGCGGTGCGGCGTCGACGATCGAGAAGTCGCCGTCGGTCTGCGGCGCCACCCGGAAGGCGACCGACGAGCGGTGCAGCGTGTCGGAGCCGAGACCGGACTCGGGCCCCGGGCGCCAGGCCACCTCCGCGACCATCCGTGCGGTGCCGTCGGCGCGGTCGGCGACGTCGCCGCCGCTGATGTAGCGCAACGAGACCTCGGTGGCGCCGACCGCGACGAGCGAGGCCCAGGTGCGACGGCCGAAGTCACGGCCGGCGGCCAGGTCTCCGGTCGCCTCGACGAACTGCTGCTCGGTCGTCGCCGACGACAGGTCGCGCAGCTGGCTCGTCAGTCGCGACGAGGCGTCGGCGCCGATGGGGACGACGGCGGGCTCGTCGGTTCCCCCGTCCCACGGTCGCTGCCACAGCAGCAGCGACCCGGCGAGCAGGGCAAGCACCACCACGGCCGCCACGTTGGGCGACGGCCGGAGGCGGCGCTCAGCCAAGCGAGTGTCAGCCGACCCGTGCAGCGCGGGTGAAGCCGCTCAGGGTCGTGATCTCGACGCTCTTGCCCGGACGCGGAGCGTGGACGACCTTGCCGTTGCCGACGTAGAGGCCGTCGTGCGACATGTCGCCGTAGGCGACGATGTCACCGGGCTGCAGCTGGTCCATCGGCACGGCCTTGCCGGCCGCGATCTGCGGGCCGACGACCCGCGGGATCGAGACGCCGGCAGCGGCCCACGCCTTCATGACCAGGCCGGAGCAGTCCCAGCTGTTGGGGCCGGTGCCGCCATAGACGTAGGGGTCGCCCATCTGGGCCATCGCGAACGCGAGCGCGGCCTTGGCCTTGCCGGACGCCTTGACGTCGAAATCGATGTCGAGGCCGCTGCCGGCGTTGAACTTGGCCTGCTCGGCCGCCGTGAGGCGCGCGAGCTCGGCCTTGGCGGCCTCGTACTTCTTGCGGATCTCGGCGCGCTTGTCGTCGGCCTTCTTCGTGGCCTCCTTCAGCGCGTCCTTGCGGTCCTCGAGCTGCGCACGGCGGTTCTTGAGCTGCTTGCTCGTGCGGCCGAACTGGGTGAGCTCGTCGGCACGGGTGCTGTTGAGGGCCTGGACGGCGCCGAGGCCCTCGAGGAACTCCTCGGGGTCGTCGCTGCCGAGCAGGCTGGCCGTCGGGCCGAGCGGGGCGTCGAGCTGCTGCTGGACGATCGCTTCACCCAGCGCCTGCTTCTGCTCGCGGTAGGTCGTGAGCTGGCGATCGATGTCGGTCGTCAGGTCGTCGATCTCGGCCTGGGTCGCCTTGGTCTGCTCGCCGAGCGCGTTGACCTGCTCGTTCATCGCCTCGACCTCGTGGAACGCGTTCTCGACGTCCTTGGAGGTGACGGCCGGCTCGGCCTGGGCCGACGGGAACGCGAACATCGCACCCGTGACGACCAGGGCTGCCGTCACGGCGATGCCTCGGCGGCCGCGGGAGCTGCGTCGGGCAGCGGTTCGATCAAGAGCGGGGGGGTGCATGCGCACGCAGAACTCCTACATCCTCGACGTCTACCGGGTGAGCTGACGGGTTCGGGCCTCGGATTGCCCTACGGTCCGTGCGAGCACGGACCGACTCACCCCACCTACGTGGTTCCCCGGTTCGCCCCAGACATCTTCCCCATGGCTGCGGCGACTCGACGGTGCGTCCGACACCGCCCTGGAGGGCGGCGTTCACCGGACGCACAAGCCATCACTCTAGGTGCAGCCATGGGCCAATTCAACTTGGACCCGCCCGAGACGAGGGGGTCAGACCGCCTGGGTCTCGGGACCGGCCAGCGGCGTCACGAGACGTAGCGGGGGTGTGAGACCGGCGTCGGACAGTACGCCGAGAGCGGCCATCTCGTCGGCGTCGATCTCGATGCCGGCCGGCGGGGCGCCGAGCAGGAACGTGACGACGCAGTCGCCGCAGGCGCTGGGGCTGCGGACGAGGCAGCGGTCGCAGTCGACGACCACCGAGTCGGCGGGATGGAACTCGTGCATCTCGTGACCTCCTGTGCTGTTCATGCGGACGCCTCCTGGTGTGGGGAAGACCCCGTCGTTCGGGGACATCGACCACGCTAGGAGGCGCCTCCGACAGAAACGCCGCAGACCACGGCAGATCCGTGCGCCTCCACCCGACTGTCGGTGGTCGCGCCTACCGTGTGCGAGGTGGAAGCCGTGCAGGGATCGTTCGACGAGCTGGGTCGCCATCTGGCCGACGTCACGTTCTGCGTGGTCGACCTCGAGACCACCGGCGGGTCAGCGGCCAAGGGGTCCAAGATCACCGAGTTCGGCGCGGTCAAGATCCGCGGCGGCGAGGTGCTCGGCGAGTTCCAGAGCCTGGTCAACCCCGACGAGGTCATCCCGGCCTACATCACGGTCCTGACCGGCATCACCAACCAGATGGTCATCGACGCCCCGCGCATTGCCGAGGTGCTCCCGAGCTTCCTGGAGTTCGCCCGCGGCACGGTGCTGGTCGCCCACAACGCCCCGTTCGACGTCGGCTTCCTCAAGCACTTCAGTGCCGTCCTTGCGATCCCCTGGCCCGGTTTCGAGACGCTCGACACCGCGATCCTCGCGCGCCGCGTCCTGAGCCGTGACGAGGTGCCCAACTGCAAGCTCTCGACGCTCGCCGCCCGGTTCGGCGCGACGACCACGCCCAACCACCGCGCACTGTCCGATGCACGGGCCACGGTCGACGTCCTGCACGCCCTGTTCGAACGGCTTGGCCCGCTCGGCGTCACGACGCTCGAGGAGGTGTCGACCTACACGTCCAAGGTCAAGCCCGAGCAGCGCCGCAAGCGCCACCTGGCCGAGCACCTGCCCGAGGCACCCGGCGTCTACCTGTTCCGCGACGCCAACGACGAGATCCTCTACGTCGGCACCTCCCGCAACCTCCGCACGCGCACCCGGTCCTACTTCACCAAGGCCGAGACCCGCACCCGCATGGGCGAGATGGTCATGCTGGCCCAGCGCATCGAGGGCATCGTGTGCGCGACGGCCCTCGAGGCGCAGGTCCGCGAGCTGCGCCTGATCGGCAAGCACCGCCCGCCCTACAACCGCCGGTCCAAGTTCCCCGAGCGGCTCAGCTGGCTCAAGCTCACCCGCGAGCCCTGGCCCCGGCTGTCGATCGTGCGCCAGATCCTCGACGACGACGCCGACTACATCGGCCCCTTCCGGGGCCGATCCGCCGCCGAGAGCGCTCTCACGGCCCTGCACGACTCGTTCCGCATCCGCCAGTGCACGCCCCGGCTGGCCCAGAAGTCCCGCTCGTCCCCCTGCGCGCTGGCCGAGATGGGCCACTGCCTCTCACCGTGCGACGGATCGGCCGACGCCGGCGAGTACGCCGCCGAGGTCGCTCGCGTCCGCCGCGCCATGACAGGCGACCCCGAGGACCTCGTCGTCACGGTCCGCGCGCGGATGCTCGACCTCGCCCGGTCCGAGCGGTTCGAGGACGCAGCGGTGTGGCGCGACCGCCTCACCTCGTTGCTGCGCGCCGTCGTGCGCACGCAACAGCTCCGCGAGCTCACCAGCATCGACGAGCTCGTCGCCGCCGGCCCCCATCCCGACGGCTGGGAGGTGCACGTCATCCGCCACGGCCGGCTCGCGGCAGCGGGCATCCTGCCCCGCGGCGTCCACCCCGCCGGATGGACCGATGCGCTGCTCGCCACGGCCGAGACCGTCGTGGGCGGGTTCGGTCCCATCCCGGCGGCGACGGCCGAGGAGACCGAGACGCTGCGCCGCTGGCTCGACTCCCCCGGGCTCCGCATGGTGCGCGGCTCGTGGCAGACCCCCCTCGAAGGCGCCGCGCGTCACCTCACCCCCCTGGAGCAGGCCAGCGCGACCTGGCAGCAGCTGCAGCGACCGGGCTGAGCCCGGGCATACGCTGAGACCATGATCACCGCCATCGTCTTCATCCACGCCGAGGTCGCACAGCTCAGCGACATCGCCGAGCAGATCGCCGACATCGACGGCGTCAGCGAGGTCTACTCCGTGACGGGCGACCTCGACCTCGTCGCGATGGTGCGCGTGCGCGAGATCGACGACGTCGCCACGGTCGTCGCCGACCAGCTCAACAAGGTCGACGGCGTCCTGTCGACCCAGACCCAGATCGCCTACCGCGCCTACAGCCAGCACGACCTCGAGGACGCCTTCAGCATCGGCCTCTGACCCTCAGCGGGGTGGGGCGAGCTCCTGCGTCACGTCCGACCACGTCGCCAGCGACTGCGCGGCTGCCCCGGAGTCGATCGAGTCACGGGCTCGCTCGATGCCGGCGGCGATCCGCTCGACCAGCGTGCCGGGCGTGGCGGCATGGGCCGCGATCGCCGCACCCGCGTTGAGCAGCACCGCGTCACGCACCGGGGACACCTCGCCCTCGACCACACGGCGGAACACGTCGGCGTTGTAGGTCGGGTCTCCGCCGCGCAGCGCCTCAGCCGACGACAGCGTGATGCCGAGCTCGCGCGGGTCGAGCACCCCCTCGGTGACCGATCCGCCCAACACCTCCCAGACGCGGGTCGTGGTGGTCGTCGTGATCTCGTCGAGGCCGTCGTCGCCGCGGAACACGAACGCGTCGGCGCCGCGCTCCGCGAAGACACCTGCCATGAGGGGCGCCATGCGGATGTCGGCGCACCCGATCGCCGATGCCCCCGGCTGGGCGGGGTTGACCAGCGGACCCAGGAAGTTGAACGTCGTGGGGACGCCGAGCTCACGCCGCACCGGACCGGTGTGCCGGAACGACGGGTGGAACACCGGCGCGAAGCAGAACGTGATGCCGGCACGCTCGAGGACCTCGACGATCCGGCCGGCGGGCACGTCGAGCCGCACCCCGAGCACCTCGAAGACGTCAGCGGTGCCGCTGGAGCTGGACGCCGCGCGGTTGCCGTGCTTGACGACGCCGACCCCGGCACCGGCCGTGACGACCGCCGCCATGCTGGAGATGTTGACCGTCTTGGCCATGTCGCCGCCGGTGCCGACGATGTCGACGACCCGACCGGGCACCGTCAGGAGCGTCGCGTGCTGGAGCATCGAGTCGACGAGTCCCTGCAGCTCGACCAGCGTCTCGCCCTTGCTCCGCAGCGCCATCGCGAAGCCGGCGATCTGCGCCGCGGTCGCGTTGCCGGAGAGGATCTCGTCCATCGCCCACGACGTGGAGGACGCGTCGAGGTCCCTGCCCGCCACGAGTCCGGTGAGGACCTCGGGCCAGGTGTGTGTCATGGCCGCGCCGCTCAGCCGGGCTGCAGCACGCCCCGCGCGAGGTCGATGACGACCTCGGCGAGACGGATCGGCTCGATCGGGTGCGCGAGCGCCGCCTCGGCGCGCGACCAGGTGGCGAGCCACGCGTCCTGCGGACGTCCGGTCAGGACGAGCACCGGAGGCGCCTGGAAGATCTCGTCCTTCATCTGACGGGCGATGCCCATGCCGCCGGCAGGGACCGCCTCGCCGTCGAGGATGACCAGGTCGATGCCGCCAACATCGAGGTGCTGGAAGACCACCGGCTCGGTCGCGCACTCGACGTACTCGAAGGGCGGAAGGTCCGGGTGAGGGCGCGCGCCGAGCGCTGCCAGCACGGCAGCGCGGACGTCACGATCGTCGCTGTAGACCAGGACACGTAGGGGCTTGTGCTCACTCACAAGTCGATCGTACATAATGGTGATGTGGCGACTACATCAGTGATTCCGGCTTCCCGACTTCACGGCCAGGAAGGCCGCCCCTCCATGGTGACGGTGGGCACCATCGTCTGGCTCTCCAGCGAGCTCATGTTCTTCGCCGGCTTGTTCGCGGCGTACTTCACGATCCGCAACATCTCCCCCGAGCTGTGGGACCAGTCCACGCAGCTGCTCAACGTCCCGTTCGCGACGGCCAACACGACGATCCTCGTGCTGTCGTCGGTGACGTGCCAGTTCGGCGTCTTCGCCGCCGAGCGCGGCAAGCCGGGACGCAGCGGCTCAATCTGGCAGTTCAGCCAGTGGGGCATGCGTGAGTGGTTCGTCCTCACGTACGTCATGGGCGCGATCTTCATCGGTGGCCAGGCGCTCGAGTACGCCGAGCTGGTCCGCGAGAACGTGACCATCCCCAGCTCGCCCTACGGAAGCCTCTTCTACCTCGCCACCGGCTTCCACGGCATCCACGTCGTCGGTGGTCTCCTCGCCTTCCTGCTCGTGATCGGCCGCACGTTCGCGGCACGCAAGTTCACGCACGAGCAGGCGATCTCCGCGATCGTCGTGTCCTACTACTGGCACTTCGTGGACATCGTGTGGGTCGGGCTCTTCGCCACGATCTACCTCATCAAATAAGGCTTGCCTCCATCCAGCCAGACAGTGCACCGAAAGGTACGCTGGCACCACTTCTAGGAATGAGGTTCTCGGTGCGGAAATTGTCCACGAGGCGCCGGCATCCACTCGCCGGACTCGTCGTTCTCCTGATGGCTCTCCTCGTCGTCGGCGGTGTCTACACGGCCGTCGCGCCGAAGCCCGCCACCGCTGAGACGGCCACCACCAACGACGTCGAGGCCGGCCGCCAGCTGTTCCTCGTCGGTTGCGCCAGCTGCCACGGCAAGAACGCCGCTGGCATCGAGACCAAGCGCGGCGGCAACTACGGCCCCACGCTGATCGGCGTCGGTGCGGCCTCGGTCGACTTCCAGGTCGGCACGGGTCGTATGCCCATGGCACAGACTGCGCCGCAGGCTCCGCGCAAGACCCCGGTCTACACGGCCGAGGAGACACGCCAGCTGGCCGCGTACATCGCCTCGCTCAGCCCCGGCCCCGCCGTCCCGGACGGTGAGTACACCGACCTGGACAAGGCGAGCGTCGAGGACGTCCGCGAGGGCGGCGAGCTGTTCCGCAGCAACTGCACCGCGTGCCACAACTCGGTCGGCGCCGGTGGCGCCATGCCCGGCGGCAAGTACGCGCCCACCCTGAAGGGCGTGTCCGCCAAGCACATCGCCGAGGCCATGATCACCGGCCCGCAGCAGATGCCGGTCTTCTCCGACGACGTCATCACGCCCGAGGACAAGCGCAACATCATCGCCTACGTCAAGCAGGTCCAGGACCAGCCCAACTACGGCGGTCTCGCCGGCGGTGGCCTCGGCCCCGTGGTCGACGGACTGTTCACGTGGGTCATCGGCATCGGCGGTCTCGTCATTGCCGCGATCTGGATCGGAGCACACGGAGCAAGGGTGAAGAAGTCATGAGCGACGAGCTGGACACCCGTCAGGACGCCGAGCCGATCAAGGACCCGGGACTTCCCGAGCACCTCTACCGGCCGCAGGACGTCGACGAGAGCCAGGCACGCCGGACCGAGCGTCAGATCGCGTGGATGTTCCGCATCGCCGCGCTGCTGCTCCTCGGCTTCTGCTTCGGCTACTTCCTGATCGACAAGGACGAGACGTTCCTCGGCTGGTCGGCCCAGAACTTCACGTTCGGCATGACGCTCGGTGGAGCGCTGCTCCTCATGGGCGTCGGCATCATCCAGTGGGCCAAGAAGCTCATGGGCGACCACGAGATGGTCGAGATGCGCCACCCGTCGGCCTCGTCCGCCGAGGATCGCGCTGCGGTTCTCCAGGACATCAACGACGGTGTCAAGGAGTCCGGCTTCGGTCGGCGCCCGATGATCCGCAACAGCCTCCTCGGTGCCATGGGCGCCCTGGGACTGCCGGCGATCGTCCTGCTGCGTGACCTCGGCCCGCTCCCCCACGGCCAGCGCGACACGGTCTGGAAGAAGGGCATGCGCCTGGTCAACGACGTCACCGGCACGCCGATCAAGCCGTCCGACATGCAGGTCGGACAGCTGGTCAACGGCGAGCCTGCGATCGTCTACGAGGTCGACGCCGACGGCGAGCGCGTGCTGCACGGCACCGAGCTCCTGCAGGCCAAGTCGAAGGCCGCCATCATCGTGGTGCGCATGCGCCCCGAGGACATCACGCCCTCCAAGGGACGCGAGAACTGGGGCATCGACGGCATCCTGTGCTACTCCAAGATCTGCACCCACGTCGGCTGCCCCATCAGCCTGTGGGAGCAGCAGACTCACCATCTGCTGTGCCCGTGTCACCAGTCGACCTTCGACCTGGCTGACAACGGAAAGGTGGTCTTCGGACCTGCTCACCGGCCGCTCCCGCAGCTGCCCCTGGGCCTGGACGACGAGGGCTATCTCATCGCCATGAGCGACTTCCCGGAGATCGTCGCGCCGAGCTATCCTGAACTCGCGCGAGACCAGAAGAAGCTGGACAATAAAGCATGAGCACCACCGAGCAGGAGTACACGCCGATCCAGGACACCGGGTTCGGGAAGAAAGCCGCAGGACCCGTCGAGTGGTTGGACGATCGTCTGGGCCTGGCTGGCGTCGCCAAGAAGAACCTCCGCAAGGTCTTCCCCGAGCACTGGTCGTTCATGCTCGGCGAGATCGCCCTCTGGAGCTTCGTCGTCCTGCTGCTGACCGGCGTCTTCCTGACGTTCTGGTACCAGCCCAGCATGACCGAGGTCGAGTACCAGGGCTCCTACCTGCCGTTCAACGGCCTGGAGATGTCCAGCGCGTACAAATCGACGCTCGACATCTCGTTCGACATCCGCGGTGGCCTGCTGATCCGTCAGATCCACCACTGGGCCGCGGCGCTGTTCGTCGCCGCGATGATGGTCCACATGCTCCGCGTGATGTTCACCGGCGCCTACCGCAAGCCGCGCGAGATCAACTGGCTGATCGGTCTCACGCTGCTGCTCCTCGGCCTGGTCGAGGGCTTCGCGGGCTACTCACTGCCTGACGATCTGCTGTCGGGCACCGGCCTGCGCTTCGTGGACGGTCTCATCCGCTCCATCCCGCTGGTCGGTTCCTACGCGGAGTTCTTCATCTTCGGTGGCGAGTTCCCCGGTGACGAGATCATCCCCCGCCTCTACATGGCGCACATCCTGCTGATCCCGGCGCTGCTGCTGGGTCTCATCGGTGCGCACATGCTGCTGCTGGTCTTCCACAAGCACACGCAGTGGCCTGGCCCGGGACGCACCGAGAAGAACGTCGTCGGCTACCCGATGCTTCCGGTGTACGCGGCCAAGGCCGGCGGATTCTTCTTCGTCGTCTTCGGCTTCCTCGCCGTCATGGGTGCACTGCTGCAGATCAACCCGATCTGGGCCTACGGACCGTACAACCCGTCCGAGGTCACGGCAGGCTCGCAGCCCGACTGGTACATGGGCTTCGTCGAGGGCGCCGTCCGCGTCATGCCCAACTGGGAGAGCACGATCTTCGGCTCCACCGTGAGCTGGAACGTGTTCATCCCCGGCATGATCCTGCCCGGCATCTTCTTGACCGTCGGCATGCTCTGGCCCTTCCTGGAGCAGTGGATCACCGGTGACAAGCGTGAGCACCACCTGCTTGAGCGCCCCCGCAACGCCCCGTTCCGCACGGCGTTCATCGTCGCCGGCATGACGGCCTACGCGGTGCTCTGGATCGGCGGTGGCAACGACATCATCGCCACGAAGTTCGGTCTGAGCCTCAACGCGATCACCCGGTTCGTCCAGGTCGGCTTCTTCGTCGCCCCGGTCATCGCGTTCATGGTGACCAAGCGGATCTGCATCGGCCTGCAGCGCGCAGACGCCAACCGGATCCTGCACGGCTACGAGACCGGTGTCATCGAGCGGACGCCTGACGGCGGCTTCTCGGAGCGCCACGCTCCCCTGCCGGCGGGTTCGCAGTACACGCTCACGGCGCACGATCGCCTTCCCGCGCTCGAGGCTCCGGCCGAGACCGACGGCAACGGGGTGGCGGCGCCGCACGGACGAGTGGCCAAGGTCCAGTCCTGGCTGCGTGCTCGCTACTACGACGGCGCACTCGACAAGCCCACCGTCGAGGACGTGCACCACGCCGAGGAGCACCTCTCCGGCCACGACGGTCACCCCGTCGAGCTGGGCGACGAGTTCCAGGGCGTGTCGGAGACGGGCATCCCCCGCGTCCACTGAGTCACGGCTCTGACGAGGCCCCCACCAGCGCTGCTGGTGGGGGCCTCGTCCGTCTAGGGTGGTCCGGGTGATCGACTACGTGCGCCCGGCCGTCGTCGTCGAGGACTATCTCGACCGCGACGGCAGCGTCATCCCGTACGGCCGCAGGTGGCCCGAGAACGGTGGAGACGGGCCCGACGAGACCTACAGCGTGACCCAGCACACACAGAGGTTCAGGCCGCTCCTCGTCGTCGCCCAGGCCATCCTGGAGCACCTCGCCCTGACCTATGACGTGTCACGCACCGACACCCCGACAGGCGCCGTGCTCCGGCCCGCTGACCCGGACGCCGCTCCCCTGGTCTTCACCTTCACCGAGGGTGACGAGCCCTGGGCCCAAGTCCGCGCCGGGGTCGACCACGAGCTCGTGGTCGAGTGCGGCTGTGACCACTGCGACTGCGACGTCCTGGACCTCGTCGACTCGCTCGAGGAGTCAGTCGACGCGGTGCTCGACGGTCACCTCAGCGAATGGCTCAACGAAGGTGAGCGGTACGACCCGGACGACTTGTTCGTCGTCCACCAGGTGAGGGGTCCGGACGGCGAGACCAGGGAGAGCGGGAGCAGCGAGGTCACCGACGAGGACGCCCGCGAGCAGCTGCGCCGACGCTACGCCCAGGTGCCCGAGCGGTGGGCACCGTGGAGCCTCAGGCGTCGTTGACCTCGGGGTCGCCGATCGGCTCCTGCTCGAGCGCCGAGCCGGACGTCCACTCGCTCCACGGGACGTTCCAGTCGGTCCAGCCGTTGCGGTCCTCCAGGGGGCGCGGGCTGTTGACGTACTTGACGACGTCTCCGCGGCGGGAGTTGTCGTAGAGCCACTTGGCGTTGGCCGTGCTCATGCCGGTGCAGCCGTGGCTGACGTTGGCGTTGCCCTGCGAGGCGACCGACCACGGCGCCGCGTGCAGGAACTCCCCGGAGTTGGTGACACGCATCGCCCAGCGCACGTCAGAGATGTTGTAGTAGCCGGGGTCCTCGGAGTCGACGCCGGTCGTCGCGGCGTCCATGTCGACCGAGGAGAACTTCTCCATGATGACCTTGATGCCCTCACGGGTGCGGTGGGTGTCGTCACCGGTCGTCACGGGGATCTTGCGGACGACCTCGTTGTCGACGGTGTAGCTCAGCCGGTGCTGGGCGACGTTGACGATCGTGACGGCCTTCTTGCCGACCTTGAAGTCGATCTTCTGGTCCTGCTGTCCGTAGACTCCCCCACCGGCCGGCAGGCTGTTGAGCGTCAGGTCGACCTTGACCCGGGTGTGGGCCGGCCAGAACTTCTCGGGACGATAGTGCGCCTCGCGGTCGCTGAACCACGTCCAGGAGCCTTCGACGTCCTTGTTGGTCGTGACCTGCATGTGCTTCTCGTAGAGCGAGCGGTTCTTGACCGGGACGTCGAACGTCACGATGACCGGCATGCCGACGCCCACCGTCTCGCCCTGCAACGGGGCGACGGACGGATAGGTCTGCTCCGCCAGGCTCAACGCTTGGGTCGTGAACGTGCGGGTGACGGTGTCGGTTCTGCCGTCCTCGCCCGTGCCCTCGGCCCGGAGCCGATAGGTCGTGCTGGGCTCGAGCCGCTCGGCGGCCGTCCAGCCGTTCTTGCCGACCCGGCCGTTGATCGTGGTGCCTTTGTCGACGGTCGTGAGCGTCGCCCTGGAGATCTCGCCGTTCTCGGCCAGGACCTTGACCCGGGTGCTGACCTTGACGCCCGAGGCCTTCTGCTCGACGTTGGGCGTCAGCGTGATCGGCTCCTTGGGTGCCTGATCAGGCGTGACAGCATCCTTGACGTCGCTCGCCGAGCATCCGGCGACGACGATGAGCGCGGCACAGGCCGCAGCAGCGGTCAGTCGATGTTCCCTCACCAGCACAGTTTACGGGGTGCTGGTGAGGAAACCGGACGTGGCGCGGTGAACGCTCAGTGAGCGTGGATGCCGCGGTAGTACTCGAAGATCCAGCCACACACCATGACCGCACCGATGACGGTGCCGATGATGAACAGCCACCACCCGATGACGACGCCGAGCACGCAGACGGCCAGCGCCAGCGCGCAGAACAGCGGCCACCAGCTGTAGGGCGGGAAGAATCCCTGCTCGCCCGCACCGTCGGCGATCTCGCCGTCGCTGCGGTCCTCAGGCCGCTCGGGGATCTGCCGAGCGACGACGCCGAGGTAGAAGCCCAGCAGCACGCACAGCAGGGTCGTCATGACCAGGGCGGTCGTGCCCGTCGGGTCCTTGGTGAGGACCCAGTAGACGGGAGCGATCAGTGCGAAGAAGATTCCGCACGACAAGATGGTCCAGGTCTCGGCCTTCATGGATCAGTGACCGCCCTCTTCTTCGTGCGACTGGGACTGGACGCGGCCGTTGGCCTGTCCGTTCTTGCCACTGACGTCGGGTGCATCCGCGAACGCAGAGTTCTCGCCCGGGTTGTGCGCAAGCTCGAGGGCTGCGATCTCCGGGTGGTGCAGGTCGAACGCAGGGCTCTCGGAGCGGATGCGCGGCAGCGACGTGAAGTTGTGACGCGGCGGCGGGGATGACGTGGCCCACTCCAGGGAGCGACCCCAGCCCCACGGGTCGTCGAGTCCCACGAGGGGCGACTTGCGCGACTTCCACACGTTGTAGAAGAACGGGAGCGTCGACGCACCGAGCAGGAACGCTCCGATCGACGAGATCTCGTTGAGCGTGGTGAAGCCGTCGCCGGGTCCGTAGTCGGCGTAGCGCCGCGGGAAGCCCTCGACGCCGAGCCAGTGCTGGACGAGGAACGTCAGGTGGAAGCCGATGAACAGCAGCCAGAAGTGGATCTTGCCGAGCTTCTCGTCGAGCATGCGCCCGGTGAGCTTGGGCCACCAGAAGTAGAAGCCGGCGAACATCGCGAAGACCACGGTGCCGAACACGACGTAGTGGAAGTGAGCCACCACGAAGTAGCTGTCGGACAGCTGGAAGTCGAGCGTCGGCGACGCGAGGATGACGCCCGTCAGACCACCGAAGAGGAAGGTCGTGAGGAAGCCGAGCGAGAAGATCAGCGGCGTGTCGAACGACAGGGAGCCGCCCCACAACGTGCCGATCCAGTTGAAGAACTTCACGCCGGTCGGGACCGCGATCAGGAACGTCATGAAGGAGAAGAACGCCAGGTCGACCGAGCCGGTGACGAACATGTGGTGCGCCCACACCGCGACCGAGAGAGCCGCGATCATCAGCGTCGCGCCGACGAGGCCGACGTAGCCGAAGATCGGCTTGCGGCTGAAGACCGGCAGGATCTCGGTGATGATGCCGAAGAACGGCAGCGCGATGATGTAGACCTCGGGGTGCCCGAAGAACCAGAACAGGTGCTGCCACAGGATCGGTCCGCCGTTGGCTGCGTCGAAGACGTTGGCACCGAGGCGGCGGTCGGCCTCGAGCGACAGCAGCGCCGCGGCGAAGATCGGGAACGCGATCAGGACCAGCATGCTGGTGACCAGCGTGTTCCAGACGAAGATCGGCATGCGGAACATCGTCATGCCCGGCGCACGCATCGTGAAGATCGTGGTGATGAAGTTGACGCCACCGAGGATCGTGCCGAGGCCCGACATCCACAGGCCCATGACCCACAGGTCACCGCCGAGTCCCGGGGAGTTGACCGCATCGCTGAGCGGGGCGTAGGCGAACCAGCCGAAGCTGGCCGCACCACCGGGCACGAAGAAGCCGGAGACGACGATCGTGCTGCCGAACAGGTAGAGCCAGTAGCTGAACATGTTCAGGCGCGGGAACGCGACGTCGGGCGCACCGATCTGCAGCGGCATGATCGCGTTGCCGAAGCCGAAGAACAGCGGTGTCGCGAACATCAGCAGCATGATCGTGCCGTGCATCGTGAACAGCTGGTTGTAGGTCTCGTCGTCCACGAGCTGCGTGCCCGGCTGGGCCAGCTCGGCGCGGATCAGCAGGGCGAGGATGCCGCCGATGATGAAGAACGCGAAGGACGTGACCAGGTACATGTTGCCGATCACCTTGTGATCGGTGGTCGTCAGCACCACCACGACCTTCTGGCCGAGGGTGCGCTCCCGGGTCGCGGTGCGCGACCCGTCATCGAATGTTGCTGTTGCCGTCGTCATCAGGATCCTGACCCGTCTCCCTGAACGCCTTCGACGTTCCCGCTCTTTTCCTCGCCCTCGAGACCTGCGATCTCGTTGGCCTCCGATGCGCCCTGAGGCGCTCCTGTCTGTCCCTGCTTCTCCAGATCAGCGAGGTGCAGGTCGTACTCGGCACGCGACACCACGTTGACCTTGAAGAGCATGCGTGAGTGGTAGAGCCCGCACAGCTCGGCGCAACGGCCCGTGAAGGTGCCCTCACGCGTGGGCGACAGGTCGAACGTGTTGACCTTGCCCGGGACGACGTCCATCTTGAAGTAGAACTCGGGGATCCAGAACGAGTGGATGACGTCAGGCGACTTGAGCTTGAAGCGCACCGACTCGTTGACCGGGAGCCACAGCTCGGCCGGCTCCTCCGGGGTGCCGAAGTCGTAGACGTCCTCGCCCTTCGTCGCGGTCTCGTCGAGGTAGTTGAAGGCCCACTGCCACTTGCTGCCGACGACCTCGATCGTGTGGTCGGGGTTGTCGACGCGCTCGAGAACATTGTTCTGCGAGGTCACCGTGTGGAAGAAGAACACCGCCACGATGATGACCGGAGCGAACGTGTAGAGCGCCTCGATCGGCAGGTTGTAGCGCACCTGGGCCGGGATCTCGTCCTCGCTGCGGCGACGGTAGCGGATCATCGCGTAGATGATCAGGCCGAAGACCAGCAGGAAGATCACGAGCACGGCGATCCAGGCGCCGAGCCACAGCTCCCAGATGTCCTGGGTGCGATCGGTGCTGCCCTTGGGCAGCGCGAGGCGCTCGAGATCCGAGTCGCCGTCTGGCGAGCAGCCGCTCACAACAAAGGCGGCCACGATGAGAACCGCCCACTTCATACGTTCCACGAGGCGCCTTTCTGAACCATGACTGTCATTGGATGACTTCAAGAATCGTAACGCAGCAGGCCCTCGGAGCTGAGGTGAGGTATGCCTGTCCGGCGTCGTCGAGCTGCGAGGTCCTGTCACGTCAGCGAGAGTGCTGCGTCGACCTCGGCCTGGGCGGTCTCGCCGTAGGCGGACCCGATCCGCTTGAGGAAGCCCTCACGCTCGAGCGAGTACTCCTGGGTGCCCTTGGTCTCGACGACGCTGGCGGCGATCGTGCAGCCGATCTGCGCCGACCGCTCGAAGCCCATACCGGCTGCGATGCCGGCCAGGAAGCCGGCGCGGAAGCTGTCGCCGACACCCGTCGGGTCGACCGCGACGACGCCCTCGATGGCGCCGACCTCGATCGCGTCGCCGTCTGCGGGGAACACCGAGACGCCGTTCTTGCCACGCGTGATGATCTGGGTGCCGACGTGCGCGCGCACCTCGGCGGTCGTCCAGCCGGTCTTCTGCTCGATGAGCGCGGCCTCGTAGTCGTTGCTGAACAGGTAGGCAGCGCCGTCGATCAGGTCGCGGATGACCTCGCCGTCGGCCCAGGCGAGCTGCTGCGACACGTCGGCGGCGAACGGGACGCCCCGCTCGCGGCAGGCGCGCGTGTGGCGCAGCATGCCCTCCGGGTCGTCGGGGCCCACGAGGACGAGGTCGAAGTCGCTGCCGAGGGCGAACAGGTCGATGTCGCGCGACTCGGACATGGCGCCGGCGTAGAACGTGGCGAACTGGGCCAGGTCGGTGTCGGTCGTGCACACGAAGCGGGCGGTGTGGCGCGTGTCGGAGACCAGCACGCCCGACGTGTCGACGCCGGCGGCGTCGAGCCAGCCGCGGTACTCGGAGTCGAAGTCACGTCCGACGGCGCCGACGAGCAGCGAGCGGTGGCCCAGCTGGGCGAGCGCGAACGAGATGTTGGCCGCGCACCCCCCGCGGCGCACGTCGAGGTCCTCGACGAGGAACGAGAGCGAGATCTTGTCGAGCTGGTCCGGCACGAGGGAGTCGGCGAACTTGCCCGGGAAGGTCATGAGGTGGTCAGTGGCGATCGAACCGGTGATTGCGAGATGCACCCCCACACCATAGACAACGCCCTCCCGCTTTCGCAGGAGGGCGTCGTGTGACGTGGCCCGGGATGACGGCAACCCTGGGGATGTCGGCACCACGAGCGCCCGCGCAGCGGGCAGGCACGAGCACCCAGCGGAAGGAGTCATCGACAACGCCCTCCCGCTTTCGCAGGAGGGCGTCGACTGACATGGCCCGAGATGACAGCAACCCTTGGGATGTCGGCACCACGAGCGCCCGCGCAGCGGGCAGGCACGAGCACCCAGCGGAAGGGACATCGACAACGCCCTCCCGCATTCGCAGGAGGGCGTCGTCTGACGTGGCCCGGGATGACGGCAACCCGTGGGATGTCGGCACCACGAGCGCCCGCGCAGCGGGCAGGCACGAGGGCCCAGCGGAAAGAATCGACAACGCCCTCCCGCATTCGCAGGAGGGCGTCGTCTGACGTGGCCCGGGATGACGGCAACCCTTGAGATGTCGACACCACGAGCGCCCGCGCAGCGGGCAGGCACGAGGGTCTAGTGGAAGGAGTCGCCGCAGGCGCAGGAGCCGGTGGCGGCGGGGTTGTCGATCGTGAAGCCCTGCTTCTCGATCGTGTCGACGAAGTCGATCGTCGCGCCGCCCAGGTAGGGCAGGCTCATGCGGTCGACGACGACGTTGACGCCACCGAACTCGAAGATCTGGTCGCCGTCGAGCGAACGCTCGTCGAAGAAGAGCTGGTAGCGCAGGCCGGAGCAGCCGCCGGGCTGCACCGCGATGCGCAGGGCGAGGTCGTCGCGACCCTCCTGGGCCAGGAGGCTGGCGACCTTCTCGGCAGCGCCGTCGCTCAGGCTCACGCCGGTCGCGGTGGTGTCGGTGGTCTGCTCGGTCTCGACTGTCATGTGAACTCCCGAAGGTGTGGTCTGGGGTCTCGTCACGGTGATCAACGTGCGCCGTGCCGATTCCATTCCATCGTACGCGCTCAGGCCTGAGGACGGGGTGACCACGTCCGCGCGACGCGCGCGGCGAGATCGGCCAGGTGCTCGTAGGGCCGGCTCATCGAGGCTTCGAGGCCGACCAGGTCGCTCACCGCATAGGCGGACTCGACGCCCATCGCCCGCATCTCCCGCGACCCGACGAGCACCTGGCCGGCGAGCACGATGCAGGGCCGCGCCGCCTGGCCCGCGACCGACGCCACGCCGTAGACGACCTTGCCGGCCCGCGACGAGAAGTCATACGTGCCCTCCCCCGTGACGACGAGGTCGTGGGCGGCGGCCTGCCGGGTGAGGCCGACCGTCTCGGCGACCAGGTCGATGCCGGACACGACCTGACCACCCAGCAGCATCAGCGCGAACCCGAGCCCACCGGCGGCACCGGCGCCCTTGGCGTCGGCGGTGCGACGCTCGGCCGGGGTCGCGCCGCAGGCCGCGACGACGAACCGGTCGAGGATGCCGTCGACCAGCAGGACCTGCTCCTCGGTGAGCCCCTTCTGCGGGCCGAACGTCTTGGTGGCGCCGAACATGCCGAGCAGCGCGAGGTCGACGTCGGACGCGATCACGATCTCGACGCCCGCGACGCGTGAGCGGGCAGCGGAGACGTCGACCGTCGTGACCGGCGCGAGCCCCGCGGGCCCGGCGTCGAGCGGGACGTCGGCGGTCGCGCCGAGGGCACCCAGCAGCCCCGCTCCCCCGTCGTTGGTGGCGCTGCCACCGAGGCCGATGACGACGCGGCGGGCACCGGCGTCGATCGCCGCGCCGACCGCCTGGCCCACGCCGAAGGTCGACGCGTGCATCGGGTCGAGCGGGTCGAGCAGATGCAGGCCGCATGCCTGGGCGCTCTCGACATAGGCCGTGCCGTCGGCGTGCAGCACCGTGACCGGCGCCTCGACCCCGACTGGTCCCCTGACGGTCACGATCGCCAGATCTCCGGCCAGCGCGGCGTGCAGGACGTCGACGAGCCCGGGACCGCCGTCCGACATGGCCGCCTGGGTCAGCACGTCGTCGGGGGCGTGGCGGTGCCATCCCTCGATGACGGCACGTGCCGCCTCGGGCGCCGACAGCGTGCCGCCGAACGCGTCCGGCGCCACGAGCACCCTCATGGTCTTAGGCGAGCGCCTGCTCGGCGGCGGCGATCAGCACGCTCGTGGCGAGCACGTCGATCGCGACGCTGAGCTCCTCGGGCGACGGGTAGGACGGCGCGATGCGGATGTTGCGGTCGCGGGGGTCGTCGCCGTAGGGGAACGCAGCGCCGGCCGGCGTCATCGCGACGCCCGCCTCGCGGGTCAGCTCGATGACCCGCGACGCGGTGCCGTCGAGCACGTCGAGGCTCACGAAGTAGCCGCCCCGGGGCTCGGTCCACGACGCGACGCCGTAGGAGCCGAGCCGGTCGCGCAGGATCTGCACGACGGCGTCGAACTTCGGGGCGAGGATGGCGCGGTGCTGGTCCATCAGCGCGTGGACGCCCTCGGTGCTCTGCAGGTAGCGGGCGTGACGCAGCTGGTTGACCTTGTCGGGGCCGATCGTGCGCTTGCCGAGGTGACGGAGGTACCACTCGATGTTGTCGGCCGAGCTGCCCAGGAAGCACACGCCGGACCCGGCGAACGTGATCTTGGACGTCGAGGCGAAGATCACCGCGCGGTCGGGGTGACCCGACGCGACGCACAGGCCGAGGATGTCGGCGGTCTTGGTCTGCTCGGCCGTGAGGTGGTGCACCGCGTAGGCGTTGTCCCAGAAGATCCGGAAGTCGGGGGCGGCGGTCTCGAGGGCCGCGAGCTCGGCGGCGACTGCCTCGCTGACGACCGAGCCGGTCGGGTTGCCGTAGGTCGGCACGAGCCACATGCCCTTGACGGTCGGGTCCTTGACGGCCTCGCGGACCGCGTCGACGTCGGGGCCGTCCTCGTTGAGCGGCACCGGGATCATCTCGATGCCGTACTCCTCCAGCAGGACGAAGTGCCGGTCGTAGCCGGGCACCGGGCACACGAACTTGACGGACTCCTCGACGCCCCACGGCTGATCAGAGCCGGGAACGCCGTGGAACAGGGCGAAGACGAGGTTGTCGTGCATCATCGCCAGGCTCGCATTGTCGCCCGCGACGACCTGGTCGACGGGCACCTGCATGATCGGTGCGAAGATCTCGCGCAGCTCGGGCAGGCCGTTGAGCCCGCCGTAGTTGCGGGTGTCGGTGCCGTGGGAGTCCTTGAAGTCGTCACCCGGCAGCGTCAGCAGCGCGTTGGAGAGATCGAGCTGCTCCGGCGACGGCTTGCCGCGGGTGAGGTCGAGCTTGAGGCCGCTGTTCTGCAGCGTGCGGTAGGCCGCGGTCTGCTCGTCGAGGAGGGCCTGGATCTGGTCTCGGGAAAGTGCGTCGAAGCTCACCCCACCAACCTATCGTCCTCGTCGAGCCGCGTCCGGTCAGGCCAGTCCCGGTGCTCCCCAGATCGCGAGCCACTTGGTGAGGTCGGGCTCGACCGGGACGTCGTCGGCGATGACCCCGCGTGCCTGCAGCTCCACGGCGTTGTCGCGGCGGTCGCTCCCGTCAGGCGCGAACGGGTAGAACGTGCCCTGCTTGTAGAGGTAGACGAGACCGAACGGGCGGCCTGCAGGTGTCGCGAACACCACGGTCGAGCACAGCAGTGCGGAGCCGAACCCGGCGTCGACGAGGGAGGAGTTGACCGCGTGCAGGTCGGTCACGAGCCCCGACACGTCGGCGTCGGTGCGGGTCACGGTGAGCCAGTGGAACCCGAAACGGTCCTCGCTGCGCGTGACGGTCGACCCGGGGCTCGAGGTGATGAGCTTCTCGGCCTCGGCCATGACCACGTCGTCAGCCGTGCCCTCGACGTCGCGGAAGCACACCGAGCCCGCACCGCTGACCGTGAACCCTTCGGTCTGCAGGGAGATCGAGGCCTGCGGCACGGCGAACAGCACGTCCAGGTCGGCCGGGGGTGGCTTGCTGCGTCCGAGGATCGAGTCGAAGATGCCCACCCGGCGAGGCTACCCCTGCTCGGACAGCTCGGCGCTGACCCTGGCGAGCTGGTCGAGCCGCTGCTGCAGCGGCGGGTGCGTCGAGAACAGCGCGCCGATCGCCTCGCGGTTGATCGCCGGGGCGAAGAAGAACGCGCTCATCGCCTGGCTCTCACGCAGGTCGCGGTTGGGGATGCTCGCCATCTCGCCCGAGATCTTGACCAGCGCCGACGACAGCTTGGACGGGCGGCCGGTCATGTAGGCGCCGCTGCGGTCGGCACTCAGCTCGCGGTAGCGCGACAGCGAGCGCGTCAGGACGAAGCTCACGGCGTAGACGAGCAGGCTGACGAGGAACACGACGATGAAGGCGGGCCCGCCGTTGTTGTTGTCGCGGCCGCGACCGCCGCTGAACATTCCGCCGAAGTACATCCCGTAGCGGGTGATGAACCCGGCGAGCAGGCCGATCGACGAGGCGACCGTCATGACCGTGACGTCGCGGTTGGCGACGTGCGACAGCTCGTGCGCCAGGACGCCCTCGAGCTCGTCGGCGTCGAGGCGCTGCATGATGCCGGTCGTGACGCACACCGCGGAGTGGCTCGGCGTCCGACCCGTGGCGAAGGCGTTGGGCATGTCGGTCACCGCGACCGCGACCCGGGGCTTGGGCATGTCGGCGAGCGCGCAGAGCCGGTCGATCATGGCGTGCAGCTCGGGCGCCTGGTGCGGCTCGACCACCTGCGCCTTCATCGACTTCAGGGCCAGCGAGTCCGAGAAGTACCACTGGCCCCAGGCCAGTCCGAGGACGATGACGAAGCCGAGCGCCCCGACCGGCGTCTGGTAGAGGATCGCGGCGAAGGCGAGGTAGAGCACGCCGAGCCCGAGGCTGACGCCACCCATGCGGAGCGTCAGCCCGCGATCACTCCTGAATCTGCTGCGGGCCACGATCGTCCTTCCGGTGGGTGATCTCGTCGAGCTGGCGGTCGACCTCGGCCCCGTCGAGGGCGGCGTCGAACTGGCGACGCAGCGCGTCGTCGGCGGACTCCCCCGGCTTGCTGACGATGCCCTCGGCGACGAGCTCGTCGACGGCGTCCGACCTGGCCTCCAGCTCGCGGGTGCGACGCTCGGCCGCCTCCATCGCCTGGCCGACGTCGCTGACGGTCGACCCGATGCCGCTGGTGGCGCTGTTGATCTCGGCGCGGGCCGCAGCAGCGGTGTGGCGGGCGGCGAGGGTGTCCTTGCGGACGCGGAAGCCCTCGACCTCCTGCTCGACCTTCATGGCGGCGAGCTCGAGCTTGTCCTCCTCGGCCTTGAGGTCGGCGCTGCGCTGCTGCAGGTCGACGGCGGTCTTCTCGAGCGTCACCTTGCGGGTCAGCAGGGCACGAGCCTCGTCGTCGTTGCCGCCGGCGACGGCCTGCGCGGCCTGGTCGTCGAGCTGGGCAGTCTGCTGACGGATCGACGCGAGCTGCAGCTCGACCCGCTTGCGGCTCGTCGCCACGTCGGCCACGCCGCGGCGGACCTGACGCAGCAACGCCGTCTGGGTGCGGTAGGTCTCGTCGAGCCGGTCCTTCAGCGCACCGACGTCATCGCCGGCGCGCTGCGACCGGAAGATCTGCGCGATGCGCGTCCAGATGCTCATGCCGCCCCACGATTCGTCGTCCGGTGCCGACTGACTGTCACCACCGCCATGGCTTCCAGCGTACGGGGGCCCGCCAGCAGCCGGGTAGGGTTGCGCCCGTGGCAGACGAGACAGAGACCGGCAAGGGCCGTGCGACCCCCAGTCGCAAAGAGGCCGAGGCCGCCCGCAAGAAGCAGATGAAGACGCCGATGACCCGCAAGGAGCAGCGCAAGCGGGACATGGCGGTGCGGGAGGAGCTGCGGGTCAAGCAGCGCGAGGCGCTCAAGAACGGTGACGAGCGCTATCTGCCTGCCCGCGAGCAGGGCCCGGTCCGGCGCTTCTGCCGCGACTACGTCGACCGTCGCTACAACTTCGCGGAGTACCTGCTCCCGTTCCTGATCGTGCTGCTCATCCTGTTCGCGGTCGCCGGCAGCATCAGCGACTCCGCCACGACGATCCTGACCGCAGCGGTCTACCCGTTCGTCATCTTCGGCACGATCCTCGACGAGATCGTCCTGGTGCGCGGGCTCAAGAAGCAGCTCCGGGCCCGGTTCGGCGACGACGCCGTCAAGGGCTCGATCGTCTACTCGGTGCTCCGCAGCACGCAGCTGCGCCGCTTCCGCCTGCCCAAGGTGCAGGTCAAGCGCGGCGAGACGCTCGGCACCAACTACCGCTGAGGCAGCCGCCGGACGCCGAGGTCAGTTGATCTCGGCGTGCAGCGACATCGGGCCGTAGATCTCGGTCTCGCCGTCGAACAGACGCACCTGGTCGATGCCCTGCTCAAGCAGGTCGCCGAAGGCCTCGCCGACCCACGACTCGGCGTCGCTGCGGCTCTCGAACGCCTCGGAGCGACCGATCACGTCGCCGAGGGAGCTCTCGAACGTCCAGGTCCACGTCATGGTCATGACTCCTTCGTCGAGGGTTGGACGAACGGCGGCCGGGTGACCGTGAACGCCTCGGAGCGGCCGCGCACGTCGACGACCACCGTGGCGCCATCCTCGACTGCCTGATCGACGAGTGCAAGCGCGATGCCCTGACGCAGCGTCGGGGAGAACGTGCCCGAGGTGACCTCGCCGAGGTCGGCGCCGTCGGCGTCGACCACCGCCATGCCGGGCCGCGGGATGCCGCGCCCCTGGGCCAGCAGGCCCCGCAGGGTGCGGACGGTCTTCTCGGCCCGCTGCCTCTCCAGGACGTCCTTGCCCCAGAAGGCCGGCTTCTTCCAGCCGACGGCCCAGCCGGCCCGCGCCATGACCGGGCTGATCTCGGCGGACAGCTCGTGCCCGTGCAGCGGGTATCCCATCTCGGTGCGCAGCGTGTCGCGCGCCCCGAGGCCACAGGCCCGGATGCCGTAGGCCTCGCCCGCGGCCATCACGGCGTCCCAGACCTCGGTCGCGGACGCCTGCGGCACGACGAGCTCGTAGCCGCGCTCCCCCGTGTAGCCCGTGCGGCAGACGGTGATCTCCTGGCCGGCGATCGTGGCGTCGGCGAACGACATGTACTCGTGGTCGACCGGCAGGTCGAGCGCCTGCAGCACCTCGTCGCTGGACGGGCCCTGGATCGCAAGGATCGCGTAGTCGCGGTGCAGGTCGGTGACCTCGATGCCGGCCGGCGCGGCGGCCTGGAGCCGGGCGACGACCCCCGCGGTGTTGGCAGCGTTGGGGATGAGGAAGACCTCGAAGTCGCTGCGCAGGTAGGCGATGAGGTCGTCGACCGTGCCACCGTCCTCGTCGCAGCACAGCGTGTACTGCGCCTTGCCCGGCTCGATCCGGGCCAGGTCGTTGGTGAAGCAGGCGTTGACGAACTCGGCAGCGCCCGTGCCACGCACCAGTGCCTTGCCCAGGTGGCTGACGTCGAACAGGCCGACGCCCTCGCGCACCGCCTTGTGCTCGGCGAGCACACCTCCGCCGGCGTACTCCAGCGGCATGTCCCAGCCGCCGAACTCTGCGAGCTTGGCGCCGAGCGCCACGTGACGGTCGTGGAGGGGGGAATGCAGCAGATCCATGGTGATCAACCTAGAGGGTGGTCGCCTCGTCGCGAGCGGCAACCATAGAGTGGCTGACATGCCCACCGTCACTCTCAGCACATCGAAGCCGACCACTGCCCGCGCCGACGTCCTGATCCTCGGGATCCGGGGCGACGAGGACAAGGCTGAGCTCGCCGCCACCCTGGACCTGATGGGGTTCACCGGGGAGAAGGGCCAGACCGTGAGATTCCCCTCCGGCGGCCTCGCCAAGGCACCGGTCGTCGTCGCCGTGGCCCTCCCTGAGGAGCCGACGGCCGAGGACCTGCGTCGCGCCGCGGCCAAGGGCCTGCGCGCAGCGACCAACGCCACGAGCGTCGCGGTGGCGCTCCACCCGGCCGGTGTCGACGAGGTCGAGGCCATCGCGGAGGGCCTCGAGCTGGGCAGCTACCGCTACGAGGCCTACAAGTCGACCAAGAAGGGTGCGGCGAAGAAGCCCGAGATCACCAGCGCCGTGATCCTCACGCCGTTCGCGCGTCAGACGACCGCGACCAAGGCCGTCGAGCGGGCCGCCACCGTCGCGGCCGCCGTCAACGTGGCCCGCGACTGGGTCAACACCCCGCCCGGCGACAAGCGTCCCGCCGACCTGGTCGAGGCCTTCTCCCAGCACGCCGGGAACGACGTCAAGATCTCGGTGTGGGACGAGAAGCGTCTCGCCAAGGAGAGCTGCGGCGGCATCCTCGGGGTCGGGCAGGGCTCCGACAGCCCGCCGCGGCTGATGACCCTGACCTACGAGCCCGCCAAGCCCGTCTCGCACCTCGCCCTCGTCGGCAAGGGCATCACCTTCGACTCCGGAGGCCTCTCGATCAAGCCGGGCGCCTCGATGCAGACGATGAAGCTCGACATGGCCGGCGCCGCCGCGGTCGTCGCGGCCACGGTCGCGATCGCGCGCCTGGGCCTGCCGATCAAGGTCACCGCCTACGCGTGCATCGCCGAGAACATGCCGAGCGGCCGCGCGACCCGCCCCGGCGACGTCCTGACGATGCGCAGCGGCTCCACCGTCGAGGTGCACAACACCGACGCGGAGGGGCGGCTCGTGCTCGCCGACGGCCTCGCGCTGGCCGCCGAGTCCAAGCCCGACCACATCGTCGACGTCGCGACCCTGACCGGTGCCTGCGTCGTCGCCCTCGGCCAGCACACCAGCGGCGTCCTCGGCAACGACGACGGTTTCGGCGAGCGCGTCCTCGCAGCGGCCAAGACCGCCGGCGAGTCCATGTGGCCCCTGCCGATCGCCGAGGAGATGAAGGGGCTGGTGACGTCCTCCTCCATCGCCGACCTGCGTCAGCACAACCCCAAGCCGTACGGCGGCACGCTGTTCGCCGCGGCGTTCCTCCGCGAGTTCGTGGGCGACGTCCCGTGGGCGCACCTCGACATCGCCGGACCGTCGTTCAACGAGGGCGGCGCCTTCGACTACACCCCCGTCGGCGGCACGGGCACCGGCGTGCGCACCCTGGTCAAGCTCGCCACGGAGCTGTCCGGGTCGTGACCTCGCTCGACCCGACGACCACGGCTGCGCTCGACCGGCGACTCGCGGTCGAGCAGTCGACGCAGCGACTGCCCTCGGTCGTCGCCGCCGTCGTCCGGGCCGGGGAGCTGGTGTGGGCCGGCGCCGTGGGCGCGGTCGACGGCCGGCCGGACGGCGCGCCGGCGACCCCCGACACGCAGTACCGCATCGGATCGATCTCCAAGACGTTCGTCGCGGTCGAGGTCATGCGGCTGCGCGACGAGGGACTCCTGTCGATCGCCGACACGATCGGCGCCCACCTGCCCGAGGTGCCGTTCGGTCACGTGACGATCGCACAGCTGCTGACCCACACCTCCGGCCTGCAGGCCGAGACCGACGGTGACTGGTGGGAGCGCACCGCCGGCGGCTCGTGGGCCGACCTGCTCTCCACCGTCCCCGGGCTGCGGTTCACACCGGGCACCGCGTTCCACTACTCCAACGTCGGCTACGGCGTGCTGGGCGAGCTCGTGGCCCGGCTGCGCGGGCGTCCGTGGCAGGACGCGGTGCGCGACGGCATCCTGACGCCGCTCGGGATGCATCGCACGACGACCCGCCCCGTCGCCCCGTCGGCGCCCGGCCTCGCGGTGCACCCGCTCGCCGACCTGCTGCACGCCGAGCCCGAGCACGACGCCGTGTCGATGGCACCGGCCGGTCAGCTCTGGTCGACGGCCGCCGACCTCTCCACGTGGGCTGCCTTCCTCGGCGGCCGCACGCAGGGCGTCCTGGCGGACGAGACGCTGGCCGAGATGCTGCGACCCGTCGCGGTCAACGACCTGGCCGGGGCGGCCTGGGGCGGCGCCCACGGGCTCGGCTGGCAGATGTGGAACGTCGACGGCCGCCGGTACGCCGGCCACGGCGGGTCCATGCCCGGCTTCCTCGCCGGCCTGCGCGTCGACGTCGAGTCCGGCGACGGCATCGTCCTGATGACCAACGCGACCAGCGGCCTGGGCACCGCGACGACCGACCTGCTCGACCTGCTGCGCGAGCGGGAGCCCGTCTCGCCCGCACCGTGGCACGCCGACGCCTCGCAGGCGCCGGCGCTCGACCTGGTCGGGCCGTGGTTCTGGGGCACCTACGCGTTCACTCTGTCGCTCGACGGTGACGGCGGCTTCCGCCTCGGCGAGCCCGGTCAGGGCCGGGGGGCCAGGTTCCGTCGCGACGACCAGGGCTGGGTGGGCCTCGACGGCTACTACCGCGGTGAGCCCCTCAGGGTCGAGCGCGACGCTGCCGGCCGTCCGGCCCGCCTGGTCCTCGCCAGCTTCGTGTTCACCCGGACCCCGTACGACCCGACGGTCGAGGTGCCCGGCGGCATCGACGAGCATGGCTGGCACTGACGCCGAGCCGGGCGGGCCACAGACCTGGGTCAGTCGGGCAGACCGAGGGCGCGCGCGGCGTCCTCGACCGTGTCCCACTTCTCGCGCTCACCACCGAGGCGGTCGGGGTGGGCCTGCTTGCGGGCCTTGCGGTAGACCCGCATGAGGTCGTCGAACGACGGGTTGCTCGGCAGCGGGTCGGAGCCCGCGATCGACTCGAGCGTCATGATCGCCCGCAGCTCGCGAGGCGTCTGGGTCTTCGTGGCGGGAGCGCTGGGCGTCGACGACGTCGTCGACGAGGACCCCTTGGCCTTGCGCAGGTCGTACTCGCGCTTGCGCGCCGGGATCGGAACGAGGTTGGAGTCGTAGACCGGGATCTGCAGCTTCTTGCGGGCGAAGTCGTGGCCGGCCTGCGGAGACGCGACCCGGCGGCGGATCGACTCGCCGTCGTGCGCGACCAGCAGCAGGGTGGCCTGCGTGACCGAGGTCCGGGGCTCGATCCACGCCTCGACGCCGCGCCGGGACTCGGCGAAGTCGCGCAGAGCGGCGAGATCAGCGCGGCTCGCGTCGCGGTCCGAGACGGCGGCGCCGCCGGCGGTCCTGGCCTTCCGGCCCCGGAAAATTCCCATGGGACAAGTGTGCCCGATCGTCGGGAACGGACGGGCGAACCCCGGTGGCACGAGTCTTGCCGCGAGTGACAAGATGAGAAAGCACATCTTCTTTGGGAGGAAACCGTGGCGGACGGCGCCGGCAACAACTTCGACATCGTGATTCTCGGCGGCGGAAGTGGCGGCTACGCCTGCGCGCTCCGCGCCGTCCAGCTCGGCAAGACGGTCGCGCTGATCGAGAAGTCCAAGCTCGGAGGCACGTGCCTCCACTGGGGCTGCATCCCGACCAAGGCCCTGCTGCACACGGCCGAGGTCGCCGACCTGGCCCGTGAGGGCAGCACCTTCGGCGTCAACTCGACGTTCGAGGGCATCGACATGACGCAGGTCAACAAGTACAAGGACGGCGTCATCGACCGTCTCTACAAGGGTCTGCAGGGCCTCATCAAGTCCGGCGGCATCACGGTCGTCGAGGGCGAGGGCAAGCTCGTCGACCCCAAGACCGTCGAGGTGGGCGGCGAGCGCTACACCGGCACCAACGTCGTCCTGGCCACCGGCTCGGTCTCCCGCACGCTCGGTCTCGAGATCGGCGGACGGGTCATCACCAGCACCGAGGCGCTGACGATGACCGAGGTGCCCGAGAAGGTCGTCATCATCGGCGGCAGCGTCATCGGCGTCGAGTTCGCATCGGTCTGGAAGTCCTTCGGGGCCGACGTCACGATCATCGAGGGCCTGCCCACGCTCGTGCCGCTGGAGGACCCGACGCTCAGCAAGGGCCTGGAGCGCGCGTTCCGCAAGCGCAAGATCAACTTCAAGACCGGCGTCAAGTTCGACTCCGTCAAGCAGACCGACGACGGCGTGACCGTGACGCTCGAGAACGGCGACACGATCGAGGCCGACCTGGTCCTGGTCGCCGTCGGCCGCGGCCCCAACTCCGCCGGCATGGGCTACGAGGAGGCCGGCATCACAGTCGACCGTGGCTGGGTGCCCACCAACGAGCGCCTCGCGACCAACGTCGACGGCGTCTTCGCGGTCGGCGACCTCGTCCCCGGCCTGCAGCTGGCGCACCGCGGCTTCGCCCACGGCATCTTCGTCGCCGAGGAGATCGCGGGCCTGGCGCCCCAGCCGGTCGTCGACTCCGGCATCCCCCGGGTCACCTACTGCGAGCCCGAGATCGCGTCGGTCGGCATCACCGAGCCCCAGGCCAGGGAGAAGTACGGCGACGCAGGCGTCGAGACCATCGAGTACAACCTCGGCGGCAACGGCAAGTCGCAGATCCTCGCCACCGCCGGCACGGTCAAGCTCGTCCGCGAGAAGGATGGCCCGATCGTCGGCGTCCACATGATCGGTGCCCGCTTCGGTGAGCAGGTCGGCGAGGCGT
Organism: Aeromicrobium stalagmiti; assembly: GCF_013283745.1. Classification (GTDB taxonomy): domain Bacteria; phylum Actinomycetota; class Actinomycetes; order Propionibacteriales; family Nocardioidaceae; genus Aeromicrobium; species Aeromicrobium stalagmiti. The sequence continues at coordinate 434,448 of NZ_JABSTZ010000003.1, forward strand.
CGCTGATGGTCAACTGGGAGGCCTACCCCGAGGACGTCGCGCAGTTCATCCACGCGCACCCCACCCAGAACGAAGCACTCGGTGAAGCCGCCCTGGCCCTCGCCGGCAAGCCCCTTCACTCGCACGCCTGACCCGGAGATCATCATGGCCACGTCCGTCACCCTTCCCGCTCTCGGCGAAAGCGTCACCGAGGGCACCGTCACCCAGTGGCTCAAGTCTGTCGGCGACACCGTCGCCGTCGACGAGCCCCTCCTGGAGATCTCGACCGACAAGGTCGACACCGAGATCCCCTCGCCCGTCGCGGGCGTCCTGCTCGAGATCAAGGCCGAGGAGGACGACACCGTCGAGGTCGGCGCCGTCCTCGCGATCATCGGCGAGGAGGGCGAGAGCACCGGCGGCGACGCAGCACCTGCTGCCGAGGCCCCGGCCGCCGAGGCCGCCCCGGCCGAGGCTCCCGCAGCCGAGCCCGCTCCGGCCGCCGAGCCGGAGCCCGCCGCGGTCGCCGAGGAGCGCACCCCCGAGCCTGCGCCGAGCGCCGAGGCGCAGCACGACGCTGCCGAGACCGCTCCGGCCCCGCAGGCCGAGACCGCACCCGCGTCCGGCGGAGGCACCGAGGTGACGCTGCCCGCCCTGGGCGAGAGCGTCACCGAGGGCACCGTCACCCAGTGGCTGAAGGCCGTCGGCGACGACGTCGCCGTCGACGAGCCGCTGCTGGAGATCTCGACCGACAAGGTCGACACCGAGATCCCCTCCCCCGTGGCCGGCAAGCTGCTCGAGATCCGTGCCGACGAGGACGAGACCGTCGAGGTCGGTGCCGTCCTGGCCGTCATCGGCGCCGAGGGCGCTGCTCCGGCAGCCGCCGCTCCCGCCCCGTCGGCTCCCGCCGCCGAGGCCCAGCCCGAGGCCGCCCCCGAGCCGACCCCGGAGCCCGAGCCGACGCCTGCGCCGCAGGCCGAGCAGGCACCGCCCCCGCCGTCCCCGGCCCCCGAGCCGGTCGCTGCCCCCGAGCCCACGCCCGCACAGCCCGAGACCCAGGCAGCCCCCGAGCCGGCTCCGGCGCCCGCCGCACCGGCCGAGAGCAGCGGCGACTCCTACGTCACCCCGATCGTCCGCAAGCTCGCGAAGCAGCACGACGTCGACCTGGCCGCCCTGACCGGCACCGGTGTCGGTGGCCGCATCCGCAAGCAGGACGTCCTCGACGCGGCCGCAGCCAAGCCGGCCGAGGCAGCACCCGCCGCAGCAGCACCGGCTGCCGCCGCGGCACCTGCCGTGGAGCCGTCGGAGCTGCGCGGCAAGACCGAGAAGCTCTCGCGCCTGCGCAAGGTCATCGCCTCGCGCCTGGTGGAGTCCCTCGAGATCTCGGCCCAGCTGACGCAGGTGCACGAGGTCGACGTCACCGAGGTCGCTCGTCTGCGTGCCCGCCACAAGGACGCCTTCCTCGATCGCGAGGGCGTCAAGCTCACCTACCTGCCGTTCTTCGCCAAGGCTGCCGTCGAGGCGCTCAAGGCCTACCCGAAGCTCAACTCGGCGCTCGACCTCGAGGCCGGCACGATCACCTACCCCGCCGGTGAGCACCTCGGCATCGCGGTCGACACCGAGCGCGGCCTGATCGTCCCGACGATCAAGGACGCGGGCGACCTGTCGATCGCCGGCATCGCCCGCAAGATCGCCGACGTCGCCGAGCGCACCCGCACCAACAAGATCTCGCCCGACGAGCTCTCCGGTGCGACGTTCTCGATCACCAACCTCGGCAGCAACGGCGCCCTGTTCGACACGCCGATCATCAACCAGCCGCAGGTCGCGATCCTCGGTGTGGGCGCGGTCGTCAAGCGTCCGGTCGTCGTCACCGACGCCCACGGCAGCGACAGCATCTCGGTGCGCAGCATGGCCTACCTCGCGCTGACGTACGACCACCGCATCGTCGACGGTGCCGACGCCGGACGCTTCCTGACTGCGGTCAAGCAGCGACTCGAGGCCGGCTCGTTCGAGGCAGAGCTGGGGTCCTGATCCCGTGCACGTCGTCATCGGTGGAGCATCGGGGTTCCTCGGCACGGCTCTGACCGCGCACCTGCGCGAGCGGGGCCACGAGGTCACGCGGCTCGTCCGCTCGGGGCAGCCCGGTGACGACGCGTCGGTGTGGGACCCCTCGACGGGCCGCATCGACCAGGTGCTCGTCGACCGGGCCGACGCGGTGGTCAACCTGTCGGGATCGCCGATCTCGAAGTGGCCGCGCACCAAGGCCCGCAAGGCCGAGATCCTGGCGTCCCGGCTCACCGCCACCGCCACGCTCGCCAAGGCGGTCGCCGGCTCGTCGACGCCGACGGTGTTCATCTCCGGGTCGGGCATGTCGTGGTACGGCACCGACCGCGGCGCCGAGCTCCTCACGGAGGCGGCCAGCGCCGGCACCGGGTTCCTCGCCGACGTCTCCCAGCAGTGGGAGGCCGCCGCGGCGCCCGCGATCGAGGCGGGTGCCCGCACGTGCTTCGTGCGCACGTCGCTCGTGCTCGACCAGGAGGGCGGGGTGCTCGCCCTGATGCTCCCCGCGTGGAAGCTCGGCGGCGGAGCCCGCCTGGGCAACGGCCGTCAGTACATGTCGCTCATCTCGCGGCACGACTGGGTCCGCGGCATCGAGCACCTGCTCGAGACCGACGGACTCTTCGGACCGTTCAACTTCGCGATGCCGGTCGCCGTCACCAACGCCGAGTTCACCGACGCGCTGGGTGACGCGGTCAACCGGCCGACGTTCCTGGCCGTCCCGGGGTTCGCGGTCAAGGCAGCCCTCGGCGGCCTCTCGGACGACCTGCTCGGATCGTTGCGCGTCGTCCCGCACGCGCTGACCGACTCCGGCTTCACCTTCAGCGAGCCCGATCTGCCCGCAGCGCTCGCCGTCGCCGTGTCGTGACCCTGCCGCTGCCCGAGCCGACCGGACCCGTCACGGATCCGGCGGCACGGGTCGTCGACTACCTCGACTTCTTCCGGGCCGAGGTGCGTCGCAAGGCGACGGGCCTGCCGGCGGACCGGCTCGCAGGGGCCGCGGTGCCCTCCGGCTGGACGATCACCGAGCTCGTCGAGCACCTCGTGCACATGGAGCGACGCTGGCTGGTGTGGGGGTTCCTCGGCGAGGACGTGCCCGCGCCGCACGGCGACCGCGACGCCGACGGCCGGTGGGTCACGTCCCGGCGGCTCGACGAGGTCCTCGACGCGCTCGACGCCGGCGGACGGCGCACCCGCGAGATCGTGACCCGCCACGACCCCCACGACGTCGCCTCGCCCCACGGGAGGTTCGCCGGCGACGAAGCGCTGCCGACCCTGCTCGGCATCCTGTTCCACGTGCTGCAGGAGTATGCCCGCCACGCCGGCCACCTGGACATCGTCCGCGAGCTCGCTGACGGACTCACCGGCGAGGACGAGGTCACGACCGAGGGCTGAGCCCGACCGAGCCCGCCAGGCGCCAGCCCTCGGGGGTGCGCTGGAGCGTGACCCGCCGCCGTGACGGCTGGTCGCGGGGCAGCTCGGTCGAGCTGCCGTCGCGCCAGGCGACCTGCGCCGGTGCCAGGACGTCGACGACGTCGAGCGTCACGCGCGCCGGTGTCGCCCTCACGACCCGGCACGAGAGCACCCTCAGCTCGGCACCCAGCACCCGACCGCCGCGGCGGGCGTAGGTCCGGATCGTGCGGCTGTCCTGGGTGCGTGCGCTGCTGCCCGCGACGTAGACCCGCTCGAGACGCCGTGGATCGGCGGTGGCGAAGGCAGCCGCCCGCTCGCGGTCGAGCGTCGCGAGCCGGGTGGCCCACTGGTCGTCCGGCGCGGGCGACGCCTGCCGCAGCACCAGGATGATCACCCACAGCCAGTCCATGCGACCACTGTCGTCGCCGAGGCCGCACGATGCACCCGCTCGTCCACAGGCGCCGGCGAGCTCCGGGCGTACCCTCGGGGCATGCACATCGGGCAGCACGCTCCGGCCGAGCACGTTATCGCCCACGTCAGCGACACCCACGTCGGCGCCGGCACCACGGTCTACGGGCGCATCCGCGCCGCCGAGCAGCTGCGCACCGTGATGGACAGGATCGTGGAGATCGCGCCAGACGCGATCGTCTTCACCGGTGACGTCGCCGACGCCGGGGAGTCCGCCGCGTACGAGACCGTGCGCTCCATCGTCGAGCCCGCAGCCGACCGGATCGGGGCCGAGGTCGTGTGGGTGATGGGCAACCACGACGCGCGCGCACCGTTCGCCCGGCACCTGATGGGCGTCGAGGCCGATCCCGACGCGCCCCTCGACCACGTCACCGAGCTCGACGGCCTGCGCATCGTCGCGATCGACACCACGATCCCCGGCTATCACGACGGGCGGCTCTCGGCCGCCCAGCTCGACTGGCTCCGCGACGTGCTCGCCAGCCCGGCTCCCCACGGGACGGTCCTCGCGATGCACCATCCGCCGATCCCGAGCCACATGCCGTTGATGACCGTGATCGAGCTGGCCGACCAGCACCAGCTCGCCGAGGCCGTCGAGGGAACCGACGTGCGCGTGATCCTCGCCGGTCATTACCACTACTCCGCCCACAGCACGCTCGGCTCCGTGCCGGTCCACGTCGGCTCGTCCACCTGCTACGTGGTCGACACGGGAGCCGATCCACGGGGCATGCACGCGGTGGACGCCCCCGTCGCCTTCGACCTCGTCCACGTCCACGCCGACCGTGTCGTGCACAGCTCGGTGCCGGTCTCCCCCGGCGCGCTGGTGCTCGACTACCCCGTCGAGTCGCTCGACCACGTCTCGGCGATGACCGCGGAGGTCCGTCGCGAGACGTTCGCCCGGGCCTCGGCCGACATCGATGCGATCGCGCTGGTCCGCGGGGATACGCTGGGCGGGTGACGACGATCGAGATCCTCGACGACTGGTACGGCCCCTCCGCGATCGACTTCGAGGACGCCTGGGAGATCCAGCGCACGCTGCACGCCCAGCGCGTCGCCGACGAGATCGGCGACACCGCGATGTTCCTCGAGCACCCGCCGGTCTACACCGCCGGGCGCCGCACCGAGCCGCACGAGCGGCCGTTCGACGGGACGCCGGTCGTCGACGTCGACCGTGGCGGCAAGATCACGTTCCACGGTCCCGGTCAGCTCGTCGGCTATCCCATCGCCAAGCTGCCCTCGCACGTCCTGGTCGTCGACTACGTGCGCCGGGTCGAGGAGGCCATGATCCGCGCCGCGGCCGATCTCGGCGTGGCCACCGGCCGCGTGCCGGGCCGCTCGGGAGTGTGGATCGCCGCCTCCGCGGCCCGCGCCGAGCGCAAGGTCGGTGCGATCGGCATCCGCGTCGCCCGCGGCGTGACGATGCACGGCTTCTCGCTCAACGCCGACGTCGACCTGTCGTTCTACGAGCGCTTCGTCCCGTGCGGCATCGCCGATGCGGGCGTGACCAGCCTGAGCGCCGAGCTGGGTCGCGACGTCACGGTGCGCGACGCCGCCGCCGCCATCGCCCCGCACCTCGCCGAGCTGCTCCAGTGGCAGCCCTACACGCCGGCGCCCGACCTCTCCGACCTGACGGAGAAGGCGCCGCTGATCCCGGTCGGCCGCCACGCCGTGCGCTGAGGCTCGGTCGCCGACGGTCAGTCGCGCAGGCGCATCGCCTCGGTGAAGCCGATCCGCCGCTCGGTCCGCATCAGCGTGCGCCCGTAGAGGCGGGCCGCGAACCGCACCAGCAGCGCCGCCCCGACGACGTTGACCAGCAGCGCCACCACGATCTGCCACGCCGGCACACCGCCCTCGGCCATCCGCGCCGGCATGATCATCGCCGAGACGACGGGGGCCATCGACACGATCGTCTTGACTCCCTCGCCAGCGGTGACCGCGATCAGGTAGGGCGCGAACAGGATGATCTGGCCGGGCATCGTGGTCGAGCCGAGATCCTCCTGCCGCGACGCCAGCGAGCCGGCCACGGCCCACAGCCCTGACAGGGCGACGAATCCGAGCACGAAGAAGACGACGTAGCCCGCCGCAGCAGGTCCGATCGACGACAGGAGCTCCGTCTCCCCCGTGGCGGCCAGCGCGACGGCCCCGGTGACGACGAGCAGCACGATCTGCGCCAGCGCGAGGACGGTGTTGCCGGCGATCTTGCCCCACAGCATCGCCCGGATGGGCACCGCCGCGGCCAGGATCTCCACGACCCGGCTCTCCTTCTCCTGCACGACGCTCTGCGCGATCGTCATGCCGAAGGTCACGGCGGTGATGTAGAACAGCAGGACGAAGACGAACGCCGTGAGCTGGCGCGCTCCGGAGTCCTCCGCGTCCGGGTCGAGCAGCCGCTCCGAGACCGTGGCCCCGGCCTGCAGCTCGGCCAGGTCGACGCCTTGTTCCTGGGCGTTGCTCTCGAGCGCGGACGTCGCCGCCACGCTCGACAGGGCCGCCGACAGCGAGGAGTCGACCTTGTCGTCGCCGACGACCTCGTAGCCGTCGTCGGAGGCCACCAGCACGGCGTCGACGTCGCCGTCCCTGACGGCCTGCTCGGCCGCCGCGACGGAGTCGAACGTCCGTGGCTTCGCGGACGACCCGTCGTCGGTGCGGTCGACCACGTCGGACGCCGCCGTGACCACGCCGGCGGCCTGCTGGTCGACGACGCCGACCGTGTAGTCCGTCGGTCGTCCGCCCAGGATCGACGTCAGCACGACAGTCGCGACGATGCCGACGACCATGGCCAGCAGGCTGTAGCGGAAGGCCTTTTCGTGGACGCGGGTCGTGATCTCGCGCTCGGCGACGACGCGCCAGGCACCACGGACGGCGGTGTCGCTGGGCTCGCGGGTGAGGGTGCTCATCGGATGGCCTCCCGGAAGATCGTGGACAAGGGTTGACGGACGGGGCTGAACTCGACCACCGGACCGCGCGACACGACCGCAGCCAGCAGGTCGGACGCCGTCGTGCCGTCGAGGTCGACGAGCGCCGTCGGTCCGTCGATGTCGCGCACGCGGATGCCTCGCAGGTCACGGATCCATGCGGCGTCGCCGGTCTCGAGGCGGATGCGGAAGCGGTCAGGTCCCGTGCCCCGGAGGTCGTCGACGGCCCCGGCCGCGACGACCCGCCCCTGGGAGAGGATGACCAGGTCGTCGCACAGTCGCTCGACCAGGTCGAGCTGGTGGCTCGAGAACAGCAGCGGCTTGTCGCCCGCCTCCTTGGCGAGCAGTGCCGCCATCGCATCGACCGCGACGGGGTCGAGCCCGCTGAACGGCTCGTCCAGCACCAGGGCCTCCGGGCGGTGGATCAGCGCTGCGGCGATCTGCACGCGCTGCTGGTTGCCGAGCGACAACGTGTCGAGCACGTCGCCTGCCCGGTCGCCGAGGTCGAAGTGGTCGAGCAGCTCGTGGGCGCGGCGGGTCGCCTCCGCCTTCTCGAGGCCGTGGAGCCGGGCGAGGAACACCAGCTGGTCGGCGATCTTCATCCGCGGATAGAGGCCGCGCTCCTCGGGCATGTAGCCGAAGCGACGGCGCTGCGCCGTCGAGATCGGCAGGCCGTCCCACCGGACCTCGCCCGACGTCGGGGACAGCACGCCGAGGATCATCCGCATCGTGGTGGTCTTGCCCGCGCCGTTCGCCCCGACGAAGCCGGTCATCCGACCGGGCTTGACGGTGAAGGAGACGTCATCGACGACGAGCGAGTCGCCGTACGCCCTGCTGAGGTGGGAGATGTCCAACATGGGACCCACGCTATGAACCGGGCCGCTGCGGCGCATCGGCCGCGAGGATGAGTCCGTGCTCATCCCTTCGGTGGAGGCTCCTCAGTCGCTGGATGCGTCCATCAGACCCGACTCGTGCGCGACGATGACGGCCTGCACCCGGTCGCGCACCTCGAGCTTGGTCAGCACCCGCGACACGTGCGACTTCACCGTCGCCTCGCTCACGAACAGCTCACCGGCGATCTCGCTGTTGCTGAGCCCGCGTCCCATCGCGACGAGCACTCCGTGCTCCCGGTCGGTCAGCTCGTCGAGGCCCGACGGCCGAGGACCGCGCTCGCGCTCCGTCGAACGGGCGATGACCCGCTGGGTCACCTGCGGAGCCAGCAGCGAGTGTCCTTGGGCGACGACCCGGATCGCGGAGACGAGGTCCTCCGGCGGGCAGTTCTTGAGCATGAAGCCGCTGGCCCCGGCCTGCAGCGCCGCGAAGAGGTAGTCGTCGTCGTCGAACGTCGTGAGGATCAGGACCCGGCACCCCGGCACGTGCTCGACGACCTGACGGGTCGCCTCGATGCCGTCCATGTGCGGCATCTGCACATCCATGAGGACGACGTCGGGTGACAGCGCACGAGCCCGGGCCACGGCATCGACCCCGTCCGACGACTCTCCCACGACCTCGAGATCGTCCTCGGCGCCCAGGATCATGCCAAAGCCCGTCCGCACGAGCTCCTGGTCGTCCGCCACCAGCACCCGGATCGTCTGCTCCACCGCACTCATCCCCTCACACCGCCACCGGGATGCGGACGCGCACCCTGAAACCGCCCTCGGGCCGCGGCCCGATCTCGTGGGAGCCGCCGTGCATGACGGCCCGCTCCCGGATGCCGGTCAGGCCGAAACCGCCCGACTCGACCGGTGCGTCGTCCCCGGTCGCGCGGCCGTCGTCGATGACCTCGACCTCGACCGAGGCCGGCTCGTCGTCGCCCGCAGCCGTGTAGCGGACGACGACCTCGCCGACACCCGCACGGGCGTGGCGCCGCAGGTTGGCCACCGCCTCCTGCGCGATGCGGAACAACGAGAGGCTCACGGTCGGCGGCACCTCGAACGGCTCCCCCACCTGACGGAACGTGACCACCGGCGTCCCGTCAGGGCTTGCGAGCGTGTGGAGGTCGGCCAGCCCGGGCTGCGGCCCTCGACCGTCGTCGTCGCCGTCGGCGCGCAGGAGCCCGACGAGCTGGTGCATCTGCTGCACCGCCTGGCGCGACGACCGCTCGATGAGCTCGAGCGACTGCCGCGCGTCGTCGGGGCGCGACCCGATGATGCGGCTGGCCCCGGCGGCCTGCACGCCGATGCCACTGACGTGGTGGGCCACCACGTCGTGCAGGTCACGGGCGATGCGCACACGCTCGGCCTGCACCGCGCTGTCACGGTCACGGTCCTGCGCCCGTCGTTGCGCCGCGGTCCGCTCGGCGATCTCCGCCTGCTGCCGGGCGCTGCGCCAGGCGCCGTGCCCCCAGGCCATGGCCCCGAAGAAGTAGATGACGTTGATCGCCAACGTGTAGGTGATCAGGGCGCCGTACCGGGGCAGCAGCCCGACCTGCGGCGCCGGCGCGGGAGCGTCGCGGACGAACTGCCACACCAGCCAGCCGAACATCGCCACGATCACGAGCGCGCTCGTGACCAGCAGCGACCGCGGCCGGCGCGACCAGGCCCAGGCCGAGTAGAGCGAGACGAACAGGATGATCTGCAGCGTGAAGATGACCCCCAGCATCGGCTGCCGCTCCCCGATGACGATGAAGATCGCCGACTCGGCGAGCAGGGTCGTCAGCGGGATGCGTCGTCGCCCGGCGAACAGCAGACCGGCCAGCGCGAACAGCGCGTGCACCAGGAGTGGGTCCTTCAGCTCGACGCCGGCTCCGCTGCGCCACACCTCCAGCGAGACCACCGACAGGACCGCCGCGACGACGCCCCCGACGGTGTCGGCGCGCACCTGGGCAGGCGTGGGCGCGGGGCGGCTCCAGCGGCGATCCAGGTCCAGCACAGGTCGAGCCTAGGCGACGGCCTGTCGTTTCCCGACCGGCGTACAGTGGGAGCGTGACTATCGCACCTGAGGGCCGCAAGATGTTGCGCCTCGAAGTCCGCAACGCCGAGACCCCCATCGAGAAGAAGCCCGCGTGGATCAAGACCCGGGCGAAGATGGGTCCTGAGTACAACGAGCTGATGAAGCTCGTGAAGGGCGAGGGCCTGCACACGGTCTGTCAGGAAGCCGGCTGCCCCAACATCTTCGAGTGCTGGGAGGACCGCGAGGCCACGTTCCTCATCGGCGGCGAACAGTGCACCCGTCGCTGCGACTTCTGCCAGATCGACACCGGCAAGCCCGATCCGCTGGATCGTGACGAGCCGCGCCGCGTCGCCGAGTCCGTGCAGAAGATGGAGCTGCGCTACGCCACGATCACCGGCGTCGCCCGTGACGACCTGCCTGACGGTGGCGCCTGGCTGTATGCCGAGACGGTCCGCAAGATCCACGAGCTCAACCCGGGCACCGGAGTCGAGAACCTCATCCCCGACTTCAACGGCATCCCCGAGCTGCTGACCGAGGTCTTCGAGTCGCGTCCCGAGGTGCTGGCGCACAACGTCGAGACGGTGCCGCGAATCTTCAAGCGCATCCGTCCCGCGTTCCGCTACGAGCGCTCGCTCGACGTCATCACCCAGGCGCGCGACTTCGGCCTGGTGACCAAGTCCAACCTGATCCTCGGCATGGGCGAGACCCGCGAAGAGGTCAGCCAGGCACTGGTCGACCTGCACGAGGCCGGCTGCGACCTCATCACGATCACGCAGTACCTGCGCCCGTCCAAGCGCCACCACCCCGTCGAGCGGTGGGTCAAGCCCGAGGAGTTCGTCGAGCTCGCGGCCGAGGCCGACAAGATCGGCTTCGCCGGTGTCATGTCCGGTCCGCTCGTCCGCTCGTCCTACCGCGCGGGCAACCTCTACAAGCAGGCCATCGCCTCCGGACGCGGCATGGGCTCCGCAACCATCGCGCCGTAGACTGACCGGCATGTCCAACACCGTTCCCACCCCCGCCAAGGGCCGCATGGGCCAGATGCGCCAGGCCTACGCGATCACCAAGAAGAGCGACCGCAACATCGGTCTCATCCTCCTTCTGACGTTCCTCGTGGTGGGTGGCGCCTTCGGCGCGCTCGGATTCGTCCTGTTCGGGTCCGGCACGATCGGCCTGATCATCACGATCGTGTTCGCCCTGCTGACCGGTGTCCTGGGCGTGCTGATCGTCTTCGGTCGTCGCGCCGAGAAGGCTGCGTACGCGCAGGTCGAGGGCCAGCGGGGAGCCGCCGCCGGCGCGCTGCAGATGCTGCGCCGAGGCTGGGAGGTCAAGCCCGCCATCACGTTCAACAAGCAGCAGGACGTCGTCCACCGCGTCGTCGGACGTCCCGGCATCATCCTCGTCGGCGAGGGCAGTCCGTCGGCCGTGCGCGGCCTGCTCGCCGCGGCGATCAAGGACCACGCCCGCGTCGCGGGCGACGAGGTTCCGGTCATCCGCATCGTCGTCGGCAAGGACGAGGGCCAGGTCCCGCTGACCAAGCTCGTCAAGCACATCAACAAGCTGCCCAAGAAGATCAAGCCGGCGCAGATGACCGATTTGATCTACCGGCTCAAGGCGCTGGAGAAGACCCGTCCCGCCGCTCCCATGCCGCGTGGCCCCGTGCCGACGAGCATGAAGGGCCAGCGCAAGGCCATGCGCGGCTGATCCAGCCCGGTCTGATCCAGCCTTCGAGCTGATCTAGCCGCGGACGACGCGCGATCCGGCCGCGAGGTCGTGCAGTCCTCGCTTGTCGTCGGTCATGACGACGGCAGGCAGCACGATGCTGAGCAGCAGCGTGCGCAGCAGCGCGCGCGGCACGCCGATGGGCTGCCCGTTCACGTCCTCGACCCGCATGCCGAGGGCGCGCTTGCCGATGGACCGCCCGACCAGACCGGTCAGCACGCCGACCTCCACGACGAAGAACGCCAGGATGATGAACGTCTGGCTCGGGTCCTCGTCGATCGGTGCCGGCGGATAGCTCACCCCGGTGAGCGCGACGGCACTGAGGGCCGCCACGATCCAGTCGACCAACAGCGATGCGATCCGGCGTCCGAGCGAGGGAATCTCCACCCCGTGAGCGTAGCGATCGAGTCCACGAATCACGGCCGGAGGGCACTTGTAACATTCTGGAAACAATCCCGAGACCGATGGGAAACTGCACGCTTCTAGCGTCGACGATACGGTGCAGTGACGCACTTACCTGCCGTATCGACAACGAAGGCCGCTGCGCGGCTGAGGAGGCCACATGTTCGGCAATGCCGACGACCTGTTCAAGTTCATCAAGGATGAGGGCGTCGAGTACCTCGACGTCCGCTTCACCGACCTGCCGGGCATCCAGCAGCAGGTCACCTTGCCTGCTTCGACCTTCGACGCCGACATGGTCGCCAACGGCGTCGCGTTCGACGGCTCGTCGATCCGCGGCTTCCAGACGATCGACCAGTCCGACATGGTGCTCTTCCCCGACGTCAAGACGGCGTACGTCGACCCGTTCAAGGCACGCAAGACCATTGCGATGGACTTCTTCGTCCACGACCCGATCACCGGCGAGGCCTACTCGCGCGACCCGCGCAACATCGCCCGCAAGGCCGAGGCCTACCTCGCGACGACCGGCATCGGTGACACGGCGTTCTTCGCCCCCGAGGCCGAGTTCTACATCTTCGACCGTGTAAACTACGGCACCAGCGCCAACAAGTCGTTCTACGAGATCCAGTCGGCCGAGGCCGCCTGGTCCACCGGCGACGACATCAGCGACAACCGCGGCTACCAGGTCCGCTACAAGGGTGGCTACTTCCCGGTCGCGCCGACCGACAAGACGGCCGACCTGCGCAACGACATGATGTCCAACCTCACCAACGCCGGGCTCGTCCTCGAGCGCGGCCACCACGAGGTCGGCACCTCCGGCCAGGCCGAGATCAACTACAAGTTCGACACCCTGCTCAAGGCTGCCGACGACGTCATGAAGTTCAAGTACATCGTCCGCAACACCGCGTGGGCCAACGACAAGACGGTCACGTTCATGCCGAAGCCGATCTTCGGCGACAACGGCTCGGGCATGCACGTCCACCAGTCGATCTGGAACGACGGCAAGCCGCTGTTCTACGACGAGACCGGATACGGCGGACTGTCGGACCTCGCACGTCACTACATCGGCGGCATCCTGAAGCACGCGCCGTCGCTGCTGGCGTTCACCAACCCGTCGACCAACTCGTACCGTCGTCTGGTGCCGGGCTTCGAGGCCCCCATCGCGCTGGTCTACTCGGCGCGCAACCGGTCGGCCTGTGTCCGCATCCCGATCACGGGCTCGAACCCCAAGGCGAAGCGCATCGAGTTCCGTTGCCCCGACCCGTCCTCCAACCCGTACCTCGCGTTCTCGGCGTTGCTGATGGCCGGCCTCGACGGCATCAAGAACAAGATCGAGCCGGCGGCCCCGATCGACAAGAACATCTACGAGCTGCCGCCGGAGGAGTACGAGGCCATCGACATGGTCCCGACCTCGCTCAACGCGGTGCTCGACTCGCTCGAGGCCGACCACGAGTTCCTCACCGCCGGTGACGTGTTCACGCCCGACCTGATCGAGACGTGGATCGACTACAAGCGTCAGGAAGAGATCCTGCCCGTGCAGCTGCGCCCGCACCCGCACGAGTTCGAGCTCTACTACGACATCTGAGTATCAGACGTCACGAAACCCCCGGGATTGCAGTACTTCCCGGGGGTTTCTCTTTCTAGTCTGAGGTCAGATTCCGCAGGGATTCCGCAGGACGTCCGCGCAACGTTCGAATTTGTGTCGATTCCTCCCGCGGAGCAACCACCAAGGCACGTCAGCTTTCCCCAACTATCACAGTTAGGGCGGCGTCAAAGTTACCGGAATTGGTCGTATTCCACATTGTGTGGAACTTTGCTATTCTCGGAAAATGACCGCAACGCGTATCCTGAGTCTGCCCCGCGAAGGATACGGGCCCGAGCCCCGCACCTCCGCGGACATCATGATGCTCATCGGTGCCAGAGTTCAGCTCCTCCTACCCAGCAGGTGGACCGTTGCCTTCACGACCTCCGTCGGTGCTCCCGACTCGGGATCAGACGCAACGTTGACGGTCGCTCGCGACGGCGAGACGGTCGTATCCTTCGACGCTGAGATCAAGCGGTCGATCACCCGGGGTGCCGTGCTGAGCATGACTGCCCGGCTCGAGGCGATGCGCGCATCCGACGGGCGAGTTCTCGTGGTGTCGCGGTACATCACACCCCGGGTGCGCGAAGAACTCCGTCAGCAGGGGATCTCGTACGCGGACGCGACGGGCAATCTGTTGCTGACCACCGTCGATCCGCTCATGCTCGTCAGCGACCGCGGAGCGACATCGGACCCGTGGAGCGGGCCGGGTCGTCCCACCACCAGTCTGAAGGGACTGCCAGCAACTCTGTTGGCACGCGCCTTGATCGATTACGCACCGCCGTACACAGTGTCGGAGCTGGCCAGGCTTGCAAAGACTTCACTCGGCGCGTCGTACCGGCTTGTCGACTACCTGGTGGCTGAAGGGATCGTGTCGCGTGCCGAGCGTGGGCCGATCACCGCGGTGGACTGGCCGGAGCTGCTTCGCCGGTGGAGCGCCGACGCGAGGTACCTGGACACCAACACCACTCGTGGCTTTCTGGAGCCCCGCGGGCTGGATAGTCTCACCACCAACTTGGCACAAGCTGCGCCGGCCCAGCGCTACGCCGTGAGCGGATCGTTGGCGGCCCAGCCGTACGCACCCTTCGCCGAACCCCGGCTGGCGCTGCTCTACGCCGATGATCCTGTCGAACTGGCAGCAACGCTCGGACTGCGCGAAGTCGAGACCGGAGCGAACGTCCTCATGGCATCGCCTCGCTCCCCCACCGTCTTCGAACGCACGACAACATGGCAAGGCGTGACACTCGTGTCGCCCAGCCAAGCGGTCGCCGACCTCTTGAGTGGTCCGGGCCGAAATCCCGCCGAGGGTGACCACCTGCTCGAATGGATGGAGAACAACGTCGACACTTGGAGGCTCAGCAGTGATCGTTGAGGCCCGTGCCGCACTGCTGGACGCGCTGGACGCGTTGGCTGCCCACCAAGACTCGGTGATTCTTGTTGGCGCCCAGGCGGTCTACCTCCACACCGGTCAGGCGTCGTTCGCCATTGCTGAGGCCACGAAGGACTCGGATCTTGCCATCGACACTCGCGTACTCGGTGACAGTCCTCTGATCGAGGACGCCATGACGTCCGCCGGGTTCGTGCTCGATCCGACGAGCCGACAGCCAGGTGCCTGGATCTCTCCCAAGGGCGTTCCGGTCGATCTGATGGTGCCCGAGTTGCTCTCCGGTAAGCGAAGTCGCCGGGCGGCGAAGATCCCGCCGCACGGCGGGCAGGCAGCACGACGCACCGTGGGTCTGGAGGCCGCAGTCGTCGATCACAATTCAAGGACTGTTGAGTCACTGGACGGCGATGGGCGGAGCGCGATCGTCCAGGTGGCCGGACCGGCAGCCTTGCTGGTGGCGAAACTGCACAAGATCGGTGAGCGCGTCGAGAGTCCAGACAGGCTGAACGACAAGGACGCGCATGACATCTACCGCCTGTTGGTCGCGACAACGACGGTCGACATGGCGACGGCGACTCGCAGACTCTTGGCCGACGACCTCTCAAGCGACGTCACCCGCGTTGCCGTAGGCCTGCTGCATACCTTGTTCGCCGAAGGACCAGAGTCGTTGGGATCGGTCATGGCTGGACGAGCCGAGGAGGGCGTGGGCCAACCTGCGCTCGTCTCAGCGTCCGTCAGCTTCCTCGCTCAGGACCTGCTCGCCGAGCTGAGCGGCATGGACACCTGAGGTCAGGCGGTTCCCTGCACGCTTCCGTCGCCGCTCTTCCTACGCGTGAGGTAGACGGCCGCGACGGCTTCGCGAGAGGACTCGTCCCGATCCGGCCAGAGGTGGCTGTACGTGTCGAGCGTCGTCTTGGCGGATGCGTGGCGTAGCCGGGCCTGGACGACCTTCACGTCAAGGCCCGACGCGATCAGCAGTGACGCGAAGTAATGACGCAGGTCGTGGAAACGGAAGTCATCGGGAAGGTCGTCGATGGACTTGCGCGCGGCACGAATGCCCCGTTCGATGGTCCATGGCCCGCCCGGGTTGCGCCACTCGTCGGTGACGATCGATTTTCCCTTACCGAGGCGGACCGCTTCTGCGAGTTCAAAGGCCATCTCCTGCGGGATGGGAATCGAAGAACGACTGATGTGGGACTTGAGCGGCCTGTCGGGCCATTGGATGGCGGGCGAGACGACCCCGCGCATGAAGTCCACGTCGCTTGGTCGCAGTGCGGCCGCCTCGGCGAGCCGGAGCCCAGCGTGGGCGCCGAGGAGGATGGCTGGTCGTACGCCAGGCGGCACCGCCTCGTAGATGGCCCAGATCTGTTCGGTCGTCGCCACATAGGGTCGCTGCTTCCCCATCCCCGGCGACGTCCGTCGGGAGCACGGGTTGCGGGCCACGAGCCCGTCGTGGACGGCATCGCTGAAGAGCTGTGAGAGCCGCGCGTAGATCGCGTACACGTACGAGTCGGCGCGGCCTTCGGCTTTGAGCTTGGCTGTCCAGCTGCGAACATCCGACGGCTTCACTGCTGAGAGCGGAACGGCGTTGAAGTGGGCTCTGATGATCTTGATGTGCACCTCGGCCTGACGCACCGTCGACTCGCGCCGGGTCCGGTAGCCCTCCAGCCAGACCTCGCACCACTCCCCTACCGTCATCCGAGCGGCCTTGGGATCAACATGGTCGCCGCGAAGCAGCGATGCCACTGCGGCGTCCAGCCACGACTTCGCATCAACCTTCCGCTTGAAGTGTCGGGTGTGTTCCTTGCCAGCGTCGTCGACATAGCGAGCTCGCCAGCGTGTCACTTTCCCAGCAACGGCGGATGGAACTTCGATCGAGTTGCCGTGCTCGTCCTTCGCACGTTTGGTCCACCGGTCTTCGATGGATCCTCGCTGGTTGCGAGCTCGCATAGGAGTGGGTCTCGTCTGGCTAGTCATGACTACGGACTTACCGGCTCGGCTTGATGCGGTCCAGGGGCAATTGCCGATCTGTGGAAGTCATGGGAGGCGGCCTTCAGCTTCGGCACTCTGCTCGGTCAACCACGTCAGGACGTCCTGACGCCAGTACCGAACGGCTCGTCCTACGCGGAACCCCTGGGGGCCGGTGCCGAGATGACGCCAGTAGCGAAGGGTGGCGATCGGAGCACGCACCATCGCCGACACCTCGTCGATGGTCATCAGCTCGTCGGTTGCGTGGTCAAGGTAGATGCGGTCGGTCATGGTCTGCTCCTGTTTGTCGTGAACGGCTTGCTCCATACAGGCCCCCGTGCAGCTCTGAGCGGCCTCCACAAACACGAGAAACTCGACGAATCTGTCGATGCGTGATTTCGACCGCAGGAGGCAATGTCCCGGCACACCACTGCGAACGACCGCTTGTAGGCGTCTGCCTCGGGTCCAACTCTCAACGCTCGGGAGAGGATCCTCTACGTGGGGGTTCGAGACCGCCGGCCGGGTCGCTTCGTTCAGGACCTCGCGACCGAGACCTCCGCTTCTCAAGGTCGACCAGGCGGGTAATCCTCGAATCGAGAGCGGCGGTCGCGTGATCGTCGGGGAGCTGGCCATCGCGAGTGGCGGACGCGAGCAGTTGTCCCGCGTCGTGTCCGTCCTGTGCCAGGCGAGCGAGTCGCTCGGCCAGGACCGGAGTGTGACTGTCCCGCCGTCCGACGGCGGCAACGATCGGCTGGATCCACGTCTCTCCGTGCCGGCTGAGTTGGTCTTCGATTCGCCGGTCGAGGGTGCGCTGGTAATCACGGGCCACGATTTCCGGGCGGGGCGAGCCGGTGGGCCGACGGTCGCTGTCGGGCACGCCAAACGCGGCACGCCACACCTGAACGTCAGCGATCAGCCCGGGCGAGAGCGTGACCTCACCAGGCTCCCATCCCGGGGCATTTCGGTGCGGTTCCTCGCGTACTTGAGCCTCGAGGTCGTCAACCCTGCTGGCACGGCCTGTTAGGTAGGGACCCCAGGTCGGGTGGCCGGCGAGCTGGTCCGGCACTTCCGATAGCCACGGCAACGGGCCGCTCTTCTGAGGTGCGAGTGTGTCGAGGCGCCATCCGATTACTGCGGCTGGATCGTCTGAATCATCGAGAGATCGGTAGGTGATCGCCATGTCCAGAAGTTCTGCCGCGTCAGTACCGCTGGCTTCGGCGAGCAGCAAGTGGATCGCGAGTGACGGCCAGCCGTCGGCGCTGGTGAGGCCGGGAAGCAGCTCTTCGGCCCGCTGAGCAATTTGATCGACGCGCGACGCCCCGACGACGTCTTCGGCGGCAGCGACCACACCGTCGGAGTAGCGGATGACCGCATCGCGCAGTTGAGCGGGGGGTTCGAGCACCTTGAGGGCTTCGGTTGTGGCGGAGATCGCCGATCCGTCTCGAGCCAGGATGGCCTCCACGACCTCTGCCGCGGAGGCTGGTTGCCGGCCTTCGGGGGTCAGCATCTGGTGCAGATCGCCGTCTCTAGCGATGGCCAGATGAACGTGGTTCGCGTGCCGTCCCCGCGTCATCATCGTGTAAAGCATCTGGCGTGTCTCGCTGCCGACGGCGATGCCGTGCATCGTGTCTGCGGTGACGCCTTGGGCCGTGTGAACCGTGGAGGCGTATCCGAGCTGCACGTGCTCAGCGACGTATTCAGACGGCAGGATGGCGCGCAGTCCGGACGTCCTGTGTCGCACGTCGAGCGCACCGTTTCGGATGCCGGTGACTGTCCATCGGTCGCCGTTCTTGACCCAGTCGCTGTCGCTGATGGAGATCCTGCGGTCGTTGCGGCGGGTGAGGATGGTATCGCCCACTGACGCCTGGCTGCCGTCCCTCAGAGCCACTTCGCCATTCACGGAGGTCCCGTCGGTCCGCGCGACGCGTGCCCGTTGATTCAGCTCGAGGACGAGGTCGCGGGTCGGCGCCAGCATCAACGAGTCAAGTCCGGTGGCCGTGTCCGACGACCATGACGCGAACACGTCGTCCACACAACCGGTCGTGTCGCCGATGTGGATGCGGTCCCGATCGAGGTAGAAGCCGAGCGCAGCGACGTCACCCCCGCGTAGACCGAAGGAGGCTGCAGCTTCGGCGGGATCGTCGAACCGCATCAGCTCCTCGAGCCGCACCGCGTCGTGCGCGCGAGCGATGTCGCGAAGAACGCCACCTGCACCTACTGCTGAAAGCTGTGCGTCGTCGCCGATGAGTCGAACGGAGGCGCCTCGATCGACGGCCTCCTGAATCACGCGAGCTAGTGTCAGTGTGTCGGCCATGCCTGCCTCATCGACGATCAACAAGGTGGCCGGTCCGACAACAGGTTTGCTCGGTACGGTGTCGAGTTTGTGGACGAACTTGGCGAGCGTGTCCGACCGGATGCCGGCTTCCGTCTGCAGCGCGCTTGCCGCTGCAGCGGACGGTGCGAGGCCGACGACATGACCGCCAGAGTCGGTCCACGCCCGAGCGAGCACCTGCATCGCCGTGGTCTTGCCGGCACCCGCAGGCGCGATCGCGACCTGGACTCGTGCGCCGCTGGTCGCCATGGTGCGCACCAGTGCTGCCTGTCCTTCGTTCAGTGCCATGCCGTTAGCCGCGCTCTCAACCAGAGCAACGTCCACGTCGTCGTCGGGGACCGTCCGACCCTCCCTGAGCTCGGCGACCGTCGTGATGACTTCCTCAGCGGAGAGGATTCGCTGACTCGTAAATCGGTCGCGCCCGCCGTGCCGGTACACGCTCGTCCCGTCTTCACGACGAAGCGATTCCGGGTCAACAATCGGGTCGGGATCGGGTGTCAGATTGATCGACAACCGCTCCAGGACATGGCTCACAACAGCCTCTACAGTGCCGTTGACCTCGTCAGCGGGCAGTTGAGATGTGCGCACCTGGCGGAGTGCTTCTGCTCGAACGTGTGCTTGTCTCCACGTCGCGCGGCGCTGTTCGAGCTCGTCGACGACACGCTTCCCCGCCGTCTCGATCCACCCCGTCGGCAGCGACGTGAAGCCGCCTACCGGACTTGCCAACGCAGTCCGCACCATCTCGTCGGTCGCCGATTCCGTGCCGAGGATGCCAACGGCATCGCGTCGCCACGTGTCTCGTTGCTCGGCCGATGACCGTGGGTCGTGCTTGGCCTGCCGGGTGTCGAGGTTCGCCTGCTGCGCGAGTGCGATCGCCTCGCCCGGGGTAGGAGGTCGCCCGTGTTCTTGCTGGAACTCGCGCGCCAGTTCACCGCGTCGGACGTCGATGTCTTGCCTGCGTTTAGACCAGTGTTGGTTCAGCGCAGGTTCGATTCCGACGATCTCCCGGACCGATCGCGTCCCAATCCCAGCGCTCGAACGCTCGGCGAACCGGACGCCGAGCCGTCCAGACAGGTGCGCCTCGAGTGCTGTGTTGTATGTCTCCGACGCCGCCACCGCAGACTCGTAAAGCACACGACCATAGATCGCCAGCCACTTCCCCTCGGCCGTCTGCACCTTATTTGCGACCGCCACATGAGTGTGCAGATCCGGGTCGCCGGCACGCGAGTCACGGTGCGTGAACTGCGCCGCAATGAGCCCCCGTGTGTCCACCTGCCGTGCACCATCGAGCCCTTCGCGCGTGAACAACGCCTCGCGTTCGAGGTACCTCAGCGCGTCCGACACAGCGCTCTGGTGCGCTTGCTCGATGACCGCGGCGACCTCGCGAGGAGCGATCGCCCACAGCGTCGACACCGACTTGACCGGCGAGAACGTCAGGTCGAACCCGGCTACCGCGACCCGAGTCGGCCGGGAGTAACGCTTGACCGCCGAGTCCAGCTCGCGGGCACCAACCGGTTCGCGTCCTTGATCACGGACGAAGAATGCCCGGGCCACATCACTGCGAGCTCGGGACCGGATCGACGCCGGGTCCCCGCCACCACCTTCTACCCTAATTGTCTCAACCCGACGTGCGACCGCGTCGCGGAAGTCATCGGCGGCCTGGCTCTCGTAGAGCCGATACGGACGGCCGAGACGGTCGCCCGTCGTCGGATCCAGCCCGTGTCCGAACAGGTTGAGCATCTGCTCCGCCGTGACGATCGAACCTTCCTCTTGGTCGATACCGCTCAGACCCGAGCCCAACCACACTCCAGGCGACTCCCCCTTGGCGGAGTAGTAGTCGGCAAGGGGAACGTGACCCTTCTCAGTCGAGTCCAGCGCCGCGACCTGCCGCGTCAGGTACTCATACCCCGAGCCAGCCGAGAGCTTGTGCAGCGTCATGGTCACGTCGTCCTATGGCCAACGGAAAGTCGTGAGCGGCCACGAAGGTCACCTGAATGAAAGAGGTGTGTCGATGTTGTCGCGTGTGGTTTTGTCTGCTGTCAGAGATGACGGCCGTTTCGAGAGTTTAGGACTGCGGGCTCAGGATGCGACCAGTCGTGGCGCAAGGGCACCGATGCGGCTGTCGATCTCGATGAAGGCATGGTCGAAATGCTGCGTCGTAACCGCCAGCCACAGGGTCGGAGATCGACCAATACAACGACACGGCGGAGCCGAGCTCTTCGTAGGCGCTGTCACGGACGGCGATCATGAAGGCATCGCCGGTCGTGGCGAGGTCGAACAACTGGGGGTGCCGGCCACCAGAGTCAGCGAGCGGCGATCCGCGACAGCCCTCGCCCCGCCGGCGATGCGATCGGCGGGACGGGTGGCTGAGGCAACGGGAACGTCGCTCCCGCGGTCGAGACAATGCCGTCGTTCGCGCCCAGAACACCCGCGCGAGGCCAGTTCAACTGTGAAGCCATCCCGGCCGTGTGCGGCTCCCCGGGACCCGCGCTACCCACCGGGCCGCGTCGTCGAGCTCATGTCCGTGTCAGCCCAGGCCGCCTTGGCGCCGCTGTGGCCGATGCGGGCCACCTGGACGGACGTTCCGACTACGGCGACGACCGACAGCACGGCAACCCCGACCATGAGTGCTTTGACTGCGGAGTTCCCGTGCTTGGCCCGCCAGTGGAGTCCATACCCGACGACTGCCACGACCGTCAGTCCGATCATCCATGGGAGCAGGCCGTCGGCGAGGTGCGTGTGCTTCTCGAGTAAGGCGGAGCGTTCGACGTGCTTCTCGAGGGTCTCACCGGTTGAGGTCGATAGCGGGACCAGAATGAGTCCGACGATGCTCAGACCGGCCGGCAGTGGGCCCGCCCAGTTCCGGAAGCGCGGCCACAGGGCTGAGAGCAGGACGGTCAAGGCCGCGAGCGGGATGATTACCACCGTGGCGTGAACGATGAGTGGGTGTAGCGGCAGACCATAGAAGTCATTAGGCATGAGCAGTCCTCAGGTGTCTTGGGCTTGGGCGCCGGTGGGTCTTGCTTCGTGCAGACCTCTCGCGACTGACACGAGATGGCCGTTCTCTACTTCCTTGCGGCGTCGAGCTCTTCCGTGCGAGCGGTCGATGGGCCGGTTTCCGAGGTTTCGACGTCTGCGTGTGTCACAGCCAGGTAGACCACGAGTCCTGCGAAGATGACCAGGGCGAGACCGGTGACTGGTCCTGTCCCCCAGCCGAGGCCACCATGCTTGTGGGATGCGCTGAGCCAGTCCGCGACGGAAGCCCCGAGCGGTCGTGTGAGGACGTACGCGGCCCAGAAGGCGATGGTGGCGTTGAGGCCGAGGCGCCACAGGCCGAGCGGGACCAGGATGAGGACGCTGAACAGCACGATGGACAATGCGAACCCGAGTCCCATCTCGATGGCCGTGGCGTCACCGACTGCTGTGCCGAGGCCGAAGGTCAGAAGTACCGCGCCCCAGTAGAACCGCTCGCGGCGACTGGTGGTGATCGAGTGGACCGAGAGGGTGCCTTCGCTGCGCTTCCACCAGGTCAGCAGGCCGACGAGTAGCAGCAGGTAGATGCCGGAGTCCACCGCGTACGGGGTGCCCAGCACGACGTGGGGGCCGTCGGCGATCATCGTCCCGAACAGGGCGACGGTCAGCACGGTCACCCAGTACCGGACGGGGTGATAGCGGTCTGCCCGCAGCTGCAGCCACAGGGCGGCAAAGAAGCCACCTATCCCGATGACGGCAGCTAGAGGGATGCTGACGGTGCCGAGGTAGTCGGAGCCGGCCTCTCCCATCCCGGTGGTGAGGAGCTTGACGATCCAGAACAAAAGGAAGACCGCGGGGACCTTGGTGTCTCGAAAGGTGCGCATGGGTGGCATGTCAACGAACGCTAGGGTCAGCTACCTGACTGGAACCTGACTGCACCTGCGGCCTTTCATGTTCGTGCTTCTTCTGCTTTCAGTTCCTTGCCAAGGCGATGGCGGCAGCGACCACCGAACAGGCCGCGAGGCTGACGGTGGTGAGCTTGACGTTCCGAGCGACAAAGTAGAGCCTTCGAAGAAGTAGCCCGCTGCCACGACGGCGGCCGACCAGAGCGACGCGCCGACGAAGTCGTCGATGGCAAACCGGTGCCAGTAACCACAGCAGGCGAAGTCCGATGATCGCGAGAATCACCACGGCTCCCAGCAACCCGTCGGTACGACGCGTGCACCCGGACGGTTCTCACGCTGCTCCCGCGCCGGAGCGCGTTCAGCGTGGATCGTCCTGCCCACACCGTGGCTGCTCCGACCTGAACGCCACCTGACCGTCAGACGCCGCGTCACCGCAGTCAGGTGCAGTGCAGGTTCGCGACGGGACGCTGGGCACCTCATGACGACGGAGGTTCAGGTGCCCGTGCTCGAGTTGCGAACAGTCTCGCCCGCATCCGCGACTGCTGACGACGGAGCGAGCACGGATCTCCCTGCGGGATTGGGCACCTCGCAGCGGCGGAACGAGCGATTCGGACTCGTGGCGCTGCTCTCGGCGACAGCAGTGATCTACCTCTGGCACGTCAACATTTCCGGCATGGCCAACGAGTACTACTCCGCAGCGGCTCTCGCCGGCTCGCAGTCCTGGAAGGCGTTCTTCTTCGGCTCGCTCGACGCGAGTGGTGCCATCACCGTGGACAAGCCACCACTGGCCATCTGGCCCATAGCACTCTCGGTAAGGCTGTTCGGCCTCTCCTCGTGGAGCCTGCTCGTCCCCCAAGCCGTGGAGGGTGTCGCCTCAGTCGCGCTCCTGTACTCCACGGTCAGGCGCTCGACGGGGTCCCCAGGGGCCGCGCTTCTTTCTGGCGCCGTCTTCGCATCCACGCCCATAGCCGTGCTGATGTTCCGTTACAACAACCCCGACGCGCTGCTGGTGCTGCTGATGGTCGCTGCCTCCTACGCCACGGTCAGGGCTCTGACCAGCGCGCACGCACTGTGGTGGCTGGCATCGGGTGGAGCGCTGGTCGGCACCGCGTTCATGTGCAAGCTGTTTCAGGCGTTCATGATCCTGCCGTCGCTCGTTCTGGTGTACGCGCTGTTCGCCACTGTGCCCATCAGCCGCCGAATCGTCCACCTGCTCGTGGCGGCGGCCACGACGATCCTTGCCGCCGGATGGTGGATGGCAACCGTCGAGTTGTGGCCAACCTCATCACGTCCCTGGATCGGCGGGTCGACCAGGAACTCGGTCCTGGAGCTCGCGCTGGGGTACAACGGCATCGGACGCCTCACGGGCAACGAGGTCGCGGGGTCATCCACATCAGGCTGGCACGGCACGAATCTTCCCCGGATGCTCGGTACCCCTGTGTGGACCGGGGTTATGTGGTTGGTGCCGGCTGCGCTGATCCTGGCCGCCGGCGCAGCCTGGGCGTCGCGGCGATGCCCTCAGGGCCGCGGCGTCCGCGCGGCGACATGGTTGTGGATGTCCTGGTTCGTGGTCAACACCGTGGTCTTCTGCCTGATGGCCGGCATCTTCCACTCCTACTACACGATCGTGCTGGCTCCTGCCGTTGCCGCACTCATCGGCATCAGCGGTCTGGTCCTGTGGCGAGCTCGTCGTCACCGCGGTGTCAGCGCTGTGCTGACCTTCGCGTCGGCGACGACCACCGTCGTTGCCGTCGTCATCCACGGATCGAACTCCGTGCGCCCGAGCGGGCTCAACCCGTGCATCTGGGCGCTCGGCCTGGCCTCTGCTGTGCTGATCGTGCTGGATGTCGCGCCGAGGCGAGCCGGTCAAGGCATCGTCGGCCTTGCCCTCGTCGCAGCACTGCTCAGCCCGGTCGTCTACGGAGTCGCCACTGCTGCCTCACCGCACGCGGGATCCGGGCCCCAAGCAGGTGCGGGATCGGGCCAGACGAACAACCAGGTCCCAGCACAGCTGGTCCGCGCCTTGCGCTCCGACGCAGACCGGTACGACTGGGTTGCCGCCGTACCCGGCGCACGAGCGTCCTCCGCCTACCAGCTCGCAACGGGAAGACCGGTCATCGGCGTCGGTGGATACAAGCAGACCGACCCCGCTCCCAGCGTCGAGCAGTTCGCAGCGTGGGTCGCCGATGGGCGGGTGCACTACTACATCGACGCCACAGCGAGCGGTCCGGCGACGCAGCTCGTTCGGGACTGGGTCAAAGCCAACTTCACGCCAGAGCTCATCGGCGACCACACGGTCTACGACCTCACGAGCGCCTCCTGATGGTCGTGCCGGTGACGCTCGAGCTGGTCATCCCTGTCCACAACGAGGAGACCGACCTCCCGGCCGCCGTGCGCAACCTCGTCCGCACGTTGCACAGCCTGCCGTGGACGTGGCGCATCACGATCGCCGACAACGCGTCCACCGATGCGACACCGGCCGTC
Source organism: Aeromicrobium stalagmiti (assembly GCF_013283745.1). Classification (GTDB taxonomy): domain Bacteria; phylum Actinomycetota; class Actinomycetes; order Propionibacteriales; family Nocardioidaceae; genus Aeromicrobium; species Aeromicrobium stalagmiti. The sequence continues at coordinate 459,913 of NZ_JABSTZ010000003.1, forward strand.
GCCAGGTCACTCGCCGAGCAGTATCCGCACGTACGGGTCGCGACCTTTGCCGAGAAGGGACGCGGCCGTGCCCTCAAGAGCGTCTGGCGGGAATCCGATGCCCAGGTCCTCGCGTACACGGACGTCGACCTCTCGACTGACCTCAAGGCGCTTCTGCCTCTGGTGGCGCCCCTGATCAGCGGGCACTCCGACGTCGCCATCGGGTCGCGCCTCGCACGTGGCTCTCAAGTGACTCGAGGCGTCAAACGCGAGCTGGTCTCGAGGTCCTACAACGTCCTGCTGCAGTCCGTCCTCGACACCCGATTCAGCGATGCACAGTGCGGGTTCAAGGCGGTCCGCCGCGAGGTCGCGGACGCCCTGCTGCCGTGGGTGGAGGATGACACCTGGTTCTTCGACACCGAGCTGCTGGTGCTCGCAGAGCGGTCGGGCCTGCGGATCCACGAGGTTCCTGTCGACTGGGTGGACGACCCCGACTCTCGCGTCGACGTGATGCGCACCGCGCTGGACGACCTGCGCGGAATGCGCCGACTGGGGTGGGCGCTGCTGACCGGACGCATCCCGGTCGACGACCTCCGCCGGCGGGTCGGCTCGGCGCGGGATGCCGGGCGCCTGAGGGCCCAACTGGCGCTCTTCGCGTTCGTGGGTGTCGTCAGCAGCATCGCCTACACCTGCCTCTACGGCTACCTTCGCCATCATCTGGCCGGTCCAACCTCCAACGTCCTGGCTCTGGTGCTCTCGACGGTGCTCAACACGTCGCTGAACCGCCGCTTCACCTTTGGCAACTCCGGACCGGGCGCGGTTCGGGCCCAGGCCAAAGGCCTGACTGTCCTGGTCGGCGGCGTGGCGACGACGACCGTCGCCCTCGTTCTGCTTCGCCGCGCGTCGCCGAACGCGGCCCTCCCCACCGAGGTGTTGGTCCTGTCGTTGGCCAACCTCAGCGTGACAGCGCTGCGGTTCGCGGCGATGCGCCAGTGGGTGTTCCGTCGCCGAGACACGGTCGGAGGAGCCACGTGAGGGTCCTGCTGGTCGAGGACGAGCGCCGCCTGTCCGACACTGTCCAGCGCGGGCTGACCGACGAAGGCTTTGTGGTCGAGACGGCCTACAACGGGGTGGACGGACTCTGGCTCGCGACCGAGGAGACGTTCGACGCGATCGTGCTCGACATCATGCTGCCCGGCATGCACGGGTACGAGGTCGTCAGGCAGCTTCGCGCCCGAAGCGTGTGGACGCCGGTGCTGATGCTGACCGCCAAGGACGGTGAGTACGACCAGGTCGACGCATTCGACCTCGGCGCGGACGACTACATGACCAAGCCGTTCAGCTTCGTCGTCCTGGTGGCGCACCTGCGGGCCCTGATCCGCCGCGGCGCTCCTGAGCGGCCTGTCCTGCTGACGGCCGGCGACCTCACCCTCGACCCGACCACCCACCGCGTGACGCGAGCCGGCGATGACGTCGTCCTGACGCCTCGTGAGTTCGCTCTGCTGCACTTCTTCATGAGCGAGCCTGGTGCGGTGCGGACCAAGGCGCAGATCCTCGACCACGTGTGGGACCCGGCCTTCGAGGGCGACGTGAACGTCGTCGAGGTGTACGTGCGCTACTTGCGGGTCAAGCTCGACCATCCGTACGGCCGCCACAGCATCGAGACCCTGCGTGGCGTCGGCTACCGGCTCGACCCGGCGGGCGGTTGAACCAGCTGCACGGTCACAGTGACGCGCGCGCCGCCTGTCGGCGACTCATCCATCGTGACGGCCCCTCCGTGTGCAGCGACGATCTCTCGAACGATCGCCAGGCCGAGTCCGCTGCCACCGCTGTCCCGGCTTCGACTGTCGTCGAGACGCACGAACCTCTCGAACACCCTCTCTCGGTGTGCCACCGGGACACCGGGACCGTCGTCCTCGACCACGATGCGCGCCGATCCATCTATGCTTGCCAGACCGACATGCACCGACCCCGAGGCGGCCGCCGCCGCGTTCTCGACCACGTTGCGGACCGCACGCGACAGTCGCCCCCGGTCACCCCGCACCCGGACAGGAGCGATGGTCGCTGTCACCCTGAGCCGCCCGTGGGAGCGCATGCGGCGCACCTCGTCCTCGACGATGTCGTCGAGGTCGACGTCCTCGACATGAAGGACCATGCCCCGGTCGTCCGCTTTCGCCAAGAGGAGCAGATCGTCCACGAGCCGCGCCATGCGGGCGACTTCAGCGGTCATGACGGCTCTCGTCTCGGTCCACCGCGACTCAGACGGCGCCACTCCCACGACGTCCAGGGAGGTCGACAGCGAGGTCAAGGGGCTCCGCAGCTCATGGCTGGCGTCTGAGACGAACGCACGCTGAAGCTGGTGTGCGGAGTCCAGTCGCTTCAGCATCTCGTTCATGGTCAGGGCCAGGCGCGCGATCTCGTCGTCGGACTCCGGAACCGGGACCCGTTCACCAAGTCCTTGCGAACCGATCGTGGCGACGTGCCTGCGAATGCGTTCCACCGGTCGCAGCGACCTGCCCACGAGAACCCACATGCCGATCCCGACGAGGACGCTGCCCATGGGCACCAGGACGACCAGATACCGCACGAGGGCTGCCACAGACTCGCTCTGAGAGCTCACCGACGTGGCCACGACGACGGTGCACAGCTGACCATCCACATTGACACCGAGCGCGGTCAGGACGAACGGGGTCTCGCTGCCAAGAGCAGGGACGCGGGCCTTGTCGGCGCGGAGGGTCTGCCCCTTGCGCGGGGCAAGCGTCGTCAGGGGCCGGCCGGCCGCCTGCTGCGACGACGCAGCCACCACTCGCCGTGACCCGTCGAGCACCTGAATGACCTGGTCTTCGCCGGCGTTGTCCTCGAGGTCCACGGATTTACCTGGCTCATCGGAGTCGGTGATCAAGCGGGCCACGTCCTCGGCGCGACCATCTGCGGTCTCGTTAGCCGTGCTCGCCAGTGCACGCTGCAGCAGCAGGACCAGGAGGACTGAGCCGATGATGGAGCCGACCAGGATCACGACCGTGCCGGCGATCGTCGAGCGCACGCGGACGCTGGCCATCCATCGACTGGTTGACGTGGACAGTGGTCTGCTCATCGGGGACACGTTGCATCCGTTGCGCTGAGTACACGCTGAGGACCGGCCTCCGGCATCGCCTGATCACTCAGCGCGGCCACAGGTCCGTCCGCGCACTGTGGTGTCACCGGCCGCACAAGGCGGCCGACCACCGAAGGGAACCTGATGTTCACCATCAAGCGCAACATCGCGGTCGTCGGAGCGACCGCCGTCATCGCGATGCTCGGAGTGGGCGGCGTCATGTCCGCCAACGCGAGCAGCTCGTCGCCTGCGCCGGCCAGCACGTCGTCAACCACCGCGGACGTCCCCGACGACCAGGCTGACGGCGAGACGGCCGACGACGGAGCCAACGAGCCGAACGAGGCCGACGAGAAGGGCACCGAGACGGCCGACGACAAGGCCGAGACCGGCGAGACCGGCGAGACCAACGACGGCCCTGACATCGGACCCGACGCGAACCCGAACGAGCCCGGCCACCAGGACGCCGGCGACAAGTAGGAAACCTCGGCCGCTCGCGCGGGTAGTTTCCCACAGGACGAAGCTGCCTGCGCGGGCCGGCCACCGGTGGTCGCACTGCTCACCATCGTCAGGTCGCCGGCCGGATGGACAGCCCCAACGCTTGCGCGAAGTCCGGTGCGGTCCGCTGCTCGCCGAGTCGTGCCGTGTGACCGACATCGGCGAGCAGTCCTCCCAACGAGTACAGATTCAACGCGACATCGGTGACCACGTGCGACAACGCCGGATGCACGACGATCATGGGGATGTCATTGGCCCCGAGCGAGTTGTCCTCGTCGGCGGTGACGACGATGAGCAGATGACCGTCGGCCCAGTCGGGCCCGCTCTGGAGAAGCGCCACCTGGTCGGCGATCCAGTCGTCGGCCTGCTTGATCTGTGTCGAGCCCTCCGTCTCGCAACGGTCGTGCGCGTTGTGACAGTTGTCGGGTACGAGGGCGCCGACATGGGGAAGCGCGCCTTGCGCCACGTCGACGGACAGCGTCTGTGCGTCGACCGTGAACTTCGCGAAGTTCGCCTGCTTGGCCGGAGTGGACACGAACGGGACGGTGAACACGTGCCGCGGGGCGTACGTCCCGACATTCCGCCGCCGGTCTTCGGTACGCGATGGCAAGTTGTCCGCGTACACCTTCATCGTGCGACCGGTGCTCAGCGTGTTGTTCCACATGTCGGGCTGTTTGAGGGTTGTGACGTCGTTCGTCGACAGATACTTCCCCCCGGTGCTGAGGCACACGTAGTTGGGTTGGGACGGGTGACCGCACGGCGCCAGAGCATTGGGGGCTGTCCCGTAGCGAGCGGCCAGCGCTGTCAGACGGGGCGCGCCGGACGTGATCTGGCCTGCCGAGTGGTTCTCCAGAATGATCACCATGACCTTGTCGACCGGCGCCGCCGCCGAGGTGGGCTGAGGCGTCGAGCTCGCTGCCGGAGGCACAGTGACCGTGGGATCGTCGATGGTCCTGGACCCGTCGAAGGCGCATCCGCCCATCAGGAGTGCCACAAGTCCCGATGCCGCCAGCTGCCTGCAGTTCACGCGCTGACTCGCGTCGTGGTCCCAGGGGCTGTGACCGAGGCGGGCGTGAACACGAACCGCCGATACGACCAGAACCGGAAGATCGTGCCGAGTGCGATGCCGACGACGTTGGCCGAGATGTTGTCTGCCAGACCGCTGGTCAGCCCGAGCAGGTGGTGTGACACGAACAACGTGACGACGGAGAAGCCCAGGCCGATCGTGTTGAACAGGACGAACAGAGCCACCTCACGACGCCGGTCGGACGTGTCGGCGTCCCGCCACGTGAGGGCCCGGTTGCCCACGTAGGTCACGACCATCGCGAGTGCAACAGCCACGATCTTGGCCAGCGTGGGATCGTGACCGGCGAACAACGGCACTGAACGGAGGAGGTTGAAGCCGCCGACGTCCACGACGTATCCCGCTCCCCCGACGGCCAGGAAGGTGATGACCTCTGGGCTGGTCAGTCGGGCGAGGAGGTCACGCGGTGACATCGGCGCGCTGCCTTGACGGGCGGTAAAGGTGGGAGCGGATCTGCCTCCATCGCCAGACAAGAGCCAGCGCGAGGGCCTCGCGCACGATGCCGGCGGACATCTTGGACCTTCCCGTCGTGCGGTCGGTGAACGTGATCGGCACCTCGATGGTGGTCAGGCCGAGCTGACCGGCGCGCCAGGTGTTCTCGATCTGGAAGGAGTATCCGTTCGACTGCGAGTCGAGCACACCGAGCCGCAGGAGGGACTCGCGGCGGAAGGCCCTGAAGCCGGCCGTCGCGTCGCGGACCGTGAGGCCAAGCACGGTGCGGACGTAGGTGTTGCCCGCCCACGAGATGAAGCGACGGCTCACGCTCCAGTTGCTGACGCCGCCCCCCTCGACGTACCGGGATCCGATGGCGACGTCCGACCTGTCGAGGGCAGCGATCAGCTCGGGGATCTTGACGGGCGGGTGCGAGAGGTCCGCGTCCATCTGCACGATGACGTCGTATCCGCGCTCGAGGGCCCAGGCGAAGCCTGCGCGGTACGCCGCACCCAGCCCGTTCTTCCCATCCCTGCTGAGCAGGGAGACGCGGTAGCCGAAGTCGGGGTGGCCGGCCACCAGCGCGGCCGTGCCGTCGGGGCTGTTGTCGTCGACGACGAGGATGTCGGCTGATGGCTGAGCGCGGCGCACGGCGTCGAGCATGATCTCGATCCCGTCGGCCTCGTCGTAGGTGGGGATGACGACGACAGCGTTCATGGCTGTGACTCCTTCGTACTGCTGGCCAAGGACGCTCCTCGGCAGGTGGTGATGGGCTGAGGCGCGGCGCGGTCGGTGCCGTTGCGCAGGTAAATGGTCCGGTCGCAGACCGTGGAGACCTTGCGGTAGTCGCGGGCGACGAGGGCTGCGGTGGCATCGGTGTCGAGACCCCAGCTGCGGATACTGCGGCCGGTCACGAGCCACGTCGGGGCGTCGGGGCCGGCCAGGACGGCGTCGAGCTCGGTCAGCGACGGGTCGAGCGTCTTGACCGGGAGGCTCCACAGGTGCTCGTACGGCGAGCTGAGGCCGGAGGTCTGCACGACGTCGGCGTGCCCGTAGAGGTTGACGATCGTGTCCTTCGGCTGCGCCACGGAAGCGATGCCCGTCCCGACCGTCTCCCCCTCGCTACCTTGGGGCAGGGCGAGACTTCCCACCCAGGCGAGCACGGCGGAGGCGACGGCGAGCCCGACGAGCGCCCGTATGACCGGGGCTCGGTCGGCAGCGGTGACGCCAACGGCGAGCGAGACAGGGACAACCAGACCCACGAGGTAGTGGTGCCAGAAGTTGCCGCCGATCAGGACCGAGGCCGTCGCGAAGGTCAGGGTCGCGAGAAGCGCCCACCAGACCGGGCTACGGCGCCGACGACGCACCACATCGACCAGGACGAGACACATCAGTGGGATGACCATCGCCGAGAACGCAACCGCCAGGAGCCCGTGGAGCCGGGCAGTGGAGTGGACCCGCCCACCGGCGGCGATGACCTGTCCGGCCTCCACACGGAACGGGTACATCGCGTCGAACACGCCGCGTAGCGACGTTCCGTGCGCCACGGTCCAGACGGACAGGACACCCAGAGCCACCGCGGCGCCGACCGACGCCGCTGCGGTCAGGGCCACCAGTCGTCGCCAGGTGATGTCGGACCGGACGGCCGACAGCACGAACGCGACGGAGCCGAACACCGCGACGTCGGCGAAGTTCTGCTTGACCATCAGCGCGCTCACAGCGCATGCGCCGGCCAGCACGCTCCAGCGGACACTCTGCCCCTCGTCATCGGCACGCAGGGCCGAGATGACCGCGATGATGCCACCGACCACAAACGGTGCGGCGAGCAGCTCGCCGTTGACGGCATAGCCACCGAGCAGCGGGGACACGCAGAGCGCTGCTGCCGTCACCGCCGCCCAGCGGCCTACCTGCTCGCCGTGCATCAGCGTGGCAGCGCAGGCACAGCCCAGGACGACCAGCAGCACGGCGAAGCAGCCGATGATCCGCAGGGCGGGCACCCCTTCGAGCAGGGAGGCTGCCCGGAAGATGGTGACGAGCAGCGGCGGCCGGTCGACCCAGTAGTTCCCGTACAGGGACGTACCCGCACCATTCCATTGCGCGCCGACCAGGAGGAATCCGGACTCATCGGGTCCTGGGGCGTGCCCCAGGAGCGGCAGTCGGGCCAGCACCGCGACGACCGCTGCGGCGGGAACGGTCCAGCTCGGGAGAGACCGGGACCGGGTCCCTGGGCGGACACCACGACCGGGCAGGGTCGGACGGGTGGCAATGGTCGTCATGGGACCAGCGTCGGTTCGCGAACCTGCACAGCACCTGACTGCATGGACGAGAAGGCCTTGATGGAGCGGATCGATACGGCACGATGGGCGGCATGACAGTTGTCGGCATCTGCGAGGACGACCCGGACGTCCGACGTGTGCTGACAGATGCGCTGAAGATGGGCGGCCACCGCGTCGTCATCGCCCGCAACGGCCGCGAGGCCGTCGAGAACCTCGGTCGCGATAGCGGGGTCGAGGTGCTGGTGCTGGACATCGGCCTGCCGGACGCCGACGGCCGCGACGTCTGCCATGCCCTGCGTGCCGCAGGACAGCACGCGCCGGTGCTGTTCCTGACGGCGTTCGACGCCGTGCACGACCGGGTGTCCGGCTTCCATGCGGGCGGTGACGACTACGTGGTCAAGCCGTTCGCGATCTCTGAGGTCCTGGTGCGGATCGAGTCGCTCGTGCGACGAGCGCGCCCGCAGCCGGAGAGCACCAGCGGCCTGGTGCTGAACCCCGACCGGGTCTCGGTGCACGTGGGCGACCGCGAGGTCACGCTGACGCCGACGGAGTTCCGCCTGCTCGCGGCCATCGCCGTCGAGCCGGGCTCAATCGTCCGCCGACGCACCGCGGTCGCGGCCGCCTGGCCCGACGGGGCCATCGTCAACGAGAACACCATCGACTCCTACATCCGCCGGCTCCGGGTCAAGCTCGCCTTGATCGACTCACCGGTCGAGCTCGCGACGGTGCGCGGCGTCGGGTTCACGCTGCGATGAGGGCTCCCGGACGCACCCTCCAGTCACGCATCGTGTGGACCACCACGGTCGTGACCGCGCTCGCGATGGCGGCCATGATCGGCACCGTGCTGCTGATCCTGCAGGCTCTGAACATGAACAACGTCGACCGTCGGCTCACCGACCAGGCCTCAGCCATCTCGACCACGATCGTCGTGGAGGCCGATGGCAGCGTGACCGCGTCGGAGACCCCGAACGACAGCATCGACGACACCACGTGGATCTACAACCCGGACGGCACCCTCGTCGAAGGTCCCAAGACCGGCACCCGCGTGGCGACCGTCGTCAAGTCTCTGTCGCGTGTCGAGAAGCGCACACGGCTCGAGAAGGACGAACGGGTCTTCCTGGCCGTCCCGGTCCGTGAGGAGGGGACGACGACCGCGGTCGTCGTGGTCGAGGCATCGCTCGAGCCGTACGAGTCGACCCGCAACGCCGTGCTCGTCGGGCTCGTCGGTCTCGGTGCCGTCGTGACCGCCGGGTCGGCCGCGGTGGCGGCGTGGACCGTGCGGCGCACCCTCGCGCCGGTCGAGTCGATGGCCAGGCGAGCCGAGGACTGGTCCGAGCACGATCTCGACGCACGGTTCGCCGCCACCGGGACCGACGACGAGTTCGCGCACCTCGGTCGCACCCTCAACGTCCTACTCGACCGGGTCGCCGGCGCGCTCCGCAACGAGCAGCAGCTCACCGCCGAGCTCGCCCACGAGCTGCGCACACCGCTGACCGCGATCCGCGGCGAGGCCGAGCTGACCCGCATGGCCACCCTCACCCCGGACGTCGACGAGCGGCTCTCCCGGGTCATCGACCTCGTGGACCGGATGAGCACCACGATCTCCTCGTTGCTGGCCATCGCACGCGGCGAGCACCGCACGGATGCCCGGACGACAACCGCCGAGATCATCGCCGCTGCCGTCGAGCACGCCTCAGCGCGCGACGGCGTCGAGATCTCGGTCGTGGACGCCGGTAACCACGATGTCCCGGCGCCGCTCGAGCTGGCCGTGAGGGCCCTGTCGCCCGTGGTCGAGAACGCCGTGCGCCATGCGAGGTCCAGGGTGACCGTGACGGTGGCCGCCACCGATCGGACCATCGACCTGCTCGTCAACGACGACGGACCCGGCATCGGATCGGCAGACCCCGAGTCCCTGTTCCAGTCGGGCGTCCGCGGCGCCGACAGCACCGGCGCCGGCCTCGGGCTCGCACTCGCCCGACGCGTCGCGCGCACGCTCGGCGGCGACGTCCACGTGAGCTCGGCGGCCGACCCGACCACATTCGCCCTGTCCTTGCCGCGGTTCTGAGGTTCCAGCCCCGGCCCCGGGCACTGAGTGTCGGCAGTCAGGTTCCTGTCAGGTTCTCCGTCGCATGGTGTGTGCATGAGCCACTCACACACCACCACCCCGGATCGCTCGACGACGCACGTCGACCACGGCGCGTGGACCCGCACGCTGCTGAACAAAGTCCCCCAGGTCACTGTGCTGTTCTGGGTGGTCAAGATCCTCTCGACGACGGTCGGTGAGACCGCCGCCGACTTCCTCAACAGCAACGTCGGCCTCGGGCTGTCCGCGACGACCGCCCTCATGGCGGTCCTGCTCGCCGCTGTGCTCGTCGTGCAGTTCTCGGCGCGGAAGTACGTGCCGGTCGTCTACTGGTTGGCCGTCGTGCTCATCAGCGTCGTCGGCACCCTGTTCTCGGACAACCTCGTCGACAACTACGGCGTCAGCCTCTGGACGACCAGTGCGATCTTCGGCGCGGGCTTGATCGCGTCCTTCGTCGCCTGGTACCGCTCGGAGAAGACGCTCTCGATTCACACCATCGTGACTCGTCGCCGCGAGGCCTTCTACTGGCTGACGATCCTGTTCACGTTCGCCCTCGGCACATCGGCCGGCGACCTGGTCGCCGAGAAGCTCGCGGTCGGCTACCTCCCGTCCGCCCTGATTTTCGGCGGCGTCATCGCGGCCATCACCGCCGCCTTCTACGGCCTGAAGGCCAATGCCGTCATCGCGTTCTGGGCCGCGTACATCGTGACCCGCCCGTTCGGTGCCTCGATGGGCGACTTCCTGACCGCTCCCACTAAGGACGGCGGCCTGGGCATCGGCACGAACGGGACGAGCGCCATCTTCTTGGCGATCATCGTCGGCTGCGTCGCCTGGTTCACGGTCAAGGCCAAGCGCGATGACCGCGAGCTCGAGTCCGTCTGACCCCCGAACCGACCCGTCCGCCCCTCCCCCGGGGGCGGACGGGTCCTGACGTCCTGGAAGGAACACCCATGATCCTCGTCCGCCCCCACCCCCAAGGTCTCGTCCTCTCGGTAGTCACTATCGGCGCAGCGGCAGGCGCGTTCACGATTCTCGCCGACTCCGTCTCCGAGGGCGACGGGCTCGCGGGTCGCGACCCCTCCATCACCGCCGACGTGGTCGATCACCGCACCAGCGTGCTGACCCACGTCGCTCACGTGCTGAGCTTCATCGGCAGCGAGGCCGTGCTCGCGGTGCTCGCCCTCGGACTGGTCATCATCCTGCTCGAGCGACGTGGTCCACGGCATGCGATCATCGCCGCCACGACCATGGCCGTGTCGGCCGGCCTCACCGTGGCCGTCAAGCTGGCGTTCGGGCGTGCCAGGCCTGGCGCGTCCGACCGTCTAGGGCCGTTCGACAGCACGTACTCGTTCCCGTCCGGCCACACCCTGAACTCCGCGGTGTTCCTCGGGCTGGTCTGCCTCCTGCTGGTCCCGTTGCTGCGCCGGCCTTCGCTAAGGCTCGTCGCCTATGGTGCCGCCGCCATGCTCGCGGTCGGGATCGGTGCGAGCCGCATCTACCTCGGCTACCACTGGACCACCGATGTCGCGGCCTCGTGGACCATCGCCGCCGTCCTCCTGGCCGTCGTCAGCGTCACCGCACGCGCGGTGGCCGACCGATCACACCAGTCAGGCAACGTGCAGGTGGACCGGGCCACGGTGGACTCATGATCGCGACCTTCACCCCACTGCTCTACTCGCTCGGCCCGGCGGCGCTGCTGCTCGTGATGGCCATCGCCTTCGTCGAGAGTGGCCTGCTCGTCGGCTTCTTCCTGCCGGGCGACTCCCTGCTGTTCCTGGCCGGGGCCCTGGTCGCCTCGCACGTCATCGGGCTTCCCATCTGGGTACTCGCGGTCGGTGTCTTCGCCGCCGCGGTGGCCGGTGACCAGGTCGGCTACATGATCGGGCGACACTTCGGTCCCCGGCTGTTTTCCCGGCCCGACTCACGGGTCTTCTCCCAGGCCAACGCCGACCGCGCGCAGTTGTTCTTCGACCACCACGGCCCCAAGGCCGTCATCCTCGCCCGCTTCATCCCTGTGGTCCGCACGTTCGTGCCCGCCACCGCCGGCGTCGGCCGCATGGACCGACGACGCTTCACGATTTACAACCTCATCGGCGCCTCGCTCTGGTCGATCGGCATCGTCGCCGCCGGTTACTTCTTCGGTGGCATCCCGTTCGTTGCCCACCACATCGAGCTGATCACCATCGGGCTGGCGGCGTTCTCCGTCGTCCCGGCCGTCATCGCATACGTGCGCAATCGCTCTCGTCACGCGGGTGAGACCGATCTCTCCACCGAGCCCGAGAGCGCCGCTCGGTGAACTACGTGGACTCCATCATTCTCGGCGTTGTTGAGGGGTTCACCGAGTTCCTCCCGGTCTCCAGCACCGGTCATCTGATGATCGCCGAGAAGGTGCTCGGTCTTCCGATCGACGACCGCAGCGTGGGCGCCTACACGGCGGTCATCGAGATGGGGGCGATCGCGGCGGTGCTCGTGTATTTCTGGAATGACATCGTCCGCCTTGCGAGAGCATGGTTCGGCGGCGTCACGACACCTGACCGGTGCACGGACGCGGACTACCGCATGGGGTGGTTCGTCATCGTGGGATCGATACCTGTCGGCGTTGTCAGCGTCGCCGCCCAGTCGCTGATCACCGGGCCGCTCAAGAGCCTTTGGGCCGTGGGCGCCGCCCTTGTCGTGGAGCGCCGCGCTGCTGTTCGCCGAGAGGTCCGCCTCCCAGTCGCGTGGTGAGTCGGAGCTGACCTGGCGCGACGCCATCACGATGGGCCTCGTGCAGTGCGTGGCACTCGTGCCCGGCGTCTCCCGGGCAGGAGCGACGATCTCCGCGGGCCTGCTGTACGGTCTCGGCCGGGTCACCGCGTCCCGCATGGCGTTCTTTCTCGGGATCCCGTCACTGACGGCAGCCGGCCTCTACGGGCTCAAGGATGTCTCCGGCATCGGCGTCGGGCCTGCTGTCGTCGGCACGCTGGTGAGCTTCGTCGTCGCGTACGCCTCCGTGGCCTGGCTGCTCAAGTTCGTCGCCCCACCACAGCATCGGTGCGTTCGTGCCGTACCGCGTCGCAGTCGGCGGCGTGCTGCTCACACTTCTGGCAACCGGTGTCACGGCGCCCACGTTGGGCAGAGTCGGCCGCGGGCCCGATTCGAGCAACAGTTACGGGGGTGCGGATCCCGAGTAGTCAGGCCGCGACCGATGGGTGGAACGTCCTCTGCGGGCGAAGGTACAGCGCGAGAACTGGGACGATGAACGCCAACCATGCCCCGACCTGCAGCCACGACGGGTTCGGCTGGAAGTTGATGGTGCCTTTCAGGAACGTGCCGTACCAGCTGTCGGGTGGAATCGCCGCCGTGACGTCGAAAGCCAGCGATCTCACGCCGGGCAGGACCCCCGCCTCCTGCAGGTCGAACACGCCGTAGGCGAGCACGCCTGCGGCCACGACGATGAGCAGTGCTCCGGTCACGGTGAAGAACTGGCTCAGGTTGATCCTGAGTGCGCCTCGGTAGATCAGGTAGCCCAGCACGACGGAGACGACCAGGCCGAGGGTGGCACCGACGAACGGACCTGGCGTGTACGCGCCGGTGACGGTCGACCACATGATTGCCGCTGTCTCCAGGCCTTCTCGTCCAACCGTGAGGAAAGCGATGGTGACCAGAGCGACGGGCCCCAACGAGACCGCCTTCTCCATCTCGCCCTCCAGCTCGCGCCTTAGGGTCCGAGCGGTGCGGCGCATCCAGAAGATCATCCAGGTCACTAGTGCGGCAGCAAGAACGGACAGGATGCCCCCAGTGATCTCCTGGGCACGGAACGGAAGCTGGTCGAACACTGCCGTCACGGCGGCGAAGATCGCGACGACGAGAGCAAGAGCTGACCCCACACCGATCCAGATGTACTTCAGCTCGGAACGACGGTTGGTCTTGACCAGGTAGGCGATCAGGATGCTGACGACGAGACTGGCCTCGAGGCCCTCTCGCAGGCCGATGAGCAGGTTGGCGAACATACGACCGACCTTAGATGAGGTGAGCCTTGCTTGGGGGCTCGCAACCTGACTACAACCTGACTACCGAGCATCCCTGGCACCCGGGACCTTGCGCCCTCACCGCAACGACACATCTTTGAGGGAGACTGCGGGCATGAGCACCATCGACCCGGCACAGTCGACCCTCGCGGTCGTCGTGCTACTGGCGATCACGGTGATGACGGTGACCCTCGCGGGAGTGCACGTGCGGCTCGATGCCGTGGCCGCCGTCGCGCGTGCCGCGGTGCAGCTGCTCGTCGTGGCGGTCGTCATCGCCTGGGTCTTCAATCACCCCGAAGGCGTCGCGCTCTACCTCGGCGTCATGGTGGTCGCGGCGACCGCCACCTCTGCGCGTCGCATCCGCTGCGGTGTCGGGCTGGCCCCGCTCGTCGGTCTCGCGATCGTCGTCGGCGCCACGTGCGCCGTTGTCCCCGTGCTCGCGAGCGGCGCCCTCGAGTGGCGCTCCGAGACGATCGTGCCGTTCGCCGCCCAGATCATCGGCGGCTCGATGACCGCCGCCTCCCTGACGGGCTCACGGCTGCGCGACGACGTCGCCCGCGACTGGGGCCGGGTCGAGGCTTGGCTGTCGATCGGCGCCACCCCGCGTCAGGCCGTCGCCGAGCAGGGACGGCTCGCGGCCGGCCGCGCCCTCATCCCCGCCATCGACCAGACCCGCAGCGCCGGGCTCGTGACCCTCCCGGGCGCCTTCGTCGGTCTCCTCCTGGGCGGGGCGTCCCCTGCAGAGGCCGCCGAGGTCCAGCTGCTCGTGCTCGCGGGCCTGCTCGCCGCCGAGACGATCGCAGCCGTCCTCACGGCCCGCCTGCTCAGCGACTGGCTCGGGACCACACGACCGGAGTTGGTTGAGTGATCCGGTGCTGTCTGGAAATTGCAGTGACTGACGCCGCCCAGTGCTCGGGATTCCGCAGAGATTCCGCAGGAGAACCAAAAGAGACCGCAACCGACCAACCCCGTTACGTAGAGAATTCACTGCCTTTGCGGTGAACTCAACGGCCTTCAATCACGACCAAAACCCTCCCGACTGTTCGAGCTCTACTACGACATCTAAACCCCAGGGCTGAAACATGCTCTGACCTGCACAAACGCGAAGCCCTCGTTGGCGGTTCCCCCGGGATTCCCCCAACGGGGGCTTCTGCGTGTGCGCGACTGTCGTGCTGGGCTCCTTCTCGACGGTCCCGGCGTCGCCCCGCGGGCCACGCCGACGCGTCCAGCTCCTTGCCCTGATAGACGCGGACGTAGTCGATCCTGAAGCTGAACTGGTCGCGGGTGCGTGCCGGGTCGGGCCAGCCCCAGTACTTCGACCCGATCTGCAGGTTGAACCGGATGTGGAACGTGTCGGCGAACGTGGGGCCCCTGAAGTAGGGCTTGGTGCTCGGGTCGTCGAAGTCCACGAGGCCGACCGTTCTGCCGTCGTACAGGTACCGCAGGCAGCGCGGTGACCAGTTGACCGCGTAGGTGTGCCACCCCTGCCAGATCTTGTCGGTGCCGACGTCGGCGCGGCCGTGGGTCTGCTGCTTCTCGATGCCGGTCATCGACCCTTCGGCGGTGTCACCCCAGCTGTTCCACTCGTACGAGCTGGACGGGTCGAAGCTCCGGATCGTCGGGCCGCCATAGGACTCCATCGCGTCGATCTCGCCGGCCTGGTGGTCAGCGCGCAGCCAGAAGGCCGGCCAGATGCCGCGGGACATGGTGGCCTCGGACGGGACCCACATGCGGGCCTCGAAGTGCCCGTACCTCTGGCTGAATCTCTCGTCGGAGGCTGCGTCGGCGGACTCGTACGTCTTGTTCTTGATCGAGTCGACGTAGCCGGTCGAGTAGGAGCGGACGCGGTTCTCCTCGCCGTACAGGGCGTTCGGGTTGGAGCGCCAGCTCGCCCTCGGTTCACGCCTGCCCCTGATGTCGAGATAGCCGTCGTGCACCGAGACGTTCTTCTTGGCGATGAAGGCGGCGTCGTGGTTCAGGAACGTGTTGTCGCGGACACGCCACTCCCGCGGGTCGAGGCCTGCTCCGTTGAACTCGTCGGAGTATGTGAGGTCGCCCTGCGCCGGGTCCTTGAAGCTGACGTCCTCGCACCTGGCCCCGACCGTGGGGACGACCGGCGGAGTGACGGTGACGTTCACGTCGGTCACGCGGAGCAGCTGCCCCGTCCTGGCGTCCTCGAGCGCGGCAGAGACCTTGATGCGTGTGCGGGCCCTCGTCGTACGGAGCTCGGCACCGACCCAGAACCAGCCTCGCGGGGCGGTGGTGCGCGAGCGGGCGGACGAGACGACCTTGCCGTGCTGCAGCGCGTAGGCACGGTAGGAGACGATCGTGCCCGGAGCCGACGTCCAGACCCGCGCTGCGGCGTGGACGTGCGTGCCGGCGACGGGTATCTGCGTCGGCGAGAGGCTGGAGGTCAGCCGCACCGTGCGCGGCTTGCGCGTCGTCCTGGTCTTGACCTGCCCTGCGTGTGCCTTCTTGCCGTCGATCGTCACCTTCACACGGGCCTTTGTCGCGTGCGCGGACGCGGTCCAGAAGGCTGAGCTGCGGGTGAAATCGGGGTTCTTCACGTAGATCACCGCGTCGGCATGAACCGCGACCACGGCGGCCGTGGCAGTAGTCATGAGAGCGCCGGCGACCAATGTCGCGACGGTGCGCACAGGTCTGATGTTCACGGTGTGCCTGCCTCCCATGGAGCCGCAGCAGAGACGTGAGGCATTCTCTGCCAGCCTTCACGGCGAGTGTGCGCGCAGCACGTCCACCGCAGACAGGGTCCAGCGACCCGAAAGCGACCCGCCACGCTCTGGACGACACGGCGAGGGTGTGGTGGGGTGGCTGAGTCGGTGTCAGCGCCGCTCATCCGCGGCCGCCGACAGTTCCTAGGGGGGACAACACGTGAACACAGGTATGTCCAGAGCCCGACGCGGGCTCACCATCGGGGTCGCCACACTGACCCTCGGCGTCATCGCGAGCACGCTCACCAGCGCCAACGCGGCGAAAGAACCCACGTCCACGCCCGTGCCGATCTCGACGCCCGAGGGCCAGGTCAGCAGCTACGTGGTCAACGCGAAGAAGCCCACCGCGAAGGGCACCGCCGATGCACGCGCGGTCGTCAAGCGGGCGGGCGGCACGGTCGTGCAGCAGTGGCCGCAGATCGGTGTGATCGTGGTCCACTCGACCCACGCAGACTTCCGCTCAGACGTCTACCGCCTCGGCCGCAAGACTGTGGCCTCGGTGGGCGCCACCCGGACCGTCGCGGTCAGCGAGCGGACCGACGCGCCGACCGCGCGACGCAAGGCACAGGGCGTCGTGAAGGAGGAGTTCGCCAACACCGCCGAGGAGTTCGTCCAGCCCGACCCGCGCGAGGGCGAGCAGTGGGACATGGCCCACATCAAGGCCGATCACGCCCACGAGAAGACCGACGGCTCCCGCAAGGTGCTGGTCGGCGTCCTCGACAGTGGCATCGACCCCGACCACCCCGACCTGGCGGCCAACATCGACGTCAAGAGGTCGGTCAACTGCACCGACGCCGGCACCGTCGACCGGTCGCCCACGGGATGGTTCCCGACCACCAGCGACCACGGCACGCACGTGGCGGGCACGATCGGCGCCGACCGCAACGGCATCGGCATCACCGGGGTCGCCCCCAACGTGCGCATGGCCTCGGTCAAGGTCGTCAACGACGACGGCTTCATCTACCCCGAGTACGCGATCTGCGGCTTCATGTGGGCCGGCCTGCACGGCATGGACGTCACCAACAACAGCTACTACATCGACCCGTTCGAGTACTGGTGCGGTGACCAGCCGGACCAGGCAGCCGCGATGGAGGCCGTCAGGCGTGCGGTGTCCTGGTCGACCAAGAAGGGCACCTTCCACGTGGCCGCAGCGGGCAACTCGGGCACCGACCTGAGCAACAACACGACCAACGACACCAGCCCGAACGACAGCACACCGATCGAGCGCACCATCAACTCCGGGTGCAAGGACATCCCGACCGAGCTCGACGGTGTCGCGACTGTGTCGTCGTACGCGCGCATCGGCACCAGCAACGAGACGCAGCTGTCGTACTTCTCGAACCGGGGGCTGAACGTCATCGACGTCGCCGCCCCGGGCTCGGCGATCCTGTCGACGATCGTGGCCGGCAACGGCTACGGCCTCAAGAGCGGCACGTCCATGGCCTCGCCGCACGTGGCCGGCGTCGCGGCGCTGATGAAGTCGGAGCACCCCGGCTGGGGCCCGGCCAAGCTGCTGGCACAGCTCAAGGCGCAGGCCGACGACCGGCCCTGCGCGGCGCAGCAGCCGATCGGTCCCGGTGGCGCACCGTGCACGGGGACGGCGCGCAACAACAGCTACGCCGGTGAGGGCATGGTCGACGCTCTTGACGCGGTGAAGTAGCCAGACACCACACCGCCACACAGCACGACGAGAACGGCCCCGGGTCATCGACCCGGGGTCGTGCTCGTGGGCTGCGCGGCGACCTAGGGCACGTCTCCTTATTGGCGTAGCCAGATGGTGATGGCGCGGAGGACAGCTCCGCCTCGGTAGGTCAGGGCGAGTTTGTCGTAGCGGGTCGCGAGTCCGCGCCATTGCTTGAAGACGT
>NZ_JABSTZ010000004.1 GCF_013283745.1 Aeromicrobium stalagmiti
CCATCAGAGGACGGCATCACCGGCTCAATCCGCGCCCACTGAGCGTCAGTGAGAAGAGCTGCACGAGACATGCTCCAACAATCTCGCGCTCACACGCCGATCTTTAGGAGACACGCCCTAGGCGCATACCCCGGGAATGGGGGCGGGCTCACATGTGATCTGGGGCCCGTTCACTTTCCCGTAACACAACTCGCACGTACGCTTTCACGTTGTGAGTGACGCACCAATCGGCATCTTCGACTCAGGCTTCGGTGGCCTGACGGTGGCGCGTGCCGTCCTCGACCAGCTTCCGCACGAGCCGATCCTCTACCTCGGCGACACGGCCCGACAGCCCTACGGCCCCAAGCCGATCTCCGAGGTCCGCGAGTACGCCCTGGAGTGCCTCGACCACCTCGTGGCCCAGGGGGTCAAGGCTCTGGTCATCGCCTGCAACTCCGCCAGCGCCGCCGTCCTGCGCGACGCCCGCGAGCGCTACGACGTGCCCGTCGTCGAGGTCATCGTCCCGGCGACCCGACGGGCCGTCAGCGCGACGCGCAACGGCACGATCGGTGTCATCTGCACCGAGGCGACGGCGACGTCCCGCGCCTACGACGACGCCTTCGCGGCCAATCCGGGCATCACCCTGCACACGCAGGCCTGCCCGCGCTTCGTCGACCTCGTGGAGCAGGGCGTCACGAGCGGCCCTGAGCTGCTGGCGGTGGCCGAGGGCTATCTCCAGCCGCTCATCGAGGTCGGTATCGACACGCTCGTCCTCGGCTGCACGCACTATCCGTTGCTGACGGGCGTACTCTCCTACGTCATGGGTGACGGCGTGACGCTCGTCTCGAGCGCCGAGGAGACGGCCAAGGACGTCTATGCGCTTCTGGTCCGCGAAGGCCTCGAGCGGGACGCGGCCCTCCCGGCTCCGGCCCACGGGTTCCTGACGACCGGACGCCCCGAGGAGTTCACGGCCCTCGCCCGTCGCTTCCTCGGCCCCGAGGTCGAGAACGCCCGCCAGTTCTCCTGGGTGGGGGTCGCATGACCACGTCCGGCATGAAGCTCACCGTCGTCGGCTGCGCCGGGTCGTTCGCGGGGCCCGACTCGCCCGCCAGCTGCTACCTGGTCGAGGCGCCCTTCGAGGGGCGCACCTACCGCCTGCTCATCGACCTCGGCAGCGGCGCGTTCGGCCCGTTGCAGCGCTACAGCACCATCCGCGACATCGACGCGATCGCGCTGTCACACCTGCATGCCGACCACTGCTTCGACATGTCGGGCTTCTACGTCGTCAGCCGCTACCACCCCGAGGGCGCCTTCGACCAGATCCCGGTGCACGCGCCCGACGGTGCCGGTGACTTCCTCGTCGCGGCCTACGGCATCGAGGAGCAGACCGGGATGCGCGAGCAGTTCGACTTCAGCCCGTGGCAGGACGGCGGCACGGTGCAGCTCGGACCGTTCACCGTGACGTCCGCACTGGTCAACCACCCCGTGCCGGCCTATGCGTTCCGCGTCGAGACGAAGACGCACTCGTTGGCCTACTCCGGCGACACCGGGCCGACCGAGGCGCTCGTCGACATCGTCGACGGTGTCGACGTGTTCCTGTGCGAGGCCTCGTTCGTCGAGTCCGGCACCAACCCGCCCAACCTGCACCTGACGGGTGCGGAGGCAGGGGAGTACGCGACACGCTGCAACGTCGGGCGCCTGCTCGTGACCCACATCCCGACGTGGACCGACGCGGCCGAGGTCGAGTCCGACGTCAAGAGCACGTGGGACGGGCCCTACGAGATCGTCACCGCCGGCTCCACCTACGACCTCTGACCGTCCCCGGCGGGGTCGCTGGTGCCCGATAGGCTCGCAGCATGACTCGTGAAGACGGCCGCGCCGCCGATCAGCTCCGCCCCGTGACCATCACCCGCAACTGGCTCGACCACGCGCAGGGCTCCTGCCTCATCGAGTTCGGCAAGACCAAGGTGCTGTGCGCTGCGAGCGCGAGCGAGGGTGTCCCGCGCTGGCGCAAGGGCTCCGGCCTCGGCTGGGTCACGGCGGAGTACGCGATGCTCCCGCAGGCGACGCACGACCGCTCGGCCCGCGAGTCGGTCAAGGGCCGCATCGGCGGACGCACCCACGAGATCTCTCGTCTGGTCGGCCGGTCGCTGCGCATGGCGATCGACTACCAGGCGCTCGGCGAGAACACGATCACGATCGACTGCGACGTGCTGCAGGCCGACGGCGGCACCCGCACGGCCGCGATCACCGGTGCGTACGTCGCGCTGGCCGACGCCGTCGAGCACCTGCGCGCCAAGGGCGCCCTTGCCGGCGAGCCGCTCGTCGAGTCGGTCGCTGCGATCAGCGTCGGCATCATCGACGGCGTCCCGCTGCTCGATCTCCCGTACGTCGAGGACGTCCGGGCCGAGACCGACATGAACGTCGTGATGACCGGCTCCGGCAAGTTCGTCGAGGTGCAGGGCACCGCCGAGGGTGCGCCGTTCGACAAGGCCGAGCTCGACGCGCTGCTCGAGCTCGCCGCGAAGGGGTGCGTCGACCTGACGCGTCTGCAGAACGAGGCGCTGGGTCGATGAGGGCAGGTCGATGAGCCGCGTGGTCCTGGCGTCCAACAACGCCAAGAAGCTGGCCGAGCTGCGCCGCATCCTCGAGCCGCTGGTGCCCGGCATCGAGGTGCTGGGGCTCGGCGACTTCCCGGCCTATCCCGAGCCGGCCGAGACCGAGCCGACGTTCGAGGGCAATGCCCTCATCAAGGCGCGGGCGGCGCTTGCGGCCACAGGCCTGCCGTCGCTCGCCGACGACTCGGGCCTGTGCGTCGACGCGCTCAACGGCATGCCCGGCGTCCTGTCGGCCCGCTGGTCGGGCGTGCCCAAGGACGAGGGCGGCGACGCGGCCAACAACCGGCTGCTGCTCAGCCAGCTGTCCGACGTGGCGGAGGGGCGCCGCACGGCACAGTTCCGCTGCGCCATGGCGCTGTGCACCCCCGAGGGACGCGAGCTGGTCGAGCACGGTGAGATGGCCGGCCGCATCCTGCAGGCCGAGCACGGGGGCGGCGGCTTCGGCTACGACCCGCTGTTCGCCGCCGACGGCTACGACGTCTCGACCGCCGAGCTCGATCCGGGCGAGAAGGACCGCATCAGCCACCGGGGGAAGGCGCTGGCCGCCATCGCCCCGTCGGTGGTCGACGCCCTCATCGGCTGACGACCACTCCGACAGACGTCACTCGAGGGCGCGGATGACCCGTCGCGC
Organism: Aeromicrobium stalagmiti; assembly: GCF_013283745.1. GTDB lineage: Bacteria > Actinomycetota > Actinomycetes > Propionibacteriales > Nocardioidaceae > Aeromicrobium > Aeromicrobium stalagmiti. The sequence goes on from NZ_JABSTZ010000004.1 coordinate 3,229, forward strand.
GATGGCGGCGCTGCCGTCGCGGTTGGGGTGCACGCCGTCGACGACCCGGGCGGCCGTGAGGGCGCCGGCCGTGCTGATGAACTCGAAGCCGTGGGCCTCGGCCTGCGCGCGGACGATGCGGGTGATCCGGACGCCGTTCTCGCGGTCGAGCGGTCCCCACGGCGGGCCGAGCACGATGATGCGGGTCGAGCGCGGCACGAACGTCGTGAGGGTGTCGAGGTAGGTGTCGACCGCGTGGTCGACCTCGGCGTCGGTCGCGGGAACGAACACGCCGTCGACGCAGCGGGCCCAGTCGTTGCGGCCGCCCTCGACGAACAGGATCGACGGGGCCTCCGCGGTGTAGACCTGGGTGCGGTCGATGAACCGGTTGCCCTCGCACCGGTGCCCGGGGCGCAGGTAGCCCGAGCCCGACTGCGCATAGGTCTTCACGTCGGCGGCGAAGCGGTGCCCGACGATGCTCCACCAGCCCTGGTCGGCGTCACCGGGGCTGTTGTTGTAGCGGGCGGTGATGGAGTCGCCGACGACCACGATGCCCTGCGGCGCCAGCGCCGACTCCTGATGGGTCTGACCACCCTGGGCGCCCTGCCAGGCGACGAACGGTCCGAGGACCAGGGCGAGTGCGAACGCGATGAAGACCGGCCTGCGCAGCGCGGTCCTGGACATGGTCATGGTGCTCTTTCTTCCTCCCGAGAGAGCGCAACTCTATGTCCGGTTCCGGCCCCCGTCTCGCCGATGTGCCGAAGTCAACACAAAAGTCACCCAAGATCATCCACAGGGACCATGCGTGCTGGTTCGTGCAGGTCATCGGGGATCAGTCGGGCAGGGCGAACCCCTGCTGGCGCCACGCCTCGAAGACCGCGACGGAGGCGGTGTTGGCGAGGTTCATCGACCGGCGACCGGGCAGCATCGGCAGCCGGACGCGGGCGGTGACCCGGGGGTCGTCGAGCACCTCGGGCGGCAGTCCGGTGGGCTCCGGCCCGAACATCAGGACGTCGCCGGGCTCGTAGGCGACGTCGGTGTAGACGTCCTCGCCCTTGGCCGTGAAGGCGAAGACCCGGGCGGGGGAGAGGGCTGCGAGTGCGGCGTCCAGGTCGGCGTGGACCGTCATGACGGCAAGGTCGTGGTAGTCCAGGCCGGCGCGGCGCAGCTTGGACTCCTCGAGGTCGAAGCCGAGCGGCTCGACCAGGTGCAGCTCGGCCCCGGTCACGGCGGCGAGGCGGATCGCCGCACCGGTGTTGCCGGCGATGCGGGGCTCGTAGAACAGGATGCGGAACATCAGGCGGGTCTCCGGTCGAGGACGAGGTGGACGACGAGGCCCGCGACGAGTGCCCAGAAGGCGGAGCCGATGCCGAGCGCCGTGATGCCCGAGGCAGCGACGAGGAACGTGATGACGGCCGCCTCGCGCCCCCTTCGCTCGGAGACTGCTCCCTCGAGCGCGTCGGCCAGCGTGCCGAGCAGGGCGAGCCCCGCGACGGTCGCGATGACGCCGGCCGGTGCGACGGCGACCAGCGCGACGAGGGCGGCCGACGCAGCGGCGATGACGACGTACGTCCAGCCGGCCGACTGGGCGGCGACCCACCGCCGTCTCGGGTCGGGCCCGGCCGGTGGGCCGGCAGCAAGGGCGGCGCTGATCGCGGCAAGGTTGACCGAGTGCCCGCCCGCCGGAGCGCCGGCGACGGTCGCGACGCCGGCCGTCACGATCGTGCCGCGCCAGGGGACGTCGTAGCCGAGGGACTTCATGATCGCGACGCCCGGGACGTTCTGCGACGCCATCGTGACGATGTAGAGCGGCAGGGCGATGCCCACCATGGCGGCCCAGCTCCACTCCGGCGTCGTGAACGACAGGTGCGGGACGAGCGACGAGGCCGGGATCGAGGTGCCCTGGCGCACCATGTCGACGCCGATGACGACCCCGGCGGCCAGGAACGCGGCGGGCACGGCCCACCGGGGGGCGAACCGGATGCCGAGGAGCCAGACCACCGCGATCGGCAGGATGGCCCCCGGGTCGTCGCGCAGTGCCGTCACCGGCTCGAGGCACAGCTCGAGCACGACGCCTGCCAGCATCGCCTGCGCGATGGGCGCGGGGATGCGCGCGATCAGCCGACCGAGCGCCGGCCACAGCCCGGTCACGACGTACGCGGCTCCCGCGACGAGGAAGGCGCCGACCGCGACGGCCCAGCCGCCGTCGAGGGCCTCGGTGCCGGCCAGGAGGGCTGCGCCCGGCGTGGACCAGGCGAGGACGAGGGGGATGCGGTAGCGGGCGCTGAGCCAGATCATCCCGGCGGCCTGGGCCAGGCAGAGCACCAGCAGCCCGGAGGCGGCCTGGCGGCCCGTGGCGCCGACCGCGGAGAGACCGGTCAGGACGACCGCGAACGAGCTGGTGGACCCGACGAGTGCTGCGATGACGCCGGCACTGATCGGCTGGCGGAGGTCGGCGCGGTCGCCGTCGTCCGTCATCTCCCGCTCCATGGGGATTCACCCTAGACTCCTCGACCATGGCCACTCCCCAGCGCGTCCACGTCACGCACACGTACACGTCCGATCCCGCCACCGTCTTCGAGAAGCTCGCGGAGCACGAGAACCTCGGACCCGTCTTCGGGGCCAAGATCACCCGCGTCAAGGACGGTGACACGTCGCGCAACGGCGTCGGGTCGACCCGCAGCCTCAAAATCGGTCCGCTGCCGGCCTTCCACGAGACGACGACGGTGGCTGAGCCGCACACCCTGATCGAGTACAAGATCTCCAAGGGCAGCCCGCTCAAGGGTCACTGGGGACGACAGGTCCTGACGCCCACGACCGACGGCGGCACGTTGCTCGACTACACGATCGGCTTCGACATGCCGATCCCCGGCGTCGCCGGAATCATCGGCAAGGTCCTGACCAAGAACATCTCGAAGGGGCTCGGCAAGCTCACGCCGTAGCCCAGCGGCAGGAACGACGCGCGCGCCGGCTGAACCCAGGATTGTGTAACAATATGGCGTGCGCGCCGTCCTGCTGGTCCTGGCATCCGCGGTGTGCTTCGGCACGACCGGGACGGCCCAGGCGTACGGCCCCGACGCCGCCTCGAGCTCGGCCGTCGGGCTGACCCGCATCGTGGCCGGGGGCGCGTTGCTGGGCCTCGTCGCGTGGTGGGTCGCCGGTCGCCGGACAGCAGCCCCGCGGACGGTCCTCGCCCCGTCGGCTCGACCGGCGCTGCTCAACGTGCTGGTCGGCGGCGCCGCGGTCCTGGCCTACCAGCCGACGTTCTTCGCCGGCGCCCGGCTCAACGGCGTCGCGATCGGGGCGGTCGTGACCCTGGGGGCTGCCCCGGTGATGACCGGTCTGCTCGAGTGGCTGGTCACACGTCGCGTCCCGCCCGTCGCCTGGTTCGCGGGCACGGCGTGCGCCGTCGCCGGGGTGGTGCTGCTCAGCGGCCTGCTGGAGGGGGCGGGTCAGGACGTCAGCGCCCGCGGCCTCGCCGGCTCGCTCGGAGCGGCACTGTCGTACGCGGTCTACACGATCGCGGCCAAGCGCCTGCTCGACACGGGGTGGACTCCCACGGCGGCGGTCGGGAGCGTCTTCGCGACTGCGGCGCTGCTCGGCGCACCGTTCCTGCTGCTCGTCGACCTCGACTGGCTGGCCTCGAGGTCGGGCCCGGCGATGGTGCTGTGGCTCGCGGTCGTGACGGTCGTCGTCGCCTACGTCCTGTTCGCCCACGGACTGAGGACGCTCTCGGCGTCGACGGTGTCGACCCTGACCCTCGTCGAGCCCATGACCGCCTGCGTCCTCGGGCTCGTCCTGCTCGACGAACGGCTGTCGTCCGTCGGCTGGGCGGGCCTGGCAGTGCTGCTCGCAGGTGTCGTCGTCCTCGCCCGTCCGGCCCGCGGCGCCGAGGTCGTCGCATGACCCGGGCGACGGGGGCTGACCTGCTCGTCGACGCGCTGCGCCGACGGGTGCTGTCGGGCGAGCTGGCGCCGGGAGCCCCGCTCAGGGAGGAGGCGATCGCCGAGGAGCACGGGCTGTCGCGGCACACCGTCCGCCGTGCGCTCGAGCGACTCGTGGCGGAGCGCCTGCTGGAGTCCGAGCCCTATCGCGGCGTCCGGGTCGCCGCCTTCGCCGACGCCGACGTCGTGGCGCTGCAGCAGCTGCGTGCCGCCCTCGAGAGCGAGGCCGTGCGCCTGATCCGGGTCGAGCACGGCGACGTCTGGCCGGCTGCGGTCGTCGAGCCGCTGGAGGCCGCGCTCAGCCGGCTCGAGACCACTGGGAGCGTCGAGGAGGCGCACGCCGAGCTGCACCGCCTGCTCGTCGCGGCGGCAGGCAGCCCGCGCATCACCGAGGCGTACGCGCGCCTCGACGCCGAGATGCTGCTGTTCCTGCGCCAGCTCGCGTTCCACTACGACGCGCAGCTGCTGTGCCGCGAGCACCGCGCCTATCTCGACGACGTGCAGCGGGTGGGGGAGCAGGCCGTCCGCGACCACCTGGACCGCTCGACCGCGATGCTGCTGGACGCTAGGCGCTGAGCCGCTGCCAGACCCGGGCTGTCGCCGCCTCGACGTCGCCGGGGTGGATCTGCTGGAAGTTGCGTCCGCCCCGGGCGAAGGTCTGCTCGACCGCAGCGGGCACGAGCGCGGGGTCGACCTCCGCCCAGGTCGCCTCGCGGACGTGCACCAGGTCGACCTCCGCGCCGCCCGGGTCTTCGCGCCACGGGCCGTCGATGCGTCCGACGAACGTCCGACCGTCGGGATGGCGGGTCCAGACGAATGCACCCACGGGCGCCGCTGCCAGTCGTTCGAGACGTCGCTCGGCTCCCTCGTCGGTGGCCTCGCCCATGCCGACGAGGCCGAGCCGCAGCGCACGCTCGACGGACGCCGCATGGCCGACGTCGTCCTGTCGCGAGCGCATCGGGGCTCGGTAGACCGGCGACGTCATCGCATCAGCTGAGGATGCCGCCGAGGATGCCGCCACCGACCGCTGCGGCCGCGACGTTGCCGCCGTTGCCCCCGCCGCCCTGGTTGTAGGCCGGACCCTCGGACGGCTGGACCACGACGAAGCCCGGGCCGTGGAAGGCGTACTGGAACGCCTCGCCCGACCCGCCGCGCAGCGACGAGCGCATGCTCATGCTGTTGTGGATCTGCGGTGCGAGGTTGGCCGACCAGCAGACCGCTGCGTTGATGTCGACGTAGGTCGGCTGCTGCGAGCAGTCGAGGATCATCGGGTCGCCGTCGGCGACGAGGGCCACCTGGCCGGTGCCGTTGACGATCGTGTTGAACAGGCCGCCGGCGGCCACGCCCACGCCCTTGACGCGACGGATGTCGTGATCGAGGGTGGCGTCGAAGGCCAGCAGGTTGCGGCCGTTGATCGAGATGCCGTCGCCCTCGAGGGTGAGGATGAAGACGTTCTTGGCGGTGTCGGCGAAGAAGACCTCGCCCTGTCCCGCGACCGTCATCAGCGGGTTGTCCTCGCTCGTGACGACCTTCTTCATGAGCTTGCCGATGCTGCCGGCCGACTTGTGCTCGAAGGTCACCTGTCCTTGGTAGGCGACCATGACGCCCTTGGTCGCGAGCACCGGTGCGCCGAGCGTCACCTTGAGCATGCGGGGATTCTGCAAGGTGAAACGGTCCGAGGTCTGCACCTCGAGATTGGCCTGGGCGAACAGATCGGACTTCATGGCGTGCTCTTCTCCTGGGACGACTCGTCGTGAGGTTTCACCTGCACAACGTACGACTCCGCCAGGAAGTGCCGGAAGGGCTGGGGTCAGCGCACGGTCGTGCCGTCGGCGGTCGCGGCCGCCTGACTCTCGGCGTCGTGCCAGTTGTCCTGCTCGTCGAACCATCCGTCGCGGCGGTGCCGCGCGTCAGCGGGGTCGATGGTGCCGTGCTTCTTCTTGCGCATGAAGGGGGTGACGACGTTGGGCATGAGATGTCCTCCGACTGTGACCGGTCTCCCCGAAGGGCCCGGACCGTCGTGTTACCCGGAACCGGAGGTGCCAAACATCCGCGAGTGTCGGTGACAGGACTTGAACCTGCACGCTCGAGAGCACAGGAACCTAAATCCTGCGTGTCTACCAGTTCCACCACACCGACTCGGAGCCCAGAATAGACCCCGCTCTATGCCTCGAGGCCGAGGTCCTTGCGGAGCTTGGCGACGTGACCCGTGGCCTTGACGTTGTACTGGGCGAGCGAGATCGTGCCGTCCTCGACGACGAACGTGGAGCGGATGACGCCCTGCACGACCTTGCCGTAGAGCTTCTTCTCGCCGAACGCTCCCCACTCGGTCAGGACGTCCTTGTCGGGGTCGGACAGCAGGCCGATCGTGAGCCCGTCCTTTTCGCGGAACTTCGCCAGCTTCTCCGGCTTGTCGGGCGAGATGCCGAGGACGGTGTAGCCCTCGGACTGCAGGCGGTCGATCGAGTCGCTGAAGTCGCACGCCTGCTTGGTGCACCCCGGCGTCATGGCAGCGGGGTAGAAGTAGACGATGACCTTGCCGGTCTGCTCCGACAGCGTCACCGGCTCGCCGGCGTCGTTGGTGAGCGTGAAGTCGGGTGCGGTGTCGCCTGCCTGCAGTCGCGTCGTCATGGCGACTATCCTGACGTATGCGTGTGGGCCCGCAGTCCGGACCTCCGCGCGCATCTTCCGAGAGCACAGTCCCAGGTGAGCGAGGCGCGACGTGGCGAAGGCCAATTCCGATGATCTTGTCGACGAGATCGAGCAGATCCGCGAGCGCCTGGCAGGCACCGTCGACCAGCTGATCGACCGCTCCAACCCCAAGAACATCGCGCGCCGGGGTCTCGACAACCTGAAGGGCCGGTTCGTCGACGAGACGGGCTCGCCCCGGCTCAGCACGATCGTGCCCGTCGTCGGTGGCGCGGTCGCCGTCGTCGCCGGCATCGTCGTTATCCGCAAGCTGCTGCGCTGACCATGAGCAGCAAGCTCCCGATCCGCATGCTGGCCGACCGGCTCCTCGTCGCCCTCGACAAGGATGCCGGCGACCGGCGCTCGACGGGTGGCATCGTCATCCCCGCCACGGCGGCGGTGGGCAAGCGTCTGTCGTGGGCACGGGTCGAAGCGATCGGGGCGCACGTCCGCTCCGTCGAGGTTGGTGACCGGGTGCTGTTCGACCCCGACGACCGGTCGGAGGTCGAGGTCCGCGGCGAGGACTTCATCCTCCTGCGTGAGCGCGACCTGCACGCCGTCGCGTCCGAGCGGATCGAGGAAGGGCAGACGGGCCTCTACCTGTGATGACGAGGTGAGCGGCTTCCGCGACGTCCCGCTGCGACGGCTCCGGCTTCGCCGCCCGGTCGTCACGTGGCAGGACCGGCTGCTCCTGGTGCGCAAGCGGTGGCGGCTCCTGCTGCGCCTGAGCGTGGCCACCGCCGGAGCCTTCTTCATCTCGACCCACCTGCTGGGGCACTCGCAGGCGTTCTTCGCGCCGATCTCGGCGATCATCGTCATCATCGCGGGCGCCGGCCTGCGTGCGCGCACGCTGTTCGAGCTCGTCATCGGGGTGGCGCTGGGCGTGCTGGTCGGCGAGCTGCTGATCCTCGCGATCGGTCGTGGCACCTGGCAGATCGCACTCGTCGTCGTCCTCACGGTCCTGGTCAGCACCCTCGTCGGCATCAAGGGGCTGGCCATGACCCAGGCGGCCAACTCGTCGGTGCTGCTCGCGGCCGTGGTGCCCGTGGCCAACGCGGGCAATCCTGCGGTGACGCGGTTCCTCGACGCCTTCATCGGCGGCTGTGCCGGGCTCGCGATGATCCTGCTGGTGCCCCGCAACGCGGTGCGCGACATCGACGTCGAGGTGCAGGTGCTGCTGCGCCGTCTCGCCGGCGTCCTGTCGCGCTGTGCCGAGGCGATGCGGCTCGATGACGCCTCGGTCGCCGAGCAGGCGCTCGACGAGGCGCGCGACATGCAGCCGGGCATCCAGGCGCTCGAGGCGACGGCGGCCAACGTGTCCGAGATCGCCCGCATGTCGCCGATGCGCTGGAAGCAGCGCGAGCACGTCGGCCTCTACGTCGGCGCGATCCGCGACTTCGACAACGCGATCCGCGATGCCCGTGTCCTGGCCCGGAGGACCTCCGCGATGTTGCGCCACGGCGAGGCGGCCCCCGCCGGGATGGACCTCGCGGTGGAGTCGCTGGCGCGGGCCGTCGAGATCTTCGCCGACGACCTGTCGGAGCACGACGACTTCGACGAGGCGCGACAGCAGCTCGTCGAGGCGGCACGGATCGCGGTCGCCGCGCTGCCGGGTGCCATGACGATGAACACCGCCGCGATCGCCGCCCAGGTGCGGTCGCTCGCGGCGGACCTCCTCTACGCCAGCGGTGCCACCCGCGACGAGATCGACGAGCGTCTCGACTTCGACTGACGTCCGGCGCCTCCGACGGCACACGGTTCTGTAGTTCCGATGGACTAGTTCGTGTTGACCAGGGGTGGCCGGCTGTTGGGCAACCGTTCATCCGGCCACGATGGTCTGGCGGGCATGAACTCATTCACGGGCAAGACCAGCAGGCGCACCGTCGTCAGCCTCGCCGTCGCGGCTGTCGTCGTCGGTGCGGGCACGGCAGGTGCCATCGGTGTTGGCAAGGACCTCTCGAAGCACGGGGGAGCAGCACGTCTCTCCGGCGACCAGACCAAGGCAGTCAAGAAGGCCATCAAGGGTGGCCGCGCCGACAACGTCATCCTGCTCATCGGTGACGGCATGGGCGACTCCGAGATCACCTCGGCGCGCGACTACCAGCAGGGCGCCGGCGGACGGTTCCCCGGCATCGACGCGCTGCCGCTGACGGGCCAGTACACGACGTACTCGCTCACCAAGGACGGCAAGACCGACTACGTGCCCGACTCCGCCGCCACCGGCAGCGCCTGGGCGACCGGCACCAAGACGTACGACAACGCGATCTCCGTCGACATCCGCGGCAAGGCGCAGCCCACGCTGCTCGAGCTGGCCAAGAAGCGTGGCCTCAAGACCGGCAACGTGAGCACCGCAGAGCTGCAGGACGCGACGCCGGCCGTCCAGGTCGCGCACATCTCGGCCCGCTCCTGCTACGGACCGGTCAAGACGTCGGCCACCTGCCCGGAGGCCTCCCTCGAGAACGGCGGCAAGGGCTCGATCTCCGAGCAGCTGCTCGCGACGCGTCCCGACGTCAGCCTCGGCGGCGGCGCGGCGACGTTCAACGAGAAGGCCACGGCCGGCACGTGGAAGGGCCTGACCCTGCTCGACCAGGCCCAGCGCCGCGGCTACCAGCTGCCGACCGACCTGGCCTCGCTCGACAAGATCAAGAAGGCCGACCAGAAGCAGCCGGTGCTCGGGCTCTTCTCGTCCGGCAACTTCCCGGTGCGCTGGACCGGCCCGGCCGCGACGCCGGACGGTGGCAAGAAGGCCCCGGCCCGCTGCGCCGCCAACCCCGCACGCACGTCGTCGCTGCCGTCGCTCGCGGCGATGACCAAGAAGTCGATCAAGCTGCTGGACACGTCCGGCTCGAAGGGCTTCTTCCTGCAGGTCGAGGGCGCGAGCATCGACAAGCAGGATCACGCCGCCGACGCGTGCGGCCAGATCGGTGAGACGGTCGACCTGGACGAGGCGGTCAAGGCCGCGCTCGACTTCGCCAAGAAGGACGGTCACACGACGGTCATCGTGACCGCCGATCACGCTCACACGAGCCAGATCGTCGAGGCCGGCAGCACGACCCCCGGTCTCACGACGAACCTGCTCACCAACGAGGGCAGCCCGTTGACGATCAACTACGGCACGTCGGCCGCCGGTGGCTCGCAGCAGCACACCGGAAGCCAGCTGCGCATCGCGGCGTACGGTCCGCAGGCCGCCAACGTGGTCGGCCTGACCGACCAGACCGACCTGTTCTTCACGATCTCGCGGGCGCTGACGCTCTCGAAGTAGAACCGGCGCGACTCGTCGCGGCCGCCGGGACAGCCCTGCAGGGGCTCCCGGCGGCCGCTTCGTCGTCGAGGCTGGACAGCCCGCTCACAGGTGCGCTACGTTGCTGAAGCTGCTCTGACCAGAGCGCGAACCTGTTCGCAAGGAGGTGGACCCATGACGTCGATCATCACGCCGATGACCTTCGTGACGCGACGCGATGCCGTCACGTCCTTCGCCGGTCCGACCTCCGGAGCAGTGCACCTGAAGTAGCCCACATCTGTCGGCTCTTCTGCCGCTTCGGATCCTCGGATCTGAAGCGGTTTTTTTGTTGTCCCTCAACCCATCCGTCCCTCGACCCATCCATCCGACCTTCCCGAAAGGAGGCGCGCTATGACCACCCAGCTCGATGCACGACCCCAGCCCGCTCAGAACCCCACCGATCCCACCCAGACGACAGGACACCCCTCGACGTCAGGAACACATGGAGAGGGGGTGAAGGCAGTGGCACTGTTCGAGTCCCGTCGGGCCCGCGGATCGCGCGCCTGGGACGAGTTGTCCGAGATCGATCGTCTGGTGCTCCTGGAGGCGGTGCGGCAGCGTCGCAAGTATCAGGCGCAGAAGACCAAGATCTACTCCGAGCTGTACGGCATGCGCATCAACAAGTAGCCCCTCCCGCTGAGGAGAGGGTTGCGGCCCCTTGACGAGAGGGTTGCCGCCCCGACCAGGGGCGGCAACCCTCTCCTCGTAGGGCGGAAAAGGTCTCGTCAGCGGGTGGCGATGGCCTCGGCGAACGCGAGGATGCGCTTCGCGTCGCGGACGTGCAGCTCCTCGACCATGCGACCGTTGAAGGTCACGACGCCCTGGCCAGCGGCCTTGGCCTCGTCGAAGGTCGAGATCATCGCCTCGGCGTGCTCGATGTCGTCGGCGGACGGGGCGAAGGCGACGTTGGCCGGCTCGACCTGGCTGGGGTGGATCAACGTCTTGCCGTCGAAGCCCATCTCGCGGCCCTGACGGGCCTCGTCGTCGAAGCCCTCGAGGTTCTTCACGTCGTTGTAGACACCGTCGATGATGACCTTGCCGGCCGCCCGCGCCGCGAGCAGCGAGAGCGAGAGGGCCGTGAGCACCAGCGGGTTGCGCCCCGGGACGTGGAGCCCGTAGGTCTCGTTGACGACGTCGTTGGTGCCCATGACGATCACCGTGAGTCGCTCGTGCGCGGCGCAGATCTCCTCGGCGTGCAGCAGCGCGACGGGGGTCTCGATCATGGCCCAGAGCTGGGTCTTGTCGGGTGCGCCGGCGGCCTCCAGTGCGGCGACGAGGTCGAGGACCTCCTGGGCCGAGTTGACCTTGGGGACCAGGACGGCGTCAGGACCGGCGGCGGCAGCAGCCGCGATGTCGGCGTCGTGCCACTCGGTACCGATCCCGTTGACGCGGATCGCGAGCTCGCGGTGCCCGTACTCGCCGGACTGGACGGCCGCGCACACGCGGTCGCGGGCCTCGGGCTTGGCGTCAGGGGAGACCGCGTCCTCGAGGTCGAGGATCAGGGCATCGGCGTCGATGCCCTTGGCCTTCTCGAGGGCGCGCTCGTTGGCGCCGGGCATGTAGAGGACGGAACGGCGGGGGCGGAGCTTCAGGTCAGTCATGGGAAGTCCTCAGAGGTCGTAGGCGGCGGCGAGCTCGGGATCGCGCTCGGCCAGGGCCTTGGCGAGGTCGAGCATGACGAGGCACTGCTTGCAGGAGGCGTCGTCCTCCATCTTGCCGTTGATCATCACGGCGCCCGATCCGTCGCCCATCGCCGCGACGACCTCCTTGGCGTGTGCCACGTCGGCCGGGTCGGGCGAGAAGACGCGCTTGGCGATGTCGATCTGCACCGGGTGCAGGCTCCACGCGCCGACGCAGCCCAGCAGGAAGGCGTTGCGGAACTGGTCCTCGCAGGCCACGACGTCCTTGATGTCACCGAACGGTCCGTAGAACGGGAGCACGTCGTTGGCGGCGCAGGCGTCGACCATGCGGGCGATCGTGTAGTGCCACAGATCCTGCTGGTAGGTCGCGCGGCCCTGGGTGAGGTCGTCGCCCGTGGGGTCCTCGCGCACGAGGTAGCCGGGGTGGCCGCCACCGACGCGGGTCGTCTTCATGCGACGGCTCGCCGCGAGGTCGGCCGGGCCCAGCGAGATGCCCTGCATGCGGGGGCTGGCGGCGCAGATCTCCTCGACGTTGGTCACGCCCTCGGCGGTCTCGAGGATCGCGTGCACGAGGATCGGGCGGGTCAGGCCGGCGCGGGCCTCGAGCTGGGCGAGGATGCGGTCGACGTAGTGGATGTCCTGGGCGCCCTCGACCTTCGGCACCATGACGACGTCGAGCTTGTCACCGATCTCGGTCACGAGCGTGATGAGGTCGTCGAGCGCCCACGGGGAGTCGAGGCTGTTGATGCGGGTCCAGAGCTGGGTCTGGCCGAAGTCGGTTCTCTTCGCGATGTCCACGAGCCCCTGGCGAGCGGCTTCCTTGTTCTCCGTCTTGATCGCGTCCTCGAGGTTGCCGAGGATGATGTCGACCTTCGTGGCGATGTCCGGGACCTTCTCGGCCATCTTGGGGTTGCTCGGGTCGAAGAAGTGGATCATGCGGCTCGGGCGGAACGGGATGTCCGCGACGGGCGCCGGTGCTCCGACGGCAAGGGGGCGGAGGAAAGCTCGGGGATTGCGCACGCGGTTCACTCTCTAGCTGGGCAGAGTCTGCGGAGGACAAAACTCCTGCCAGTATGCCGATGCGTCGTTACTGCCGGGTAGGGCGGGTGTCACACGGCCAGGGGGCCTCGACGGTCGGATCGGCCCCGGGCGTGCCGGTGGGCCGCCGGACCAGGGGGGCGGGTGGCTGGTCAGGCGGCTCGGCGGTAGCCGGTTCGTCGTCGACGCCGTAGGCGTCTGCCGTCGCGGGTCGTGAACACGAACCCGGACACAGCGTCCCCGCTGATCTGCAGGAGGTTGCGGTGCACCAGATGATGACAGCGCGTGCACAACCCGATCAGCAGGTCGATGTCGGTGGGGCCACCGAGTGACCACCAGATCGAGTGGTGAATCTCCAGATGGGTCTGCTTGCAACCAGGTGCAGCGCACTCGCCCATCTGCCGAGCGATGACACCCTTGCGCTGCCGCAGGTTCGGCGAATACATCGCTGTGCCGACGTTCAAGATCTGTGACTGGACGGCTTGGCCGTCCTTCATCACGATCGGCGTCACAGCAGCCATGCAGGTCAGCATCATCAGCAGCTGTGGGCCGATCGCACCGTGACCGGCCAGCACAGCGGGCTCGGTCGCCGGCATCGGAGGCGGATTCAGGTAGGGCTTTTTGGTGGTCTGCTCGACATGGGCCGCAGCAGCGGCCAAGGTCTCGGCGTCGACGAAGACCGACATGTGGGGCTTCACGCCCTTGTCGGCCGGCAGTCCTGAACCGAGGAACGCAGAGGCGAGGTCGTCGACGGCCTGGACCCGTCGCTCGGCCCCGGTCCTGGTGTCATCCACCCCCGTGGGTGCCGACAGAGCATCGATGGCTCTCTTCAGCTTCGAACCGGTCACCGTGTTCAAGAACCCCGTGACGTGGAAACCGTCGGGCAGTGCGTCGATGGAGAAGTCCTCCTTCTCCATGCCATCGAGATACTTCTCATCCAGGTCCTCGGGATGGAGCACGTCCTGCAGATGCTTGACCGCCTCGAACAAGTCCCCCGGCGCACGAGCCAACGCGACGTCGACGAACTCGGCCTCGAACTCACGCATCGACTCCAAACCGATGTGCCGCAAACCGTAGGCGAACACCGCCACATGAGCCGCGGACATCTTGCCCGCCAGAGCAGCCTCAGCCACCAACGACAAGTCACCCAACACCTGAACGTTCCTGACCAAGATGCTGGCCTGGCCGGGCTTCAACCGCAGCTGGTTGCGGACCCACGCATTCAGGGTCGACGCACCATCGAGCTCGAACTCCTTCGACGCCTGCAGCTCCGCCAGCAACATCGACTTCGCCGCATCAACAGCGTCCTGGACCTCTTGAAGGGCGTGAAGCTTCTCCCGCACGTCACCGGACGACAGGACCTGCGCAGCGGTGCGCATCGCCTCGATCGTCGGCTGCGGATTCATGACTTAACACTACTCGAACAGATGTTCGATAGCAAGAGTGTGGCCCAGATAATTCGCTGTCGTTTCAGCAAGAATTGAGTGTCCGAGGCATCTGCAAGACTGACGTCAACAGCTCTGTCCGCGCTCCTTCGTCGGCGAGGCGAGCGTCGGGTGCACACTGAGACCGTGGAGCCCGCAACCCGTCCCCGAGGAATCCTCCGCGTCTATCTCGGTGCGTCACCGGGGGTCGGCAAGACGTACGCGATGCTCGACGAGGGCAGGCGGCGGGCTGAGCGGGGCACCGACGTCGTCATCGGGCTCGTCGAGACGCACGGACGCACCCGCACGGCCGAGCAGATCGGCGACCTGGAGGTGCTGCCGCGGCTCGTGATCGATCACCGGGGCACCGCCCAGGAGGAGCTCGACCTCGCGGGCCTGCTGGCCCGGGCGCCGGAGGTCGCGCTCGTCGACGAGCTGGCGCACTCCAACGTCCCGGGATCACTGCACGAGAAGCGTTGGCAGGACGTGGAGGCGCTGCTCGCCGCCGGCATCTGCGTCATCACGACCGTCAACATCCAGCACCTGGAGTCGCTCAACGACGTCGTCGAGTCGATCACCGGCATCAGGCAGCGCGAGACCGTGCCCGACACGGTGGTGCGGCAGGCCGACGCGATCGAGCTGGTCGACATGAGCCCGCAGTCGCTGCGCAGGCGCATGGCGCACGGCAACATCTATGCGCCCGACAAGGTCGACTCCGCCCTGTCGCAGTTCTTCCGGGAGGGCAACCTCACGGCGCTGCGCGAGCTGGCGCTGCTGTGGCTGGCCGACCGGGTCGACGAGGGACTCGGCCGGTATCGCGCCCAGCACGAGATCGACTCGACCTGGGCGGCCCGCGAACGCATCGTCGTCGCGGTCACGGGCGGTCCGGAGTCCGACGTGCTGCTGCGCCGCGCGGCCCGCATCGCGTCGCGCACGGGCGGAGGGGAGTGGCTCGCGCTCTACGTGACCCGGGGCGACGGGCTGCTGCAGATGGACCCCGCGCGGCTGCACCGGCTGCACACCATGACCGAGGACATGGGTGGCACCTTCCACACCGTCATCGGCGACGACACCGCGACCGCCATCCTCGACTTCGCGCGGGCAGAGAACGCGACCCAGGTCCTGATCGGGGCGAGCCGGCGCGGTCGCGTCTCGACCCTGGTCAATCCCGGCATCGGCGAGATCGTCATCGCCGAGTCCGGCGACATCGACGTCCACATCGTCACGCACGACCAGGCTCGTCGGACCAAGGCGAACGTCCGTGCCACACCGGCGCTCAGCCGGCGCCGCCGTCTCTACGGCTACCTCGTCGGAGTGCTCGGACCGTTCGCCCTGTCCGTGCTGCTGCTCGTCACGCCCGACTTCCACGGCCTGCCGACCGAGGCGATGCTGTTCATGGCGCTGGTGGTGGCAACGGCGATCGTGGGTGGACGCTGGCCGGCGGTCGTCTGCTCGTTCATCGGCGGGTTCACGCTCAACTTCTTCTTCACGCCACCGTTGAGGACCATCACGATCGCCAGCGGTGAGAACGCCTTCGCCGTGGTGCTGTTCATCGCCGTCGGGGTCGGGGTCTCGTCGGTCGTCGGCCTGGCGGCACGACGCACGGCGCAGGCCGAGAAGGCGTCAGCGGAGGCGGACGCGTTGACCGTCCTCTCGCACGGCCTCCTGCACGCAGGCGACATCCGCGCGCTCCTCGCCAGCGCCTGCGAGCTCTTCGGCATGCGGGGCGCCGCGATCGTGGGCACCGACGGCGAGGTCGTCGCGTCGCACGGCGATCCGGTGACGCAGATCGACGACGCCGACGTCGTCGTGCAGGTCGACGACGACACGAGCCTGGTGCTCGTCGGCCGCACCCTGGCCGCAGGCGACCAGCGCCTGCTCAAGGCGTACGCCGCGCATGCCTCGGTGCTGGCCGAGCGGCGCCGGGCAGCGAAGGAGAGCAGCGAGCGCCGGGTGCTCGCAGAGGCCGACCAGACACGGACCGCCCTCCTCGCTGCGGTGTCGCACGACCTCCGCTCGCCGCTCGCCGCCGTCAAGGCGGCCGTGAGCAGCCTGCGCAACACCGACATCGACTGGTCGCCGGAGGACGAGGAGGCCCTCCTCGCCACGGTCGAGGAGGGCGCCGACCGCCTCGACGACCTCGTGGCCAACCTGCTCGACATGAGTCGGCTCCGGATGGGAGCGGTGACGGCCCATGTCGACGAGGTGGAGCTGGAGGCGACGGTGCGGGCCGCCCTCGCGTCGCTGGGTGGCAGCTCACGGGTCTCGGTCGTGGTCGACCCCGCTGCGACGTTCGTCGCGGCCGACGCGGGTCTGCTCGAGCGGGTGCTGGCGAACGTCGTCGGCAACGCACTGACCTACGCGCCGGCCGACAGTCCCGTCCGGGTGGACGTGGCCGCGGTGGGTGGCCGGGCCGCCATCCGCGTGGTCGACACCGGCCCGGGCGTCCCGCCCGACCAGCGTGACCGCTTGTTCGAGCCGTTCCAGCGCCTGGGCGACGTGCCCCGCGGCGAAGGCGTCGGTCTGGGCCTCGCGGTGGCGCGCGGGCTCGCCGAGGCCATGGGCGGTACGTTGACCGCCGAGGACACGCCCGGAGGCGGGTTGACGTTCGTCCTCGACCTGCCGCTGACAGGAGGGCTGTCGTGACGTTCGTGCTCGCGGTCGACGACGACCCGGCGATCCTGCGCACCCTGTCGATCAACCTGCGGGCTCGCGGCTACGACGTCGAGACCGCCGGCGACGGTCGCTCTGCGCTGCAGATCGTCGACGAGCGGATACCTGACGTCGTGATCCTCGACCTGGGTCTGCCCGATCTCGACGGCGTGACGGTCCTGAAGCAGCTGCGCGGCTTCACCCGGGTGCCCGTCGTCGTCCTGTCGGCCCGGCACGAGTCCGACGACAAGGTCGAGGCGCTCGATGAGGGAGCCGACGACTACGTGACCAAGCCCTTCGACATGGAGGAGCTCCTGGCCCGGGTGCGCGCCGCGATCCGCCGCAGCGGTGCGGAGGACGCGCCGCTCGTGGTCGAGGTCGGCGACATACGCCTCGACG
This sequence comes from Aeromicrobium stalagmiti, assembly GCF_013283745.1. Lineage (GTDB taxonomy): Bacteria > Actinomycetota > Actinomycetes > Propionibacteriales > Nocardioidaceae > Aeromicrobium > Aeromicrobium stalagmiti. The sequence goes on from NZ_JABSTZ010000004.1 coordinate 20,273, forward strand.
TCACCGAGCGGCAGGCGGTGCGTGGCGGTGAAGAGGTGCGCCTGACGCCGACGGAGTGGCACATCGTCGAGGTGCTGGCCCGGCACGAGGGTCGGCTCGTGCGCCAGTCCGACCTGCTGCACGAGGTGTGGGGGCCCGGGTACGACCGTGAGACCAACTACCTGCGGGTCTATCTGGCCCAGCTGCGCCGCAAGCTCGAGGTCGACCCGTCGCGGCCGACGATCTTCCTGACCGACCCGGGCATCGGCTACCGACTCGTCCACTGATCCGGCATGGCCCGAGTGACCCATCGGGCCCTGGGCAGTGCCGGCCAGGTCTCATGGTTCATCGTGACCACTCCGGATAGTCCAGTCGAGCCATTTGTCAATTTTCCTGCAATTACTGCGCTTATCAGCCAGTTCCGGCGTAACCCGGACGGGTGTCTCAGGTTGTCTCTCGAAAGGCTGACACATTCCTCTGCTGTGTCGCAGCCGTGTGCCGGGGAGCTCCCGGTGCATCTCCTGGCAGGGGGAACTGGACGTGGTCACGATGAAGAAGATCCTCCTGGTGCTGGCCATCCTGGCCGGCACCGTCTTCCTGGGGCAGCCTGCCGTGGCCGCCGAGGGGGACGATGCGACCGAGCAGGTCGCTGCAGCACCGTCAGAGCCCAAGGCTCCCGCCGACGAGCCGCCGAAGGCTCCTGCGCCGGAGGAGGCTCCTCCCCCCGAGCAGCAGCCCGAGAGCGCGCCTGCGCCGGCCGTCGACGAGGCAGAGAAGCCGCCCGTCGAGAAGGCGGAGAAGCCGCCCGTCGAGAAGGCGGAGGAGCCGCCCGTCGACGAGGCGGAGGAGCCGGTCGCCGATGAGGCGGAGGAGCCGCGCGCCGACGAGACGCCGGCGGAGGAGCCGGCCTCGCAGGAACGCGCCGTCAAGCAGTCGACCAAGAAGGTCGCTGCTGCCCCGGTCAAGATCAAGATCTGCCACGCCACTGCGTCGCAGAGCAACCCGTACATCGAGAACTCGCCCAACCAGAGCGCCGACCTCAACGGCCACGCAGGCCACACCGGGCCCGTGTTCGTGGCTGGGGGACCCGCGGGATGGGGCGACATCATCCCGCCGTTCACCTTCAACGGCACCAGCTTCGCGGGGCTCAACTGGACCACGGCCGGACAGGCCATCTACGACAACGGCTGTGCCCCCGTGGGTCAGCCGCCCGTGCAGCTGACGTCGGCGACCGCTGTCGCGCCGACCACGATCGCGCCGACGTGCGGGGCTGACGGTTCGCTCGTCCTGCCGACGACGACCGGCGTGATCTACTCCAGCTCCCCTGATGGCACCGGCCCGGGGACCTACACGGTCACGGCCTCGGCAGCCGTCGGGTTCGTGCTGACCAACCCTGACTACGAGGAGTCCGTCACCGTCCTGCCCCAGGTGACCGGCGCCGAGTGTGTCATCGGCGGCCTGAAGCCGGCGACCGCCGAGCTTCCGACCCTGAGCGACGCGACGTGCTCGGCCGACGGCACCTTCACGCTGGCGGACACCGACAACGTGTTCTACGCGGACATCGTGATCATGGGGAGTCACTACGTGACCGCGATCCCGGCGCCGGGCTACTACTTGACCAACCCCCTGCTGCTGGTCTTCACGGAGTTCACTCCTCAGGACGAGCTGACCGGCGAGCAGTGCGACACGGTCGACCTGACGATCTGTCACCGGACCAACAGCAACGTCAAGCCGTACGTCTCGATCGGCCCGGCCGTCGCCGCATTCGCGAACGGCCACGACTCCGAGCACGAGGGGCCCCTCTGGAACCCGACGCTCAAGGCGCAGCAGATCGAGTGGGGCGACATCATCCCGCCCTACACCTACGAGGGTGTCGACTACCCCGGCCAGAACTGGGACGCGGCCGGTCAGCTGATCCTCGCCAACGGCTGCGCGCCCACCGACGGCCTGGCGACCGAGGTGACGCCGCTCGTCACCACGACTGACGTGTGCGACGGCGGCGAGCGCCCGGTCATCGCCGAGGTCGCCGGGGTCGTCTACTCCTTCACGACCGGCGACGGAGTCACCGGACCGTGGGAGATCACGGCCACGCTGCTGAACGACACGTTCGAGTTCGCCGACGGCGCCCAGACGGTCTTCAGCGGTGACGCTGGAGATCCTTCGCGGTGCGTGACGCCCGCGGTGACGACGGCGGAGACGTGTGACGGGGCGCAGGCGCCGACGCCGACGCCGATCGAGGGCGTCGTCTACGCCTACACGGTCGGTGACGGGCTGGCGGGACCGTGGGAGATCACGGCCTCGGCGGCCGATGGATTCTTCCTCGCGGACGACGTCCAGACGGTCTTCAGCGGTGACGCTGGAGATCCTTCGCGGTGCGTGACGCCCGCGGTGACGACGGCGGAGACGTGTGACGGGGCGCAGGCGCCGACGCCGACGCCGATCGAGGGCGTCGTCTACGCCTACACGGTCGGTGACGGGCTGGCGGGACCGTGGGAGATCACGGCCTCGGCGGCCGATGGATTCTTCCTCGCGGACGACGTCCAGACGGTCTTCAGCGGTGACGCTGGAGATCCCACATCCGTCGAGTGCGTCGGGTCGGGTGGTGGTGACAACGACCCGGGCGAGGGCAGCTTCGGCGGCGACACGCCGAGCAGTGACGTGGCCGCGGCGGCGTCCGACCCGGTGCGTGAGAACGACCTCCTGCCGGACACGGGCGGTGTGCCGCTCTGGTTCCTGCTCCTGGGCGGGTCCATGACGGCTGCCGGAATCATCATCTTGATGAGCCGTCGTCCCGTCGTGCACGCGTTCTCGGCCGGGGCGGGACCGGCGTACGCGCTGGCCCTTCCGCCGCGGGCGGTGCAGCAGCTGCCCGTCGCAGAGGCGGCCCTGACCGGTCTGCGCGGCGTCGTCGCACGGGTCGTGGCAGGCGTCCGTCGTCTTCTCGGAGGACGCGCCTAGCGCCGAAGCAGCGTGACGGAAGGGGAGCGACCGCCCGGTCGCTCCCCTTCCGCCTGTCCACGCCTACTCGTCCGAGCTGGTGACCAGGCCCCGTCCGGCTGATAGCAGGTCGACCTCCGGCCGGCGCGCGACGAAGTCCTCCACGCGGTCGAGCACGTCGACGACGTGCCGACGGTCAGCCGCCACCAGGCTCACGCCGATGCCTGCACGGCGATGCAGGTCGAGGCCTCCGGTCTCGGCCACCGACACCGCGAAGGTCCGTCTCAGGTCGGCCACGATCGGCCGGACGATCGATCGCTTCTGCTTGAGCGAGTGCACGTCACCGAGCAGGAGGTCGAGCTCCAGCCAACCGATCCACATGCCGTCAGGATGCAGGGTCACTCGGCGTCGGTGTAGCCCTCGGTCAGCTGCTCGACGAGCGACGGACGGCTCGGGGCCCAGCCCAGCTCGGACCTGGCCCGCTCGCCGGACGCCTGCTGGTCGAGCAGCAGGGCCTCGCCGAACAGGCCGAGGCGGGCGACCGTCGCCTCGGCGGACTCCGGCGTGACGGTGTCGGTGAGGGCCTCGCCGAGCTCGCGCACCGTGGGGTTGACGCCGCTGGCAGCCACGTAGGCCTTGCCGCCCGGTGCCTGCTCGAGCACGCGGACGTAGAGGTCGGCCAGGTCGTCGACGTGCACCGTCGTCCAGTGCTGGTCGCCGCTGCCGATCAGGGTCAGCATGCCGTCCTCAGCGGCCGCCTGTACCAGCATGGCGGGGATGCCTGCGCCGCGGCCGTAGACGACCGCCGGCTGGACGACGGAGCCCTTGATGTCACCGTCGAGCACGCGCTGCTCGCCGGCCAGCCGCCATGCGGTGAGCGTCGCCGGCTGCGGCTCGTCGGTCTCCGAGATGGAGGGGTTGTCGCCGTAGATCCAGATGCCGCCGGTGTGCACGAACGGCTTGTCGGTGCCGCCGAAGGCGTCGAGCGCCGCGGCGATCACGGCGTCGTTGAGGTCGGGGTCTCGCTCGTCGCTGCCGGCGGCGGTGTGGATGGCGGCGTCGTGACCGCGGAGCTCCGAGGCGAGCCACGGGGCGTCGAAAAGGTCGCCGATGATGCCGGTGGCGCCCTGGTCGCTGACCTTGAGCGACGACGACTGGCTGCGGACGATCGCCGTGACCTGGTGGCCCGCAGAGACGAGGGCATCGAGAACGGCTGATCCGATGAGACCGGTTCCCCCGGTGAGCAAGATCTTCATGTCAGGTCCAACCGGGGGAGCCGGTCCGGATATTCCGGCTCAGTCGAACAGCTCGGAGAGCCAGTGCTCCTTCTTCTTCTTGCGGTAGGGCTGCTGGCCGTACGGCTGCTGTCCGTAGCGCTGCCGGTCGTCGTACCGAGGCTCGGCGTACTGCTGCGGTGCAGGTGCAGGTGCTGCAGCGGGCGCCGGAGCCGGCACGTCGGCGGTGGCGCGGTCGATGATCTTGTCGAGCTCGCCCCGGTCGAGCCACACACCCCGGCACTCGGGGCAGTAGTCGATCTCGATGCCGGAACGTTCGCTCATGACGAGCGTCGCGTTGTCAGTCGGGCACTTCATGGATGATTCCTCCTTGTCCTGTCCAACTGGTCTCACGGCCGAAGAGTTCCCGTCGATGGCCCGATGGGACCCCAGAGACGGGGACCAATGTCCTGAATCAGCTGGGACATCGGGTCAACGCCCTCTCGGACACTGTCGGGACGACCTCACGCGGCGCTACTTTCAGCAGATGACGTGGGCGCTGGTGGTCGTCTTGAACATGGTGATCGCCGTCGCGTACGTCGTGATCTCCGCCCTCATCTTCACCGGCCTGGTGCGGACGAGACAGCTGCGGTCCAACCGGCTGGCGCTGGCCACAGGCATGATCTTCGCCAGCTGTGCGATCCACCACTGGGCCCATGGTCTTCACCTGCTCATACCGGAAGGGGGCGGCGGCAGGGCCGGTCTCGAAGCGACCCGCCAGACCTACAGCGGCATCCACAACGTGCTCATCGAGATCCTCGGTGCCGTCGTCGCAATCACCTACCTGGGGCTGCGCCGCAACTACAAGGCGCTGATCAACACGCCGGTCATGTTCGACGACGCGGTGCGTGCCGCGGCGGAGGAGCACCTGCGCGTCATGGCGTTCACCGACCAGCTCACGGCGGTCCCCAACCGAGCGGCCTACCAGGCCTTCGCCGACGGCCTGACCGACGACAGGCGGCCCGTCGCGGTGCTCTTCATCGATCTCGACGGGTTCAAGCAGATCAACGACGAGCTCGGGCACGATGCAGGCGACCGTCTGCTCCGGGACGTGGCGCAGCGACTCGAGAGCGGACTCGGGCGTGGCGAACGCCTCTTCCGCATCGGCGGTGACGAGCTGCTGGTCATGGGTGTCGACCTGGACGAGGCGGCGGTCGGCGACCTGGTCACCAAGGTGAGGACGCTCATCGAGGCACCCTTTCCGTCGCGTGACGGCGACATCACGGTGACGGCCAGCATCGGTGTCGCCAGGGGAGAGAGCGGCGCGCACATCGACAAGATCGTGCGCGAAGCTGACGTCGCGATGTACCGCGCGAAGGCGGCTCGGCACGACCGCCCCGCCGGAGGGTGACCGCGTCAACCGCAGGTGACGCAGGTGCGGGCCACAGGACGGGCCGAGAGGCGGGGGGCCGGGATTGGCGCTCCGCAGACCTCGCAGACGCCGTACGTGCCGTCGTCGAGGCGCGCGAGCGCCGCATCAATCTCGGTGAGGTGGCGCTCGGCCTGCTGCACCAGGGAGGTCGCCTGCGACCGCTCGAACGCAATCGTCGCGCCCTCCGGATCGTGCTCGTCGTCGGCGTTGGAGCCCTCCGAGGCGGCGATGATGGCGGCGACGTCACGCTGCAGGAGGGCCAGCCGGGCCAAGGTCGTCCGGCGGTCCGACTCGAGCCGTGATCGAGCGTCCATGAGTGCCTCCGGTGGAACGACGAAGGCCCCGGGTGACCGGGGCCTCTCGCGCTGGTGCGGCATCAGGGACTCGAACCCCGAACCCGCTGATTAAGAGTCAGCTGCTCTGCCAATTGAGCTAATGCCGCGCGACGAGAAACACTAGCAGGGCCCTCCCGCCTGCTCATAATCGAGTACCGCATGAGCTGCGTTGTGGCCGCCGATCCCGCTCACGGCGCCGCCCCGTCGAGCCCCGCTCCCGCAGACGAGGACGCGCGGACTCCCGGTGGCGACACCCCATTTCTCACTGGGATGGCGGGGCCTCTCGCCTTCCTCGAGCCACGGCCACTGCAGGTCGCCGTGGAAGATGTGTCCGCCGGGCATGGCGAGGGCCTCCTCGACCTGCGCCGGCGTCCTGTGCTCGACGCCACGGATCAGCGGCTCGATCGGCTCGGCGAGGTGCTCGTCGAGCGCAGCGACGAACTGGGCGTAGGCGGCCCGGCCCGCGGCCTCGTCCGACATCACCTCGTAGGGGGTGTGCAGGCCGAAGTAGGTCAGGGTCTGGGCGTCGGTCGCGGCCAGGTCGGGCCCGAGGATCGATCGGTCCGTCAGGGTGTGGCAGTAGAGCTCGCCGGCGGCGCGGCTCGGGAGGGCGCCGGCGGCCGCCTGCGCGTAGGCGTCCTCCAGCTCGGTCATCGACTCGCCGAGGTGGAACGTGCCGGCGAAGGCGACCGCCGGATCGATGCCCGACCTCAGCCGTGGCAGTCGGGAGACCAGGAGATTGATCTTGAACTGGGAGCCCGACGGCTTCGGGGGGAGGGGATCGCCGAGCAGGCCCGCCAGGACGTACGGTGCGACGCCGCTGAGCAGCCAGTCGGCCTCGACCGCGAACCCGTCACCGGCCACGGTGACACCGGACTCGGTGGCCGTCGCCGCTGTCGCTGCCGTGTCGGTGCGGATCTGGACCCCGGCCTCGCGGGCCACCCGCTCGAGCTCACCGGTGACGGCTCCCATGCCACCGACCGGCACCCGCCACTCGCCGGTCCCGTTGCCGATCAGGTGGTAGAGGAAGCAGCGGTTCTGCACGAGCGTGCGGTCGTGCAGGGAGGCGAAGGTGCCGATCAGGGCGTCGGTGCCCACGACGCCGCGCACGAGGTCGTTCGAGAAGCGGCGCTCGATCGCGGTGCCGAGCGGCTCGTCGACCAGGTCGGTCCAGATCGCCATCTCGACCCGGTCGCGGATCTCGCCGATGTGCGGCAGAGGCGACAGCAGGGTGGGGGCCAGGGCCTCGGCCACGGTGCCCACCTCGGCGTAGAAGCGGCGCCACGCGGCGAGCTCGTCGTCGTTGCCGGTCAGGGCCCGGAACGACTCCTCGGTAGCCGGTCCCTCCGCCGTCTCGACGAGCAGCCCGCCACCGTCGTACGGCGTGTAGGACGCGGTGTCGCGCGATCGCAGCTCCAGCTGCAGCCCCAGCTCGTCGATGAGCTGCTGCGGCATCAGGCTCACCAGGTAGGAGAACCGCGAGAGGCGCGCGTCGATGCCATCGAAGGGCCGCGCACTGATGGCCGCGCCCCCGACGTGCGGGAGCCGCTCGAGGACGAGCACGTCCTTGCCGGCGCGGGCCAAGTAGATCGAGGCGACGAGGGCGTTGTGGCCTCCGCCGACGATCACGATGTCGTGGCGCTCGGGAGCGGTGCTGGTCGACGTCATGTCGCCCAGCCTAGGGTCGATCCCCGTCGCGTGAGGCCTTGGTCGTGCGGCTCGGGTGTCACTGCAGGTGCTTGAGCGCCTCTCGCCTGCTCAGCCCGCTGATGCTGTCCTCGTGATCGGCGACGAACAGCCGCACCCAGGCGGGATCGACCCGCGCGACGTCCCGCAGCGCCCAGCCGATCGCCTTGCGCACGAAGAACTCCCGGTCGCTCAGGCGGGGAATGATGACGTCGGCGAGCAGGGCGCGGTCGACACGGTCCTGGCGACCGAGCTGACTGATGATCGCGAGCCTGCGCAGCCAGAGGTCGTCGTCGACGCTCCAGGCCCGGACGATGTCGCCCGTCTCGCGAGGGTGCGCGTCGTGCAGGTCGGCCACGCGGCCCGCGAGGTCGTCGACGTGGTCCCACCAGGCGCCGGTCGTGGCGAGGTGCTCGATCAGCGGCACCAGAGCGAGCTCTCCTCGCGCCAGGGGGAGCCGCAGCAGGGCGGCGGCCGCGTAGCGCTCCTCGCGGAACTCTGCGCCGTCCCAGAGCTCACGGACGCTCGCGTCGAGCGTGTCGAGGCCCTGTGGCGGATGTCGACGGGAGGCTGCCGCGACGATCGTCCGGACGGCAGGCAGGCGGACCCCGAGGAACGGCAGGGCCGACTTCATGTACGCCTGCATGCCGGGCGCCCTGGAGGGGTCGGCCTCGTCGCGCAGGTCGGCCCGGATCGCGTCGATCAGTGCAGCATCCATGGATCGAGAGTAATGGAATGCTTGACGGTAGTTGAATGTTGAACTAGATTGTCAGACCTACGAAGGAGAACGCGATGCCTGCTGTGAACGTTGCCGACTGGACCGTCCTGCCCCGCGTGATCGCTGCGCCGACGCAGGAGGAGGACCGAGCCCCGGTCAGCGTGACGACCGCCCCCACCGGCTACGAGGGAGAAGGCTTCCCCGTCCGCCGCGCGTTCGCGGGCGTGGACGCCGCGAAGCTCGACCCGTTCATCCACATGGACCAGATGGGCGAGGTCGAGTACGAGCCCGGCGAGCCCAAGGGCACCCCGTGGCACCCGCACCGCGGCTTCGAGACCGTGACCTACATGATCGACGGCGTCATGGACCACCAGGACACGCACGGCGGTGGCGGCTCGATCACCGACGGCGACACCCAGTGGATGACCGCCGGCAGCGGCCTGCTGCACATCGAGACCCCGCCGGAGTGGCTCGTCGTCAAGGGTGGGACGTTCCACGGCCTGCAGCTGTGGGTCAACCTGCCGAAGGCCGACAAGTGGCTGCCGCCGCACTACCAGGACATCCGCGGCGGAGACGTGGGCCTGGCCTCGACCCCTGACGCCGGCGCGCTGCTGCGCGTGATCGCCGGTGAGGTCGACGGCGTCAAGGGTCCCGGGTCGACCCACACGCCCATGGCGATGGTGCACGCGACACTGCTGCCGGGCGCGAAGATGACGGTGCCGTGGCGCACCGACTTCAACGCCCTCGTCTACGTCATGAGCGGCACCGGCTACGTCGGCCGCGACCGTCGTCCGATCCGGGCCGGCCAGCTGGCCGTCCTCGGCCACGGAGAGACCATCACGGTCGGTGCTGACCAGAAGCAGGACAGCAAGAACCCCACCCTGGAGGTGGCTCTGCTCGGCGGGCTGCCGATCCGCGAGCCCATCGCCTGGGCCGGCCCGTTCGTCATGAACACCAAGGCCGAGGTCATGCAGGCGTTCGAGGACTTCCAGAAGGGGCGTCTCGGCACGATCCCGACCGTCCCGCACGCGGACGTCCACGGCGAGATGCTGCAGCCCGAGTGACCTCCGCCTGAGCGGTCCGTGCGGTCAGCCCACGCAGTAGAGCTGGCCGTACGGACCCTCGGTGGCCCGCTGCTCCGTGACCTTGCCGTCGACGGAGATCGTGCAGGTCACGGGGAATCCGCGGGCGCCTGCCTGGGAGAACACCTGGGCGTAGGCCGGGTCGCCGTAGACCGTGGTCTTGAGGGTCCACGAGGTGCCGACGTTGCGCTCGACGCCGTAGTACTTCGCCAGGCTGGTCGGGATGATGTAGCCGACGCCGCGAATGGGCTCCTTGGACGTCATGCGCACCGTGAGCGAGTGACGGGGGAGTCCCGTGGTGGCTCCCTGGCCCTGCAGGCCGCCACCGCCGTTCGAGCCCGCGAAGTCGACGCGTCCCTGGTTGGGGTCGAGGTCGGCGAGGCTCGTGGGAGGGGTGTCGTCGGGCGCGATGTCCTCGGCCGGGCCGAGGAAGGGGTCCTCGACGGGCCCTTCGGTGCTGGAGTCACCGGATCCGGCGAGCGGGTCAGAGTCGTCGCCGCCGAGCAGGTTGGTCGCGGCCAGCACCGCCAGGACGATCCCGATGGCGACGGCGAACAGACCAGCGGACTGGCGGGGGTGCTTTCGGATCCAGCGCATGCCTACGTCAACGACTCAGGTACCTGTTGGTTAGGTACGACCCTGCTGGCGTTGCCTCTCGTCGGCATCGTCTCATCCCACGGGAGCACGCGCCGTCCGATCGTGGTGACCGCGGCCCGGGGATCAGTCCTCGAGCGGCTCCGAGGCGGGGCTGTGGTCGGAGGTGACACCGCGAGCCGCGGCCTCGCTGATGCTCTCGCCGAGCCAGGACGTGACTTCCCATCCCTGCTCCGTCGATCCCTCGACGACGACGATGCCGGTGTTGACGACGTAGTGCGTGCTGACGAACTCGAGATCGACGTTGTCGGTGCGGGCGGCGCACCAGGCGCGGATGACGGCGCCGTGGCTGACGAGCGCGACCGATCCGACGCCCAGGGCCTCCGCCTCGGCGACGACCTCGTCGTACCTGGCAATGACCTCGTGACCCGACTCGGCGCCGGGCATCCGGACGTCGAGGTCGCCACCGCACCACGCGAGGAGCGTGGAGACGTACTGGTGGACCGAGGCCTCGTCGGTGTTGCCCTCGACGTCGCCGGCCGCGATCTCGCGCAGCCCGGGCCGCTCGATCGGGTCGAGACCACGGGCGGCCGCGAGCGGTGCCGCCGTGAGATGGGTGCGCACCATGTTCGACACGAAGAGGGCGTCGATCGAGTCGCCGGCGAGGGCTTCGACGAGCTCTTCGGCCTGGGTCGTGCCGAGGTCGGTGAGACCGGGACCCGGCACGGTCGACTCGAGCACGCCGGCGACGTTGGCAGGGGTCTGGCCGTGGCGGATGAGGATCAGACGCATGGGGCGAGCCTACGGATAGGGTCTCGGCCATGGCGAAGTATGTCGGTGCGATCGACCAGGGCACCACCAGCACACGATTCATGATCTTCGGCCACGACGGCCACGAGGTCGCGCGGCACCAGCTCGAGCACGAGCAGATCTTCCCGCAGGCTGGTTGGGTCGAGCACGACCCGCACGAGATCTGGGAGGCGACCCAGGACGTCGTGCAGACCGCGATGGGCCGCGCCGGCATCACCGCGGGCGACCTCGCGGCGATCGGCATCACCAACCAGCGCGAGACGACCGTCGTGTGGGACCGGCGCACCGGGGTGCCGTACTACAACGCGATCGTCTGGCAGGACACCCGCACCGACACGGTCGTCGCCGCCCTCGACAAGGACGGTCGGGGAGACCGGATCCGTCACCGGGCCGGACTGCCCCCGGCGCCCTACTTCTCGGGCAGCAAGATCCAGTGGATCCTCGACACGGTCGACGGCGCCCGCGCCGATGCCGAGGCCGGGCACGCGATCTTCGGCACCATCGACACCTGGCTCATGTGGTGGCTCACCGGCGGTCCGGACGGCGGCCTGCACCTCACCGACGTCACCAACGCCAGCCGGACGATGCTGATGGACCTGGAGACGCTGGCCTGGGACGACGAGCTGCTGGCGATCTTCGACGTCCCTCGCTCGATGCTGCCGGAGATCAGGTCGTCCTCGCAGGTCTACGGCCACACCGAGGCCGAGGGGCCATTCGGGGGAGAGGTGGCCGTGGCCGGCGACCTCGGCGACCAGCACGCGGCCCTCGTCGGACAGGTCTGCTTCGAGCCCGGCGAGCTCAAGAACACCTACGGCACCGGCAACTTCCTGGTGCTCAACACGGGCACCGAGATCGTGCGGTCGACCCACGGCCTGCTGACGACGGTCGCCTACCAGCTCGGTGACGCCCCGGCGGTCTATGCCCTCGAGGGCTCGATCGCCGTCACGGGGTCCGCGATCCAGTGGCTCCGTGACCAGCTCGGCGTCATCAAGGCGGCGGCCGAGACCGAGGGGCTCGCGGCGAGCGTCGACGACAACGGCGGGGTGTGCTTCGTCCCCGCCTTCTCCGGCCTGTTCGCTCCCTACTGGCGCTCCGACGCGCGCGGCGCGATCGTGGGGCTCTCGCGCTACAACACCGTCGCCCACATCGCCCGGGCCGCGCTCGAGGCGATCTGCTACCAGAGCAAGGACGTCGTCGACGCGATGGTCGCCGACGCCGCTCTCGACCTGCAGATCCTGCGCGTCGACGGTGGTGTCACCGACAACGAGCTCTGCATGCAGATCCAGGCCGACGTCCTCGGCGTGGCGGTCAGCCGTCCGGTCGTGGCCGAGACGACGGCGCTCGGTGCCGCCTATGCCGCAGGCCTCGCGGTCGGTTTCTGGGCCGGCACCGACGAGCTCGTCGCCAACTGGAACGAGGCCAAGCGCTGGGAGTCGACCTCGACGCCGGAGCAGCGCACCGCGGGTCACGCGCAGTGGAAGAAGGCCGTCGAACGCACTCTCGGCTGGGTCGACGTCGACTGAGTCACATCCTGCGGCGGGCGTTCGCCCTTGCTGGGTCGGGCTGATTGACTGGGGGCATGCGATCTGTCGCCCTGTCCCCCGAGAACCGCCAAGCAGCCCTCGACGCCATGGCGTCGACCCCGCTCGACATCCTGGTCATCGGCGGTGGTGTCGTCGGTGGCGGCGCCGCCCTCGACGCCGCGACCCGAGGCCTCACGGTCGGCCTGGTGGAGGCGCGCGACTTCGCGTCGGGCACCTCGAGCCGCTCGAGCAAGCTCATGCACGGAGGCCTGCGCTATCTGGAGATGCTCGACTTCCGGCTGGTCGCCGAGGCGCTCAAGGAGCGCGGTCTGAGCCTGCAGAAGCTCGCGCCCCACCTCGTCCACGAGGTCGGCTTCATCTATCCCCTGACCCACCGCGTCTGGGAGCGCTTCTACGCCGGCTCCGGCGTCGCGCTCTACGACGCGATGAGCAAGGCGTCGGGCTACGGGCAGGACGTGCCGCTGCACCGTCACCTGACGCGCCGCGGCGCGCGTCGGCTGATGCCGGCGCTCAAGAAGGACGCGCTGATCGGCGCCCTGCACTACTACGACGGCCAGGTCGACGACGCCCGCCACACGATGTTCCTGTCGCGCACGGCCGCGGCCTACGGCGCGCACGTCGCGAGCCGCACCCGTGTCATCGACCTGCTGCGCGATGGCGACCGCGTCGTGGGCGCCAGGGTCAAGGATCTCGAGTCCGGCCGCGAGTTCGACATCCTCGCCAAGCAGGTCGTCAACGCCAGCGGCGTGTGGACCGACGAGACCCAGTCGTTCGCGGGGCAGCGTGGCCAGTTCCACGTCCGCGCGAGCAAGGGCGTGCACCTCGTCGTGCCGCGCGATCGCATCCGGGGCGAGTCCGGCCTGATCCTGCGCACGGAGAAGTCCGTGCTCTTCGTCATCCCGTGGGGACGTCACTGGATCATCGGCACGACCGACACCGACTGGTCGCTGTCCAAGGACCACCCGGCCGCGAGCCGCAGCGACATCGACTACCTGCTCGAGCACGTCAACAGCGTGCTCGTCGAGCCGCTGACCCACGAGGACGTCGAGGGCGTCTATGCCGGACTCCGCCCGCTGCTGGCCGGCGAGGACGAGGCGACCAGCAAGCTGTCGCGCGAGCACGCCGTCGGCACGAGCGTCAAGGGACTCGTCGTCATCGCGGGCGGCAAGTACACGACCTACCGCGTCATGGCCAAGGATGCCGTCGACGCTGCTGTCCACGGCATGACGACCCAGCTCGATCGTCACGCGCCCGCCTCGGTGACCGAGGACGTCCCGCTGCTGGGTGCCGACGGCTACCAGGCGCTGTGGAACCAGCGCCACATGATCGCGAAGTCGAGCGGGCTCGGCGTCGGCCGGATCGAGCACCTCCTGCACCGCTACGGCTCGCTCATCGGCGAGCTGCTCGACCTGATCGCCGAGCAGCCCGACCTCGGCAAGCCGCTGACCGGTGCCGACGACTACCTGCGGGCCGAGATCTCCTACGCGGCGTCCCACGAGGGCGCCCGTCACCTCGACGACGCGATCGCGCGCCGCACCCGGATCTCGATCGAGACGTTCGACCGCGGCACCGACGTCGCGGTGGAGGTCGCCGGGCTCATGGGCGACGTGCTCGGCTGGACCGAGGCGCAGCGTGACAACGAGGTCGACCACTACCTCAAGCGCGTCGCCGCCGAGCGCGAGAGCCAGACGATGCCCGACGACGAGACCGCCGACGCCGCACGCATGGGCGCCGAGGACGTCGTGCCGGTCTCGACCCAGCCCAGCACCGGGGACGCCTCGTGACCGAGGAGGAGGTCGTCGCCGACTACGACGTCCGCTCTCCGGCGTCCCGCACCCTCATCACGGTCGTCGGCACGATCCTGTTCGTCGGCCTCGTCGCCGGGCTGGTGCTGGGTGCGTCCATCCTGATGCGCGACACCAAGGTCTCGACGAGCGTCATCGAGATCGGCGACTCCCAGCAGATCGTCGTCGACGCCGGCGACGCGGACGTGAAGATCGTCCAGGGCGGACCGGACGTCATCCGCCTCGCAGCGAGGATCACGAGCGGGCTGCGCACCACGTCGTTCGAGGTGGGTCGTCGCGGCGACGAGATCAAGATCCTCTCGGGCTGCCAGACGTGGCTCAACCCCGGCTGCGGCGTCGACACGACCCTCGAGATCCCCGAGGGGTTCCCGGTCGTCATCCGCACCACGGCGGGCGACGTCGTGGCCGACACGGTCGACGAGGGCGTGCTGACGGTGCAGACCGGCAGCGGCGACATCTCGGGCCGCGGTCTCACGGTCGACGAGTTCTCCGCCGAGACCGCGTCGGGCGACATCTCGGCCGACTTCAAGACCCAGCCCTTCGCCCTCAAGGCGACGACCAGCAGCGGCGACATCTCGGCCCGCATCCCGACGGGCAAGGTCACCTACGCCGTCACGATGAAGTCGACGTCGGGGGACGAGTCCTCCGACCTCACGTCCGACGAGGACGGCGACGGGTTCGTGCGCGCGACCACGGCGAGCGGCGACATCGACATCACGACGAAGTGAGCCTGCACCCGGCCTGACCGGTGACATGACAAGGCCCCCGGACCGCGGTCCGGGGGCCTTGTCATGTGGGGTGAGTGACGGGACTTGAACCCGCGACCACCGGCACCACAAGCCGGTGCTCTACCAGCTGAGCTACACCCACCACGCGTGCCGGGCATACGCCCGACACGGCGAAGAAGAGTCTAACGCAAGCCCGACCGTGCTCACGACCGGGTGGGCCGACTCAGGCCTGACCCGTCACCGAGCCCGAGACCTCGGCCGCGATGGCCTTGGCGGACTCGGAGTCGATGCCCGGATCGGGGGTGAAGACGGCACGGCGGTAGTAGCGCAGCTCCTCGATGCTCTCCTGGATGTCGACCAGCGCGCGGTGCTGCCCGCCCTTGGTCGGCGCGGCGAAGTAGGCCCGCGGGAACCACTGGCGCGAGAGCTCCTTGATGGACGAGACGTCGATCACGCGGTAGTGCAGCCAGCCCTCGAGCTCGGTCATGTCGCGGGCGAGGAACGAGCGGTCGGTGCCGATCGTGTTGCCGGCCATCGGCGCCTTGCCCGGCTCCTTGACGAACTCGCGGACGTACGCCAGCACCTGCTCCTCGGCCTCGCGCAGGCTCAGGCCGGTCTCGAGCTCGGTCAGGAGTCCTGAGCTGGTGTGCATGTCGGTGACGAAGTCGTTCATCTGGTCGAGAGCGGCCTGCGGGGGCTTGATGACGAGGTCGACACCGTCGCCGAGCACGTTGAGGTCGTAGTCGGTGACGAGGGCCGCCACCTCCACGAGCGCATCTGCCTCCAGGGAGAGTCCGGTCATCTCGCAGTCGATCCACACCAGCTTGTCATTCACGCCCCGACACTACTGCGACGCCCGCGATGGGGCTTCGGACGGGCCGGTAGGCTCACGAGGAACCTTCGGCGACGGTTCTGCGTTGGTCCCTTCGGTGACCGGCAGGACGTCGAGTGCCCATCCCCGAACACGTCGCGACCGATGCGGCTGGACAGACTGAGGAACGACATGGCGAACGATCGACAGGAACGGGCCGCGCGCGCGGAGCAGATGCGCAAGGAGCGCGAGAAGGCCGACCGCAAGCAGCGCAACCTCATCACGGTGGGCATCGTGGTCGTGGTCGTCGCGCTCATCGCGCTGGCCGGCTTCGGCTACCAGAGCATGAAGAAGGACAAGGAGATCGCCACCGAGCTGACGACTCCGCAGAACGTCAACAAGGACTACGGCATCCTCTACACGCCCGAGGTCGCGACGGGCAAGGCCCCGGCCTCCGACGCCGACCCCGTCAAGGTGACGCTGTACGAGGACTTCCTGTGCCCCGGCTGCGGCGCCCTCGAGCAGACCGCCGGCTCCTTCCTGAGCGACCAGGTCGCCGCGGGTGAGATCCAGATCGAGTACCGCCCCTACGCGTTCCTCGTGAACCAGAGCACCAACGAGTACTCCCAGCGTGCCTGGAACGCCGCCGCGTGCGTCAACGACAAGGGCGGGCCCAAGGCCTTCAAGGCGTTCCACGACATCCTGTTCGCCAACCAGCCCCAGGAGGGCGGCGCCGGACCGGAGAACTCCCAGCTGATCGAGTGGGCGAAGGAGGCCGGAGTCACCGGCGTCGACGCCTGCATCAACAAGCAGACGTTCACCCCGTGGATCGAGGACGCCCTCTCGCAGGGCAAGGACGACGGTGTCTCGGGCACCCCGACGATGCGCATCGACGGCAAGGACGTCAGCGGCGAGGGCAACACCATCCCGCAGCAGGCCGACATCCAGAAGGCCATCGACGCGGCCAAGAAGGCCTAGCGCCCGACGGCATACCCGCACGCAGCCGCCGCAACGCCCAGCACGAGCATCACCAGGGCGTTGACGGCGGCTGCTGCGTACCTGCGCTCGAGCGCCAGGTGCGTGGTCTCGACGCTCGCGGTGCTGAACGTCGTGTAGCCGCCGAGGAAGCCGGTGCCGAGGATCGTGAGCCAGGCGTCGCCGGTGGCCAGCCCGACGAGCAGCCCGAGCAGGAACGAGCCCGTGACGTTGATGACGAGCGTCGACCACGGGAGGCGGTCCGACGTCCGCGGTCGGATCCACGCGTCGAGCGAGTAGCGCGTGCCCGCGCCGAGCCCCCCGGCCAGGGCCATCAGCAGCGTCGTCATCGCGTCACCGCCCGGGCGGCTGCGATGCCGGCGGCGGCAGCGACGAGGCCGGCCAGCACCGAGCCGACGGCGTACGTCAGGCCGAGGGCCACGTGGTCGCCGCGCAGCAGGGTGTCGGTCTCGACCGCGAGGGCGCTGTAGGTCGTGTAGCCGCCGAGGAAGCCCGTCCCCAGCAGGAGACGGAGCGTGCGGCGGTCGCCCGTGTCGTCCCCACGGACGACCAGC
The DNA here is from genome assembly GCF_013283745.1 of Aeromicrobium stalagmiti. Lineage (GTDB taxonomy): Bacteria > Actinomycetota > Actinomycetes > Propionibacteriales > Nocardioidaceae > Aeromicrobium > Aeromicrobium stalagmiti. The sequence goes on from NZ_JABSTZ010000004.1 coordinate 37,498, forward strand.
GCTGCCAGCAGGGCGCCGAGGACGAACGAGCCGGTGACGTTGACGACGAACGTGCCGGTGGGGAAGAGGTGTGTGCTGTCGAGCCACGACGACACGCCGTGCCGGCCCAGGGTGCCGGCGGCACCACCTGCGACGACGACGGCGAACGCTCTCACCCGCCCATCAGACCATGCAGGAGCGTGGCAGCGATGGCGACCATCACGATCGCGATCAGCGCGTCGAGCACCCGCCAGGCGACCGGGCGCGCGAACACGGGCCGCAGCAGGCGCGCGCCGAAGCCGAGGGTGGTGAACCAGACGACGCTGCCGACGGCCGCGCCCAGCCCGAACCACCACCGGTCGTCGCCGTGCGTCGCGGCCACCGACCCGAGCAGCACGAGCGTGTCGAGGTAGACGTGGGGATTGAGCCAGGTCAGCGCGAGGATCGTCGTGACGACCGGCCACAGCGGTGTCGACCTGCCGTCGGCCTCGGTGTCGAGCGCCGCGGGGCGCCAGGCACGGCGCGCCGCGAGGGCTGCGTACGTGAGCAGGAAGGCGGCGCCGCCGATGCGCATCACGTCGGTGAGCCACGGGGCGAGCTCGAGCAGGGAGCCGAGCCCGCCGACCCCGAGCAGGATCAGGACGGCGTCGGACCCGGCGCAGATCGCGACCACCGGGAGGACGTGCTCCCGGCGCAGGCCCTGGCGCAGGACGTAGGCGTTCTGGGCGCCGATCGCGATGATGAGCGACAGCCCGAAGCCGAGCCCCGAGGCGGAGGCGACGAGCGCGGCGTGGGTCATGTCGTCGACGCTAGAGGTCCCACTTGCTGAAGTCCAACGAATGTTTCTTGCCTTGCATTAGTGTTGCTTCACATGGATCTGGCCCAGCTGCAGGCCCTCGCCGCGGTGGTCGACGAGGGATCTTTCGACGCCGCGGCCTCGGCGCTGCACGTCACCCCGTCGGCGATCAGTCAGCGCATCAAGGCGCTCGAGCAGTCGACCGGGCAGGTGCTCGTGCGACGCGCGCGACCGACCGCGGCGACCGACGCCGGTGAGGCCTACGTGCGCCTGGCGCGCCAGGTCGACGCCCTGGTGCACGAGGCTCGTGCCGAGACGGGGGTCGAGGCGACGGTCACCATTCCCATCGCCGTCAACGCCGACTCGCTCGCCACGTGGATCCTTCCGGCGCTGGCGACGCTGCCCCCGACGATCTGCTTCGACCTGCACCGCGACGACCAGGCGCACACTGCCGACCTGCTCCGGTCGGGCACGGTCATGGCGGCGATCACCTCCGACGACCGGCCGGTGCAGGGGTGCCGGGTCGAGCGGCTCGGCTCGATGCGATATCGACCGATGGCGACCCCCGCCGTCGTCGAGCGGTGGTTCGCCGACGGCGTCGACGCGTCGTCCCTCGCCGCGGCACCCGTCGTGGTCTACGACCGCAAGGACGACCTGCAGGACGCCTACCTGCGCCGACGGTCGAGGAGCCGGCTGTCGCCCCCGCGCCACCACGTGCCCTCGTCGGTCGAGTTCGCCCGGGCCGTGCTGCTGGGTCTGGGGTGGGGGATGCTGCCGGACGAGCAGAGCCTCGACGCCGAGCGCGACGGGCGCCTGGTCGAGCTCGACCCCGGCCAGCACGTCGACGTCACGCTGCACTGGCAGCAGTGGACGCTGCGGACGCCGGCGCTCGACGCAGTGGCGGCCGCTGTCCGTGCAGCGGCTGCAGATCACCTGCGCTGAGACCCGTGCGGTGGTAACGTCAAGTCACTACCACTGAGGAGCGGCGATGGACCTCGACGAGCTGTTGGACGGGCTCCTCGAGCCGCACGCGGTGAGTCCGGGCGACGACGGCGACCAGCTGGTCGCGATGCGCCTCGCCGACGACTGGGGTGTCGGCGTCAGGCTGCACCGCCGCGGCACCCACCGTCAGTGGAACATCCGCGAGGTGACCCTGCGTCTGCTCGACCACGACGCGAGCATCAACGGCAACGACGTCCGCGAGCTGCCACTGGGCTCGCTGCTGTCGGAGGCCCGCCGTCTGGCCACCAAGAGCGCCGAGGTGCAGGTGCCGACGGTCCGTCCGGTCGACCTCGCGGTGATGATCGCCGGCAACGGCGGCACGTTCGGCAGCAGCGACGAGATGCTGGCGGCTCTCGCCTTCGAGTACGTCGCGATCGTCGAGGCCGGCGATCGTACGCCGTCCAAGACGCTCGCCGAGCGCCTCGGCGGCGCGGCAGGCACGTGGACCAACCGGGTCGCCGAGGCGCGGCGGCGCGGGTTCCTCACCGCGGTGGAGCGGGGCGAGGCCGGGGGAGCGGTCACTCCCGAGGCGTTCGACGCCCTGCCCTGAGCGGGTCAGCCCTGCCGGCCCTTCAGGCGCGGGTTCTGCTTGTTGATCACGAACGTGCGACCGCGGCGCCGGACGACTTGCGCACCGGGCTGGTTCTTGAGCGACCTGAGCGAGTTGCGGACCTTCATGCGTGCTCCTGGCGGGTGACGAGGCCGCGCTGGACGGCTCGGACGAGGCGACGGGGGACGCGGTGCGTGACGCCGTCGACGGTGACCGGCACCAAGGCGACGGGCGTCGCCTTCCAGCTCGAGCGGCGGTGACGGGTGTTGCTGCGCGACAGCTTGCGCTTGGGGACGGCCATGGTGCCTCTTTCGGGGTCGGGTGACGGGTGTCCGGTGGTGGGTCAGGCAGGCTGACGGGTGGGGCCGAGCCAGGGCTCGAAGCCGTCCTCGTGGCTCTCCCAGATCGTGCCGCGCTCGGCGATCTCCCGGTCGGTCAGCAGGCACGACCTGAACAGGGCGAGCAGCTCGTCCCGGCCGCCGTCGATGCCGGTCACGAGGAGGCGGACGTGCGGCTCGCTCGATCCGTGCTCGCAGGGGCCGACGCTCAGCTGACCGCCGGCGCCGTCCCACTCGCAGATCTGGTCGTGACGCGTCGGCAGCCAGAAGCAGCCCCGAGATCGCCGAGCGCCGCCGCCGAGACCCTCCAGGTTGGCCATCAGCCGCTCGGGGTGGAACGGTCGGTCGGACCGCAGCTCCACGGTCCATGCCGCTCCGATCTCGACGAGCCCGACGGTCGCGCGGTGCGCGGGATCGACCCACGCCTGCGCGTCACGGTGGGAGCGCCGGGCGCCCACGACGGCGGCGGTGTCGATCGAGAGGTGGTCGACGACCTCGCTGGCACCGGGGCGGAGCAGTGCCCGGACGAGATCCCGGTCGGTCTCCTCGATGTCGCCGACCACGACGACCATGTCGGCGTGCTCGACGAGCGAGGCGTGCACCTCGGCCACACCGCGTGCGTCCTCGACGGAGGTCTGCAGGTGCCGCTCGCGCAGCAGGTCGTCGCCGAGGAGGTCCTCGCGAGCCGTCGGTCCGTTGACGACGGCGAGCACCGACGCGACGTGGAGCTTCGCGCCGAGCACGGCGTCGTGGTCGAGGATCGCGCAGATCTGCTCGGCTCCGGCCGCGATCGGCAGGTGCGCGATGATCGTGCTCCACCGGCCGTCGTCGGCGAGGCGCTCGAGCGTCGGCACGACGTCCTCGCGCAGGGCGCAGCCGACGCAGGCGTGGGCGAGGTCGATGTGGACCCGCTCGACGACCCCCGTCATGTCGCTGACGACTCGGGTCAGGACCTGCTCGTCGACGTCGATCGTGTGGCGGACGGCGACGGCCCGGGGGGCGTCCCACTGCAGGCCGACCATCGCGTGCGCCATCGCGTCGGCGTCGATCCCGGTCAGCAGCACGAGCGGCGTGCTCATGGGGCCACCGCCGCGGGGATGCTCTTCGTCATGACTTGCTCCTGTGGGTAGACTTAATGAGAATGATTGTCAGTCTACATAAGGAGCGGCGCATGTCACGGGTGTGTCAGGTCACGGGCGCGACGGTGGGGTTCGGTCACCACGTCTCGCACTCGCACCGTCGGACCAAGAGGCGGTTCGACGCCAACATCGGGCGCAAGCGCTACTGGGTGCCGACCTGGGGGCGTCACGTGACGCTGCGGGTCAGCGCCCGAGGCATCAAGACGATCGACGTCCGCGGCATCGACGCCGTGGTCGCAGACATCCAGGCACGAGGAGAGAAGATCTGATGGCACGCAAGGGCAACGACATCCGTCCCATCGTCAAGCTGCGGTCGACCGCGGGCACCGGCTTCACGTACGTCACCCGCAAGAACCGTCGTAACGACCCCGACCGGATCGTCCTGCGCAAGTTCGACCCCGTGGTCCGCCAGCACGTCGACTTCCGCGAGGAGCGCTGATGGCCAGGCGCAGCAAGATCGTCGCCAACGAGCGCCGCAAGGTGGTCGTGGAGCGGTACGCGGAGCGGCGGTCCGCGTTGCGGTCCGCCGCGAGGGATCGTGGGCTCCCGCTCGACGAACGGATCGCGGCCGGGCGGGCGCTCGCGCGCCTGCCGCGCGACTCCTCGCCGGTGCGGGTGCGCAACCGCGACCAGGTCGACGGTCGGCCGCGGGGCTACGTCGGCCTCGCCGGGCTGTCGCGCATCCGGTTCCGGACTGCGGCCCACCGGGGCGAGCTGCCCGGCATCACGACGTCGAGCTGGTGACACGGGTGGGCGGGAGCGGGGACGGGGTGCGCCCGGCAGGACTCGAACCTGCGACCTAGAGATTAGAAGGCTCTTGCTCTATCCAGCTGAGCTACGGGCGCGCTGAGGCCAGACTATCGGCGCTGCTCACCGCGGCTGTCACGTCCCGCGCACCGAAGGGCGATGCCCTACGATCTGACGGGTGACGGACGTGACAGCCAGCCCGATTCCAGCCGCGCTGCCCCCCTATCGCGAGGTGGTCCGTCAGCGGGGCCGCACGCTGCTGCTCGTCAGCTTCATCGTGATCGCGATCGCCGGAGCAGTGGGCGGCATCGGCATCTCGCTCAGCGCGGGCTCGGGCGAGGGCACCGGCCTGTCGCTCTTCTACGCGATGATCCCGCTGCCGCTGCTGTGGTTCGTCTTCTGGTGGCTCGACCGCTACGAGCCCGAGCCGCGCCGCTACAAGTTCGCGGGCTTCGTCTGGGGCGGGGTCGTCGCCGTCGCGATCGCCCTGACCCTCGAGCTCTGGGCGCAGAAGGCGTTCGACCTGAGCGACGACGCGACGGCGTCCTTCGTCGCGCCGCTGGCCGAGGAGCCGGCGAAGTGTCTGTTCCTGCTGCTGACGTTCGTGCGCTCGCGCCGCGTCATCGACGGGGTGCTCGACGGACTCATCTACGCCGGCATCGTCGGCATCGGCTTCGCGTTCATCGAGAACATCGGCTACTACGCCAGCAGCTACACCGAGTCGGCCGACTACCAGGTCGCCGGCGCCGGTGGCGTCACCAGCACGTTCGTGGTCCGTGGGCTGTTCAGCCCCTTCGCGCACCCGCTGTTCACCGCCGCGTTCGGCGTGGCGATCGGCCTCGCCGTCTCGCGCAAGTCCAAGGTCGCCCGTTTCCTCATCGGGACGCTGGGCCTGGCGGCGAGCATCGGCCTGCACGCCCTCTGGAACGGCTCGCTGAGCTATGACGAGACGGGCACGGCCTTCGTCCTGGCCTACCTGGCGCTCGCCGCACTGCTGCTGGCCACGGCCGTCCTGGCCATCGTGGTCCGCGTGCGACAGGTGCGGATCCTGGAGCGGTCGCTGTCGTACGTCGCGCAGCGCGGCTGGATCCACCCGGCGGAGATCCCCTACCTGTCGCGCTTCGGCCATCGCAAGGCCGCGCGGCGATTTGCGACCAAGAACCACGGCAAGGTGGCCGGTCAGGTCGTCAAGCGATATCAACGGCTGTCGAGCGAGATGGCCTTCCTGCACGACGCGCTGATGAGCGGCCGTTCCAAGCCGCACGGGGTCGAACGCACCTATGCGCTGCTCGACGCGATGTACGCGCTGCGGCCGGCACTCCGATTCCCACCGGCGCTGCAGAACACCACTCGTCACTCCTGACCCCCGTGCCGCACGAGCCGCGGCCACGAAGTGGCCTCAAGTCGACTAATCTGTCTGTACACCCACCCACAGCAGATTCACCGTCGACGAGAGGAGCAGCCCGTGCCCGGCGACCACGCTTCGGCCGAGCTCCTCGCGGCCATGGGATCGCTGCTCATCACCGTGCGCGACGTCCCGCTGCGTCTCGACACGCCGGGCATCGACGAGGCGCGTGAGACGCAGGCCGCGGTCACCGACCAGCTCTCCGACTACGTGCTGCCGCGTCTGGTTCAGCTGGACGCCCCGCTGCTGGCCGTCGTCGGCGGGTCGACCGGGGCCGGCAAGTCGACGCTCGTCAACTCCCTGGTGGGGGAGCGGGTCACCGAGTCGGGCGTGCTGAGGCCGACCACCCGCTCGCCGGTGCTCGTGCACCACCCCGACGACGCGGCGTGGTTCCAGCCCGATCGCATCCTGCCCGACCTGCCGCGGACCCTGGCGATCGGCAACGACTCCTACGCCCTGCGACTGGCGTCCTCCGCCAAGATCCCGAAGGGTCTGGCGATCCTCGACGCCCCCGACGTCGACTCGATCGACAAGGGCAACCGCGACCTGGCGGCCCAGCTGCTCGCTGCCGCCGACCTGTGGCTGTTCGTGACGTCCGCTGCCCGCTACGCCGACCAGGTCCCGTGGGACTACCTGCGTCAGGCCGCCGAGCGCAGCACCTCGGTCGCCGTCGTGCTCGACCGCACGAGCGACGAGGCCGTCATCGAGGTGCGGGGCCACCTGGCCCGCATGATGACGTCGCGCGGGCTGTCCGACTCGCCCCTGTTCACCGTGCCCGAGTCGGGGCTCGACGCCGACGGGCTGCTGCCCGCCGACGCCGTCGCGCCGATGGTCGGCTGGCTGCACGAGCTGGCCGCCGACCCCAAGGCCCGCCAGATGGTCGTCCACCGCACCCTCGACGGGGCCGTGCGACACGTCGTGCTGCGCACGCACGACGTCGCCGACGCGCTCGACGCCCAGATCGAGGTCGCCGAGTCGCTCTATCGCGACGCCGAGACGATCCAGCGCAAGGAGCTCGACGAGCTCGCGACCCAGACGTCCGACGGCACGCTGCTGCGTGGCGAGGTGCTGGCCAGCTGGCAGGAGTTCGTCGGCACCGGCGAGCTGCTGAAGTCGGTCGAGGAGAAGGTCAGCCGCATCCGCGACCGGTTCGTCGACGGCATGACCGGCAAGCGCACCCGGTCCACCGAGGTCGTCGACGCGATCGAGACCGCCGTGCACATGCTGCTCGTCGAGCACGCGGAGTCCGCAGCCGAGCAGATCGCGCGCAGCTGGGGCGGCTCCACGCCTGGCCGGCAGATGCTCGACCGCCAGCGCGGCCTCGACCGTGCCTCGCAGGACTTCCGCGTCAAGGCCGAGCGCACCGTCCACGACTGGCGTCAGTCCGTGCTCGAGCTCGTCCGCGTCGAGGGGGCCGACAAGCGCATGACCGCACGGTTCCTCGCGTTCGGGGTCAACGGCATCGCCGTGGCCCTGATGATCGTCATGTTCTCGCGCAGCACCGACGGCACGGGTGCCGGCGGCACGGCAACCCTCGGCCGCAAGCTGCTCGACGCGATCTTCGGCGAGGCCGTGGTCGACGACCTGGTCGAACGCGCCCACGCCGACCTCGACTCCCGCGTCGCGGCTCTGTTCGAGACCGAGCTCCACCGGTTCCACACCCTGCTCGACCCGCCCGAGACCCTCAAGATCGTCCAGGCGACCCTGCGCGAGGCGGCCCGCAAGGCCGAGTACGCCCGGCACGCCGACTTCCTGGACGGAGAGACGACGTCATGACATCCACGGTCGAGGCCAGCGAGGTCGTCTTCGGCGGCGTGCGCAACGACGTCGCAGCCCGCCTCGAGGGCCTGACCCGTGCGGTCACCGCCAGCCGCGGTCGCATCGACGACGAGATCCTGGCTCCCGCCGAGATGCTGTCCGGTCGCGCCGCGGAGCGGCTGACCCTGTCCGGCGAGCACACGATCGTCGCACTGGCGGGTGCCACGGGCTCCGGCAAGTCGTCGCTGTTCAACTCGTTGACCGATCTGGAGCTGGCCGGCGTGGGCGTGCGTCGCCCGACGACGTCGTGGGCCCTGGCCTGCGCGTGGGGTCCCGACGGCGCCCAGGGCCTGCTCGAGTGGATGGGCATCCCCGCGCGCCACCAGGTGTCACGCATGAGCATGCTCGACCACTCGGCCGAGGACACCAAGCTCGACGGGCTCGTGCTGCTCGACCTGCCCGACCACGACTCGACCGAGGTCTCGCACCACCTCGAGATGGACCGGCTGGTCAAGTACGCCGACCTGCTCGTGTGGGTCCTCGACCCGCAGAAGTACGCCGATGCCGCGATCCACGACCGCTACATCCGGCCCATGGCTGCCTACAGCGACGTGACCCTCGTCGTGCTCAACCAGATCGACCGCATCCCGTTCGAGGAGCGCGAGCGTGCGATGGCCGACGTCCGACGCATCCTCGCCGACGAGGGACTGCCCGACGTCGCCGTCCTCGGTGTGTCGGCGACCCGGGGCGACGGCATCGAGGACCTCAAGCGCGAGCTCGCCGCACGGATCCGCGCGAAGACCTCGGCCAAGGGGCGCCTGGCGTCCGACATCTCCGCCGCCGCCGAGGTCATCGCCCAGGTCGGTGGCTCGGCCGCCGCCCCGGGCATCAGCCCCGCGGACCGCCAGGCCCTCGACGATGCCCTGGTCGACTGCGCGGGCGTGCCCCAGCTCGTCGATGCCATCGCGGCGTCGACCCGGCGTCGCGCCGTGCTCCGCACCGGTTGGCCCGTCGCCCGGTGGATCGGGCGCCTGGGCAAGAAGCCGCTCGACGAGCTGGAGCTCGGCGACGACCTCTCGCTCTCGTCGCTGGCGCGGGTCGCGCTGCCCGAGGCAGGCAACGTGCAGCGGGCCAACGCCGAGCTCGCGATCCGCGACCTGGCCGACAAGGCCGCCGTGGGCCTCGAGCGGCCGTGGCGTGACGCGGTCCGCGACGCCTCCAGCCCGCAGGGTGAGGACATCATCGGCGAGCTCGACGCCGCGATCCACGCGACGAGCGTCGACGTCGCCAAGCCCTCCGCGTGGTGGGTGGTCGTCCAGGCCGTCCAGATGCTCGGCATCGTCGTGGCCGGCGCGGGTCTGCTGTGGCTCGCTGCTCAGGGCATCACGCAGTTCTCGACGGCCGACATGCCCGACCTCGGTGAGGTCGCCGGCGTCCCGATGGCCGCCGTGGTCACGGTAGGCGCCCTGGTCGGCGGCATCGTGCTTGCCGGCCTGTCGCGCATCGCCTCGCGAATCGGTGGTCGGCGCAAGGCCGCACGGGCCGATCGCGAGCTGCGGTCGGCCATCGACCGCGTCGCCGCTGACAAGGTCATCGCGCCGGTCCAGGTCGAGCTCGACTCCTACGGCGCCTACCGCTCAGGCATCCTCACCGCCCTGGGGTGAGGATGCGCTCGACCGACTCTCCACAGGTGCCGGTGCGCACGCGGTCGTCCACAGGCAGGGGGAGTGCGGTTTCTCGCTGCGTCGTGCCGGGTGAGGCTGGAGCTCCTCACATCGAAGGAGACCTCCATGTCGTACGACAACATGCTCACGTTCCACGGCCACGTCGGCACCCCGGTCGAGGTGCGCGAGGGCAGCAGCGTTCCCTGGGTCGTGTTCCGGGTCGCGTCCACGCCGAGCGTCTGGGACCAGGCCAGCCGGTCGTGGCGCGACCTGCCGACGACGTGGATGTCGATCAAGGCGTTCCGCCATCTCGCCCAGAACGCTGCGGAGTCCTTGTCGGTCGGCGACCCCGTCATCGTGATCGGCCGGCTGCGCACGGAGACGTGGACGACCAAGGAGGGCGAGACGCGCGAGAGCACGGTCCTCGAGGCGTCGACGATCGCCCACGACCTCGGCCGCGGCGTGACCCGCTTCCGCAAGGTCGATCGACAGCAGCAGGCTGCCCCGACGTCCGACGGCACGGCCGAGGCGCTCGCCGAGCTCGAGTCCCGGCAGGTCGCCACCCCCGCCGCCTGACCGCCGTGGGTCCTGCACAGGGCGCTCGATAGGCTGGTGCGCATGGCTGAATACGTTCTTTCCCTGCGCAACGTCCGCAAGGCCCACGGCGACAAGGTGGTCCTCGACAACGTCACGCTGTCGTTCCTGCACGGGGCCAAGATCGGTGTCGTCGGTCCCAACGGCATGGGCAAGTCGTCGCTGCTGAAGCTCATGGCCGGCCTCGACCAGCCCAACAACGGCGACATCGTGCGCGACCCCGACGCGACGGTGGGCATGCTCCAGCAGGAGCCCCCGCTGACCGAGGGCAAGACCGTCCTGGAGAACGTCGAGGAGGCCGTCGCCGAGATCAAGGGCAAGCTCGACCGCTTCAACGCCATCAGCGAGGAGCTTGCGAGCCCCGACGCCGACTACGACACCCTGCTCGCCGAGATGGGCGACCTGCAGACCGATCTCGACACGCACAACGCGTGGGAGCTCGACTCGCGCCTCGACCAGGCCATGGACGCGCTGCGCTGCCCGCCGGCCGACGAGCTCGTCGACCACCTGTCCGGTGGTGAGCGCCGCCGCGTCGCGCTGTGCAAGCTGCTGCTGCAGCAGCCCGACCTGCTGCTGCTCGACGAGCCGACCAACCACCTGGACGCCGAGTCGGTCCAGTGGCTCGAGGGCCACCTGAAGAACTACCCGGGCGCCGTCCTGGCCGTGACCCACGACCGCTACTTCCTCGACAACGTCGCCGAGTGGATCGCCGAGGTCGACCGCGGGTCGATCCACGGCTACGAGGGCAACTACTCGACCTACCTGGAGTCCAAGAAGGAGCGCCTCAAGATCGAGGGGCAGAAGGACGCCAAGCGGGCCAAGATGCTCGAGCGCGAGCTCGACTGGGTGCGCTCCAACGCCAAGGGGCGCCAGACCAAGTCCAAGTCGCGTCTGGCGCGCTACGAGGAGCTCGCCGCCGAGGCCGAGAAGGCCCGCAAGATCGACACCAGCGAGATCAACATCCCGGCCGGCCCCCGGCTCGGCGACGTCGTGCTCGACGCGAAGGGCCTGACCAAGGGCTACGACGGCCGGGTGCTCTGGGACGACATCTCGTTCACGCTCCCGCGGGCCGGCATCGTCGGCGTCGTCGGTCCCAACGGTGTCGGCAAGACGACGCTGTTCCGCATGATCACCGGTGCTGAGACGCCTGATGCCGGAGCGCTCGACGTCGGCCAGACCGTCAAGATCAGCTATGCCGACCAGAACCGCGGCGAGATCGCGGGCGACAAGAACGTCTGGGAGACCGTGTCCGACGGGCTCGACTTCATCAAGGTCGCCAACTTCGAGATGAACAGCCGCGCCTACGTCGCGTCGTTCGGCTTCAAGGGCCCCGACCAGCAGAAGAAGGCCGGCGTGCTGTCAGGCGGTGAGCGCAACCGTCTCAACCTGGCGCTGACGCTCAAGCAGGGCGGCAACCTGCTGCTGCTCGACGAGCCCACCAACGACCTCGACGTGGAGACCCTGTCGTCGCTCGAGGACGCGCTGCTGGACTTCCCGGGCTGCGCCGTGGTCACGTCGCACGATCGCTGGTTCCTCGACCGCATCGCCACGCACATCCTGGCGTGGGAGGGCACCGACGAGAACCCGGCGCAGTGGTTCTGGTTCGAGGGCAACTTCCAGTCCTACGAGGACAACAAGATCGAGCGCCTCGGTGCCGACGCCGCGCGTCCGCACCGCGTCACGCACCGTCGCCTGACCCGCGACTGAGCAGGCAGCAGGGCAGCGGTCAGAACCGCTTGCCCTGCAGCTGCTCGACGACCTGCTGCATGATGCGCCCCAGGGCCTCGAGGTCGGCCGGGTCGGCGTTCTCGATCAGGTAGTCGTTGACGCCACGGACGTGGGTGTGGGCGGCCTCCTCGAGGACGCTGAAGCCGTGGTCAGTGAGGATCGCGGAGACACCTCGCCCGTCGTCGGAGCAGTTGCCGCGCTGCACGATGCCCTCGCGCTCGAGGCGGGCGATGGTGTGGGTCACGCGACTGCGGGAGTGCGAGACGGCATCGGCCAGCTCGGCCATGCGGATCGCCCGGTCGGGAGCCTCGGACAGCCGGACCAGGATCTCGTACTCGGGCATCGAGAGTCCGTGGGCGGTCCGCAGGTCGCGATCGAGCCGGTCCGTGAGGACGGTGGTCCCACCGAGGAACGCGCGCCAGATGTGCTGCTGCTCGGTGCTGAGCCACGGGGTGTCGGTGACGGTCTCCATGTGATCCATCCTACGTCGTGAGAGTGTTGGTTGAAGTTTAAACCTCGTGCTACAGTCTATCTTGTTGAATGATCAACTACATACTTTCGAGGAGACACCATGAGCACCGCCACCAGCGTCACCACCGGAACCTGGGCTATCGACGCCAGCCACACCGAGATCGGTTTCACCGTTCGCCACCTGATGAGCAAGGTGCGCGGCAAGTTCGAGACCTTCGAGGGCTCGATCGTCAGCGCCGAGGACATCACGGCCTCGTCGGTCACCGTCTCCGTCGACCTCGCCTCGGTCAACACGAGCAACGCCGACCGTGACGCGCACCTGCGCTCCGGTGACTTCTTCAACGCCGAGGAGAACCCGAAGATGACCTTCGTGTCGACCGGCATCGTCGAGAAGGCTGCGGGCGAGTTCGTCGTCACCGGCGACCTGACGATCAAGAACATCACGAAGTCCGTCGAGCTGGCCACCGAGTTCCTCGGCGAGGGCGGCGACCCGTGGGGCGGCACGCGCGTCGGCATCGAGGCCTCGACGTCGATCAGCCGCAAGGAGTTCGGCATCGACTTCAACATCCCGGTCGAGGGTGCTGACAAGCTCATGATCGGCGACAAGATCTCGATCACGATCGTCGCCGAGGCCGTCCTCCAGGCCTGATCGCCCCTCAGGCGCTGCCGGACGACGTCCGCAGCGTCATGCGGACCGCGAGGTCCGCGTGCAGTGCGGCGAGCTCGTGACCTGAGCGTGACCCGCCGGGCTCGAACCACCGCACGAGGTCGACACCCAGGGACAGCACCGAAAATGCCGTCCCGGGGATGTCGGCCACATCCAGGACGCCCTGGTCGACACCGTCGGCCAGGGCGTCCTGCATCGTCTTCTCGATACTGCGCCGCAGAGCCGCCACCTCGGCGCGGTGCTCGGGCGTGAGGGCGTGGTACTCGTACTGGACGATGCGGCCCACTCGGCTGTTGTCGGCGTGCCACAGGCTGAAGTCGTAGACCATGGCACGCAGGCGGGCGACCGGGTCGGTGCTCGACGCGGCGGCCGCGTTGATCATGGCGAGGGCCGAGCGGTGGCCCGTCAGGCTGACGGTGAAGAGCAGGCTCTCCTTGGAGTCGTGGTGCACGTAGACCGCCGCGGGGCTCATGCCGGCGCGCGAGGCGATGTCGCGCGTCGTGGTGGCGGCGAACCCCTTCTCGGCAAAGGCCTCGACGGCGGCGTTGATCAGCCGTTCGCGTGCCGTGACGGTCGTCATGTCGGTGCCTCCTTGGTTGACAGCATGACGGAGGACTTGCATGCTAAGCAAGCGCTTAGTTCGCATGTCCCCCTGAATCTCCTGCACGAGGCGGTCCCCATGAAGCGGATGATCTTCGACGAGGACCACGACGCGTTCCGCGACTCGTGTGCCGCGTTCCTGGCCAAGCACGTCACGCCGAACCTCGAGACCTATCTGGAGGACAAGGCGCTGCCGCGCGACTTCTGGCTCGCCGCCGGGGCCGAGGGCTACCTGGGCCTGGAGATCCCCGAGGAGTTCGGTGGCTCCGAGGCCGGCGACTTCCGGTTCAACGCCGTCTGGGCCGAGGAGCTCAGCAAGCTCAACGCCGCGCTCGCGTCGTGCGCGGCCATCCACTCCGACATCGCGGTGCCCTACATCGTCGACCTCGGCACCCAGGAGCAGAAGCAGCGCTGGCTGCCCGGCTGCGCGACGGGCGAGATCGTCACCGCGATCGGCATGACCGAGCCGGGGGGTGGCTCCGACCTCGCCGCCCTCAAGACCACCGCGGTGCGCGACGGTGACGAGTGGGTCATCAACGGCTCCAAGACGTTCATCACCAACGGGTTCTCGGCCGACCTGGTGCTGACCGCCGTGCGCACGTCGCCCGAGAAGGGCGCCAAGGGCATCACGCTGTTCGGCCTCGAGGCGACCGATGCGGGGTTCAGCCGCGGCCGCAAGCTCGACAAGGTCGGGCAGGGCGAGGCCGACACGGCAGAGCTCTTCTTCGAGGACGTCCGGGTGGGCGACGACCGGATCATCGGCGAGGTCGACCGTGGCTTCGTCTACATGATGGAGCGCCTGCCGCAGGAGCGGCTGAGCTGCTCGGTGTCCAACATCGCGCACGCCAAGCAGATCCTCGTCGAGACGATCCAGTACGCCCACGACCGCCAGGCCTTCAAGCAGTCGATCGGCAGCCTGCAGCACAACAAGTTCCTCCTGGCCGAGCTCGTCACCAAGATCGAGGTCGCCGAGGCGTACGTCGACCAGGCCGTCCTGGCCCACACGCAGGGCGAGGCCACCGCCACCGACGCCGCCAAGGCGAAGTGGTGGTCGTCGGAGATCCAGAACGACGTGCTCGACCACTGCGTCCAGCTGCACGGCGGCTACGGCTTCATGAACGAGTACCGCGTGGCCCGCGCATGGCGTGATGCTCGCGTCAGCAAGATCTGGGCCGGGTCCAACGAGATCATGAAAGAGCTCATCGGCCGCGACCTCGGCTTCTGAACCACCACCACCCGAAAGGCACGTCATGCCCGAAGCAGTCATCGTCTCAACCGCCCGCTCTCCGATCGGACGAGCCGTCAAGGGCTCCCTCAAGGACATGCGTCCTGACGACCTGACGGTCCAGATGCTCCAGGCCGCGCTGGCCAAGGTGCCGGGTCTGGACCCGCGCGACATCACCGACCTGCACCTGGGAGTCGGTCAGCCGGCCGGCGAGGCCGGTCACAACCTGGCCCGTGCGGTCGCGGTGCTGTCGGGGTTCGACCACCTGCCCGGTGTCACGGTCAACCGCTACTGCTCGTCGTCGCTGCAGACGACCCGCATGGCGTTCCACGCCATCAAGGCCGGCGAGGGTGATGCCTACATCTCGGCCGGTGTCGAGACCGTGAGCCGGTTCCAGAACGGATTCGCCGACCTGCCCGGGTCGGAGAACCCGCGATTCGCCGACGCGATCGCCCGCACCGCGAAGCGCGCCGAGGGTGGCGCCGACACCTGGACCGACCCCCGCGAGTCCGGTGAGCTGCCTGACCTCTACATCGCGATGGGCCAGACGGCCGAGAACGTCGCCCAGCACCTCGGCATGAGCCGCCAGGAGCAGGACGAGTTCGCGGTCCGTAGCCAGAACCTCGCCGAGAAGGGCATCAACGACGGCTTCTGGGCCAAGGACATCACTCCCGTGACCCTGCCCGACGGCACGGTCGTCTCGGCCGACGACGGACCGCGTGCCGGCACGACGCTGGAGGGCATCAGCGGCCTCAAGCCGGTGTTCCGTCCCGACGGCACCGTGACCGCCGGCAACGCGTGCCCCCTCAACGACGGCGCGGCCGCCGTCGTCATCATGAGCGACACCAAGGCCAAGGAGCTCGGCCTGACGCCGCTGGCGCGCATCGTGTCGACCGCTGTCACCGGTCTGTCGCCGGAGGTCATGGGCCTCGGCCCGGTCGAGGCCATCCCGGCGGCCCTGCGCAACGCCGGCATGGGCCTGGACGACATCGACCTGTTCGAGATCAACGAGGCCTTCGCCGTCCAGGCCTGGGGCTCGGCCAAGGTGCTCGGCATCCCGATGGACAAGCTCAACGTCAACGGCGGTGCGATCGCGGTCGGCCACCCCTTCGGCATGACCGGCGCCCGCATCACCAGCACCCTGATCAACTCGCTGCAGCACCACGACAAGCAGTTCGGCGTCGAGTCGATGTGCGTCGGCGGCGGCATGGGCATGGCCATGGTCCTGGAGCGTCTGTCCTGATGAGCCAGACCTCCGGGGGCCGCTTCGAGGGCAAGGTCGCGATCGTCACCGGCGCGAGCCGGGGGATCGGCTTCGCCGTCGCCGAGCGGTTCGTCGCCGACGGCGGCCGGGTCTGCATCACGGCTCGCAAGGCCGACGCGCTCGCCGAGGCGGTCGAGCAGCTGGGCGGTCACGAGCGCGCGATCTTCGTCGCGGGTGCCGCGGACGACGCCGCCCACCAGGACGACGTCGTCGCCGCGACGACCGATGCCTTCGGCCCGGTCGACTTCTTGGTCAACAACACCGGCATCAACCCGGCGTACGGGCGCATGATCGACATCGACCTGGCGGCCGCCAACAAGATCTTCCAGGTCAACGTCGTCGCGGCGATCGGCTGGGCGCAGAAGGTCTACCGCTCGTCGTTGGCCGAGCGGGGCGGGGCGATCGTCAACATCGCCTCGGTCGCGGGCCAGCGTCCGGCCCCCGGTATCGGCACCTACGGGGCGTCGAAGGCGGCGCTGATCCACGTGACGGAGGAGCTCGCGGTCGAGCTCGGCCCGAACATCCGGGTCAACGCCGTGGCGCCTGCCGTGGTCAAGACGCGGTTCGCCGAGGCGCTCTACGAGGGGCGTGAGGACGAGGTGTCCGCGCCCTACCCGCTGAAGCGGCTGGGCGTGCCGGACGACATCGGCTCGGTCGTGACGTTCCTGCTGTCGGACGACGCGGCCTGGATGACCGGCCAGACCCTGACGATCGACGGCGGCGTGCTGCTGACTGGCGGCGTCTGACCCTCGCCGACATGATCGGGCCCATCTCCTGCGGGAGGTGGGCCCGACGTCTGTCGGGGGAGTGAGTCACGCCACACCAGAAACATGAGGAAACCCTCGCATTAAAGTTGAGGAATCCCTCATGTTTTGGGAGGATGGCTGGTACCGACCGTCGATCCAGCGACGGCTGTACCGAGGGACACCACGTGACGACGATCGACACCCCGCTTGCCACGAACCAGACGACGCCGGCCCAGGAGCGCCGCGGAGCGCTCGTCGACCGGCTCCTCGCCGGGACGCCGTACGCGATCGGCTTCGGCGGCCAGGGTGCGCCGTGGCTCGAGCCGCTGGCCGGTCTGATCCGTGACTTCGCCCTCGACACCGAGCTCGAGGCCCTCGTGGCGCAGGCCGAGGAGCGCATCGCCCCGGTCGCGACCGAGCTCGCCCGCGTCGGCGTCACGTTCACCCCGCTGGCCTGGGCCGACGTGCTCGCCTCCGCGGAGTCGGCCGAGGACGACGACGCCCCGCAGCTGCCGACCTCCGAGGTGCTGGATACACCCGGAGCGTCGGTGCCCGGCATCCTGCTCGCGCAGCTCGCCGGCATCCGCGCCCTGCACCGTCAGGGCCTCGACCCGCAGGCGGTCGCCCCCGCCGCGGTCATCGGCCACTCGCAGGGCTACCTCGCGACGCAGTCGCTCGCCGGCGTCCCCGACGTCGAGCTGCTCGCCGTCGCCCGCCTGATCGGCGCCGCGGCCCAGCTCGTCGGTCGGCGCCGCGGCCTGCTCGGCCAGACGATGCTCAGCGTCTCGAACGTCGTGCCTGAGCACGTCGACGAGATCCTCGCCGATCTGCCGTCCTCGCTGCGCGTGGTGTCGCGCCTGCGCAACGGTCGTCGCAGCGTCGTCCTGTCGGGACCCGCCGAGAGCCTGCGCGTCGTCGAGGCCCGTTTCGACGAGATCGCCGCCGCCGAGAAGGCCGAGCGCGATCGCAAGACGACCGGCGGGACGCCGTTCGCCCCCGTGGTCGAGCCGTTGCCGGCCCAGCTGGCGTTCCACCACCCGGATCTCGCCGAGGCGGCCGACCTGGTCGCGGCCTGGGCCGAGACCTGTGGCATCGACGCCGAGCTGGCCCGCATGCTGACCCTGCGCTCGATCGTCGACCCGGTCGACTGGGTCGCGTCGCTCGAGCAGGCCATGGACGCCGGAGCGTCGTGGATCCTCGACCTCGGTCCCGGCGACATCGCTGCCCGCCTGTCCGCCCGCGAGCTGCGCATCCGCGGAGCCAGCGTCATCGCCACCACCACCCGTCGCGGCCACCGCGAGCTGACCGCTGCGGGCGCTGCGCCGCGTCCGTCGACGCCGTGGTCCGCCTACGAGCCGACCGTCGTCACCCTGCCTGACGGCACCCTGCACGCCGAGACCCGGTTCACCCGCCTCACCGGCAAGTCGCCCATCCTGCTGGCCGGCATGACGCCGACCACGGTCGATCCGAAAATTGTCGCGGCTGCGGCCAACGCCGGCTTCTGGGCCGAGCTTGCCGGCGGTGGACAGGTCACCGAGGAGATCTTCGCCTGTCACGTCGCCGAGCTCGACGAGCTGCTCACGCCGGGCAGCACCTACCAGTTCAACTCGCTGTTCCTCGACCCCTACCTGTGGAAGCTGCAGCTCGGGCAGAAGCGTCTCGTGCAGCGCGCCCGCGCCGCCGGCTCGCCGATCGACGGCGTCGTCGTGACCGCCGGCATCCCCGAGCTCGACGAGGCAGTCGCCCTGGTCGAGGAGCTCCGCGAGGCAGCGATCACGCACGTCGTGTTCAAGCCCGGCACGGTCAAGCAGATCCGCCAGGTCGTCGCGATCGCCAAGGCCGTCGCGCCGACGCCGGTCCACGTCCAGATCGAGGGCGGCAAGGCCGGCGGACACCACTCGTGGGAGGAGCTGGACGACCTGCTGATCGCGACGTACGGCGAGCTGCGTGCGCTCGACAACGTCGTGGTCTGCGTCGGCGGTGGCATCGGCACGCCCGAGGTCGCTGCGGCCTACCTCACGGGCGAGTGGGCCCGCCGTCACGGCTTCCCCCTCATGCCGCTCGACGGCATCCTCGTCGGCACTGCGGCGATGG
Source organism: Aeromicrobium stalagmiti (assembly GCF_013283745.1). Classification (GTDB taxonomy): domain Bacteria; phylum Actinomycetota; class Actinomycetes; order Propionibacteriales; family Nocardioidaceae; genus Aeromicrobium; species Aeromicrobium stalagmiti. The sequence goes on from NZ_JABSTZ010000004.1 coordinate 56,265, forward strand.
CGACGCTCGAGGCGACCACCTCGCCGGCCGTCAAGCAGCTGCTCGTCGAGACCCGCGGCACCGGCACGTGGGTCGGCGCGGGCACCGCCAAGGGCGGCATGGCTTCGGGCCGCAGCCAGCTCGGTGCGGACATCCACGAGATCGACAACACCGCCTCGCGCACCGGCCGACTGCTCGACGAGGTCGCGGGTGACGCGACCGCCGTCGCCGAGCGCCGCGACGAGATCATCGACGCGCTCAACCGCACGGCCAAGCCCTACTTCGGCGACGTCGACACCATGACGTACGCCCAGTGGCTCACCCGCTACCTCGAGCTCGCGGGCACCCCGACGTGGCTCGACGTCACGCTGCGCGGTCGCTTCGTGGCGATGCTGCAGCGCGCCGAGGCACGCCTCAACGACGCCGATCGCGGCGAGATCGCGACGCTCTTCGCCGATGCCTCCCTGGTCGACGACGGTGCGTCCGCGATCGCGACGCTGCTCGACGCCTACCCGCAGGCCGAGACCGTCCTCATGCACCCGGCCGACGTGCTGTTCTTCGTCGACCAGTGCCGCACCCCGGGCAAGCCGGTCAACTTCGTGCCGGTGCTCGACCAGGACGTCCGGCGCTGGTGGCGCTCTGACTCGCTCTGGCAGGCGCACGACCCGCGCTACGCCGCCGACGAGGTCTGCATCATCCCCGGCACGGTCTCCGTCGCCGGCATCGACCGGGTCGACGAGCCGGTCGCCGAGCTGCTGCGCCGCTTCGAGGACGCCACGATCGACGGGCTGCTCGCCGCCGGACGGTCGCCGCAGCGCGTTGCCGGACGCCGCCGCGTCGACGACGCCGGTGAGGTGCTCTCGCTGGTCCTCGCCGCGCCCGACCTGGTGTGGGCCGGTCGGACCGTCCGCAACCCGGTCCACCGCCTCGGCTCCGAGTGGGTCATCGTCGACCCGCAGCGCGCCGAGCACCCCGAGACCGGCGCCGCCCTGGTGCAGGTCGATGCCCGCACCGCCGAGCTGACCGTGCCGATGGCGCGTCCCCTAACGCTGCGCATCGCGGTCGACGAGACCGTGCTGGTCGGCGCCGCCCCGGTCGTCACGACCGCCAGCGCTGTCGAGGCGATGAGTGCGCTCGTCGTCGGTGCTGCCGGTGGAGCCGTGCCCGTCGTCACGGCAGGTCGCGCCGGCGTCGCCGTCGACTGGGACCCCGATCTCGTCGCGGACCACGCCGGTGTGACCGGTGCGGCCACCTCGGCCGTGGACGGTCCCGTCCACCCCGTTCCCGACGTGCTCGTCGGCCTCGCCTGGCCGTCGGTCTTCGCCGTGCTCGGTGACGCCGCGACCACAGACGGCGTGCCGGTCATCGAGGGCATGCTCGACCTGGTCCACCTCGACCACGCGATCCGGCTCACCGGCTCGCTGCCGGTCTCGCCCTCACGCCTGGTCATCTCGTCGGTGCTCGACACGATCGAGGACACCGACTTCGGTCGCGTCGTCGCCGTCGACGTCACGGTCTCGTCGCCCGCGGGTGACGTCGCCACGATGCGCGAGCGCTTCGCGATCCGTGGACGCACGGGTGCAGGCCAGCTGACCGACCCCGCTCGTGCCGGTGGCTCCCTGGGCGACGACGTCCGCGACACCCCGCGCAAGTCCCGCGGTGCAGCCACGGTCGTGGCGCCGAGCGACCTGCGGGCGTTCGCCGCTGTCACCGGCGACCACAACCCGATCCACACCAGCGTCGCCGCGGCCCGCCTCGCCGGCCTCGGTGACCGGATCGTCCACGGCATGTGGATCTCGGCCGCCGCGCAGCAGGTCGTCTCGGGCCGCCGCATCACAGGGTGGACCACGCGCTTCCTCTCGCCGCTCGCGCCGGGCGCCACGGTCTCGATCTCCGCCGACCGGGTCGGCCTCGACCAAGGTGCCGAGGTCGTCGACGTGACGGTCCGCTCGGGGGGTGACGTCGTGATGTCGGCGACGGCCCGCCTCGAGGCGCCGCGCACCGCCTACGCCTTCCCGGGCCAGGGCATCCAGCACCCCGGCATGGGCATGGCCGCCTACCAGCGGTCGAAGGCGGCTCGCGACATCTGGGACCGCGCCGACGCGCACACCCGCGAGGCCCTCGGCTTCTCGATCCTCACCGTCGTCCGCGACAACCCGACGACGCTCGTCACCCGCGGTGTCACGCACAAGCACCCCGACGGCGTCCTGTTCCTGACCCAGTTCACGCAGGTCGCGATGGCGGTGCTCGGCGCGGCCCAGATGGCCGAGCTGCGCGAGTCGGGAGGCTTCGTCGAGGGCTCGATCCTGGCCGGTCACTCGGTCGGCGAGTACAACGCGCTGGCCGCCGTCTCGGGCGTCATCCCGCTCGAGGCCGTCGTCGAGGTCGTGTTCCAGCGCGGCTCCGTGATGCACGGGCTCGTCCCGCGCGACGCCGCCGGACGCAGCGACTACCGTCTCGCGGCGATCCGTCCCTCCCAGATCGGCCTGACCGACGCCGACGTCACCGCGTTCGTCGACGGCATCGCCGACCGCACCGGCGAGTTCCTCCAGATCGTCAACTACAACCTCAAGGACTCCCAGTACGCCATCGCGGGCACCGTCAAGGGCCTCGAGGTGCTGGAGGCGGAGGTCGCCAAGCGGCGTGCGGAGTTCGGTGGCAAGGCCGCGTTCATCCTGGTGCCCGGCATCGACGTGCCGTTCCACTCCACCGTGCTGCACAGCGGCGTCCCGGACTTCCGGGAGCGGCTGCAGGAGCTGCTGCCCGCCACGATCGACCCGTCGATCCTGGCCGGTCGCTACGTGCCCAACCTGGTGCCGCGCCCGTTCACGCTCGACCGCGCGTTCCTGCAGGAGATCGCCGATCTCGTGCCGTCCGCCCCGCTCGACGAGGTGCTCGCCGACTACGCCGCGTGGGCCAGCCGTCCCGGAGAGCTGTGCCGCGTCGTCCTGATCGAGCTGCTGGCCTGGCAGTTCGCCAGCCCGGTGCGCTGGATCGAGACGCAGGACCTGTTCTTCACCCCGGTCGAGGACGGCGGGCTCGGTGTCGAGCGCTTCGTCGAGATCGGGGTCGGCCAGTCGCCGACGGTCGCCAACCTCGCGTCGTCGACGCTCAAGCTGCCGGGCCGTGTCGGCCCCGCCGTGCAGGTGCTCAACTTCGAGCGCGACAACGCCGCGGTGTTCTCGACCGACGAGGAGCAGCAGGTCGTCGAGGACGAGTCGCCCGTCGAGACCGTCGCGGCCGCCTCGACGAGCGCCGCGCCGGCGCCTGCGGCCGCCGCGGCCACGTCCAGCGGACCGCGTCCGGCCGACCTGACGTTCGACGCCGCTGATGCGACGTCGGTGCTCATCGCCTGGTGGACCAAGATGCGCCTTGACCAGATCGGCGCCGCCGACTCGATCGAGTCGCTGTGCGACGGGGCCTCGTCCCGCCGCAACCAGCTGCTCGTCGACCTCGGTGGGGAGCTGGGCCTGGGCGCGATCGACGGGGCCGCGGACGCGGTCATCCCGGCGCTGTCCACCCAGGTCAAGGGGCTGGCGCGCGGCTACAAGGCCTTCGGGCCGGTCCTCACCGAGGCCCTCGGAGATCACCTCAAGAAGGTGCTCGGCCCGACGGGCAAGCGCCAGGCGGCCATCGCCGAGCGGGTGACCGACGTCTGGCAGCTCGGACCGGGGTGGGCGAGCCACGTGCTCACCGAGCTCGCGATGTCCAGCCGCGACGGCTCGAGCGTCCGCGGCGGTGAGTTCGGGTCGTTGACCGCGATCTCGTCGGGTGCCGACGTCGACGCCGCGGTGGACGCCAGCGTCCAGGCCGTCGGCGCGCGCCACGGCGTGAGCGTCGACCTGCCGTCCAGCGGTGGGGGAGAGGCCACGATCGACGCGGCCGCCCTGGGCGAGTTCACCGCCCAGATCACCGGCCCCGACGGCGTGCTTGCGTCCTCGGCGCGCCTGGTGCTCGACCAGCTCGGTCTCACCGAGGCGCCCACGGCGGTCGAGCCCGACGAGGCCGACGCGATCGTCCTCGCCCGGGTGGAGTCCGAGCTCGGCAGCGACTGGGCCAAGCTCACCGCGCCGGCGTTCGACCCGCTCAAGGCCGTGCTGTTCGACGACCGGTGGGCCAGCGCCCGTGAGGACCTCGCGCGGCTCGCGCACGGCGACACGGTCGACGCCTCCTTCGTCGGCGCGGGTGCCGTCGTCGCTGCGCAGGCCACCTGGTGGTCGACGCACGTGGACGACCAGGTGCTGGCCGACCGGTTCCGCCAGATCGCCGTCGACGCGACCGCGACGACGTCCGGCCAGTGGGCCGACGACCTGGCCGTGGTGACCGGCGCCAGCAAGGGATCGATCGCTGCCGGCATCGCCGGCCAGCTGCTCGCCGGCGGCGCGACGGTCGTCGCGACGACGTCGGGTCTCGGCCCGGCCAAGCTCGCGTTCTTCAAGCAGCTCTACCGGACGCACGCCGTCCACGGTGCGGCTCTGTGGGTCGTGCCGGCCAACATGGCGTCGTTCGCCGACGTCGATGCGCTCTCGGACTGGATCAGCTCGGAGCAGACCCAGACCCGGGCCGGCGCGACGAGCGTGCTCAAGCCGGCGATGACGCCGACGCTGCTGTTCCCCTTCGCCGCAGGACGGGTGGCCGGTGACCTGACGGATGCCGGCAGCCGCACCGAGGTCGACATGCGCATCCTGCTGTGGTCGGTCGAGCGCCTCATCGGCGCCCTGTCCGCCCACGGCCAGGACCACGACATCGACGCGACGCTGCACGTCGTCCTGCCGGGATCGCCCAACCGCGGCATGTTCGGCGGCGACGGCGGCTACGGCGAGGCGAAGGCGGCACTCGACGCGCTCGTCGCCCGCTGGTCCGCGGAGCGTACGTGGGGCGAGCGGGTCACCCTGGCCCACGCGATCATCGGCTGGGTGCGTGGCACCGGGCTGATGGGTGCCAACGACCCCCTCGTCGAGGCGGTCGAGGCGGCCGGTGTCCGCACCTGGACGCCGGACGGCATGGCCGCCGCGCTGCTCGAGACCTGCGAGTCCGCGGCCCGCACGGCTGCGCGCACCGAGCCCGTCACGGTCGACCTCACCGGTGGGCTCGGCGGCACGAAGATCGACATGAAGGCGCTCGCCGAGGGCATCGAGCGTCCTGCCGCCCCGGCGGACGACGAGACCGTGACGATCACGGCTCTGGCCCCGTCGCCCGCGCAGCTCGACCGGGTCGAGCAGCTCGACTGGGCCGACATCGAGGCCCGACCCGAGGACCTCGTGGTCATCGTGGGTGCCGGCGAGCTCGGCCCCTACGGCTCCGCACGCACCCGGTTCGAGGTGGAGGTGTCCGACCAGCTGTCGGCCGCCGGCGTCCTCGAGCTCGCCTGGTCGACCGGCCTGGTCAGCTGGGACGAGCAGGGCGGCGGCTGGTTCGACACGGCCACCCAGGAGAAGGTCGACGAGGCGGACCTCGTGGAGCGCTACGAGGAGACGGTCCGCGAGGCGGTCGGCATCCGTCGCTACGTCGACGAGGGCACCATGGTCGACAACGCGGCTCCGCTGCTCACGTCGGTCTACCTCGACAAGGACCTGTCGTTCACGGTCAGCAACGAGGCGGAGGCGCGCGCCCTGCGCGACGCCGACCCGGAGCGCACCGTCATCGCCGCCTCGGCAGACGGTGACTGGACCGTGACCCGCAAGGCCGGCACCGAGATCCGGGTGCCGCGTCGGATGCAGCTGACCCGCACGGTCGGCGGCCAGATCCCGACCGGGTTCGATCCCACGGTGTGGGGCGTCCCGGCCGAGATGGTCGAGTCGATCGATCGCGTGGCGCTCTGGAACCTGATCTGCACCGTCGATGCGTTCCTCTCCAGCGGCTTCACGCCGTCGGAGCTGATGCGCTGGGTCCACCCCGCGCTCGTCGCCAACACGCAGGGCACCGGCATGGGCGGCATGCAGTCGATGCAGTCGCTCTACCTCGACACCCTGCTCGGTGAGAGCAAGGCCAACGACATCCTCCAAGAGGCGCTGCCGAACGTCATCGCCGCCCACGTCGTGCAGTCGTACGTCGGGTCGTACGGCGCGATGATCCACCCGGTCGCCGCGTGCGCCACCACGGCCGTCTCGGTCGAGGAGGGCGTCGACAAGATCCGGCTCGGCAAGGCGGAGTTCGTCGTGTCGGGCGGCTTCGACGACCTGAGCGTCGAGGGCATCGTGGGCTTCGCGGACATGTCGGCCACCGCCGACTCGGCCGCGATGCGGGCCAAGGGCCTCGAGGACCGCTACTTCAGCCGCGGCAACGACCGTCGCTACGGCGGGTTCGTCGAGTCGCAGGGCGGCGGCACGATCCTGCTGGCGCGCGGCGACGTCGCGGCTCGCATGGGGCTGCCGGTCCTCGGCGTCGTGGCCTACGCCGGATCGTTCGCGGACGGCGTCCACACATCGATCCCGGCGCCCGGCATCGGCGCGCTGGCGGCCGGTCTCGGTGGCCGTGAGTCGGCGCTCGCGAAGTCGCTGAAGACGCTCGGCCTCACCGCCGACGACGTCGCCGTCCTGTCGAAGCACGACACCTCGACGGGCGTCAACGAGCGCAACGAGTCCGAGCTGCACGAGCGGCTCGCGGGCGCGATCGGTCGCAGCGACGGCAACCCGCTGTTCGTCATCTCGCAGAAGACCCTCACCGGTCACGCCAAGGGTGGCGCGGCCGCGTTCCAGATCATCGGCCTCTGCCAGGTGCTCGCGGGCGGCGTCATCCCGCCGAACCGCAGCCTCGACTGCGTCATGGACGACCTCGCCGAGCACGAGCACCTCGTGTGGCTGCGGGAGCCGCTCGCGACCGGTCAGCTCAAGGCCGGGCTCGTCACGAGCCTCGGCTTCGGTCACGTCGCCGGCCTGCTGGCGATCGTGCACCCCCAGGCATTCCTCGCGACCTTGCCGGCCGCGGACCGTGATGCGTACGCCGAGCGTGCGCAGGCCCGTGCCATCGAGGGCCGGATGCGGATCGTCCGGGCGATGTACGGGGGCCCCTCCCTGTACGAGCGCCCGGCGGACCGTCGTCTCGGCAGCGAGGGAGTGCGGAAGCGGGAGGCAGGCATGCTCCTGGATCCGCAGGCACGGCTCGGGGAGGACGGCGCCTACTACGGCGTCGCCTGCCAGTGACGGTCGTCGGTGTCGGTGTCGATCTGGTCCACGTTCCCTCGTTCGCGGACCAGCTGGAACGACCCGGCACCGGCTTCGCCGCCGCGTTCCTTCCCGGGGAGCGGAGTGACGCGCAGAGTCATCCCTCCGACGTTGCGCGTCACTTCGCCGCTCGGTGGGGGGCCAAGGAGGCCGTGATCAAGGCCTGGTCGGCCTCGATCTTCGGCGAGGCGCCGGTCATGGACGAGCGCGTGCACCACCTGATCGAGCTCGTCTCCGACGCCTGGGGACGTCCGCGCATCCGCCTGCACGGCGAGGTGGCCCGGCACCTGACGGGTCACGCGCTCGAGGTGTCGCTCAGCCACGACGGGGACTACGCGATCGCGTACGTCATCCTCTCCCGCCCCTGACCCCGCGCGGTTTACCACGGTCCCTACGCAAACTGAAGGGGGCGGACGGACCGCCCGGGGCAAACGTCATCCTCCCGGGGGAAAGATGCCACGGGCGGACGACGGATGCCTCGGGCGGAGTCAGGCGATCGTGCGGGCGTTGCGCGTGTAGAGCTTCGCGGACTGCGCGAGACCGGCGCGGATGCGCTGGGCAGTGGCGCCCTGGTGTCTCGGCGCGAGGTCGGCCCACACCCAGCGGGTCATGCCGAGCAGCTGCCCACGCACCGCGTCCTCCCGGACCTTCTCCTTCTCGATCGTCCGACCGGGGTCGGTGACGTACGGATTGAGGCGGCCGTACTTGGCCATGCCGTCGAACTCACCGGTGTGACGTGCCTCGACCCACGCGAAGTCGGTCCGGGCGATGACGGTGCCGTCGTCGGCGGTGACCGTCCACTGGAGCTCGGGGTGCGGGATGCCGTGACGCCACATCAGGTGGAGCGAACGGACCTCGCCGACCGTCTCGAGCCGCGGATCCGCCAGTCGGATCGCCAGTCGGGCGACGCGGGTGCCCGGCCAGTGGTCGAACGCGCGAGCCTCCTCGTCGAGCTGCTCCCGTGACACGGTGCCCGACCGCATCGCCGAGGTGGCGACGACCATGCCGCCCTCGGTGCCGGCCAGCGTGCAGGTCTCGAAGACGGCACGGGCGGGCGCGACGACCTGACGCCCCTCGACGTCGACGATCTGTTCGTCCTCGAGACGGCCCTCGTGGAAGACGACACCCGCCTCGCGCCGGCCACGGTGCCCGTCGAGGCGGGTCACGTGGATGAGGCCCAGGTCGTTGCCGAAGAGGTCGAAGCCGTGGAGCGCGGCGGCCGACTGGTGGGTGGCGACGACGTTCGGGCCGAGCTTGTCGAGCAGCGACCGTGTCAGGGTCGCATGTCTCTGGGAGTCGCTCAGCAGGTCCCAGACGGCCTTGACGACGTAGGTGCCGTGCCGGACGCGCAGCAGCACGCCCGCGCGCACGGCATGGCGGATCGCCGCGTCGTGGAGTCCGAGGTCGTTGAGCTGGTGTCGCATGAGGTAGCCGCCGTTGGCCTCGGCGATGGGGGTGAGGTCATCCATGCACGTCAGGGTGGACGCCCGGTGTGCCGCGCGGCCATGCCCCGGGGCGGGGCTGTGGACGGGCGGTACGGTCGACCGTGCTGTGGACGGGCGTCCTCCCGGGGGAGCCGTCGTCCTCCCGAGGACAATCTCCCTCGGGCGGACGATCTTTGCCCCGGGCGGCCCGTCCGCCCCCTTCAGTTTGCGTAGGGACCGTGGTAAACCGCAGCGGGTGGGGGGTCAGGAACGTTCGGCGCTGAGGAGGTAGGACGCCAGGAGCCGCTTGAGCTCGATGATCGACTCGCTGTGCTCCTGGCCATCGCGGATCGAGAAGTTGAGCATCGAGTAGACGACGTGGACGAGCACCTCGGCCATGATCGTGCGGCGTTCGCGGGGTGTGTCGGGCGTGAGCGGCGCCAGGAAGCGGGCGACCTCGGCTGCCAGCTCCTTCTCGGTGACCGCGGCCGTGGCCCGGGTGGCCGGGGTCGACTGCACCGCGAGCCACACGGCGCGGCGGGACGGGTCGCCGACCCACAGCGCCGCCATGTGGTCGACGAGCCGGTCGAGGAACTTCAGCCAGTCGAGGGTGGGGATCGCGTCGGCGAAGCTCTGCAGCTCCAGGCGGACGGCGACGGCGTCGACCCGGTCGAGCTCGCACACGATGACGTACTTGTTCTGGAAGAACTGGTAGAGCGTGCCGATCGGGAGCTCGGCCCGGTTGGCGACCTCCTCGCAGGTGAACGACTCGAAGCCGACGTCGAGCAGGAGGTCGCGAGACACCTGGAGCAGGTGGTCGAACTTGCGGTGGCTGCGCTCCTGCGTCGGGCGGCGCCGGGGTTCGAGGATCTCGGCCGTCACCCGCGCAACCCTAGCGTGAAGCGGCGCGTCCCGCGTCGATCAACGGAATGATCATGTCGCCGATGCCGTCGAAGCCGCTGCCGACCGTCTGCCCGTGGGAGTGGCGGAAGTGGATGCCCTCGAGGATCACGGCGAGCTTGAAGAACGCCAGCGAGAGGTGGAAGCCGATGTCGCTCACGTCGCGCCCGGACCCGGCCGCGTAGCGGGCGATGGTCTCCTCGCGCCCGAGGTAGCCGGCTGCCAGGGGGGCGTCGGTGACCACTGCGCCTTCCGACGGGGGAGCGGACTCGCCCAGCTGCTGGTAGGCGAGCATCAGCGCGACGTCGCTGAGCGGGTCGCCCAGGGTGCTCATCTCCCAGTCGAGGACCGCCGTGACCTCGTCCTGCCCGGAGGCAGGATCGGTGTCGACCAGCAGGTTGTCGAGCCGGAAGTCACCGTGGACGATCGTCCCGTCGCCGCTGGCCGGGATGTTGGCGTCGAGGTAGGCGACGAGCTCGTCCATGCCGGGCAGCTCGCGGCTGGTCGACGCGGCCAGCTGCTTCTTCCAGCGCGAGACCTGACGTCCGATGTAGCCGTCAGGACGTCCGAAGTCGCCGAGGCCGACCGCCTCGTGGTCGACGGCGTGCAGCGCCACGAGGGTGTCGACCATGCGCTCGGTGATCGCGCGGGTGCGGTCGGCGCCGAGTGCCTCGAGCTGGGTGGCGCGGGCGTACGCCGTGCCGGGAACCCGCTCCATGACGTAGAACGGCGCGCCGATGACCTCGGTGTCCTCGCACAGCGCGACCATGCGCGGCACGGGCACCGGGGTGGGGGCCAGCGCCGCCATGACGCGGTACTCCCGCGCCATGTCGTGCGCCGTGGCCAGGACGTGCCCCAGGGGCGGACGCCGGACGACGTAGTCGTGCGCGCCGTCGGTGACCAGGTAGGTCAGGTTGGACTTGCCGCCGGTGATGAGGCTCGCCTCGAACGGGCCGGCGACGGCGTCGGGCGACTGCTGGGCCAGCCAGTCCGCCACGACCGCGGTGTCGAGCCCCTGGGGATCGGTCATGGGGCGGTCAGTCCTTCGGTCCGCCGGCGACGTAGATGACCTGGCCGGACACGAAGCCCGCACCCTCGCTGACGAGGAAGGCCGCCGTGTGGGCGATGTCATCGGGCTGGCCGACGCGCTGGACGGGGATCTGCTCGGCGCTGTACTTGATGAAGTCGTCGAAGTCGACCTTCATCCGGGCGGCGGTCGCGGCCGTCATGTCGGTCTGGATGAACCCGGGCGCGATGGCATTGGCGGTGATGCCGAACTTGCCGAGCTCGATCGCGAGGGTCTTGGTGAAGCCCTGCAGGCCGGCCTTGGCGGCGGAGTAGTTGGCCTGGCCGCGGTTGCCGAGGGCCGACGTGCTGGACAGGTTGACGATGCGGCCGTAGCCCGCCTCGGTCATGTGCTTCTGGGCGTACTTGCTCATCAGGAACGAGCCGCGCAGGTGGACGCCCATGACGAGGTCCCAGTCCTCCACGGTCATCTTGAACAGCAGGTTGTCGCGCAGGATGCCGGCGTTGTTGACCAGGACGGTAGGGGCGCCGAGGCCGTCCACGATCGTGTCGAACGCTGCGGAGACCTGCTCCTCGTTGCTGACGTCGGCGCCGACGGCGAGGGCGGTGCCACCGGCCGCGGTGATGGCGTCGACGGTCGTCGCGCACGCGGCGGCGTCGAGGTCGACGACGGCGACCTTGAAGCCGTCGGCGGCGAGTCGCTGGGCGACGGCTGCGCCGATGCCTCGGGCTGCGCCGGTCACGATCGCGGTGCGGGATTCAGTCACGGTGTTCTCCTCCAGGTGGCGTTCTAAGCGCTTGCTTAGTTGCACGGTAGCGCAGCACCCCGGTGGTGCGCGAGATCACGGCCGAGATCGTGTCGGCAAAGATGAGGGATTCCTCATCTTTGTGTATAGTTGAGGAAAACCTCATGTTTAGGAGTCGACGTGTCGAAGCTCGATCACCCCGCGGTTGTCGAAGCAGCAGCACCAGCCGATCAGCGAGAGGTGCTCACGCAGCGCCGCACCGCCCGGTTCGCCCGCGTCGATCCCAAGGGCAAGAGGGTCTACACCGCCCGCGAACGCGCCGAGATGCTGGTCGACGAGGGCAGCTTCGTCGAGATGACGCCGATGCGCTCGGCGGGCGCCGGAGCGGGCAGCGGTGTCGTCGCGGGATGGGGAACGACGGACGGCCACTCGGTCGTCGTCGTCTCCCATGACGCCGCCGTCGCCTCGGGCGCGATCGGCGCGGTCATGGCCGAGAGCATCCAGAAGGCCCAGCGGTTCGCGATCGACAAGGGCTACCCGATCGTCTACATCAACGACTCGGGCGGCGCGCGCATCCACGACGGGATCTTCGCCCTGCACGGGTGTGGCGGCATCTTCGCCCTCAACATCGAGGCGCAGAGCCGCATCCCGCAGATCTCCCTGATCCTCGGCCCCTGCGCCGGCGCCGCGGCCTACTCGCCGGCGCTGACCGACTGGACCGTCATGGTCAAGGAGCAGGGCCAGATGTTCCTCACCGGCCCCGACATCGTCAAGGCAGCCACGGGGGAGGACGCCTCGGCCGAGGACATCGGCGGCTCGGCGCTGCACACCCGGGTCAGCGGCGTCGCCCACCTCGAGGTCGACAGCGAGGAGGAGGCGTTCGACGCGACGCGCCTGCTGCTCTCGTTCCTGCCGACCCACAAGGGTGGCAAGCAGAAGCGTCACGACTCCGTGCCGGCCAACCCCCACGCGGCAGCCGCGCTCCCGACGTTGGTGCCGGAGAAGTCCAGCATCGTCTTCGACATGAACAAGCTGCTCGACGGCGTGCTCGACAACGGGGCACGGCTCGAGCTCATGCCGACCCACGCGCCGAGCATCCTGACGCTGTTCGCCCGGATCGACGGCCATGCCGTCGGCGTCCTGGCCAACCAGCCCAACGCCCGCGGCGGCATCCTCGACTCGAAGGCGTCGGTCAAGGCGGCCCGGTTCGTGGAGTTCTGCGGCCGGTTCGACCTGCCCGTCCTGACGTTCGTCGACGTGCCCGGCTTCCTGCCCGGCACGGTCGAGGAGGGGCGAGGCGTCATCACGCATGGCGCCAAGCTCCTCAAGGCCTACGTCGACACCAAGAGCCCCAAGCTCACGGTCGTCGTCCGCAAGTCGTACGGCGGCGCCTACATCGCGATGGGATCGGCGTCGCTCGGTGCCCACGCCAACTGGGCCTGGTCGGGATCAGAGATCGCGGTGATGGGTCCCGGTGGCGCGGTCGCGCTGCTGCACCGTCGTGCGCTCAAGGAGGCCGAGGAGCCCACCGTCCTGCGCGACGAGCTCGCGGCGGTCTACCGCGAGGAGGTCGCACGGCCGTACCTCGCCGCCGAGGCGGGGATCGTCGACGACGTGATCCACCCCGAGGAGACCCGCGACCGGATGATCGGCGCGCTGCGCATGCTGACCCACGGGTCGGGTGAGTGATGTTCCTCGCGCGCGCAGAGATCGTCTCGAACGTCTGGAAGATCGTCGCCCGGGAGGGTGACCAGGTCGGAGCCGGCGACGTCCTGGCGGTGCTGGAGTCCATGAAGATGGAGATCCCGCTCGTCGCCCAGCAGGGTGGACACGTCAGCAAGATCCTCGTCGAGCTGGGGCAGATCGTCCAGGAGGGCGACCCCATCATGGAGATCGACGAGACCGCCAGCGCCTGACTGCCATCATGGTGCGGTGCACTCCCACGAGCTGGCCGTCCGCTGGACGGACCTGGACCCCAACAAGCACCTGAACAACGTCTCCTACGTCAACTACGCCGTCGAGTCGCAGGCCGCGCTCGTCGACGCCGGTGTCGTCGGTCCGCAGGAGCGCCCCGTCGCGGTGACGGTCGCGTTCCAGCGGCCGCTGCTGTTCACGCGGCGGCCGGCCCTGGTCGAGTCGACGCGCACGGGCGACGTCCTGGAGCAGGAGGTCTGCTCCCGCGACGGCGACCGGAGGGTCGTCTACGCGCGCGTCACGACGACCTTCGGGGTTCCTGCGACGCTCGAGCCCGGCACCGGACGGGGTCATGACGAGCCGGGGCGCCTGCGGCGCAGCGATCTGGACGCTCACGGCGACGCGACCGTCGCCGGGATCTTCGAGCTGCTGCAGGAGGGACGCGCGCGATTCGCCGCACGCCACCGTGACGCGATGCTCGACGGCGCCCTGGCGCTCGGGCGCATGACGCTCGAGGTCGGACCGCCGCTGGCCTGGAGCGAGACCGAGTGCACGGTCCGCTCCCGCCTCACCAAGGTCACCGGCGCCCTCGTGATGATCGAGTCCGACATCCTGCGCGGCGGCACGGTCCACGCGAGGGGATCATCGGTGCACATGCCGTTCGACATCGAGACCCAGAAGCCGCGTCGTCTGACGGACGAGGAACGCGCCAGCATGACGGGCCTGGTCGAGACGCAGGAGGTCGCGTGACCGACGAGACCCTGCACGAGCTGCCGATGCGGTGGGCCGACCTCGACTCGCTCAACCACGTCAACAACGTCGTCTACCTCGACTACGCCGCCGAGAGCCGGGCCCTGCTGGTCGACGACGGCCTGATCGGCGCCGAGGAGCGTCCGGTCCGCATCGGCGTCGACTTCCTGCGACCGATCCTGCTCAGCCGCCGCCCGGTCCAGGTGCGGTCCGTGCGTTCGGGGAGCGAGCTCACCCAGCGGATCAGGCCGGCCGGCGCCGAGCAGGACTTCGCGCGGGTCGTCACCGAGCTCGCCGATCGCCCGGCGCAGCTGCCGGCCCGCGGCCCCGGGGCCGCCTCGCCGCTCCTGCTCCGCCGCAGCGACCTCGACGCCACGGGGTCGGTCCGGACGGACAAGATGTTCGAGCTGTTCCAGGAGAGCCGTATCCCGGCCATCGCGGCGGCGCTGACCTCGATGTCGCCCGGGCGGTTCGTCGCGGCGCACGTCGAGGTCGAGTACGGCCGCCCGATCACCTGGCGGCGTGAACCCTTCGAGTCGGTCAACTGGGTCACCCGCATCGGCGGCTCCTCGGTCACGATCGAGTCGCAGATCGCCGACGGCGACGAGGTCGTCGCCCGGTGCCGGACGACGCTCGTCGGCTTCGACCTCGAGGCACAGCGCTCTCGCCGGCTCTCCGACGACGAGAAGGCCGAGCTCGCCACTCTCGTCCCGCAGGACTGACCGCTCAGGACGCGGTGTTCACCATGAACTGCGCCGCGTGCTGGGCGTAGGCCCAGAACTCCGCATCGTGCTCGGGGGACAGGGCGGCCTTGTCGAGGCCCTCGCGGAAGTGCAGCAGCCACCGGTCCTTGGCCTCGGGCGTCACCTCGAACGGGGCGTGCCGCATGCGCAGGCGAGGGTGGCCGCGCTGCTCGGAGTACGTCGTCGGGCCGCCCCAGTACTGCTCGAGGAACATCCGGAACCGCTCGTTGGCCGGACCGAGGTCCTCCTCCGGATAGAGCGGACGCAGCAGCTCGTCGGTCGCGACGCCGTCGTAGAAGGTGTCGACGATGAGCTTGATCGTGTCGTGCCCGCCGATCGCCTCGTAGAAGGTCGGCTGGTCGGTCGATGCCATCTCAGGCCTCTCCATCGATGTGGACGGTCGGGAAGGTCGTCGGCATCTTGATGCCCGCACGGTCGAACTCGGCCTTGATGCGCTGACGCATCGCCCGCGCGACGAGCCACTGCTGGGCCGGTGCCGTCTTGAGCACGAGGCGGACGACCACGCCGTCCTTGTCGAACCGCTCGACGCCCCAGACCTCGGGCGGCTCGATGATGACGTTGTGGAACGCCTCCTCCTCGTAGGTCGTCGTCGCGACCTTCTGGAGGATGTCCTGCACGCGGTCGAGGTCGGTCTCGTAGGTCACCGTGACGTCGAGGACCGTGCGAGCCCAGTTCTGGCTCTGGTTGCCGACGCGCAGGATCTCGCCGTTGCGGACGTACCAGACGGTGCCGTTGACGTCGCGCAGCCGCGTGACGCGCAGGCCGACGGCCTCGACCGTGCCGGTCGCCTCACCGAGGTCGACGGTGTCGCCCACGCCGTACTGGTCCTCGAGGATCATGAAGACGCCCGACAGGAAGTCCTTGACGAGGTTCTGGGCACCGAAGCCCAGCGCGACGCCGACGATGCCGGCGCTGGCGATGATCGGGGCGACCTCGACGTTCATCTTGGCCAGCACCATGACCGCGACGACGCCGAAGGTGAGACCGGTGACGATGCTCTTGAGGACCGAGCCCATCGTCTCGGCCCGCTGGTGCCGGCGTGCGTTGCTGCCGGGTCGCATCTCGGCGAGCAGCTCGCCGGCCTTGGTGTTGGCGATCATGCCGGGGACGGCGCCCTGACCGGCGCGCTTGACGAGCCGGTCGATCGATCGGCAGACGAACCAGCGGAACGCGAGCCCGACGACGATCGTCAGGATGATGGAGAGCGGGGCTTCGACGAACCAGCCGTACGCCTTGCCGGCGGGTACGTCCCAGCTGACGTCGAAGGAGGACAGGTCGAGGTCAAGCATTGCTCCAGCCTACGGGTGGATACGATGGGGACCATGAGGACTCCTGCTCGCGTGCTCGCTGTCGCGCTCTCGTTCGTGGTCATGTTCGTCGTCGGGTCCGGCGCGGCCCTCGCCGATGCCCCGGCCAGCGACGCCTGGCCCGAGGGTCCGGACAAGAGCCGCCTCGACCTGCTGATCCTGTTCGGTGGCAGCACGGTCGGCCTGTTCATCCTCGTCGCGTTGTTCGGCCTGATGACCGCACGCAACAACTACGTGCCCCCGCCGCCCAGCACCGAGCTGGCGACGACGGGCGACAAGGCTCCCGCCCACCACTGAGTGGGGCCCATGTCCGAGCACGAGATCGACCTCGGGCTGCTGATCCTGCGGCTCTCGCTGGGCCCCATGCTGGTGCTGCACGGCTGGAACAAGGTGTTCGGCGCCGGGGGCCTCGCCGGCACCCAGGGCTGGTTCGAGAGCCTCGGCCTGCGACCTGCCTGGCTGCACGCCCGCATCGCGCCGCTCAACGAGATCGGCGCGGGCGTCCTCATGACGCTCGGCCTGCTCAACGGCCTGGCGGCCATGGCGTTCGTCGGCCTCATGCTGGTCGCGACGTTCACCGACCACCGGGGCAAGGGCTACTTCGTGTTCAAGGGCGGCTGGGAGTACACCGTGCTGGTCGCGATGGTCGCCGTGGCGATCGCTGCGCTCGGACCGGGTGAGTGGTCGCTCGACCATGCCGTCGGCCTCGACCTGGCCGGTGCCGGCTGGGCCGTCGCCGCCGCGGTGGGCGGGGCGGCCGCAGCCGGCCTCCTGATGCTGACGTCCTACCGTCCGTCGGCGTCCGACTAGCGGGGTGCCATGCGGAGGGCGCCGTCCATGCGGATGGTCTCGCCGTTGAGGTAGTCGTGGTCGATGATCATCGTGACGAGCTGGGCGTACTCGGCCGGTTCGCACAGGCGTTGGGGGAACGGGACGCCGGCGGCGAGGCCAGCGCGGAACTCCTCGGACACGGTGGCGAGCATCGGGGTGTTGACGATGCCGGGTGCGATCGTGCAGACACGGATGCCGTGCTGGGCGAGGTCGCGGGCCGCGGGCAGGGTCATGCCGACGATGCCGCCCTTGGACGAGGCGTAGGCGACCTGGCCGATCTGTCCGTCGTAGGCGGCGATCGAGGCGGTGTTGACGATCACGCCGCGCTGGCCGTTGTCGTCGGGGTCGGTCTGGGCGATCGCCTCGGCGGCGAGGGCCAGGACGGTGAAGGAGCCGACGAGGTTGATCTGCACGATCTTGGCGTAGAGGGCCAGGTCGTGGACGCCGCCGCGCCCGAGGATCCGGGCTGACGGTCCGATGCCGGCGCAGTTGACCACGGTGCGTAGCGGTGCGCCCTCGTTGGCGGTCGCGACGGCGGAGCGGACCTGGGCCTCGTCGGTGACGTCGGCGACCAGGTAGGTCACGCCGTCGACGGCCGGCGCGTCGTCGATCGACGACGCGAGGTCGATCGCGTAGACGGCTGCGCCCCGGCCGGCGAGCGCGAGGGCGGTCGCGGCGCCGAGGCCTGATGCTCCGCCGGTGACGATCGCGGCGGTGTCGTTGAGCTGCATGGTTCTCCTGCTTCTGTGGAACTAGTCGTGTGTGGGTCGGGAGGTGTGTGGAGGGGGTCAGCGTGCGAGGTCGCGGCTGATGACGAGTCGCTGGATCTGGTTGGTGCCCTCGAAGATCTGCATGACCTTGGCCTCGCGCATGAACCGCTCGGCGGGGAAGTCCTTGGTGTAGCCGGCGCCACCGAGGACCTGCACGGCGTCGGTCGTGACCTTCATGGCGTTGTCGGTGCACACCATCTTGGCGATCGACGCCTGCCGTGAGAAGCGGTGACCGGCGTCCTTGAGCCTCGCGGCCGCCAGGTACGTCGCCCGCGCGGACTCCACCGCCGCGGCCATGTCGGCCAGCACGAACGCGAGTCCCTGGTGGTCGATGATCGCCCTGCCGAACGTCTCACGCTCCTTGGCGTACTGCACCGCGACGTCCAGCGCCTCCTGCGCCAGACCCGTGGCGACCGCCGCGATGCCCAGGCGCCCCGCGTCGAGGCCGGCCAACGCGATCGGGAGACCCTGCCCCTCGTCGCCGAGACGACGCTCGACAGGGATCCGGACGTCGTCGAACAGCATCGTGGCCGTCGTCGAGCTCATCAGGCCCATCTTCTGCTCAGGGTTGTCGGCCGTCAGCCCCGGCGTGTCCGCCGGCACCAGGAAGCACGAGATCCCCCGGCCACCGTCGTCGGACGTGCGGGCCATGACCTTGTAGAAGTCGGCCTTGCCACCATGCGTGGTCCACGCCTTCGCCCCGTTGATGACGTACTCGTCACCCACCCGGGTCGCACGCGTCCGCATCGCCGCCGGATCAGAACCCGCATGCGCCTCCGACAAGCAGTACGCCCCCAGCAGGTCACCCGACAACATCTCGGGCAGCCACCGCTGCTTCTGCTCCTGCGTGCCCGCGGTGAACAGCCCGAAGCACGACAACGCATGCACGCTGACCCCCACCCCGACAGACGCCGACGCCGACGCGATCTCCTCCAACGCCTGCAGATACACCTCGTACGGCTGACCACCACCGCCCAGCTCCTCCGGATAGGGCAACGACATCAACCCCGCACGACCCAACGTGCGGAACAGGTCACGAGGGAACTCCTCACGGGCGTCGATCTCCGCGATACGGGGACGCAGCTCCTTGGCCACGATCTCGCGGGTGAGCTCGATCAGGTCCCGCGACTCCGGGGTCGGCATGTGGCGTTCGGCCGGCATGGGGTCCTCCTCCATTGGTGTACGAGCAACTGTACTCCAGCACTGGTTCTGGTACTGTCGCGGCATGGCGACGGCAGAGATCAGCGGCAGGACCGCGACCCTGCGCGACGCGATCGTGGAGATCGTCCTCGCCGAGGGATTCATCGGGATGCAGATGTCCGACCTCGCCTCAAGGCTCAACTGCTCCAAGTCGACGCTGTACGCCATCGCCCCCAGCAAGGAGCAGCTGCTCGTGTCGGTGGTGCGCACGTTCTTTCGCCGAGCGACCGAGCGCGTCGAGGACGCCGTTGACCCGTCAGCCCCGGCGAGCGACCGCATCGGGGCCTACCTCAACGCGGTCGCCCGCGAGCTGGCTCCGGCCTCGCCGACCTTCTTCCGCGACCTCGATCGTTTCGCGCCCGCCGGCGACATCTACCGCCAGAACACCGAGATCGCCGCGGCACGCGTCCAGGAGCTCGTGCTGGAGGCCTCGCCGGGCATCGACCCCACGTTCCTCGGCGCCGTCGCGCGACTCATGATGGAGTCGATCCACCGGGGAGACATCTCCCGTGCGACCGGCCTCGACGACTCGGCGGCGTACCGTGCGCTCGCCGGGCTGATTCTCGCCGGGCTCTCCGGCAACCACCCCGACCCCTCATGAAAGGGACCCCACGATGATCCGCACGACGTTCACGGAGCAGTTCGGTGTCGACCACCCGATCCTCTGCGGTGGCATGACCGGCCTCGGCACCGCCGAGCTCATCGCTCCGGTCGCCAACGCGGGTGCCCTGGGGTTCCTGACGGCGCTGACGCAGCCGACGCCGGAGGCGCTCTCGAAGGAGATCGCGCGGACGCGTGAGCTCACGGACAAGCCGTTCGGCGTCAACCTCACGATCCTGCCGACGATCAACCCCGTCCCGTACGACGAGTACCGCGCCGCGATCATCGAGGCCGGCATCACGGTCGTCGAGACGGCCGGTTCCAGCCCCGAGCCCCACCTGCCCGACTTCCACGGCGCGGGCGTCAAGGTCATCCACAAGGCCACGAGCGTGCGCCACGCCCTGTCGGCCGAGCGCAAGGGCGTCGACGCGATCAGCATCGACGGCTTCGAGTGCGCGGGCCACCCGGGCGAGGACGACGTGCCCGGACTGATCCTCATCCCGGCCGCGGTGCGACAGCTGAAGATCCCGGTGATTGCGTCGGGCGGCATCGCCAGCGGTCAGGGCCTCGCCGCCGCGCTCGCGCTGGGTGCGGTGGCGGTCAACATGGGCACCCGGTTCATGGCGACGACCGAGGCGCCGATCCACCAGAACGTCAAGGACCAGATCGTCGCCAACGACGAGCGGTCGACCGTGCTGGTGTTCCGCAAGTTCCACAACACTGCCCGCGTCGTCCGCAACAGCATCTCCGAGGAGATCGTCGCGATCTCCGAGCGGGAGGACGCGACGTTCGACGACATCGCCGAGCTCGCCTCGGGCATGCGGGGGCGCCAGAACGTCCTCGCCGAGGGCTCGATGGAGGACGGCATGTGGTGGGCGGGGCAGACCCAGGGCCTGATCCACGACGTCGGCACCGTGCAGGAGGTCATCGACCAGGTGATCGCCGACGCCGAGGAGATCATCGGGCGCCTGCCCAGCCTCGTCGCAGGCTCCTGAGGTCGGCCCGGTCGCTCAGCTGCCGGACAGACCGAGGACGTCGCGCATGGGCGGACGCTCGACCGTCGTGGTCGTGCGTTCGGCCATGCGCATCGTCGAGCCCTCGCGGCGGAACACCATCGCCGTGCCCTCCACCGTGGTCCGGTCGCCGGGCTCGACCCGCAGGTCGAAGGCGGCCTGCACGTGCTGGGCCATCGCGCTGAGGGCCGCGAGGTCCTGGTGCCGGTGCAGCCGCAGGCCGAGGTCGACCTGGGCCATGGCCGACAGGCCGTGCTCGCGGAGCACGTCGATCATGAGCCCGATGTCGACGCCGTAGTCGGAGACGTAGGGGATGTCGCGCAGCGCGTCGACCCTGAACGCGCACTCGCCGGCCAGCGGCTGCACGAAGCCCGAGAGCAGCGGTGCCCGGTCGTGGATCAGCGGCCGGGCGACCAGCTCGGTGACCCGGCCACCGCCTGACGACCGGGAGGGGCCGGACGACCACGGGCGGTCGTAGAACGCCTTGACGAACACCAGGTCGTCGTCGACCAGCAGGGGGCCGAGCAGCCCGATGACGAAGTCGGCGGTGAACTCCTGCACGTCGGCGTCGAGATAGATGCCGATGTCGCCGGACATGACCGCCAGGGCCTTCCACATGGCCTCGCCCTTGCCACGCCGGCTGCCGACGTGGGGGACGACCTCGTCGACGTGGAACACCTTGGCTCCCGCCGAGCGGGCGATGTCGCCGGTCTCGTCGGTCGAGTGCGAGTCCATCACGATGATCTCGTCGACGAGGGGCACCCGGTCCATCAGCTCGGTGCGCAGCGTCGTCACGATCGCACCGATCGTCGCGGCCTCGTCCTTGGCCGGGATGAGGATGCTGACCCGGGTCCGGCCCTTGGCCTCCACCAGCGCGGCCGGGTCGAACTGGTCGAAGCGGTAGGTGTGCGAGTCGAACCAGGCCGCTGCCTCGTGCAGGTCAGACAAGGCCGCGCACCACCCGCGTGGGCGTGCGGTCGCCCCGGATGCTCGCGGTCATCTCCAGCACCCGCAGGGTGCCGGCGACGTCGTGGGCCCGGAAGATCGCGGCCCCGGCCATCGCGGCGATCGCGGTCGCCGCGAACGTGCCCTCACGACGCTGGTCGACCGGACGTCCGAGGGTCTCGCCGATGAAGTCCTTGTTGGACAACGCCATGAGCACGGGCCACCCGGTGTCGACGAGCTCGCCGGCGCGGCGCAGGAGCTCCAGGCCGTGCCAGGTGTTCTTGCCGAAGTCGTGGGTCGGGTCGATGAGGATGCCGCCGCGTGGCACGCCGCGGGCGACGAGCGCCTCGGCCGCTGCCGTGGTCTGGTCGACGACGTCGCGCACGACGTCGTCGTAGTGCACGCGGTGCGGACGCGTGCGCGGCACCGCCCCGCCGGTGTGGGAGCAGACGAAGCCGAGGGCGTGCTCGGCTGCCACGTCGGCGAGACCGGGATCGGCGCCGGCCCAGGTGTCGTTGATGACGTCGGCACCGGCGAGGGCGCACTGGCGGCCGACCTCGGCGCGCCACGTGTCGATGCTGAGGATCGTGTCGGGGAACTCGGCCCGCACGGCCGCGAGGAACGGCACCGTGCGCCGGATCTCCTCGTCGACGTCGACCACCGACCCTGGCCCGGCCTTGACGCCGCCGACGTCGATGATGTCGGCGCCGGCGGCGATGGCGGCCCGCACGGCCTCGTGGGCCGCGTCGTCGGTGTAGGTGGCTCCCTTGTCGAAGAAGGAGTCCGGGGTGCGATTGACGATCGCCATGACCAACGCACGATCGCGGAGCACACGACGCCCGCGGAAGGTGACGTCCACCGACATGGGGGCCCCTTCGGCTCACGGGACCTGACGATCAGGCCCCCCTTGATTGTCCTACGAGTCGGCTCACTTCACCGGGCGGGTGAGCCGCGGCCCCCTACTGGAAGGCGGCCTGGGCCCGGAGCGCCCGCGCGAGGTCGTCGCGCCCCTCCGAGACGTAGCGGATCGCCGCCGGGTTGGCCGTCGTCGAGGCCAGCCACGCATCGACCTTGTCGAGCGTCGACTGCGTCGGGTTGGCCAGGGGGAACAGGTAGATCAACGCGACCTGTCCGATCCAGACGCCCATGTCGTCGATGACGGTCGTGGCCATCTCGAGGTAGCGGTCGACGAACGGCTCGAGGATGTCGGCCTGGCCCGAGACCTGGAACGCGACCGCGGTCTGGCGACGGGTCTCGTTGGGGGTCGAGGGGTCGACCGCGGCGGTGTGCCAGGCGGCCTCCTTGGCCTCGGCGAGCGGACGGATCGTCCGCGCGGCGGCTGCCCGCTCCTGGCCGGCGATCGTGTTGTCGCCCTCGAGGGTCGCGGCGATCTCGGCCTCGTCGGCCTCGCCGAGACGCGCGAGCGCGGTGACGAGCGTCCAGCGCAGGTCGGTGTCGAGCGACAGGCCCTCGAGGGAGCCGTCGAGCACCTCGCGCAGGAACGCCGGGCCGGAGGCGGCCGAGGCGTAGGCGCGGACGAGGGCGAGCTGGTGGTCGCTGCCCGGCTCCGCGGCGTCGACGAGCGTCCGCAGGCCTGCCTCCCAGCGCTCGGCGAGCGCGGGACGCGCGGCGTCGGCGGTGTAGAGGTTGACCGCGCTGTTGCCCTGACGGAGCAGCGCGCTGACGGCGGTCAGGTCGGTCTCGGACCCGACCCCGGCCAGCACGAGGGTCACGAAGTCGGCACCCGACAGCTCGGCGTCTCGGGTCATGTCCCACGCCGATCCCCAGCACAGGGCGCGGGGGAGCGAGTCCTCGAACGTCGCGATGCTGTCGACCAGGGTGGCGAACGACCGGTCGTCGAGCCGGATCTTGGCGTAGGTCAGGTCGTCGTCGTTGAGCAGGATCAGGTCGGGCTGCTGGTGGTCGAGCAGCTCGGTGATCTCGGTCGAGGCACCCCGGATGTCGGTCTCGATGCGCTCGGTGCGCACGAGCAAGCCGTCGATCCGGTCGTAGAGGCCGATCGCGATGCGGTGACGGCGCAGCGTCGGGTAAGCGTCGATCGCGGTCTGCTCGATCGAGAAGGACGTGAACGCACCGTTCTCGTCGGTCTCGAAGGACGCGCGGAGCGTGTTGACGCCGGACGTCTGCAGCCACTCCTGGGTCCAGTCGCCGAGCTCACGGCCCGAGGCCGCCTCGAGCTCGACCAGCAGGTCGGACAGCTGGGTGTTGCCGTAGGCGTGCTTGCCGAAGTAGGCCCGCAGACCCGCGAAGAAGTCCTTCTCGCCGACCCACGCGACGAGCTGCTTGAGCGCAGACGCGCCCTTGGCGTAGGTGATGCCGTCGAAGTTGGCCTCGACCGCGTGCAGGTCGTAGTTGTCGGCCGCGATCGGGTGCGTCGACGGCAGCTGGTCCTGGCGGTAGGCCCAGTTCTTGCGGGCGTTGGTGAAGCTGGTCCACGAGTCGGTGAAGCGGGTCGCGTTGGTCGACGCGTGGGAGGCGGCGAACTCGGCGAAGGACTCGTTGAGCCACAGGTCGTCCCACCACTTCATGGTCACGAGGTCGCCGAACCACATGTGCGCCATCTCGTGCAGGATCGTGTTGGCGCGGCTCTCGTAGGCGGCGACGGTCTGACGGCTGCGGAAGATCATCTCGTCGCGGAACGTCACGGCGCCGGCGTTCTCCATCGCGCCCATGTTGTACTCCGGCACGAACAGCTGGTCGTACTTGCCGAACGGGTAGCCCATCTCGAAGGCGCCCTCGAAGAACTCGAAGCCCTGCTTGGTGATGAGGAAGATGTCGTCGGCGTCGAGGAACTCGCGCACGGACTGGCGGCAGAAGATGCCGAGCGGGATCTCGTCGTACGCGCCCTGGTAGGAGTCGGTGACCGAGACGTACTCACCGGCGATCAGTGCCGTGATGTAGGTCGACATCTTCTTGGTCGGTGCGAAGTGCCAGGTCGAGGCGCCGGCGGCGGCGGCCTCGGGCTCGGGCGTGGGGGAGTTGGAGACGACGGCCCAGTGGGACGGCGCGGTCACGTGGAAGACGAAGGTGGCCTTGAGGTCGGGCTGCTCGAACGTCGCGAAGACACGGCGGGCGTCGGGCACCTCGAACTGCGTGTAGAGGTAGATCTTGCCGTCGACGGGGTCGACGAACCGGTGCAGGCCCTCGCCGGAGCGGGAGTAGGCCTGTGTCGACTCCACCACGAGGGTGTTGGACTCGGCGAGCCCCTCCAGGGGGATGCGGCTGTCGACGTAGGTCGACACGTCCACGGCGGCGCCGTTGAGCGTGATCGACGAGATCTCGCCGTCGACGAGGTCGACGAACGTCGAGGCGCCCGGCGTGGCGCCGAACGTGATCGTCGTGACCGAGCCGAAGCGCGTCTCGGAGTCGAGGGTGAGGTCGAGCTGCACGTCGTAGGTCTCGGTGGAGACGATCGCTGCGCGCTCGCTGGCTTCTTCGCGGGTGAGATTCGTACCAGGCATGGGTCCTACTCTTCCACGGTGGCTTCTGGCCGCCACTGCTGCCTCGTGGAACAATCGTCGGCATGCAGGCCGACGCGGCATGGGAGACCGTCGCCACCGAGCGACGCGCGTTCGCCGACCTGCTCGACCCCCTGAGCCCCGCGCAGTGGGAGGCCCCCAGCCTGTGCGGCGCGTGGACGGTGCGCGAGGTCGCGACGCACATGATGGTCGGCCAGACCGGCACGTTCGCCGGGTTCCTGTCGGCGATGGTGAAGGCCCGGGGGCGGTTCGACGTCGCCAACCAGGTGCTCGTCGACCGGCGCAGCTCGCGACCGACGTCTCAGATCGCCGACGACTTCCGCAGCCACGCCGAGCACCGTTTCGCACCGCCGACGATGGACTGGCATGCGCCCCTCGCCGATCTGCTCGTCCACCGCCTCGACGTGATCGTGCCGCTGGGCCTGCCGTCCGACCGGCCCCTGGACGCGTGGCCCGAGGTGCTCGGCTTCATCGTGAGCAGGAAGGCGCAGATGGGGTTCACGGCTGCCGGCCAACCGGCGCTCTCCTACCGCGCGACCGACGTCGACTGGACGCACGGTGCAGGACCGGAGGTGTCCGGCCCGGCCGAGGTCCTGGCGCTGGCCCTCACCCGCCGCGCGGCGCGGCTCGACGAGCTCGACGGCCCGGGTGCCGCAGAGCTGCGGGCGTGGACTGAGGGCTGAGGGCTGCCCCGATCGTTCAGCCGCGCGTGGCGGTGACGTAGACGATCCCGCCGGAGGGACGAAGCACGATGTCGTGCATCCCGGCCTCCTCCAGCCAGGTGACGAGGTCGGCGCGGGTGCAGCCGGGACCGAGCACGCCGATCGTGCGACCGCCGATCCAGCCCAGCCGGTGCCGCAGCCCCATGTCGGTCAGCATCGTGCTGCCCGCCAGCCGGCCGCCGGGCGCCAGCACCCGGGCGATCTCCTGGACGGCGCGCCGGGGCTGCGGGAAGCAGTGAAGGCTCGTGAAGGCGAGGACGAGGTCGAAGGCGCCGTCGTCGAACGCCAGGTCGTGCACGTCGCACTCACGCAGCTCGACGTCGACGCGCCGTCGGTGGGCCTCCCGCCGGGTTCGCTCCAGCATGGCCGGTGAGATGTCACCGGCGACGTAGCGGACGGAGCGACCCGCCGGCAGGTCACGCAGTGCCACGCCGCCCCCGCACGGGATGTCGAGCACCGCCGCACCGTCGGGCAAGGCGCCCAGCTCTGCGGCCGCCGAGCGGTGCAGCAGGCCGAGGTCGGACCCCATGCCGACCCGCCAGACCAGCCGGCCGAGACGTTCACCGCCGGAGATCCGGTCGTACACGACGGCCCACGGGTGGTCGCCCCGCCACACCTGGCTCGCATCACGTCTGGCCATCCCTGGACCGTAGCCGGTCCGGGCCCCGTCCGTCGGGCAGGATGGTGACATGTCCATCCCCTTCGCGAAGTCCGAACGCTCGACGGTCGGCATCGAGTGGGAGCTGGCGCTGGTCGACTCCGACTCCGGTGACCTGCGCCAGGTGGCACAGACCGTGCTTGACGCCGTGACGCCCGCCGGGGCCGAGCAGCATCCGCACATCCGCCAGGAGCTGCTGCTCAACACCGTCGAGGTCGTGTCGGGTGTCTGCAAGACGGTCGGCCAGGCAGGTGCCGACCTGCAGCGGGCGATCGACGAGATCCGCGAGGTCACCGACCCCCTGCGGGTCGAGCTGATGTGCGCGGGAACGCACCCGTTCGCGGCATGGACCCACCAGAAGGTGACCGACAAGGAGCGCTACGCGACCCTCATCGACCGCACGCAGTGGTGGGGCCGGCAGATGCTGATCTACGGGGTGCACGTGCACGTCGGCATCGAGGATCGCGACAAGGTGCTCCCGATCAGCCGGGCGATGCTGACCTACTACGGCCACCTGCAGGCGCTCAGCGCGTCGTCCCCGTTCTGGGGCGGCAAGGAGACCGGCTACGCGTCCAACCGGGCCCTGATGTTCCAGCAGCTGCCGACGGCGGGGCTGCCGTTCCAGTTCGAGCAGTGGAGCCAGCTCGAGGGATATGTCGACGACATGCTCCACACCGGCGTCATCGACGTCTTCGACGAGATCCGTTGGGACCTGCGGCC
The DNA here is from genome assembly GCF_013283745.1 of Aeromicrobium stalagmiti. Classification (GTDB taxonomy): domain Bacteria; phylum Actinomycetota; class Actinomycetes; order Propionibacteriales; family Nocardioidaceae; genus Aeromicrobium; species Aeromicrobium stalagmiti. Next base: position 83,197 of record NZ_JABSTZ010000004.1, read on the forward strand.
GTCGCCGAAGTTCGGCACACTGGAGGTGCGGGTCTGCGACGGCATCCCCACGATGTCCGAGCTCATGAGCATCTCGGCCCTCACGCACTGCCTCGTCGAGCACTTCTCGTCCGAGCTCGACGCCGGACGCGAGCTGCCGAGCGTCCCGCCGTGGTTCGCCCAGGAGAACAAGTGGCGCTCGGCGCGCTACGGCATGGACGCGATCCTCATCCTCAACCAGCACGCGGAGGAGGACCTCATCACGACCGACCTCAACCGGCTCCTGGTGACGCTGGAGCCCGTGGCCGAGCGTCTGGGATGCACCGATGAGCTGGGCGGCATCCACGACATCGTCGCCGGTGGGGCGTCCTACCAGCGCCAGCGACGGGTCGCTGCCCTCAACGCCGGCGAGCTCGACGCGGTGGTCGGATCGCTCGTGGAGGAAATGCGAGCGGGCCATCCGGTGTTGCACCCGTCATGACCTCCACAGACTCCGCCCAGACAGAGACCGTCGACTTCTGGTTCGACCCCCTGTGCCCGTTCGCCTGGATCACCTCCCGCTGGATGCTGGAGGTCGAGAAGGTCCGCCCCGTGCACACGACCTTCCACGTCATGAGCCTGTCGGTGCTCAACGCCGACAAGGACGTGCCCGAGGAGTACAAGGAGATGATCGAGCGCGGCTGGGGCCCCGTCCGCCTCGCCATCGCCATCGAGCAGCAGCACGGACAGCAGGCGCTGCGCGACTACTACACCGCGATCGGCACCAAGAAGCACAACGAGCAGCGCGAGTTCTCCGCCGAGCTCTACGCCGAGGTGCTGCAGGAGGTCGGCCTGCCCGTCGAGCTCGCTGCCGCCGCTGACGACACGTCGCTCGACGACGCGGTCCGCGCCTCGCACACCGACGGCATCGAGCGGGTCGGCGAGGAGGTCGGCACGCCGGTCATCGCGATCGGCGGCACGGCGTTCTTCGGTCCGGTCCTGCAGAGCATCCCGAAGGGTGACGTGGCCGGCGACGTGTTCGACGGAGCCCGCCTGCTCGCCGGATACCCGGACTTCTTCGAGCTCAAGCGCACGCGCAAGGGCGAGCTCGACTTCAGCTGATCGTAGGCTGGCCGGATGACCCTGCACCCGCAGTCACGCGCCTACCTCGAGATGCTCTCCTCGGGCAGCCATCCGCGGCTGCCCGAGGGGCTCGACGAGGTGCGGGAGAGTGCCCGGGCCGCCGCCCTCGTCGGCGACCGGATCGGTCTCGACTCCGTCGAGGACATCGATGTCGACGGTGTCCCGTGCCGGCTCTACCGTCCGCGGGTGGGGGCGCCGGTGGCGTTGTACGTCCACGGCGGCGGCTGGGTGCTGCACGACCTGGAGACCCACGACGCGTTCTGCCGCTACGTCGCTCACCGCACGGGATGGGCCCTGCTGGCCGTCGACTACCGGCGCGCGCCCGAGCACCGCTATCCGGCTCCGCTGGACGACGTCCAGACCGCCGCCGCGTGGCTGAGGGTGCACGCCCGCGACCACCGGGTCGACGCGTCGTTCCTGCCGGCGATCGGTGACTCCTCGGGGGCCAACCTGATCGCTGGCCTGTGCGTGCGCGACCCGTCCGCGCTCGACTTCCAGGTGCTCGTCTACCCGCCGGTCGACCGGCGGGCCGTCCTCCCGGCGGCGGAGGACAACGCCGCGCTCGACGCCGCGGGCATGGACTGGTTCTGGGACGCCTATGCCCCGGGCGATCTGGGCGACCACCCGGAGGTCTCGGTCGTCAACGCCACGAACCTCGCGGACCACCCGCCCGCCTACGTCCTGACCAACGAGCACGACGTGCTGCGCGACCAGACCGAGGCCTATGCCGCCCGGCTCGCCGAGTCCGGTGTCACCGTCGTCGCTCACCGCGCGCTGGGCATGGTGCACTCCTTCTGGCGCCAGCCCGACCTCTTCGACGCCGCCGGACAGACCGTCACCATGGTCGGCGCGCTGCTCGACGCCCGGCGGGCCGCCGCACGCTGACTGGCATACTGTCCGGGTGACCGAGGACGTGCCGGCGACCGTGCAGGCCGCCCCGAAGACTCGATTCGACCTCCAGAAGCACCATCGGCTCGTCTTCGCGCCCGCCCTCGCGGTGCTGACCGTGCTGGCGATCGTCCTGCAGCGCGACCTGCTCGCCATCGTGGTGGTTGCGGTCCTGATGCTGGGTGCGCTGGCCGATCCGATGCTGGGGGAGCGGCCGCCCTGGACGCAGGGTCTGCCGGGCGTGCCCGACGGCCCGCCTCCCGCCAGCCGCGTCCCGCCGGTGGTCTACCTCGTGTCGAGCGCGGTCGTCGTGGTGGCCACGGCGGTGCTCGTCCTGGCCGATGCGCCCGGCTGGGCGTTCGTCGTGCTCGCGGTGCTCGCAGCCCTTGCCCTGCTCGTCTCCGCCGAGAGCGCGTGGCGGTACGCCCTGCACGCGCGTCGGGTGCGACGCGGCCTCCGGGCCTACACGCCGACGACCGCGATGGGCTATGCCGGCCGCTCCGGCGGGCCGTGGCAGCTGCGCATGTGGGAGCCCTACGTGCTGCGGTCGGGCGAGCGCAACGTGGTGATCAACCTGCACGAGAAGTACGCCCGGATGATCCTCAAGGACGCGGGCCTGACCTCGCCCTACGTGCAGCTCGGCTCCCGGGGCTTCAAGGACCTCGACGACGTGCTCGTCCCGTCGTTGAAGGCGGTGTTCTACGTCCAGAACGCCCGGGCCAACGCGGGGTTCATGGAGCACACCCGGCTGACCCACGTGTGGCTCAACCACGGCGACTCCGACAAGCCCGCCAACTTCAACCCGCGCCACGCGCTCTACGACGTGCTCGTGGTCTGCGGCCAGGCCGGCATCGACCGCTACGCCAAGCACGGCATCCACGTCGACCCCGAGAAGTTCGTGATCCTGGGTCGTCCACAGGCCTCCGGCGTCAAGCCCGCCTACGGCCGGATCGCCGACAAGGACCCGAAGGTCGTCCTCTACGCGCCCACGTGGCAGGGGCTCGAGGATGCGGTCAACTTCTCGTCGCTCGAGCGTGGCCCCGAGATCGTCCGGGCCCTGATCGAGCGCGACGTGACGGTCGTCTTCCGTCCGCACCCGCTGAGCTATCGCTGGCGGATCCGACGGGCGGTCGTGCAGGAGATCCGCGAGATCCTCCAGCAGGACAAGGCGACCTCCGACCGCAAGCACCTGTGGGGCCGCACGGTCGACAAGAAGTGGACCGTCGCCAACTGCGCCAACCGCTCGCACGCGCTGATCTCCGACGTCTCGAGCGTCGTCTCGGACTTCCTGCAGTCGCAGAAGCCCTACGCCATGACGAGCATGCGGGCCTCGGTCGACGACTTTCGCGCCGAGTTCTCCGTCGCCGAGACGGGCTACGTCCTGCTGGGTGACCTCTCCAACCTCGACGAGGTGCTCGACGACCTGCTGGTCGCCGACCCGCTCGCCGCGGCGCGGGCCGAGCGCAAGCGCTACGTGCTCGGAGACTTCGTGGGCGAGGAGTCGGCCGATGCGTTCGCCGACTTCGTGAAGGGCCTCGTCCGAGGCAGTTGACGGCCGGTCGAGGCGGGCTGGGAGACTTCCTCCATGCGCGTCCACATCGCCGCCGACCACGCCGGCTTCGAGCTCAAGTCCCACCTCATCTCCTGGCTGTCGGCCCACGGGTACGAGCCCGTCGACCACGGGGCCCACGCCTACGACGCCGAGGACGACTACCCGCCGTTCTGCATCGACGCCGCCGCTGCAGCGGTCGCCGAGCCGGGATCGCTCGCGATCGTCATCGGTGGCTCCGGCAACGGCGAGCAGATCGCCGCCAACAAGGTCAAGGGCGCACGCGCGGCCCTGGCCTGGAGCACCGAGACCGCGTCGCTCGCTCGCCAGCACAACAACGCGCAGGTCGTCGCGGTCGGTGCGCGCATGCACACCGAGGACGAGGCCACCGCGATCGTCGAGGCGTTCCTGACGACGCCGTGGAGCGAGGCCGCACGGCACCAGCGCCGCATCGACATGCTGCTGTCGTACGAGGAGACCGGCGAGCTTGCCTGAGGGGCACACCCTCCATCGCCTCGCCGACGACCTGACCCGCACCTACGCGGGGCGGCGCGTGTCGACGTCCAGCCCCCAGGGGCGGTTCGCCGCCGAGGCCGCTCGGCTCGACGGTCAGGTGATGCTGGGGGCGGAGGCGTACGGCAAGCACGTGTTCGTGTCGTTCGACGGCACTCCGGAGCAGGTCCACGTCCACCTGGGGCTCTACGGCACGTTCGTGATCTCGCCGGGCACGGGCCTGCCGGTCGTCGGCCAGGTGCGGTGGCGGATCGAGTCGGGGGCGACGGCCGACCTGCGGGGGCCCAACGCCTGCGAGCTGCTCTCGCCGCCCGAGGTCGATCTCATCCTCGCCCGGCTGGGTCCCGACCCGCTGCGTGACGACGCCGACCCCGACCGGGCGTGGCACCGCATCCACCGGTCGGACGTGTCGATCGCGGCGCTGCTGATGGACCAGAAGGTGCTCGCCGGCGTCGGCAACGTCTATCGCGCCGAGGTGCTCTTTCGTCAGCGCGTCGCTCCCATGACAGCGGGTCGTCGCGTCCCGCGCGTGCGGTGGGACGCGATGTGGTCCGACCTCGTCGACCTCATGCGGGTCGGCGTCGAGCGTGGTCGCATCGACACGGTCAGGGCCGAGCACGAGCCCGAGGCGATGGGTCGCGAGCCGCGAGCCGACGACCACGGGGGAGAGGTCTACGTCTATCGCCGCGACGGACAGGCCTGCCTCGTCTGCGACACGCCGATCCGGCGCCGTGTGCTGGCCGGAAGAAACCTCTTTTGGTGTCCGACCTGTCAGCATCGTCGATAGGGTCGACGATGTGATGAGCAGCATTCGTCGGGCCCTGCCGACCCTGGCCGGCTACCTCGACGAGCGCATCGTGCGGTGGCGCACCGGCACGTCGGAGGGGCAGGTCGCCGTGCTCACCGCCCTGATCGCCATGTCGGGGGCGATCCTCGTCGGCTCCCTCGTCAGCTACAACACCTTTCCCGCCGCGACCTTCGTCATCCCGATGCTGCTGGGCACCATGGCCCTGCGCTACCGGCCGCTGCTGACGCTCGTCCTGGTGATCTTCGCCTTCATCGCGATCACGGTCACGCGGCAGTACGTCATCGCCGTGGGCAACGACCTGCCCGGCATCACGTCGGGGCGGATCAGCACGCTGGTCGTCATGGCGATCGTGGCCGCGATCGTCCTCTACGAGTCCAGCCGCCACCGCAGCGGGCTGCCCGGTCCGCTCGGCGAGGCGATGCTGGTCGACCTGCGCGACAAACTGCAGGCCCAGGGCGTCGTCCCACCCCTGCCGCAGGGGTGGGCGTCGCAGTCGGCGATGCTCTCGGCGGGCGGCGCGAAGTTCGCCGGCGACTTCCTCGTCGCCAACCTGTCCGACGACGAGACCACGCTGGAGATGGTGCTGGTCGACGTGTGCGGCAAGGGCCTCGCTGCCGGCACCCAGTCGCTGCAGTTCGCCGGCGCCCTCGGCGGCCTGATCGGCGCCCTGCCTCCGCTGGGGCTGTTCTCCGCCGGCAACGACTTCCTGCTGCGGCAGAGCTGGGACGAGGGGTTCGCGACGGCCGTCCACGTCCTGGTCGACCTCTCGACGGGCTGCTACTCGATCATCAACGCCGGGCACCCGCCCGCGCTGCGCTGGGTCGCCGCGCACGACGAGTGGGAGATCGACGGGGCGCGCGGCACGGCGCTCGGCATCACGAAGCGGCCCGACTTCCACCAGACGACCGGACGGCTCGAGGTCGGCGACGCGCTGATGTTCTACACCGACGGCGTCGTCGAGACCCGCACGCAGGACTTCACGAGCGGCATCGAGTGGCTGCGCACCGCGGCCAGGACCGTGGTCTCGACCGGCTTCGACCAGGCGCCGCGCCGCATCCTCAAGCTCGTCACGTCCGGCGACGACGACCGGGCCGTCCTGATCCTCAGCCGTCCCGGCGCCACTGCCTCGGACTCCCTCCCGGCCTGAGGCGTCACCAGACTGATCGGGGACCGACCAGGTCGGCCTCGATCGCCAGGGCCCTGATGTCGCTCAGGATCCGGCGGCGTCCTGCCAGGGTCGGCTCGGCGACGAGGTCGTCGAAGCGCAGGGGGATCGTCGTCATCGCCGTGCGCTGCCAGCGTGTCACGAGCGGAGTGGCGAGGCCGGGCACGATCTGCTCGAGCCGGCTGACCAGGAGCCGGTCGGGCTCGTCGGTGCGGGTCAGGTCGGTGAGCCCCAGCCGGGAGCGGACGTCCGAGACGGCGGTCTCGGCGACGCTCGGCAGGATGAACTCGCGACGGGTCTCGAGCACGAGGAAGCCGAGGTCGTGGCCCATCGCGAGCAGCTGCGGATGGGCTCGCCGGCACACGAACATGGGCACCATGGGCACCTGGCTCTCGGTGACCTGGATGCGGGTGGCCTTGAGCAGCAGCTGGTAGAGGCCACGGGTGTGCGTCATGAGCCACTCGCGGGTGTTGCGGATCTCGATCGGCATGAGGATCGCCGGACCCGGCAGCCCGTCCGGACCGGTCGTCACGTAGATGACGACGTCGCTGGGCGGTGCCTGACCGATCCGGTAGCCCGAGCGGGCCGCGACCTGGAACGAGGCATGGACGACCTGCTCCGCGGCGCTGGTGAGGGGACTGTCGGGCCCGTCCGTCCACGACAGGTAGCGGGCGAGCAGGTCGCGCTTGTGCTCGAGCACCGCGTCGCGGCGCTCGACGTCGTGGGGCTCGGGAGACGTGAACAGCGGCAGGTCCCGGCTGTTGTGGGGCACCCTGCCGTGGCTGCGTCGGATCTGCCCGGACGCCTCGAGGTCGTCGCGCGCGAGGCGGACGTCCATGGGGTCCAGCCGTGCGGGGAGGCCGGGTTGCTGGTGCTCGCAGAGCCGCGTCTCGATCTCCTGGGCCGTGACGGCCAGCTCGCGATCGACCAGCGCGAGGATCGCCCGCCGGGCCAGGGCGACCTGGTCCTTCGTGGCCGAGTCCACCGCTGTCATGCCGCCATTGTCCCGGAGGCGCGGTTCACGCGAGCCGTACGGGGCAGAAAACGCGAAGGGCCCCTCACCGAGGGGCCCTTGCAGGGGAGCGGACGACGATCCCTCGTCGGCGCCTGCGGCGCGGGGGTGGGGCCCAGGAGTCTCGCCGTCCGCTCGTTGCTCCGTGCGGGGGTGGAAAGCGCGAAGGGCCCCTCACGGAGGGGCCCTTGCAGGGGAGCGGACGACGAGACTCGAACTCGCAACATTCTGCTTGGAAGGCAGAGACTCTAGCCAATTGAGTTACGTCCGCAGTGCTGCCGGAGCAGCGCCACCATGATGCCACAAGCGTGCACCGGAGCGTGAACCGGTCGGTCTCAGGTGGTGATGACGACGTCGGCGTGGCTGCGGGTGTGCTCGACGGCCAGCAGACGGTCCTCCTGGGCGGCCCACCGGTTCCAGTGCGGTGCGTACGTCTCGCCGTCGCGGGCGAGCGCGCGAGCCTTGCGGACGGCGGCGGGTGCGTCGAGCCAGATCAGCAGGCTGAGGTAGGGCCGGATGGTCGCGGCCCCGCTGCCGACCCCGTCGAGGAGGAGCAGGGGAGCAGGAGGGACCCGCAGCTCCGAGACCGGTTCGTCGCGCACCCAGCTCCACCGGGGGACGCGGCCGACGTCGCCGACCGCGACGCTGCTCAGCGCATCGGCGATCATCGGCGGGGTGGCGGCCAGCCCGTCCCAGCCCGGATAGACGTCGTCGAGGTGGAGCACCGTCGCCCCGGTGGCCTCGGCGAGGCCGGCGGTGAACCGGGTCTTGCCCGCTCCGCTGCGTCCGTCGACCGCGAGGACCTTCGTCGTTCCGCACGCCGGCTGGCGCCCGTCGACGAGTCGGACGAGCGCGTCGTACCGCGGGGAGGTCACCGACCCAGTGTCCACTAGACTGACGCGGCTACGGGATGTAGCGCAGCTTGGTAGCGCGCGCCGTTTGGGGCGGTGAGGTCGCAGGTTCGAATCCTGTCATCCCGACACAGGTGGAGCTCCCGCGCGCCCGATCCCGAACGGACGCGCACCGGCCGGTCGACGTTCACCCTCACCTCGAGGTCCGTACGCGTCGACCTGCGGCAATGAGGTACGTGAGCAGCGCAGCAGCTGACGTACTGGACCGCCGCAAGTTCCTGGCGGGGGGTGTGGGCATCGCCGCGGGCCTGGGTGTCCTCGGACCCGCCGCGTTCCCCACCTCGGCCCCCGCCGCCGTGCCGACCGGCTTCGGTCACGGCGTCGCGTCGGGCGATCCGCTGCCCGACGCCGTCGTGCTCTGGACCCGTGTCACCCCGACCGACGACGCGGTGCCCGGCTCGGGTCGTGGGCCGCGGGTCGACGTCACGTGGGAGGTCGCCCGCGACGCCGACTTCGTCGACGTGGTCCGGCGCGGCGTCGTCCGGACCGGCCCCGCCCGTGACCACACGGTCAAGGTCGACGCGACCGGGCTCGAGCCGGCCACCGACTACCACTACCGGTTCCTGCTGGACGAGCTCACGTCGCGGACCGGCCGCGCCCGCACCGCCCCGTCCCCGTCCAGCTCGCCCGAGCGGCTGCGGTTCGGCGTGGTGTCGTGCGCCAACTGGCAGGCCGGCTGGTTCACCTCCTACCGCCATCTCGCGGACCGGGGCGACCTCGACGCGGTCATCCACCTGGGCGACTACTTCTACGAGTACCAGCCGGGCAAGTACTCCTTCGGGCACCGCAACGTCGACGTGCGCACCCACGACCCCCTCCACGAGACCGTGACGCTGAGCGACTACCGCCGCCGGCACGCGCAGTACAAGACCGACCCCGACCTGCAGCAGCTGCACGCGGCCGTTCCGTTCATCGTGACGTGGGACGACCACGAGGTCGCCGACGGCAACTGGACCGGCGGGGCGTTCGAGCACCAGCCCGACGCGGAAGGGCCGTGGAAGCGGCGCGTGCGCGCGGCCCATCGCGCGTACGACGAGTGGATGCCGGTGAGGATCTCGGGCACGGCGGTCGTGGGTGACGGGGACCGGATCTACCGACGTCTGCAGTTCGGGCAGCTGGCCGACCTGTCGATGCTCGACCTGCGCAGCTATCGCAGCGAACGGGTCGACCCGGGTGATCCTGCGATCGACGACGTCGGCCGGACGATCACCGGAGGCGCCCAGCTGGCCTGGCTGGGCGGCAACCTGGCGACGTCGCCCTGTCGCTGGAAGCTGATCGGCAACCCGGTGATGATGTCGCCGCTGATGCTCCCGCCGCGCCCGAAGCTCGAGGAGTTCGCCCTCGCCCAGAACGTCACCTTCACGCCGTTGAAGTCGGCCGAGCCCAACACCGACGGCTGGGACGGCTATGCGTTGGACCGACGACGGCTGCTCGAACGGATGGAGGCGGACGGGGTCACCGACACGGTGTTCCTGACCGGCGACGTCCACTCGGCGTGGGCCATCGACCTGCCGTCGCCGACGACCGGGATGCCGCTGGCCACCGAGCTCGTCTGCCCGTCCCTGACGAGCAACAACGTCGACGACTTCATCGGAGCGGCGCCGCGGACGGTGTCGCTGAGCCTGGAGGCGGCGATCCAGGAGCGCAATCCGCACGTGCGCTGGGTCGACCTGGACGATCACGGCTTCACGGTGCTGCAGGTGACGGCCGAACGGGTGCAGATGGACTGGTACGCGATCAGCGACCGCCGTGACCCCGCGGCGACGTGCAACACACTGACGTCGTGGACCGTCGCTGCCGGGGACCCACGCCTGCGGCCGGTGCAGCACCCCGTGCAGGCCTGAGCACGCCGGGGCCGTCGCACGAGCGTGCGGCGGCCCCGTGCGGGGCTACTCGGCTGACTTCTCCTGAGGCGCCGGACGCTCGGCGCCGCCACGGGGGCCGGCCGGCTTGTCGCCGTCCTTCGCGCCGGGACGCTGGCCGTCGTGTCCCTGACCAGCCGCGCCGCCCTTGCCCGGCTTTTCGGGCTTGTCGACCTTGTCGCCGTCGCACTCGCCCCGCGCGGCGCCGTCGGCGTCCGGACGCTCGCTCCCGCGGTCGGCCCGGGGGCTGCCGGGTGCGGTCTTCTCGCCCTGCGGCGTCTCGTACGTCGAGGAGCCCGAGCCCGAGCCGGAGCCGGAGTCCGATGACCCGGCCACGGCCGCGCTGACGCCGAGGGCGGAGATGCCTACGGCCGCCGCCGCGGCGATCAGCAGCACGGTGCGGCGCGGGCGGGGGGCCGCCGGGGTCGCGGCGAGCGGAGTGGTGTCGTCGTTCATGGTGTCCTTCCCGAGGCACCACGGTGGTGCCTCGACCTTCACGATGCGGAGCCAGGCTGAAGCCGCCCTGAAGCACAGGCCCACGACAGGTCTTCTTCAGCCAGGCTTCAGCGCCGCCTGCGCACCATGGCGTCATGACCAATCCCGCACGCGTCCTCGTGGTCGAGGACGACGACGCCATCCGCGCCTCTCTCGTGGCCGCGGTCGAGTCCCGGGGGTGGACCGCGACCTCCGCGCCCGACGGACGCGACCTCGAGGCGCTGCTCGACACGTTCCGTCCTGACCTGGTCGTCCTCGACTGGATGCTGCCGGGCAGGTCGGGCATCGACCTGGCCCGGGTGGTCACGACGCACGGCGACGCCGGGATGATCCTGCTGACGGCCCGTGACGGCGTCGACGACAAGCTGCGCGGCTTCGGGGTCGGTGTCGACGACTACCTGGCCAAGCCTTTCGTGATGGCCGAGCTGGTGGCGCGGATGACGGCGATCCTGCGCCGGCGCGGACGCGCGCCCGGTGTCGTGGAGATCGGCGACCTCCTGGTCGACCTGGAGGCCGGAGCGGTCGTGCGCGGGGGGACGCCGGTCGTCCTCACCGGCACCGAGCTGCGGCTGCTCGGCTTCTTGGTGGGTGAGCGCGGGCGGACGCTGTCGAAGACACAGATCCTCACCCAGGTCTGGGGCTACGACAACTACGACCCCAACCTCGTCGAGGTCCACGTCAGCTCGTTGCGGCGCAAGCTCGAGGAGCACGGGCCACGGGTCATCCAGACGGTGCGCGGCATCGGCTACGTCGTGCGAGCCGCATGAGGCTGCGCCGACGGACGTCGTCTCCGCGGCGCCAGCGCACGCGGTCGTTGCGGACCCGCACCGTCGCCTCGGTGCTGGTCGCGCTGACGGGGCTCCTGGTCGTGCTCGGGGTCAGCGTCGACGCGGCGCTCGGGTCGCGGCTGCGCGGCGAGATCGAGCAGCGCCTGCAGGACCGCATCGAGACCGCGCAGGCGCTGAGCGGGTCGGTCACCGACCAGGAGCTCGTCGACCGGTTGTCGGGCCAGGGGGTGTCAGCGTTCATCCGCACGAGCGCCGGCGAGGTCTTCACGTCGGGGCCGTCGCCCGAGGAGATCACGGCAGACGCCGGCGGGGCGAGTCGCAGGCCGCCGCCGGGCCGCGGCGGCAACCCGCCGGGGGAGAGGACGCAGCCGAGCGGCCAGGTCGAGGAGCTCGGCACGGCCCTGACCCTGGACGGCGAGCTGGACGACGGCTCGATCGTCCGGGTCGCGGCCGACTCCAGCCAGGTCGAGACGACCCTGGCCGAGCTGCGGCTGATCCTGGTCGTGGCGTCTGCCGTGACCCTGCTGCTGGCCGCGCTGGTGCTGCTGGTCGTGGTGCGCCGGGCGCTCGCGCCGCTCGACCACATGACGCGGGTCGCGCGCTCGATCACGTCCGGTGACCGGGGACGGCGCCTGCGGCCCGACCGGCCCCACACCGACATCGGTCGTACCGCGAGTGCGTTCGACGCGATGCTCGACGAGGTGGAAGGCGCCGAGCGTGCGGCGCTGCAGGCCGAGCAGCGGCTGCGTGACTTCTTGTCGGACGCCGCCCACGAGCTCAGGACACCGGTGGCCGGCATGCAGGCGGCCGCCGAGAGCCTGCTGCGCAACCAGTCGACGCGGGCCGGACGCGAGGAGCTCGCGGTGCACGTCGTCCGCGAAGCCCGCCACGCGGCGCGCCTCGTCGACGACATGCTGCTGATGTCGCGCGTCGACCAGGGGCTCGACCTGGTGCGCAGGCCCGTCGACCTCGCCGATGCGGCCCGTGCGGCCGCCGAGCGCCCGTTGCTGGGCGATGCGACAGCCGTGACGGTGAGGTCCGACGGCGACGTGACCGTCCTCGCCGATCCCGACCGGGTCGCGCAGGTGCTCGGCAACCTGCTGGCCAACGCCGAACGGGTCGCCGACCACGTGGAGATCGCGGTGGTCCGCCACGGCGACCAGGTGGTCGTCGACGTCACGGACGACGGCCCCGGGGTCGCGCCGCAGGACCGTGAGCGGATCTTCGAGCGCATGGTCCGCCTCGACCATGGCCGTGACCGCCACGCCGGGGGAGTCGGTCTCGGGCTGCCGGTGGCCCGGGGCATCGCGCGGGCGCACGGAGGTGATCTGACGTGCGTGGAGTCGACGGGAGGAGCGCGATTCCGGCTGGTCCTGCCGGCACTGACGGCGCCCGTGCCGGCAGTCGGTGGCGCATTCCCGGTCATTTCCCGGTCATGAGAGACTGAAGGGACGCTTTGACGGCCGCCCACGGCCGCAGCGGGTCAGACGACCCCCCACCCGAGATCAAGCAGGAGTCAAACACGTGAAGAGCACCACCGAGACACTGAGCCCGACACGGGTCAAGCTCACCATCGAGGTGCCGTTCGAGGAGTTCAAGCCCAGTCTTGATGCTGCCTACAAGACCATCGGCTCGCAGATCACCATCCCCGGCTTCCGCAAGGGCAAGGTCCCCGCGGCGATCGTCGACCAGCGCGTCGGCCGTGGCGCCGTCCTCGACCAGGCCCTCAACGACGCACTGCCGGGCTGGTACAGCCAGGCCATCCAGGACACCAACCTGCAGCCGCTGAGCCAGCCGGAGATCGACCTGTCCACGTTCGAGGACGGCCAGCCGATCGAGGTCACCGCCGAGCTCGACGTCCGCCCCGAGCTGACGCTCCCCGACGTGTCGACCATCGAGGTCACGGTCGAGGACGCCACCGTCGCCGACGCCGACGTCGACGAGCAGCTCACCGCGCTGCAGGAGCGTTTCGCGACGTTCGCCGAGGTCGACCGCGCGGTCGCCGACGGTGACTTCCTGACGATCGACCTGTCCGCCGCGCAGAACGGCGAGGAGATCCCCGAGGCGCAGGCCGCGGGCATGCCCTACTCGGTCGGCAAGGCCACGATGCTCGACGGCCTCGACGAGGCCGTCATCGGCCTGTCGGCCGGCGAGTCCAAGACCTTCACGACCCAGCTCGTCGGCGGAGACCTCGCCGGGCAGGACGTCGACGTGACCGTCACGGTCAAGGACGTCAAGGAGCAGCAGCTCCCCGAGCTCGACGAGGAGTTCGCCCAGACCGCGTCGGAGTTCGACACGATCGAGGAGCTCCGCGCCGATCTGACCGAGCGCGTCACCCGCGGCAAGCGCATGGAGCAGGCCAACGAGGCCCGTGACCTGGTGCTCGACGAGATCGTCAGCGCGATCGACGCGCCGCTGCCCGAGGACCTCGTCACCGAGGAGATCTCGAGCCGTCGTCAGCAGATCGAGCAGCAGCTCGCCATGGCCGGCGTCTCGTTCGAGCAGTACCTCGACGACGAGGAGCAGACCGTCGACGAGTTCGAGGCCGAGCTCGAGAAGCGCGTCCGCGACTCGCTGATCGCGCAGTTCGTGCTCGACCAGGTCGTCGCCGACGAGGAGTTCGGCATCGACGACAACGAGCTCTCGCAGCACATCATGCGCCGCGCTCAGCAGTCGGGCGAGGACCCGAACTCCTACATCCAGCACATCATGGAGCACAACCACGTGCCCGAGATGGTCAGCGAGGTTCTGCGCGGCAAGGCGCTGGCGTCGCTGGTCGAGGGTGCGAAGGTCAGCGACAAGTCGGGCAACGTCGTCGAGCTCTCCAAGCTGCGCGCCGACGGCTCGATCGCCGAGGACACCGACGACGCCGAGGCGTCCGACGAGGCCTGAGCCTCGTCCCGCACCGAGGCGTGACCAACGCCTCGGTGCGGCCTGTTCCCATCCCGCTCAGATACCGGCAGTATGGGAACATGCCTGCCGAACCCGCCCGGACGACTGACGTCGCTGCGCTGGCGCTCGACTACGGCGACCGCCTGATCGTCGGCACCGCGCGCGAGATGCACCGCGCCGTCTCGTCACGGGTCTTCAGGGCCACCCGCCTGGTCGGCGGGCGCGTGCCCGAGTCGCTGCACGACGCGGTCGTGACCTCCGTCTACGGTGCGATCTCCGGCGTGCTGCGGGTCTCGAGCGGATCGGTCCGCGCGATGGCCTCGCGCGGCGTCGGGCGGCCCATCGAGGCCGGCCCGCGCGGCCGCCTCGTGGTCGCCGCGCTCAACGGCCTGATCGGCGACGAGCTGCGCATGCTGGACGACCCGCAGGCCATCACGATGGCCGTCCGGGTCGAGGGCGACGACGTGCCCGCGACGTCCTGGCCGCTCGCGCAGGCGTTCCGGCACGGCACGAGCCACCCGGTGATCTTCCTGCACGGCCTGTGCGAGAACGACGAGTCGTGGTCCAACGGAGCCAAGGTGCACGGCACGACGTACGCCGAGCGGATCGCGGCCGAGACCGACGGCACACCGGTGATGGTGCGCTACAACACCGGCCTGCACATCTCGGAGAACGGCAAGCACCTCGACGTGCTGGTCCAGCAGATCGTGGCCAACTGGCCGGTGCCGGTCACGCGCATCACGCTCGTCGGGCACTCGATGGGTGGCCTGGTCGCCCGTGCCGCCACCAACCACGCCACGGCCGCGGGCGAGACCTGGCAGCACCTGGTGCGCGACGTCGTCTGCCTCGGCACGCCGCACGCCGGCGCCAACCTGGAGAAGGTCGCCCACCTCGGCTCGCGGCTGCTGCGGTTCTGGCCGGAGTCGGCCCCGTTCAGCTCGATCCTCGAGAGCCGGTCGGCCGGCATCGTCGACCTGCGGCACGGCTACATCACCCGCGACGAGTGGGAGGGGCAGGACCTCACCGGTCAGTGGGGTCTCGACCGCATCGCCGCGGCGCCGCTCGCCCACGCGGAGTACCACTTCGTCGCCGCAACCCTCGGCGCGTCGCAGGGGCACCCGCTGAGCGCCGTGCTCGGTGACCTGCTCGTCCACTTCTCGTCGGCGACCGGCGTCGGCCGGACGGGACCTGTCGTGGACGGTGCACGGTTCGAGTACCTCCCGAGCGCCCATCACTTCGCGCTGCTCAACCATCCGCAGGTCGGCGACTGGCTCGTGGAGTGGCTCAACGCCCGCACCCGCAACCCCCAGGCGCTCCCGGCTCCGCGTCAGGCCTGACATACCGCCGTTATCTGGATATCCTCGGGCGACCCCCACTCCCGAGGAGCCCGCATGGCCAACCAGCAGCTGATCGACGGCACGATCGACATCGATGCCACCCCCGCGACCGTGTGGGGCATCGTGTCCGACCTGCGGAGCATGGGGGAGCGCAGCCCCCAGTGCCGGCGGATGTTCGTGCTGGGCCAGGAGATCGGCCTCGGCACGCGGACGTTCAACCTCAACCGTCAGGGCTGGAAGCGCTGGCCCACCAACGCCAAGGTCGTCGCGTTCGAGCCCGAGCGCAGGATCGCGTTCCAGATCCTCGAGAACCGCACGGTCTGGACGTACGAGCTCGAGCCCACGGCGACGGGCACGCGGCTGACCGAGTCGCGCACGGCGCCGCGGGGGGTCTCGAAGGTCTCGAACGTCGCGACGCAGCGGTTCCTCGGCGGCACCGACACGTTCGAGGTGTCGTTGAAGGACGGCATCCGGCGCACGCTGGAGCAGGTCAAGGCCGCTGCGGAGAAGGCCTGATGGGCCAGCCGCCGCTGGAGACCTCGATCGAGATCGCCGCACCCCCGGCCGCCGTCTGGGCCGCCGTGTCCGACCTGGGGGCGATGCGACGCCGCAGCCCCGAGCTGGTCGGCTCGTGGATGATCGGCCGCCCGCGGGTGGGTCGTCGGGCGGTCAACCTCAACCGCCGCGGGTGGTTCGTCTGGCCGACGTTCACGCGCATCACCCGATGGAAGGACCCCGCTCGTGACTCCGGTCGCGGCGCGCTGGCCTTCCACGTGACGCCGACCGACGTCGAGTGGTCCTACGAGCTGGAACCGACCGCCGGCGGCGGGACCCTGCTGACCGAGCGGCGGTCGGCGCTGGTCGACCCCAGCCTGGTCGTGCGCCTGACGGCGAAGGTGTTCCTGGGCGGCTCGGACAGCCACGACGTCGAGCTCCTCGCCGGCATGGACACGACCCTCGCCGCGATCGCCGCCGACACCCACCGCTGAGGAGACCCTTCCCGCCCCCTGACGAGAGCGTTCCCGCCCCTCGAGGGGCAGGAACCCTCTCCTGGAGGGGCGGGAACGCTCTCGTCAGCGCGAGGGGGTCAGCGGTCGACGAGGGTGAGCTCGAACGCGTACAGATCAGGGCGGTACGCATGGCGGCCGTACTCGACGGCGCGGCCGGCGTTGTCGTACGCCGTGCGCTGCATCGTCAGCAGGGGTGCGCCCTTGCGCTCGCGCAGCAGGCGTCCCTCGTCGACCGTGGCCCCCCGGGCGCCGATGCGCTGCCGGGCGACCCGCATGACGATGCCGCAGTCGCGCAGGTGGGCGTAGAGCCCCGTCTCGGCCAGGTCGACCGCGTCGAGGTCGACGACGTCGACGGGGATGAAGTTGTGCATCAGGGCCAGGGGCTGCTTGTCGACGAACCGCAGACGCTCGAGCGACCAGACGTCGGCGCCCCTGGAGAGCTGCAGCTCGCGGGCGACGTCCTCGTCTGCCGGCACCTTGCCCACGGCGATGACCTCGGTGTGGGGCTGCTGCCCTGCGGCGCTGAGGTCGTCGTGCAGGCTCGTGAGCTCGACGGACCGGCGGATCTTGCCGTGGACGACCTGCGTGCCGACGCCGCGCTTGCGGACGAGCATGCCCTTGTCGACGAGCACCTGGATGGCCTGGCGCATCGTCGGGCGCGACAGCCCGAGGTCCGCGGCGAGGGAGACCTCGTTGTCGATACGTTCTCCCGGAGCGATGGATCCGTCGAGGATCGCGCGCTCGAACTGCTCGGCCACCTGGAAGTAGAGGGGTACGGGGCTCGATCGATCGAGGGTGAACCGGGGGCCTGGCATGCGGTCAATCTACCGGGCGGCAACCCCATGTCAATATGTCAGGACAAAGGCTTGACAGCCTCTTGTGTCGTGGGACACACTCGACCCACCGACTTTGTCACGACAAATAGACCTGAACACAGAAACGTGAGGAACCCGTGTCGACGACCCTTGACCCCCAGGGCCAGACCCCGCTCCGCATCGCCGGCGCCCCCATCTCCTGGGGAGTGTGCGAGGTCCCCGGCTGGGGCTACCAGATGCCCGCCGACCGCGTCCTGACCGAGATGCAGGCCCTCGGTCTCACCGCCACGGAGTTCGGACCCGACGGCTTCCTGCCCGAGGAGCCGGCCGCCAAGGCTGCCTTCCTCGAGGGCTACGGGCTGCAGGCCGTCGGCGGATTCCTGCCCGTCGTGCTCCACGACCCCGACCACGACCCGCTGACCGACGTCGACCCGTTCATCGACGCGTGCCTCGCCTCCGGCGCAGGCGTCGTCGTGCTGGCCGCCTCGACCGGTGCCGACGGGTATGACGCCCGACCCGTGCTGGACGAGCTGCAGTGGAAGACCCTGCTGGCCAACCTCGACCGCATCGCCGACCACGCCGCGACGCGCGGTGTCGTCGCCGCGATCCACCCGCACATGGGCACCCTCGTCGAGAACGCCGACGACGTCCAGCGCGTCGTCGACGGCTCGCACGTCGGCCTCTGCATCGACACCGGCCACCTCGCGGCCGCCGGCGCCGACCCGGTCGCCATCACGCTGGCCAACCTCCCGCGCGTCAAGCACGTGCACCTCAAGGACGTCGACGCCGCCGCGGCAGCCAAGGTCGTCTCCGGCGAGGTCGCGTTCGCCGATGCTGTCGCCGCCGGGATGTGGCAGGTGCTCGGACAGGGCGACGTCGACATCCGCGCGATGATCGCCGCCCTGCAGGGGCACGGCTACGACGGCTGGTACGTCCTGGAGCAGGACGTGATGTTCAAGGACGGCGAGCCGGCCGGCGAGGGCCCCATCGGCGACGTGCGCTCGTGCCTGGACTTCGTGAAGGATGCCTTGGCGTGACCCAGACCCAGAGCGCACCGCACGAGCTGATCACGATGGGACGCGTCGGCGTCGACATCTATCCCGAGCAGATCGGCGTCGGCCTCGAGGACGTGACGTCGTTCGCCAAGTTCCTCGGGGGCAGCGCCACCAACGTCGCCGTGGCGGCGTCGCGACTCGGGCACCGCTCGGCCGTCGTCACCCGCACGGGCGACGACCCGTTCGGCCGGTTCGTGCACCAGGCGCTGCAGGGCTTCGGGGTCGACGACCAGTGGGTCTCGGCCGTCGCCGGGCTGCCGACGCCCGTCGTGTTCTGCGAGATCTTCCCGCCCGACGACTTCCCGCTCTACTTCTACCGCGGCCCCAAGGCGCCCGACCTGCACATCAGCCCCGACGAGCTCGACTACGACGCGATCCGCGCGACCGACGTCTTCTGGGTGACTGTCACCGGCTTGTCGCAGGAGCCGAGCCGCGAGGCGCACCTCGCGGCGCTCGAGGCGCGGTCGGGGCACGGCACGACGGTCCTCGACCTCGACTACCGGCCGATGTTCTGGGACTCGCCCGAGGCAGCCACGGCCGAGATCGCCAAGGCGCTGCCGCACGTCACTGTCGCGGTGGGCAACAAGGAGGAGTGCCGGGTCGCGATCGGCGAGACCGAGCCGCACGCCGCCGCCAAGGCGCTGCAGGACGCCGGTGTCGACCTCGCTGTCGTCAAGCAGGGTCCGGCCGGCGTGCTCGGCGTCCGTGGTGACGAGTCCGTCGTCGTCCCGCCCGTGCCCGTCGACGTCGTCAACGGGCTGGGTGCGGGTGACGCCTTCGGCGGCGCCCTCGTGCACGGCCTGCTCACCGGTGCCTCGCTCACCGATACCCTCGCCGGTGCCAACGCCGCCGGGTCGTACGTCGCGGGTCAGCTGTCCTGCGCCGACGCCATGCCCACGGTCGACCAGCTGTCGGCCTACCTCGCACAAGGAGCTGCTCGATGAGCGCCGTCACTCCTGACGACATCCGCACGATCGTCGACGTCCGCAGCGCTCACCCCGAGCGCATCGCCGAGCTGGCCGCCGCCCGCCGGCAGCCCGAGGGGCTGATCGGCGAGACCGGTCGCCTGATGCTGATCGCGACCGACCACCCGGCCCGGGGCGCCTTGCGCGCCGGCGACGACGCCCTGGCGATGGGTGACCGCGTCCAGCTGCTCGACCGCATCGTGCGGGCCCTCGACCGTCCGGGGGTCGACGGCTTCCTCGGCACCGCCGACCTGATCGAGGACCTGTTGATCCTCGGCGCCCTGGAGGGCAAGGTGGTGATCGGCTCGATGAATCGCGGTGGCCTCGCCGGCACCACGTTCGAGATCGATGACCGCTTCACGGCGTACGATGCTCCGGCGATCGCCGGCGCGGGATATCAGGGGGGCAAGATGCTGTTTCGCATCGACCCGTCCGACCCCGGGACCGTCTCGACGATGCAGGCGTGCGCCCAGGCGGTCGACTCGCTCGCGTCGCACCAGCTGATGGCGATGGTCGAGCCGTTCATCTCCGGGCGCGACGAGTCAGGACGGATCCGCAACGACCTGTCGACCGAGGCCGTCGTGCGCTCGGCCACTGTCGCCGCCGGTCTGGCCAGCACGTCCGCCCACACCTGGCTCAAGCTGCCGGTCATCGAGGACATGGAGGCCGTCCTGGCCTCGACCACGCTTCCCGTCCTGCTCCTCGGCGGCGAGGTCGCCGCCGACCAGGACGCGCAGTTCGCCGCGTGGTCGAAGGCCCTGACGAGCCCCATGGTCAAGGGCATGGTCGTCGGCCGCTCCCTGCTGTTCCCGCCCGGCGGGGACGTCGAGGGCGCCGTCGACGCGACCGTGGAGATGATGGCCCGATGACCCTCGTCATCCGTGCGGGCGAAGGCGTCTCGGCGCCGTACGCGCTCGAGGTGACCCCGACGTCCGCCGGCTGGGAGTTCAGCGGGCTGCGCGTCCTGGCCCTCGCCCCCGGGCAGTCCCAGGAGCTCGACACCGACGACTCCGAGGTCATGGTGCTGTCGCTGGGCGGGTCCGCCGAGGTGACCGTCGACGGTCACACCTTCACGCTCGGCGGACGCGCCAGCGTCTTCGACGGTCCGAGCGACGTGGTCTACGCGCCGCGTGACGCCCGGCTCACGGTCGCCAGCGCCGCCGGAGGCCGCTTCGCCCTCGCGTCGGCCCGCTGCCACGAGCGCCTCGAGCCGGCCTACCTGGCCCACGCCGACGTGCCCGTCGAGATGCGCGGCGCCGGCCAGGCGAGCCGCCAGGTCAACAACTTCGGCGTCCCGGGCGTGCTCGACGCGGTCAACCTCATTGCGTGCGAGGTGCTGACGCCGGGCGGCAACTGGTCGTCCTACCCGCCGCACAAGCACGACGAGGAGCGCGACGGCGAGACGGCCCTCGAGGAGATCTACTACTTCGAGGTGGCCGACGGCCCCGCCGGGCCGGGCATCGGCTTCCAGCGGGTCTATGGTCACGACGACGCCGAGATCGACATCTCGGCCGAGGTGCGCAGCGGCGACGCCGTGCTCATCCCGCACGGCTGGCACGGTCCGTCGATCGCGGCGCCCGGCTACGACATGTACTACCTCAACGTCATGGCTGGTCCCGGCGAGGAGCGGGCGTGGCTGATCTGCGACGACCCGGCCCACGCCTGGATCCGCGACACCTGGGCCGACCAGCCCATCGACCCGAGACTTCCGTTCGGAGGAGACCGATGACGACCTTGACCGTCGCCCAGGCGACCGTCCGCTTCCTCGAGGCCCAGTACGTCGAGCGCGACGGCGTCGAGGAGCTCTTCTTCGCCGGGTGCTGGGGCATCTTCGGCCACGGCAACGTCGCCGGCATCGGCCAGGCGCTGCTGGAGCGCGAGCAGTCGGGTGATCCGTCGCACCTGCGCTTCTTCCACGGTCGCAACGAGCAGGCCATGGTGCACGCCGCCGTGGCGTACGCCCGTCAGCGCGACCGTCTCGCCGCGATGGCCGTGACGGCCTCGGTCGGCCCCGGCGCCACCAACATGGTCACG
Source organism: Aeromicrobium stalagmiti (assembly GCF_013283745.1). Lineage (GTDB taxonomy): Bacteria > Actinomycetota > Actinomycetes > Propionibacteriales > Nocardioidaceae > Aeromicrobium > Aeromicrobium stalagmiti. The sequence continues at coordinate 104,397 of NZ_JABSTZ010000004.1, forward strand.
GGTGCGGCTCTGGCCACGATCAATCGCCTGCCCGTCCTGCTGCTGCCCGGCGACACGTTCGCGACCCGAGTCGCGAGCCCGGTGCTGCAGGAGCTCGAGAGCGCCCAGCAGGGCGACATCTCGGTCAACGACATCTTCCGCCCGGTCTCGGTGCACTTCGACCGGGTTGACCGTCCCGAGCAGCTGGCGTCCGCGCTGCTGCACGCGACCCGCATCCTGACCGATCCCGCCGAGACGGGCGCCGTGACGCTCGCGATGCCGCAGGACGTCCAGGCCGAGTCGTACGACTTCCCGGACGAGCTGTTCGCCAAGCGCGTCTGGCACGTGGCGCGTCCCGTCCCGGAGCCGGCTGCGCTGGCACGGGCCGTCGCGGCGATCCGCTCGGCACGCCGGCCGCTGCTCGTCGCCGGTGGCGGTGTCACCTACTCGCAGGCCAACGACGCGCTCCGCGCCTTCGTCGAGGCCACCGGCATCCCGGTCGGCGAGTCGCAGGCAGGCAAGGGCGTGCTGCCCTACGACCACCCGCAGTCGGTCGGCGCGATCGGCGCCACGGGCACGACCGCCGCCAACGCGCTGGCCGCCGAGGCCGACGTCGTGATCGGCGTGGGCACGCGCTACAGCGACTTCACGACTGCTTCCCGCACCGTGTTCCAGGGTGAGGGCGTGCAGTTCGTCAACCTCAACGTGTCGGCGTTCGACACCCACAAGCACTCGGCCGTCAGCCTGGTCGCCGATGCTCGCGAAGGCCTCACGGCACTGACCGCCGCGCTCGACGGCTGGACGGCCGACCCGGCCCACACCGCCCGGGCGACCGAGCTGGCGGGGGAGTGGGACACGATCGTCCAGCGCGCGTATGACGGGCAGGGCGCTCCGCAGGTTGCCGAGGGACTCGCGATCCAGTCGCAGGTCATCGGTGCCGTCAACGAGCTGTCCGACCCGCGCGACGTCGTGCTCTGCGCCGCCGGCTCCATGCCGGGCGACCTGCACAAGCTGTGGCGCACCCGCGACCGCAAGGGCTATCACGTCGAGTACGGCTTCTCCTGCATGGGCTACGAGATCGCCGGCGGCCTGGGCGTCAAGCTCGCGAGCCTCGACTCCGAGCACGATCGGGGGGAGGCGCCGCGCGACGTCTTCGTCATGGTGGGCGACGGCTCCTACCTGATGATGAACACCGAGCTCGTCACCGCGGTGGCCGAGGGCATCAAGATCATCGTGGTCCTGGTGCAGAACCACGGCTATGCGTCGATCGGCGCCCTGTCGCAGTCGCTCGGCTCGCAGCGGTTCGGCACGTCCTACCGCTACCGCACCAGCACGGGCCTCGACGGCGACAAACTGCCCGTCGACCTGGCGGCCAACGCGGCCAGCCTCGGCGCCGACGTGCTGGCCGTCGCGGGCATCGACGACTTCCGGGCCGCGGTGCTCAAGGCCAAGGAGTCGACCCGTACGACCGTCATCCACGTCGAGACCGATCCGCTGGTCCCGGCGCCCGACAGCCCCGCCTGGTGGGACGTGCCGGTCGCCGAGGTCTCGGTGCTGGAGTCGACCCAGCAGGCCCGCACCGCCTACGAGGACCACAAGTCTCGCCAGCGCAGCTACCTGACGCCGGCACCCGAGGCAGCACACAACGAGAAGGACTCAGAATGACCCAGTACGACCACTACATCGACGGCCAGAGCTTCCCGGGCGAGAGCGACCGCTTCGGCGACGTGTTCGACCCGGCGCGTGGCGTCGCGAAGTCGCAGGTCCGTCTTGCGACGGCCAGTGACGTCGACGCCGCGGTGGCGTCGTCGCTCACGGCGTTCCAGACGTGGTCCGAGACGTCGGTGACGGCTCGCTCGCGCATCATGTTCGACTTCCGCCAGCTGCTGGTCGAGCACGAGGACGAGCTCGCGGCGATCATCAGCTCCGAGCACGGCAAGACGCTCGACGACGCGAAGGGCGAGGTCGTCCGTGGCCGCGAGGTCGTGGAGTTCGCCGCAGGCATCCCGCAGCTGCTCAAGGGCGAGTACTCCGACAGCGTCTCCGGAGGTGTCGACTCGCACACGTTCCGCCAGCCGATCGGCGTCGTCGCGGGCATCACGCCGTTCAACTTCCCGATCATGGTGCCGCTGTGGATGCACCCCGTCGCGATCGCGACGGGCAACACGTTCATCCTCAAGCCGTCCGAGCGCGTCCCCGGTGCGTCCGACCTGGTCGCCCGCCTCTACACCAAGGCCGGCCTGCCCGACGGTGTGTTCAACGTCGTCCACGGCGACAAGGTCGCGGTCGACGCGATCCTGGAGCACGCCGACATCGCGGGCGTCTCGTTCGTCGGCTCCACGCCGATCGCGAAGTACGTCCATGAGGGCGCCTCGCGCACCGGCAAGCGCGTGCAGGCCCTGGGCGGCGCCAAGAACCACGCCGTCGTCATGCCCGACGCCAACCTCGACTTTGCGGCCGACCACATCGTGGCCGCCGGCTACGGCTCGGCCGGACAGCGCTGCATGGCCATCTCGGCCGTCGTCGCGGTCGGCCCCGCCGCCGACACGCTGGTCGAGAAGATCCGCGAGCGCTCGACCGACCTCAAGGTCAGCGTCGGCACCGACCCGGACGCCGAGATGGGCCCCGTCGTGACGAAGGCGTCGCGCGACCGCATCGTCGACTACATCGGTCAGGGCGAGGCCGCCGGCGCGAAGGTCGTCGTCGACGGCCGCGACCTGGTCGTCGACGACTACGAGGAGGGCTTCTTCGTGGGCCCCTCGCTGCTGGACGACGTCACCACCGACATGTCGGTCTACACCGACGAGATCTTCGGACCCGTGCTCACCGTGCTGCGGGTTCCGACGCTGGATGCCGCGATCGAGCTCATCAACTCGAACCCGTACGGCAACGGCACCGCTGTGTTCACTTCCTCGGGTGAGGTGGCACGAACCTTCCAGCGCAAGGTCCACGTGGGCATGATCGGCATCAACGTGCCGGTCCCCGTCCCCATGGCCTTCCACTCCTTCGGAGGTTGGAAGGACTCACTGTTCGGCGACCACCACATCCACGGTCCCGAAGGAGTGAGGTTCTACACGCAGGCGAAGGTCGTCACCACCCGGTGGCCCCACGTCAGCGAGGAATCGCTCGCCCAGCTGAACTTCCCGACGGCTCAATGACGCCGGGTTCATGGAGAAGAGAAGGAACACACCGATGAAGACCACCACCTCGAAGAAGCGGCTGCTCCAGCTCGCCGGCACGGCTGCCATCGTCGGCTCGCTGCTGGCCGCGTGCAGCGGCACCGGCAAGGACGAGGACGCCACGAAGGACAACGCCAAGGACCTCAAGTACGCCGTGATCACCCACAGCGGACCGGGCGACGCGTTCTGGGACCGGGTCAAGTCCGGCGCCGAGAAGGCCGGCGGCGACTACGGCGTCGAGGTCAAGTACAGCGCCGATCCCGATCCGGCCAACCAGTCGCAGCTGATCGACACCGCAGTTGCTGACGGCTACGACGGCATCGTCGTCTCGATGGCCAACCCGGACGGACTCGAGGACGCCGTCAAGAAGGCGACCGCCGCAGGAGTGCCCGTCGTCACGATCAACTCCGGCGTCGACCGCTTCAAGGAGTTCGGCGCCATCACCCACATCGGCCAGACCGAGACGATCGCCGGCGAGGCCGTCGGCGAGCGTCTCAAGGCCGAGGGCGCCAAGAACGCCATCTGCGTCATCCAGGAGGCCGGCAACGTCGGTCTGGAGGAGCGCTGCAAGGCGGTCGCCGCGACGTTCGGCGGCAAGATCTCCAACCTGCAGGTCGACGGCACCGACGACAGCGCCGTCCAGGCGACCATCACGTCGAAGCTGCAGACGGACAAGTCGATCGACACGGTCCTGACCCTCGGTGGCCAGTACGCGATCGACGCCGTCGGCTCGGTCGAGGAGTCGGGCAGCTCGGCCAAGGTCGCCACGTTCGACCTCTCCGAGGACGTCATCAAGAACATCCAGTCCGACAAGATCCTGTTCGCCGTCGACCAGCAGCCGTACGTCCAGGGCTTCCTGGGCATCACGACGCTGTACCTGAAGGACATCAACGGCAACGACGTCGGTGGAGGCCAGCCGGTCAACTCCGGTCCCGCCTTCATCACGAAGGACAACGCCGACGCGGTCCTGAAGTTCGCCGCGAACGGAACCCGCTGACCTGATCCTGGGGCCCGGCGAGTCCGGGCCCCAGGGCCAGGCGGCCCAGGAATTGGAGCAGATCATGGCGACAGCCACCGCGGTCGACGAGCGCATCGCGCGCACCTCGACCCTCACCAGACTCATGAAACGCCCGGAGATCGGCGCCCTCGCAGCGGCCGTCGTCATCTTCGTCTTCTTCGCCGTCACGACCGACACCTTCGCGAAGTCCCAGGGAGCGGCCACCTGGCTCTCCGGCGCCTCGACGATCGGCATCATGGCGGTCGCCGTCGCCCTGCTGATGATCGGCGGCGAGTTCGACCTCTCCGCCGGTGCCATCACGGGCACCACGGGCCTCGTCGTCGGCATCCTCACGACCGAGTACGGCCTCAACGTCTGGGCCGCGATCTTCATCTCGCTCGCGATCGCCCTCTTCATCGGCCTGGTCAACGGCATCCTCGTCATGCGGACGGGCCTGCCGAGCTTCATCGTGACGCTGGGCACCTTCTTCGTCCTCCAGGGCGTCAACCTCGCCGGCACGAAGGCCCTCATCGGCCAGGTCGCGATCCAGGGCCTCAGCAACGTGCCCTACTACGACCAGGCCAAGGCCGTCTTCGGTGCATCGATCGACATCAACGGCGACGCCGCCGGTGGCGCCCTGCGCATCTCGGTCTTCTGGTGGCTCGCCGTCACGGCGCTCGCGACCTGGATCCTGCTGCGCACCCGCGTGGGCAACTGGGTCTTCGCCGTCGGTGGCGCCCAGACGTCCGCGCGCCAGGTCGGCGTCCCGGTCTTCAAGACCAAGGTCGGTCTGTTCATGACGACCGCCGGCGCCGGCTGGCTCGTCGGCATGCTCCTGGTGTTCCGCACCTCGACCGTCCAGGCCGGCACCGGTGTGGGTCAGGAGTTCATCTACATCATCTGCGCCGTCGTCGGCGGCTGCCTCATGACCGGCGGCTACGGCTCGGCGATCGGTGCAGCGTTCGGCGCGCTGATCTACAGCATGGTCAACTCGGGCATCGTCTACAGCGGCTGGGAGAACGACTGGCTGTTCGCCTTCCTCGGCGTGATGCTCCTGGTGGCGGTGCTCCTCAACGAATGGGTACGCAAGCGAGCGGAGCTGGCACGATGATCGGCAAGTCCACAGAGTCCAAGACACCCTCCAAGACCAGCGAGGTCACACCGGCTTCCGTGCCCCCTCCCGTGGGCACCGCCGTCATCGAGGTCAAGGACATCGGCAAGCGCTACGGCAACATCATTGCGCTGAGCGACGTCTCCACGTCGGTCCGCGCCGGTGAGGTCACCTGCGTGCTGGGCGACAACGGCGCCGGCAAGTCGACGTTCATCAAGATCCTCGCCGGTGCGCACGAGCACACCGACGGCGAGCTGCTGATCGACGGCGAGGCGACGACGCTCTCGAGCCCGCGCGCCGCGCTCGAGCTCGGCATCGCGACGGTCTACCAGGACCTCGCGGTCGTCCCTCTCATGCCGGTGTGGCGCAACTTCTTCCTCGGCAGCGAGATCACGAAGGGTGTCGGGCCGTTCAGGAAGCTCGACGTCGACGAGATGAAGCGCATCTCCAAGGACGAGCTCGCCGCGATGGGCATCGACCTGCGCGACGTGGAGCAGCCGATCGGCACGCTGTCGGGCGGTGAGCGGCAGTGCGTCGCGATCGCCCGCGCGGTCTACTTCGGTGCCCGTGTGCTGATCCTCGACGAGCCGACGGCCGCCCTGGGCGTCAAGCAGTCGGGTGTCGTGCTGAAGTACATCGCGAAGGCCCGCGACCGCGGTCTCGGTGTCGTGTTCATCACGCACAACCCGCACCACGCCTATCCGGTCGGTGACCGCTTCATGCTGCTGCGCCGCGGCAAGAGCATGGGCGACTTCCCCAAGAGCGAGATGACCCTCGAGGAGCTGACGTCGATGATGGCCGGCGGCGCCGAGCTGGAGTCGTTGGCGCACGAGCTGGAGAAGACCATGGGCGCCGACTCGGCGATCGCCCAGGAGATGAAGGCAGAGGCCACGTGACGGACGACCTCCGCGTCGGCATCGTCGGGTTCGGCTGGATGGGACAGGTGCACGCACGTGCCCTGTCCCGTCTGCTCCAGCACTATCCTGACGCGCCGCTGCGCCCCCGCCTGGTGGCGGTGGCCGACAACGCGCCCGACGACCGCACCGAGCGGGCCGCCGCAGCATACGGCTTCGAGCACCTGCTGACCGACTGGCGCGAGCTGGTCACGCACGACGAGGTCGACCTGGTCTGCGTGACCGGGCCCAACTTCATCCACCGTGACGTCGCCGTCGCGGCGGCCGAGGCGGGCAAGCACCTCTGGGTCGAGAAGCCCGCCGGTCGCGACTCCGCCGAGACCGCCGAGATCGTCGCGGCCGTCGAGGCTGCCGGCGTCCAGGCGGCTGCCGGCTTCAACTACCGCAACGTCCCGGCGGTCCAGCGTGCCCGCGAGATCATCGCGTCGGGCCGCATCGGCACGGTCGAGCACACCATCGTGCGGTTCCTCGCCGACTACTCGGCCGATCCGGATGCAGCGCTGTCGTGGCGCTTCCAGAACGAGTACTCCGGCAGCGGCGTGCTCGGCGACCTGGTCAGCCACGCGGCCGACCTCGTGCAGCACGTGGTCGCTCCGATCGACGAGCTCGTGGTCGACCGGGCGACGTTCATCTCGCAGCGGCGTCAGGCCCTGCCCGGCGCGATGCACTACGAGAAGGGTGCGGGCGAGCTCGGGGACGTCGAGAACGAGGACTACGTCAACGCACTGCTCCGCCTCACGGACGGCTCGCGGGGCATCCTGGAGTCGAGCCGCACGGCCGTGGGGGAGCAGAACACCTACGGCTTCGAGGTGCACGGCACCGAGGGTGCCGTGGCGTGGGACTTCCGCCGCATGAACGAGCTGCGCGTGGCATCCGGGCAGGAGCACCTCAACGCCTTCTACGCCACGGAGTACGCGGGGCCCGGCGACGGCGACCTCAGCGTCTTCCAGCCCGGCACCAACAACCCCATCGGCTTCGACGACCTCAAGGTCGTCGAGGCCCGGCGACTCGTGGAGTCGATCGCCACCGGCAAGCCGGTCGGCGCGACGATCCACGACGCGCTGACAGCGGCTCGGGTCGTCGATGCGATGATCCAGTCGTCCGACGAACGAAAGTGGGTCAAGCTGTGAGTGAGCGCCAGCGAACGAACCAACAGGGCATCATCACAGCGATGGGCCCGTATCATCGCTTCTCCTCGACGGGGGTATCGCTGTGAGCCTTCGTGTGGGAGTCATCGGAGCGGGCGCGATGGGTGCGGACCACATCCGTACGATCGCATCGAGCGTCCCGTCGGCACGGGTGTCGGCGGTCTACGACTTCAACCGTGACACGGCCTACGCGGCGGCCTCGCCGGTCGGCGCCGACGTCGTCGGGTCCGCGGAGGCCCTGATCGAGTCGTCCTCGGTCGACGCGATCATCATCGCGTCGCCCGACCGCACGCACGCCGAGCTCGTCCGCACGTGCTTGGCCGCGGGCAAGCACGTCCTGTGCGAGAAGCCCCTCGCCGTGACGGCCGACGAGGCGTACGGCGTCGTCGAGGCCGAGGTGGTCGGCGGGCGCCGGCTGCTGCAGGTCGGCTTCATGCGCCGCTACGATCCCGGCTTCGTGGCGCTGCGGCGCACGATCACCGACGGCACCGTGGGCGACGTCCGCCTGGTGCACGCGATCCATCGCAACGCCTCGAGCAGCACCAGCACCGACGACGCGGGCCTCATCACGGGGTCGATGATCCACGAGCTCGACACGATCCCGTGGCTGCTCGACGACGAGATCGTCGGCATCCGCGTCGAGTCGCCCGTCGTCGACGGCTTCCGCGACCCGCAGCTCGCGACGATCTGGACCCGCGGCGGCGTCATGGTGACGGCCGAGGTCTTCGTCAACGCCGGCTACGGCTACGACGTCCGGTGCGAGGTCGTGGGCTCGAGGGGCACGGCGTCGCTGGTGCCCTCGGAGCAGGTGAGCACGCGGGTGGCCGGGGTCGACGGTGTCCCGGTGCGGGACGACTTCGTCGCGCACTTCGCCGATGCCTACCGCATCGAGCTCTCCACCTGGGCCGGCGAGGCGCTGACCGGCGACACGACCGGGCCGAGCGCCTGGGACGGCTACGTGGCCAACGCCGTGGCCGAGGCGGGCGTCGCCTCGCTGGCGTCGGGCGTGCGAGAGGCCGTCAGCCTGCGGGAGAAGCCGGCGTTCTACGCCTGAGGTGGCGGTCCGGTGGTGCTGCGGGCCACGAGGTGGGGCGTGAGCACCACCTCGTGGGGCTCGCCACCGGCCAGCAGGTCGAGGGCTCCGGTGACGGCGCACTCGGCCATCTCGGCGGCATTCTGCGAGATCGTCGACATCTGGGCGTGGGGGCCGACGGCGAGGCGTGAGTCGTCGTAGCCGATGACCGAGACGTCGGTCGGGACGTCGATGCGGCGTCGGACGAGCGCGTCGAGCACGCCGGCCGCGCACCTGTCGTTGAAGGCGACGACGGCGGTCGGCGGGGCGGGGGAGTCCACCAGGCCAGCCATGGCCCGGGCTCCGTCGTGCTCGGTCGGGCCACCGGGGACGACCCACGGCTCGACGTCGTGCCGGCCCGCAGCGAGGACGAACCCGCGCCGGCGGTCGTCGGCTCCCGGTGCGGTGCCGCCGTCGACGTGCACGAGCCGGCGGTGGCCGAGCGACACGAGGTGGTCGACGGCCAGGCCGACGCCCTCGACGTCGTCGCTGTGCACTGACGAGACGTCATCGACCTCGCTGCGTCGTGCCACCAGCAGCAGCGGCACGCGGGTGGCCGTCGCCCGCAGCTCATCGTCGGACAGGGCGGAGCCGAGCAGCACCGCGACCTCGCACCGCTCGCGGAGCAGTGCCTGGACGGCGACGTCCTCGCTACGGCTGGGCGCCACCGCGCTGATCGCCAGGTCGTAGCCGTGGGCCGCGGCTGCGGTGTAGAGGTGCTCGACGAGGTCGCCGTGGAAGGCCTGCTGGAGGTCGAACGTCACGCCGATCAGGCGCGAGCTCGACTGGCGGAGCTTGCGGGCGCGCTCGTCGCGGACGTAGCCCATCTCGTCGGCGATCGATCGCACGCGCTCGCGGGTCGCGTCGCTGGCGCCGGGCACGTCGCGCATGACGATCGAGACCAGCGCCGTCGACACGCCGGCCGCGCGAGCGACGTCGGCGAGGGTCGGACGGGACGCGGCTGGGCGTCGTGCCGGCGCGTCCGTCACGCGGTCTCCTCATCATGCTGCAGGGGGTCCCGGCCGTGGTTGACCGGGCTGTCGCGCGCAGTCTATCGTTCCTGACCTAGAACGTTCTAGTCCAAAGGAAGCACCATGTCGCTCACCCCCGTCCGCATCGGCCTGATCGGTGCCGGTCGCATCGGCGCGTCGCACGCCTCGGTCGTCGCCCGCCGTGTCCCCGAGGCGATCCTCGTCGCGGTGGCCGACCCCCGTCCCGGCGTGGCCGCAGCGATCGCCGAGCCGCTCGGCGCACGAGGCGACACGTCCGTCGAGGCCGTCCTCACGGCCGACGACGTCGACGCCGTCGTCATCGCCGCGTCGTCAGTCGCGCACGCCGAGCTCATCGTCGCCGCGGCCGAGGCCGGCAAGCACGTGTTCAGCGAGAAGCCCGCCGGCATGTCGCTCGACGAGATCCACGCGGCGCGGACCGCCACCTCCTCGGCAGGGGTGGCGTTCCAGGTCGGCTTCAACCGCCGCTTCGCCCGCGAGTTCGTCGCGGCGCACGACGCCATCGCGTCCGGTCGGCTGGGCACCGTGCGCCAGCTGCGGTCGTTGACGCGTGACCCGGGCCGCGGTCCTGTTGACCCGGACGCCGTCCCCGAGTGGACGATCTTCACCCAGACGCTGATCCACGACTTCGACACGCTCAACTGGCTCAATCCGGGCGCCCGGGCGGTCGACGTCGTCGCGACGGCTGACTCGTTGACTGCTCCCGGTCACCCGACGCTGCTTGACCACGCGACCGTCGTCATCCGCTACGACAACGGCGCGATCGCCACGGCAGAGGCCAGCTTCGCAGCGACCTACGGATACGACGTGCGCGGCGAGGTGCTGGGCTCCGAGGGCATGGTCACGATGGGCGAGGGCGCGCGGTCGTCGATGCGCCTGCACAACGCCGACGGCCGGGTCGCCGCGACGTCGCACAGCGACACCGAGCTGCTGATCGACGCGTACACCGGTGAGCTCGCCGAGTTCGCCCAGGCGGTCGCCGCGGGCCGCCAGCCGTCCGTCACCGGTGACGACGCGTTCGCCGCCTTCGCCATCGCGCAGGCCTGCATCGACTCGATGACGTCAGGCGCTCGCGCCGTCGTCCCGCAGGGGGCCTGACATGGCGTTCACCCTCGCGATCTGCTCGGAGATGGTCTACACCGAGCTGCCCCACCTCGAGCGCGTCGAGCGCATCCACGCCGCCGGCTTCGCCGCGGAGATCTGGGACTGGACCCAGAAGGACGCCGCGGCGCTGGTCGCCACGGGTGCGCAGTTCACCTCCATGACGGGCTACGTCGCAGGCGACCTGGTCACGTCCGGGGGAGCCGACGAGCTGCTGCGCACCGCCGAGCAGTCGATCCCGTTCGCGCAGGCGATCCGGTGCCCGTCGCTCAACTTGCACGGCACGGGGCTCGGCGACGGCGGCATCCCCGTCCGCCCCGTCGAGGTCGTGACGGGTGACATGTGGCTCGCCGCGGAGCGGACGCTGTCACGCATCGCCGAGCTCGGCGAGACCCATGGCGTGACGTTCGTCCTGGAGAACCTCAACACCGAGGTCGACCATCCCGGGACACCGTTCGCGAAGGCTGCTGACACCTTGGCGCTCGTGGCCGCGGTGGGCAGCCCGCACCTGAAGATGAACCTCGACCTCTACCACGCGCAGATCGGCGAGGGGAACCTCGTGGAGCTCATCCGCCGCGCGGCACCGCACATCGGTGAGGTGCAGGTCGCCGACGTCCCCGGGCGCTGCGAGCCCGGCACCGGCGAGGTGCGCTGGTCGTTCGTCGCACAGGCTCTCGCCGACGCCGGCTATGACGGCGTCGTGGCGATGGAGGCCTTCGCGATCGATCCGTCGGTGGTCGGCTGCGATCGCGCGCTCGAGGCCTTCCGCGAAGCCTTCACCGTCTGACCTCAGTGGCGGGGGAGGAAGGCGCCCGGGGTGTTGTAGGGGGTCACGACCTGGACCGGGGACGGCAGGGAGTGGATCGGGCCGGGCAGGGCGCCGTGCGTCTGCATGATGATCCGGCACACGCGGCGCATGTCGTCGCGCAGGTCGTGGTGCAGCACGGCCGACAGCCGCCGCTGCCGCAGCAGCACCGCGTTGTCGCCATCGAGGTCGTGCGCGACGAACACGTTGACCCCGCGGCCCGCCCGCCGAAATGCCTCGAGAGTCGCGGTGTTGCCGCCGCCGATCGAGTAGACCGCGTCGATTGACGGGTCCGCTTCGAGCGCCGCGCCGACGGCGTCCAGCACCGTCGCGTCGAGTCCGTCGGTGCCGGTGAGCGCCCGGCAGCCACGCCCCGGCGCGAGGTCGCGCAGCGTCTCCTCGAAGCCGGCCGACCGGTCGTCCTCGCCACGGAAGTCGGCATTGCTCAGGGTCATGAGCACCGTGCCCACGGCCCCGGGGGTCCACTGCGCCACGAGGTACGCCGCCGTGGCCCCGGCCGCCCGGTTGTCGATGCCGACGTAGGCGATCCGGCGGCTCGCCGGTACATCGGTCACCAGGGTCACCACGGGAACACCGGCGTCGACCAGATCGGCCACGGCCTCGACCACCTCGGGCGCGTCTGGAGCCTTGAGGACGACGCCGTGGGATCCCCTCCGCGCGATCTCCGCCAAGGTCCGCACGACGTCGCGGGGGGAGCTCGGCTCCTGCAGGTGGAACCGGGACCGCACGACGGCCGGTCGCAGGTGGGGCAGCTCGGCCTCCAGAGCGGCCCTCACGGCCGAGGAGAACCGCGTCGGGGTCTGCATCACGAGATCGACGAGGAAGGTCCGCCCGCCGATGCGCAGCTGGGTCGCCTGCCGGTCGAGCTCGGCGATCGCCTGCTCGACCTCGGCCACGGTGCTGGGGCGGACTCCGGGGCGGCGGTTCAGCACGCGGTCGACGGTGGCCAGGCTCAGTCCGGACTGTTGGGCGATCTCACGCAGGCGGTAGGGGTGTGACACGTGGCCTCCGTCACTCTGAGGTGTTCTTGAGGTGTTTTCACCCTCGGCACAGCCTACGCCGCGGCCTAGCGTTGACCCGTACCCACCGAGCCGAGGAGCCCCCATGAGCGCGATGCTGAACGGCGTGCCGACCCGCACGCCCCGCCTGAGCGAGTCCGACTGCGACATCGCCGACTTCGTCGGCGTCCTGGCCGCGACGACCGACCTCGCCGACTACCCGCACGCCCATCACGTCGAGCAGGACGTCCTGGTCTACGAGTCGGCTGTCCTGCGTGCGGCGGTCTCGACCCCCGACGGGCTCGTCGAGGTGGAGGGCGAGCTCGCCCGAGCGCTCAGCGACGGTCCGGGCATCGTCGTGCTCAAGGGCGCCTTCACCGACCTCGACGTCGTCAGCCGTGTCACGGCGGTCTTCGACGAGGTGATCGAGGACGAGCGCCGGGCCGGCACTGCGCCGGGCGACCACTTCGCCAAGCCGGGCGCCAACAGCCGGGTCTGGAACGCGCTGGAGAAGCTGGCGGTCCGTGATCCGGGCGCCTTCGTCGACTACTACGCGAACGACGTCCTCGCGCTGATCTCGCGCGCCTGGCTCGGCCCCGCCTACCAGGTGACGTCGCAGGTCAACGTCGTACGACCCGGCGGCGTCGCCCAGGACCCCCACCGCGACTACCATCTCGGCTTCTTGTCGAACGAGGTCGTCGAGCGCTACCCGGCGCACGTCCACGTGCTGTCGCCCGTGCTGACGCTGCAGGGCGCCGTCGCTCACTCCGACATGCCGGTCGAGAGTGGACCGACGATGTACCTCCCGCACTCGCACAAGTACGTTCCCGGCTACCTGGCGTGGCACCTGCCCGCGTTTCGGGAGCACTTCGCGGAGCACCACGTGCAGCTCCCGCTCGCCGCGGGGGACGCCGCGTTCTTCAACCCTGCGCTGTTCCACGGCGCGGGCAACAACGTGTCGACCGACGTGCAGCGCATGGCCAACCTGCTGCAGGTGTCGTCGGCCTTCGGGCGCGCGATGGAGACCGTGGACCGTGGCAGGGTGACGAAGGCGGTCTACCCCGAGCTGCTGGCACGGTGCGCGTCGGGGACGTCCGAGGACGCGATCGCGAACGCGGTGGCCGCGTCCGCCGAGGGATACCCGTTCCCCACGAACCTCGACCTCGACCAGCCGATCGGTGGGCTGACCCCGCTCTCGCAGGCTGACGTCGTGCGCCAGGCGCTCGACGAGAGGTGGTCACCGGACCGGCTCGACACGGCGATCGACGCGTACCTCGGCCGCCGGCGCACCGATGTCTGAGCCGCTCCTGTCCGGACGGGTCCTGCTGGTCAGCGGCGGCACCCAGGGGGTGGGCGGCGGGATCGCCCGCGCGGCGGTCGCCGAGGGGGCGACCGTCGTCGTCACCGGCCGCCGTACCGACGTGGGGGAGGCCTTCGCCGAGTCCCTCGGCGAGGCCGCGACCTTCCTGGCCTGCGACGTCGCGGACGTCTCCCAGGCCCAGGGCGTGGTCGCCACGACGATCGAGCGCCACGGACGCATCGACTCGCTGGTCAATGCCGCCGGGCTCACCAGCCGGGGCACGTTGCTCGACACCACCCCCGCGCTGTTCGACGCCCACGTCGCAGTCAACCTGCGGGCCCCGTTCTTCCTCATGCAGGCAGCCGTTGCCGACATGGTGCGGCGCGGCGAGCCTGGGACGATCGTCAACGTCCTGACGATGTCGGCTCACGGGGGACAGCCCTACCTCGCGCCCTACGTGGCGGCCAAGGCCGGGCTCGCGGGCCTGACCCGCAACGCGGCCCACGCCCACCGCTGGGACCGCGTACGCATCAACGGCGTCAACATCGGCTGGACCCAGACCGAGGGCGAGGACGCGGTCCAGCGCGAGTTCCACGGCGCGGACGACACGTGGCTGCAGAAGGCCAACGCCTCGCAGCCCATGGGGCAGCTCGGCCAGGTTGACGATGCGGCCGCACTGGTCGTGCTGCTCCTCTCGGACCGCAGCGGGGTGGTCACCGGCTCGGTCATCGACTGGGACCAGCAGGTCGTCGGCGGCCAGGACTGACCGCGCCGTCACGCTGTCAGCGAACAGCCGTGTTTTCGCGTGTGTTCGCGCAGGCGGCCGTCTAGGTTGGGGGACGTGAACCTATCTGCCAGCTCCAGCCCACAGTCGCCGAGGATGGCCGGCGAGGCCGGTCCCTCGGATCTCGACGGCCACATCTACCAGCGCCTGCTGAAGGAACGCATCGTGTTCCTCGGCTCCGAGGTGCGCGACGCCAACTCCAACGCGATCGCCGCCCAGATGCTGCTCCTCAACGCCGAGGACCCGCAGGCCGACATCTTCCTCTACATCAACTCGCCCGGCGGATCGGTCGACGCCGGCATGGCGATCTACGACACGATGCAGTTCATCTCGAACGACGTCGCGACGTTCGGCATGGGCCTGGCTGCCTCGATGGGCCAGTTCCTGCTCGCCGCCGGCACCGCCGGCAAGCGCTACGCCCTGCCCCACGCGCGCATCATGATGCACCAGCCGTCGGGCGGCATCGGTGGATCAGCCTCGGACATCAAGATCCAGGCCGAGCAGAGCGTCCTGCTCAAGAAGCAGCTCAACGAGCTGCAGTCCCACCACAGCGGCCAGACGGTCGAGCAGATCGAGCTCGACTCCGACCGCGACCGGTGGTTCACGCCCGACCAGGCCAAGGAGTACGGCCTCATCGACCACGTCGTCCGCAGCGCAGGAGAGGTTGTCCGATGAGCTACTACATCCCGCAGTGGGAAGAGCGGACCTCGTACGGGTTCCGTCGCATCGATCCCTACACCAAGCTGTTCGAGGACCGCATCATCATGCTGGGCACCCCGATCAGCGACGACGTCGCCAACGCGGTCATGGCCCAGCTCATGTCGCTGCAGGCGATGGACCCCGATCGTGACATCAGCATCTACATCAACAGCCCCGGTGGCTCGTTCACCGCGCTGACGGCGATCTACGACACGATCCGCTACATCAAGCCGGACGTGCAGACGCTCTGCCTGGGTCAGGCGGCCTCGGCTGCTGCGATCCTGCTGGCCGCCGGCACGCCGGGCAAGCGACTCGCCCTGCCCAACAGCCGCATCCTGATCCACCAGCCCTACACCGAGGGCACCGGCGGACAGATCTCCGACCTGGAGATCCAGGCCAACGAGATCTTCCGCATGCGTGAGCTCATGGAGAAGATGCTGTCCGACGCGACCGGCAAGCCGATCGAGGAGATCAGCAAGGACGTCGATCGCGACAAGATCCTCACCGCCCAGCAGGCCGTCGAGTACGGACTGGTCGACGAGGTCCTCGACACCCTCAAGGTCCCCGCGATCTAGACCCAGCACGACAACACGCATCGACATCCGGTGCGGTGATCGAGACGACGGGGCCATTCGCCGCTACGGTGGAAACCACGTCGTCTCGGTCACACCCCGGCCGACAGCGCCGGGCATGCAGCGCACACCGTAGGAAGGGACTCCACCCCATGGCACGCATTGGTGAAACCGCTGATCTGCTGAAGTGCTCGTTCTGTGGCAAGAGCCAGAAGCAGGTCAAGAAGCTCATCGCCGGGCCGGGCGTCTACATCTGCGACGAGTGCATCGATCTGTGCAACGAGATCATCGAGGAGGAGCTCGCCGAAGGCGCTGAGCTGAGCCTCGGAGAGCTGCCCAAGCCCCAGGAGATCTTCGACTTCCTCAACGGCTACGTCATCGGTCAGGACGGCGCGAAGAAGTCGCTGGCCGTGGCCGTCTACAACCACTACAAGCGTGTCCAGGCGCAGGCCGCCGGCACCCGCAGCAAGGACGACCAGGTCGAGCTGGCCAAGTCCAACATCCTGCTCGTCGGACCGACCGGCTGTGGCAAGACCTACCTGGCCCAGACGCTCGCCCGCATGCTCAACGTCCCGTTCGCGATCGCCGACGCGACGGCCCTGACCGAGGCCGGCTACGTCGGCGAGGACGTCGAGAACATCCTCCTCAAGCTCATCCAGGCTGCCGACTACGACGTCAAGAAGGCCGAGACCGGCATCATCTACATCGACGAGGTCGACAAGATCTCGCGCAAGAGCGAGAACCCGTCGATCACGCGCGACGTCTCGGGCGAGGGCGTGCAGCAGGCGCTTCTCAAGATCCTCGAGGGCACGACCGCGTCGGTGCCGCCGCAGGGCGGCCGCAAGCACCCGCACCAAGAGTTCATCCAGATCGACACCACCAACGTGCTGTTCATCGTGGGTGGCGCGTTCGCCGGGCTCGACCAGATCATCGAGGGTCGCAGCGGCAAGATGAGCCTGGGCTTCAACACCGCCAAGCAGGACATCGGTGCGGCGGTCGAGCCCCACAAGCTCTACTCCAAGGTCCTGCCCGAGGATCTCCTCAAGTTCGGCCTGATCCCCGAGTTCATCGGGCGTCTGCCGGTCATCGCTGCGGTCGACAACCTCGACAAGGAGGCGCTCGTCGCCATCCTCACGCAGCCGCGCAACGCGTTGACCAAGCAGTACGAGCGCCTGTTCGAGATCGACGGAGTCGAGCTGGAGTTCAGCCAGGAGGCGAGCGAGGCGATGGCCGAGCTCGCGCTCGAGCGGGGCACGGGCGCCCGTGGCCTCCGGTCGATCATCGAGGCCGTCCTCGAGCCGGTCATGTACGAGATCCCGAGCCGTGACGACGTCGCCAAGGTGATCGTCACCGCCGCGACCGTCGCCGGCGACGAGGGCCCGCAGATCCTCACGCACGCCGAGGCCGCCAAGAAGGCGTCCTAGCCCCAGCCTTGCCCGTGCCAGGCGGGTTACCTGCCGGTAGGTTGGCGACATGACCACTGTCGACATCGCCCTGTTCGGTGCCACCGGCTTCACCGGTGCCCTGACCGCCGACTATCTCAGCACCCATCTGCCGCCCGGCGCCACGTGGGCTATCGCGGGGCGCAACCAGGCCAAGCTCGAGCAGGTCGCCGACCGCATCGACTCGCTCGGCGGAGTGCGTCCCGAGATCATCTCGGCCGACGTGGCCAACGCCGACTCCATGGCGGCCCTGGCCAAGAGCACGCGGGTGCTCATCACGACGGTCGGCCCCTACGTCCAGCACGGCGAGCCGGCCGTCAAGGCAGCCGCCGAGGCGGGCATCGCCTACGTCGACCTCACGGGTGAGCCGGAGTTCGTCGACCAGATGTGGCTGAAGTACCACGAGACCGCCCAGCGCACCGGCGCCCGACTGGTCCATGCCTGTGGCTTCGACTCGATCCCGTACGACCTCGGGGTGCTCTACACCGTCGAGCAGATGCCGCAGGGCGTCCCGCTCGACGTCAAGGGCTACATCCGCGCCGGGGGAACGGCATCGGGCGGCACCTACCACTCCGCGATCGGCGCGTTCTCGCGCATCCGCCAGGCCGGTCGGACGGCAGCCGAGCGCAAGAAGTCCGAGCCACGTCCCGAGGGCCGCACGATTCGCGGCGGCGGCAAGCTCGGCCGTGGCGCCGGCGGCAAGGGGTGGGCCCTCCCGCTGCCGACCATCGACCCGCAGATCGTGCTGCGGTCGGCCCGCTCGCTCGACCGCTACGGACCGGCGTTCACCTACTCGCACTTCGCGCAGTTCGCGAAGCTGCCGATGCTTGCCGGCACGATCGCCGGGGGAGCCGTGCTGCTGGCGGGCTCGCAGCTCAAGCCGACCCGGGCTCTCCTGCTCAAGCTCAAGTCACAGGGCGACGGGCCCGACGAGGAGAAGCGCGCCACGTCGTGGTTCAAGCTGCGCCTGGTCGCGACCGGTGGCGGCACGACCGTCACGACGCAGGTCAGCGGCGGCGACCCGGGCTACACCGAGACGGCCAAGATGCTGAGCGAGTCGGCGCTGTGCCTGGCGTTCGACGACCTCCCGCAGGTCTCGGGTCAGACCACGACCGCGGTGGCCATGGGCGACGCCCTGATCCAGCGGCTGCAGCACGCCGGCATCACGTTCCAGACGTTGTAGGACAGGAGAATCTGGGTTCGTCCGCGCCCGCGCGGACGAACCCAGATTCTCGGGTCTACTCCGCGAGGGTCGGGACGGCCTCGACCGTGAATCCGTCGGCCGACTCGTCGGGGGAGAGAGTCGGCTGGGCGGTGACCCGTCCGGCCGCCAGGACGTCGGCGATCGCGAGCGAGAGCAGCTCGAGGTTGGCCGCCGTCGCGGTCACCGTCAGGCTGCCGATCTCGGTCTTCTGGCTGACCTTGGCCACGGACTTGGCACCTCGGACGTCGGCCAGCACAGCCGCGGCCGCGCTGAGCACGCCCGGGTCCTGGTCGCCGGTGGTCAGGTCGGTCGCGTTGTCGGGCCAGACGGCGCGGTGGATCGACCCCTCCTGCCACCACGACCAGACCTCTTCGGTGACGTAGGGCAGGAACGGGGCGAGAAGCCGCAGCTGCACCGACAGCGCGAGCACGAAGGCGCTCTTGGCCGACTGGCCGCCGGCGTCGGTGCGCCGGGCGCGCTCCTTGACGAGCTCGAGGTAGTCGTCGCAGAAGTCCCAGAAGAACTTCTCGGTGACCTCGAGGGCCGAGGCGTAGTCATAGGCCTCGAAGTATGCCGTGGCCGACGTGACGACCTCACGCAGGCCCGCGAGCATCGCCAGGTCGATCGGCTCGGTCACGAGGGCCGGATCGAGCTGGTCGGCGCCGGCGCCCAGGCCGTACTGCTCCTCGGGGGCGAGGACGAACTTGCTGGCGTTGAGCACCTTCATCGACAGACGGCGCCCGACCTTCATCTGGGCCTCGTCGAACGGCGAGTCGGCGCCCGGACGTGCGCCGGCTGCCCGCCAGCGGACGGCGTCGGCGCCGTACTTGTCGAGGATCTCGTCGGGGACGACGACATTGCCCTTGGACTTGCTCATCTTCTTGCGGTCCGGGTCGACGACGAAGCCCGACAGGGCGGTGTGCGTCCACGGGATGCTGCCGTGCTCGAGGTGGGAACGGACGACCGTCGAGAACAGCCAGGTGCGGATAATGTCGTGGCCCTGCGGGCGCAGGTCCATCGGGAACGTCTTGGCGAACAGCTCGGGGTCGCGCTCCCAGCCGCAAACGATCTGCGGCGTCAGCGAGCTCGTGGCCCAGGTGTCGAGGACGTCGGGGTCGGCCATGAAGCCGCCGGGCTCGCCGCGCTGGGAGTCGTCGAAGCCGGGAGGAGCCTGGGACGCCGGGTCGACCGGCAGGCTGGCCTCGTCGGCGAGGATCGGGTCGTCGTAGTCGGGCTCGCCGTCGGCGTCGAGGCGGTACCAGACCGGGAACGGGATGCCGAAGAAGCGCTGACGCGAGATGAGCCAGTCACCGTTGAGCCCGCCGATCCAGTTGGTCAGCCGCGACTGCATGTAGGCCGGGACCCAGTCGATCTCGTCGCCGCGGGCGATGAGGTCGGCGCGCAGGTCGGCCGAGCGACCGCCGTTGGCGATGTACCACTGGCGGGTCGACACGATCTCGAGCGGCTTGTCGCCACGCTCGTAGAAGTTGGCCATGCGCTGGGTCGGCTTGGGGTCGCCGTCGAGGTCGCCCGACTCCTTGAGTGCAGCGACGGTGAGCTCGCGCGCGGTGAACGTCGTCTTGCCGGCGAGCGTGGCGTACAGCTCGCGACCGGTCTCGGACTCGATCCAGGCCGGGGCGTCGGACAGGATGCGTCCGTCACGACCGATGATCGTGCGGTTGGGCAGCTGCAGCTCGCGCCACCAGATGACGTCGGTCAGGTCACCGAACGTGCAGCACATGACGATGCCCGAGCCCTTGTCGGGCTCGGCGGACGGGTGGGCGACGACCGGGACCTCGACGCCGAACAGCGGCGAGGTCACCGTGGAGCCGAACAGGCCCTGGTAGCGCTCGTCGTCGGGGTGCGCGATGAGCGCGACGCATGCGCCGATGAGCTCGGGCCGGGTGGTCTCGATGTGGATGGGGCCGTCTGCGCCGTGGAACGCGACGCGGTGATAGGCGCCGGGATACTCGCGAGCCTCGAGCTCGGCCTGGGCGACGGCCGTCTGGTAGGTGACGTCCCAGAGCGTCGGGGCGTCCTGCTGGTAGGCCTCGCCGCGGGCGACGTTGCGCAGGAACGCTCGCTGCGACACGACCTGCGACTCGTCGCCGATCGTCGTGTACTGCTGCGACCAGTCGACGCTCAGGCCGAGGGTGCGCCACAGCTGCTCGAAGACCTTCTCGTCCTCCTCGACGAGCTGGTTGCACAGCTCGATGAAGTTGCGGCGGCTGATCGGGACCTGGCGCTTGGGGTCGGGCTCGGCCGGCGGCGTGTAGTCGGCCTCGTAGGGCAGGGTCGGGTCGCAGCGGACACCGAAGTAGTTCTGGACCCGGCGCTCGGTCGGCAGACCGTTGTCGTCCCAGCCCATCGGGTAGAACACTTCCTTGCCGCGCATGCGCTGGTAGCGCGCGACGAGGTCGGTGTGGGTGTAGGAGAACACGTGCCCGACGTGCAGCGATCCCGAGACCGTCGGCGGGGGCGTGTCTATCGAGAAGATCTGCTCCCGGCTCTTGGACCGGTCGAAGGTGTAGGTGCCCTGATCCGCCCACCGGGCAGACCACGTCGCCTCGAGTCCTTCGAGGACGGGCTTCTCCGGGACGCCTGATCCAGAGCTGGTCTGTTCGAGTTCGCTGGTCACGACAGACAAGTCTAGGCGGGAGCCGCCCCGTGCTCCCACCTAGTCTCGGTCCTGCGGCGTGGATCAGGCCTTGTGCATGGGGGGGCCGGTCGTGTCCACCGGCTCGGCCGGGTGTGCATTGTCTGCCAGGTGGTCAGGTCCATCGGTCTTCCACAGCGAGCTCGGCCACCACATCCATCGACCGATGTCGAGGTTGAGCGCCGTCACGAGCACCGACCGGACAATGATCGTGTCGAGCAAGACGCCGAAGGCGACGACGAAGCCGAGCTCGGCCAGGAACACCAGCGGAAGCGTGGCGAGCACGGCAAATGTCCCGGCAAGCACAAGACCGGCTGAGGTGATGACGCCTCCCGTGGCAGACAGTCCGATCAGGGCGCCCCTGCGAGTGCCCACCTCCAGTGCTTCCTCGCGCACACGGGTCATGAGGAAGATGTTGTAGTCGATGCCGAGCGCCACGAGGAAGACGAACGCGAAGAGTGGGAACGACGTGTCGGCGCCGCCGAACCCGAGGACGTGATCGAAGACCAGCCCACTGACGCCCAACGCGGCACCGAAAGACAGCACCACTGTCACGATGAGGATGACCGGCGCGGCGATTGCTCGGAGCAGCAGCCCGAGGATGAGGAAGACAGCAATGAGGATGATCGGGATGATGAGTCGGTTGTCTTCGCCTGAGAGCCTCTGAACGTCGGCGTTGATCGCTGTCGTGCCGCCGACCAAGGCATCTGCTCCGTCGACCTTCCCGACTGCCTCACGTGTTCGCTCGACAGTGTCAGCTGCCTCGGACGAGTCAGCGGCACCGGTCAAGGGAACCTGGATGAGCGAGTAGCCATCCTTTGGCTCAGGTGAGACGACAGCCCTCGACGCCTCGAGACCCTCGACGTCTTGGAGGACGGTCAAGATGTCCTGCGACGTGTTCTCCGTCGTTGCGATCACGACGGGGGTGCTCTCGTCGCTGTTGAAGTGACGTCCGAGTGCTTCTTCGCCTTCCACCGAAGGCTGGGTCTTGGTGAACTGCTCCTTGTTGGTCAGCCCCGTTGCATCCAGGGAGACGATGCCCACCGTGAGCGCCGCGAGGATCACGGTCGTGACAACCCATGTTGCACGGGGCGCCTTCGAGATGGCGACGCCCACACGCGACCAGATGCCCGTGTCATTGGGCTCGGTGTCACCGAAGTGCGGGATACGTGGCCAGAAGATCCACCGGCCGACCAGCACGAGCAGGGCAGGCAGGAGGGTGAGCATGACGAGTAGACCGACGGCGATGCCAACGGCTGTCACGGGACCGAGTCCGCGGGTGGAGTTGATCTGGGCGAGCAACAGGCACAGCAGCCCGACGATGACTGTTGCGCCGCTCGCGATGACCGCTGGAGACGCTCGGTGCAGTGCCTTGCCCATCGCCTCGTGCCGGTTCTCGTGACGTCGCAGCTCTTCTCGATAGCGAGCCACGATCAACAATGCGTAATCTGTGCCAGCTCCGAAGACAAGAACGGTCAGGATGCCGGCACTCTGACCATTGACGGTCAAGTCCGCGTACTTGGCCAGCAGATACACAGCCGATTGCGCCAGGCCGAGGGCCACACCTGCACTGATGACCGGAAGCAGCCACAGGATGGGGCTTCGGTAGGTCAGCAGCAGCATGACGATGACGACGCCTCCGGCTGCGAACAGCAGAGTCGTGTCGATCCCCTCGAACGCCTTGGAGAAGTCATCGGCCTGACCGGCAGGCCCAGTGATGTAGGTCGCGAGACCTCCTGCGTCGGCATCGGCGATCTTCTTCAGACTCTCGATGGCGGGTGAGACCTTGTCGAATCCGTCGACTCCCAGGTCAAGGGGCACATACAGCTGAGCTGCCATTCCGTCCTCGGACGGAATGACCGGCACCTGTCCGTCGAACTTGGCCAGCTCACCTGTGTCGAGATCGTCGCGGGCAGAGATCTTCTGGGCATCACTGGCGATCTTGGCAAGCTCTGCCTTGGTGAGCTTGCCGTCACTCTCGTAGAGGACGATCGCCGGGATCGTGTTCGCGGAGCCGAACTTCGCCTGGATGTCGAGCACCTTGGTCGACTCGGCGTTGCCGGGGAGGAACGACTTCTGGTCGTTCTTCTGGACGTCGCCGAGCTTGGCGGCAAGCGGTCCGAGCCCGACAAGAAGAGCGACCCAGAACAAGATGACGACGTACTTCACCTTGGAGTGGGTGATCCAGCCGGCGACGGATCGGTGCATGGCGTCTTCTCCTCAGGGGGTGGCACAGCAAAATCTCAGGTGCGTCCATCATGGCGGAAACAGAGGACATTTTGAACATCGGTGGCAACCCTGAGCCGTCCCCGAGGTGCTGCGATACTGGACCCGATGACACCTACGTACGCGGAGGTCGAGCGCGCGCTCCTCGGCCGTTGGCCCGAGACCCGTCTCGAGCCCTCCCTCGATCGCATCGCGGCCATCTGCCGCCTCCTCGGCGACCCCCAGGCGGCCTATCCGGTCATCCACCTGACGGGCACCAACGGCAAGACCTCGACGAGCCGGATGATCGACACCCTCCTGCGGGCCCTCGACCTGCGCACGGGTCGGTTCACGAGCCCGCACCTGCAGTCGATGACCGAGCGCATCAGCCTCGACGGGTCACCGCTCAGCGAGGCCCTGTTCGTCGACGCGTTCGCCGACGTGGCGGCCTATGCGCAGATCGTCGACGACTCGTCGGCCCACCCGCTGTCGTACTTCGAGATGATGGTCGCGATGGCCTTCGCCGCGTTCGCCGACGCCCCGGTTGACGTGGCCGTGGTCGAGGTCGGCATGGGCGGCTCGTGGGACGCGACCAACGTCGCTGACGGCCAGGTCGCCGTCATCACCCCGATCGGCGTCGACCACGCGTCCTACCTCGGCGACCGGCCCGAGATCATCGCGGTCGAGAAGGCCGGCATCATCAAGGCGGGCTCGCACACGATCCTCGCCGAGCAGGAGCCCGAGGTCATGGACGTGCTGATGCGTCGTGTGCTCGACGTCGGCTCGATCGCGCTGCGCGAGGGCACCGACTTCGGGGTCAACTCCCGCGTGACGGCGCTGGGCGGCCAGCAGATCGGCCTGCAGGGCCTCTCGGGTGCCTATGACGACATCTTCCTGCCGCTGCACGGCGCGCACCAGGCCCACAACGCGGCGTACGCGCTCGCGGCCGTCGAGGCCTTCACGGGCAGCAAGCAGCTCGATGCCGACCTGGTCCGCGACGCGTTCGCGCAGGTCACGTCGCCCGGACGGCTCGAGGTCGTGCGCCGCAGCCCCACGGTGCTGCTCGACGCGGCCCACAACCCGCACGGCGCGCAGGCCACGATCGAGGCCGTGCAGGACGCGTTCTCGTTCAGCCCCCTGATCGGTGTCGTCGGTGTCATGGGCGACAAGGACGTCGAGGAGATGCTCCGCGTGTTCGAGCCGGTCATGGCCGAGATCGTCTGCACGCAGAACAGCACCGACCGGGCGATGCCGGCCGTCGAGCTGGCCGAGCTGGCGGCCGACATCTTCGGTGAGGAGCGGGTCACCATCGCGTCCCGCCTCGACGAGGCGCTCGAGCGTGCCGTGCTCAAGGCCGACGCTGCCGAAGGCTACGACGACGCGATCGGCAGCGGTGGCGTGCTCGTGACCGGCTCGGTCGTCACGGTCGGCGAGGCCCGGATGCTGTTCGGCGGTGACGTCGCGTGAGCGCGCTCGTCTCGGAGGCGACCGCATGAGGGGCATGTGCGCGGCGATGCTGACGCTCGAGGCAATCGTCCTCGGCCTCAGCGTGCCGGTCATGATCTCCGTCGAGGACGTCAACAAGGTCGCGGCGCTGGTCGTCGGGCTCGGGCTGGCGGTGCTGTGCATCCTGGTGGCCGGGTCGCTGCGCAGGCCGCAGGCCTATCTGGTCGGGCACGTGATCCAGGTCGGCGCGATCGCGATGGGGTTCCTCGTCCCGATCATGTTCTTCGTCGGACTGATGTTCGCGGCCCTGTGGTTCGGCGCCTACTTCCTCGGCCGCCGGATCGAGGACGACAAGGCGCGCTGGGCCCGCGAGGCCGCTCAGGACGACTGAACCCGAAGCGCCAGGGCGGGGCAGGCCAGCGCGGCCTGCCGGGCGGCCTTCACCAGCCCCGGCTCGACCTCGCGGCCGTCGACGACCGGGAAGCCCCACTCGTCGAGCGACACCTTCTCGGGCAGCAGGCGTGAGCACAGCCCGTGCGCGTCGCAGCGGGTCCAGTCGACGTCGATCGTGGTCATGACAGTCCTTTCGGCAGGGGCAGCACGGTCGACGGGGGCAGCCCGCACGTGCCGTGGTGCTGGTGGATCGCCAGCTCGGGCGCCAGGGTCTCCAGGGCCGAGCCGATGAACAGGGCGGATCCGTCGGGGTGCGAGCACGCACCGCGCCCACGGACGAGCGCGAGGCGGCGCAGGGCGGCGTCCGCGCGCTCGGGACCGGCGCCGGCGGCGAGCGCGGCGAGGTCGTCGGCGAGGGCAGGCAGGCCGAAGAAGCAGGGACCGCACTGGCCGGCCGACTCCGATGCGAGCCACTGGGCGACCCGCACCACCTCGGAGACGACGCACGTGCCGGCGTGGGGCCGCGCGATCACGCCGGCACCCAGCGGGCTGCCCGCGGCCCGCAGCGCCGCACGATCGAGCACCAGCTGGCCCGCCGACCGCACCCACACGCCGTGGTAGCCGCCGATCAGGACCGGTGCGGGCGACGGCGGAAGCAGCACCGACAGGGGAGTGCCGTTGGGCACCTCGAAGACACCGTGGTGCGACGTGTCACCGATCAGGGTCAGCAGGCTGGTCCCGGGCTCCGTGGTGGCACCCACGCGGGCGTAGCCGGAGGTGCCCAGACGGGCCAGGAGCGCCACGTGCGCGAAGGTCTCGACGTTGGAGGCGAAGGTCGGTCGGCGGTCGACGCCGTGCTCGTGGGGCAGCACCCGCCGCCCCGGCGGCACGGCGCGGTCGCCGTTGAGCCCGTTGACGACGGCCCTGATCTCACCGCCGACGAAGCCGTCGTGGGTGCGGACGACGCGCACGTCCCCGGCGTCGGTGCGCTCGTCGCACGCGCGGACCAGGGAGTCGTGGGCCGTCGCGTCGTGGACGACGATCGTGATGCGGCGGGTGTCGAGGGCGTGGGCCGCGACGATCGCTCCGTCGATGACGAGGTGGGGTGCGTACGTCATGAGGGTGCGGTCCTTGCGGCTGGCCGGCTCGCCCTCGCTGCCGTTGAGCAGCACCGAGACGTGGGAGCCGGCGGGCATGGCCGCGAGCTTCGCGGCGACGGGGAAGGCGGCGCCGCCGCGCCCCAGGAGGTTGACGTCCTCCAGCGCTGTCGCGAGCCAGCTGCGCCGGCGCAGGACGGGTGTGCCGTGCAGGCGCAGGTGCTGCGTGTGGTCGACGCGACCGTGCTCGGCCACGCCGGCCAGGAGGCGCGGCTCGCCGATGGAGGCGACGGAGGCGGTGGGGTGGTCGGCGAGGACGGTCATGATGCGCTCCTGACGAGGGTGCGGGCGGTGGGAAGGGGGCGGTGCAGCTCGGTGGAGCGGGCGCGGAGCCGGAGGGCGACCGCTGCTGCGACGGCGAGACCGCACGCGGCATAGATCGCGGTCGACCAGGTCGCTCCCGTGTCGGTGCCGGCGAGGATGCCGTGCGTCATGGCCATGACCCAGCCCGCGTAGGCGCTCAGGTGGATGCCGCGCCAGGCCCGGGTCGCGCGGGCGGACGTCGCGAGGCGTCCACGCATCGCTCCGGAGACGGCGACGAGCACGAACGCGTAGACCGACAGGGTGCCGAGGCCCAGCGCGAGGGGCCGGTAGCCCGCCGTGAAGGGCAGGAGCGTCGACGTGACGGACACGTCGACGTAGACGTCGACGATGATCAGCACCGCGTGGGCCACCAGGGCGACCAGACCGAGCACCGCGGCCGACCGGTGCGCCATCTGGGTGAGGTAGCGCCGATCGAGGGAGCGCTCGGACGGCGCGGTGCTGCGCGAGGCGAGGGCGCCCATGACGGTCGCTGCGGTGAACGCGATCAGCGCCACCATGCCCGTCGCCCGGGCGAGATACCAGATCGTCATGCTGCGGCCTCGGCCTGCGTGGGCCAGGCGCCCACGGTCAGGACGCGCCCGCCGTGGTCCACCAGGCGAGCGGCGACGTCGAGCTCGGTGAGGTAGGCGACCGCCTCGTCGCCGAGGACCAGCGCCGCGGTGGTCGCGGTGTTGGCCTGCACGGCGCTGGGGGCCCACGCCGTGACGGTGCGCCACGGCCCGACGGCCGGCAGACCCGTGCGCGGGTCGATCAGGTGGTGCGCGTCGCCGGACGCGGTGCGCCAGCGCCGGGCGATCGTCGACGACGTGGCCAGGCCGCCCCGCTCCAGGCCAACCGGCTGACCGGGCTCGCCGGACCGCTCGCTGACGTGCACCTGCCACGGGGTCTTCTTGGTGCCGGCCACGGCCACGTCGCCACCGATCTCGACGAGCACGCCGGTGCCGAGGCTCGACGCGATCGCGTGCGCCGCGACGTCGGCGGTCCAGGCCTTGGCAGTGGCACCGAGGTCGAGGCGCAGACCGGCGGGGATGCCGATGCGGCCCAGCTCGTGGTCGACGCGGACCTGGGTCCAGTCGGCCTGGGGGAGGGGCGACCGCCGGATCGTGTCGTCGTCCGCAGGGGCGACCATCCGGTCGCGGACGTCCTCGATGTCGGTGGTGTAGCCGGCGCGGACCAGGTGAGCGCCGATCGTCGGGTCGACCGCCCCGCCGGTCTCTGCCGCGGCGTCGAGGGCGATGTCGACGAGAGCGATCGTGCGCCGGCCGACGGGGATGAGCCGGCCGGCGGCGTCGTTGACGCGGGAGACGTCCGAGTGGGACGAGAAGCGGTCGGCTGCCAGGGCGACGTCGGCCATCAGCGCGACGAGGTGCTGCTTGGCCGGCGCTAGCGCCTGGGGGCGGGTGACGGTGAGCCGCACCCGGCACGACCAGTCGTTCCAGATCGCGGACGCGCTCATGACGCGTTGCTCGATCCGTCGGACGAGCTGCTGGAGTCCGAGCTCGTGATGCCGCTGCCGGAGGACGAGCTCGACCCGGTGTCGGTGCTGCTGGTGTCGGTGGTGCCCGAGTCGGCGGACGTCGTGTCGGACGACGTGCTGGTGTCGGACGAGGTCGTTCCGGTCGAGGTCGACGTGGAGTCGGACGAGTCGTCGTCGATGGCGGCGCACGCGGTGAGCGCGCCGGTCATGAGGATGCTCGTCGCGGCGATGGCGGCGAAGTGCTTGCGGGACCTCGCCACGAGGTTGGCACGGGGGCTGATGGGTGAAGTGGTCATGCTTCGAGCCTCGCGGCTCGCGCATCAGGCGCGCCTCAGTCCACCGTCAAATGCAGTTCAAATCTGTCTGTGGGGACGCTGGAGGGTGAGCCGCACGGTGTGGGTCCCGTCGTCGTTCGAGAGGACGTCGAGGCGGCCGCCGGTCGACTCGGCGCAGCTGCGGGCGATGTCGAGCCCGAGCCCGGAGGAGCCGCGGTCGCTGCGTCCGCGACGGGTCGCCCCGAGCGGGATGCCGGGACCGTGGTCGATCACGTCGATGTCGCACCCGGCCTCGGTCGGGCGGAGGACCACCCTCAGCGGTGTGCCCTCCGGCGTGTGCGCGACGACGTTCTCGAGCAGGGCGTCGACCGCCGCCGAGAGCGCGTCGTCGGTGCAGCCGACCGGGGCGGTCGCGTCGGGGACGTCGATCTCGACGACCCGGTCCTGGTCCTCGGCGAGGGGCGCCCAGAACGCGATGCGGTCGAGCAGCACGGTGCGCGCGTCGGCAGCGCGGGGCTCGCGGTCGGTGCGAGGCTGGCGGGCGTGCTCGATGACCGCGGTCAACGTGCGTTCCAGCACGGCGACGTGCCGGGCCAGGTCGCGGGACCGCTCGGAGTCGGGCAGTGCCTCGACGTCGAGGCGGATCGCCGTCATGGGGGTGCGCAGGCGGTGGGAGAGGTCGGCGATCGTCTCACGCTCCGAGGCGAGCAGCTCCTCGATCCGCTCGGCCAGCTCGTTGAGCGCTGACGACACCTGGGCGACCTCGGGCGCGCCGGTGACGGGGGCCCGCGCCTCGAGGTGCCCGGCGCTCAGCTCCTCGGCGGTCGCGGCGGTCGCGACGAGGGGACGGGTGAGCCGGCGCGACACGACCTCTGCGCCGACGGCCGACAGCACGAGCAGGGCGATGGCGCCCCCACCGACCACGGCCCACCGCTCGTGCACCTCATCCTCGACCGACGAGTCACCGACGAAGGCGCGCACCAGCGCACGCCCCGAGGCGCTGTTGGCCCGGATGTCGACGAGCCAGCCGTCACCGAGATGCGTCGTGCGCGGGGCGGACACCTTGCCGAGGTCGTCACCACGGTCCCCGTCCCCGTCCCCGTCGTCGGCTGCGGGACCGTCAGGGACGCGGGGTGCGTCGTCGGGCAGCGGCGCGCCGACGCTGGTGCCGTCGGGCAGCAGCACCGTGATCGCCGTGTCGGTGCGGGCGTTGACCCGCTCGACGTACTGCGTGGCCTGGTTGGCCGTGTAGGCGTTGGTGGTGAGGTAGTCGGCCACGCCCTGCGCGACGTACTCGGTCTCGCGGACGACGCGGTCGGACGCCGACTGACGCAGGGCGATCGCGAGCGGCACCGCGAACGCGACGAGGACCAGGGCGGTCAGTCCCGTGGCGAGCAGCAGGATGCGTCGGCGCAGCGTCACGAGGGATCGACCATCTTGATGCCGACGCCGCGGACGCTGTGCAGGAACCGGGGCTCGGCAGCCGACTCACCGAGCTTGCGGCGCAGCCAGGACACGTGGACGTCGACGGTCCGGTCACCGCCGCCCCACGGGAGGTTCCAGACGTCGGCGAGCAGGTCGTTCTTGGAGACCACCTGACCGGGCCGCTGCGCGAGGTAGAGCAGCAGGTCGAACTCCTTGCGGGTCAGCACCAGCGGCTCGCCGGCCAGACGGGCCTCCCGGCCCTGGGGGTCGATCACGAGGTCGGCGAGCGTGACGGTGGGGCTCTCGACGGGCACGTCGGCCTTGCCGCGACGCAGCACCGCGCGGACGCGTGCCAGCACCTGGACCGCCGAGTAGGGCTTGACGATGTAGTCGTCGGCGCCCGCGTCGAGCAGGCGGACGATCTCGCGCTCGTCGTCGCGGGCCGTGGCGACAAGGATCGGGACGTCGCCGAGGGAGCGGATCATCGCGAGCACGTCGGCGCCGTCGAGGTCGGGCAGCCCCAGGTCGAGGATCACGGCGTCGGGTGCGAACTCCGTCAGGCGGCCGAGTGCGTCACCGCCGCGGGCGACGGCTGCGACGGTCACGCCCTGCTGGGTCAGGGCCCGGGTGAGCGCGGCGCGGATGGCGTCGTCGTCCTCGACGAGCAGGATGCGCAGCATGGATCTGAGGGTAGCCCCCGCGCGCACAGGTGTGACCGTGGTCATGCCGCAGTAGGCTCGGGTCATGGTCAGGGTCCTGGCAGTCGCCGACGAGGAGGTCCCCGCGATGCGGTCGCGGGTGCGTGACCTGCGGGTCGACCTCGTGCTCGGCGCCGGCGACCTGCCGTGGGACTACCTCGAGACGCTGGCCACTCTGCTCGACGTGCCGGCCGCCTTCGTGCCCGGCAACCACGACCCCGAGGTCACGCGCCGGTCGCCGGCGCCGGACGGCTTCGTCAACCTCGACGGTCAGGTCCTCGACGTGGGCGGGCTGCGCGTCGCCGGACTCGGGGGCTGCGTCCGCTACAACGCGGGCGGTCACCAGTACACCCAGGACGAGTACGACGTGCGCGCCCGCCGGCTGCTCCGGGCTGCCGACGGCGCGGGGGCGCGGCCTGTCGACGTCCTGCTGACCCACGCACCGCCCCTCGGCCTCGGTGACGAGCCCGACCCGAGCCACGTCGGCATCGCGGCGCTGCCCGGCGTCATCGAGGTGCTGCGCCCCTCGTGGCACCTGCACGGCCACATCCATCCCTACGGCATGCACAAGCCTGACCGGGTGCTCGGTCCGACCACGATCCGCAACGTGATTCCGTGGCACGTCCTCGAGATCGAGCCCCAGGCCGCCTCGTCGGTCGCAGCCGGCTCCGGACGACGGGCCTGACGTGGTCAGCAGTTCCGGCTCCTCACGGGTCGACGCCGAGAGCGACTTCATGCGCGCGCGGCGCCACCAGGTGCTGTCGAGCCTCGCGGCGCGGCTGACGGGCGACACCGAGGACGTCGTCCAGGCGATGTCGTTCGACGAGGTCGTCGACGCGCTGGGCCGGCGGGCCGAGCACTACGTCGGCACCAAGGTCATCCCGCTCGACGCGATCGTCGGGTCGGTCGACAAGGTGCGAGACTTCGACCGGCGCTTCCGTCCGACGTCGGCCGTCAGCCGGCAGCGCTGGGAGCGGCTGGCGCGGGCCAGCAGGACGGGCGAGGTCATCCCCCCGATCGACGTCTACCAGATCGGCGACTACTACTTCGTCCGCGACGGTCATCACCGGGTCTCGGTCGCCCGCAGCCTCGGAGTCACGCTGATCGAGGCCCGGATCACCGCGATCGACACGCTCCTCACACCGGTCGGCATCGACTCCCGCTCCGCCCTGGAGCTCAAGTTCTGGCGCCGGCTCATGCTGCAGCGCGTCCCGTTCGTGGGGGAGGCCCGTGCCGCGGTCGCGGTCGACGACCCGGCCGACTACGGCGAGATCGCCGAGGCCGTCGAGGCCTGGGCGGCCCGCACGATGCACGCCGAGGGCGCCTACATGGATCCCGGGACCATGGCCGCCCGGTGGTACGCCGAGGAGTTCTCGCCCGTCGTCGCGATGATCGAGGAGGCCGGCGTGCGTGGCAAGGACGAGCGTCCGGCCGCGGCGTTCCTGCGCGTGGCCTGCGAGCGCTACCGCCTGATCCGCGAGCACGAGTGGAACGCCGAGGTCATGCAGGCGGTCAAGAAGGGCAGCAAGAAGCGCTGACCCGGTGCACCGCCCTGGGTCAGAGGCCGACCGTCAGGTTGTCGCCGCTCGTCGGGTCGAACAGGTGCATCTTGTCGGTGTCGATGAACAGCGTGGCGTCGTCGTCCTCGGAGACCTTGCTGGCTGCGTCGAGCGAGACCACGAGCTGGGTGCGCAGGGAGTCGCTGTCGGACTCGCGGGCGAGCTCCTTGAGCTGGTCCTGGACCTTGGCCTCGGCCTCGTAGGGCACGTAGGCGTACTGCTGGTCGCCGAGCCACTCGCGGACGTCGATGTGGGCCTCGAACGTGCGCGAGGTGTCGACGTGTCCCTCCTCGATCACCGAGACGTCCTCGAAGTGCTCGGGACGGATGCCGGCCATCAGCAGGCCCTTGCCCTCGGTCTTGGCTGCCTTGTCGGCGGGCAGGGGGAACGTGCCGAACGGCAGGGTGACCTTGCCGCCCTCGACGGTCGCGGGCAGAAAGTTCATCGGCGGTGAGCCGATGAAGCCGGCGACGAAGAGGTTGACGGGCTGCTCGTACAGCTCGCGCGGGCTGGCCAACTGCTGCAGGATGCCGCGCTTCATCACGGCGACGCGATCGCCCAGCGTCATGGCCTCGGTCTGGTCGTGGGTCACGTAGACCGTCGTGATGCCGAGTTTCTTCTGCAGCCGGGCGATCTCGGTCCGCATCTGGCCGCGCAGCTTGGCGTCGAGGTTGGACAGCGGCTCGTCGAACAGGAAGGCCTTGGCCTCGCGGACGATCGCGCGGCCCATCGCGACGCGCTGGCGCTGGCCGCCCGACAGGTTGGCCGGCTTGCGCTGGAGGTGCTCGTCGAGGTCGAGCGTCTTGCTCGCCTCGCGGACCTTCTCGTCGATCTCCTTCTCGCTCTTCTTGGCCAGGCGGAGGGGAAACGCGATGTTCTCGTAGACCGTGAGGTGGGGGTAGAGCGCGTAGTTCTGGAACACCATCGACAGGTTGCGGTCGCGCGGCGCGAGGTCGTTGACCCGCTCGCCGCCGATGAGCATGTCGCCGGACGTGATGTCCTCGAGGCCCACGATCATGCGCAGGAGGGTCGACTTCCCGCAGCCGGACGGACCGACCAGGATCAGGAACTCGCCGTCGGCGACGTCGATGCTGACGTCGTTGACCGCCGGGAAGCCGTCGCCGTACTTCTTGACGATGTTCTTCATCTCGATGGTGGCCATGTGATCAACCCTTCACTGCGCCGGCGGTGAGGCCGGCGACGATCTTGCGCTGGAAGAACAGGACGAGGACGACGATCGGCACCGTGGCGACCACGGCACCGGCGGCCAGCAGCGATGCCGGCCGGTTGAACGGATCGGCCCCGACGAAGAACGACAGGGCTGCGGGGATCGGGCGGGCGTTCTCCGTCGACGTCAGCGAGATGCCGAAGACGAAGTCGTTCCACGCGAAGAAGAAGGTGAGGATCGCGGCGGTGAAGACGCCGGGCGCGGCCAGGGGCACGATGACCTTGCGGAAGGCCTGCCACGAGGTGGCGCCGTCGACCTGGGCGGCCTGCTCCATCTCCCACGGGATCTCGCGGAAGAACGCGGACAGGGTCCAGATCGCCAGCGGCAGCGTGAAGGACATGTAGGGGATGATCAGGCCCGGCCACGTGTCGTAGATGCCGAACGTGCGCCACATGTCGAACAGGGGCCCGACCAGCGAGACGACGGGGAACATCGCGATCACCAGGGCTGTGGTCAGCACGAACTTCTTGCCGGAGAACTCCAGGCGGGCGATCGCGTACGCCGCGAGCGTGGCCAGGATGACCGACAGCAGCGTCGCGATGAGCGAGATGCCGATCGAGTTGAAGATCGCGCGGCGGAACTGGTCGTCGGCCAGGACGTCCTGGTAGTTCTGCCACCCGGCGCCGCCGCCCTTGGAGGGGAAGAAGCCGGGGGAGCCGACCGTCACGGCCTCCTGGCTCTTGAACGACAGCGAGATGATCCACGCGACGGGCAGCAGGCACCAGATGAGGATCAGCGCGCAGCCGATGGCGGTGCCGATCCGGCTCTTCACATCGGTCTTCATGTCAGCCCTCCTGCCGTGCGTCGGCGAGATTGACCTTGAACAGCTTGACGATCACGAACGCCACGACCAGGACGGACAGGAACAGCAGCACCGAGAGCGCCGACCCGATGCCGAGCTGGAACTGCTCGATGACCTGGCGGTAGGTCAGGAACGAGATCGACTCGGTGCCGTTGGCGCCCGCCGTCATGACGAAGATGTTGTCGAAGATCCGGTAGGCGTCGAGGGCGCGGAACAGGACGGCCACCATGATGGCGGCCCGCATGTTGGGCAGGATCACCTTGTAGAGGCGCTGCCACCACGTCGCGCCGTCGACCTTCGCCGCCTCGAGCATGTCCTCGGAGACCTGGGCCAGCCCTGCCAGGAGCAGCAGCGACATGAAGGGCGTCGTCTTCCAGATCTCCGAGGCCATGATCGCGATGAGTGAGGAGTTGCGCTCGGCGAACCAGTTGAAGTCGTCGCCCACGAACGGCAGCCAGCTGTTGACGAAGCCGTTGGTGTTGGAGAACGCGAACTGCCACGCGAATCCCGAGACCACGGTGATGACGCCGTAGGGGATCAGGATCGACGTGCGGATCACGCCGCGGGCGAAGATCACCTTGTGCATGACCATCGCGAACGCGAAGCCGATGACCAGCTCGAAGATCACCGTGACGATCATGATCATCACGGTGTTGCCGGTGTCGCGCCAGAAGAGCCCGTCGCTGAGGGCGGTGGCGTAGTTGGCCAGGCCCACGAACTCACGGTCGTCGGGCGAGGTGAGGGAGTAGCTGAACAGCGAGAGGTAGAGCGCCCGCAGCATCGGGAACGCCGTGACGAGCAGCATCAGGGCGATGGCCGGGGCGACGAGCTTGAACGCCAGCCGGTTCTCGGCGCGGGACCGGTCGGACGACGGCGCCTTGGGTGCCTTCGGCGCCTTGCCGGCCTTCGGCGCGGTTGCGGTGGTGGTCACAGGAGTGCCTTTCCGCTCAGGATGTCCTTGAGGAATGCCGCTGACCTGCCGGGCGTGCCCGGGCCGACCGAGGTCGGGGAGTGCCACCGGGACTGCACGGCGCTCGAGATCTGGCTGTAGAACGCGCTCTTGGGCCGCGGGCCGCCGGAGTCGACGCTCTCGCGCCACAGGGTCAGCAGGTCGGCCGGGTAGGCCTTCTTCAGCTCGTCGGAGTCATAGACCGACTGCCGTGACGGCATGAGTCCCTCGTTGACCGCGAGGGCCGTCTGCGCCTTCGCGTCGCTCACGCAGATCGCGGCTGCCTGGGCGAGCTCGGGGTGCTGGGAGTAGGCCCCGACACCTATGTCGATGCCGCCGATGGGCGGCTTGGACTCCTCGCCGGCGATGGTCTGCGGATAGCGGGCGAAGCCGAGGTCGTCGAGCTCGGCCTTGTCCTTGGGCCCTCCGGGCTTGCCGATCAGGCCTTCGTAGTTCTTGTAGACGAAGGTCCAGTTGGTCATGAACTCCCCGGCGCCGGACGAGGGATACATCTGCCCGAGGCTGGTGCCCTCGTTGGACGTCGAGAAGTCGGGCTGGGCCGCGCCGGACCTCGCCAGCTTGCGGATGACCGCCGCGGCGTCCTCGCCGGCCTGGGAAGCGATCGTCACCTTCGCGTCACGGCCGTCCTCGACCGTGGACGGGTCGAGGATGTTGCCGCCCGCACCCTGGATGAGGGCGTTGATCCACACGACGTAGGCCTCGTACTTGTTGGCCTGGACGCCGACCGTGCCGTCGTTGTCGGCGGCGGCGTCGATGACCTGGTCCCACGTGACAGGCTTCGTCATGTCGAGACCCGCTGCCTCGGCGAGCGACTTGCGATACCAGACGACCTGCGTGTTGGCCCACTGCGGAGCGGCGACGACCTTGTCGTCCCACGTGACCGTCTCGCCGGCGCCCTTGAGCACGTCGTCGTCGAGGACCTGGTCGGCGAGGTCGCCCTCGAACGGCAGGAGCCACTTGGCGTTGGCGAACTCCGGGACGAACACCGGGTCGAGGCTCATCAGGTCGGTCGAGCTGTCCTTGGCCGCGAGGCGCCGCGCGAGCTGGGTGCGCTGGTCGGTCGCGCTGGCGGGGAGCAGCTGGATCTTGATCGTGTAGTCGTCGGTGCTGCAGTCCTTGGCCAGCTGGTTGAGCGTGGTCTGGCCATCGGGGTTGATGTACCAGTTGAGCGTCGGCGTGCCGCTGTCACCGCCGCACGCGGCGAGAACGCTCATCGACAGGGCAGTGGCGACACCTGCGGCGATGCGTCGAGACGGACGTACGGTCATTGCTCCCCCAACCACGCCCCCAGGGGTGGGACCACGTGGTGACGCGGGTCACAGGGGCGGACTCGAACGTATCCCTGTGGCTCGGGCAGCGCAACAGCGGGAGGTCAGGCGCGGAGCCAGACTGTCTCGTCGGTGTCGACCGGCGCTCCGTGCTCACGCTCCCCGCTCGCCGCGACGACCGTGGCGCCGTCAGGCAGGGGGAGCGGCTCGACGCCCAGGTTGGCGAGCACCGTCACCGCCGCCTCGTCGGACGAGATGGTGAACGCCAGCACGTCGGCGGGGTGTCCGTCGAGCCACGTCAGCCGGCCGCGACCGAGTCGCAGCTCGCGGCGCAGTCGCAGGAGGTCGCGATACAGCGTCAGGGTCGAGGTCGGGTCGTCGCGCTGGCAGTCGACCGCGAGCGCGCCGTACTCCGCAGGCTGGGGGAGCCACGAGGCCTCACCGGGGCCGAAGCCGAAGGACGGGGCGGCGGCCTCCCACGGCACGGGCACCCGGCACCCGTCGCGTCCCTTCGAGCTGCCGCCGGTGCGGGCGAACGTCGGGTCCTGGCGCACCTCGTCCGGCAGCCGGGTCGCCTCGGGAAGGCCCAGCTCCTCGCCCTGGAAGAGATAGGCGGACCCGGGCAGGGCGAGCATCACGGCGGTCGCGGCGCGGGCTCGCCGCAGGCCCAGCGCGGCGTCGGGCTGCGGGTCGTCGGCGCCGATGCCCTCGATCCGTTGCAGGCCGGCGTGCTGGGGATAGCCGAGACGGGTCGCGTGGCGGACGACGTCGTGGTTCGACAGCACCCACGTCTGGGGAGCCCCGACGGCCTCGGCCTGGGCGAGCGAGCGGGTGATCGTGCTGCGCTGGTCGTCCGCCCGCCACGGCGTCATCAGGTACTCGAAGTTGAACGACTGGTGCAGCTCGTCCGGGCGGACGTACTTCGCGAGCGACTCGCCGGGCAGCACCCATGCTTCCGCGCACAGGATGCGGTCGGCGTCGTCGCCCTCGACGGCGTAGGAGTCGGCCAGGAGACGCCAGCTGCGATAGATCTCGTGGACGCCGGGCTGGTCCCACATGGGGGAGAGCGACGTCGCGTCGACGTTGGGGTCGAGGGAGAGGTCGGTGTCGGGCAGGCCCTCGGCCTTGACCAGCCCGTGGGCGACGTCGATCCGGAACCCGTCGACCCCGCGGTCGAGCCAGAACCGCAGGACGCCCTCGAGCTCGTCGCGGACCTCGGGGTTGGTCCAGTCGAAGTCGGGCTGCGTGCTGTCGAAGAGGTGAAGGAACCACTGCCCGGGCGTGCCGTCGGCCTCCGTGACCCGGGTCCAGGCGGGACCCCCGAACATGCTGGTCCAGTTGTTGGGCGGCTCGTCACCATCGGGGCCGCTGCCGTCGCGAAAGACATAGCGGGCCCGCTCGAGGCTGCCGGGCGCCGAGGCGAGGGCGGCCCGGAACCACACGTGCTCGTCGGACGAGTGGTTGGGCACCACGTCGACGACGACCCGCAGGCCGAGCTCGTGCGCGCGGGCCGTCAGGGCGTCGAACGCGTCGAGGTGGCCGAACAGCGGGTCGACGTCGCGGTAGTCGGCGACGTCGTAGCCGGCATCGTGCTGGGGCGAGGTGTAGAACGGCGAGAGCCACACGGCGTCGACGCCGAGCTCGGCGAGGTGGGGCAGCCGTGCGGTGATGCCCGGCAGGTCACCGATGCCGTCACCGTCGGAGTCGGCCCACGACCGGGGGTAGACCTGGTAGATCACCGCGTCGCGCCACCACTGCTTGCCCGTGCCCGCCATGTCGCTCCCTCCGGGCACCCGACGGGCCCACGACGACCAACGTACGCAGAGGTCGAGGAGGCGTGCACGCCGGGCGCGGGCCCCGCAGGATAGGTTTTGGCCATGGCACAACGCACCCTGGTCCTGATCAAGCCCGACGCGGTCCGCCGCGGACTCGTCGGTGAGATCCTGTCCCGCTTCGAGTCCAAGGGACTGACGCTCGTCGCCCTCGAGCAGCGCACGATCGACGCCGCCCAGGCCGACGCGCACTACGCCGAGCACACCGAGCAGCCGTGGTACCCGCCGCTGCGCGAGTTCGCGATCTCCGGACCGCTCGTCGCGCTGGTGCTGGAGGGTGACGAGGCCATCGCTGTCGTCCGGCTCCTCAACGGCGTCACCGACGGCCGGGCCGCTGCGCCCGGCACGATCCGTGGAGACTTCTCGCTCTCGAACCGCGAGAACCTCGTGCACGCCTCGGACTCCGAGGAGTCCGCCGCCCGCGAGATCGCTCTCTGGTTCCCCCACCTCTAACCCCCCACCCGCACCGCACCGCACCGCGAGTGGCGCAGTTCGAAGGTTTTGAGACGGCGAGTCGCGCCGTTCTGCGCCACTCGCGTGCGGGTTTGCGCCACTCGGCGCGCGGGTGGGCCGGTCAGGCGTAGCTCGGCATGCGCAGGTGGTGGACGACCTCGTGGAACTGCCCGCGGACGTCCTCGGGCAGCCAGATGACGTGGTTCGACATCGACGCCATGTCGACGTCGTCGGTCAGCGTCACGACGTCGCTGACCTGACGCGGCTGGTCGCGCACACGGTCCTCGAGCTCGACCAGCGAGACGCGCATCGTGACCCCGAACGGGTTGGGGTTGACGACGCCGATGCCCCAGAAGTCCTCCGGGTCGGCAGTCGCCTTCTGGTCCAGGTCGATCATGACGGTCTTGACGTCCTGCTCGAGCGCGGGATGGTCGACCTCCTCGACGGCGGCCAGCTCGACCCGAACCCCGCGGACGAGGTGGGAGCCCTGGCCGTCGAACCGCAGGACGTCGAGCAGCGTGCCGCCCGCGGGCAGCACCGGCCCGCCGACGTGGGAGCCGTTGACCCCCTGCGTCGTGACGTGCGGCAGCTCGCGGCCGTAGACGTCGTAGGGCGTGAACCGGAGGGTCGGCTGCACCGAGACCTCGGTGTTGTTCTTGATCGTCAGGACCTGGTCGAGCGAGCCGTCGGTCGCCACGGGGGTGTACTGCACGTTGAACGGTGGGGGCTTGCGCTCGCGTCGCTTCACGGATCGAGCCTAGAGCGCCTGCTGTGACGGTCGGCGGACCGCCGTCGCGTTGTTACCCTTGACGTCATGTCCGTCGAGTCTGTCTTCCCCCGCCTGGAGCCCCTCCTGCCGACGATCAGCAAGCCGATCCAGTACGTCGGTGGCGAGCTGAACGCGACGAGCAAGGACTGGGACGCGGCCGAGGTCCGCTGGGCCCTGATGTACCCCGACGCCTACGAGGTCGGCCTGCCCAACCAGGGCGTCCAGATCCTCTACGAGGTGCTCAACGAGCGCGACTGGATCCTGGCCGAGCGCACCTATGCGGTGTTCGCCGACATGGAGAAGGTCATGCGGGCCCACGACATCCCGCAGTTCACGGTCGACGCGCACCGCCCGGTCAAGGCCTTCGACCTGCTGGGCATGTCGTTCTCGACCGAGCTCGGCTACACCAACTTCCTGACCGCCCTCGACCTGGCCGGCATCCCGCTGCACGCGGTCGACCGCGGAGACGACGACCCGATCGTCCTGGCCGGCGGCCACTCGGCGTTCAACCCCGAGCCGATCGCCGACTTCCTCGACGCTGCGGTGCTCGGCGACGGCGAGGAGATCGTGCTGGCCATCAGCGAGGTCGTGCGCGAGTGGAAGGCCGAGGGCCGTCCCGGAGGCCGCGACGAGGTGCTGATGCGCCTGGCCGCCTCCGGAGGCGTCTACGTCCCGAAGTTCTACGACGTCACCTACCTGCCCGACGGACGCATCCAGCGCGTGGTGCCCAACCGGCCGGGCGTCCCGTGGCGCGTCGCCAAGCACACCCTGATGGACCTCGACGCCTGGCCCTACCCGAAGAATCCGCTGGTCCCGCTCGCCGAGACGGTGCACGAACGCTTCAGCGTCGAGATCTTTCGCGGCTGCACGCGCGGCTGCCGCTTCTGCCAGGCCGGGATGATCACCCGCCCGGTCCGCGAGCGCTCCATCGAGGGCATCGGCCAGATGGTGCAGAACGGCCTCGACAAGACCGGCTTCGAGGAGGTCGGACTGCTGTCGCTCAGCAGCGCCGACCACACCGAGATCGGCGAGGTCGCCAAGCAGCTCGGCGACCGCTACGAGGGCACCAACACGTCGCTGTCGCTGCCGTCGACCCGCGTCGACGCCTTCAACATCACCCTGGCCAACGAGTTCAGCCGCAACGGACGACGCTCGGGCCTGACGTTCGCCCCCGAGGGCGGCAGCGACCGGATGCGCAAGGTCATCAACAAGATGGTGTCGGAGGACGACCTCATCGCGACGGTCGCCGCGGCATACTCGCACGGCTGGCGCCAGGTCAAGCTCTACTTCATGTGCGGTCTCCCGACCGAGACCGACGACGACGTCATGCAGATCGGCGAGCTCGCCAAGCGCGTCATCCAGACCGGCCGCGAGGTCTCGGGTCGCAACGACATCCGCTGCACGGTGTCGATCGGCGGCTTCGTGCCCAAGCCGCACACCCCGTTCCAGTGGGCCTCCCAGCTCGACCACGAGACGACCGACGCGCGCCTGCAGAAGCTGCGCGACTTCGTCCGGGCCGACCGCCGGTACGGCAAGGCGATCGGCTTCCGCTACCACGACGGAAAGCCCGGGATCGTCGAGGGACTGCTGTCCCGTGGCGACCGTCGGGTGGGTCGCGTCATCGAGGCGGTGTGGCGTGACGGCGGCCGTTTCGACGGCTGGAGCGAGCACTTCTCCTACGACCGCTGGGCCCAGCAGGCCGAGGAGGCGCTGGCCGACGAGCCGGTCGACCTCGACTGGTACACCGTCCGTGAGCGCGAGTACGCCGAGGTCCTGCCCTGGGACCACCTCGATGCCGGTCTCGACCGTGACTGGCTGTGGGAGGACTGGCAGGACGCGCTCAACCCCGACGGTGCGCTCGAGGTCGAGGACTGCCGCTGGACGCCGTGCTTCGACTGCGGCGTGTGCCCGCAGATGGACACCGAGATCCAGATCGGCCCCACGGGTCGCAACCTGATCCCGCTCAGCGTCGTCTGAGGGACCTGAGGTACCTCAGAGGCTCTCTGAGGCAGCGGTGCGGGCAAAGCTAGGGTCTTCGTCCGATGTGGCGGTGGCACCTCAGCGACGACCGTAGGTGATGTCGAGAGGAGACATCATGTACACCGACTTCACCGCCCAGGTGACCATCCAGCAGCAGGAGCGCGAGCTCACCGAACGCCTCGAGCGCCGCCGCGCGGCAGCGCAGCGCATGGTCGAGCAGAACGGCGGGGAGCGTCTCGCCGTCATGGCCCGGCTGGCCCGCCAGGCGCGGGCGCCCCGAACCGCCACGGCACGGCCGGCCGGTTGCTGACCGTCAGTCGCGCGGCCCGAGCGTGTCCTCGAGCATCACGGGCCGCGCGACGATCGTCCCGAACACCGCGATGAAGGCCGACACCACGATCAGTGCGACGAGCGGGACGGTCCACGACCCCGTGAGGTCGTGCAGGGCACCCACGCCGAACGGCCCGATGCCCGCGATGAGATAGCCGATGCCCTGGGTCGTGACCGACAGGGTCGCCGTGCCGGCCGTCGTGCGCGTGCGCCGCGCGATCATCGTCAGCGTCCACGTGAACGAGCCGCCGCCGAGGCCGAGCAGCAGCGCCCACATCCACGGTGTCGTCGCCGGTGCCACCAGCAGGCCGAGCCAGCCGGCGATGGTGACCGCCGAGAAGGCCCACGGCAGGTAGGGCCGGTCGCCGACGCGGGCGATGAGCCAGGGAAGGCCCAGCGTCAGCGGGATGCCGACGCCGCTCAGCAGCCCCAGCAGCGCGCCGGCGTACGCGCTCGACACCCCGGCGTCGCCGAGGATCTCGGCGAACCACCCGAACTGGGCGTAGGCCCCGGCGGACTGCGCCGCGAAGACCAGCAGCATCGCCCAGGCGACGGGCGAGCGAGAGACCGCACGCATCGACAGACGCTCGGAGTCGACGGGCCCCTCGTGCACGTCGCGCCGCAGCATCACGAGCCACGGCACGAGGGCGACGGCGGCGAGGGCCGCCCACAGGCCGATGCCGGCCCGCCAGCCGCCGAACGCGTCGGACAAAGGGACGGTCGTGATCGAGGCCGTCGACGCGCCGGCCATCAGCGACGCACCGTAGAGCGAGCTCATCAGCGGGATCTTGTCGGGGAAGTGGGCCTTGACCAGCGGCGGGAGGATGACGTTGCCGACCGCAGCCCCGGCCAGCGCGACGACGCTGCACAGCAGGAACAGGCCACCGTCGTCGACGACCGACCGCAGGGCCAGACCGACCGCGATCAGCACGAGGACGAGCGCGGCAGCGCGGTGCAGGCCGATCCGGCGCACCGAACCGGCCGATCCGACGCCGAAGACGGCGAAGCAGATGACCGGGAGGGTCGTGAGCACACCGCCGACCGTCGTGGTCATGCCGAGGTCGTCGCGCACGGACTCCAGCACCACGCCGATGCTGCCGACCGCGACCCGCAGGTTGAGCGCGAGCAGGACGATCGCCGCGCCGACGAGCCACCTGCCGCCGGTGGTCGGGGCAGGGGAGGTCGACGTCACCGGTCCATTGTCCCGTGCCCGGCGCGGGTAACCTCGACGGGTGACGACCCTCGAGGGAACCCCCAATCCCGAAGCACCGAACCCGCAGCTGCCGATCGTCCAGAAGCTGCGGATCCGCTACGCCAAGCGCGGCCGGCTGCGGTTCACGAGCCACCGCGACTTCGCCCGGGCGTTCGAGCGGGCGGTGCGGCGCGCGGGCATCCCCATCGGCTTCTCGTCAGGCTTCACGCCCCACCCCAAGATCTCGTACGCTAACGCGTCGCCGACCGGCGCGGCCAGCGAGGCGGAGTACCTCGAGATCGGGATGACGCGCCCCTGCGACGCCGACCAGGTGCGCGAGGCGCTCGACTCCGCCCTGCCCGACGGGCTCGACATCGTGGACGTCGTCGTGGCTCGGCCGGGTGCCCTGGCCGACCGGCTGGAGGGCAGCTCGTGGGAGATCGCGCTGCCGGGCGTCACGGGTGATCACGCCCGGTCGGCGGTCGAGGGGTTCCTCGCAGCCGACGAGGTGCTGGTCGAGCGGATGATGAAGCGGGGGCTCCGTACGCTCGACTGCCGGGCCGCGGTGCTGAGCCTCTCCGCGCGTTCTGCCGAGACCTCGACCGGGCCGTGTGCGATACTGGCGGTGGTCGTGCGACACGACACACCGTCGATACGACCAGACGACGTTCTTGCCGGACTCCGTTCCAGCGGGGGCCTCGAGCTCGAGCAGACGCCCATCGCGACTCGCTTGGCCCAAGGTCCTCTGGACACGGACAATGGCACGGTAGGCGATCCACTTGCCTTCGACCGCGACGCATCCTGATCGGGTGCCGACCGCGGCGGCAGGTGGGGAAGTCGATGTGACAGACCGTAGTTCGCCGTCACTCCCCGGCGCGTGGCGCAGGGGTTGACCGAAGCTTCAGGTCCGCAGTGCCGGACCGCATACGTGCCCCGGGCCGATCCAGATCGGTGCAGGGCGAAGGAGAGCGCATGCTCGACGACAACGACACCCCCACCGAGCCGACCACCGAGGCACCGACCACGCGGCGACGCGCTGCAGGTCGTCCTGCGGGCCCGCCGGCCGCGGTGAGCTTCTCCGCACCGGTCGCGCCGCCGGCCAAGAAGGTCGCGAAGCCCGAGCCGAAGGCCGAGGCCGACACCGAGCCCGACGTCGCCGAGGCCCCCGCCACGAAGGCGCCGGCCAAGAAGGCTGCCGCCAGGCGCACCGCCAAGAAGGCCGCAGCACCTGCGGCCGAGGTTGCCGCAGCCGACGACGAGTCGACCGACGAGACCGCTGTGGACGAGGCCGACGACGAGTCGACCGACGCGGCGCCTGCGCCCGTGCCGGCCGTCGTCGCGATGTTCCAGGCGCCTGAGCCGGGTCTCGCGCCGGCCCGCCCGCAGCAGGCCGAGCCCGAGAGCTCCGACGAGTCCGACGACGACACCGACGACGACGATCCCGACGCGCCGCGTCGGCGTCGTCGCAGCCGTGGTGGACGACGCCGCCGCAAGGGCGAGTCCGACGGCGACGAGTCGTCCGACAGCAGCGGAGACGACGACACCGAGGACGACGGCAACGGCGGCACCCGTCGTCGCCGCCGCCGAGCCCGTGCCGGTGAGGGCGCCGACGTGCAGCCCGACGACCCGGAGAACACCGTCGTGCGGGTCCGCAGCGGCCGCAGCGC
Source organism: Aeromicrobium stalagmiti (assembly GCF_013283745.1). GTDB lineage: Bacteria > Actinomycetota > Actinomycetes > Propionibacteriales > Nocardioidaceae > Aeromicrobium > Aeromicrobium stalagmiti. The sequence goes on from NZ_JABSTZ010000004.1 coordinate 148,839, forward strand.
CGAGGACGAGATCACCGGCGTCGCCGGCTCGACCCGTCTGGAGGCCAAGAAGCAGCGGCGCCGCGAGGGCCGCGAGGCCGGACGTCGCCGCGCGCCGATCGTCTCGGAGGCGGAGTTCCTGGCCCGCCGCGAGTCGGTCAACCGCGAGATGGTCGTGCGCCAGCGCGACGACTACACGCAGATCGCGGTCATCGAGGACAAGGTCCTCGTCGAGCACTACGTCGCGCGCGAGTCGCAGACGTCGATCATCGGCAACGTCTACCTCGGCAAGGTCCAGAACGTCCTGCCGAGCATGGAGGCCGCCTTCGTCGACATCGGCGCCGGCCGCAACGCCGTGCTCTACGCCGGCGAGGTCGACTGGACGACGCTCGGCAACGGCAAGGCCCGCAAGATCGAGGACGCGCTCTCCCCGGGTCAGACGATCCTGGTGCAGGTCTCCAAGGACCCGATCGGCCAGAAGGGTGCCCGGCTCACGAGCCAGATCAGCCTGCCCGGCCGGTTCCTCGTGCTGGTGCCCGGCGGTCAGACGTCCGGCATCTCCCGCAAGCTGCCCGAGAACGAGCGCGCGCGGCTCAAGACCCTCCTCAAGGAGGTCCTGCCCGACAACACCGGCGTCATCGTGCGCACGGCGGCCGAGGGCGCGACCGAGGAGCAGCTGACCCGCGACGTCACCGCGCTGTCGGCGCGCTGGGAGGTCATCGAGGGCAAGGTCAAGGCCGGCAAGGCTCCCGAGCTGCTCTACTCCGAGCCCGACCTGATGATCAAGGTCGTCCGCGACCTGTTCAACGAGGACTTCCACGCGCTCGTCGTCGAGGGCGACGACGCCTGGGACATGATCAAGGGCTACATCGACCACGTCGCTCCCGACCTCGCCGAGCGCGTCCAGCGCTGGGAGGACGCCGAGACCGACGCGTTCACGTCCTACCGCCTCGACGAGCAGATCCACAAGGCGCTCGACCGCAAGGTCTTCCTGCCGTCGGGCGGCTCGCTCGTGATCGACCGCACCGAGGCCATGACGGTCGTCGACGTCAACACTGGCAAGTACACCGGCTCGGGCGGCAACCTCGAGGAGACCGTCACCAAGAACAACCTCGAGGCGGCCGAGGAGGTCGTGCGCCAGCTGCGGCTGCGCGACATCGGCGGCATCATCGTCGTCGACTTCATCGACATGGTGCTCGAGAGCAACCGCGACCTCGTGCTGCGGCGTCTCGTCGAGTGCCTGGGCCGTGACCGTACGCGCCACCAGGTCGCCGAGGTGACGTCGCTCGGCCTGGTGCAGATGACGCGCAAGCGCATCGGCACCGGTCTGCTGGAGTCGTTCAGCCACGAGTGCGACCACTGTCACGGTCGCGGCGTCATGATCCAGGACGCCCCGGTCGAGCCCAAGAAGGACGAGCAGCGTCGCGGCGGCCGAGGTGGTCGCGGCGGCGGTGGGGGCGGTCGTGGTGGCAACCAGAACAACGGTGGCAACCAGAGCAACGGCGGCAACCAGAGCAACGGTGGCAACCAGAACAACGGTGGCAGGGGCGGAGGCCGTCGCGACGAGGCCAAGGCACCGGTGCCCCAGGCCGATGGTCCTGTCGCCGAAGCGCCGTCCACCGATGCTCCGGTCACAGACGTGGCCACGCCGAGCACCCCGGTGGTCGACGGCCCGCCGCCGCCTCCGCCGCCGGCACCGCCGGTGGCGCAGGCACCCGTGACCGACGCCGGCGTCGCGGCCCCGACGGATGCTCCGGCACCTGTCGAGACCGCTGCTCCGGCCAAGAGGTCGAGCCGCAAGCGCGGCTCGGCATCCAAGCCTGCCGGGCCTCCGGCAGCGCCCGAGTCGCCTTCCGCAACCGGCGGGAACGACGGCGGAGAGGGCCCCGTTTTGACCAGCGAGGGTCAGGCTCCGTAAACTAGTCCTTCGGTGCGCTCTGCGCGCCGTTCTCGCGTGTCTCCCGCATCCGTTCGGGACACGCCCCAGAGCTGAAATGAGTGAGGATTCCGTGGTGTACGCAATCGTGCGCAGTGGTGGCAACCAGCAGAAGGTTGCTGTCGGCGACGTCATCCAGATCGACAAGGTCGTGCAGGCCGAGGGCGAGACCCTCTCGCTTCCCGCCGTGCTCTTCGTCGATGGCGACAAGGTGACGGCTGACGCCGACTCACTGGCCAAGATCACCGTGACGGCTGAGGTCGTCGGCGATGCCAAGGGCCCCAAGATCGTCATCCAGAAGTACAAGAACAAGACCGGCTACAAGAAGCGTCAGGGTCACCGTCAGAAGTACACCCAGGTGAAGATCACCGGGATCAAGTAGAGGACTGGACAGATGGCACACAAAAAGGGCGCAGCGTCCACCAAGAACGGCCGCGACTCCAATGCTCAGCGCCTCGGCGTGAAGCGTTTCGGCGGCCAGCTCGTCAACGCCGGCGAGATCATCGTCCGCCAGCGTGGAACGCACTTCCACCCCGGCACCAACGTCGGCCGTGGCGGCGACGACACTCTCTTCGCGCTGTCGGCGGGCTCGGTCGAGTTCGGCCGTCGTCGTGGACGCAAGGTCGTCAACATCGTCCCGGGCGTTGCGGCCGAGTAGTACCGCGAACACTCTCTTCGAAGGGGCCGTCCGCCGCTGCGGGCTGGCCCCTTCGTTCCATTTGGTGCCCCCTTCGTGGGGCCAGCACGAAAGGAGCGGCCTGTGGCTGTCCCCAGCTTCGTCGACAAGGTGACGCTCCACGTCGCGGGCGGGTCCGGTGGCGATGGTGTCGCCTCGGTCCACCGCGAGAAGTTCAAGCCCCTCGGTGGCCCCGACGGCGGCAACGGTGGTCACGGTGGTGACGTCATCCTCGCCGTCGGCGCCGACGTCACGACCCTGATCGACTACCACCACGAGCCGCACCGCCGCGGCACCAACGGTGCTCCCGGTGCCGGCAGCAATCGCAGTGGCAGCAACGGCGACGACCTCGTGCTGCGCGTGCCCGAGGGCACCGTCGTGCGCGACGCATCGGGCGAGGTGCTCGCCGACCTGATCGGCCCGGGCACCGAGCTGGTCATCGCCGCCGGTGGCCGCGGTGGCCTCGGCAACGCGGCGCTCGCGTCGTCCAAGCGCAAGGCGCCGGGCTTCGCGCTCAAGGGCGAGCCCGGTGACGAGCTGACGATCACGCTCGAGCTCAAGGTCGTCGCCGACGTGGGCCTGATCGGATTCCCGAGCGCCGGCAAGTCGAGCCTCATCGCCTCGCTGTCGCGCGCGCGGCCCAAGATCGCCGACTACCCGTTCACGACGCTGGTGCCCAACCTGGGCGTCGTCACGGCCGGATCCACGACCTTCACGGTCGCCGACGTCCCCGGTCTGATCGAGGGCGCCAGCGAGGGACGCGGCCTCGGTCACGACTTCCTGCGCCACGTCGAGCGCTGCGCCGCGCTGGTGCACGTCATCGACTGCGCGACGGTCGACCCAGGCCGTGATCCGCTGACCGATCTCGACGTCATCGAGGCCGAGCTGCGGGCCTACGCCGAGGCCACGGGCAGCGACCTGCTCGACCGTCCCCGCCTGGTGGCGCTCAACAAGACCGACGTGCCCGACGCCAAGGAGATCGCCGGCTTCGTGCGCGACGAGCTCGAGGCGCGCGGGCTCGACGTGTTCGACGTCTCCGCCGCGAGCCATGCTGGCCTGCGCGAGCTGTCGTTCGCGATGGCCGAGGTCGTGGCGTCGAGGCGGGCGGCGACGCCGGTCGCCGAGGTCACGCGCATCGTGCTGCGGCCCAAGGCCGAGGCCGGGGTCGGCAAGGAGTTCACGATCACCCAGGTCAACGGGCAGTGGATCGTGCGGGGCGAGAAGCCCAAGCGCTGGGTCCGCCAGACCGACTTCAGCAACGACGAGGCCGTCGGCTTCCTCGCCGACCGGCTCAACCGGCTCGGTGTCGAGGACGAGCTGCTCAAGCTCGGCGCGACGGCCGGCGACGACGTCGTCATCGGTGACGAGGACGACGCGGTCATGTTCGACTTCGACCCGCAGATCCCCGCCGGCGCCGAGGTGCTCGGCCGACGTGGCGAGGACCTGCGCATCGACCAGTCCGACCGCCGCACCAACGTCCAGCGCCGCGAGGAGCTGGCCGCACGACGCGCTTACGAGGCCGAGCGACGCGAGGCCCGGGGCGACGTGCGTGAGCCCGACTGGAGCTTCCCCGAGGACGATCCTGCTCTGGACGGTGAGGGAGACGAGGTCTAGATGGCTCGCGTCGTCGTCAAGGTCGGCTCGTCGTCGCTGAGCTCGGCCGGTGGCGGGCTCGACGGCGACCGGGTCGACGGCCTCGTCGACGCGCTGGCCGGGGCCCGCTCGCGCGGTGACGAGATCGTGTTGGTCAGCTCCGGTGCGATCGCTGCCGGACTGGCCCCGCTGGGGCTGGGTCGACGCCCGCGCGACCTCGCGACCCAGCAGGCCGCGGCGAGCGTGGGCCAGGGCGCGCTGATCGCCCGCTACGCCGAGCGGTTCGCGAGCCACGGCCTCGTGGTCGGGCAGGTGCTCCTCACCGCTGACGACGTGACCCGCCGCAGCCACTACCGCAACGCCTACCAGACCTTCGCGCGGCTGCTCGAGCTCGGCGTCGTCCCGATCGTCAACGAGAACGACACCGTCGCCACGAGCGAGATCCGGTTCGGCGACAACGACCGTCTGGCGGCCCTGGTGTCGCACCTCGTGCACGCCGACCGGCTCGTGCTGCTGTCCGACGTCGACGGGCTCTACGACGGCGACCCGTCGCGCGAGGGGGCGCGCATCGTCACCGACGTGCGTGGCGAGGACGATCTCGCGGCGCTCGACATCGTGCGTCCCAGTGCGTCGTCGATCGGCACGGGCGGCATGGTCACCAAGGTCGAGGCGGCCCGCATCGCCACGGGTGCCGGCATCCCCGTGCTGCTCACCTCGGCCCCTCACGCCGACGAGGCGCTCTCGGGTGCCGAGGTCGGCACCCGGTTCCACCCGACGGGGCGCCGCCGCCCCACACGACTGCTGTGGCTCGCCCACGCGAGCGACACCAAGGGCGGCGTGCAGCTCGACGCCGGGGCGGTGCGGGCCTTGACCCTCCGCAAGGCGTCACTGCTGCCGGCCGGCATCACGGGCGTCACCGGCACCTTCAGCGCCGGCGACCCGGTCGACCTGATCGGCCCCGACGACGTCGTGATCGCCCGTGGCATCGTCAACTACGACGCCGAGGAGCTGCCCGCCCTCATGGGCCGCTCGACGCACGAGCTCGCCGAGACGCTCGGTGCCGAGTACGAGCGCGAGGTCGTGCACCGCGACGACCTGATGCTGATCTGACCTGCCACTTCAGGGTGCATCGGGGCAGGCGACGAGTAACGTGCCGGTCATGGATCCGGTCGACATCGTGGACGTGGTGTTGTTCGGGTTGACCCACGATGCCGACCGAGCCCTCGAGGACCTCCTGCGGTCGCCTGCCAGTGGTGACGACGAGGCGGTCCGCGCCGCCGCGGTCTTCCTGCGGGTGCTGGCCTGCCGGTTCGACGAGCCCTCGACACCACCGTGCTCCTGGCGGCCGAGGAGCGGCCGTCGCGCCTCGCCAAGGCGGCCCGCGAGATGGCGGTCGCGGTGTGTGCCGGCGAGGTGACCAACGATCCCGGTGGGGCGCGGGCCGACTGCCCGTTCGACGACCTCACCGCGATGCTCGAGGTGGAGGCGGCGATGTCGTCGGGCCTCATCTCGACCGCCGCCGACATCGCGGGGCAGGTGGTGGCCGGCGGGCCCATCACGACGGTGACCTCCGCCTGGAGCGCACTCGCCCTGGCCCGCGCGTGGTGCTTCGAGGGACGGTTCGCCGACGCCGACCAGCTGGTCGAGCGGGTTCTCACCGCCGACGACATCGATGACTGGCCGCAGATGCACCTGCTGGCCAGCGGCGTCCGGATCTTCGTCGACGGCCACCTGGGCCGTCAGGACGCGGTCGACCACGGGCTGCGTGCCCTGCACCGCCGGTGCCCCGAAGAGGTCGAGCACGACTACATCCGGGCGGGTGCGCACGTGCTGGCCGCCTTCGGGGCCACCGCGGTCGGGCGGCTCGCTGAGGCGTCGGCGCTGGTCCTGCGCGGGGGAGGCGGGCCGTACCTGCAGAACCTGCAGATCGTCGACCGCCTCTACGGCTACGAGATCCTCGTCGAGGAGGCTCTCGCCCGGGGCGACATCGAGGGTGCCCGATGGTGGGCCGAGCACGGCGCCGGCCTGCCGATCCACGGTCACATCATGGCGACCGCGACGCTGGGACGTATCCGCGCGCGAGTGTCGGTCGCGCTCAAGGACACCGAGGCGGGCATCCGGGAGTCCGCCGACTCCGGTGTGCTCGCCGCCATCGTCGGCAGCGACCTCGAGGTCATCCGCGCCCGGATCATCGAGGCGTCGGCGCGCGCCGCAGGGGGTGACCGCATCCGTGGCATCGAGGAGCTCGAGGAGGTCGCGCGACGAGCCGACGCCGCGGGGGCGGCTGCGGTCAAGGACTGGGCCGAGCGTGAGCTCCATGCCCACGGCCGTCGCCTGCGCAACGCACCCGGCATCGGCTGGGACTCGCTGTCGACGACCCAGCAGGCCATCGCCCGTCTGGCCGCGGCAGGACTGCGCAACCGCGAGATCGCCGCCGCGCTGTGGATCTCGGAGAAGACCGTCGAGAGCCACGTGGCCGCCGTGCTCGCGGCGCTGGGCACCACCAACCGGGTCGGGATCGGTCGTGAGCTGGTGGGGGAGGTGCCGCCGGTCCTCGACAGCGCCCTGACCGCGCGGCAGCGGGAGGTCGCGGTCCTGGTGGCACAGGGACAGTCCAACAGCGAGATCTCGGTGACCCTGGGGATCAGCGAGAAGACCGTGGAGAAGCACGTGGCCGGCCTGTTCGAGCGGCTCGGGGTCCGGACGCGGGCGGCCATCGCTGCGCGCGTCCGTGGGGCCCAGAGCACGTCGGAGTCGCCGCACTAGGATCGGTGGCATGAAGCAGCAGGTGCACGACGCAGCCCGCCGAGCCCGCGTCGCCGCCGGGATCCTCGCGCTCACCCACCGTGCCGCCAAGGACGTCGCGCTGCACGCGATGGCCGATGCGCTGGTCGCCGGCACGCCGGCGATCCTGCAGGCCAACGCGGTCGACGTCGAGACGGCTCGGGCCGGCGGCACGCCCGACAACGTGCTCGACCGGCTGCGGCTCGACGCCGACCGGGTGGCGGCCTTCGCGGCCGGCGTGCGTGACGTCGCGGCGCTGCCCGATCCGGTCGGTGAGGTCGTACGGGGGTCGACCCTGCCCAACGGGCTGCGGATGCAGCAGATCCGCGTGCCAATGGGCGTGATCGGCATGATCTACGAGGGCCGGCCCAACGTCACCGCCGACGCCGCAGCGATCTGCCTCAAGGCCGGCAGTGCCGTCCTGCTGCGCGGCTCGTCGTCGGCCGCCCGGTCCAACGCCGCGATCGTCGAGATCATGCGAGCCGCCCTCACGGCGTCCGACCTTCCGGCCGACGCCATCATCCTGGTGCCGGCCGACGACCGTTCGTCGGCCACGCACCTCATGCAGGCACGCGGGCTCGTCGACCTGGTGATCCCGCGCGGGGGAGCGGGCCTGATCCGGGCCGTCGTCGAGGAGTCGACGGTGCCCGTCATCGAGACCGGGGTCGGCAACTGCCACGTCTACGTCGACGCCGACGCCGATCTCGACATGGCGCTCGCGATCGTCCTCAACGCCAAGACCCACCGCACCAGCGTCTGCAACGCGGCGGAGTCGCTGCTGGTGCACCGGGCCGTCGCCGACGAGTTCGTGCCCCGGGTCGTCGCGGCGCTGCAGGACGCCGGCGTCACGATCCACGGCGACGCGACGTTCGGGTCGGCCGGCACCGGCGTCGTGCCGGTGACCGACGACGACTACGCCGAGGAGTATCTCTCCCTCGACATCTCGGCCAGGGTCGTCGAGTCCATCGACGAGGCGATCGCCCACGTCAGGCAGTTCTCGTCCGGGCACACCGAGGCGATCGTCACGCGGTCCCTGGCGGCCTCCACCCGGTTCACCCGCGGGGTCGACTCGGCGGCCGTGATGGTCAACGCCTCCACCCGCTTCACCGACGGCGGCGAGCTCGGCTTCGGGGCCGAGATCGGCATCTCGACCCAGAAGCTGCACGCCCGCGGTCCCATGGGACTGCCCGAGATGACCACCACGACCTACGTCGTCACGGGTGACGGCCACGTCCGGTAGGGCTCTGGGATAGATTGTCCTCATGCATTCGTTCATCGTCGCGTCCGAAGAGACCGAGCAGCTGCGCGACCTCGGCGTCGAGCCGTGGGTCATCGGACTGATCGCCCTGAGCATCCTCATCGTGCTGCTGCTCGCGCTGCTGTCGTTCGGCAAGGGTCGCGAGCACTCCTGAGCCGCATGAGCACCGGACGCCGCCGCGTCGGCGTCATGGGCGGCACCTTCGACCCCATCCACCACGGGCACCTGGTGGCGGCCAGCGAGGTGCAGTCGTGGTTCGACCTCGACGAGGTGCTGTTCGTCCCCACGGGCCAGCCGTGGCAGAAGGCCGACCGCGACGTCTCGCCGCCCGAGGACCGCTACCTGATGACCGTCATCGCGACGGCCGCCAACCCGCGGTTCACCGTGAGCCGGGTCGACATCGACCGCGACGGACCGACCTACACGATCGACACGCTGCGTGACCTGGCCGCGCTCCATCCCGACGCGGACCTCTACTTCATCACCGGCGCCGACGCCATGGCCGCGCTGCTGACGTGGCGCGAGCACGACGAGCTGTTCGAGCTCGCCCAGTTCGTCGGCTGCACGCGGCCGGGTCACGAGATGGACGATGCGACACTGGCCGGACTGCCCCGGGACCGCATCACCCTTGTCGAGATCCCGGCGCTGGCGATCTCGTCGACGGACTGCCGTCACCGCGTCGAGCGGGGTGAGCCGGTCTGGTACCTCGTGCCCGACGGCGTCGTCCAGTACATCGGCAAGCACGGCCTCTACACGCCCACCCCCGCAAGCCCTAGCGAAAGCCCCGTCACATGACTGCAACCGATCGCGCCGTCGAGCTCACCCGGGCGGCCGCCGCGGCGGCCGAGGACAAGCTCGCCCAGGACGTCATCGCGTTCGACGTCTCCGAGCAGCTGGCCCTGACCGACGTGTTCCTGCTCTGCTCGGCGTCCAGCGCGCGCCAGGTCAAGGCCGTGCAGGACGCCGTCGAGGAGCGGATGATCTCGCTGGGCGCCAAGGCCGTGCGACGTGAGGGGGAGCGGGAGGGCCGCTGGGTCCTGCTCGACTTCCAGGACATCGTCGTGCACGTGCAGCACCAGGAGGAGCGTGTCTTCTACGCCCTCGAGCGACTGTGGAGCGACTGCCCGGTCCTGTCGCTGGCATGACGCGCCAGGTCGTGCTCTGGCGCCACGGGCGCACGGAGTGGAACGTCGCCGGACGCGTGCAGGGGCAGAGCGACATCCCCCTCGACGAGGTCGGTCACGCCCAGGCGCGGGAGGCGGCCAGCCGTCTCGCAGCGCTCAGGCCGCAGCGCATCCTCAGCTCCGACCTGCAGCGAGCCCGCGACACCGCGGCCTACCTCGGGGCCTTCACGGGGGTCGAGGTCGAGCACGACGAGCGGTTCCGTGAGCTCAACTTCGGTGCGCGTGAAGGTCTCACGTGGGACGAGGCCTGGGACCAGATGCCCGAGGGCATGCAGGCGTGGGTCGACGGTGACGAGACCCAGATCCCCGGCAGCGAGACCCACGTCCAGGCCGGTGAGCGGTTCGCCCAGGGGCTCGAGGCAGCGCTGGCGTCGCTGCCGGCCGATGGCGTCATGGTCGTCGTGGCGCACGGTGCGGTGCTGCGCACAGGGATCTGCAGCTTCCTGGGCATCCCGCGAGCGCACTGGGGCACGTTCGGCGCGCTCAACAACTGCGCGTGGTCGGTCATCGAGGAGACTCCGTGGCGCCCTGACACCAGCTGGCGGCTCACGGAGTGGAACGCAGGCACCCTCCCGGTGCCCGTGATGTCGGACGAGGAGTGACCCGGTTTGAGCATCGGGATGGTGACCGGCTAAGATTGGCGAGGCCCTGTTGATGGGGCCCGAAGCGGGGCATTGGCGCAGTTGGTAGCGCGCTTCCATGGCATGGAAGAGGTCAGGAGTTCGAATCTCCTATGCTCCACACCGCAGCACGACGAAAGCCCCTCCCGGACCGGGAGGGGCTTTCGTCGTCGTGGGGGCCGTCAGCGAGCCGGGCGCCCCACGCGACGGTTGGTACGGTGTCGGCGTGCCCCGGGTGTCGATACGAGCGATCTTCATCGCGGTGGTCGTGGCGATCGCGGCCGTGCAGCTCGTCGCGGTGACCTTGGCGGCGCTCCCGCCCAATCGCTACAGCGACGCGGCGGCCCCGCGGACCGCCTATCTGGACCCCTACTTCGCGCAGAACTGGCGTCTCTTCGCGCCGGCGCCGGTGTCGCAGGACCGGGAGATGCTCTTCCAGGGCTCCTACGTCGCCGACGACGGCACCCTGCGCCGGACCCCGTGGGTCGACTGGACAGCGGTCGAGCTCGACCTGATCCACCACCGGCTCGTCGGTGGACGCGCGGGATACGTCACCAACAAGCTCTACGGCCCCCTGGGCCAGCGCTACCGAGGCCTGGGCGTCGCCCAGCGCGCCGTGGCCGACGGCACCGACGAGGCGAAGCCGCCCAGCTGGTCGGCGTTCGAGGCGAAGCTGCTGGAGGGGGGAGCGAGCCGATTCCGGGTCGGCTCCTACCTCCTCTACGAGCGCGCCACCGCACGTCTGGCGACCGACGTGCTCGCGTCACGGTGGCCCGACATCGACGTCACCGCGGTGCGCTACCGCGTGCGGTCGTGGCCCGTGACGCCCTATGCGGCGCGCTCGGGCTCCGAGGCGGAGCGGGAAGCAGCCCGACCCGACCCGACGCTCCGCGACAGCGGCTGGCGCGTCCCGACCCCCGGAAGTGCGCGCGAGCAGCGCGCTGTCGCGTCGTTCGACCGGAGGCACCGATGATCGATCGCGCGATCGGGTGGCTGAGCCTGGAGAAGCACTCGACGTACGGCCTCGCCGTGACCCGGATGATCCTGGGATTCATCGTCGCGAGCCAGCTCGTCGTCAACTGGGTCGACCGCCACTACACGTGGGGTGACGGTTCCGGTTGGACCGAGCCGGTCCGGGGCGGGAAGGCCTGGCCGTCGTTCCTCGGGCTCTTCGGCCAGATCGACGGCATGGCCTTCGACCTGGTCTACCTGCTGACCATCGTCTTCGGCGTGCTGCTGATGGTGGGCTACCGCAGCCGCGCCTCGGCGATCGTGACGCTCTTCCTCTGGATGTCGCTCTACGTGGCCAACCCGTTCGTGGGGTCCGGCGGCGACGCCGTGCTGCGCATGGTGCTGCTCTACCTGTGCTTCACCGATGCGGGGCTCCGCTGGTCGGTCGACGCCCGTCTGCGCACCCGCCGCGGCGAGATCCGTCCGATCGTGCCGATCTGGGTGTCGGCGACGCTGCACAACCTCGCGACGATCCTGATCATCCACCAGGTCGTGATGGTCTACGTCGGCTCGGCCTTCTGGAAGCTGCAGAGCGAGACCTGGAAGAACGGCACCGCGGTCTACTTCCCGCTGCAGACCGACGCCTACTCGCCGTGGAACGACTGGCTGCAGCCGATCTACTCCCAGAGCCTGGTCATCAGCAGCGCGACGTACCTCGCGATCGTGGTGCAGCTGTTCTTCCCGGTGCTCCTGGTCTACCGCCCCACCCGTCTCGCGGCGCTGGTGCTCATCACGGGCATGCACCTGGGCATCGGCATCTTCATGGGCATCTTGTACTTCTCGCTCGTGATGATCGCGGTCGACATGATCCTCGTCAGTGACGAGTCGTGGCGCCGCGCTGCGGCGTGGGTCCGGCATCGCCGCGAAAAAAGATCGTCGCGCATCGCCTCGAAGGTGTGACCCACAACACGCCTCCCCAGACGTCACGAATCGGACGGTGTGTCTCGCAAACCTGAGAATGTGGTTAGACTGACGCGCAGCAGACTCCCATCTGCGAACGCCGTCAGTGGTGCATGTCTTTTGCGTGCCCACTATCAAACACATCAAGGAGTCTTCTTCGATGAAGAACAAACTTGCCAAGAACTCCCTGGCAGCCGGCCTGGCGACGTTGATCGTCACCGCCGGCCTGTCATTCTCGGCCAATGGTGCCGACGAGCCCGTGGCACAGTCCTCGGCCAGCGCCGTCAAGGGCACGGGCCTGTTCAGCATCCTCGACGGAGGCTCCTGCGAGGCAGAGTTCCCGACCGGTACCCCCACGGGGACGTGCGGTGAGGGACTCAACACCAACTCCATCGACGCGTACTCGCAGAACGCGACCGCTGGCCTCGACGGCGACAACGGCGTCTCGGCCGCTGACGCGAGCGTCGCCCCGATCGCCGCTCTCGACCTGCAGTCGACGCTCGACCTCAGCGACCTGGTCATCGACCTCACCGAGATCGACACCGGCACGATCCTCGACGGCGTGGTCGGCGACCTCGCCGGCGGCGTGCTGAAGGAGCTGCTGCTGACGATCCTCGAGCCGGTCACCACGATCCTCGACGACACGCTGAACAGCGTCCTCGGCGGCCTTGACGACGCTCTGCCGCTGTCGCTGGAGATCGGCGCCGTCAACGCAGAGGCCAGCGCCACCCCCGGCGACGCCGAGGGCACCAGCACCGTGGCCGACATCAACATCGTCGTCGACCTCGGTGGACAGCAGATCAAGGTTCCGGTCACCGCCGGCACCGCGCCCAACTCCAACCTCCTGATCGGCGCGCCGCAGGACCTGGTCGACGGCATCATCCTCGGCCTGACCGACACGCTGACGCAGAGCCTCGGTGGCGCCCTGAGCGGCCTCAACCCGCTGCTCAACGGCCTCAACGCCCAGCTCGTGGGCCCGCTGCTCGATGCCCTCGAGCCGCAGCTGCTGACCGCCGTCGCCGACCTGCTGGAGCCGGTCGTCAGCGGAACGGTCAACAAGCAGGTCGAGGGTCCGGCCGCCGGCGAGCTCGACGTCACGGCGCTGAGCCTGACGCTGCTCGGCACCAACACGCTCGACCTGGCTCGTGTCCACGTCGGCCCCAACCGCGTCAACGACGTGGCGGACGACGCCGACACCAACGCTGACGCGGATGCCGACGCTGATGTCGACGCCGATGCAGACGTCGACGTCGATGTCGACGCGGATGCCGACGCTGATGCAGATGCCGACGCTGACGCAGATGCAGATGCCGACGCTGACGCCAACGCCGACGCGGTGGCCGACGCCGACGCGCAGTCCGATGCCGACGTGACGCAGGCCCTGCCGGACGCCGGTGCGCCGCGCAACCTGATGCCGTTCATGTTCCTGGGCCTGGCCCTGGTGATGTTCGGTGGAGCGGTTCTCCTCAACGAGAAGCGTCGCCAGCTGGCATCCTGATCGACCCAGCACCACCCATCGCTGCCGGTGACCGTCTCGGTCACCGGCAGCGGTGTGCCCGGGCCCGTCTAGGATGGAGATCATGTCGGTGACCAGCGCGGAGCCGTCTGCTCCCCGGCCGTGGCAGCGGCGTCTCGTCGTCCTGCTGGCGCTGGCGGCGGTCGCCCACTCGGTCGTGATCGCCTTCTGGCTGTCGCCCCAGAGCCCGGTCCGTAGCCTGTTCGGCAGCAAGAACCTGACGACGTACGTCAACCCGTACTTCGAGCAGTCGTGGAGCGAACTGGCGCCCAACGCGCAGTTCGTCGACGAGTCGTTCAGCCTCCGGGCCCAGGTCAAGGACGACGAGACGGGGAAGATCACGATGAGCGAGTGGGTCGACGTGACGGCAGTCGAGGACGACTCGCTGCGTCACGACGTCGACCCGGCCCGCGCCCACCTGATGGCCCGCAAGCTGGCGACCAACCTCAACGGCGCGATGTACGGGCTCAACGCCAAGCAGCGCGCTCTGGTGCGTGAGTCCTACACCCGGGAGCCGATCGCCCAGCTGGGCCCGCGCCTGCTCGGTGCCGGCAACGACCGTCTGGGGGCGGTCGAGACCTACGTCGCCTACGACGTCATGGCCACGCGGTTTGCCTCGATGTATGCCAAGGCCCGCTTCGACGGGCGCATCCTGAAGGTGCAGTACCTCGTGGGGCGCCGCACCGTGCCGCCCGCGGCCGATCGTGGCACGACGACGGTCCGTGACAAGGACTTCAACTACTTCCGGTTCGGCTTCCGGCGCGGCTACGACGCGTCGTTCGAAGCACAGACCGCATTCGATGACTACGTGGGGAAGTGAGCGCGTGATCGACCTGGCACAGCGACTGACCGTGGCTCCGCGGCGGTGGACGGGTGCAGCCGAGGACTGGCTGCTCGCGGAGCCCCGCGCACTGTACGGCGCTGCGCTCTGCCGCATCGGCACGGCGCTGTCCGTCCTGGGGCTGCTCGTCTCGAACTTCACGAGCCGGGAGGTGTGGGTCGGGCAGGGGTCGGTCTGGGCCGAGCCGGCCCGCGCCCTGAGCCAGTTCCCCGAGCTCGCCCTGCTCGACGGCGTCAGCGGTGACGTCCTCACGCTCTTCTACGTCGTCACGATGCTCAGCACCGTCGCGCTGGCGCTTGGCTGGCACACCAAGGCCGCCAACGTCGTGACGCTGATCGGCTTCATCGCCGTCGTGGCCCAGAACCCCGTGGTCGGTGACGAGGGCGACAACCTCGTGCGCATCACGCTGCTGTGGCTGCTGCTCATGCGCACCGCGGAGCACTGGTCGCTCGACGCTCGACGCCGCGAGCTGCGGGTCGCCTCGTCGTCCGGATCGGCCAGCGCGATGCGGCAGGCGTGGGACGGTGAGCAGGTGCTGCCGGGGTGGTTGTCGTCCGGGCTGCACCACGTCGGCCTGATCGGCCTCATGACGCAGACGGTCCTGCTGTTCACCGCCGGTGGCCTCGACAAGGTCTCGCAGGACATCTGGCAGCGGGGCACGGCGCTCTACTCCACGATGCAGCTGCCGGAGTTCCGTCCCTATCCATGGCTCTCGGACGCCGTGTCGTCCAGCTCGGTGCTGCTCGCGATCCTCACCTACGCCGTGCTGCTGACCCAGCTGTTCTTCGCGCCACTGCTGCTCAACCCGATCACGCGCCGGATCGTCCTCGCGGCCGCGATCGCCGTCAACGTCGTCCTGGCCGTGCTGCTGGCGCTACCCTGGAGCTCGTTGGCCTACATCGCGCTCGCCGGCCTGTTCGTGTCGACCGAGACCTACGAGCGGCTCGACGAGTGGGTGCGCGAGCGCGGCGCGCCGGTCGGCGACTGGCTCGCGCTGCGGTCGTACGACGTGCAGGACGCGATCGCGGCCGTGCTCGACCGGACGTGGTGGCCGGCCGTCGACTGGGTGCGGGCGACCGTGTTCCGGCGCTGACGTGGCGATAGGCTCCCACCCGTGAAGGTGCTCATCAACATCCTGCTCGGACTCTCGGTCGTGGCGATCATCGCCGCGGTGATCTTCTTCTTCACGACGCGCTCGGCCGAGAAGGAGCAGGAAGCCACACCGCCGAAGGTCGAGAAGGTCGTCCTGATGTCGACCAGCGGCATCGTGGCCAACATCGACCGGCGTCTCGAGGCCCAGGCCGGCTTCCCGCTGAAGGCTCGCTGCCCGAAGAAGGTCGACGAGGCCATCGGCACGACGTTCCGGTGCAGCGTGCGCCGGGAGAGCGACGGCCAGAGGATCGCCGTCGCCAGCGTCAAGATCGTCGGAGCCGGCGGACAGTTCAAGTGGACGTCGAAGCCGGTCGCGCGGCCGACCCCGACCCCGACCGTCGCGTCGGTGTCGTAGGGCCTCAGGCGATCCGGGCGGCGACCCGGCGCCCCGAGAGGATCAGCACCACGACGGGGATCGTCAGGACGGCGGCTGCGGCGTTGAGCGTGCCGAAGCCGCTGATGGCGACCACCAGACCGGCCAGCAGGCCGCCGAGGGCACCGGCGAGGTTCATCGTGAGGTCAGACAACCCCTGCACCAGCGGCCGGGTGGCCACGTCGAGCGAGGCGGTCAGCTTGGCGGCGCCGGCGATGACCGAGGCCGACCAGCCGATGCCCAGCAGGGTGAGCCCGATCGTGATCTGCACCTCGGAGCTGCCCGACGTGCCGGCGACGAACACCGCGAGGACGAGGACGGACTGCCCGAGCAGGATCGTGCGGTCGTGCCCCCAGGAGTCGCTGAGCCAGCCCATCACGGGGGACAGGGCGAACATCCCCGCAATGTGGAGGCTGATCGTCAGGCCGATCACCTTGAGGGCTGCTCCGTGGTCCTCCATGTGGACGGGCGTCAGGGCCATGACGGCGACCATCACTGCGTGGGACGAGGCGATCGCCCAGATCGCGGTGAGCGTGCGTCCGCGGGCGTAGGGGAGGGCGGCCCGGATGCCACGGGGCGCCGGTGCTGCACCGGCCGCGTGCACCAGGGGATCGGGGCGCAACAGGGCCAGCGTCAGCAGCCCTGCGACGCCGAAGCCCACCGCGGAGAAGATCATCGGCCCGGCGAGGTCGGGCACGCCGACGGCATCGGCGAAGGACGCGCCCGGGCCGGTGAGGTTGGGGCCGATGACGGCCCCCACGGTCGTGGACCACACGACGATCGACAGCGAGCGTCCGATCTGGCTCGGCTCGGCCCGGTCGACGGCGGCGAAACGCGACTGCAGGTTGGCGGCCGTGCTGCCGCCGAACATGACCAGGCCGAGCAGCGTGACGGGCAGGGACTCGAGCTCGGCGCCGACGACCGAGACGGCGGCACCGGCGGCGCCGGCGAGCCAGCCGAGGGTGAGGGCGGGGCGACGTCCGGCCCGGGCCGCGATGGAGGAGAGCGGGATCGTGAAGGCGGCCGCACCCAGCGTGAGCATGACGACGGCCATGCCCGACCAGCCGGACGACCCGGTGATGTCCTTGATGAGCAGCGCGCCGACGGCGAGGCCCGCCCCGTTGCCGACGCCCCCGATGACCTGGACGAGGACGAGGACCGCAACAATCCTGCGCTGGACGGGGTCGATCGCCGCTGAGGTCACCCGAGCAATCTAGTGCAGTGGTCTCGATACACGCCCTCGTCCCTCGGGCGCACTCGACCACCGAGAAGGAAGGCACCCCGCGCCGTCACCCCAGGTCCGAGCGAGCGCAGCGAGCAAAGAACAAGCACCCCGCGCCGTGACCCCAGGTCCGAGCGAGCGCAGCGAGCGATGGACAAGCGGCCGCAGCGAGCGCCAGCGAGCTGCGGAGAGCGGCGACGAAGGAGCCGCGAGGCGGCGGAGCCGCCCCGCTTACCAAATGGTGACTCTCGCCTCCGGCTCCAGCCACAGGTCGTCGTCGGCCGTGACGTCGAACGCTGCGTAGAACGCATCGATGTTGCGCACGACCTGGTTGCAGCGGAACTCCGGCGGGGAGTGCGGGTCGACGGTGAGCCGGCGAACGGTCTCGGCCGGGCGGACCTTGGACTGCCAGGCCTGGGCCCAGGAGATGAAGAACCGCTGGTCGGGGGTGAGCCCGTCGATCGGGTCGGCGGCCGGCTGCGTCAGGCGGAACGCCTGGTGGGCGATGCCGAGCCCGCCGAGGTCGCCGATGTTCTCGCCGATCGTGAGTGATCCGTTGACCGGCTTGCCGTCGGCCCCGGCGGGGGAGAGCGCGTCGTACTGGGCGACGAGCGCCGAGGTCAGCTGCTCGAACGAGGTGCGGTCGTCGTCGGTCCACCAGTTGCTGAGCGCACCGGTGCCGTCGTACTGGGAGCCCTGGTCGTCGAAGCCGTGGCCGATCTCGTGGCCGATGACGGCGCCGATCGCGCCGTAGTTGACGGCGTCGTCGGCGTCGGCGTGGAAGAAGGGGGGCTGCAGGATCGCTGCCGGGAAGACGATCTCGTTCATGGTCGGGTTGTAGTAGGCATTGACGGTCTGCGGCGTCATGTACCACTCGTCGCGGTCGATCGGCGCACCGATCTTGGCGAGCTCGCGATCGGTCGCGACGGCGATCGCGCGGCGGACGTTGCCGAGCAGGTCGTCGGGAGCGGTCTGGAGGGCCTCGTAGTCCTTGAACGCCTCGGGGTGGCCGATCTTGGGGTTGAACGAGTCGAGCTTGTCGTGGGCGCGCTTCTTGGTGTCGTCGCTCATCCACGGCAGCGCCGAGATGCTCTGGCGATAGGCCTCGAGCAGGTTGTCGATCAGCTCGGTCATCCGCTCCTTGGACGCCGGCGGGAACTCGGTGCGCACGTAGATCTTGCCGACGGCCTCGCCCATGGCGCCCTCGACGAACCCGACTCCGCGCTTCCAGCGGGGACGCAGCTCGTCGGTGCCGCTGAGGGTGCGGCCGTAGAACTCGAAGTTGGCGTTGACGAAGTCAGACGACAGGTAGGGGGAGGCGCTGTGGACGACCTGCCAGCGCAGCCAGTCCTTCCACGCGTCGAGCTCGGCCTCGACCAGCAGGGTCTCGAGGCCCTCGAGGAAGGACGGCTGCGAGACGACGACCTCGGCGATGACCTGCGCCGGCACCTGTGCGCCGTCGGACCAGGACGCCCAGTCGAACGACGGGGCCAGCGACTGCAGGCCGTCGACGGCCAGCAGGTTGTAGGTCTTCTGGGCGTCGCGGCAGGCGACGCGGTCCCAGTGGAACGTGGCGAGGCGGGTCTCGAGGTCCATGATGCGGGCCGCGCGACCGGCGGCGTCGTCGAGGCCCGCCAGGCCGAGCAGCGTCGTGAGGTGCGCGACGTACGCCTCGCGGATGGCGGCGGACTCGTCCTCGCGGTAGTAGGACTCGTCGGGCAGGCCGATCCCGCCCTGGCTGAGGTGGGTGATGTAGCGGTCGGGGTTGCCGCGGTCGGGTGCGATGTACATGCCGAAGACGCTGCCCACCCCTTGACGGTCGAGCACGCCCAGCACCTCGACGAAGGACGGGATGTCGCTGATGGCGTCGACCTGGGCGAGCTCGGCGCCCAGTGGCGCGGCGCCCAGCGCCTCGATGCGGTCCTCGTCCATGAAGCTGGCGTAGAGATCGCCGATCTTGCGCTGCTCGTCGTCCTGAGGGTCCTGGCTCGCGGTCTCGATGATCTCGCGGACCTTGGCCTCGGCCTCGTCGACGAGCGTCACGAACGACCCGGCGGTCGCGCGGTCCGGCTTGATCTCGGTGGAGTCGAGCCACGGTCCGTTCACGTGGCGGAACAGGTCGTCCTGGACGCGGGTGGAGGGGTCGAACTGGGACATGTCGATGCCGTGGGTCACGTCAGTAGGCTACACAGGTGAGGCCAGACCGATGAGCAAGAATCTTCCCGCCCGACTGACCGTCGTCCGCACCGAGACGGTCGCTCCGACGCTGCTCCGGGTGGTGCTCGGGGGCGATGGTTTCGCCGACTTCCTCGCCAACCACGACGCGATGCGCGAGCCCTTCACCGACGAGTACGTCAAGCTCGTCTTCCTCGCTGACGGCTTCGACTATCCGGACCCGCTCGACCTCGACGTCGTCAAGGAGACGATGCCGCAGGAGGCGTGGCCGGTGCTGCGGACCTACACGGTCCGCTGGGTCGACACCGACGAGCAGCAGCTCGCGATCGACTTCGTGGTGCACGGTGACGAAGGCGTCGCCGGCCCGTGGGCGGCTGCGGCGCAGCCGGGTGACGTGATCCACCTGCGCGGACCCAATGGCGGCTACCGCCCCGATCCGTCCGCCGACTGGGTGCTCTTCGTCGGCGACGAGGCCGGTCTGCCGGCGATCGCGGCCTCGGTCCACTCGTTGCCCGCAGGGGCCCGCGCCGTCGCCTTCGTCGAGGTGCACGGGCCCGACGACGAGATCCCGCTGCGCACCGATGCCGACCTCGACGTGCACTGGCTGCACCGGGGCGACGCCGCGCCGGGCACCACGACGCTGCTCGACGACGCCGTGCGAGCGTGGTCGTGGCCGCAGGGGCGCGTCCAGGCGTTCATCCACGGCGAGTCGGCGCTGCTCAAGAGCGTCCGCCCCTATGCGTTGAACGAGCGCGGGGTGGCTCGTGGCGACCTCTCGGTGTCGGCCTACTGGCGCCGGGGCGCGACGGAGGAGGGCTTCCGGGTGTGGAAGTCGCAGCAGACCGAGGCGGTCATGCGACCGGGGGCGTCCTGAGGTC
This sequence comes from Aeromicrobium stalagmiti, assembly GCF_013283745.1. Classification (GTDB taxonomy): domain Bacteria; phylum Actinomycetota; class Actinomycetes; order Propionibacteriales; family Nocardioidaceae; genus Aeromicrobium; species Aeromicrobium stalagmiti. Next base: position 168,937 of record NZ_JABSTZ010000004.1, read on the forward strand.
GTACGGACGGTAACCTCGTCGGGTGACTGAACTGCGCAACGTGGCCGTCATCCTCGCTGGTGGCACCGGGACCCGGGTCGGCCTGTCGATCCCCAAACAGCTCATCAAGATCGCCGGCAAGACGATCATCGAGCACACGATCGCCGCCTTCCAGGCGTCGTCGCTGATCGACGAGATCGTCATCCTGATGACGCCCGGTCATCTCGACCCGGTGCGCGCCATCGTCCAGAACGGCGGCTACGACAAGGTCTCGCAGATCGTCGAGGGCGGCCAGACCCGCAACGAGTCGACGAGCCGGGCGCTCGAGGCGCTCGGCACCGAGGAGTGCAACGTCCTCTTCCACGACGCGGTGCGCCCGCTCGTGTCGCAGACCATCATCGGCGACGTCGTCGCTGCGCTCGCGACGCACGAGGCGGTCGACACCGCCATCCCGTCGGCCGACACGATCGTGCAGGTCCACGACACGCCGGCCGGCGAGACCGAGACGATCGAGGACGTGCTGCAGCGCCATCTGCTCCGCCGCGGTCAGACCCCGCAGGCGTTCCGCCTCTCGGTGATCCGTCAGGCCTACGAGCTGGCGTGGAAGGATCCCGGCTTCACCGCGACCGACGACTGCACCGTGGTGCTCCGCTACCTGCCCGACGTGCCGATCGCGGTCGTCATGGGCCACGAGCGCAACATGAAGGTCACCGAGCCGATCGACGTCTACATCGCCGACAAGCTCTTCCAGCTGCACTCCGCCGACACGCCGGAGGCACTCACCGACGACCAGTACCGCCAGGCGCTGGCCGGCAAGACGATGGTGGTGTTCGGCGGGTCCTACGGCATCGGCGGCGACATCGCCGAGCTGGCGCGGGGCTTCGGTGCCAACGTCCACACGTTCTCGCGGTCGTCGACCAACACCCACGTCGACCGCCGCGAGGACATCGCGGCCGCCGCCCAGGCGGTGCTGAAGGAGACCGAGTCGATCGACTTCGTCGTCAACACCGCGGGTGTGCTGGTCATCGAGGACCTGGCCGACACGTCAGAGGAGACGATCTTCGCCGCGACCGAGATCAACTACCTCGCGCCGATCTTCATCGCGCAGGAGTTCTATCCCCACCTGGCCAACGCGTCGGGCTCGCTCCTGCTGTTCACGTCGTCGTCCTACACCCGCGGGCGCGGCGGCTACTCGCTCTACTCCTCGGCCAAGGCAGCCGTCGTCAACCTCACCCAGGCGCTCGCCGACGAGTGGGCCGGCGAGGTGCGGGTCAACTGCGTCAACCCCGAGCGCACGGGCACGCCGATGCGCACCAAGGCGTTCGGCGAGGAGCCCGAGGGCACGCTGCTCAGCTCGATGGAGGTCGCGCGCCAGTCGCTCGACGTGCTCCTGTCGCAGCAGACGGGGCACATCATCGACATCCGACGCGAGGACGGCCCCGCGGCGATCGGTGGCGGCAGCTAGCTGTTGGCCCGCCGTTATTGGCGTTGGTGGCCGGGGTCTCGTCCGGGGAGGACGGGTGGTGGGGTTGACGGGTATTGGTGGCCGGTGGGGGTGTTCCAGGTGGTGGTGTTGCCGGTGGTGGTGATGGTCCAGCCGGGTTGGTGCTTGATGGTGTGGGACCTGATGCAGAGCCCTTGACCGTTGTCGGCGACGGAGAGGCCGCCGTGCTCGTGGGCGTGGATGTGGTCGTCGTGGCGGATCTTGGCGTCGCAGCCGGGTTGGCGGCAGCGGCGGTCGCGGGTGCGGATGTGGGCTGAGGTGCTGCGGGTGAAACGCCGCCGGCGGGGTTCGCGGACGAGGAGTGTGCCGTCGACTGGGTCGACGAACAGGCGGCGGATGGACGCGGTGCGGGCTTTGGCAATGATCTCGTCGGCGACGTCAGGGCTGATGGGTCCGTAGCCGTCGAGCTCGACGGGTGTGTCACCGCCGGCGACGAGGGTCTTGGCGTCGAGGACGAGGTTGATCTCGACGGCGACGTCGTCGGCGAATGCTTGTCCGGTGACGCGTTCGACGAGGGTGCCGGTCATGATCTGCCCGCGGGATCGGGGGTCTCCGGTGGATCTGAGTCCGGTGGCCCAGTCGTCGAGGGCCCGGTGGGCGGCGACGATCTGCTCGGCAGGTCCCCGGACCCGCAGGTGGGCGATGCCGTCGGTGTCGGGGTGCAGGGTGACCCGGGCGTCAGCACGGTTGCGGCGGGCGCGTTCGTGGGCGGCGTCAGCATCGATCCCGATCACGACCCGGGCTGCGGCGTCCCGGGCCTGTGCGGTGGTCATGCCGGTGATCTTCGCGGCGATCTCCCCATCAGCGACCACGTCGTCATCGACGTGCAAGGACTGGGTCTCCCGGGCGACTGCCCGTGCGGTGGCCTCACTGATCAGACCGGCTTCGAAGAGCGCGAACACCTTCGGCAACCGGGTCATGCCCAGAGCCAGCTCGACCTGCGTGCCCGCAGCCGTCGGCCCGATCGTCCTTGCCATCGACACCTCACCGATCACCGACAGGGTCGGGTCACCGTGACCCAGGCCCATCTTGCGGGCCCGTTCGCGGTGCAGCTCCGCGACCTGGCGGACCTGCTCGGCCTGCGCGGCACGGATGGTGCGGTCGAGCTCACGGATCGCATCGACCCGGACCGCGTCGACCTCCAGAGTCGGCTCACCGGCGAAGTCGTGCGCGCGCACCTCGTCGAGGAGGCGACCAGTCGGCACTGCTTCGAACATGCTTCAACTCTAGGGGCCACCACTGACACGAACCTTCTGCGATCACAGCAGTTTCCACAACAGTCGAGCGCCTCGATCTCGCGAGAGATCGAGGCGCTCGGAGCTCAGCTCAGGTCGGCCGGGGGCAGTCAGCCCTTGGCGTTCTTGCGCAGCGCGCGGCGGAGCTGGCCGATCCGGACGATGCCGGGCACCGCGACCACGATCGCACCGATGACCGCCGAGAGCAGCAGGGCAATCGCGAGCGACAGCTCGCCGTCGAAGGTCAGGAAGTGGATCGTCACCTTCTCGGAGTTCTGCGCGATGAAGACGAGGAAGATGATCGCGAGCACTGCCGCGCTCACCAGCCCGACCCACAGGCCGCTGGCACGGGTGCGCTTGACCCGCCCGCGACTCGTCAGACCGGCATGCGGGCGCGTCGCCGCATCGTGCTGCTCCGGAGCGGCGTCGGACGCGTCGGGGTCGGCCTGCGGCGCGGTCACGGTCGGCTCGGCGGGGGGAACGTGCGGATCGGGCGTGCTCATGCGGTTTCCTGTCAGCGGTCTCAGATGGTGGGGGATGGCCTCGACGTCGCCCGTGTCACCGAGTCGTCGGTGACACGGGCGAAAAGAGACTACTTCTTGAAGACGTCCTTGACGTCCTCGCCGACGTTCTTGACGTCAGCCTTGGTCTGGTCCTTCTTGCCCTCGGCCTGCAGGTCCTTGTTGTCCGTGGCGTCACCCACGGCCTCCTTGACCTCTCCGACGACCTTCTCAGCAGCGTTCTTGGCCTTGTCGACGATTCCCATGATGGATCCTCTCGGTGATGACGACCGACTCCCGTCGGTTGGCTTACGGCGTAAGCCCTACTACGAGATTACGCTGTAAGCCGCGAGATGCACGTCGAGCCGCTGTGATCTGCCTCTCAGGCCAGTCGGCCGGCGATGCCGTCGAGCATCTCGTCGAGGGCACGGTCGAACTCCTCGCCGAAGTGGTCCTCGGCGAGGCCCGCGGCCAGGCGGTGGATCGTGGGGTAGTCGGCGACCTCGATGTCGTCCTGCGGGTCGATCTTCTCGGCGGTCGTCTCCGCATCGGCGATCTCGGCGGCCTCCTCGTCGGTGCGGGTGGGGCTGAGGCCGCCGGGCACCGGGTCGTTGCTGCCGGACGGGGCGAACGAGCCGTCGCCCTCCTGGGGGTCGCGCAGGGTGTGGGCGCCCGACTCCATCAGCAGGTAGCCCAGCAGGAAGCTGTTGAACGAGCGGTAGGCGAACAGGACCTCGTCGTCGTCGAACCCCTCCGAGCTGAGGGTCGACAGCATCGACTCGATCCACGCGAGCGACCGCAGCGGGGGGTTGACCCAGGGCGCCTCGGCCGGCCGGGTCGTCACGAGGGGAAAGGCATGGGGGTGGGCCAGGGCGTAGCGGCGGACGCCACGCGCGAGGCGGGCCAGGTAGTCGCGCCAGCCGTCGGTCGCGTCGCGGTGGACCTCAGGGTCCTGGTCGAGCTCCTGCACGATCCGGTCGACGACGGCGTCGAGCAGCACGTCGCGGGTCGAGAAGTGCTTGTAGAGCGACATCGCCTCGACGCCCAGGCGCGAGGCGATCGCGCGCATCGAGGCCGCGCCGACGCCCTGCTCGTCGATGATCTCCAGGGTCGTCTCAGCGATCAGGTCACGTGACAGGCGGCCGGGGCGTCGGCCCGTGCCGGCGGAGGAAGATGGCTCGCTGCTCATCGGTCCATCCTGCCAGCCCGAACATGACCGGGCCCCCGCGGCCGACGACTCGTCGACAGCGGGGGCCCGGGGTGGGATCTACAGGCAGCTGGAGACGTAGTACTGCGACACCTTCTGGGCGGCATCGCTGAACTCGGTGATCTTGCCGCTGATGTCGGACGGGTCGACCTTGGTCGGGTCCTTGAAGGTGTCGAAGTATTCGGCCATGACGCCGACCTCCGACTTGATCTCGCTGGGGGCCTTGCCCTCGAGGTCGTCGTAGGCCGATGCGAGCTTGCCGAGGGAGTCGGACAGCTCGCCCAGGTCGCTGCCCGCGCCGATGTCGCCCATCGAGTCGAGGGTCTCGGTCTGCAGGTCCTGGAACTCGTCGCAGAACTCGCTGCCCGAGCCCGAGCCGAGGTCGGGAACGTCCTCGGTGGGCTCCTCGGTGGGCAGGTCGCTGGGCTCGTCCTCGGCGTCGGTGGTCTGCGAGGACGAGGCCTCGTCCTTGTCGCCGTCGTCGTCTCCGCCGAAGACCTTCGTGGCGCCGAACGCCGCTCCGCCGATCAGGACCAGGACGACCGCGACCATGCCGGCCAGGACCCAGAAGTTCTTCTTGCTGCCGTCGCCTCCCTCGCCACCGGGCGTGGCCAGCGCTGCCGGCTGCTCGCCGGTCGGGGGGACGGCGCCGTAGGTGGGTGCGGCCGCTGCAGCAGCCACGGGGGCAGCGGCGGCGGGGGCCTCGACGGTCGGGTAGACCGGCTGCACCGGCTGGGGCTGCGCCGGCTCGACGGGCTGGATCGGCTGGGTCTCGGTCACCGGCTGCGCGACGGGCTCGGCCACGGGGGAGGCGACAGGGGTTTCAGCGACAGGGGTCTCAGCGACGGGTGTCTCTGCAACCGGCTCGGCAACGGGAGTCTCGGCCACCGGCTCGGCGGCAGGCTGCTGCGCCGTCGGCTGCTCAGTGGCTGCGGGCGAGATGGTCGGGATGACCTCGGTGGGGGTGGGTGTGGCGGCCGAGCCCGAGCGGAGGGCGAGCACGGCATTGACGGTGGCGTCGCCCTGCTGGCCGAGCCAGTCGAGCAGGCCGGGGTAGGCCGCGGGGTGGACGACGATCGCGGGCCAGAGGCCTCGGTCGACCTGCGCCAGCTCCGCGAGGCGCGCGGCTGAGGTGGACGGGTCCTGCGCTTCGCGGATCAGATCTTCAGATGCCATGGGTGGGTTCCTTCCCCGAACGTCGCCCGTCACCTGACGAGGTGCGAGAAGATTATCGTTGATCCGTTGGAGACGGCATGTCAGGTACGCCACGTCCGCGCCAGTCGCCGCGCCGTGATCGTGACGGCCGGAGGCAGGGCCAGGCTCGCCCCGTACGCAGCCGTTCCGGCGAGGGGTCCGTGGCGTCGCACCCGACGGCTCCACGCGGCTGACATCCACGGGTGCTGGTCGGCCTTGCGGGCGTCGGCGAGGTCGATCGACGCGCGGAAGGGTGCGCTCTCCCAGACCCTCCTCGAGGGTCGCTCGCCCGACGCGAGCAGGGCCTCGACGCGGTCGACGACGACCCGCTTCGACGGACGGTCCCGATCGCCGAAGTAGCTGTCGTGCCAGGCCGGCGCGGGCGTCCCGATGTCGTCTGCGTCGATCTGGTCGAAGCTGCGCAGGAGACCGCTGTCGAGGAAGACGTGGTTGCCGTAGCGCTCGTGCACCCCGAGGTCGAGCACGAGGGCCACGCGGCAGCCGTGGTCGACGGCCTCGAGGCACGCGGTCGACGACATCGTGAGCATCAGGTCGGTGCGGGGCAGCACCTCGGCGATCGGCGTGTAGTCGATCCGGAAGCCGGCCGGGCGGTCCTCCCCGGCGAGGAGGTCCTCGGGGTGGTGCGCCATGCGGTGGAACGTGTCCTCGCCCGGTCGGTGGCGTGGCTTCAGGACGACGTTGCGCTCGGGGTGGCGGCGCGCGTAGGCGATGAGCCGGCGATAGACGTGCAGCCGCTCGGCAGGCTCGCGCGGGACGGTCGGCTGGTCGGCGAACAGCACCGACACGATGGGTCCCTCGCGCTGCGGCGCGGGATCGGCTGAGAGGAAGGGGAGCCCGCTGAGGACCAGGTTGTCGGCGGGCATGCCGAGCGCGTCGGCCGTGCGGCGGAAGTGCTCGAGGTCGGTGGACGAGTTGACCGCGACGACGTCGGTCCCGGAACGGTCGAGGTAGCCCGCGGTGATCTTCTCGATGATGATGCCGACCCAGCCGGAGACGAGCACCGGACCTACGGCCCCGTCGGGCAGTGCACGAGCCAGGTCGACGCTCAGGCGATGGGTCATGGGCCCGGCCAGCGAGCACACGACGACGTCGCTGTCGATCGCCGAGGCCACGAGGGTGCTCCAGTCGACGTGCTCGACGCCGTCGAACCCCGCGTCGCGGATCTGTCGCGCGGACAACGCCGAGCGGGTGTCAGGCACGACGACCCGGCAGGAGAAGCCGCGCGACTCCAGCTCGTCGCGGATCCCGGCGCACCACTTGAGCTGGGAGTCGAACGCAGCGATGAGCAGGGCGGAGCGAGGGGACACGCTTGGCACGGTAGCCCCGCGTGACGGCGGCCGGGCCCGCCCGGCAGCACGGTTCACGGACTGTTGGCCACCGGTTCGTCACGGTGTCGCGGCACGGTCGCGCACGACGCCGGAGGCCCCCGGACGTCCGGTGACGTTCGCGGATCCGAGGGTGCACGTTCACCCGGGGGTCGTCGACCCTTCCTAGCGTCGATCGAACAGCGCCCCACCCGTCGATGACCACCTGGAGGAGATCGTGAGCCAGGACCTGGCCCCCACCCGCCCCGTGCCGGTGGTCTCGACCTCGACGACGGTCTGCGCGGTGATCCCCGCCCGCGGCGGCTCGAAGGGGGTGCACCGCAAGAACCTGCGGCCCCTCGGCGACCAGCCGCTCGTCGCCCGGGCGGTCCGGACGCTCCTGGAGTCGGCGACGGTGGGCGCGGTGTTCGTCTCCACCGACGACCCGGAGATCGCCGCGGCCGCCTGCCGGGCCGGCGCCCTCACGATCGACCGACCGGCACGGCTGTCGGGCGACGAGGCGTCGTCGGAGTCGGCCGTCGAGCACGCCCTGGCCCACCTCGCCTCGCACGGCGTCGTCCCGGAGGTCACGGTGTTCGTGCAGGCCACCAGCCCGTTCATCCGACCCGGTGACATCGACCGGGCCGTCGCGATGGTGCGCTCGGGGGAGTGCGACGTCGCCTTCAGCGCCGTCGCGTCGCACGTCCACCTGTGGCGCCACGGGCCCGAGGGACTCGAAGGCGTCAACCACCGGGCCGCTCGACGCGAGCGGCGCCAGGACCGCGAGCCCGAGCTGGCCGAGACCGGCGCGTTCTACGTGATGCGGACGAGCGGGTTCGTCGCCCACGGTCACCGCTTCTTCGGACGCCTGCGCGTCGTCGAGGTCGACCCGTCCGACGCGCTCGAGATCGACAGCGAGGCGGACCTCGCCCTGGCCGAGATGATCCACGCCCGACGCGAGAGCATCCTGCGGCCACCGGCATCGGCGATCCCCGCGCGGGCGGTCGTCACCGACTTCGACGGCGTCCACACCGACGACCGGGTCACGGTCGACCAGCACGGCGTCGAGTCGGTCGAGGTCAACCGGTCGGACGGCATGGGCGTGGCCCGGCTGCGTCGGGCAGGCATCCCGTTCCTGATCCTGTCGTCCGAGACCAACGACGTCGTCCGCGCCCGTGCCGCGAAGCTCGGCGTCGACGTCGTGTCGGGCTGCGACGACAAGCTGCGGGTCCTGACCTCCTGGGCCGAGGCGCAGGGGGTGGCGCTGGCCGACATCGCGTTCCTGGGCAACGACGTCAACGACGTCGCGTGCCTGCGGGCGGTCGGCTGGCCCGTCGTCGTCGCCGATGCCCACTCCGACGCCCGGCGGGCGTCCCTCATCGTGCTTCGTCGCCGAGGTGGCGACGGAGCGGTCCGGGAGCTCGCCGACCGCGTGCTCGCCGGCCACCATGCAGCACCCACCGTCAGCCACCGCACCACCACAGAAGGGCATGACCATGAGTGAATGGGTTCAGATCGGCGACGAGATCGTCGGACACGGCCGCCCCACCTACGTCATCGGCGAGATCGGCATCAACCACAACGGAGATGTCGACGTCGCCAAGAAGCTGATCGACGTCGCGGCGATCGCGGGAGCGCAGGCGGTGAAGTTCCAGAAGCGGACGCCGGCGATCTCGACGCCGTCGGACATGAAGTCGACCCGCCGCGAGACCCCGTGGGGCGAGATGAGCTACCTCGACTACCGCTACCGGGTCGAGTTCGAGCGCGAGCAGTACGCCGAGATCGCGGCACACGCCCACGCGCAGGGCGTCGACTGGTTCGCGTCGCCGTGGGACGTGCCCTCGGTCGAGTTCCTCGAGGACATGGGCGTCTCGACCCACAAGGTCGCCTCGGCGTCCGTCACCGACCTCCCGCTGCTGGAGGCCCTCGCCGAGACCGGCAAGCCGATCATCCTGTCGACCGGCATGAGCACGATCGAGCAGATCGACCGCGCCGTCGAGATCCTCGGCACCGACAACCTCGTGATCATGCACGCGACCTCCACCTATCCGCTGCCGCCGGAGGAGGCGAACCTGCACATGATCCCCGTGCTGTCGGCCCGCTACCGGGTGCCGATCGGCTACTCGGGCCACGAGCGTGGCCTGCAGATCTCGGTCGCCGCGGTGACCCTCGGTGCGACGGCCGTCGAGCGCCACATCACGCTCGACCGGTCGATGTGGGGATCGGACCAGGCCTCGAGCCTCGAGCCGTACGCGCTGATCGACCTGGTGCGCGACATCCGCATCATCGAGAAGGCGCTGGGCGACGGGGTCAAGCGCGTCATGCCGGGCGAGCACGCCCAGCTCAAGCGCTTGAGGCGCGTCCCGGACGTCACCCCGGCCGCGGTGTGACCGAGGCGCCGCGGGCGCTCGTCGTCACCGACTCCGACTCCTACGTCAAGTGGGGGGCGGCCCTCGCGGGGCAGATGCCCAAGGACTGGTCGCTGCGGCTCGTGGTCGTGCGGGGCAACGCGCTGCCGAGCCGGCGCCAGGTGGCCGAGGCGCTGGCCGGCACCCGCTTCGAGCCCGACGACGCCGCCGTGGTCGGTCGCGGCGATCTCGCCGAGATCCTCGCGGGGTGGGCGCCTGACGTCGTGCTGGCGGCAGCGCGCGGCCTCACCGTCGACACGGTCCTGCGCATGATCCCGGACGGGCCGAGCCGGCCGGTCGTCGTCAGCGGTCTGGCGGGGATGTCGATCCCCGTGCTCACGCCGGGCCTGCGCATGCGCCGCGGAGCGGACGTCTTCGTGGTGCACAGCCGGCGTGAGCTGCGGGAGTTCGCTGACGCGGGTCTCCCACACCGCTACGAGCTGGCGACGATCCCGTTCCTCGCCACGGCGCCGCGCACCGTCGCGACCGACGCCGTGCGGTCACGCTCTGACCGGGCCCCCGTGCGCGACCGGATCGTCTTCGCGGCGCAGGCCATGGTGCCCGCCTCGCGGGCCGACCGCGTCACGATGCTGCGCCGCCTGATCGAGACGGCACGGGCCCACCCCGAGCTCCGCGTCGTGATCAAGGTGCGCGCCAGGGAGGGTGAGCCGCAGACACACGTCGAGCAGTGGCCCTACGAGGACCTCATGTACGACCTCGTCGAGGCGGGGGAGCCGATCCCGCCGAACCTCGCCGTCGAGAGCGGTGCGATGGCGTGGCACCTGCGGCGAGCCGTGGGCCTGGCCTCGATCAGCTCGACGGCTCTGCTCGAGGCGGTCGCCGCCGACGTGCCCTGCCTGGCGATCGACGACTTCGGCGTCGGGCGGGAGCAGATCAACCTGGTGCTCGTCGGCAGCGGCCTGCTGGCCTCGACGGACCACCTGGTCCGTGGGGAGTTCCGCTCGCCGGCGCCCGAGTGGCTCGACGACAACTACTTCCACCCGGCCGACGTCAACTCGTGGGTGCCGGCCGTCGAGGAGCTGGTCGACGTCCGACGGGCCACCGGGCTGCCCCCGCTCGACCGTGAGCCGCGCACCGTCGTGTCGGCCTTTCGAGCCGCGGTCTACGGCCGGCTGGCCTTCGTCCGCGAGGGCGCGGAGGCCGATGCGTGGCACCGCGCCTTCCTGGTCGTCGGCTTCTGGGAGCACCGACGACGCTGGGCCGTCATGCGGTGGCGTCGTCGGGTGCGGGGTGCCTGAGCTCCCACCAGCGGCACCCGGCCATGACGGCGCCGGCGAGGGCCCAGCCGGCCAGGATGTCGATGACGTAGTGCTCGGCGTAGTAGACCAGCGCGACGGCCATCAGCAGGGGATAGAGCAGCAGGAGCCAGCGCCACGCGCTGCGCAGCCTGGCGATGCCGTAGAGCGCGATGAGCATCGCGAGGCCGCCGTGCAGCGAGGGCATCGCGGCGACCGGGTTGCCGACCTTGGCCAGGGCGACGTGGAACCCGCCGAGGCCGAGATCGTCCCAGCCGCGCCCGGTCAGGCGGGGGAGTGCGCCGGCGATGAACCCCTCGCGGGCGGCGAGCCAGGGCGGAGCCATCGGGTAGAGCACGTAGATCACGAGCGCGGAGAAGTTGATCACGACGTAGCGACGCATCCACGGCACCCAGGCGGCACGGCTGCGCAGCCAGAGCACCACCGCGAGCGTGAGCCCGGCGACGAAGTGCGTGAAGTAGATCGTCGTGAGCACCTCGTCGTACCACCGCGGCGGGGTGTCGCCGGAGCACGGCGACGCGCACAGGGCGTCCTGGAGGCGCTGCGTCGGCAGGGTGCCGCCGCCGAGCCACTCGTCGACCCGGATCGGCATGGTCCAGTGCACCGGCATCGCGATGATCTCGTCGGACAGCCCGCGGCTGTAGAGATAGAGCACCAGCAGGGCGAACGCCGGCCACCAGTCGCGCGGGAAGGCCAGGTGGGCACGCCAGGGCGCACGGACGTTGAACGCGATGGTCGCGAGCCACAGCCAGAAGAACAGCTGGAACGGGTCGGTCGGCACACCGATCAGCACGACGCCCGCGCCGAAGGCGACGGCATAGGCGAGCAGGGCCGGGCCGCGCCAGCTCCACGGTGTCGTGGTGCGGTCCCGATCGATCTCGGTCGTCATGGGCAGTCCACCGGACCTGCCGGAGCACGCCGCTCGTCGCGGTCGAGCCAGATCGTGCGCCCGCACACCGTGGCCACCTCGCGGTAATGCTGCCGCAGCTGGACCTGCAGGCGCGCGGGATCGGCGATGCCCCACGAGTCGATGCCGGACCAGTCGACGAACCAGGTCGGCCGGTCGGCGCCGGCGAGCACGTCGGACAGGACGCTGAGCTCAGGATCGAGGGTGCGCACGGGGAGGCTCCACAGGTAGGGATAGGGGCTCGACATCTCGGCGTTGCTCAGCACGTTGGGCTGGCCGTAGGCGACGACGGCCGTGTCGGACGGTTGACCTGATTGTCTCAACCACCCTCCGACCGCCTCGGCCGTGGTGCCGTCGCGGGGCGGCACCACCAGCGTGTAGACGAGGTTGCCGACCGCGGCGACGATCGTGAACGTCGCGACCGCCGTGCGCAGGCGCGGGCGGACCCGGTCGGCGAGCAGCCCGACCGCCAGCGCGGACGCCGGCACCAGCTGGAACAGGTAGTGGGCCCAGTAGCTGCCGCCCAGGATCGCCGCTGCGGAGACGAAGGCGATCACGGCCACGGTGGCGAGGACCACGGGCTCGCGGCGGCGCAGCGCGTGCCACGCCGTGAGGGCGGCGATGAACGCCAGTCCGCTGGCGGCCCAGGTCGCGAGCAGGACGACCAGCCGATCGGTCGTCGCGCTGCTGGCCGAGGTGCGGATGACCTCACCGGCGTCGGCGCGGAACGTCACGAGGGCGTCGAACAGCTCGCCCGCGCCGGTGCCGCGGGAGGCGGCCGCGGCCAACCCGATGCCCAGCGTCACGACGACAGCGGAGGATCCGGCGGCGAGGACGGTCGCGGCCCGGCGGCGAAGCCTCGGCTCCTGCCACCCGACGGCGACAGCGAGCACGACCGCGAAGACCAGACCGTCGACGATCGTCTGCTTGATCAGCCCGGCGCACCCGGCGAGGACCCCGGCGCCCAGCGCCGGCACCCAGGCGCGTCGGCCGGGGCGCAGCATGGCCTGGGCGGCCAGGGCGAACCCCCAGGCGACGAATGGTGCGGCGAGCATCTCGCCGTTGGTGCGGGGCACGCCGAACCAGTGCGCGGTGCTGAAGAGTGCCGCTGCCGCACCGGCCCACCGCGCCGCGCTGTCGCCCCCGGCGAGATGGGCGGCGCGGGCCACGCCGAGCACCATGACCACGCAGGCGAGCAGGCCCAGCAGCCGCAGCGTCGTGAGGGACCCGGCGAGCTCCATGATCCAGATCAGCAGCGGTGGCCGGTCGACCCAGTACGCGCCGTAGAGCGAGTCGCCGTGGCTCCAGCCCTGGCCGACGATGAGGAACCCTGCCTCGTCGCGGCCGGCGGGCTCACCCAGGTAGAGCAGGCGGACGCCGACCATGGCGAGGACGACCAGGGGCAGGAAGACGCGCAGACGCATCATCGAGCGTGCCCCCTGCATGATCGTCACCCCCGGACGTCCTAGGGGCCGGTGGCGCCGGCGGCGCGTCGTGCTGCCCACTCGCGGTCGCGCAGGGCCATGGCGTCGTCGCACGCGGCGATGAAGCGCGTGGTCGCCACGCCGGGAGCCGGGTCGCCGAGGTAGTGCTCGACCAGGGACTGACGGGCGTCACGGGTCGGGTCGGTGGTGAGGTGCTCGGCGACGATCGCGGCGACGTCGTCGCCGGGGCCGAGCTGGGGCACGACGTCCATCAGGGCGCTGGGCGGGTAGGGCACGGTCGGTGTCGTGACGAGCAACGGCTTGCCGGTGGGCAGCCAGTTGAGCGTCACGGCGGACACGTCGGTGACCAGCAGGTCGGCGTCGGCGAAGGACTGCTCGAGGGGCACGGTGGTGTCGACCCGGTCGGCGAGCGCGCGCACGGCGGCGTCGGCCGCGGCGTAGGACGCCCGGATGACGCCGTTGAGCGGGTGGGGCCGGTAGACCACGCGGTGGGTGCCCGACAGGGCCCGGACCAGCGCGACGCCGTGGGTCTCGAGGGAGCCGTAGGACACCGAGGGCTGGGAGGCCTCCCACGTCGGCGCGTAGAGCACGGTCCGGCGTCCGTCGGCCGACGGCGAGGGGGCGACGGGGGCGACCCCGTCGAGCTGCGGCTGGCCGATCAGGACGCTGCGCGCAGCCGCGTCGTAGAGCATCACGGCGGCCGCCGTGCGGTCGGCGGCGGCCTGGCCCGCGAGGAAGCAGAAGTCGTAGGCCTTGACCTGGTTGGAGACCGAGACGCCCTTGTCGCTGTCGCCGTGCCCGAGATAGACGTGCACGAGCGACGTGAACCGCAGGCTCTCGAAGTTGATCGGGTCGTGGTTGACGTAGAGCGCGAGCTTGACCTGCGACAGCGACAGGATCTCGTCGAGCTGGCCGTAGCGGGCCAGCGTCACGCAGTCGAGACCTGTCTCGTCGCGGACGAGGCGAGCCGTGCGCGAGTCCTTGAAGACGCAGACCAGCGGGTGGACCTGGTCGAGGGCCTTCAGCGCGTGGTACCAGGGGCGCAGCTGGTAGAGGCTGTCGCGCATCGTCGGGAAGTACAGCATGACCTGCTGCTCGAACGCCCGGCCGAGGCGGTCCTCGTCGGTGAGCTTGTCGGGCATGCCGGACGGCAGGAATCGCGACCGCCGCAGGCGACCGATCGCCCACAGCCGCAGCCGGTGGACGAGGCCGACGCGTGCGTCAGAGGCCATGGTCGTCGAGGGGGGTGCCGTCGCGGAAGTGGGGGGCGAGCTTGTTGTCGTACATGCTGAGCGCGCTGCCGATGGCCATGTGCATGTCGAGGTACTGGTAGGTGCCGAGGCGGCCGCCGAACAGCACGTTCGACTCGCCCTTGGCGAGCTCGCGATAGGCCAGCAGGCGCTCGCGGTCCTGGGGGGTGTTGATCGGGTAGTACGGCTCGTCGGTGGCCTCGGCGGCGCGACTGAACTCGCGCATGATCACGGTCTTGTCGCTGGGGTAGTCACGCTCGGGGTGGAAGTGACGGAACTCGTGGATGCGGGTGAAGTCGATGTTGGTGTCGGCGTAGTTCATGACCGTGGTGCCCTGGTAGTCACCGACCGGCAGGACCTCGGTCTCGAAGTCGAGGGTGCGCCACGACAGGCTGCCGTGGGCGCCGGCGAAGTAGCGGTCGACCGGGCCGGTGTAGACGATCGGGACCTGCCCGACCGTCGCGGCCTGGTGGAACGGCTGCGACTCGTCGAAGAAGTCGGCCTCGAGGGTCACGGTGATGTTGGGGTGGTCGGCCATCCGCTCCAGCCACGCGGTGTAGCCGTCGGTCGGCAGCCCCTCGTGGGTGTCGGAGAAGTAGCGGTTGTCGTAGGTGTAGCGCACCGGCAGGCGGCTGATGATGTCGGCGCCGAGCTCACGCGGGTCGGTCTGCCACTGCTTGGCGGTGTAGCCCTTGATGAACGCCTCGTAGAGGGGCTGGCCGATCAGGGAGATCGCCTTCTCCTCCAGGTTGGTCGGCTCGTGGGTCAGCATGGCGGCCTGCTCGGTCACCCACGCCCGGGCCTCGGCCGGGGAGAACGCCGACCGGTTGAACTGGTTGATCGTGCCGAGGTTGATCGGCATCGGGAACACCTCGCCGCGGTACGTCGTGTAGACGCGGTGCTGGTAGGGCGTGAACGACGTGAACCGGTTGACGTACTCCCACACCCGCTCGTTGGACGTGTGGAACAGGTGCGCACCGTAGCGATGGACCTCGATGCCCGTCTCGGGCTCGGCCTCGCTGTAGGCGTTGCCACCGATGTGGTCGCGCCGATCGATGATCTGGACCTTCAGGCCCAGCTCACGCGCACACCGGTCGGCGATCGTCAGCCCGAAGAACCCCGAGCCCACGATGAGCAGGTCGGCGGTCACGACTCGCCCCCCGGGAGGGAGGCCGCCGGCACGTCGGCCGGGTCCATCGGACGCCACGTGTCGTCGCGCCAGAGGGCACGGTTGGCGCGGAACCCGCGGGCGAGGTCGCCGAGGCCCTTGAGGGTGTGCTGGACGACCACCAGGCGGAAGACCTCCTTGGCGAGGGTCAGCGCCGTGCCGAGGCCGAAGCCGACGCGGTTGAGCTTGCCGTACTCGCGGAAGTACTTGCCGACGTAGGCGCGGTTGCGGATGACGTGGAAGCGGAACAGGGGGCTGCCGTCGTTGAGGTGGCGGATGCCGAGGTTGACCTGCTTCTGCTCACGCTTGCGCTTGAGCACGAACGCGTCGACGTAGGCCACCTCGGTGTGCTGGGCGGCGAGCCAGGCATAGGCGGCGTCGTCCCAGGAGATGAAGAAGCGGGGGTCCGGCAGGCCGATCCGGCGCACCACGTCGGCGTGGATCAGCATGCCCTCGAACGTGCCGGAGTTGGTGATCGCGAAGCCCTCGCGGCCGAACTGCTTGCCGCTGTAGGGCAGCGGGACGCCGAGGAACTCGTTGAACTTGGCCTGCCAGTAGAAGGGCGAGCCGTCGAAGTCGTAGCGCCGGCCGTGGATGACGTGGAAGCGGTCCATCCAGGGCGTGAACTGCTCGATCGCGTCGGGCAGGATCTCGACGTCGTCGTCCATCAGCCAGACCCAGTCGGCGCCGAGCTCGAGGGCGACCTTGGTGCCCTCGCTGAAGCCGCCCGACCCGCCCGTGTTGGTGTCGAGGCGGTGGTTGACGAGCACGCCGGCAGGGAAGTCGCCCGTGGCAGCGGCGATGACGTCCTGCGTGTCGTCGGTGCTCGCGTTGTCGACGACCACGATCCTGAACGGCGACGTCTGCATGACGGCCGCGCTCGCGAGGAGCTCCTTCAGGAAGGTCGATCGGTTGTACGTCACGATCGCGATGGCGATCTTCCCGGCAGCCGAATTCACCCGGCAACCCTACCGTGGGCGTCGCGACGTTCTGGTCAACGACTGCGTCAGTCGTGACCGGGATCTCCCGACGGGTGCCCCAGCAGGGCCTAGAGGAGGTCGGCCTCGTCGGTGACGGGGATCTCGCTGGTGGACGAACCGTCGCGGTAGGCGCGGCGGTCGGCCTCGGAGCGGGCGATCATGGCATCGATCGCGGCCTGGAACGACTCGAGCGTGCGCGCCTCCGGCGGGCCCAGCAGATAGGTCGCGAGGCGGGCGCGGGCAGAGGCCTGCTCGTCGGCGGCCCGGCCGGTCACCACGGCGATGAACTCCGCGATGCCCCGTCCGTCGCGACCGATCGTCGTGCCGGCTCCCGTGGACGGGTAGTCGGCGCGGAACGCGGCGTCGTCGAGGTCGGTGTGGTTGAACACCGCGTAGGGCTTCTCGCTCGCGAGGAAGTCGCTGACGACGCTCGAGATGTCGGTCACGAGGGCCGAGGACCGGTTGAACCACTCGTTGATCGACCCGCCCTTGACGACGCGGTGGTCGATGCCGCTCGCCGCCGCAGCGTCGTCGAGCAGCCCGGCGATGCGGGTGAGGACGGCGCGGTACTTCGCGTCGCGCTGGCCGGTGAACGGGTGCGCCTTGAAGACGACACGGACGGGCGGGCTCGCGGCCAGGAGCGCCTGGACGACCGTGACGCCCACCGCGGAGACCGACGAGTACTCCTGGTCGAGGTTGACGCCCTCCCACGTGGGCGCGTAGAGGACGGTCGGGACGTCCTCGTCGCCGAGCAGCGGCTCGCGGCGGATCGCGTGCACCTGCGGGCGACCGACGTAGCGGTACTGGTCCTCGTGGACGCCGAGCCCGGACCGGCGGTAGCGGTCGGCGCCGGCCTCGCCGGCGACCCACAGCTCGTCGTACGCCCGTGAGAACGGGTTGTTGGACGCGCTCTTGTCGCTGTCGCCGTGGCCGATGAACGCGCTCATCAGCGTCGGCAGGCGCAGCAGGTGGATGTTGTTGCCGGTGTTGGAGGGATAGAGCGCGATGCGGGCCGACGAGAAGTCGAGCATCAGCAGCTCGCCGGCGTCACGCAGCTCCAGCACCGGGATCGAGGTCGAGGCGACCTTGGTGAACAGCGGGTGGTCTCGCACCACGATGAAGACCCGGCGGTCGAGCGCCTCGAGGCTCTCGAGCCAGGTGTTGATCTGGTAGGCCGCGGTCTCGGGGCCGCTGAGGTGGACGACGACCTCGGGGCGGTAGCCGTCGAGGAAGTCCTGGATCTGGCGCAGGGGGCCGGTGAAGCCCGTCGCCCGCTTGGCCTGACGCATGCGCCACGAGGTGCGGACATCGGGGATCGTGAACCAGGCCAGGCCGACGATGCCCACGAGGCCGAGGGCCAGCACGAGCCACCACGGCGCGCCGACCGGCGCCGGCACCAGCACGAACAGCTGGGCGAGCACCACGACGACGATGCGGCGCGGCGGAGCGACGTGGATGCGGGGCGAGCCGGTGATGTTGCGGGTCTCCAGCGGCTTGAGCGGGCCGACGCGGCGATACTCCTGGTGCAGGGCCCGGCCGCACAGCAGCAGGGCGAACGCGACGCTGATGACGATCAGCATGCGCCAGGCGGCGATGCTGTCGATGCGGTCGCCGGCGACGACGAGCGCCACGATCACCCGCAGCGCGAACCGCATCGGGATGCCGAGCGAGCCCTGCTCGAGCAGCTGCGACGAGCTGGAGCCCCGCTTCTCGAAGACGAGCTCGCCGACGACGGAGACGAGCACCAGGACCAGCGCGACCGTCTCGAGGCCGACGGCGGTGCAGAGGACGGCGAGGAACAGGGCGCCGACGGCGGCGGCGAGGCCGGGAAGCTCCTGGCTGCGGCCCAGTCGGGAGAAGGCCGCCTGAGCAGCGCGGACGGGCGAGACCATATGCACGAAATTATCACGCGGACGCCGCTGTCGACCTGCGGTAACGTCGTGGCGTGCCCCGCCCTCTGAGGCTGCGGATTCCGGCCTCGATCGCGCATCCGGTCCGCCTGCTGCCGCTGACGTTCCTCGCCCTCATCCTGGTCGGCACCCTGCTGCTCCTGCTGCCCTTCGCGCGGTCGGGGGAGTCGTCGCCCGGCTTCATGCCGGCCCTCTTCACGTCGACGTCCGCGGTCACGGTCACGGGCCTCGCGACGGTCGACACGTCGACGTACTGGTCGCCGGCCGGCCAGGGGATCATGCTCGTGCTGGTCGAGATCGGCGGACTCGGCATCGTCGCGCTGGCCACCGTGCTGGGCCTGTTCATCGGTGGCCGGCTGGGGCTGCGCACCCGCCTCGTCGCCCAGGCGGACATGCACGTCGTCAACATCGGCGAGGTGCGCCCGCTGTTTCGCCGCGTCGCGATCACGATGCTGTTCTTCCAGTCGGTGACAGCGCTGGTGCTCACGATCCGCTACCGGTCTGCCTATTTCGACGACCTGCCCACGGCCCTGTGGCACGGGGTCTTCGACGCCGTCATGGCCTTCAACAACGCGGGCTTCTCGCTCAACAGCGACAGCCTGGTCGGCTATGCGGGCGACGGGCTGATCATCATCCCCATCGCGCTCGCGGTGTTCGTCGGCGCGATCGGCTTCCCGGTGCTGGCCGAGCTGTTCAGCGGATGGCGCACGCCGGCGCGGTGGACGATCCACACGCGCCTGACGGTGTGGGGCTCGATCGGCCTGCTGATCGTCGGCGCGGCAGCCTTCCTGCTGCTGGAGTGGAACAACCCGAGCACCCTGGGCGGCAACGGGTTCTGGCACAAGGTGGTCACGGGCATCGAGGGCGGCATCATGCCCCGATCGGGCGGCCTCAACAGCTTCGACTGGGGCCAGGTGCGGCCCGAGACCCTCAACGTCGGCATCATCTTGATGTTCATCGGCGGTGGCAGCGCCAGCACGGCCGGCGGCATCAAGATCACGACCTTCCTGCTCCTGGCCTACGTCATCTGGGCCGAGCTGCGGGGCGACCCGGACGTCACGATCGGCACGAGGTCGATCGGCCCGCGCGTCGTCCGCACCGCGATCACGATCGCGCTGCTCGCGGTGATGCTCGTGACGACGACGACCTTCATCGTGATGCTGATGACCGACTTCACGTTCGACCAGGTGCTGTTCGAGTGCACGTCGGCCTTTGCGACCGTCGGTCTGAGCACGGGGATCACCCCCGACCTGCCGCACGACGCACAGGGCGTCATCATCGTCCTGATGTTCCTGGGACGCGTCGGCACGATCGCCGCGGCCGGAGCACTCGTGCTGCGGCGTAGGATGCCGCGGTACCACCTTCCCGAGGAGCAACCGATCATTGGCTAAGGACCGCAACAACTCCGCGACCACCCCCGTCATCGTCCTGGGTCTCGGGCGCTTCGGCACGGCCGTCGCCCGATCGCTGGTGCAGCTGGGCCACGAGGTGCTGGCCGTCGACGAGCGTGCCGACATCGTGCAGAAGTACGCCAGCGACTTCACGCACGTCGTCGCCGCCGACACGACCGACACCGAGGCGCTGCGTCAGATCGGTGCCGAGCAGTTCCAGGTCGCCGTCGTCGGCATCGGCACCGACATCGAGGCCAGCGTGCTGACGGTGCTCGGCCTGCTCGACCTCGGCGTCAAGGAGGTGTGGGCCAAGGCGATCAGCGGCAAGCACGCGGCGATCCTCGAGCGCGTCGGCGCGACGCACGTCATCCGTCCGGAGTCGCAGATGGGCAAGCGGGTCGCCCACATGGTCACCGGCACGATGACCGACTTCATCGAGTTCGACGAGGGCTTCGCGATCGCACGCACGCGGTCACCGGAGCGGGCGACCGGCAAGACGCTGCAGGAGGCCGCCCTGCGCGCCGACTTCGGCGTGACGATCGTCGCCATCAAGTCGCGCGGCTCCGACTTCACCTACGCGCAGGCCACCACGCCGGTGCACGAGGGGGACGAGCTGATCGTGTCGGGTCCCACGTCCAAGGTCGAGGCGTTCTGCGCGTTGTCGTGACGCGGCCGGCGCCGGTGCGACAGGGGCGACGCCACCAGTCGGCGCACTGCTGACGTCACGGCCGGTTGGCCTGCCAGCACCCCGCCCAGCACGAGCGCGACGCCCAGCGCCTGCGCCGGACCGAACACCTCGTGCATCACCACGACGCCGAGCACGGTCCCGACGACGGGGTTGACCAGGCCGATGAGGGCTGTGGCCCCGGCCGCCATGCGGCTGAGCCCGTGGAACCAGCAGACATAGGCCAGGCCGGTCCCGACGACGCCCAGCCACAGGTAGCCCGCCACGTTGCGGGCGCTGATCTGTGGCGGCGCGCCCTCGACGAGGGCTGCGACCGGCAGCAGCACCAGCCCGGCTGCGGTGAGCTGCCAGCCGGTGAGGGTGAGCAGGTCGGTGGGCCGCTCCCACTTCTTCAGCAGCACGAAGCCCAGGGCCGAGCATGCGACGGCACCCATCGCGGCGAGCAGGCCGACCACGTCGACCGTGGCCCCGGCGCGCAGGACCAGCAGGCCCACGCCGACGATGCCAACCGCGCCGCCCACGACGCCGCCGACGGTCGGACGCTCACGGATCAGGACGGCCGCGAGGGCCATCACCGCCAGTGGCGACAACGCCGTGACGGTCGACGCCAGTCCGCCGGGCAGGCGGTAGGCCGCGGTGAAGAGCAGCACGAAGAACAGGCCCATGTTGCAGACGCCGAGCACGAGCGACCGCCACCACCACGAGCCGTGGGGGAGCGACCTGCGGGCCAGGAGGATGACCAGCCCGACCGGCAGCGCTCGCACGACGGCCGAGAACAGCGGGCGGTCGGGCGGAAGCAGCTCGGCCGTGACGGTGTAGGTGGTCGCCCAGGCGACCGGTGCGACGACCGTGACCAGCGGTGTCCGCCATCCTGCGGAGATAGTTTCCATGGAAGAGACTATATCTTCCGCGGAAGGTAGAGTGCAAGGATGACCAGCCACGACCATGTCGACGTCATCGTCAGCCAGTGGGCCGCCGAGCGCCCCGATCTCGACAGCTCGCCCCTGCACGTCATCGGACGGATCTCGCGCCTGGCCGACCTGATCGACGAGCTGCTGCGCCCGGTCTTCGCCTCCGAAGGGCTCGGCAACGGCGACTTCGACGTGCTGGCGACGCTGCGGCGCAACGGGGCCCCGTACGAGCTGACGCCCGGTGAGCTGGGGGAGCGGACCATGGTCACCTCCGGCGCCGTCACCAAGCGGGTCGACCGGCTCGTGGGAGCCGGCCTCGTCGAGCGGCGGGTCAGCGACGCCGACGGACGGGGGCGGCACGTGCGTCTGACGTCCCGGGGCAAGGAGCTGATGGACGCGCTCTATCCGGTGCACCTGCGCAACGAGGAGCGCCTGCTCGCCGGCCTCACGGCCGAGGAGCGCGAGCAGCTGGGGGCGCTGCTGCGCAAGACGGGGGCCTCGATGGAGGCCGCCGGCACGCCCGACATGCGTCGGTGAATGTCGGGGAGTAACGTCGCTCGACGGAGCCGGCCGGGGGGTCGTGCCTCCGAGTCAAACAGGAGGTCCCTGACGTGCTCCAGGCGTCTGACGACACATTCCGGCTGAATGCCGACTTCTTCGACTACTCGATCGTCGCGATCTACTTCATCGTGGTGATCGGGATCGGTCTCCTCGCTCGCAGACAGGTGTCGAGCAGCATCGACTTCTTCCTGTCGGGGCGGTCGCTGCCCGCGTGGGTCACGGGCCTCGCCTTCATCTCGGCCAACCTCGGCGCCGTCGAGATCATGGGCATGTCGGCCAACGGCGCCCAGTTCGGCGTCGCGACGTTCCACTACTTCTGGATCGGCGCCGTGCCCGCGATGCTGTTCCTCGGCGTCGTGATGATGCCGTTCTACTACGGCTCCGGCGTCCGCAGCGTGCCCGAGTTCATGCGGCGCCGCTTCGGCACCGGTGCGCACCTGGTCAACGCGATCAGCTTCGCCATCGCGCAGCTGCTCATCGCGGGCATCAACCTCTACCTGCTCGCCACGATCGTCAACCGGCTGCTGGGATGGGCCCTGTGGGTCTCGCTCATCGCCGCGGCGATCGTCGTGCTGAGCTACATCACCCTCGGCGGCCTGTCGGCGGCGATCTACAACGAGGTGCTCCAGTTCTTCGTCATCGTCGCGGCGCTGCTGCCGCTGACGATCATCGCCCTGCACAAGGTCGGCGGCTGGCAGGGCATCAAGGACAAGGTCGTCGGTGTCGGGGGCACGCCCAACAGTGAGCAGCTCTCGTCGTGGCCCGGCACCGACCTGACCGGCATCGACAACCCCGTGCTCTCGGTCATCGGCCTGGTGTTCGGCCTCGGCTTCGTGCTGTCGTTCGGCTACTGGACGACCAACTTCGTCGAGGTGCAGCGCGCCATGGCGTCCGACTCGCTCTCGTCGGCCCGCCGCGCCCCGATCATCGGTGCCTTCCCCAAGATGTTCATCCCGTTCATCGTCATCATCCCGGGCATGGCAGCGGCGATCATCGTCCCGGAGATCGCCAACTACAAGTCCGGCAGCGGCGACACCGGGGGAGCGACCTACAACGACGCGATCCTGCTGCTGATGCGCGACCTGCTGCCCAACGGCATGCTCGGCGTCGCGATCGCTGGCCTGCTCGCGTCGTTCATGGCCGGCATGGCCGCCAACATCTCGGCGTTCAACACGGTCTTCAGCTATGACATCTGGCAGCAGTACGTCAAGAAGGACAAGCCCGACGGCTACTACACGCTCGTCGGACGCATCGCGACGATCGCGGCCACGGTCATCGCGATCGGCACAGCGTTCTTCGCGTCCAACTACGACAACCTCATGAACTACCTGCAGACGCTGTTCGGCTTCTTCAACGCGCCGCTGTTCGCCACGTTCATCCTCGGCATGTTCTGGAAGCGGATGTCCGCGAGCGCCGGCTGGACCGGCCTCGTGGCCGGCACCGCCGCGGCCGTGGCGGTCGCCTTCCTCAGCGAGGACGCCTTCGGCAGCGCGAGCCTCGGCGTGATCGGGCTCAGCGGGCAGGGCGCGAGCTTCGTCGCGGCCGGTGCGGCGTTCGTGGTCGACATCGTCGTCAGCGTCGTCGTCACGATGTTCACCCGACCACGGGCCGAGAAGGAGCTCGCGGGCCTCGTCTACTCGTTGACGCCCAAGGAGTCGCTCGTCGACCCCGAGGAGAAGTCGCTCCCGTGGTTCCAGTCCCCGACGAAGCTCGCCGGCATCGGCCTGGCCATCGTCATCGTCCTGAACGTCCTGTTCCGCTAGGAGACCCGCATGAGCACTCAGCACCCGAACGACGACGAGCCGGTCAAGAAGGTCGGCGGCTTCGACATCCGGTTCGTCATCGGCGGCCTCATCGGTGTCTACGGCGTCATCCTGACGCTCCTGGGCATCTTCAACGCCTCCGAGGAGGAGCTCGCCCGGGGTGACGGGTTCAACGTCAACCTCTGGAGCGGCATCGGCATGATCGTGGCCGCCGCGGCCTTCGTCGCATGGGCCCGGTGGCGCCCGCTCGTCGTGCCGGTCAAGGACCTGCCCGACCACGACGACTGACGCAGGGGCGACCGGGCCCGCCCGGTAACATGCCGTCAGTGAGCACGCCTGAAGACACGAACACCTCCCACCGCTACACCAGTGCGCTGGCCGGTGACATCGAGCGCCGCTGGCAGGACCGGTGGGACGCCGAGGGGACGTTCGAGGCGCCCAACCCCACGGGCGATCTCGCCGGCGACGTGTCGGGTGACAAGTACTTCATCATGGACATGTTCCCGTACCCCTCGGGTGCGGGCCTGCACGTCGGCCACCCGCTGGGCTACATCGCCACCGACGTCGTCGGGCGCTACCGCCGGATGCGCGGCGACAACGTGCTGCACGCCCTCGGCTACGACGCGTTCGGCCTGCCGGCCGAGATCCACGCGGTGCAGACGGGCGAGCACCCGCGCACCAACACGGTCGCCAACATCGCCAACATGCGGCGCCAGCTGCGTCGCCTGGGGCTGGCGCACGACCCGCGCCGCAGCTTCGCCACGATCGACCCGGACTTCGTGAAGTGGACGCAGTGGATCTTCATCCAGATCTTCGAGTCCTGGTACGACGAGGAGAAGGGCCGGGCCCGTCCGATCAGCGAGCTGCGGGCCGAGTACGAGGCAGGCCTGCGCACGGCTCCCGACGGCGCGGTGTGGGCCGACCTCGCTCCGCTCGAGCGCCGCATGCTCATCGACTCGGTCCGCCTGGCGTACGTCGACGAGTCCCCGGTCAACTGGTGCCCGGGCCTGGGCACCGTGCTGGCCAACGAGGAGGTCACGGCGGAGGGGCGCAGCGAGCGCGGCAACTTCCCGGTGTTCACCCGCAACCTGCGCCAGTGGAAGATGCGCATCACGGCCTACTCCGACCGGCTGATCGACGACCTCGAGCGCGTCGACTGGCCCGAGTCGGTCAAGAACATGCAGCGCAACTGGATCGGTCGCTCGCACGGCGCCCGGGTGACGTTCCGGGTCGAGTCGGCGCAGACGTCGTTCGACGTCTTCACGACGCGTCCTGACACGCTGTTCGGCGCGACCTACGCCGTGCTGGCACCCGAGCACGAGCTCGTCGACACGCTGACCGCCGAGGCCTGGCCCGAGGGCACCCCGCGCGCCTGGACGACGGGTCTCGAGACGCCTGCCGAGGCCGTCGCGGCCTATCGCGCGGTGGCAGCGGCCAAGACCGACGTCGAGCGTCAGGCTGGATCATCTGAGGGGGGCAAGGACAAGACCGGCGTCTTCACCGGCTCCTACGCGGTCAACCCCGTCAACGGCGAGGAGATCCCGGTCTTCATCGCCGACTACGTCCTGACCGGCTACGGCACCGGGGCGATCATGGCCGTCCCCGGCGGCGACCAGCGCGACTGGGAGTTCGCCGAGGCCTATGGTCTGCCGATCATCCACACCGTCGAGCCGCCCGAGGGCGTCGAGGGCGCCTACCCGGGCGAGGGCCCCGCGGTGAACTCCGCCCACGTGACCGACGACGGCTCCGGCCTCGACATCAACGGGCTGGGCGTCGACGACGCCAAGACCGCGGTCATCACCTGGCTGCAGCAGCACGGCGCCGGCGAGGGCACCACGACCTACCGGCTGCGCGACTGGTTGTTCAGCCGGCAGCGCTACTGGGGCGAGCCGTTCCCGATCGTCTACGACGAGTCCGACCAGCCGATCGCGGTGCCGGAGTCGATGCTGCCGGTCGACCTGCCCGACGTGCCCGACTACTCGCCGCGCACCTACGAGCCCGAGGACGCCGAGAGCACCCCGGAGCCGCCGCTGGCGCGCGCCGACGACTGGGTCCACGTGACGCTCGACCTCGGCGACGGGCCGCGGTCGTACCGTCGTGAGACCAACACGATGCCCAACTGGGCCGGCTCGTCGTGGTACGAGCTGCGCTACACCGACCCGCACAACGCCGAGCAGATGGCCGGCCCCGAGAACGAGCGCTACTGGCTCGGCCCCCGCAACCCCGGCGAGACCGGCGGCGTCGACCTCTACGTCGGCGGTGTCGAGCACGCGGTGCTGCACCTGCTCTACGCCCGCTTCTGGCACAAGGTGCTGTTCGACCTGGGGCACGTCTCTGGCGAGGAGCCGTTCCACCGGTTGTTCAACCAGGGCTACATCCAGGCCTACGCCTACACCGACGAGCGTGGCACCTACGTCCCGGCCGACGAGGTCGAGGAGCGCGACGGGCAGTTCTTCCTCGGTAACAAGGTCGTCAACCGTGAGTACGGCAAGATGGGCAAGAGCCTCAAGAACGTCGTCACGCCCGACGAGATGTACGACGCCTACGGGGCCGACACGTTCCGGGTCTACGAGATGTCGATGGGTCCGCTCGACGTGTCCCGTCCCTGGGAGACCAGGGCCGTTGTGGGGTCGCAGCGGTTCCTGCAGCGCGTGTGGCGCCTGCTGGTCGACGAGGACTCCGGAGAGCTGCAGGTCGACGACGCCGAGCTCGACGCCGCGACCCTGCACGTCCTGCACACGACGATCGACGGCGTGCGCGGCGACATGGAGCACATGCGCTTCAACACCGCCGTCGCCAAGCTCATCGAGCTGACCAACCACCTCACCAAGGTCGGCGTCAGCAGCCGTGCGGCCGTCGAGCCGCTCGTCCTGATGCTGGCGCCGCTGGCGCCCCACCTCGGCGAGGAGCTGTGGTCGCGCCTGGGTCACGAGGAGTCGTTGATCCGGACGGCCTTCCCCGTGGCCGACCCGGCCCACCTGGCGGCCTCGTCGGTCACCTGCGTCATCCAGGTGCTGGGCAAGGTGCGCGGCAAGATCGAGGTCGACCCCTCGATCGGCGACGACGAGCTGACGGCGCTGGCGCTGGCCGAGCCCAACGTGGTCAGGTCGATCGACGGGCGTGAGGTCCGCAAGGTCATCGTCAAGGCGCCCAAGCTGGTGTCGATCGTCGTATGAGCGCCCCGCTGTGACGTGTGACACGCACCGATAGGCTGGTCGCATGATCGGCATCGTCACGGACTCGACGTCCTCGCTGTCGCCGGCCGATGCCGAGCGCGAGCACATCACGGTCGTGCCGCTGCAGGTCATCATCGGCGCCGAGGTCTTCACCGAGGGTCAGGACGTCACGTCCGACATGATCGCCTCGGCGCTGGCGTCGTTCGTCCCGGTCAGCACCTCGCGCCCCACCCCCGACGACTTCCTGGCGGTCTACGAGCGCCTCGCGGCCGACGGGGCCGATGCCATCGTCTCGGTGCACCTGAGCAGCCGGATGTCGGGCACGCTCGACTCGGCACAGCTGGCGGCCAAGCAGGCCTCGGTGCCGGTCACGGTCGTCGACTCGACGCAGGTCGGCATCGCGACGGGGTTCGCGGCCGGACGAGCCGCGCAGGCGCGAGACGCGGGGGAGGACGCCGTCGGGGTCGCCGACGCCGCACGTCGGGCGGGCGAGTCGTCCACGACGCTGCTCTACGTCGACACGCTGGAGTACCTCAAGCGCGGCGGCCGCGTCGGCTCGGCGGCGGCCCTGATCGGCTCGGCCCTCGCGGTCAAGCCGATCCTCACGATCGCCGACGGCCTCGTCTCGCCGCTCGAGCGCGTCCGCACCCAGGCCAAGGCCCTGGCGCGGCTCGAGGCCCTCGCCGTCGAGGCCGCACAGGCCTGCGACGACGGCTTCGACATCGGCGTGCAGCACCTGGCCAGCGTCACGACCGCCACGGCCGTCGCAGGACGGCTGGCCACCGCCCTGGGACGCGACTCCATCCCGGTCGACGAGGTGGGCGCCGCGATCGGTGCTCACGTCGGCCCGGGCATGGTCGGCGTGACGATCACGCCTCGCTGACCGGCTCGTCACCGGGCTGATGCCGGCCCGGCGGGACGGTTGTCCACCGTCCCCCGACGTGTCGGCTTCGTCCACAGGTGCTCGTCCCGGCCCCTGACGACGTGCCGTCGCCGTGCCTACGGTCGAGACGTGAAGGCGACACATCGGGACGAGCCCGACGAGACCAGGGCCGAGATCGCGCGACGCCGGCTCGCGCAGCTGGCCGCATCGTTCGACGCCGAGCTCCCGCCCGCCGACGTCGAGCACGAGCGGTCGCGGCCGCGGGTCGAGGTCCGTCACATCCGCGCGGTCGCCACCGTGGGCGTCGCTGCATCGGTGCTGCTGGTGTGGTGGCTGCTCTCGGGACGACCTGAGAGCAGCGACCCGGTGGCCCCGTTGGCCTTCGCCTCGACCGACGCTCCGGCGGGTGCGCAGGGCTCTCCGGCAGCGGGCAGCTCCGCCGCGCCCTCGGGAGACCTCGTCATCGACGTCGTCGGCAAGGTGCGGCGCCCCGGCATCGTGACGGTGCCGCGCGGCTCGCGCGTCTACGAGGCCATCGCAGCGGCAGGCGGCGTCAAGGGGCGGGTCGACACGACGTCGCTCAACCTGGCGCGCGAGCTGACCGACGGCGAGCAGATCCTGGTGGGCCTCGAGCCGGTCGACGCGAGCGGAGCTGCCGCCGGCGGAGCGCAAACTGCCCCGTCGTCGGGCTCGGCGACCGGGACGACAGGTGCCAAGGTCAACCTCAACACCGCGACCCTCGAGCAGCTCGACACGCTGCCCGGGGTCGGGCCGGTGACGGCGCAGGCCATCCTCGCGTGGCGCGACGACAACGGACGGTTCACGTCGGTCGACGACCTGCTCGACGTCAAGGGCATCGGTGACGCGACGCTCGCCGAGCTGCGTGACCTCGTCGTCGTGTGAACCACGACCTGCGGATGCTCCCGGCGGCGGTCGTCGCCTGGGGTGCTGCGGCCTGGCTCGTCACGGCCGGGTCGACGGCTGCACTCGTCACGACGGTCGTCGCGGTGGTGCTCGCGGCAGCCCTGGCCGGGGCGAGGGTGGCGCGCTTCGTCGTGCTCGCAGCGGTGTGCCTCGCCGCGGTGGCCGCCTCGTGCTCGTGGCGGCTGACCGCGGTCGAGCACTCGCCGCTCACCGAGCTGGCGGGCCAGCACCGGCTCGCCACGCTGGACGTCGAGGTCGTCCGCGACGCCCGCGTCTTCGTGCACCACGGTGAGCCCTCGGTCGTGGTCGAGGTCAGGGTGCGGCGGGTCGTCACCCGCGACGTCGACGTCCGCCTGCGCGACCGCGCGACCGCATTCGTCGACGGGCGGGGCGACGACCTCGTGGTGGGACGGCGGCTCGTGCTGGTGGGCCGGTTGTCGCCGGCAGACGCCTCGCAGCAGGCCGCGGTCATCGACGTGCTCCGCCGCGGCGAGGCCGATCGGGCGGCGTGGTGGTGGGAGGGCTCGGAGCACGTCCGTGCAGGGGTACGGCGATCGGTGTCCCACCTGGCCGACGAGCCGCGGGCCCTCGTGCCGGCGCTCGTCGACGGCGACGACAGCCGGGTCAGCGACGAGATCGCGGAGGACTTCCGTCGCAGCGGCCTCACGCACCTCATGGCGGTGTCGGGCACCAACCTGACGATCGTCCTGGCCGTCGTCATGGTGATCGCCCGGTCGATGGGGCTGCGACGGCGAGGGCTGTGGATCGCCGGGGCGCTGTCGATCGTCGCGTTCGTCCTGCTGGCGCGGCCCGACCCCAGCGTCGTCAGGGCGGCCGCGATGGGCGCGGTCGGTGTCGCTGCCCTCGGCTTCGGGTCGCGCGGGGGAGTCCGTGCCCTCTGCTGGGCCGTGGTCGTTCTGCTGTTCGTCGATCCGTGGCTCGCCCGGACTCCCGGCTTCGTCCTGTCTGCGGTCGCGACCGGTGGCATCCTGCTGCTCGCGCCGGTGATCGCGCGGCGGCTCGAGCGGTGGATGCCGCGGTGGTGCGCGCTCGCGGTGGCGGTGCCCCTGGCCGCGCAGCTCGCGTGCACGCCGGCGATCGCGGCGCTGTCGGGGGAGGTGTCGCTCGTCGCGGTCTTCGCCAACCTGCTGGCGGGACCAGCCGTGGCTCCGGCGACGGTGGCGGGCCTGGCGGGAGGACTGCTGGCGGTCGTCTGGACCCCGCTCGGTCAGGTCTGTGGCACGGTGGCCGGGGCGTGCGCGAGCTGGATCCTCACGGTCGGCCATCGCGCGGCCGGCCTCGACGCGGCGTCGCTGGAGTGGCACGCCCCGTGGCAGGTGCTGCTCGTCGTGGTGCCGCTCGTGACGTGGGCCGTCGTGCGGCTGTCGTCACGGCCGGCCGTCTTCGTCGGGCTCGCCCTGGGGCTGGTCATCGGCATCTGGCGACCGCCGCAGACGGGCTGGCCGCCACCGGGGTGGGTCATGGTCGCGTGCGACGTCGGCCAGGGCGACGCCACCGTCCTCGACGCGGGCGACGGGTCGGCCGTGGTCGTCGACGCCGGGCCCGACGCCTCGCTCGTCGAGCGGTGCCTCGATCGCCTGGGCGTCCGGCGGGTCCGGCTGATGGTCTTCACCCACGCGCACGCCGACCACGTCGACGGCTGGCCGGGCGTGCGGGCCGGTCGGACCGTCGACCAGGTCGCGGTCGGGACGTCCGGCGGGCCGGCAGCAGGACGGGTGCCGGTGCACGTCGTCGTGCCGGGGGAGTCCTTCGTGTCCGGCTCCGTCACCGCCCGCGTGCTCTGGCCGCCCGACGACGGACCACCGGGCGGTGGCAGGACGAGCCGAGGTGAGGCGGACGGATCGGCGGTCAACGACACGAGCGTCGTGCTGGTGGCGACCGTGCGCGGCGTCAGGATCATGCTGACGGGCGACGTCGAGCCCGACGCGCAGGCGCGGCTCCTGCGGGGTGGCGACGACCTCGCGGCCGACGTGCTGAAGATGCCGCACCACGGCAGCGGCCGGCAGTCAGCCGCCTTCTTCGAGGCGGTCGGGGCGCGGGTCGCGACCATCAGCGCCGGGGCGGACAACGACTACGGGCACCCGGCTGCCGCCGCGCTCGCCCTGCTCAGGGGGCTGGGGGTGGCGTGGTGGCGCACCGACGTCGACGGCGACATCGCCGTGGTGGTCCGCGACGGACGCCTGGTCGTCGTGACACGCTGAGCAACCGCCCGGCCCTGTCGGTGCCGGGCACTACGGTGGTCGAGGTGAAGATCCTCCACACCTCCGACTGGCACCTCGGCCGCACCCTGCACGGTGTCGACCTGCACGACCACCAGCGTGCGTTCGTCGACCACCTGGTCGAGCTCGTCGGCGAGCACGACGTGGCTGCCGTGCTCGTCAGCGGCGATGTCTACGACCGCGCCATTCCAGCCGTCGAGACCGTCCGGGTGCTCGAGGACGCGCTCGCCCGGCTGAGCGCCCTGACCACGGTGATCATCACGCCCGGCAACCACGACTCAGCGGTCCGCCTGGGCTTCGGCGCGACGCTGATGCGCGACAGCGTGCGCATCCTCGCCGCCGTCGCCGATCTGCACCAGCCCGTCCTGCTCGACGACGGCAGCGTGCAGGTCGCGGTCTACGGCCTGCCCTACCTCGATCCCGAGACGGCACGGGCCGCGCTCACGACCGATCCGGACGTGCCGCCCGCCCGCAGCCACGAGGGTGTCATCGGCGCTGCCATGCGACGCATCCACGCCGACCTGGCGACCCGGTCCGGCGTCAGGTCCGTGGTCATGGCGCACGCCTTCGTCGTGGGGGGCGAGCCGTCCGACAGCGAGCGCGACCTCTCGGTCGGCGGGGTCCAGTCGGTGCCGTCCGCCGTCTTCGCCGGGGTCGACTACGTCGCCCTCGGCCACCTGCACGGCCCGCAGCAGGTGACGGTGCCGGGCGCGACGACGCTCGCGCGCTACTCGGGCTCCCCGCTGGCCTACTCGTTCTCCGAGCGCTCGCACCACAAGTCGACCGTCCTGCTCGACATCGGTGCCGACGGGCCACCGACCGTCTCCCTGCTCGACGCGCCGGTCCCACGCCGACTCACCGAGATCCGGGGCGACCTCGCGCACGTCCTGTCGTCGGCGACCGATGCCCACGTCGACGACTGGGTCAAGATCGTCGTCACCGACGCTGCCTACCCGGCCGACATGCCCGCGCGGGTCCGCGCCCGCTTCGGCCACCTGCTGCACCTGACCCACGAGCCGGTCGGCGGCGGCGTCACCCGTCGCGCGCCGGTGGTCGACGACTCCCGCACGCCGCCCGAGGTCACGGCCGACTTCCTGGAGTTCGTCACGGCGCAGGCGCCCACCGACGACGAGCTCACGGTGGTCGATCGGGCCTACGACGTCGTGCGTGCCAAGGAGCACAGCGCCTGATGCGCCTCTACCACCTCAGGCTGCAGGCGATCGGCCCGTTCGCCGGCGTCCACGAGATCGACTTCGCTGCGCTCGGACGCTCGGGCCTGTTCCTGCTCGAAGGTCCGACCGGGGCCGGCAAGTCGACGATCATCGACGCGATCGTGTTCGCCCTCTACGGCCAGCTCGCGGGCGAGTCGGCCAGCCGCGAGCGTCTGCACTCGCACCACGCCCCGGAGGGGCTCGAGCCCTACGTCGACCTCGTGTTCGAGGTCGAGTCGGGCATCTACCGTGTGCGGCGGTCGCCGGCCCACCAGCGCGCCAAGCGACGGGGCGAGGGCACGACGACCCAGAACGAGACCGTCACCCTGACCCGGCTGCACGACGTCGACGCGCCTGACGCGGGCGAGGTCGTGTCGACGCGCGCCCAGGAGGTCGGCCCCGAGATCACCCGCCTGATCGGCCTGCAGCGCGAGCAGTTCCTGCAGACCGTCGTGCTGCCCCAGGGCGAGTTCGCCCGCTTCCTGCGATCGAGCGGCGAGGAGCGCAAGAAGCTGCTCGAGACGATCTTCCGCACCGACGTCTATGAGCGGATCACCCGAGCGCTCATCGAGCGGCGCAAGGAGGCCTATGCCCGCACCCGCGACGCGCGCCAGGCCGTCGACGTCGCGACCCAGGTCCTGGCCCGGGCCGGCGGGGTCGAGCCCGTCACCCTGCTCGACGCCGACGGGGTCCTCGAGGTGCCGGCGTGCGAGGCCCTCGTCGAGGCGGCCTCGTCTGCCTCGGCCGCAGCAGCCGAGGCCGCGGAGGCGGCCCGCGCGCGGCTCGTCGAGGCGACCGCCGCCGTCTCGGCAGCCGAGGCGCTGACGGCAGCACTGGCCCGTCGCACCGACCTGCTCGCCCGCCAGCAGGGCCTGCGCGACGACGACGAGGCGGTGGCGGCTGCCGGCGAGCGGATGCGCTCCGGCCGACGGGCCGCGCTGGTCCAGCAGGCGATCGCCGACGCGGCCGGAGCGGCGCAGCGGCGTGAGGCTGCGGCGGCCGCGCACGAGCGGGCGGCCACCGACCTCGCTCCCGGGCAGCCGCTGACGGCCGAGGAGTGCGCGGAGCTGGACGACGAGCTCTCCCAGCGGCTCGCCGAGCTGTCGACCGTCACAAAGCTGGAGCACGGCTTCGTCGCCCGCGAGACGCAGCTGGCGGGCCTGCGTCGCGATCTCGAGGCCGCCGAGGCCGAGGTGGTGGCGGCCGAGAGCCGCATCGCCGAGCGTCCGGCCCGACGGGCCGAGATCGTCGCCGGCCTCAGCACCAGCCGCGAGGCGGCTGACGCGCTGCCCGCGGCCCAGGCTGCGGTCGACCAGGCCCAACGAGTGCTCACCGCCGCGCGCGGGGTCGAGGGTCACGACGATCGGCTCGGCGTCGCCCGCGAGGCCCTCGAGGCGGCGGCCGGTGCCGCGGCGGCGGCCGTCGGTCGCCACGCCGATCTGCGTCTGCGTCGCATCCAGGGCATGGCGGGCGAGCTCGCGGCGGCGCTCGTGCCCGGCGATGCCTGCGCTGTCTGCGGAGCGGTCGAGCATCCCCGGCCCGCCACCCAGGCCGACGACCACCCGCACGAGGACGCGATCGCTGCTGCGGAGTCGGCTGCGGTGTCAGCCGAGCGGGTCGCCGACGATGCCCGGGCCCAGGTGGTCAGGCTCGACGCCGAGCGGGCCGCGCTGCTCGAGCAGGCTGCAGGCCTCTCGGTCGACGACGCGACCACCGCGCTGACGACGCTCGTCGCCGATCGTGACGCGGCAGCCGAGGCGGCCGCGCGCCGCGACGAGCTGCAGGCAGCACTCGACACCTTCGACACCGGCGCCGCCGACGATGCCCGTCATCGCCAGGAGTGCGGCGACACCGCTGTGGCCCTGCGGACCGAGGTCGCGGGGCTGCAGCGCGAGCTCGACGACGACCGGTCCGCCGTCGAGCGTGCCCTCGACGGGGCCGATGGCACGCTCGTCGACCTGACCGCACGCGTCGGTGCCCACCGAGATCGCGTGCGCGCCTACGCACGCACCTCCGCGTCGCTGACCCTCGCCGACCAGCAGGTCAGCGACACCACCGAGACGGTCGACCGCCGGCTGGCCGAGCAGCAGTTCGACGATCGCGACGCGGCGCTCGCCGCGGTGCTCCCGGCGGACGAGATCGACCGGCTCGATCGGTTGGTCACCGAGCACGGTCAGCAGACGCGCGTCGTGGCCGAGGGGCTGGCGGCTCCCGAGATCGCCGTCCTCACCGGTCGCGAGGAGCCCGACCTCCCGGCGGCTCGCCAGCGGCACGAAGCCGCTGCCGCCGACCACGAGGCGTGCGCCGGTGCTGCCGCCACCGCGGCACACCGACGCGACGAGGTGACGACCCGGTGGGCGGCGCTCGAGACGGCCAGCGGCGATCTGGCCGAGGCAGCCGCCGACGCCGCGGCCGTCATCCGGGTGGCCGACGTCGCCGAGGGGTCTGCGGCCGCCAACCTCAAGAAGCTCACGCTCGGCACCTACGTGCTGATGCGTCGCTTCGAGGACGTCGTCGCGGCGGCCAACAGCCGTCTCGGTCCGATGTCGAGCGGGCGCTACCAGCTGCGCGCCACCGACGAGCGCGAACGCAGCGGCCGCAGCACCAAGACCGGGCTGTCCCTGGCCGTCATCGACACCGAGACGGGCCAGGAGCGCGAGCCCCGCACGCTGTCGGGCGGCGAGACGTTCTATGCATCCCTGTGCCTGGCGCTCGGGCTGGCCGACGTCGTCATGGCCGAGGCAGGCGGTGTCGAGCTGGGCACCCTGTTCGTCGACGAGGGCTTCGGCAGCCTCGATCCGGCGACGCTCGACGACGTCATGGCCGAGCTCACGGGGCTGGCCCGCGGTGGGCGCGTGGTCGGCATCGTCAGCCACGTCGAGGACCTCAAGCAGCGGGTTGCCGACCGCATCGAGATCCGACGTCGCGACGACGGGTCCTCCACGCTGTCCGTACTAGTCTGAGCACCGTGGCCACGGCATTCGGCAAGATCCTGCTCATCACCGGCAATGCCGAGTTCCTCGCCGACCGCACCCGCGCCAAGGCCGTCAAGGTCGTCACGGGCGAGCAGCCCGAGGTCGAGGTCGCGACGTCGACCGCGTCCGGCCTGCAGCCCGGCGAGCTCGCCGGGCTGACCAGCCCGTCGCTGTTCAGCGACGCGAGCGCCCTGGTGCTGACCGAGCTGCAGGACCTGCCTGACGCGGCGCAAAACGAGCTGCTGGCCTACGTCGCCGAGCCCTCGCCCGACATCGCGGTGATCCTCGTGCACAGCGGCGGGCAGAAGGGCAAGGGCCTGCTCGACAAGCTCCGCAAGGCGCCGATCGTCTCCGAGGTCAAGGTCGCCCAGCCCAAGTACGAGCGCGACTTCGCGCAGTGGGTCTTCACCGAGGTCCGCGACCTCGGCGCCCGCATCGACGAGGAGGCAGCCACGCTGCTGGTCGCCTCGATCGGTCAGGACCTGCGCGCCCTCGCGGGCGCGGCCGACCAGCTGGTCGCCAACCTGGAGAAGGGTGCCCAGATCTCCGCGTCCCTCGTGCGGCAGTACTTCGGCGGGCGGGCCGACGTCCGGGGCTACGAGATCGCCGACGCGACGATCAACGGACAGATCAGCATCGCCCTGGAGCAGGCCCGCTGGGCCGAGGCGGCCAAGGTCGCTCCGGTCCTCATCACCAGCGCGCTCGCCACCGGTCTGCGGTCGCTGGCCAAGCTCGCGGGCGCTCCCGACGGCATGCGTGACAACGACCTCGCCGGTCACATCGGCGCGCCGCCGTTCAAGATCCGGGTGATGCGCTCACAGCTGCGCAGCTGGGACCAGGCGGGCCTCGCGGCCGCGATCTCGGCCGTCGCGCAGGCCGACCTCGACGTCAAGGGCGGCGCGGCCGACCCGGCCTTCGCCGTCGAACGCATGGTTCTGCAGGTCGCCGCCCAGCGCAGGCGCTGAGGTGCGCGTCGCGCCGTCGCGGGTCGATGCGGTCGACGTCGCGCGGGGCGTGGCGCTGATCGGCATGATGCTGGCGCACCTGGGGCCGGTCTGGCTCGACGGCGACCCGCCGATCGGCCAGATGGTCGTGGGTGGCCGTGCCGCCCCGCTCTTCGCGATGCTGGCGGGCGTGGCCCTGACGCTGGTCCACCGCCGCGACCCCGGCGGCGTGGGCTCGGTGCGGGCCACGCTGGCGCGGGCCCTGCTCCTGATCGCCCTGGGCCTCTCGCTCGGATCGATCGACGGCATGCCGGTGCTGATCATCCTGGCGTTCTACGGGCTGCTGATCGTCGCGGCGCTCCCGTTCAGACAGCTGCCCACGGCCGTGCTGGTGCCGATGACGATCTTCTGGACGCTGGTGTCCGGCGTCGTGGTGGTCGGCCTGCAGGTGGTGCAGCCGCCCGTCGACGCCGGTCAGGCCGAGGTCTCGGAGGTGGCCCACCCCGTGGCGCTGCTCGGCGAGCTGCTCGTGTTCGGCGCCTATCCGGCCGTCGCGTGGTTCTCCTACGTGCTGGTCGGTCTGGTCGTGGGGCGGCTCGACCTGCGCAACCTCGCCGTCGCATGGCGGCTCGCCGCTGTCGGCGCGGGCCTGCTCGGCACGACGACGGCGGCCGGCTGGGCGCTGATCCGCACCGAGGTCGTCGACGACCCCTACGGGCTCGGCTGGCGCATGCTGTTCGGCGGTCGCTACCGCCGGGCGGAGTGGAACGACCTCCTGCAGGTGGGGGAGCACACGTCGACGCCGCTCAACCTCGTCAGCGCGATCGGCTCGGCGCTGCTCGTCATAGGCCTGTGCGCCCTGGCCGTCCGACTGCCGTGGTCGCGACTGCTGCTGACGCCGCTGCGCTCGGCCGGCGCGATGACCCTGACCCTCTACACGGTCCACGTCCTGTGGTTTTGGCGGATCGTGGAGGGGAGCGACGAGGCGGGCGGCCCGCGTCTGGGCAGCTACGGCGACTGGCTGCTGCAGGTGGTCGTGCTGTGCGCGCTCGCGGCCGCCTGGCAGCGGTGGGTGGGTCGGGGTCCGCTCGAGTCGGTCGTGCGCCTGCTGACGGTGCCGCGGTCGGCCCGCAGGTCACGAAAAAACGCCCCGGTCGATGACCGAGGCGTTGATTCAGTGGGCTGACGTCAGAGCGACGCGGCCTTCTTGGCGATGGCCGACTTGCGGTTGGCCGCCTGGTTCTTGTGGATGACCTTCTTCGAGGCAGCCTTGTCGAGCTTCTTGTTGGCCTCGCCGGCGAGCAACTTGGCCTCGTCGGTGTTGCCGGCCGCGATAGCCTCCTCGAAGCGGCGGACAGCCGTCTTCAGCGCGGAGCGCACGGACTTGTTGCGCTCACGGGCCAGCTCGTTCTGCCGGTTGCGCTTGATCTGCGACTTGATATTCGCCACGGGGCAAACCTGTTTCTCTCGGATGGAACTCGATGATGAAAAGTGAGTGGACGTGCCGGGGCACGCGACCGCCAACTCTATCAGCCAGCAGGCCGTGGTCTCAAATCGATGGTCCGCCGCTTCGATCGGCTCAGGTTCGACGCGCGACCATGTCGCGGTCTGCCGCGACGGGCTGGAGAGCACCCGGACCGGCGGCGCGCACCGCGGGGCGCGAGCATGCCCGAGGAGGTGGGAGAATGGCTCATCATGAGCAACCGCCCCGTACCCCAGCCCGGGGCCACCGACCCGCAGATCCTGCGCAACTTCTGCATCATCGCGCACATCGATCACGGCAAGTCGACGCTGGCCGACCGCATGCTGCAGCACACCGGCGTCGTCGACGGCCGTGACATGAAGGCGCAGTACCTCGATCGCATGGACATCGAGCGCGAGCGCGGCATCACGATCAAGAGCCAGGCCGTGCGCATGCCGTTCACCAAGTCGAGCGGCGACGACGCCGGCACGATCTACGTGCTCAACATGATCGACACCCCCGGTCACGTCGACTTCACCTACGAGGTCAGCCGCAGCCTCGAGGCGTGCGAGGGTGCCGTCCTGCTGGTCGACGCGGCCCAGGGCATCGAGGCGCAGACGCTCGCGAACCTCTACCTCGCGATCGACGCCGACCTCGACATCATCCCCGTGCTCAACAAGATCGACCTGCCCGGCGCCCAGCCGGAGAAGTACGCCGAGGAGATCGCCGGCATCATCGGCGGCAACCCCGACGACGTCCTGCGGGTCTCGGCCAAGACGGGCCAGGGCGTCGAGGAGCTGCTCAACCTCATCGTCGACGAGGTCCCGCCGCCCCAGGGCGACCCCGACGCACCGCCGCGCGCCCTGATCTTCGACTCGGTCTACGACACCTATCGCGGGGTCGTGACCTACGTCCGCGTCGTCGACGGCAAGCTCTCGCACCGCGACAAGATCAAGATGATGTCGACCGGTGCGGTCCACGAGATGCTCGAGGTCGGCGTCATCTCGCCGGAGCCGGTCAAGGCCGGCGACCTCGGCGTCGGCGAGGTGGGCTACCTCATCACCGGCGTGAAGGAGGTCCGCCAGTCGCGCGTGGGTGACACCGTCACCTCCAACATCCGCGGCGCGACCGAGCCGCTCGGCGGCTACAAGAACCCCAACCCCATGGTCTTCGCCGGTCTCTACCCGATGGACGGCGACGACTACCCGACGCTGCGCGACGCCCTCGAGAAGCTGCAGCTCAACGACGCCGCGCTGGTCTACGAGCCGGAGTCGTCGGGCGCCCTGGGCTTCGGCTTCCGCATCGGCTTCCTCGGCCTGCTGCACCTGGAGATCGTCCGCGAGCGCCTCGAGCGCGAGTTCAACCTCGAGCTCATCTCGACGGCGCCCAACGTCGTCTACCGGGTCGAGATGGAGGACGGCAAGGAGATCACGGTCACCAACCCGTCGGAGTATCCCGACGGCAAGATCGACAAGGTCTACGAGCCCGTCGTGCGCGCCACGGTGCTGAGCCCGTCCGACTACATCGGCGTCATCATGGAGCTCTGCCAGGCACGCCGTGGCCAGCTCATCGGCATGGACTACCTCTCCGAGGACCGCGTCGAGATCAAGTACACGCTGCCCATGGGCGAGATCATGTTCGACTTCTTCGACGCCCTCAAGAGCCGCACCAAGGGCTACGCCTCTCTCGACTACGAGCCGACCGGCGAGGAGGCGTCCGACCTGGTCAAGGTCGACGTGCTCCTGCAGGGCGAGGTCGTCGACGCGTTCAGCGCGATCGTCCACCGCGACAACGCCTACGCCTACGGCGTCTCGCTGGCCGGCAAGCTCAAGGAGCTCATCCCGCGCCAGCAGTTCGAGGTGCCGATCCAGGCCGCCATCGGCGCCCGCGTCATCGCCCGCGAGAACATCCGCGCGATCCGCAAGGACGTGCTCGCCAAGTGCTACGGCGGCGACATCAGCCGCAAGCGCAAGCTGCTGGAGAAGCAGAAGGAGGGCAAGAAGCGGATGAAGATGGTCGGCCGCGTCGAGGTCCCCCAGGAGGCGTTCATCGCCGCGCTCTCCACGGGCGACGCCGACAAGAAGTAGCCCGCCGCGTCGATAGGGTTGCGGCATGGCTGGAGCGCTCGAGTCCGTCAACGTCGGTCGGACGGTCGACGTCCCGTGGGGACAGCTGCGTCGCAGCGCGATCGACAAGCGGCCGGTCGACGGGCCGGTGCACGTCAACCGCGCCGGCCTGGAAGGTGACCAGATCGCCGACCTGGTCAACCACGGCGGTCCCGACCAGGCCGTCTACGCCTATGCCCGGGAGGACCTCGAGGCCTGGGGCGGCCAGCTCGGGCGGACGTTCCACGCCGGGCAGTTCGGCGAGAACCTGACGACGGTGGGCATCGACCTGACCGGTGCTCACGCAGGTGACAGGTGGCGCGTCGGGGGAGCGCTGCTCGAGATCGCGGGCGTCCGCATCCCGTGCTCGGTCTTCCAGGGATTCCTCGACGAACGGCAGTGGGTCAAGAAGTTCACCCAGGGCCGGCTGCCCGGGCCCTACCTGCGGGTGCTCGAGGAGGGGACGATCGAGGCCGGCGACACGATCGAGGTCGTGGAGAGCCGCGAGCACGAGGTGACGGTCGACTTCGTCTTTCGCGCCCTGACGACCGAACGGGGTCTGATCCCTCGTCTGACGGCCGAGCCGCGCATCAATTCCTTCGTGGCCCGGCGACTGGGTGAAAGGCGCAACGATCCCCGAGAAGTGACCGCCCAGTAGGTTAGGGTGACACGCACCACATACTGACCGTACGCCGCGCAGAGGGACCCCCACATGCCAGTTGTCACGCCCACCCCCGCCCAGCTCGAGATCGTCAAGAACAGGGCCGCCACGGTGGCGGGCATGTTCTACTCCCGCGTCAAGGAGTCCGGCTCCCGCGAGGCCTACCGTTATCCCGATGCCAACGAAGTGTGGCAGTCGCTGACGTGGGCCGAGACCGGTGACAAGGTCACCCGGCTGGCAGCGGGCCTGGTGGCGCTGGGCATCCAGTCCGAGGAGCGGGTCGCGATCGCGTCCGGCACCCGGCTCGAGTGGATCCTGTCCGACCTGGCGATCAACGCCGCGGGCGCCGCGACGACGACCGTCTACCCGACGACGATGGCCGACGACGTCGCCTACATCCTGGCCGACTCCGACAGCCGTGTCGTGTTCGCCGAGGACGACGAGCAGGTCGCCAAGCTGCGCGAGAAGCACTCCGAGCTGCCGTCGATCGTCAAGGTCGTCGTCATCGACGGCACCTCCGACGGCGACTGGGTCATCAGCTTCGACGACCTCGAGAAGCTCGGTGAGGGCTACCTCGCCGACCACCCGACCGTCATCGAGGATCGCGTCGCCGGCATCACGGGTGACTCGCTCGCCACGCTGATCTACACCTCGGGCACCACGGGGCGCCCCAAGGGCGTCCGCCTCAGCCACGACGGCTGGTCCTACGAGGGCGCCGTCATGGTGGCCGGTGGCTTCCTGAGCATCGACGACCTGCAGTTCCTGTGGCTGCCGATGGCCCACTCGTTCGGCAAGGTGCTCCTCACGACGCAGCTCGCGATCGGCTTCCCGACCGCGATCGACGGTCGCGTGCCGCGCATCGTCGACAACCTCGCGATCGTCCAGCCGACCTTCATGGGTGCCGCACCGCGCATCTTCGAGAAGGCCTATGGCCGCATCGTCGGCATGACCGAGGCCGAGGGTGGCGCCAAGCTCAAGATCTTCCAGTGGGCCGAGGGCGTCGGCAGCGAGTACTCCAAGGCGATCCGGTCGGGCAAGAGCGTCTCGCCGGTCCTCAAGGCCAAGTTCGCCGTCGCCGACAAGCTGGTCTTCTCCAAGGTCCGGGCCCGCTTCGGCGGCCGCGTGCGGTTCTTCATCTCCGGTGCCGCGGCGCTCTCGCCCGACATCGCCGAGTGGTTCCACGCCGCGGGCGTCCTGATCCTCGAGGGCTACGGCCTCACCGAGACGTCGGCCGGCGCGTTCGTCAACCAGCCCGACAACTTCAAGCTCGGCTCGGTCGGTCTGCCGTTCCCCGGCAGCGAGGCCAAGATCGCGGCTGACGGCGAGGTGCTCATCAAGGGCCCGCACATCATGCGCGGCTACCACAACCTCGACACCGAGAGCGCGTCGTCGCTCACCGAGGACGGCTGGCTGCACACCGGTGACGAGGGCCGCATCGACGAGGACGGCTTCCTGTTCATCACGGGTCGCAAGAAGGAGCTCTTCAAGACATCGGGCGGCAAGTACGTCGCGCCGCCGCACATCGAGGGCATCTTCAAGGGCATCAGCGCCCTGACGAGCCAGATCGTCGTGCACGGCAACGAGCGCAACTTCTGCTCGGCGCTCATCACGCTCGATCCCGACGCCGTCACGGAGTGGGCTGCCGGCCACGGCATGGCCGGCAAGACCTACACCGAGGTCGTCTCGTCGCCCGAGATGTACGCCCACATCCAGAGCCAGATCGACGAGCTCAATGCCAAGATCAACCGCTGGGAGACCATCAAGAAGTTCGCGATCCTCGATCACGACCTGTCGATCGAGAACGGCGAGATCACGCCCAGCATGAAGGTCAAGCGTAATGTCGTCGAAGCCAACAACAAGGCGATCCTCGACGGCTTCTACGCTTAGTCGGTGAACTCGATCGAACGGCCGCTCTCCCACCCGGGGGAGCGGCCGTTCGGCATGTACGTCCACGTCCCGTTCTGCACGGTCCGCTGCGGCTACTGCGACTTCAACACCTACACGGCCGACGAGCTCGGCGAGGGTGCGACGCGGGCCTCCTACGCCGACACCGCGATCAGCGAGATCCACCGCGCCGCGGCCGAGGTGGGGCGTCGAACCGTCGAGACGGTGTTCTTCGGCGGGGGTACCCCGACGCAGCTGCCGTCCGCCGACCTGGTGCGGGTGCTGCGGGCGATCGACGAGCGTCTCGGCCTGGCCGAGGGGGTCGAGGTCACGACCGAGGCCAATCCCGACTCGGTCACCCCGCAGTCGCTCGCGACGCTCCGGGAGGGCGGCTTCACCCGGATCTCCTTCGGCGTGCAGTCGGCGGTCCCGCACGTGCTGGCGACCCTCGAGCGCACGCACGACCCCGCCAACGTCCCGCAGGCCGTGCGCTGGGCCCGCGAGGCCGGCTTCGAGCAGGTCAGCGTCGACCTCATCTATGGCACCCCGGGGGAGTCGATGGACGACTGGCGCGACAGCGTGGAGCAGGCCGTCGCCCTGGAGCCGAACCACGTGAGCGCGTACGCGCTGATCGTCGAGCAGGGCACGGCGTTCGCCCGGAAGGTGAGGCGCGGCGAGGTCGTCATGCCCGACGACGACGAGACGGCCGACAAGTACGTGCTCGCCGACGAGCTGCTCACCGCAGCAGGGCTCGGCTGGTACGAGCTGTCCAACTGGGCCCGCGACGAGGCCGCGCAGTGCCGTCACAACGTGCTCTACTGGCGCAGCGACGACTGGTGGGGCATCGGCCCGGGAGCCCACTCGCACCTGCGCGCACCTGGCGTCGACACGGAGGCCGACGCCGTCGCGGAGCGCTGGTGGAACGTCAAGCACCCCGCCGCCTATGCGCAGCGGCTGGCCGCCGACGCGTCACCGCGCCACGACGGTGAGGCGATCGACGCCGCGACGGCGCAGGTCGAGCGCATCATGCTCGAGACCCGGTTGCGCAGCGGGCTCGACCTGGACGCGCTGAGCCACGGGGCGCGCACGGCCGTCGACGGGGTCGTCGAGCGCGGTCTGGCGACGCGCAACGGCGATCGCCTGGTGCTGACCCGGCCGGGTCGACTGCTCGCCGATGCCGTCGTCCGTGAGCTCGTCGACTAGAAGCTTCGTGCTCTTTCTGGCGAACCGCACATGTCACTGCGAGTTACTGCTTAACCTCGAAGCAGGGAGTGGGTCTATGGGAGTGGACCCAGCAACACGGTTTCGGGGGAGAACGCAGAGGGAGAGATGCGCTTTTTGCGCGGACCTGCGCGAGTGGTGGGAGCACTCGTCGCGGTCATCATGATCATGGGAATGACGCCTGCTCAAGCGGCGTCCTCGTCACTGCTGTGCCGCGGGTTCGTGGGCTGCCTGACCGAAGGTCTCGGCAGCGCCGGATACCGCTTGGTGTTCCGTGACTCGCACTGGAACATGGCGCCCGGGCACAGCTGCACCAACTACGTCGCCTACCGCCTGTCGAAGGGCAGGGTGGTCGCCCGCCCGACGGGAGCCGTGGACGCGGCGACCTGGGGACCAGCGGCACGCAGGGAGGGCATCCCGGTGACGTCGACGCCACGTCCGGGCGACATCGCCTGGTGGAAGGCCAACTATCACGGCGCCTCGGCGGCGGGTCACGTCGCGTACGTCGAGTCAGTCCGCAAGGACGGTCGGATCGTGGTGTCGGAGGACAACTTCGACGACTCGTTCGCCTGGCGCATCATGCCCCGCGGATCGTCCTCGTGGCCGTCGGGCTTCATCCGGTTCCCCGAGTCGGACGGCCGTCCGTCAGGCAAGCTGATCTCGGTCGAGTCGCCGAGTGCCGGTGTCATCGACTTCTGGGGGGCCTCGAGCGATCCTGACGCTGCGCCGGGCAAGCGTGACTACCTCGTGTCGATCGGCGGGCCGCGCGACCAGGCCGGTGTCGAGACGTTCACGTTCTCGAGCGGCTACTTCCGGTTCCACTGGATCAAGACGCTGCGCACGAAGACACCGTCCACGATGTACCTGTACGCGCTCAACGCACCCGGCACGGCCGGCGAGGACCGCCTGCTCGGCGTCCGGACGTTCCGGGTCAAGACGCCCACTGCGGTGTCGGCCCGCCTCGTCGACTCGTCGATCAGCCGTGCTCGTCGTCCGCAGGTCCGCGTGCGGGTGGGGCCCGGAGAGGCGCGTGGAGTGGTCGACGTGCTCCGCGGGTCGAAGCGGA
Source organism: Aeromicrobium stalagmiti (assembly GCF_013283745.1). GTDB lineage: Bacteria > Actinomycetota > Actinomycetes > Propionibacteriales > Nocardioidaceae > Aeromicrobium > Aeromicrobium stalagmiti. The sequence goes on from NZ_JABSTZ010000004.1 coordinate 213,289, forward strand.
TCGGCCGGGTCACGATCTCCTCGCCGAGCCGCCGCACGGTCACCCTGCCCCGCCAGCCCAAGGGCCGGGCGAGGCTGACGGTCGTCTATCGCGGGTCGAAGTACCACGCGCGCAGCTCGACCTCGGTCGTGCTGCGGGTGCGGTGAGACGCGTCGGACGATCGCTCAGTCGGTCGGCGCGGTGACGAAGTCGATGAGCTCCTCGACCCGGCCCAGGAACTCCGGCTCGAGGTCGGCGTAGGAGTCGACGCGTCCAAGGATGTGCTTCCACGCCCGGGCGATGTCGGCCTGGTCGGTGTGGGACCAGCCGAGCTCGCGGCAGATGCCGTGCTTCCAGTCCTCGCCGCGGGGGATCACGGGCCACGCCTCGATGCCGAGGCGGGCGGGCTTCACCGACTGCCAGACGTCGATGTAGGGGTGGCCGACGACCAGCACGTGCGGACGTCCGGAGACCTGCTCGGCCAGACGGGTCTCCTTGGACCCGGGCACGAGGTGGTCGACCAGCACGCCGAGGCGGCGGTCGGCGGAGGGGGCGAAGTCGTCGACGATGCCGACGAGGTCGTCGATGCCGCCGAGGTACTCCACGGCCACGCCCTCGATGCGCAGGTCGTCGCCCCAGACGCGTTCGACGAGCTCGGCGTCGTGGCGTCCCTCGACGTAGATGCGGCTCGGCAGGGCCACGCGGGCCTTGGCGCCGTGGACGGCTCGGGAGCCCGACGCCGTACGCGTGGCAGTCGCCTTGGTCGCGGCCGACGGTGGACGAGCGATGATCGGCTTGCCCTCGAGCAGGTAGCCGGGGCCGAGCGGGAACGATCGGCGGACGAGCCGCCGGTCCTCCAGGATCATCATCCCGAGGTCCTTCTCGACGGCCATGACCTCGCCGCAGAAGCCCGTCGAGGCATCCTCGATGACCATGCCGCGCTCGACCACGACCTCCTCGGAGCGACCTCGGGGCGGCTTCTTCCAGTCGCCGGACAGGACGTCGGTGCCGTAGCGGTCAACCATGCAGGGCTCCCAGGAGTCGCTGGTGCAGAGTCTCGAGATCGTCCTTCTCGATGTCGGGGCCGAGCAGCTGGGTCTCGGGGCCGATGAGCCCGAGCGCCAGGTCGACCGCGACGGGCCAGCTCGGCGGGACGTCGCCCGGCGCGTCGGCGGTCCACAGCGCACCCACCGTGACGTAGGACGCGACGATGCTGCCGTCGTCCTCGACCACCGAGAGGCTCGCGACGAGCTCGCCGCCGGCGGGGCCGTCGCCGAGGTGCATGACCTCGACGGTGATGCGGTCGAGCTGGGTGACCCACACCGACGACAGTGAGCCGCCGCGCGACTCGTGCGCGACGGTCGTGCCGTCGTCGAGCACGACCTCGTAGGGGGTGATCGTGAGGGATCTCTCGTCGCCCTGGACGACCAGGTGCCCCTCGCCGTTCTCCGAGATGCTGCTCACCTCGCTAGACTGGCACTTGACCACGGAGAGTGCCAACAGGCTCGCGGAGAGGAGCGTGTGATGTCTGACGACCGCCGGCTCGACGTCCTCCGCGCCATCGTCGAGGACTACGTCGCGACGCAGGAGCCGGTCGGCTCGCGCTCGCTGCTCGACCGCCACCAGCTCGGCGTCTCGCCGGCCACGATCCGCAACGACATGGCCGCGCTCGAGGACGAGGGCTACATCACCCAGCCCCACACCAGCGCCGGTCGCATCCCGACCGACAAGGGCTACCGGATGTTCGTCGACCGTCTCTCGACGGTCAAGGCGCTGTCGCCGGCCGAGCGCCGGGCGATCGAGACGTTCCTGACCGGTGCGGTCGACGTCGACGACGTCGTGCAGCGCAGCGTCAAGGTGCTGGCGCAGCTGACCAACCAGGTCGCGATCGTCCAGTACCCGTCGCTGACCCGCTCGACGGTCCGTCACATCGAGCTCGTGGCGCTCGAGGGCTCCCGCGTGCTGCTGGTCGTCATCACGAGCAGCGGCCGGGTCGAGCAGCGCATCGTCGAGCTGGTCGAGACACCCACCGACGACCTCATCGCCGACCTGCGGTCGCGCATCACCCGCGCCACCGTGGGCGAGCGCCTCCCCGAGGCGTCGCTCAAGCTCGCCGACATGATCGAGACGTTCGGGGTCAACGACCGCCCGATCGTCACCTCTATCGTCACGACGCTCACGCAGACGTTCTCCAACGAGCGCAGCGACGAGCGCATCGCCGTCGGCGGCACGGCCAACCTCGCCCGGTTCGGCAGCGACTTCGACACCTCGATCAAGCCGGTGCTCGAGGCCATCGAGGAGCAGGTCGTCCTGCTCAAGCTGCTGGGCGAGGCGACGAGCGGCCTCTCGGTGCGCATCGGCAGCGAGACAGGCCACGAGAGCCTCTCGAGCACCGCGGTCATCTCGTCGGCCTACGGCGCCGACGACCTGGCGCTCGCGACCCTGGGCACGGTCGGCCCCACCCGCATGGACTATCCCGCAACGATGGCTGCTGTCGGCGCCGTCGCCCGCTACGTCGGCCGCACGCTGGCGGACAACTGAAACGCAGAGGACTCATGGCACAGGACTACTACGCAACACTCGGCGTCGGACGTGATGCGACCGCCGACGAGCTGAAGAAGGCGTACCGCAAGCTCGCCCGTCAGTTCCACCCCGACGTCAACGACGCGCCCGACGCCTCCGACAAGTTCAAGGAGGTGACGATCGCCTACGAGGTGCTGTCCGACCCGCAGAAGCGGGCCACGTTCGACCGCGGTGGCGACCCCATGAGCAGCGGCGGCGGAGGCTTCGGCGGCGGTGCCCAGGGCTTCAACTTCGACGACATCATGGACGCGTTCTTCGGCCAGAACGCCCAGCGCGGCCCGCGTCCGCGCCAGCAGCGCGGCCAGGACGCGCTGCTGCGGCTCAACGTCGACCTCGCCGAGGCGGCGTTCGGCGTCACGCACGAGATCAAGGTCGACACGGCCGTCACCTGCACGACGTGCGAGGGCAGCGGCGCGGCCAACGGCTCGCAGCCCGAGACCTGCCGCACGTGCCACGGGCACGGCGACGTCCAGCACGTCCAGCGGTCGCTGCTCGGCGACATCCGCACGTCCCGCCCGTGCCCCACGTGCCACGGCTTCGGCACCGTCATCCCCGACCCGTGCCCCGAGTGCGCCGGTGAGGGTCGGGTGCGTTCGCGTCGCTCGATCTCGGTGACGATCCCGGCCGGTGTCGACCAGGGCACCCGCATCCAGCTCAGCGGCGAGGGCGAGGTCGGCCCCGGTGGCGGGCCTGCCGGTGACCTCTATCTCGAGGTCAACGTCGCGCGGCACCCCGTGTTCCAGCGCAAGGGCGACCAGCTCTTCTGCCAGATCACGGTGCCGATGACGGCTGCTGCGCTCGGCACCCACCTGGACCTGCCGACGCTCGAGGCCGACGTCCCCGACTCCGACGAGGCGTCGCGCACCGTCGAGGTCGACGTGGTGGCGGGCACGCAGTCCGGTGACACCCTGACGATCAAGGGCCAGGGCGTGCCCCGCCTGCGCGGGTCGGGTCGCGGCGACCTCAAGGTGCAGGTCGTCGTCGAGACGCCGTCGCGCCTCGACGAGCAGCAGAAGGCCCTGCTCGAGCAGCTCGCCCAGCTCCGCAACGAGGAGCGGCCCGAGGCCCTCATGGGCAGCAACCACAAGGGCGTCTTCGGCAAGATCAAGGATGCCTTCAAGTGAGCTTGCGAACGTGAAGCGAAGGAGATGCAAGTGAGCAGCACGCCCGATCCCGACTGCCTGTTCTGCAGGATCGTCGCAGGTGACATCCCGGCCGAGATCGTGGCCGAGACCGAGCACACCGTCGCGTTCCGCGACATCTTCCCGCAGGCCGACGTGCACGTGCTGGTCGTTCCGCGCGTCCACGAGCCCGACATCGGCAGCCTGGCCGCGGCCGACCCCGAGGTGACGGTCGCGCTGCTGGCCGAGGCCCGTCGCATCGCCGAGGTCGAGGTCGGTGGCCAGTACCGGCTCGTCTTCAACACCGGGTCAGCCGCGGGTCAGACGGTGTTCCACGCGCACGCCCACGTGCTGGGCGGCGAGATCCACGTGCCGCTGCCGGGCTGAGGAAATTAGTGCGCTGCCGCAGGCGTTGCGTACGATTGATCCCACATGACTGACGACACCTCATCGGCACCGCTGCCCACCCACACGTTCACGATCCCGTCGAGCGTCGCGGCCGTCGCCCTGCTCGGCCCCGCTGACGAGTTCCTCCGCCTGATCGAGGACTCCTTCGAGGCGCGCATCCACGCCCGCGGCAACACGATCACGGTGACGGGAGCGCCCTCGGAGGCCGCCCTCGTCGAGCGGCTCCTCGACGAGCTCGTGACGATCCTGCGCACAGGCCAGAACCTCTCCCGCGAGACCGTCGAGCGCAGCGTGTCGATGCTGCGCACCGAGACCCGCGAGAAGCCGGCCGAGGTGCTGAGCCTCAACATCTTGTCCAACCGCGGCCGCACGATCCGGCCCAAGACGGTCAACCAGAAGCGTTACGTCGACGCGATCGACAAGCACACGATCGTCTTCGGCATCGGCCCGGCGGGCACCGGCAAGACCTATCTCGCGATGGCCAAGGCCGTCCAGGCGCTGCAGGCCAAGGAGGTCAACCGCATCATCTTGACCCGTCCTGCCGTCGAGGCGGGCGAGCGACTGGGCTTCCTGCCCGGATCGCTCAGCGAGAAGATCGACCCCTACCTGCGTCCGCTCTACGACGCGCTGCACGACATGGTCGACCCCGACACGATCCCCAAGCTCCTCGCGAGCGGTGTCGTCGAGGTCGCGCCGCTGGCGTTCATGCGCGGGCGCAGCCTCAACGACGCGTTCGTCATCCTCGACGAGGCACAGAACACCACGCCCGAGCAGATGAAGATGTTCCTGACGCGCCTGGGCTTCGGCTCCAAGATGGTCGTCACCGGCGACGTCACGCAGGTCGACCTGCCGAGCGGCAACAAGAGCGGGCTGCGGGTGGTCCAGGACATCCTCGACGACGTCCGCGACATCCACTTCGCCAACCTCACCGCCTCCGACGTCGTCCGCCACAAGCTGGTCGGTCAGATCGTCGCCGCCTACGGCGAGTACGAGGAGCACGCGACGCGCCCCGAGCAAGTGGAGCGAGGAGGGCACGGACGCCCGTGAACGTCGACGTACTCAATGAGTCAGGGGCCGAGGTCGACGTCGTCGCCCTCACCCGGCTCTGCCGCTTCACGATGCGGCGCATGCGCCTCCACCCGGCCACCGAGCTGACCGTCCGCCTCGTCGACCCCGACACGATCGCGGTGCTCAACGAGCAGTGGATGGGCAAGAAGGGCCCGACCGACGTGCTGTCGTTCCCGATGGACGAGCTGACGCCCGGCCACGACGACGCCGAGAGCCCCGAGGGCTATCTCGGTGACATCGCGCTCTGCCCGCAGGTCGCCGAGCAGCAGGCGCCCGCGGCGGGCCACTCCACCCGCGACGAGGTCGACCTCCTGACGGTGCACGGCATCCTGCACCTGCTCGGCTACGACCACGCCGAGCCGCAGGAGCACCAGGAGATGTTCGGCATCCAGGGTCGTCTGCTCCTCGAGTGGCAGCAGGCCGCCGAGGGCGTCGACCCCGAGCAGCAGTGAGGCGCGCCCGATGAACTGGCTCCCCGTCGTCCTGTCGGTCGGACTCGCGGTCGTGGCAGGCATGCTCGCGAGCGTCGACGCCGCGATCTCTGCGTTCTCCAAGGCACGCGCCGAGGAGCTCGAGGACGAGGGACGCTCCGGCGCCGCTCGTCTGGCGCGCATCCTCGAGGATCCCGCGGCCTACCTCAACTCGGTGCTGCTCCTGCGGGTGCTCGCCGAGACCGCGAGCGTCGTGCTGGTCGCGCTGGTCGTCGCCGACGAGCTCGACGGACTGTGGCCACGCTTCGGCGTCGCCGTCGCGATCATGGTCGTCGTCAGCTTCGTGCTGATCGGCGTCGGGCCCCGCACGCTGGGCCGCCAGCACGCGGAGTCGATCGCGCTGGCCTCCGCCCTGCCCGTCGTCGGCATGACCCGGCTGCTCGGGCCCATCCCGCAGCTGCTGATCCTGCTCGGCAACGCCGTGACTCCCGGCAAGGGGTTCCGTGAGGGGCCGTTCGCCTCCGAGGTCGAGGTGCGTGAGCTCGTCGACCTCGCCGCCGCGAGCTCGGTCATCGAGACCGACGAGGGCAAGATGCTCCAGTCGGTCTTCGAGCTCGGCGACACGATCGTGCGCGAGGTCATGGTGCCCCGCACCGACCTGGTCTTCGTCGAGAAGCACAAGACGCTGCGCCAGGCGATGTCGCTGGCCCTGCGCAGCGGCTACTCGCGCATGCCGGTCATCGACGAGAACCTCGACGACGTCGTCGGCATGGCCTACCTCAAGGACATCACCAAGCGCGTCTTCGACAACCACGTCGCCGAGACCACCGAGCGCATCGAGTCGATCGCCCGGCCGTGCCTCTTCGTGCCGGACACCAAGCCGGCCGACGACCTGCTGAAGGAGATGCAGGCCCAGCGCACGCACGTCGCGATCGTGGTCGACGAGTTCGGCGGCACGTCCGGCATGATCACGATCGAGGACATCCTCGAGGAGATCGTCGGCGAGATCACCGACGAGTACGACACCGAGCCCGAGGAGAGCGAGCAGCTGGCCGACGGCTCCTGGCGGGTCAGCTCGCGCTTCGAGGTCGACGACCTCGAAGATCTCTTCGACATCCCGATCGACGACGAGGACGTCGACTCCGTCGGCGGCCTGATGGCCAAGCACCTGGGCAAGGTGCCGATCCGGGGGAGCGTCGTCGAGGTCGAGGGACTACGTTTCGAGGCCGAGGGTCCGTCGGGCCGACGCAACCGCATCGGCCACGTCCTCGTGAGTCGTCTGACCCCCGTGCTGGACGAAGCGAAAGGTTCCGACCATGGATCTCAGTCCTGAGGACGCCAAGCTGGTGACGCTCGCACGGGCGTCCCGCGCGCGGACGAACGCCGAGCACGGTGCGGCGGTGCGCGACCAGGATGGTCGCACCTATGTCGCCTCGACCGTGGTGCTGGCGTCGATCCGGGTCGACGCCCTCGACCTCGCGGTCGCCATGGCCGTCTCGTCGGGTGCTACCGGCATCGAGGCGGCTGCGCTCGTCGGTGAGATGGTCCCCGAGCCCATCGTCAACGGCACCGCGGTCCGTGACGTGTCCGGTCACGGCATCAACGTCTACCTGGCCGATCCGGCCGGCGAGGTCGTGCGGGTGAAGACCACATGAGCGAGCACCGTTCGGGCTTCGCCTGCTTCGTCGGTCGTCCCAACGCCGGCAAGTCCACGCTGACCAATGCCCTGGTCGGCGGCAAGATCGCGATCACGTCGTCCAAGCCGCAGACCACGCGCCACGCGATCCGCGGACTGGTCAACCGTGACGACGCGCAGCTGATCCTCATCGACACCCCCGGGCTGCACAAGCCGCACACCCTGCTGGGTGAGCGGCTCAACGCCCTCGTGCGCTCGACGTGGTCCGAGGTCGACACGATCGGCATGTGCCTGCCGGCCAACGAGAGCGTCGGCGAGGGCGACAAGTTCCTGATCAAGGAGCTCGCCCAGATCCGGAAGAAGCCGATCTTCGCGATCGCGACCAAGATCGACCTGGTCAAGCCCGACCGGCTCCGCGACCACCTGCTCGCGATCCAGCAGGCCGGCGCCGACGCGGGCCTGCAGTGGCAGGAGATCATCCCGGTCTCGGCCGTCGCGGACGACCAGGTCGACCTGCTGGCCGACCTCCTGATCGGCACGCTGCCCGACGGGCCCGCGCTCTATCCCGAGGGACAGCTGACCGACGAGCCCGAGGAGACCCTCATCGCGGAGATCATCCGCGAGTCGGCGCTCGAGGGCGTCCGCGACGAGTTGCCGCACTCCCTGGCCGTCGTGGTCGAGGAGATGGTGCCGCGCGCCGACCGCCCCGAGGACAAGCCGCTGATCGACGTCCGGGTCAACGTCTACGTCGAGCGCGACAGCCAGAAGGGCATCATCATCGGCAAGCAGGGCACGCGGCTTCGCCAGATCGGCAGCGACTCGCGCTCGCAGATCGAGAAGCTGCTCGGCACGCCGGTCTTCCTCGACCTGCACGTCAAGGTCGCCAAGGACTGGCAGCGCGACCCCAAGCAGCTGCGCAAGCTCGGCTTCTGACCGGCCCTCGTCCCGCTCCCTGACTCACGCGGCGCGGGGTTCTTGCCGGGTGAATCTGGCGTGTCGTCGCCGAACTCGGTCGGGGTCGATGCGCGGGGGTGGGATGACCTCGGGGATGCCATCGTTGGCCATGACGATGCCCCACTCGCCCTCGTGGACGAGGAAGTGGTGGAAGTGGCACAACAACGCTGCGTTGGCCAAATCTGTCGGGCCGCCCTCCGTCCACCAGGTGATGTGATGGGCCTCGCACCAGGCGGGCGGCCGATCGCAGCCGGGGAAGATGCACCCCCGGTCACGGTGGGCGAGGGCGATCCTCTGGTGCTTGTCGTAGAGGCGTCGGGTCGTGCCGAGGTCGAGGATCTTCGACTCGGCGTCGAGGTAGAGGGCGACGAGCTGAGCGTTGCACGCCATGCGCTGCGCCTTGGCGGCGGAGGTCGTGGTACCCGAGGTGTTGGTGGCGGTGCCGTTGCCGGTGCGGAGGTTGTCGACGTCGACCGTGACGGCCACGGTGGCTGCGAGCCCGCCGTGCTGGGGGAGTGCGCCGGTGGGCAGGTGGGCGATGAGCTCAACGAAGGCGTGGCCCATCTTCTGGTCCCGGGGCAAGGCCCTCCACCCGTCGAGGTCGAACCCGAACGCCTCGGCCGCGTTGGCGTTGCGACGCGGCGCGATGATCCCCTCGACCGCAGCGCGCAACGTGTCACCGTCAGCGTCGGCGACCACGGCGGAGATCCGGGTGGTGCCGTCGCCGCGGCGTCGCATCGACAGGCGGGTCGCCTCGAACGCCTTCTGCTCCTCGGCGAGGACCTTCTTCCCCAGCTCTTCGTCGGCACCGTCGGGGTCGATGACCTCGAGCACGCGGTTGGCGAGGCGCTTGAGGTCATCGAGATTGTGCTCACCGGCCAGCTTGATCAGATGGGCCTCTGCGTCGGCGCGGGGCGCGTCGTCGACCCAGTCGGGCAGGGCATCGATCGCCCTCATGATCACCCCGGCCTGGTCGGTGGAGATCTCACCTGCCGCCCAGGCGGCACGGGCGGCCTCGGTGCATCCGTTGGTCACCGTGGCCAGTCCGACCAGCTTCGCGGCCTCGCCCTTGGACATGCCGGTCAGGTTGGCCATCCACGCCGTGGTCGACGTCGCAGCGTCGTCGTGGGGCAGGCCCATGTCGTCGGCGCACCCGGCCAGGCGCGACAGCAACGCATCCAGCGACGTCCGGGCCTGCTGGGCGGCCTTGACGATCTCGCGGACCTCGGCTCCGGTCAGGGACCAGGGCTCGAGCGCAGCGGCGTCCACGGACAGGGACGACAGCTGCTCGATGATCATGCGGACTCCGGAAAGAGCTAGAACATATGTTCGATCATACCTCTCGTGGCCGGCCGGACGCAACGCCTGGCAACAACTATTTGTCTGCAATCGCAGTCAGAATGTCGAATTTTAGAGCCCGCCCCACCAGCCTAGACGAGACCCCGGACACGCCTGATCGTCAACGCGTCGACGTAGGGTTCAGGCGTGGAGTCACTGGATCTGGTCGCCGACTGCGGCAGCTGCTTCGGCCTGTGCTGCGTCGCCCTGGCGTTCGAGCGGTCGGCCGACTTCCCGGTCGACAAGGCGGCGGGCGATCCGTGCGTCAACCTCGACGACGGCTTCGGCTGCGGCATCCACGCGCACCTGCGTGACGAGGGCTATCGGGGCTGCACGGTCTACGACTGCTTCGGCGCCGGCCAGAAGGTGTCGCAGCTGACCTATGCCGGTGTGAGCTGGCGTGACGACCCCGCGACGTCGGCGTCGATGTTCGCCGCGCTGCCGGTCATGCGCCAGCTGCACGAGATGCTCTGGTATCTCCTGGAGGCCGTCGAGCGTCCCGAGGCTGAGGTGGTGCGTGACCAGGTGGCCGACGCCCTCGCCGAGACCGAGGCCCTGACCCGTTCGTCGGCCGACGACCTGTCGTCGATCGACCTCACTGCCCACCGGGCTCGGGTCGATCCGGTGCTCCAGCAGGTGAGCCGTCACGTGCGTGCAGCGCACCCCGGGCCGGAGCGTCGTGGTGCCGACCTGCTGGGCGCGCGGCTGCGACGTGCCGACCTGCGCGGCGCCAACCTGCGCGGCGCGCTGCTGATCGCCGCCGACCTGCGCGAGGCCGACCTGCGCACCGCCGACCTCATCGGGGCAGACCTGCGGGACGCCAAGCTGCACGGCGCCGACCTCGCCGGGGCGCTGTTCCTGACCCAGGTGCAGGTCAACGCCGCGACCGGTGACGCCCGGTCGGTGATCCCCGACCGACTGGTCCGGCCGGCGCACTGGGAGCGATAGCCGCCGTGGTGTCAGCGTGGGCCGTCAGCCCTCGCAGGTCTTCTTGATCTCCACGGCGGCTTCGGTCACCAGTGGGTCCAGGTCGCCCGCCTCGACGTAGGCCTCGGGGTCGTCGAGGTAGTCGACGAGCTGACCGGCCGGGTCCTTCAGCTCGGCGGGGCCTTCGGCGACCACCGTGAACAGCTGGTTCTGCACCTCGGTCGCCCGATCGACGTTCGCCAGCGCTCCGCCGCTCGTCCTCACCGCCTCACCGGCGGCCAACGCGTCGTCGACGTAGCGCGCGGCCGGGCCGACCAGCAGGCTGCAGGCGCCCTCGAGCGTCTTGGGGCTGACCTTGGCGGCCGCGGTGCTCTCGGTGCTCGGCGCCGTGTCGCCGGACGACGCCTCGCCATCGTCGCTGCTCGTGCATCCGGTCGTCATGGCGGCCAGGAGGACGAGTCCCCCGACCAGGTGCGCACGTTGCATCCCTGTCCCTCTCGCTGGCTGGCCTCCGACCGTACTGGATCGGCGGCCGCGATCAGGACAGGCTGTCCGCGAGCTCGCGGATCTCGTCGGCCGTGACCTCGCGGACCAGGCGGCCGGTGACCTCGTCGTACACGTCGATCAGGCCCGAGAGGTCCTTGACCATGCGACGTGCCCGGGCCGGGCTGTTGCCGCAGTCGGCGCGGCACTCGCCCGAGGCTGCGACCTTGTGGGCGATGACGAGGGCGGCCAGCGCATACGCCTCGGCGACGCCGAGGTCGGGCGACAGGGCGAACGGGAAGATGCGGGCCATTCGCTCGTGGAACTCGACGTGCTCGCCGTCGAGGTCACCGTGGGTGATCGGGAACTGCATGGCGTCGGTGAACGCGTCGTGGACCGTGACCGCGGCGTCGTCCGCGTCGATCAGGCTCTCTGCGCGCTGCACCGCAGCGATCACCGCAGGGCGTGCAGCGGGCTCGAGCAGCGCCATGACCTGCCGGGCCTGGGCAAGACGGAGCCGGGCGCGCAGCGTCGGAGAGTCGTCGGTCGTGCCGAACAGTCGGCCGATCAGCGGCACCAGCCGGGAGCGATCGCTCTCGCGCAGCAGGTCGTTGACGGTGCGTGCCTCGTGCGCCAGCAGCTCGTGCGTGCAGTCGGGGCGATCGCTCCACTCCTCGCCGGCCAAGAGCGAGACGTACTCCATGACACAGGCCTCGCCGTTGGTCGAGTCGTGGGAGCCGGCGGAGAGGGTGGGAAGGGCATCGGGGACGCGGTGGGTCACCTCTCCATTCTCCCCGGCAGGTCAAGCCTCACCCCATCAGCAGCGCGGCGACCGTGCCCCCGAGGTCGTACGCGCGGTCGAGGTGCTTCTGCTCGACGTCGCCGACGACCTCGAGCACCTCGGCGGCCTGGGCCCAGGGGAGTGCCTGCACGACGCCCTGGACCGAGCGCACTGCTCCCGTCGTGTCGTAGCGGCCGTGCACCCAGAGCCCGTACGGCTGGCGGCCACGGCTGGTCGCCCCAGCGGATCCGTCCTCGCCGAGGGCTCCACCCGCCTCGAGGAAGATCGTGTCGAAGAAGTGCTTCAGCGCTCCACTCATGTAGCCGAAGTTCGCGCTCGTGCCGAGCAGGATGCCGTCGGCCGCGAGCACGTCGTCCGCGGTCGCTTCCAGGGCGGGCCGCACCACGACCTCGACGCCCTCGATCGCGTCGTCGGATGCGCCGGCGAACACGGCGTCGAGCAGACGCCCGGTCGTGGGCGTGGGGGAGTGGTGCACGATCAGCAGCGAGGTCATGGGTCCAGTGTCACGCCCCGCCGACGAGGGTGTGTCGCGCGGCGGGCTTCGGCCGGATTGTCACGCAGTTCCCCTAGGGTGAGGCGCATGCCCTCCTCCTCCCTGACCGCTCGCGCGTCGCGACGCATCAGGACCGCTACCCGTGTGCTCGTCAAGGGGCTGCCGGCCCCTGCGAAGCCGGCCGCGCTGCCGAAGGCCCGACGCAGCGCCAAGCCTGTTCCCGGACGGTGGGTGCGCGTCACGCAGGGGCCCAAGCGCTCGGACGGTGCGCCTGAGCGGCGGGTCACCGACCCGACCGAGGCGGCGGCGGTCGACGCCGGCTGGCTGCTGGTCGACGCCTACGAGCGGCTCAGCACGAGCGCGGCGAAGCGGGTCTTCGGGCACGAGCTCGAGGCCTGGCACCAGTACGCCGACGACACCATCGAGCTGCTCAAGAGCCCCGAGGGTCGCATGATGGTCGACATCGAGGAGAGCGCGGTCAACCGGCTGCGCTACCGGCGCACGATGGACTTCGCGGCCGCCGGCGACCGGGTGTTCGACGTCGGCTTCGGGCGCGGCTATCTCGCCGCCCAGCTGATCCGCGGCCGCGGCGTCGCCCGCTATCACGGCATCGACATCATCGACACCTGGGTGGACGAGTCCTACCGGCTGCTCGAGGCCAACGGCCTGGCCGACGCCGACATCCGGCTCGAGGAGGGTGACCTCTTCGCGCTCACCCCCGAGATGGTCGCGGCGACCGAGGCGAACCTGGTGATCTGCTGCGAGGTGCTCGAGCACGTCGACGACGCCGAGGACGCCCTGCGCATCCTGGCCGAGGCGCTGCCCGAGGGTGCCGACCTGGTCTTCTCCGTCCCGCTGCACGGACGGCTCGAGCACGTGTGGGGACACGTCTCGGTGTTCGACGTCGCACGGCTCAAGGACATGCTCGCCGGCGCCGGGCTCTGGGCCCACCACGTCGAGCCGCTCGCCAACACGTGGACCCTCGTCGTCGCGTCGAGGTCGCCGGAGCCGTCGGCCCGGGTGCGCGGCGCGAGTCGCCGCCCGGCGGTCAACGCCTCCGTCCCCCTGGTGCGCGAGCGCCACTTCGTCGACGTGGCGGCGAGCGACCACACACCCGTCCGTCCCGAGAGCACGACGATCGCTGTCGTCGAGGGTGAAGCGCCGCTGGTCGAGTGCCGGCTGACCGGCACCGGCGGCGTCCGATTCGCGGTCGCGGGCATCGAGTCGCTGCGGCTCGGTCTCGACTACACCTCGTGCGAGGACGTCAGACGCTTCGACATCGTCGCGTTTGCGGGTGCCACGACCGTCACGTCGTGGTCGTTCACGCCCAGCGAGATGCACGCGGCAGAGGGCAGCCGCTTCGTCTGGCTGCGACCCGGCGAGGGATCGGCCGGCTTCGTGGCCGCGCCCTACGGCTCGATGCTCACGATCGATGCGGTCGAGGTGACGGCGGTCGTCGCCGACGGCAAGACCGCCACGTTCGGCGTCCAGGCCGCCTTCCTGCCGTGACTCGTGCCCGACCTGAGGGCCACGGCTGGTTGAACGTTCACGCGAACAGCGCTGCGGGTTTGACCCGATGTGCATACCATCACGTATGGAGTTCGAGACCGTAGCGCGGGCCATTCTCGGCAACATCGAGAAGGTCATCGACGGCAAGCCCGAGGCCGCGGAAGCCGCACTGGTGGTCCTGCTCGCTGAAGGGCACCTCCTCATCGAGGACGTCCCCGGGGTCGGCAAGACCGTCCTGGCCAAGGCGCTGGGCCGATCGGTCAGCTGCTCGGTGCGCCGCATCCAGTTCACCCCCGACCTGCTGCCGTCCGACATCACCGGCGTGTCGGTCTACAACCAGGTCGACCGCGAGTTCGAGTTCAAGCCGGGCGCGGTGTTCGCCAACATCGTCATCGGCGACGAGATCAACCGTGCCTCGCCCAAGACGCAGTCCGCGCTGCTCGAGGCGATGGAGAACGGCAGGTCACCGTTGACGGCACGACCTACACGCTCGCCGCGCCGTTCACGGTCGTCGCGACCCAGAACCCGTTCGAGATGGAGGGCACCTACGCGCTGCCCGAGGCCCAGCGCGACCGGTTCATGGCGCGCATCTCGATGGGTTATCCCGACGCCGCCGCCGAGCTGGCGATGGTGCGCGGGCGCGATGCAGAGAACCCCTTCGACGGGCTCGACGCCGTCGCGACGATCGAGGACGTCCAGCGCATGATCGCCGTGGCGCGGGCGGTCTACGTGTCGGCGTCGGTCGAGCAGTATGCCGTCGACCTCGCGCAGGCGACCCGCTCCGACGCCGAGCTGCGGCTCGGCGCCAGCCCCCGCGCCACCCTGCAGCTCGTCCGCGCTGCAAAGGCGCGGGCCGCCGTCCAGGGCCGCGACTTCGTGCTGCCCGACGACATCGACGCGTTGGTGCCGGTCGTGCTGCCGCACCGTCTCATCCCGATGCGAGGTGTCGCCTCGGTCGAGGACGTGGTCGCCCGCATCGTCGCGGAGACGCCAGTGCCGGCCGGCGCCGTCCAGCCGGGCTGACGTGGCCACCGACGGGCCCACCGGCCGCCTGCGCCGGGCAGCGAGCTCGGTGATCCTCACCCGCCGCGGCATCGGCTTCCTGGTCGGAGCCGTCGTCAGCTTCGCCCTGGCACCGCTGCTCTCGCTGCCAGCGATGCTCTACGTCACCGGCCTGCTGCTGGCGATGGTGATCCTCTCCACGGCGTTCGTGCTCGTCGGGCACTCGAGGGTGCGCATCGAGCGATCGTTCGCCCCCCAGGTCGTCCAGCCGGGTGCGCAGTCGCGGGCGTCGGTGCGGGTCACCAACCTGTCGGTCTTGCCGTGCCTCGAGGCGCGGTGGGAGGACCATCTCCCGCACGGCATCTCCGGCGAGTCGTCGGGCATCCTGCCGGCGCTCGGCGGCAGCCGCAGCGGCGAGTCGCGGATCTCCTTCTCGTACGCCCTGCAGGGTCTGCGTCGCGGGCTCCACGCCGTCGGGCCCCTGCAGGTCGACGTGCAGGACCCGTTCGGTCTTGTCTTCCGCCGGCACCGTTTCGGCGCGGCGGAGCCGCTCACCGTGCTGCCACGGCGGGTCGACCTGCCGCCGATCTCGCCCCGCGGCTCCAGCGAGGACGGGGCGACGCGTCCGGCTCCGCAGCACGTGGGTGTCGGCGACGACGACATCATCGCCCGCACCTATCTGCCCGGCGACGCGCTCAAGCGCATCCACTGGAAGGCGACGGCCCACCGCGCCGAGCTCATGGTCCGCCAGGAGGAGCAGCAGGTCACGCCCCGTGCTGCGGTGCACCTCGACTGCGAGCCGCGGAGCCAGGGCACCGCGCGTGACCGCAAGGACCTGTGGGAGTACTCCGCGTCGTTCGAGTGGTGCGTCGTCGCGGCCGCATCCATCTCGGCGCACCTGGTGAGGGCGGGCTACGTGGTGACGCTGCAGTCCAACGGACGCTCCGTCGACCGCCTGGTCGCCGAGGGGCAGGACACGCTGGAGGACGCGATGGTCGACCTGGCGGTCGTCGAGCCGGAGCAGCACGACCACGACGCACGGGTCGAGGCCGAGCGCACGGCGTTCGCGGTGCTGGGACGTCTGTCCGCCGAGCGCGCACGCCACTGGGTTGCCGCCCTCGGAGGGTCGAGCTCGATCCTGGCCTTCGTGGCCACCGGAACCCCGGGTGAGGCGCTCGACGTGCTCGACGGCGCTCGGTGGAACGTGGTGCAGTACAGGCCCCAGGACGACGTCGCCGACCTGTGGGCCCAGTTCGACGGAGTGCGTGCCGATGCTGCGAGCTGACCCCCACCCCCGAACGCCGTCCCGCACCGCCGGCGAGACGTGGTTCGACCACGCCGTCATCGCGGTGGCCCTGTTCCTGCTGCTCGTCGGCTTCGGCACCGTCATCGCCGGCAACGACTGGCGCGTGACGACGATGCTGATCGCGCTGATGACCGGCGCGACGTGCGCCGTCCTGCGCGGGCTCGGCCTGCGGCTCGTCGCACCGTTCGCGGTCGTCGTCGAGCTGATCGCGATCACCTGGATCTTCGTGCCGGAGACGCTCGTCTCGATCATCCCCACCGGTGAGACCGTCCGCGGGCTCGCCGACCTGGGGCGGTCGGCGCGCGAGATCATCGTCGAGGAGCAGGCACCCGTCGGTGCGGCTCGCCCGATCGTCCTGGTCGTGGCGGCATCGTTCGGACTCATCGTCATCGTGGCCGACGTGCTGCTGCAGCGTCGACGTGCCGTGCCCCTGGTCGGCATCCTGCTGCTCGCGGTGTTCGTCACCCCCGCCCTGATCTCCGGCGAGACGCCGGCGGTCTGGCTGTTCGTCTCGGTGGCCGCTCTCTGGCTCGTGCTGCTGCGCTCGCGCACGGCGACGACCGGCCAGACCCGGCGAGGAGCCGTGCCGGCGCTGGTCGTGGGCGCCGCGGCTCTCGTCGGGGCGGTCGGCTTCCCGGCGGTCTCGCCCGACGTCAGCGCCGTCGCCGCCAGCTGGGGCAAGCCGCCACCGACAGTGTTCGGACGAGGCATCAACCCGATGCTCGAGCTGGGGCAGAACCTGCGCCGCAACTCCACGGTGCAGGCGCTGACCTACACGACGACGGCCGACACCGCGCAATACCTCAAGGTCGCGACGCTGCGTGACTTCACCGGCACGACCTGGGCCCCCACACGGACAAGGCGCTTCGACCCGTTCGAGGGCGAGTCGACGCTGCGCGAGGACATCGACCGGGAGCAGACCTCGACCACGATCTCGATCAAGGGCCTGCGCAGCACCTTCCTCCCGGTGCCTTATCCGTCGTTGATCGACGTCAGGGGTCTTCAGGGCGAGTGGCGCTTCCAGCGGGCCGGTCTCACCCTGATGTCGGAGCAGGACGACTCGCGCGGCGAGACCTACACAGTGCGCAGCCTCGACGTGCAGCCGACGGCCGAGCAGCTGCGGGCCATCGACACGACCGTCGGGCCGCAGCTCGAGTCGTACGTCGAGCTGCCCGCCGACATGCCGCAGGTCATCCGCGACACCGCGCTGGAGGTGACCGCCGACGCCGACAACGACTACGACAGGGTGCAGGCGCTGCAGAACTGGTTCCGCAGCAACGGCGGCTTCACCTACTCCGAGACCGCGCCGGCCGCCGACGACTACGACGGCAACGGCGTCGACGTCATCGCGAAGTTCCTCGAGGTCAAGGCCGGCTACTGCGTCCACTTCTCGTCGGCGATGGCCGTCATGGCCAGGTCGCTGGGCATCCCGGCACGCATCGCGATCGGCTACGCACCGGGCGCCGTCATCGGCGACAAGGACGGCGAGACCGAGTACGAGGCGACGTCCGACGACCTGCACGCCTGGACCGAGGTCTACTTCCAGGGCGTTGGGTGGACCCGGTTCGACCCGACCACCAGTGTCGGCTCGTCGACGGTCTTCGAGGAGCCGGCGGCAGCCGTGCCGGAGAGCACGCCGGAGGACGAGGCGGCGCCCAACCAGCCCGACCGCAGCCAGCAGAACCAGATCGACAGCGCTCCGGCTCCGACGACCGACGAGCCCCAGACCGCACCGCGCACCGCGCTGATCACGTTCGGGGCCCTGCTGGTCCTCGGAGCCGCCCCGTGGCTCGTCCGGGCCTCGCGCCGTCGCTGGCGGCTGGCCCGCGGCCACACCGGCGTCGAACCGTTGTGGGCCGAGCTCGAGGACGTCACGCGCGACTTCCGCATCCCGGCGTCGGCCGCCGACACCCCGCGGGGCTTCGCCGGGCGGCTGCGAGACCGCGACGGCGTCGATGCCGAGGCGCTCGAGCGCCTGCTGCGGCGAGTCGAGGCCACCCGCTTCGCGCGTGACGCCCAGCTGGAGGGTGACGGCGTCGCCGACCTGATCGCGGTGGTCTCCTCGATCCGGGCCGGCTCCGGCACCCTCGAGCGCGTTCGTGCCGCCCTGCTCCCACGGTCGCTGGGTGGCCCGGCCCGGGTGACGCGACTGCCGGACACCGGCAGACTGGCGACATGAGTGAGCTCGACCTCGACATCGTCCTGATCGGCGGCCCCGAGCGCCGCCACATCGAGCTCGTCGAGCACGACCCCGCCTGGGCCGAGCGGTACGAGCACGAGCGTCGGCGCATCGCCAGTGCGCTGGGCGACCGGGCGCTGCGCATCGACCACGTCGGCAGCACCAGCGTCCCGGGCCTCGCGGCCAAGCCGATCGTCGACATCGACGTGAGCGTGGCCGACCCCGAGGACGAGGCCGCCTACGTGCCCGACCTCGTCGCCGCCGGCTACGTCCTGCGGGTCCGTGAGCCAGGGCACCGGCTCGTTCGCACGCCCGAGCTCGACGTCCACGTGCACGTCTGCGCCATCGGCAGCGAGTGGGAGCGGCGCCACCTGGTGTTCCGCGACTGGCTGCGGGCACACCCCGACGACCGGCAGCGCTACGAGGACGTCAAGCGCTCGCTCGCCGGTCGCACGTGGGACGACACCAACGACTACGCCGCGGCCAAGACCGACGTCATCGACGAGATCATGGCGCGGGCGACGTCCTAGGTCACAACACCTCGGGCTCCGGCGGGGTGCCGTCGCCGAAGGGGCGCCCGCCAAGCGACCCGCGGCCGTGCGGCGTCAGCCACACCGCCGGGTCGGGGCCCACCGGCACGATCTGCGTCGGGTTGATGTCGGTCTGCACGACGTAGTAGTGCTTCTTGATCTGCTCGAAGTCGGTCGTCTCGCCGAAGCCCGGCGTCTGGAACAGGTCGCGCGCGTAGGCCCACAGGGCCGGCATCTCGGTGAGCTTCTGCCGGCTGGCCTTGAAGTGGCCGTGGTAGACCGCGTCGAAGCGTGCGAGGGTCGTGAAGAGCCGCACGTCGGCCTCCGTGATGGTGTCGCCCATCAGGAACCGCCGGGTCGTGAGCCGCTCCTCGAGCCAGTCGAGAGCGGTCCACAGCCGCTCGTACGCTGCCTCGTACGTCTCTTGGGACCCGGCGAAGCCGCAGCGGTAGACGCCGTTGTTGACCTCGGTGAAGATCCGCTTCATGACGTCTTCCATCTCGTCGCGCACGGCGTCGGGCCACAGGTCGGGTGCCCCCTCGCGGTGGAACTGGGTCCACTCGGTCGAGAAGTCGTGCGTGATCCACGGGAAGTCGTTCGTGACGACCTGGCCGGTCGGGACGTCGACCATCGCGGGCACCGTGATGCCGCGCGGGTAGTCGGGGTAGCGCTTGAGGTAGGCCTCCTGGATGCGCTCGATGCCCAGCACGGGATCGACGCCGCCCGGGTCGAGGTCGAACGTCCAGCTGCGCTTGTCGTGCGTGGGTCCGCAGTAGCCGATCGAGATGGCGTCCTCGAGGCCGAGGAGTCGGCGCACGATGATCGCGCGGTTGGCCCACGGGCACGCGCGGGCGACGACGAGGCGGTAGCGACCGGCCTCGACGGGCCACGCGGGACGACCCTCGGTGTCAGTGCCCTCGCGGACGATGCGGTCGGGGATGTAGTTCATGTCCCGGTCGAACTCCTGGCCCGCGTGGACGTAGGCGCCCGTGGTGGAGTGATCGGTGCTGGCGTCAGAGGTCATGCTGCTAGCCTAGGCATGTGCTGCAGATCCGCTCGCTTCTTCTCTGCCGCGTCGAGGTCCTCTAGGTCGGACCCCTCGGCGCGGAGTTTGTCACGTCCCGGCCGCCAGCCCGACGAGCACCACCAGACAAACACCCCGAGGACAATCCGATGACCAGCTACGCCAACAGCCCCCAGCGCCCCAGCGGCATGTCGTTCCAGCGCTACCAGCCCTTCGCGCCGATCGACCTGCCCGACCGCACGTGGCCCGCCAAGACCATCACGCAGGCGCCGCGCTGGTGCGCCGTGGACCTGCGTGACGGCAACCAGGCCCTGATCGACCCCATGACCGCACCCCGCAAGCTGGCGATGTTCCAGCTGCTCGTGCGCATGGGCTACAAGGAGATCGAGGTCGGCTTCCCGAGCGCGAGCCAGACCGACTTCGACTTCGTCCGGCTGCTGATCGAGGGCGGCCACATCCCCGACGACGTCGTGATCCAGGTGCTCACCCAGTGCCGCGAGTCGCTGATCGACCGGACCTTCGAGTCTCTGGTCGGTGCGAAGCAGGCCATCGTGCACTTCTACAACTCGACGTCGACGCTGCAGCGCCGCGTGGTGTTCGGCCTCGACAAGGACGGCATCACCGACATCGCGATGCAGGGCGCGCGGCTGTGCATGAAGTACGCCGAGATCCACGTGCCCGACACGAAGATCTTCTACGAGTACTCGCCGGAGTCCTACACGGGCACCGAGCTCGACTACGCGCTGGAGATCTGCTCGGCCGTCATCGAGGTCATCGACCCGACGCCCGACTGGCCGCTCATCATCAACCTGCCGGCCACCGTCGAGATGGCCGTCCCCAACGTCTACGCCGACTCGATCGAGTGGATGCACCGGCACCTGCCGCGGCGCGACAGCATCGTGCTGTCGCTGCACCCGCACAACGACCGCGGCACGGGTGTCGCGGCCGCCGAGCTGGGCTACATGGCCGGCGCCGACCGCATCGAGGGCTGCCTGTTCGGCAACGGCGAGCGCACCGGCAACGTGTGCCTGGTGACGCTGGGCCTCAACATCTTCAGCCAGGGCATCGACCCGCAGATCGACTTCCACGACATCGACGAGATCCGCCGCACGGTCGAGTACTGCAACGAGCTGCCCGTCCCGGAGCGCCACCCCTACGGCGGCGACCTGGTCTACACCGCGTTCAGCGGCTCGCACCAAGACGCCATCAAGAAGGGCTTCGAGCACATGGCGATCGACGCCGCGGCCGCCGGTGTCGAGGTCGACGACGCACCGTGGGCGGTCCCGTACCTGCCGATCGACCCCAAGGACGTCGGCCGGTCCTACGAGGCCGTGATCCGGGTCAACAGCCAGTCCGGCAAGGGCGGCGTCGCCTACATCCTCAAGAACGACCACCAGCTCGACCTGCCGCGTCGCCTGCAGATCGAGTTCAGCCAGATCGTCCAGCAGCTCACCGAGGGCGAGGCCGGCGAGATCGAGCCTGCCGCGATCTGGGCCGCGTTCCAGGGCGAGTACCTCCAGCGCGAGGAGCCCTACCGGCTGGAGAGCTTCAGCTCGATCACCGCGACCGACGGCAGCGACCAGCAGGTCGTCGAGCTGCGGGTGCGTGGCGAGGTGCAGGAGTTCAAGGGCGCCGGCAACGGCCCGGTCGCCGCGTTCATCGACGGGATGCGTCAGGCAGGCGCCGACATCCGGCTGCTCGACTACTCCGAGCACGCGCTCTCGTCGGGCGGCGACGCGTTCGCCGCGGCCTACATCGAGTGCGACGTCGCCGGAGAGACCGTGTGGGGCGTCGGCATCCACGAGAACATCGTCACGGCGTCGCTGCGGGCGGTCGTCTCGGCGGCCAACCGGGCCGTCGCCCAGACCATCCCCGCCTGACACCCGCCATCGAGATCTCCGTCCCTCAGGAGGTGTGGCGATCCCCGTCCCCTCACGAGGTTCCGCGATCTCCGTCCCCTAGCGACGAAGTCGCGGGAGGGAGCGCAGCGACCGAAGGGGCGCTTCGGTCGCTCGTTCCTCGCTCCCTCCCGGCCTCGTTCCTCGGCCTAGCGGCCGGGGTCGGGGTCGCTTCCGTCCCCTAGCGACGAAGTCGCGGGAGGGAGCGCAGCGACCGAAGGGGGCTGGGGTGGGCGCTTCGGTCGCTCGTTCCTCGCTCCCTCCCGGCCTCGTTCCTCGGCCTAGCGGCCGGGGTGGTGGGCTTCGTCGCCTAGCGGCCGGAGTGGTGTTCTTCGTCGCCTAGCGGTCGGGGTTGGGGTCGCTTCCGGTCCCTAGCGACGAAGTCGCGGGAGGGAGCGCAGCGACCGAAGGGGGCTGGGGTGGGCGCTTCGGTCGCTCGTTCCTCGCTCCCTCCCGGCCTCGTTCCTCGGCCTAGCGGCCGGGGTGGTGGGCCTCGTTCCTCGGCCTAGCGGCCGGGGTGGTGGGCATCGTCGCCTAGCGGCCGGGGTCGGGGTCGCTTTCGGTCCCTAGCGACGAAGTCGCGGGAGGGAGCGCAGCGACCGAAGGGGACTCGGGTGGGCGCGTCGGTCGCTCTGCCCTGGGCGCAGCGGCCGGGGGGCGCTGGGGGACCCAGCCGAGGGCGTGCTCGACGGCGCGGTTCCACTGCGACGACTCGTGCGCCCTGACGGCGGGGTCCATCTGGGGACGCCAGACGGCGGCGCGGTGACGGTGGTGGCTCAGGGTGTTGAGGTCGGCCCAGTAGCCGACCGTGAGCCCGGCCGCGTAGGCCGCGCCGAGGCACACCGTCTCCGACACGAGAGGTCGCTCCACCGGGACGTCGAGGGCGTCTGCGACGTACTGCATCAGCAGGTGGTTGGACGTCATGCCGCCGTCGACCCGCAGGGTCTCCAAGGTCAGCCCGAGGTCGTGACGGATCGCCTCGACGACCTCCCACGTCTGCCACGCGGTGGCCTCGAGCGCAGCCCGGGCGATGTGCCCCTTGCGGATGTATGACGTCAGGCCCACGATCGTGCCGCGCGCGCCGGGGTCCCAGCGAGGGGCGAAGAGGCCCGAGAACGCGGGGACGATGTAGCACCCGCCGTTGTCGTCGACGGACCGCGCGAGGGTCTCGACCTGCGGAGCGGTCTCGATGAGCTCGAGGGAGTCGCGCAGCCACTGCACCAGCGAGCCGGTCATGGCGATCGAGCCCTCGACGGCATAGACGGGGGCGTCGTCGCCCAAGGCGTAGGCGATCGTCGGCAGGACCGTGCGTCCGGGACGCGGACGCTCCGAGCCGGTGTTGACCAGCAGGAAGGCGCCGGTGCCGTACGTGCACTTGGCATCGCCGGGGGAGAAGCAGGTCTGGCCGAACAGGGCCGCCTGCTGGTCGCCGAGCGCACCGGCGATCGGGACGCCCGCGAGGCGGCCGACCGCGGTGCCGTAGACCTCGGCGTTGGACCGGATCTCGGGCAGCATCGCACGGGGCACATCGAGCAGGTCGAGCATGGTGTCGTCCCACGTGAGCGTCGTGAGATCCATCATCATCGTGCGGCTTGCGTTGGTCACGTCGGTGACGTGGACGCCGCCGTCGACGCCGCCGGTGAGGTTCCAGATCAGCCAGGTCTCCATCGTGCCGAACAGCACCTCGCCGCGGGCGGCGCGCTCGCGCAGCTCGGGCCGCTGGTCGAGCAGCCAGCGCAGCCGCGGACCGGCGAAGTAGGTGTGCGGGTGCAGGCCCGTGGTCTCGACGATGCGACCGGCCTCGCCGCGGGCCACGAGGCCGTCGACGATCGCACTCGTGCGGGTGTCCTGCCAGGTGATCGCCGGGCCGAGGGAGCGGCCGGTCGTCCGGTCCCAGACGACGGTCGTCTCGCGCTGGTTGGCGATGCCCAGCGCTGCCACCTGGCGTGCGTCGACGCCGGCCTGCTCCAGCGCCTCCGGGACGAGGCGGCCGACGTGACGCCAGATCTCGTCGGCGTCGTGCTGGACCCATCCGGGCTGCGGGAAGTGCTGCTGGTGCTCGCGCTGCGCGAGCGAGAGCGTGCGTCCCTGGCGGTCGAACAGCATGAGACGGGTCGACGTCGTGCCCTGGTCGATCGCCGCGACCACGGTGCCGTTCACGGCCGCACCCCCAGGGACCGGGAGATCGCCACTGCTGTCTCGAGCGTCGCCGACACGACGTCGTCCATCGCGGGTCCGGCGTGGCGGAACACCCGCTCGAGCGGGCCCGAGACGGCGACGGCACCCACGCCGAGCCCGCCGAAGCCACGCAGGGGTACGGCGACGGCGCCGACGCCCGGAACGAACTCGGCCTGCTCGGTGGCCCAGCCGCGCTCGGCGACGCCGCGCATCTCGGCGTCGAACGACGTCCGGCGGGTGAACGTGCGCTGCGTGTAGCGCTCGAGGCCGGGGGTGGGGGAGGCGATGCCGGCGGCGAACGCCAGCACGACCTTGCCGAGCGCGGTCGCGTGGAACGGCAGCACCTCGTCGACGCGCAGGACCTGCGCGGAGTCGTCGGGGCGGAAGACGTGGTGGACGATGCGCGCCCCGTCGAGCTGCGGCATCGCCACCAGCACCTCGAGGCGTGTGCGGGACGCCAGGGCATCAGACCAGTTCATGGCGTGCGACCGCAGGTCGTGCGGGTCGAGGCTCGCGCGACCGAGGTCACGCAGGCCGTCCCCGAGCGAGTAGTCGGACGTCTCACGGTCCTGGTGCACGAAGCCGACGTCACGCAGGGTGCGGATGATGCCGAACGTCGTCGCCTTCGCCAGGCCGAGGGCACTTGCGATCTCCGCGAGTCGCAGCGGCTTCCCGGCACTGCCGAGGATGCGCAGGACCGCGGCAGCACGCTCGACCGACTGGATGTGACCCCCCACCTCGACCACACTACGTCGCGCGTTCGACGATGCCGAACGGTCGGCCTTGGTGCAGGTCACATCCGTGCCTAGCGTTCCTCACGGCGGCAACGAGGCCGCAGAACTTCGGGGGAGGAATGCATGAAGAAGTCAACTCTGTGGGGTGAGCTCTCTGCCGAGGCGCTCGGCACGATGATCATCATCCTGTTCGGCGCAGGTGTCGTGGCCCAGGTGGTCACGGGCGATGGTGCGGCGGGCGACCACGACTCGATCGCGTGGGCCTGGGGCATCGGCGTCACGCTCGGCATCTACGTCGCGGCGCGACTGTCCGGCGCCCATCTCAACCCGGCGGTCACGATCGCGCTGGCGGCCTTCAAGGGCTTCGAGTGGCGCAAGGTGGCGCCGTACATCCTGGCCCAGCTGGTCGGCGCGTTCGTCGGAGCGCTGATCATCCGCGCGACGTACGCCGACCTGATCGCCAAGATCGACCCGGACCACACCTACGCGACGCAGGGGATCTTCTCGACCTCGCCGACCGAGGGGGTCTCGATCCCGAGCGCCTTCCTCGACCAGGTGGTCGGCACGGCCGTCCTGGTCTTCGTGATCTTCGCCCTGACGACCGCCGTCAACAACCCTCCGATGGCCAACATCGGCCCCGTCGTCGTGGGACTTCTCGTCGTCGGCATCGGCATGGCGCTCGGCGGCAACGCCGGCTATGCCATCAACCCCGCCCGAGACCTCGGTCCGCGCCTCGCCTCGTGGATCACGGGCTACGGTGACGCGATGTTCAGCACCAGCGGTGACCACCCGCTGTACTTCTGGCTGCCGATCGTCGCACCGATCGTCGGTGGCCTGATCGGCGGCGCGCTCTTCACGTACGTCATCGAGCGGCACCTGCCTGACGAGCCGGAGGCGATCACCGTCTCCGAGCCGAGCGAGCAGCCGTTCGACCACGAGGCCGCCGAGCGTCGCGCACACGCCTCGGACCACGCCGGCTCGCGATGACGCCGACCTCCACCTCCGCACCTGACGAAAGGCACCACCATGGCTGACTACATCGGCTCGATCGACCAGGGCACGACCAGCACGAGATTCATGATCTTCGACCACGGCGGCAACGAGATCGCCCGCCACCAGCTCGAGCACGAGCAGGTCATGCCGAACGCCGGCTGGGTCGAGCACGACCCGACCGAGATCTGGGAGCGGACGTCGTCGGTCATCCAGTCGACGTTGACGAAGGCGGGGCTCGAGGCGAGCGACCTGGCGGCGCTGGGCATCACCAACCAGCGCGAGACCACCGTCGTGTGGAACAAGAACACCGGCCGTCCCTACTACAACGCGATCGTCTGGCAGGACACGCGGACCGACCGGATCGCCAGTGCGCTCGACCGCGACGAGCGCGGCGACATCATCCGCCGCAAGGCCGGCCTGCCGCCGGCGACCTACTTCTCCGGCGGCAAGATCCAGTGGATCCTCGAGAACGTCGACGGGGTCCGAGAGGCCGCCGAGAAGGGTGACGCGATCTTCGGCAACACCGACAGCTGGGTCATCTGGAACCTCACCGGCGGACGCAACGGAGGGGTGCACGTCACCGATCCGACCAACGCGAGCCGCACGATGCTGATGGACCTGGAGACCCTCGAGTGGGACGACGAGCTGCTGGGCTTCTTCGACATCCCGCGCTCGATGCTCCCCGAGATCAAGCCGTCGTCGTCGACCGAGCCCTACGGCACCACCCTCAAGGACGGGCCGTTCAACGGCGAGGTGCCGATCACCGGCATCCTGGGCGACCAGCAGGCGGCCACGGTCGGCCAGGTCTGCTTCGCGCCCGGCGAGGCCAAGAACACCTACGGCACCGGCAACTTCATGCTGCTCAACACGGGCACCGAGCTGGTCCGCAGCAAGGCCGGGCTGCTGTCGACGGTCTGCTACCAGTTCGGTGACGAGCCGCCGGTCTATGCGCTGGAGGGCTCGATCGCCGTGACCGGGTCGGCCGTGCAGTGGCTGCGCGACCAGCTCGGCATCATCTCGGGCGCGGCGCAGTCCGAGTCGCTGGCCCGCCAGGTCGACGACAACGGCGGGGTCTACTTCGTCCCGGCGTTCTCGGGCCTGTTCGCCCCCTACTGGCGCTCGGATGCGCGCGGCGCGATCGTCGGGCTCTCGCGCTTCAACACCAACGCCCACCTGGCACGGGCCACGCTCGAGGCGATCTGCTACCAGTCCCGCGACGTCGCCGAGGCGATGGAGAAGGACTCCGGCGTCGTCCTGGAGGTCCTCAAGGTCGACGGCGGTGTCACGGCCAACGAGCTGTGCATGCAGATCCAGTCCGACGTCCTGGGCGTGTCGGTGAGCCGGCCGGTCGTCGCCGAGACGACCGCCCTGGGTGCGGCGTATGCCGCCGGTCTCGCGGTCGGCTTCTGGAAGACGACCGACGAGCTGCGGGAAAACTGGAACGAGTCGAAGCGCTGGGAGCCCCAGTGGTCCGACGACCAGCGCGAGACCGGCTACGCGCAGTGGAAGAAGGCCGTCACCCGCACGCTCGACTGGGTCGACGTCGACTGAACAGGCGGCGGGCGCGCCGTCACGGAGCGCCCGCCGACCTGCGGTGGAGCATCGGCGGAGGTCGTCATCTGTGTACCGTCTAGCCGGTACACAGATGAAATATTCGCACGCTACGATTCGTATGACGCCGATCACACGTCGGTGCACCACCCACCGCTGCGATGCGATCCATCGCGGCCGTCAGGAGGATCCGTGACGCGCATCATCAACCAGGTCGCCGTGTTCGGCCTCGGCAAGGTCGGCGAGCTCGTCGCCGACCTGCTGGGGGAGTCGGGCTTCAAGGTCATCGGCTACGACAGTGCCCCCCGTGACGACCTCGCTGCGGGGACGTCCCGCCTGCGGGGGATCGAGGTCAAGCCGCTCGACGTCCGCGATGCCGAAGGCCTGCGTGAGTCGCTCCGCGGTGTCGACGCGGTCGTGTCGTGCCTGCCCTATCACCTCAACATCGACGTCGCCGAGGCTGCGTACGACGCGAAGGTCCACTACTTCGACCTCACCGAGGACGTCCCCACGACCAACCGGGTCATCGAGCTCGCGGCCGACAACCCGTCCGCGGCGTTCGCCCCGCAGTGCGGTCTCGCGCCGGGGCTGATCGGCATCATCGGTGCCTCGATCGCGAAGACGTTCGACGAGATCCGCTCGATCGAGCTCAAGGTCGGCGCGCTGCCGCAGAACCCGACGGGTCTGCTGGGCTATGCGATCAACTGGTCGCCCGAGGGTGTCGTCAACGAGTACCTCAACGACTGCGAGGTGCTGCGCCAGGGTCACCGTCAGATGGTGCCCGCGATGACCGAGAAGGAGCGCGTCTTCATCGGAGGCATCGAGCTGGAGGCGGCGCTCACCTCCGGTGGCCTCGGCACGATGTGCGAGACGTACGAGGGCTCGGTGCACCGCCTCGACTACAAGACGCTGCGCTACCCCGGCCACTTCGACCAGATGCACTTCCTGTTCGACGAGCTCAACCTGCGCGAGGAGCGTGAGCTGGTCGGCCGGATGCTGGTGGACTCCAAGCCGCCGGTCAACGACGACGTCGTCTACATCCACGCCGCGGTCGAGGGTGTCAAGGCGGGCAAGCCGTTCCGCGAGAACCACGTCCGTGCCTACAAGCCGCTCGACATCGCGGGCCGCACCTGGCGCGCGATCTCGTGGACGACCGCCGCCTCGGCCGTGAGCGTCGTCGAGCTCGTCGCGGACGGCAAGCTGCCCGCGACCGGATTCATCAAGCAGGAGGACATCACGCTGGAGGCGTTGTTCTCGACCCAGGCCGGCCGGCACTTCGCCGAGCAGGGAAAGGTGTGACCATGACCGACATCGCGACACGCGCGCAGGAGATCCTCGACCGCCTCGGGGCGGGCAACCCGTTCACGCCCGACGGCGACCTGGTGAGCCGTTCGCCGATCGACGGCAGCGAGCTGGGCCGTCTGCGGTCCCACACGCCCGACGAGGCGGCGGACGTCATCGGCCGTGCGCACGCGGCGTTCGAGCAGTGGCGCACCGTGCCGGCGCCGATCCGCGGCCAGTTCGTCCGCGAGCTGGGCGAGCTGCTGCGCGAGCACAAGGACGATCTCGGCGCCCTGGTCTCGATCGAGGCGGGCAAGATCGTGTCCGAGGGCCTCGGCGAGGTGCAGGAGATGATCGACATCTGCGACCTGGCCGTGGGCCTGTCGCGCCAGCTGCACGGCCTGACGATCGCGACCGAGCGTCCGGGGCACCGGATGATGGAGCAGTGGCACCCCCTGGGCGTCATCGGCGTCATCTCGGCGTTCAACTTCCCGGTCGCGGTCTGGTCGTGGAACGCGGCACTCGCGTTCGTGTGCGGCGACGCCGTGGTGTGGAAGCCGTCGGAGAAGACGTTGCTGACCGCCCTGGCCTGCCAGGCGCTCGCCGTCGAGGCCGGTCGTCGTGCCGGTGTGCCCGAGGGCCTGTCGGCGGTGCTGATCGGTGACCGGACGGTCGGCGAGGTGCTGGTCGACGACCCACGCGTCCCGCTGGTCTCGGCCACCGGCTCGACCCGCATGGGCAAGGAGGTCGCCCCCCGGGTGGCCGCCCGTCTGGGCCGCACGCTGCTGGAGCTCGGCGGCAACAACGCCGCGATCGTCGCGCCGTCGGCCGACCTCGACCTCGCGGTGCGCGGCATCGTGTTCTCCGCGGTCGGCACGGCTGGTCAGCGGTGCACGTCGCTGCGCCGCATCATCGTCCACGAGTCGATCAAGGACGACCTCGTCGCGCGGCTCAAGGCTGCCTACGAGACGCTGCCGATCGGCTCCCCGCTGGAGGCCTCGACCCTGGTCGGACCGCTCGTCGACGAGCCCGCGTTCGCTGCATTCGGTGCAGCGGTCGAGACCGCCCAGGGCGACGGCGGCAAGCTCGTCACCGGCGGCACGCAGGCCGACGTCGCCGGCGACGGCTTCTACGTCCACCCCGCGATCGTCGACATGCCCCACCAGTCCGACATCGTGAAGGCCGAGACGTTCGCGCCGCTGCTCTACGTGCTGACCTACACCGACTTCGCCGACGCGATGGTGCTGCACAACGAGGTCGCGCAGGGACTGTCGTCCTCGATCTTCACCCTCGACGTCCGCGAGGCCGAGACGTTCGTGTCGGTCGTCGGCTCCGACTGCGGCATCGCCAACGTCAACATCGGCCCGTCCGGTGCTGAGATCGGTGGCGCGTTCGGCGGCGAGAAGGAGACCGGCGGCGGGCGTGAGTCCGGGTCCGACGCGTGGCGTGCCTACATGCGCCGCTCGACCAACACGGTCAACTACTCCACCGAGCTCCCGCTCGCCCAGGGCGTCGAGTTCGTCTGATGTCGACCGTCTCGCCGACGACGCTGCGGGCGAGGTTCGCCCGCAGCCTCTCGGAGCTCTATGGCTCCGAGGTGCCCGCCTACACGACGCTGGTCGAGGTGTCGGAGCAGGTCAACGCCGTTGTCATGGCGTCGCGCGACGACGCCGAGCGGCTCGGCTCGATCGAGCGCGTCACCGCGGAGCGGCATGGTGCGATCCGCCTCGGCACGCCCGAGGAGCTCGCGCAGGTCGCCCGGATCTTCGGCGCGTGCGGGATGTATCCCGTCGGGTTCTACGACCTGCGCGAGGCGACGCCGGCGATCCCGGTCGTGTCGACGGCGTTCCGGCCGATCGACCGGGCCGAGCTCGCCGCCAACCCGTTCCGGGTGTTCACCTCGCTGCTCGTCGTCGACGACCGTCGGTTCTTCGACGCCGAGCTCGAGGCAGAACTGCGGGGGTTCCTGGGGGAGCGCACGCTGTTCCCGCCGGAGCTGCTGGAGCTGGCCGACCGGGCCGAGGCCGACGGCGGGCTGTCACCCGCTGATGCCGACGCGTTCATCGAGCTCGCCACGGCCGCCTTCGCGCTGTCGCCCGAGCCGGTCAACCGTGAGTGGTATGCCCGTCTGGAGGCGATCTCCAGCGTCGCGGCCGACATCGGCGGCGTTGCCTCGACCCACATCAACCATCTGACGCCCCGGGTGCTCGACATCGACGGCCTCTACGCCCGCATGACCGAGCGGGGCATCGAGATGATCGACCGCATCCAGGGGCCGCCGCGCACCGATCGTCCCGACGTCCTGCTGCGGCAGACGTCGTTCCGGGCGCTCGCGGAGCCTCGCACGTTCCGTGAGGCCGACGGGTCGGTGGCGGCCGGCGAGCTGAGGGTGCGCTTCGGCGAGGTCGAGGCGAGGGGCGTGGCGCTGACGCCGAAGGGTCGCGAGCTCTACGACACCTCGGGCATCGAGGCCTTCCCGACGACGGACGAGGAGCTGGACGCCCAGGACCTCGCCTACTACGTGCGCGACGACGCCGGCGCGCTGGCGCCGATCGTCTACGAGGACTTCCTGCCGAAGTCGGCCGCGGGCATCTTCGCGTCCAACCTCACCAGTGACGGGACGATGGACACGTCGCAGGACGGCACGGCCCGTGACGCGGCGTGGCTCCAGGGAGTCCTCGGTCGTTCGCTCCACGACCCGTACGCCCTCTACGACGCCGAGCGCTCCGTCGGGGCGGTGCACTAGCGTCCACCTCCCACCTTGGGCGGTGCACTAGCGTCCACCTCCCACCTGGGGCGGTGCGTTGGCGTCCACTGGCGCGACGATCTTGGACGCCAGTGCACCGCCCCGGGCGGGGTCAGGCCCAGATCGCGGGGGAGAGGGCGTCGCGGGGCTCGGGCGGAAGCCGCTCCGCGACGCCGTCGACGAGGCGCCGCGCCGTCCACGCTGTCGCGGCGGCATCCAGGACGTCGTCGACGGCGACCCCGGTGCGACGCTCGGCGACCACGTCGAGACCGTGGTCGAGCAGCAGCCGTCGCCGGGTCGCCTCGCCTGCCGCGGTGGTCTTGCCGTCGACCAGCACGCTCCCGTTCATCGCGGCGAAGCAGACCTCGGGATGAGCCTCGACGACCGGAATCGGCGGGCCCGTCTCGAGCCAGTCACGCACGTCCCGGATCTTCGGCACGAGGTACCAGGTCTGCTTGCTCAGCCCGAGGCCCAGCGAGGCCCGGTTGGCGGCGTTGCCGTCGTGGTAGTCGGCGACCTCGAGCACGGCGGCGGCCGGCGCGTTGAAGACGGTCGACGCCCGCCCGGGCAGCTGGCGCCGTGCGTGCTGCTCGGCCACTCGCGGCTTGTTCGTGGGCAGGTCGATCGGCATGTCGATGGCCACCGCCTCGAGCGGTCCGGCCAGGTCGACCAGCGCGGCGATCGTCGGCGCGAGCAGCACCCGGGTCGACCCATCCCAGACGACACCGACCCAGCCGAGCCTGCACCCGTCCACCCCCAGCACTGCCATGCACCGATCCTCGCACTGGATAACTGTCGGTGCCGCGCGGGACAGTGAGGCAATGAGCAGAGAATTCCAGATGACGTTCGACTGTGCCGATCCCGCGGCGCTCGCCGCGTTCTGGGCCGAGGCCCTCGGCTACGAGCTGCAACCCCCGCCCGAGGGGTTCGAGTCGTGGGAGGCGGCGCTCCAGACCTGGGGCGTTCCCGAGAGCGAGTGGAACTCCCGATCGGCGATCCTCCCGGCCGGCGGTGCGGGCCCGCGCGTGTTCTTCCAGCGGGTGCCCGAGGGCAAGACGGCCAAGAACCGCCTGCACCTCGACGTCCGGGCGGCCCCGGGCCTGCAGGGCGACGACCGCATGGAGGCGCTGGAGGCCGAGGCCTCACGTCTCGAGGCGCTGGGCGCCACGCGCGCCTACCGGGTCGAGCCGGACGGCCGGATGGAGCAGGGGTTCATCACGCTGCACGACCCGGAGGGCAACGAGCTCTGCCTCGACTGAGGCCGCTGGCCACTGCGCGCCGTGGCGCACAATCGTCACCGCCGCACGGCACAATGGACGGGTGAGCCTTTACCGCGACACCGGCATCGTGCTGCGGGTCCACAAGCTGGGTGAAGCCGACCGCATCATCACGCTCCTGACCCGCCAGCGCGGCATCGTGCGCGCTGTCGCCAAGGGCGTCCGCAAGACGACGTCACGCTTCGGCGGTCGGCTGGAGCCGTTCATGCACGTCGACCTCCAGCTCGCCGAGGGACGCTCGCTCGACATCATCACGCAGGTCGAGACGGTCAATGCCTTCGCCAAGGACCTCGGCCTCGACTACGAGGCCTACACCGCCGGCACCGCGATGCTCGAGACCGCCGAGCGCCTCGTGCAGGAGGACGGCGAGCCGGCCGTCGCGCAGTTCCAGCTGCTCGTCGGTGCCCTGCGTGCGCTGCGGGAGCGCCGGATGAGCCCCGGCCTGATCCTCGACTCCTACCAGCTGCGGGCGCTGTCGATCGCCGGTTATGCCCCGACGTTCGACGGCTGCGCCCGCTGCGGCGAGGAGGGGCCCCACCGCAACTTCCACGCAGCCAGTGGAGGCATGTTGTGCGACGACTGCCGCGTCGCCGGCTCTGCCGCGCCCTCACCGTTCACCGTCACGCTGCTCGCCGGCCTGCTCAGCGGTGACTGGCCCACCGTCACCACGTCGGACGACCGCTCGCGTCGCGAGGCCAGCAGCATCGTCAGCGCCTATCTCTCCTGGCACCTCGAGCGGGGCCTGCGCTCGCTCAGCCACGTGGACCGATGAAGCGCTCCGTCCGCCGGCCCGTGCCGCACCCGTCGGGTGCCACGCCGCCGAGCATCCCGATCGACCAGGTCCCGCGTCACGTCGCGATCGTCATGGACGGCAACGGCCGCTGGGCCAAGCAGCGAGGCCTGCCCCGCACCGCCGGCCACGAGATGGGCGAGGCGGCGCTGTTCGACGTCGTCGAGGGAGCCATCGAGATCGGCGTCAAGGCCATCTCGGCCTACGCCTTCTCGACCGAGAACTGGAAGCGCTCGCCCGACGAGGTGCGGTTCCTGATGGGCTTCAACCGCGACGTCATCCGTCGGCGCCGCGACGAGATGCACGAGCTGGGCGTCCGGGTCCGCTGGGCGGGCCGACGGCCGCGGCTGTGGCGCAGCGTCATCAAGGAGCTCGAGACCGCTGAGGAGCTCACCCGCGACAACGACGTCCTGACGCTCACGATGTGCGTCAACTACGGCGGTCGCGCCGAGATCGCCGACGCGGCGTCGGCGCTCGCCCGCGACGTCGCGGCCGGACGGCTCAACCCCGACAAGATCACCGAGAAGACGTTCGCGCGCTACCTCGACGAGCCCGACATGGTGGACGTCGACCTGTTCTGGCGCACGTCGGGCGAGCAGCGCACCAGCAACTTCCTGCTGTGGCAGTCGGCCTACGCCGAGATGGTGTTCAGCGACATCGCGTGGCCCGACGTCGACCGTCGGGCGCTCTGGGCAGCCATCGAGGAGTACGCCGCCCGCAACCGCCGATACGGCAGCGCCTGACGGGTCGGCAGGTCGATGACGTCCCAGCCCGCTAACGCCGCTCGTATCGGTGGGGTCACGGTGTGATCAGGGTGGACTGAGCATCTGGTCAAGCCCCGTCGGGCGCGATCGGAATCTGCGACGGCCACACGCTGGTGCCGGCGAGGACGTCGACGATCGTGGCCCGGAAGCCCTCGCACCGGGTCAGGTCGTGCGCCTCGCACTCGAACGCGTGCACCGTCATCGCGCGCGAGAGCCGCATCTCCTCCATGCGTCGGTCGAGCTCGGCGATGTGCTCCTGCAGGACGGCGTGGCGCTTCGGCCCGTGGTCGTCGTCGAGCAGGACCGCGATCTGCTCGAGGCTCATGCCCGCCGCCTTGCTGCGCAGGATCACCGCGATGCGCACGAGGTCGTCGTCGCCGTAGAGGCGACGGTCCGCGCCGTCCCGCGCCGGCGCCAGGAGGCCCTTGTCCTCCCAGTGCCGCAGGACGTGCGTCTCCAGACCGAATCGGGTCGCCGTGTCGCCGATGGATCGCAGCTGCGCCGGGTCAGAACTTGACTTCATGTTGACATGAACTCACACGATGGGTGCACATGCAAACAGCGAAAGGACTCACCATGGATCACCTCACCTCCTTGCCCGCCAGGACCACGTACGACACCATCGTCATCGGCGGCGGGCCTGCCGGCCTCCAGGCCGCCCTCACCCTCGGACGCATGCACCGCGACGTCCTCCTGCTCGACTCGGGCCGCTACCGCAACGGCACGGTCGAGCACGCCCACAACTACGCCACGCACGACGGCATCGCACCCGCCGAGCTCCGACGTCTGGCGCGCGCCGACCTCGCCGCCTACGACACCGTCGAGGTGCGCGAGGTGGCGGCCGACCGCGTCGAGCCCGACGGTGACGGGTTCGTCGTGACGATCGGCGACTCCACCGAGCGTGCGGCGACCGTGGTCCTCGCCACCGGGGTCCGTGACGCGCTGCCGGACGTGCCCGGCCTGGCCGAGGCCTGGGGCAAGGAGGTGGCGCACTGCCCCTTCTGCCACGGCCACGAGCTCGCGCGCGGCCGGGTCGCGCTCGACGTCGAGGGGCCGCACCTCGACCGGCTGACCGCGATGCTGACGCGCATCGGCGCCGAGCTGGTCCCCGTCGGCGGACGGGTGCAGCGTGTCGAGCGGATCGGGGGCGGGCTCGACCTGACTCTCGACGACTCGACGATCCACGTCGACGGCATGTTCGTCGCGCCGTCGTTCAGCCAGTCGGCGCCGTTCGCGGAGCAGCTCGGCCTCGATCTCAACGACTCCGGCTGCGTGAGGGTCGACGCGTTCCAGTCGACGTCGGTCGCCGGTGTGTTCGCGGCGGGCGACGCGGCCCACCACCGGGACCTGCCCATGCCCATGTCGTCGATCCTGACCTCTCAGGCGGCCGGCCTCGTCGCCGGCGGTGCGTGCGTCCAGCACCTGCTGACGCGAGAGGCGTCGGCTGTCGCCCAGCGCTGACGCTGTTACGGTCGTCAGCATGAGACGCGTGCTGATGAGCGTCCTCGGGGTCCTGCTGCTGGTCAGCGCGTGCGGGTCGTCCGGCGACGGTAGTGAGGGAGATGACGTGGCGGGCCAGGGGTCCTACAAGTCGGTGAAGTCGTCCGTCGACGACGTGATGGGCACCGTGCTGCCCGAGCTCGCCTCCGCCGTAGAGGGCGAGTTCCCGGCCGTGCGGGGCGAGTTCGTCGAGTGTGGCGTCGGTCCGCAGTTCCAGCAGTACTCCGTGCGGGGCGAGCTCCACTCGCAGGTCCAGGACGACGCCGAGGCGGCCGATGCCATCAAGGCGGTCCTGACCGACGCCGGGTTCGACGTGACGGTCGACGACGACCAGACGGTCAAGGGCACCACCGGCGGCACCACGGTGGTGGTGCTGGCGAGCGGGGGGAGCCCGATCGCGGGAGGGACGTTCATCCGGCGCCTCTCCGTCGACTCCGAGTGCCAGACGTACTCGAGCGCCGACGCCGATGCGATGCGGGAGACACCGGTGGAGAAGTACGCCGCTGTGCTCAACGGCACGTCCTGACCCCAGGTGTGCGACAGGTGAGACGCTGTTACGGTCTGTCTCATGAGACGCGTCGCTGACGGCGTCGTCGGGGGCGAACCGTTCTTCCGGGTGCTGCGCGAGCGTCACCCGGATGCCGATCTGGTGATCCTTCCCCCGATCGAGGCCACACCACCCGACCAGGCCCTTGCCCCCGTGGACGAGGTGGTCGCGGTCGCGCGAGCCGCCCGCACGGCGCTCGACGAGCTGCTCGCCGCGATCGGACAGCCGCAGCCCGATGCCAGGCACGACGGGTGGCGCGCCGCCGACTCGCCGTTCGTCTGCACCTATGTGGCCCGTGCGGCCCTGCGGGGCATCCCCGACGGGGAGGCGGTCCCGCTCCTGCGCACGATCGGTGACACCTTGCTGGCCCAGGGCTGGGACGCCCGGCAGGCCCTCGACCGCCCGGCCGGGATCGTGGCGGGCGACGGTCGCCACGTGATCGAGGCGGAGGTCGTCGCCGGGTCGATCGACCTGCGGCTCGATTCCAGGCCCGTCGTGGCCGCGCCCGGGACGATCGAGGCGGCTGACGAGGTGCTGCGATGAGCTTCACCGTGTGGACCCAGGCGCTCGACGACGCCGCCACCGGGTGGGACGACCAGGGCGAGGCGCTGAGCCAGGCCCGGTCCAGCCTCAACCGGGTCGACACCGCCCTGCTCGGCCCGCGTGTCGCGGGCCCGGCCGAGACATTCCTCGAGACCTGGCGCACCGAGATCCAGCAGCGGATCGCCCAGGCGGAGGGACACGCCGACGCCCTGCGCGCCGCCGCCACCAGCTACCAGCGCGCCGACGACACCGCCGTCGCCGAGCTGCAGAAGCTCCTGCCGTGGGACGACCGAGGGCTCGAGCCGGCCCCGTCCTCGCCCTTCTTGCAGCCGGGCCAGCCCACCTCGCCCTTCCTGCAGCCGGTGGATCCGATCTCGCCGTTTCCGTACGGCTCACCGCTCAACCCGGAGACACCATGACCGTCCACGTGCCCGGAGAGATCGCGCCGATCCCCGAGATGGAGGCCGACGAAGGCGCCAAGGCCGTCACGGACCAGCTGCGCGCCACCGCCACCAAGACCGCCGACGTGACGGAGTGGTCCGGCGACCGCGGGGCACCCGACGGCTGGTCGGGCGACGCGTCCGAGGCCGCGAGCCATGCGATGACGACGTTCAGCGCGGCGACCGACGGCGTGACCGCCGCCTTCGAGGTGGCGGCGAAGGCCTGTGACACCTACGTCAACCGTCTCTCGGTGCTCGCCGGCGACCGGATCGACCTGATCAACGACCGCTCCGTCATCAACACCGACATCCACACCCTGATGTCGACGATCGGCCGGTCCAAGGTCGAGGACGAGCCGGAGCTGCAGCAGCAGGCCGATGCCCTCAAGCGCCGGGTCGACCGGTTCGAGGAGCGGGTGGTCGCGTGGCAGGAGCGGATCACGAGCAACGAGGACGACCTCATCGCCGCGTTCCGCTCCGCGGACACCGTCGGGGAGGGTCGAGACCTCAGCCTCGCGCCCGGGCGCCCCGACGTGGACGCCCTCAACCGCGAGCTCGAGCGGGTCAAGGACGACCCCGAGGCCGCCAACGCCTGGTGGATGCGCCTCACCCCGGCGGAGCGCGAGGCGCTCAAGATCGACAACCCCGGTCTGGTCGGCAACACCGACGGCATCCCCGTCGACGACCGGGACGAGGCCAACCGGACGTCCCTCGCCCGCGACCTCGACCGGCTGCACGACCTCAAGGACCGCGGCGAGCTGCCCGACGACCAGCGGCAGCTGCTCGACAACGCCGAGGCCGCACGCAAGGCGCTCGAGCAGGGCAGCACCGTCACCGATCCGTCGACCGGTCTGCCCGTCGACAGCAACCTCATGGTCTACGACCCCACGGCGTTCCTCGGCGACGGCGCGGCAGCGGTCGCGTACGGCAACCCCGACACGGCCGACAACACGTCGGTCATCGTCCCGGGCATCATGAACACCGGTGCCTCGGTGTCGTCCAACGGCCAGAGCGCCCTGGACCTGCTCGTCGAGGCCGGCATGAAGGACCCCGACTCGTCCAACTCGACGATCGCGTGGATCGGCTACAACTCGCCCGACTTCGACCCGGGCGACTTCAAGGACCCGCTCAACGCGCTCGACATGGGCATGGTCTCCAACGAGCAGTTCGCCGAGGCAGGCGGGCGCCGGCTGTCGGACTTCGTGGACGGGCTGCGGGCCTCCGACACCGGCGACCGGTCGCACCTGACGGTGATCGGCCACAGCTACGGCTCCACCACGGCGGCCCACGCAGCGCATGACGGCCTCGACGCCGACGACCTGGTGCTGCTGGGCAGCCCGGGCGCCGGGGGTGACGCGAACGACGTCAGCGACCTCAACATGGGTGACGGTCACGTCTACGTGGGCTCGCGTGACAACGACTTCGTCACGTGGCTCGGCGGCGACGGCCGGGTGGGGCTCGGTCCGGACCCGTCACAGGCTGACTTCGGTGCCGATCGCATCGAGGTCGGTGACGGTGACGACTTCCACCTTCAGGACATCGGTGGCACGGGCCTGAACAACCACACGTCGTACTTCGACCCGGGCAGCTCGTCGCTCGACAACATCGCCGACGTCACCGTGGGTCACGATCCCGACTCGATCGACGGTCGCACCCAGGACGCCCGTGACATGGCGAAGGACTACCTCGAGGACGAGGCGAAGCACTACGGCAACGAGGCGTTGGAGGCCGGACGCGACAAGCTCGTCGAGACGACCGTCGAGATCGCCGGGACGACCATCAAGATCGCGGAGACGACGGGAGACGTGCTCGAGACCACGGGTGACGTGCTCAGTGGCGTCGGTCGCGTGCTCAGCCCGCCCATGCCGTCGTTCGGTGGCGTGTTCAACTGATCGGGCAGTCATCTTGCGGCGTCAGTCGCCGGGGCGCGGACCGATAGGCTGGCGTCCTATGCGTATCGCCAGGTTTGCCGGGGACGACGATCCCCGTTTCGGAGTCATCGGGGACGACAACGGCGTCCCCACCATCGCCGTGCTGAACGGGGATCCGCTCTACGCGGGCCTCCACCTCAGCGGCCAGAAGATCCCGCTGGAGGACGTGCGCCTGCTGGCGCCGGTCATCCCGCGCAGCAAGGTGGTGTGCGTCGGCAAGAACTACGCCAAGCACGCCGCCGAGATGGGCGGGGAGGTGCCCGACGAGCCGCTGATCTTCCTCAAGCCCAACACGAGCGTCATCGGGCCCAACGAGCCGATCTTCTATCCCGAGCAGAGCACCAACGTGCACTTCGAGGGCGAGCTCGCGGTCGTGATCGGTCGCATCTGCAAGGACGTGTCCGTCGAGGACGCCCCCAAGGTGATCTTCGGCTACACGGTCGCCAACGACGTCACGGCGCGCGACCTGCAGGCCAAGGACGGTCAGTGGGCCCGGGCCAAGGGCTTCGACACGTTCTGCCCGCTCGGTCCGTGGATCGAGACCGACTTCGACCCGTCGGACGTCCGCGTCACGACCGAGCTCGGCGGCGAGCTGAAGCAGGACGGTCGCACGTCCGACATGGTCTTCACGGTCCCGGACGTCATCGCCTACGTGTCGTCGTTCATGACCCTGCTGCCCGGCGACGTGATCCTCACCGGCACCCCTGACGGTGTCGGTCCCATGGAGGTCGGCGACTCCGTCAGCGTGACGGTCGAAGGCCTCGGAACTCTGACGAACCAGGTGGTCTCCCGCAATGACTGATCTCACCCGTCCGGTGGTGGCGCGCTTCTGCCCGTCCCCGACCGGCAACCCGCACGTCGGCATGGCCCGCACGGCGCTGTTCAGCTGGGCGTTCGCCCGTCACCACGGCGGGACGTTCGTCTTCCGCATCGAGGACACCGACACGTCGCGCGACAACGAGGAGTCCTACGCGCTGCTCGTCGAGGTCATGCACTGGCTCGGTCTCGACTGGGACGAGGGCCCCGAGGTCGGCGGTCCGAACGGTCCCTACCGCCAGTCCGAGCGGATGGACATCTATGCCGACGTCGCGCAGCAGCTGCTCGACGCAGGCTTCGCCTACAAGGCGTACGACACCGCCGAGGAGCTGGAGGCCCGCCGCAACGCCGCGCGTGCCGCCGGCAAGCCCAGCGGCTACGACGGCCTGCACCGCGACCTCACGCCCGAGCAGCAGGCCGCCTACGAGGCCGAGGGGCGCGAGCCGGTCATCCGGTTCAAGATGCCCGAGCGCACCTACACGTTCACCGACCTGGTCCGCGGCGAGATCACGTTCGACTCGGCCAACGTGCAGGACTACGTCCTGGTCCGTGCCAACGGGCAGCCGCTCTACACGCTGACCAACCCCACCGACGACGCGATGATGGGCATCACCCACGTGCTGCGCGGTGAGGACCTGCTGAGCTCGACCCCGCGCCAGATCGCCCTCTACGAGGCCTTCGCCGAGATCGGCATCGGCGGCGGGTTCACGCCCGAGTTCGGCCACCTGCCGTTCGTGATGGGGGAGGGCAACCGCAAGCTCTCCAAGCGCGATCCCGAGTCCAACCTGCTCGACTACAAGCCC
Organism: Aeromicrobium stalagmiti; assembly: GCF_013283745.1. Taxonomy (GTDB): domain Bacteria; phylum Actinomycetota; class Actinomycetes; order Propionibacteriales; family Nocardioidaceae; genus Aeromicrobium; species Aeromicrobium stalagmiti. The sequence continues at coordinate 253,854 of NZ_JABSTZ010000004.1, forward strand.
AAGGGCTTCCTGCCGGAGGGGCTGCTCAACTACATGGCGCTGCTCGGCTGGTCGATCGCCGAGGACCGCGACGTCTTCAGCATCCCCGAGATGGTCGAGGCCTTCGAGATCGGGCGGGTCAACCCCAACCCGGCGCGCTTCGACATCAAGAAGGCCGAGGCGATCAACGGCTCCCACGTGCGTCTCCTCACCGAGGAGCAGGTCCGCGAGCGGCTGCTGCCGTACTTCCAGGAGGCCGGTCTGATCGACCAGCAGCCGACCGAGACCCAGCTGGGTCTCCTGGCCGCGGCGACACCCCTGGTGCACGAGCGCATGACGTTGCTCACAGAGGCCGTCGACATGCTGCGCTTCCTGTTCGTGTCCGACGCCGACTTCTCGGTCGACGAGGCCGACGCGGCCAAGAACCTCGACGAGGCCGGCCTGGAGGTCGTCCGTGCCGCTCGCGAGGCGCTCGACGCGATTCCCGGCAGCGCCGAGTGGACGACCGGCACGATCGAAGGGGCTCTTCGGGCGTCCTTGATCGACGGTCTCGGGCTCAAGCCACGGCTGGCGTTCGGGCCGGTTCGCGTTGCGGTGACGGGAAGTCGGATCTCGCCGCCGCTGTTCGAGTCGCTCGAGCTGCTGGGTCACCGCAAGACCATCGCGAGGCTCGACGCCGCGCTGGGGGCGACCACCTAAAGGTGGGCCGGTTTGGGGTGCGGGCGGTCCGTCGGGTAAAGTCTGACCTCGGTTCGGACGCGGTCCGCAGCCATTGGGATATGGTGTAATTGGCAACACAGCGGTTTCTGGTACCGCCATTCTAGGTTCGAGTCCTAGTATCCCAGCGACACCCTCTGAACTGCACGAATGTGCGCTTTGGTAGGGTTTCATCCGGTCACATGACCACTCCATGGCCCCGTTGTGTAGCGGCCTAGCACGTCGCCCTCTCAAGGCGGTAGCGCGGGTTCGAATCCCGTCGGGGCTACCCATGGAAGAACCCCGTCCCTCGTCGAGGGGCGGGGTTCTGTGGTTCCCGGGGCCCGCCGCCGGCGCGCGAGTGGCACGTCGAGATGGACGCCGGCCGAACGGCCGTTCACCGGCCGTTCAGGTCGACAGGGCATGCTGACCTGCGTGCACGCTCGGGACACGACCTCTTCTGCTGGCGTCTCGCCCCTGATCCGGTCGCACCACGCGCCCTCGGTCCGCACCCTGGTCGACATCGTGCGCGAGACCGTCGCGACAGACCCCGACGCCCCGGCGCTCGACAACGGCTCGAGCGTCCTGACCTACGGCGAGTTCTACGAGGCGGCGGACGCCTTCGCGTCGTCGTTGCGCGAGCAGGGCGTCGCACGGGGAGACCGGGTCGGCGTGCGGGTCGACTCCGGCACCCTCGACCTGTATGTCGCGATCATGGGGGTGCTGGTCGCCGGTGCCGCCTACGTGCCCGTCGACGTCGACGACCCCGACTCCCGGGCCCGCACGGTCTTCTCCGAGGCCGACGTCGCGGCCGTCGTCGGCAACGGCCTGACCATCACCGGCCGGCGTGCACCGCAGCTGGCCGCCGACGAGGGGCTGCCACGGCCCACCGATGACGCGTGGGTCATCTTCACCTCGGGCTCGACCGGGACCCCGAAGGGCGTCGCGGTCTCGCACCGGTCGGCCGCGGCGTTCGTCGACGCCGAGGCGGCGCTGTTCCTGCAGGGCAGCCCGCTCGGCGCGGGTGACCGCGTGATGGCGGGCCTCTCGGTCGCGTTCGACGCCTCGTGCGAGGAGATGTGGCTCGCGTGGGGCCACGGGGCGTGCCTCGTCCCGGCGCCGCGCTCGCTCGTCAAGAGCGGCAGCGACCTCGGCCCGTGGATGATCGCCAACAGCATCACGGTCGTGTCGACCGTGCCCACCCTGGTGTCCCTGTGGCCCGCCGGGGTGCTCGAGGACGTGCGGCTGCTGATCCTCGGCGGCGAGGCCTGCCCGCCCGAGATCGGCGAGCGGCTGGCCGGCCCCGACCGCGAGGTCTGGAACACCTACGGGCCGACCGAGGCGACCGTGGTGGCCTGCGCGGCGCAGCTCTCGCCGGGCGAGCCCGTGCGGATCGGCCTGCCCCTGGCCGGGTGGGACCTCGCCGTCGTCGACGCGGAGGGCCGGCAGGTCGAGCCGGGCCAGGACGGCGAGCTGATCATCGGCGGGGTCGGGCTGGCCCGCTACCTCGATCCGGCCAAGGACGCCGACAAGTACGCGCCGATGCCGACCCTGGGCTGGGAGCGGGCCTACCGCAGCGGCGACGTGGTGCGCTTCGACGGCGAGGGGCTCGTGTTCGTCGGTCGGGCCGACGAGCAGATCAAGATCGGCGGACGCCGGATCGAGCTGGGCGAGATCGACAGCGCCCTGCTCGCGCTGCCCGGGGTCGTGGCAGCTGCCGCGGCCGTGCGCACCACGGAGGCGGGCAACCACATCCTGGTCGGCTACGTCACGACCGACGACACGTTCGACCTCGCGGCGTCGCTCGACATCCTGCGTCGTCAGATGCCCGAGGCGCTCGTCCCGCGACTGGGCCGCGTCGACGACATGCCGACCCGCACCTCGGGCAAGATCGACCGCGACGCGCTGCCCTGGCCCCTGAGGAGCATCGGTGCCGGCGAGACCGAGGCGACGCTGGACGGCACGAGTGCCTGGCTCAAGGACATCTGGCTCGACCTGCTGGGGGCCGTCGTCACCAGCCCGGCCGACGACTTCTTCGTCCTCGGCGGCGGGAGCCTGAGTGCGGCGCAGCTCGTCGGCCGCCTGCGCGAGCAGTTCCCCGAGGTGACGGTCGCCGACGTCTACGAGCACCCGACGGTCGCCGACCTGGCGACGACGCTCGACGCGATGTCGTCGGCGCAGGCCCGGCGCAACGCCTCGGTGCGGCCCGTCCGTCTCTCGACGCAGGTCGCGCAGAGCCTGCTGGTGGTGCCCCTGCGGACCATCACGGGTCTGCGCTGGCTGACGTGGATCGCCCTCGGTCACCACCTGGCTGCGTCGGTGCTCGACTGGCCGTGGCTGCCACAGCTGCCGTGGGTGTGGGTCGTGCTCGGGGTCGCCCTGCTGATCGCGCCGCCGGGGCGGATGCTGCTCGCCGCCGCCACAGCACGCCTGCTGCTGCGCGGCGTCGCGCCGGGCTCGCACCCCCGCGGCGGTGGGGTGCACCTGCGGCTCTGGCTGGCCGAGCACGTGGCCGACGAGCTGCGGGCCGGGTCGCTCTCGGGCGCTGCACTGCTGCGGACCTACGCCCGCGCGCTCGGTGCTCGGGTGGCGAAGGACGTCGACCTGCACTCCCTGCCGCCCATCACCGGTCTGCTCTCGATCGACGCGGGAGCATCGATCGAGCCCGAGGTCGACCTGTCCGGCCACTGGATCGACGGCGACACGCTCCACGTCGGCCCCGTCGTGATCGGCGCGGACGCCCGGATCGGTGTGCGCAGCCTGCTCGGTCCCGGCGCGCGCATCGGTGAGGGAGCCGAGGTCGGCGCCGGCTCGGCCGTCTTCGGTGAGGTCCCCGCCGGGGAGTACTGGTCCGGGGCGCCCGCGCGGCACAACGGGCCGGCCCGCGGCCCGCAGACGAGCACGCGGGCGGCACGGAGCACCGGCTGGACCGTCGCCTACAGCGTCGTCGCGGCGTTCCTGGCGGCGCTGCCCGTGCAGGCGGTGCTGGCGGCCGCCGCGGTGGTCGCGCCGCTCGTGCGCCCCGCTGACGGCCTCGGCGAGGCGGCCCTGCGGCTGACGTACGTCGCTCCGCTCGCCGTGGTGGTCGCCTACGTCGCGCTCGCGCTCCTGCTGCTGGTGTTCGTCCGGATCCAGTCGATCGGGCTCGAGAGCGGCACGTACGCGGTGCACAGCCGTCCGGCGTGGCGGGCGTGGTCGGTGTTCCGGGCCATGGACGAGGCGCGGACCTGGCTCTTCCCGCTCTACTCCAGCACCCTGACGCCGCTGTGGCTGCGCGCCCTGGGTGCCCGGATCGGCGACGACGTGGAGGCGTCGACGGTGCTGATGCTCCCGGCGCTGACGTCCGTCAACGACGGGGCGTTCCTGGCCGACGACACGATGCTCGGGATGTACGAGCTCGGCGGCGGATGGCTGCGCGTCGAGCAGGTCAAGATCGGCCGGCACGCCTTCGTCGGCAACTCCGGCATGACCGCGCCGGGGCGCAAGGTGCCGAAGGGCGGTCTCGTCGCGGTGCTCTCGGCCGCGCCCCAGCGGGCCAAGGCCAAGGCCGGCACGTCGTGGCTCGGCAGCCCGCCTCGCAAGCTGCGACGCACCGCCGGGGAGGTCGACGTCAGCCGGACCCGTGAGCCCACGCGCGGCCTGCGGGTGGCGCGGGCGTCGATCGAGGTCGCCCGTGTCGTCCCGCTGGTGATCGGCGGCCTGCTGGCGCTCGCGGCCGTCCTCGGGCTGGAGCTCGTCGTGGACGTCTGGGGCTGGCCCGCGGCGGCGCTCCTGTCCGGCCTGGTGATGATCGGCGTCGGCGCGGTGGCCGCGGCCGTGTCGGCCGGTGCGAAGTGGGCCCTGGTCGGGCGGGTCCGCGCGGGGGAGCACCCGCTGTGGAGCTCGTTCGTCTGGCGCAACGAGCTCGCCGACACGTTCGTGGAGCTGCTGGGCGCGCCGTGGGTCGCCCGCACGGCGTCCGGGACGCCGCTGCTCAACGTCTGGCTGCGCTCGCTCGGGGCCGAGATCGGGCGCGGAGTGTGGTGCGAGACGTACTGGCTGCCGGAGGCCGACCTGATCGTCCTCGGAGAGGGGAGCACCGTCAACCGGGGCTGCGTGGTGCAGACCCACCTGTTCCATGATCGGATACTCAGCATGGACACCGTGACGCTCGAGCCAGGATCGACCCTCGGACCACACGGGGTCATCCTGCCCGCGGCGACCGTGGGCTCGCACGCGACGATCGGGCCCGTGTCGCTGGTCATGCGCGGGGAGTCCGTGCCCCGCAAGACGCGCTGGATCGGCAACCCGATCGGTCCGTGGACCGAGGACGACGTCGTCCTGTGAAGTCGACCGTCTCCGCCGAGCCCGGCCACGACCCCTACGTCCCCGATCACGGTGATCTCTCGTACGACGTCGGGCACTACCGGCTCGAGCTGGAGTACAAGGTCGACTCCAACCAGCTCGGCGGTCGGGCGTGGATCACCGCCACGGCGCGTGACGACCTCGAGCGCTTCGAGCTCGATCTCTACCACCTGAGGGTCTCCAAGGTCACGGTCGACGGTGCCGCCCCGGCGAAGTACTCCCACCACAAGAGCCGTCTCGTCGTCCGGCCGCGCACGACCATCGCGGCGGGGGAGACCTTCACGGTCGTCGTCGCCTACGCCGGCTCGCCCAGGCCGATGCCCGGTCTCGACGGCGACGCCGGGTGGGAGGAGCTCACCGACGGAGCGATCGTCGCCTCGCAGCCGCACGGCGCACCGTCGTGGTTCCCGTGCAACGACCGTCCCTCCGACAAGGCCACCTACGAGATCGAGCTGACGGCCCCGTCGAGCTATGTCGTCGTCGCCAACGGCGTGCTCGAGACCAGCCGCCGCCGCGCGGGCACCACGGTCTGGACCTTCGTCGAGAGCTCGCCCATGGCGACGTATCTCGCGACGATCCAGATCGGCCGCTACGAGACGTCCGAGGCGGGCTCGTCCGTCCCGGTCCGCACGGTGCACCCGGTCGGCAGCGGCGCCGTCGTCGCGGAGACCTTCGGCCGGCAGGCCGACATGATGGCCTTCTTCGTTCGGCTCTTCGGCCCGTATCCCTTCGCCGGCTACACCGCCGTCATCACCGAGGACGAGCTGGAGATCCCGCTGGAGGCCCAGGGGCTCTCGGTGTTCGGGTCCAACTTCAGCACGACCGAGTGGGAGCACCAGCGCCTCATCGCCCACGAGCTGGCCCACCAGTGGTTCGGCAACAGCCTCACGCTGGGCAGCTGGCGCGACATCTGGCTGCACGAGGGCTTCGCCTGCTATGCCGAGTGGCTCTGGTCGCAGGAGTCGGGCGGACCGTCGGCCGACGACCAGGCCGAGACCCACTGGAAGCTGCTCGACGAACTGCCGCAGGACCTCGTGCTCGGCGACCCCGGTCCCGACCTGATGTTCGACGACCGGGTCTACAAGCGTGGAGCCCTGCTGCTGCACGCCCTGCGCCTCACGGTCGGCGACACGGCCTTCTTCGAGCTCGTCCAGGACTGGACGACGCGGTTCGCCCACGGATCGGTCACGACCGAGCAGTTCGTGGCGCTGGCCGCCGAGCGCTGCGGAGCCGACGTCGGCGAGCTGTTCGACCGGTGGCTCCGCGACGTCATCCTGCCGGAGCTGCCTCCGGCGTGACGACCGGTGGTGCGGGCGCCAGCACGGTCGCGGCAGCCACGTAGCCGTCGGGAGCGGGAAGGTCGAACATCCACACCGGTGCGCCGATCGGCTCGGACTCGGGCCACGCCTGCAGCGCGGGGGGAGCGTCGGGCTCGGAGACCCCGATCGCGTCGGGGTCGATCGTCAGTCCGTGCCCGGTGGCCTTGACCACCGACTCCTTGCGCACCCACGTGACCAGGCCGGACGAGGCGGGGCCGGTGGCCTCCACGTCGACGCCGACGGGGCCGGCGTCGCTGACGGCGACCACCGCCTGGTCGCCCGAGCGGCCGAGGCTCAGGTGCAGCGGGCGAGCGCCGGGGGGCAGGCGGACCTGCAGCTTGCCGTGGCGGTCGCTCCCGCACGTACGGCAGGCATGCACCACCCTGACCTCGTCGACCGTGTGCCCCGACGCGTCGGCAGCGATGCGGGTCAGGAGATCACGCCCGACGTCCCGAGAGCGCAGCCAGGTGACGAGCAGTCGCCCGGGTGAGGCGGGGCGAGAGGAGTGACTGGTCACAGGCACGGTCTATCACAGGAACTTGTCCGGCTCCGACCGTCATGTCCGTTATCCGCCAGTCAGTGTCGGTGGCGGGAGTCATGATGGAGGCATGTTCACCGACCACGATCGCTGCTACCGGGCCGTCCAGGCTCGCGATGCGCGCTTCGACGGGGTCTTCTACACCGGTGTCAGGACGACGGGCATCTACTGCCGACCGTCCTGCCCGGCGGTCACGCCCCACCCGCACAACGTGACCTTCTTCGCGACCCCCGCGGCGGCCCAGGACGCCGGGCTGAGGGCCTGTCGTCGGTGCCGGCCCGACACCACTCCGGGATCCCCGGAGTGGAACGTGCGCGCCGATGCCGTCGGCCGCGCGATGCGCCTGATCGGCGACGGGGTCGTCGAGCGCGAAGGGGTCGAGGGGCTCGCCGGCCGGCTCGGCTACAGCCAGCGACACGTCAACCGCATGCTGACCCAGGAGCTCGGCGCGGGTCCGCTGGCGCTGGCCCGCAGCAACCGTGCGCACGCGGCCCGCGTGCTGATCGAGACCACGGAGATGGCGATGTCCGACATCGCGTTCGCTGCCGGTTTCGCCTCGATCCGGCAGTTCAACGACTCGGTCCGGCAGACCTACGCGCTCACCCCGACCCAGATGCGAGGTCGACGGCGCACCACGCCCACCGGTCGCATCACCGTCCGGCTCGCGGTGCGCCTGCCGTTCAACGCCGGGGCGCTCCTCGACTTCCTCGCCGCGCACGTGCTGCCGGGTGTCGAGACGGTGCGCGACCGCACCTACGCGCGGGTGCTGCGGCTTCCGCACGGGCTCGGCGTCATGGCGCTCACGCTGCACGACGACCGGGTCGAGTGCGAGCTCGAGCTCGCCGACCTGCGTGACACGGCCGTCGCGATCGGGCGGGCCCGCCGGATGCTCGACCTCGACGCCGATCCCGTGGCGATCGACGGCGTCCTCGCGGCCGACGAGATCCTGCGCCCGCTCGTCGAGGAGGCGCCCGGCCTGCGCGTGCCGTCGCACGTCGACGGCTTCGAGGTCGCGGTGCGGACGATCGTCGGGCAGCAGGTCTCGGTGGCGGGTGCCAACACCGTCCTCGGCCGGCAGGTCCCGTCACGCGGCACCCGGGTCGACTTCGCGCTCGCCGCGGCGCACGGCCTGACCCATGCGTTCCCGGCAGCCGAGGCGTTCGCGGACGCCGACCCGACGTCGTTGGGCATGCCGCAGTCCCGGGCTCGGACGATCATCGACCTCGCCCGCGACGTCGCCGACGGCACGCTCGACCTCGATCCCGGGGGCGATCGCGAGGCGGTCCGCGAGCAGCTGGTCGGCATGCGCGGCATCGGTCCGTGGACGGCCGACTACGTCGTGATGCGTGCGCTCGCACATCCTGACGTCCTCCTCACCACCGACCTGGTGCTGCGCCGTGAGCTCGAGCGCCGTGGCATCACGCCCGACGACACCGAGCGGTGGCGTCCGTGGCGCTCCTACGCCGGCATGCACCTGTGGCGTGCCACCTCTGCCTTCGAAAGGACAGCACCATGACGACCCGATGGATGGACTCCCCGATCGGGGGCCTGCGCATCCGCACCTCGGCCGGCCTCGTCACGGCGATCGACTTCGGCGCGAGCCGTCCCCGGCACTGCCGGGTGGCCGACCCGTTGCTCGATCTCGCCGAGCAGCAGCTGGGCGAGTACTTCGGCGGCGAGCGCACGACGTTCGACCTGCCGCTCGCCAACGACGGGACCGAGTTCCAGAAGAAGGTGTGGGGCGAGCTCGTGCGCATCCCGTACGGCGAGACCGCGAGCTACGGAGACATCGCCCGCAGGCTCGGCTACGAGCCGGTCATCTCGCGAGCGGTGGGCGCGGCCAACGGTGCCAACCCCATCCCCATCGTCGTGCCGTGCCACCGCGTGATCGGGGCGGACGGATCGCTGACGGGCTATGCCGGCGGCCTGGAGCGCAAGCGCACGCTGCTCGACCTGGAGCGACCCGGACTGTTCTGACGTGTTCGCCCGGCGTTCATCCGCGTCCGGCACGATGCCGTCAGACGGAGGTGGAGGCCGAGATGGCGAAGCAGGACGCGATGACCCAGCAGGGCAAGAAGGCGGCGAAGGCCCAGAAGCGTCTCGCCGACGCCACGTCCCGCGTGGAGGAGCTGACCGCGGAGGTCGCGCGGCTGAAGACGCAGGTCAAGACCCTCGAGATGGACGTGGTGACCTGGCGCAGGAAGGCGCAGAAGCAGAAGTCGCGGGCCAAGAAGCTGCGGGCCGCTGCTGAGCGGGCGATCGCCGAGGCCGCGCACGCAGCGCGCAAGCGGACGACGACCAAGGCCGGCCCCCGACAGGTGATCGCCGACCACCCGCGAGCCGAGCCGCTGGCGCTCCGCGGAGCGCCGGCGCTGCCCGCCGCGACCTGGACGGTGACCCAGCTGCGGGCCGCGGCGAAGGAGCAGGGCGTGGCCGGATACTCGCGCCTGCGCAAGGACGAGCTGCTGCACGTGCTGATCTGACGTGCGGCGCGCCGGGTACGCCGTTCGGGGGTTGTTCACCTGGACGTGCGACGATCACGGCTCCCGTCACAGCCTGAGGAGAACCATGGCCGCCCAGAAGAAGTCGACCGACAAGGCGTCGACCGCCAAGAAGCCCGGTAGTGCCAATAAGCCCAGTGCCAAGAAGGCCGGTGCCAAGAAGTCGAGTGCGAAGAAGTCGCTCGCTGCTGCCGCCGAGGCCGAGCTCGCCGCGGCCAAGGCCACGATCAAGAAGCTGAGGGCGACGGTCGCGCGGCTCGAGAAGAGCGTCGACAAGGCCGAGAAGAAGGCGTCCGACCTCAAGGCTGACCTCAAGAAGCGTCAGGCTGCGGCGACGACGTCCGGCAAGTCGGCCGCCAAGAGGGCCAAGGACTCCGGCCTCGCGCAGGTCAAGAAGGCCCGCAAGGCCGTCGAGGACGCGGTCGACGACGTCATCGACGCCGTGATCCCCGACAGCACGCCCGAACCGGCCCCCGCGACCGCACCGGCCCCGGCTGCCAAGGCCCCGGCCGCGAAGGCCCCGGCTGCCAAGGCCCCGGCCGCGAAGGCGCCTGCAGCCAAGGCACCCGCGGCGAAGGCATCCGCCACCGAGCCGACCGTGGCCCAGCTGCGCGCTGCGGCCAAGCAGAAGGGCGTCGCCGGCTACTCGCGCATGCGCAAGGACCAGCTCATCGCCGCGCTGGCCTGATCTATTTGGCCTGATCTTCTCGGCCTGATCTCCTCCGCCTGAACGCCGTCCGTGGCTGTGGACGAACGAGTCGACAGCCACGGACGGTCGTGGCGATGGTGGAGCATGACTCCACGCCGCGACATCGTCCACACCGCCGCCGACCTCGAGGCCTGCTGGCGCCGCCTGATCGAGCCCCTCGGCTTCGCCAGCCGGCAGGTGTTCGCGATCCTCATCGACCGCGACGGCGAGGTGTTCCGCTCGGTCATCCACGTCACCGAGTGCCCCCGCGACCCCGACGACGAGATGGTGACCCACCTGGCCGAGGCGTTGCGTGCCGCCCTCGACCAGGCTGATCCGCAGGGCTCGTGCGCCGTCGTGTGGGCGAGACCGACGCACGCCGGCACCCGGGCGTCCGACCTGGAGTGGGTCCGAGCGTTCGCCGGCGCCCTCGATGCGGTGGGCCTCGGTCGGTGGCCCGTCCACGTCGCTGACGACCACGTCATGCGTGCCGTCGGGCCCGACGACCTGGCGGCCTAGGCGATCAGCTGCTGCGGCGCAGGCTCTGCGAGAGGCGCTCCGCGGCGGCGACGACGGCAGGCGCGTGCATCCGTCCGGGCTGTCGGGTCAGGCGCTCGAGCGGACCCGAGACCGACACGGCGGCGACGACCTTGCCCGAGGGTGAGCGGACGGGCGCCGACACCGAGCCGACACCGTTCTCGCGCTCACCGACGCTCTGCGCCCACCCGCGACGGCGCACGGCCGAGAGCTCGGCGGCGGAGAACGTTGCCTTGAGCAGCCCCTTGTTCATGCGCTCGGGGTCCTCCCACGACAGCAGCACCTGGGCGGCGGAGCCGGCGCTCATGGTCAGCTGGCCGCCGACCGGGATGGAGTCGCGCAGGCCGGTCGGCCGATCGGCGGCGGCCACGCAGACCCGGAAGTCTCCCTGGCGGCGGAACAGCTGGGCCGACTCGCCGGTGATGTCACGCAGACGGGCGAGGACGGGGCCGGCGGCCGCGAGCAGGCGGTCCTCGCCGGCAGCGGCGGCGAGCTCGCCCAGGCGCGGGCCGAGGATGAACCGCCCTTGCATGTCACGGGCGACGAGTCGATGATGTTCGAGCGCGACAGCGAGGCGGTGGGCGGTCGGGCGGGCGAGCCCGGTGCTCGCCACGAGTCCGGCGAGCGTGGCCGGTCCGGGCTCGAGGGCAGCCAGCACCATGGCGGCTTTGTCGAGAACGCCGACTCCGCTAGAGTTGTCCATGTCTTGATACTGCCGTATCGCATTGTGAGACGCAAGTACCCCGGAACCACGGGGTCCTGCAACGAGAGGGTCCTGCGCGAGCAGGGGAGCCGAGGAGAGCGCCATGGGCAAGACACTTGCCGAGAAGATCTGGGAAGAGCACGTCGTCCGCCGCCACGAGGGCGAGCCCGACCTCCTCTACATCGATCTCCACCTGATCCACGAGGTCACGAGCCCGCAGGCGTTCGACGGTCTCCGCCTCTCGGGCCGCGCCGTGCGTCGTCCCGACCTCACGCTGGCGACCGAGGACCACAACATCCCGACGACCGACCTCGACAAGCCGATCGCCGACCTGGTGTCGCGCACGCAGGTCGAGACGCTGCGCCGCAACTGCGAGGAGTTCGGTGTCCGCCTGCACCCCATGGGTGACATCGACCAGGGCATCGTCCACGTCGTCGGCCCGCAGCTGGGCCTGACCCAGCCCGGCATGACGATCGTGTGCGGCGACTCGCACACCTCGACGCACGGCGCTTTCGGCTCGATCGCGTTCGGCATCGGCACCTCCGAGGTCGAGCACGTGCTCGCGACGCAGTCGCTGTCGCAGGCCAAGCCCAAGATGATGGCCGTCGAGGTCGTCGGCGAGCTGCCCGTGGGCTCGACGGCCAAGGACCTGATCCTGGCCCTCATCACCCAGGAGACCACCGGCGGTGGCCAGGGCTACATCGTGGAGTACCGCGGCGAGGCCATCCGGGCTCTGTCGATGGAGGCCCGCATGACGATCTGCAACATGTCGATCGAGTGGGGCGCCAAGGCTGGCCTCATCGCGCCCGACCAGACGACGTACGACTACCTCCAGGGCCGTCCGTCGGCGCCGACCGGGGCCGACTGGGACGCCGCCGTGGCGCACTGGGACAGCCTCGTCACCGACGACGACGCCGAGTTCGACAAGGTCATCACGATCGACGCGTCGACCATCACGCCGTTCGTCACCTGGGGCACCAACCCCGGCCAAGGCGTGGCGCTGTCGGGCAACGTCCCGGACCCGGCGTCGTTCGAGGACGACAACGAGCGCGTCGCGGCCGAGAACGCCCTGCGCTACATGGGCCTCGAGGCCGGCACCCCGATGAAGGACATCAAGGTCGACACGGTCTTCATCGGCTCGTGCACCAACGGTCGCATCGAGGACCTGCGCGTCGCCGCGTCGCTCATCGAGGGCCACAAGGTCGCCGACGACACCCGCATCCTGGTCGTGCCGGGCTCGGTGCGCGTGCGGCTGCAGGCGGAGGAAGAGGGCCTCGACGTCATCTTCAAGGACGCCGGAGCCGAGTGGCGCGGAGCGGGATGCTCGATGTGCCTGGGCATGAACCCCGACCAGCTGACCCCGGGGGAGCGCAGCGCGTCGACCTCCAACCGCAACTTCGAGGGCCGTCAGGGCAAGGGGGGGCGCACGCACCTGGTGTCGCCCGACGTCGCCGTCGCGACCGGCATCCTCGGCCACCTGGCCGGCCCGGCCGACCTCGCCGAGCTCGAGAAGGCAGGAGCCTGACCATGGAGAAGTTCTCGACCCACACAGGTGTTGGCGCGCCGCTGCGTCGCAGCAACGTCGACACCGACCAGATCATCCCCGCGGTCTGGCTCAAGAAGGTCACCCGTGACGGCTTCGAGGAGGGGCTGTTCTCGGCGTGGCGCAGCGATCCCGACTTCGTCCTCAACCGAGACGCCTACAAGGACGCGACGGTCCTCGTGGCGGGTCCCGACTTCGGCACCGGCTCGTCCCGCGAGCACGCCGTCTGGGCGCTGCAGAACTACGGGTTCAAGGCGGTCATCTCCTCGCGCTTCGGCGACATCTTCCGAGGCAACTCCGGCAAGGCCGGGCTGCTCGCGGCGCAGGTCGACGAGAAGGTCGTCCAGCGTCTGTGGGACTACCTCGACGACAACCCGGGTGCATCGATCACGCTCGACCTCGAGTCGCGCACGGTCAAGGCCGGCGAGGGCGTCGACGCGATCGAGGACTCGTTCACGATCGACGACTACACCCGCTGGCGCCTGCTCGAGGGCCTCGACGACGTCGGCATCACGCTGAGCCACGAGGACGACATCGTGGCCTACGAGTCGACGCGCCCGTCGTTCAAGCCCGTCACCCTCTGACCCACCGCTGACGAGATCCTTCGCGCCCCTCGAGGAGACCTTTATCGCCCCTGCCCGGGGCGGAAACGGTCTCCTGGAGGGGCCGCAACGGTCTCGTCAGGGGGCGGAAACGGTCTCGTCAGCGGGTGGGCCAGATGGCGATGCCGGTGACCTCGCCGGAGGCCTCTGTCTCGACGAAGACCCGCTGTCCCACCCGCAGGAGGCGGATGTGGTCGGCCAGTGCCTCGACCCCGAAGTCGAGGGGAACACCCTGATCGGTCAGGACGTGTCCTGACCCGGTCGTCTGGTCGAAGCTCGCCACCGTGCCCTGCATGCCCTTCACCCTAGTGCCGCCCCGAGGGGATTAGGCTCGGCCCATGGAGCGTCGCCAGTTCCCGCGGACCATGCGGATCATCGTGTTCTTCGTGCGGCCGATCCTCATGCTGCTGACCAAGCGCGACTGGCAGGGCCAGGAGAAGCTCCCGAGCGGCGGGTTCGTGCTCGCGCCCAACCACATCTCGCACCTCGACCCGTTCCTGATCTCGCACTTCATGGTCGACCAGGGCATCTCGCCGCGCTTCCTGGCCAAGGACACGCTGATGTCGCTGCCGGTGGGGGGCCACATCCTGCGCGGCGCCGAGCAGATCCCCGTCTACCGCAGCACCGCCGGCGCGGTGGAGTCGCTGCGCGCGGCTGTCGAGGCGGTCGAGGCCGGCAGCGTCGTCGCGATCTATCCCGAGGGCACGATCACGCGCGACCCCGCTGCCTGGCCGATGTCAGGGCGCACGGGAGCCGTGCGGGTGGCCCTGGCGACGGGCAGGCCGCTCGTGCCGGTCATGCAGTGGGGCCCCCAGGCGATCCTGTGGCCCTACACCAAGCGCCTGCGCCTCTTCCCGCGCAAGACCATCCACGTGAGGGTGGGTGACCCCCTCGACCTGTCGGACCTCGCCGGCAAGGAGCTCACCGAGGAGCTTCTCAACACGGCGACGTCCCGCCTGATGGACGTCCTGACTGAGATGATGTCGCAGGTGCGCGGCGAGACTCCCTCGACACCGCGCATCGACGTGCATACGTTGAGCAGGCCCCGGACCAACTACCAGGGCTGATCGAGCAGCGACGAGAGATGGGAATCGTGAATGGCGCAGACAGCCGTGATGGGCGCAGGATCCTGGGGAACGGCCTTCGCCCTGGTGCTGGCTGACGCCGGCAACGACGTACGCCTCTGGGGACGTCGCCCCGAGCTCTGCGACACGATCAACACCACCCGCGAGAACTCCGACTACCTGCCCGGAATCGAGCTGCCCGAGGCGATCTCGGCGACCCACGATCCCGCCGAGGTGCTGGCCGGCGCCGAGGTCGTGGTCCTGGCGGTGCCGTCGCAGCAGCTGCGCTCCAACCTCGAGGCGTGGGCCGAGCACATCCCGGCCGACGCAGTCCTCGTGAGCCTCATGAAGGGCATCGAGCTCGGCACCCACCAGCGCATGAGCGAGGTCATCGCCGAGCTCACCGGCGCGGGTCCCGAGCGGATCGCCGTGGTCTCCGGCCCCAACCTGGCCCGCGAGATCGCCAACCGTGAGCCGGCCGCCAGCGTGGTCGCGTGCGCCGACCAGGCCGTCGCCGAGCGGCTCCAGAAGCTCATGCACTCCGCGGCGTTCCGTCCCTACTCGATGACCGACGTCGTCGGCTGCGAGCTGGCCGGCACCGCCAAGAACATCATCGGCCTGGCCGTCGGCGTGTGCGTCGGACTGGGCTTCGGCGACAACACCAAGGCATCGGTCATCACCCGCGGCCTGGCGGAGACCGCGCGCCTCGGCGTCGCGATCGGAGCAGACCCCGTCACGTTCATGGGCCTGGCCGGCATGGGTGACCTGGTCGCCACGTGCTCGTCGCCGCTGTCACGCAACCGGACGTTCGGCGAGAAGCTCGGCGAGGGCATGAGCGTCGACGAGATCATGGCGCAGACACGACAGGTCGCCGAGGGCGTGAAGTCGTGCCAGTCGGTCAGCGAGCTCGCCAAGATCAACGGCGTCGAGATGCCGATCGTCGAGCACGTCGCGGCGCTCGTCGCCGGCGAGATGAGCCCCGACGAGCTCGTCCAGCGCCTCATCTCCCGTCAGGCCAAGCCCGAGACGGTCTGAGGCCCGCTGACGTCGCCCTAGGAGACGCAGGCGGCCAGGACGTTCTGGATGTCGATCCAGAGGTCCTCGACGTCCTCGATGCCCACCGACAGGCGGATGAGCCCCTCGGGGACGCTCTGCGGCTCGCCGGGGTGCCTGCGACGTCGCTCCCACGTCGACTCGACGCCGCCGAGGCTCGTCGCGTAGGTGATGATGTCGCTCTGCTCGGTCATCTTCTGCGCGACGGTGGGTCCGCCCACGACCTCGAAGGCGATGATCGTGCCGAAGCCGGGGTAGCGGCTGTAGACGATGTGGCGCGACGCCGACAGCCGCTGGTGCAGCTCGCGGGCGTTGGCCTCGGCGCGGTCGAGGCGCACGTGCAGCGTGCGGACGCCCCGCGCGGCCAGCCAGGTCTCCATGGCGCCCGGGATGGCGCCGAGCACGGTGCGACGCTTCGCGATCGCCGCGAACGCCCGGTCGTCGTTGGTGACGATCGCGCCGAGGATGACGTCGCTGTGGCCCGACAGGAGCTTGGACGCGGAGTGCACGACGAAGTCGGCGCCCTGGTCGAGCGGACGCTGGCGCAGCGGGGTCGCGAAGGTGTTGTCGACCGCCACGGCTGCACCGGCGGCGGTGGCCGCGCGGGCGATCGTCGCGATGTCAGCGATCTCGAGCGCCGGGTTGGTCGGCGACTCGATCCACACCAGGGCGGCACCATCGCACGCGGCGACGACCTGGGGCGTGTTGTCGATGTCGACGAGCCTCAGCTCGATCTGTCCGCGCCGCTCGCGCTCCACGAGCTGTTCGATCGTGCCGTAGTAGGCGTGGCGGGGTGCGACGACGACGGCCTTGGCCGGCACCAGGTCGAACAGTGCGGCCGAGGCGGCGACGCCGGACGAGAAGGCCAGGGCGCGACCTCCCTCGAGGGCGCCCAGCACCGTCTCGAAGGAGTCCCAGGTGGGATTGCCCTGCCGTCCGTACTCGGATCCGCCGCCGGGCACGAGTGCGCTGGCCAGCGTGATCGGCGCGTTGAGCGGTCCCCCCGGGACGCGGTCAGGACGCCCTGCACCGACCGCGATGGTCGAGGGCGAGAGATCGTGTCCATGCATCAGGCCATTGTGCACCGAGCCACCCACATTCCAAACGATAGGGTTCTGGGCAATGAGCCTTGAGACATCGCATCCTGACAAGCCACGCCTGGCCGTGATCTTCGGCGGCCGTTCCAGCGAGCACGGCGTGTCGTGCCTGACCGCGCGCGAGATCCTCGCCGCGATCGACACCGACCGCTACGCCGTGCAGCCCGTGGGCATCACCCGCGACGGCGCCTGGGTCGAGGAGACGGCCACCTGGGGCGAGCTGGCCCCCGGCACGCTGCCCGAGGTGCGCGACGACCTGCCCCCGTTCCTGTGGGAGAGCCTGCGCGACTTCGACGCGGTGTTCCCGGTGCTCCACGGCCCGTGGGGCGAGGACGGCACGATCCAGGGCCTGCTCGAGATGGCCGACATCCGCTACGTCGGCGCGGGCGTCCTGGCGAGCGCGGTCAGCATGGACAAGCCCTTCACCAAGACGGTCTTCTCGGCCGCGGGCCTGCCGCAGATCCCGTACGTCACGATTCGTCCGTGGGAGTGGAAGCAGGACCGGTCGCGGGTCGAGGACCGCATCCGCGCGCTGGGCCTGCCGGTGTTCGTCAAGCCGGCCCGCGCGGGCTCCAGCTCCGGCGTCATGATGGTCGACTCGTGGGACGACCTCGACCTCGCGGTCACGACGGCACGCGACTTCGACCCCAAGGTCATCGTCGAGTCGGCGGCCCGCGGCAAGCGTGAGCTGGAGTGCGCGGTCATCCAGCAGCCCGACGGCAAGCCGGTCGCGAGCGTGGTGGGTGAGATCACCGTCGCCGAGGAGTCCGACCACGAGTTCTACGACTTCGAGGCCAAGTACCTCGACGGCACGAGCCTCAACGTCGTCCCGGCTGACATCCCCGTCACCTTGAGCGACCGCATCCGCACCTACGCGGTGCAGGCCTTCGAGGCCGTCGGCTGCGAGGGACTGGCTCGGGTCGACTTCTTCCTCACCGACGACGGGCTCGTGATCAACGAGATCAACACGCTGCCGGGGTTCACGCCCTACTCGATGTTCCCGCGGCTGTGGGAGGCCAGCGGTGTGCCCTACGCCGAGCTCGTCGACCGGCTCGTCCAGCTGGCGCTGCAGCGCGACACCGGCCTGCGCTGAGCGGGTCTACTCGCAGGGCGTGACGGACGGGTCGTGCTTCTTCACGGCGGCGGCGACGTCGGCCAGGGCGTCGGCGGCCGGGTCGTAGTCCTTCGGCACCTCGACGCTCACGTAGAACGCGCGGCCGATCGTCGTGAACAGGTAGCCGTCGGCGGTCGTCTCCGACACCCAGTCGACGCCGTCGACGAAGTTGCACGGCGGCACGTCGGCGGGGTCCTCGGGGTCGAGGATCGCCGGCTTCTCCACGCCGCAGCGCAGGATGATCGGCGGCGCGCCCCACGCGACCGCGGTGTCGTCCTCGACGAGGATCGCGTCCTCACCGGCGACCTGTCGAGGCGCGTCGGCATAGAGCGCCTTGCAGTCGATCTCCGTGCCCCGCTCGGTGGGGTAGGCGTCGACGGCGAGACCGGGGCTGCAGGCCGACACGGTCAGGAGCACGCCCAGCAGCACACCGCCGGGCAGGAGCGTGCGCACGGGTCAGATGCGGACGATGGGGCAGGTCAGGGTGCGGGTGATGCCCGGGACGGTCTGGATGCTGGAGACGACCAGCGTGCCGAGCTCGTCCATGCTCGGACCCTCGGCGCGCACGATGACGTCGTACGGCCCGGTGACGTCCTCGGCCAGGGTCACCCCGGCGATGTCGCCGATCGCCCGGGCGACGTCAGCGGCCTTGCCGACCTCGGTCTGGACGAGGATGTATGCCTGCACGGCCATCGGGTGCTCCTTCGGGTCAAGACGACTGTCCCACGCTACCGGATGTCGTGCGAGCTCCGGGCTCCGGCTGCGACAAGATGGACCCATGAACGCCAGCGCCACGGACGGGCCCACGATCGGTGACATCGGGGAGTTCGGGCTGATCGACCAGGTCCGCTCGCAGATCGGCGAGAACAGGCACGTCCTGCTGGGCCCGGGCGACGACGCGGCCCACGTGTCGACCAACGACGGCACGTTCCTCGTCTCGACCGACCTGCTGGTCGAGGGACGCCACTTCCGCCGCGACTGGTCGTCCCCGTACGACATCGGGCGCAAGGCCGCGGCCTGCAACCTGTCCGACATCAACGCGATGGGCGGCGTCGCCACGGCCCTGACGGTCGGCTTCGGGGCACCGGCCGACCTGCCCGTCGCGTGGGCCCTCGAGATGGTCAAGGGCTTCGAGATCGAGTGCGCGCACGTGGGCGCGCACATCGTCGGTGGCGACGTCACCGCGTCCGACAAGATCATCATCGCCGTCACGGCGATGGGCGACGCGGCCCGGCCCGTCCGACGCTCGGGGGCGCTGCCGGGCGACGTCGTGGCCTACGCCGGCGACCTGGGCCTCGCCGGCGCCGGTTTCGCGACCCTGAGCCGCGGGTTCCGCTCGCCGAAGGCGGCCGTCGAGGCCCACCGGGTGCCGCATCCTCCCTATGCCGCCGGGCCCCAGGCGGCCGGTGCCGGTGCGACGTCGATGACCGACATCAGCGACGGGCTGCTGGCCGACCTCAGCCACATCGCGGATGCGAGCGGTGTCGCGATCGACCTCGACAGCTCGACCTTCGTCATCCCCGAGCCCGTGGCGACGGTCTCGGAGGCGCTGGGCCGTGAGGCGCTCGACTTCGTGCTCACCGGAGGAGACGACTACGCGCTGGTGGCGACCTTCAGCTCCGAGACAACCCTTCCGGCCGGATGGACCCGCATCGGCGCGGTCTCCGACGGCAGCGGCGTGACGCTCGACGGGGCGCCCTACGAGGGTCCGGCGGGTCACCAGCACTTTCGTTGAGACACCACCCGGAAGGTGGATCCGCAACGTCATCGGCTCTCACACGGTTGAGAAGTCACCGACGCAGTTGCGGTGAGGTTGCGAGTCCACCTCCCGGGGGGCTCAGTCCTGGATGCGAGCGAACGGCGTGTGCGCCTCGAGCTCGTACGCGATCTCGAGGAGGGTCTGCTCGTCGCCGTGGATCGCGGAGAAGTGCACCCCGATCGGCAGGTCGTTCGCGGTGCGTCCCAGCGGCAGCGAGATGGCGGGGCCCCCGGACGCGTTGTTGAGCGGGGTGAACGACGCGTACTGCAGCAGACGCTCGAACATCACGTCGAAGCCGGCGGCGGGGGACAGGTGCCCCAGCTCGGGCGTCGTGTAGCCGACGGTCGGCGACAGGATCAGGTCGAGGTCGTCGAACGCGCCCCGATAGACCTGCTCGCTGCGCTTGAGCCCGCGCACCGTCGTCGGGGTGCGCCAGAAGCTGCGCCCGAACTGACGCGCGAGGCCCCGGGTCAGCGCATCGGTGCGGGTCTTGTCGAAGCCCGGACCCATGACCCGCTTGCCGAATGTCTGCGTCGAGAACGCGAGCAGGCCCCAGTAGTGGACGAAGTCGCGCACGAAGGTCTGCGCCAGCACGGCCGGCAGCTCGTACGGCCTGACGTGGTGGCCGAGGCCTTCCAGCGTCGATGCCGTGGTCTCGACGGCCCGGCGGGTCTCGTCGTCGGTGGGGTGCCCGGTGATGGAGTCGACGATGACGCCGATGCGCAGGCGCCGGTCGGACGGTCCCTCCACGAGCCCGACCGGGCGGAGGCCCTTCGCGGGGCGATAGGACTGCGTGGCCGCCAGGAAGTGGGCGGTGTCGCGCACCGTCCGGGTGACCACGCCGTTGGAGATGATGTCGACGGGCAGCTGCGCCGCCTCGGCGGCCTGCACGACCCGGTCGCGGGTCGGCTTGAGGCCCACCAGCCCGCACGCAGCGGCGGGGATGCGGATCGATCCGCCTCCGTCGTTGGCGTGGGCGATCGGGACGACGCCCGCGGCGACGAGCGCGGCCGACCCGCCGGACGAGGCCCCGGCGGAGTATCGGGTGTCCCACGGGTTGCGCGTCGGCGGGAGGGTCTCGTACTCGGTGGTCGCGTTGAAGCCGAACTCCGGCATCGTGCTGATGCCCAGCACGTTGACGCCGCTCGACAGGAGCTGCTCGGTGAACGGTGCGTGCGCGGTCGCGGGCCGGATGGCCACCGCGAGCGAGCCCTGCGTCGCCGGCAGCCCCTCGAACTCGGTGTTGTCCTTGACGAACGTGGGCACCCCGGCGAACGGTCCTCTGCGCGCCGAGTCGGACCGCGCACGGGCACGATCGAAGTCGGGCGTCTGGATGGCGTTGAGCGCCGGGTTGACCCGTTCGGCACGCGCGATCGCGGCCTCGGTGGCCTCGCGTGCGCTGATGTCGCCGGCGGCAATGGCAGCGGCGACCCCGACTGAGTCGAGGTCGCCGAGTGCGTCGTCACCGTAGGCGTGGACGCGGGTGGTCATCTCGTGGGTCACGAGATGACTCTAGAGTCACTTCACCTGAAGTGACCAGTGGTGACTAGCGCGAGACCTTGCCGGCCTTGAGGCACTTGGTGCAGACGTTGACGTGCTGCGGGGTGCCCTTGATGACAGCGCGGACACGCTGGATGTTGGGGTTGAAGCGACGCTTCGTGCGCCGGTGCGAGAAGGAGACGTTGTGGCCGAAACCAGGTCCCTTGCCGCACATATCACAGACCGCAGCCATGGCGAACTCCTGAAACTTGAGACTTCTCGAGACGATGCTCGAACGATGGGGGCGTCCGCAGGCCGACCGGCCAGCAGACAACCGCTCAAGAATAGCCGACGACCCGATGCCGACGCGAATCAGTACCGTCGGTCCCTCGTCGGGGCCTCCTCGGACGATAGCCTCGCCCCATGGGCCTCACCCTCAATGCCACGGCCTTCCGGGCGTGGACGCAGCTGTGCGCGGGGGCCCTGTCGTCGGCCCGGGCCGAGATCGACGCCCTCAACGTGTTCCCCGTGCCCGACAGCGACACCGGCACCAACGCCTACCTGACCTTCGTCTCCGGAGCCGATGCCGTCGACGCGCTGGGCAGCGACGAGCCGCTCGAGCGCGTCGTCAAGGCGTACGTCGACGGTCTCCTGACCGGCGCTAAGGGCAACACCGGGGTGATCCTGTCCCAGCTGGTCCGGGCCTGCTTCCGCGATCTCTCGCTCGACGGACAGGCGGTCAGCTCCGCCGACGTGGCGCAGTCGTTCGTCGCGGCCTCGGACGCGGCATGGGCCGCGGTCGGTGCACCGGTCGAGGGCACGATCCTCTCGGTCGCCAAGGCTGCGGCTGTGGGTGCCACCGATGCCGCCGAGGCCGGTGTCGACGGACGGACCGTGTTCGCCCGGGCCGCCGCGGCGGCCCGCGAGGCGCTCGCCCGCACGCCCGAGCAGATGGAGATGCTCGCGCGGGCCGGGGTGGTCGACGCGGGCGGACGCGCGTTGGTCGTCGTCCTCGACGCCACGGAGCAGGCGCTCACGGGTCGCATCCCCACCCAGGTCACGGCCAACGTGCCGCAGCCGATCCGGGTCGCCGCCGACGACCTGAGCGCCGACGGACCGTCGTACGAGGTTATGTACCTGCTCGAGGCCGACGACGACCGCATCCCCGAGCTGCGCGCCGCGCTGATGCCGCTCGGCGACTCGCTGGTCGTCGTCGGTGGCGACCGGCTCTGGAACGTCCACGTGCACGTCGACGACGTCGGTGCCGCGATCGAGGTCGGCATCGCCGCCGGACGGCCCTACCGGATCGCCGTCACGCACTTCGCCGACCAGATCGCCCGTGGCCCGCAGAAGGGCCGCGTCGTCATCGCGGCGACGACGGGCGCCGGCCTCACCGCCCTGTGCCAGGAGGCCGGGGCGCAGACGCTCGAGTTCACCCGCGAGCACCCGCTGACGGTGGCCGAGATGAGCGCGTCGCTGAGGGACGTCGGCGCCGACGAGATCATCGTCCTGCCCAACAACAACCGCTACATCCGCCAGTTCGAGGCGGCCGCGCAAGCAGCTCGCCACGACGGGATCCGCGTCGCCGTCATCCCCACGCACGCCCAGGTGCAGGGCCTCGCGGCGCTCGCCGTCCACGACCCGGGCCTGGGCTTCGACGAGGTCGTCGTGGCGATGTCGAGCGCCGCCGCCCACACGCAGCACGGTGCCGTGACGTTCGCGACCGAGCCGGGCATGACGATGGTCGGGCCGGTCGGCCCGGGCGACGTCCTCGGCGTCGTCACCGGCGACTTCGCCGTGATCGGCGACGACGTCCTCGCCGTCGCCTACGAGGTCATCGACCGGATCCTGTCACCGGCGGGTGAGATGGTGACTGTCGTGATGGGTGAAGGATCGGACGCCGGCTACGAGAGCTCGCTGCGCGACTACCTCCGTGCGCTGCGGCCCGACGTCGACCTCGTGGTCTACGACGGCGGGCAGGAGAACTACCCGCTGTTCGTCGCGGTCGAGTGATGGTCGACCTCTCCACCAAGCTCGTCAACGTCCTGGGCGACAAGACCGCCACCCCGCTCGCCAAGACCTTCGACATGCACGTCGTCGGCGACCTGCTGCGGCACTATCCGCGCCGCTACGTCGAGCTCGGCAAGGCCAGCAGCCTGGCCGACCTGCACGTCGGCCAGCACGCGACGGTGCTGGCCAAGGTCGTCGAGGCCAAGAACTACGCGTTCGGCCCCGGCGGCCGCCGCACCCGCACCGAGGTCATCGTCACCGACGACACCGGCGCGCGGCTGTCGCTGACGTTCTTCCAGCAGCGGTGGCTGGCTGACCGCATGACTCCCGGCAAGATGTGCCTCTTCTCCGGCGAGGTCGGGCAGTTCAACGGACGTCTCCAGCTGACCCACCCCGACTACGACCTGTTCGACGAGGACGGTGACACCGCGACGTCCCGGCTCTCGCGCGGCATCCTGCCGATCTATCGGGCCTCGGGCAAGATGCCGACCTGGAAGCTCGAGGCCTTCATCGGGCTGTGCCTCGACACGCTCGACCCGCCGGACGACGCCCTGCCCGCGCAGATCAGGGACGACCGCGGCTTCGCCGACATGGGAGCGGCGCTCGAGTCGATACACCGGCCCCACAGCATGGCCGAGGCGATGAAGGCCCGCGACCGATTCCGGTTCGAGGAGGCGTTCGTCGTGCAGACCGTCTTCGCCCAGCGACGCCAGGCGCTCGAGCACGACCGCGCCGCCGGCCGTGCCCTCGTCGACGGCGGCATCCGCACGCGTTTTGAGCAGCAGCTGCCGTTCACGCTCACCGACGGACAGCGGGCCGTGGTCGACGAGATCTCGGCCGATCTCGCCCACACGCACCCCATGCACCGGCTCCTCCAGGGCGAGGTCGGCTCCGGCAAGACCGTGGTGGCCCTGATGGCGATGCTGCAGGTCGTCGACGCCGGGGGACAGGCCGCGCTCCTCGCGCCGACCGAGGTGCTCGCCTCGCAGCACTTCCGCGGCATCACGGCGCTCCTCGGAGACCTGGCCAAGGGCGGGATGATCGGAGGCGCCGAGGGGGCGACCCGGGTGCGCCTGCTCACGGGCTCGATGGGGGCCAAGGCGCGCAAGGAGGCTCTGCTCGACGCCGCGTCGGGCGAGGCCGGCATCGTCATCGGCACGCACGCGCTGATCCAGGACCACGTGCAGTTTGCCGAGCTGGGCCTGCTGGTGGTCGACGAGCAGCACCGCTTCGGTGTCGAGCAGCGGGCCGCCCTGGTCGACCGTTCCGAGGTCACGCCGCACGTCCTGGTCATGACCGCCACGCCGATCCCTCGCACGATCGCGATGTCGGTGTTCGGCGATCTCGAGGTGTCGACGCTGCGCGAGCTGCCGGCGGGTCGCCAGCCCATCCAGACCACGGTGGTGCCCTACGCCGAGCGACCTGCCTGGCTCGCCCGCGGGTGGGAGCGGGTCCGCGAGGAGGTCGGCAAGGGGCGCCAGGCCTACGTCGTGGTCTCCCGCATCGGCGACGAGGCGTCCGAGAGCGAGACGTCCTCGCTGGTCGAGCTGCACGAGGAGCTCACCGGGGGAGCGCTGCACGGCCTGCGGCTCGGCACCCTGCACGGCCGCATGGGTCCCGACGTGAAGGAGGCCGCGATGAACGCGTTCGCGGCCGGTGACATCGACGTGCTGGTCGCGACGACGGTCGTCGAGGTCGGCGTCGACGTGCCCAACGCCACCGTGATGGTCGTGATGGACGCCGACCGCTTCGGGATGTCGCAGCTGCACCAGCTCCGGGGCCGCGTCGGGCGAGGGTCCAACGCGGGCCTGTGCCTGCTGGTGACGGGGGCCGAGGTCGACTCGCCAGCCCGTGAGCGGCTCGACGCCGTGGCCTCGACGACCGACGGCTTCGAGCTGTCTCGCCTCGACGTCGAGCTGCGCCGCGAGGGTGACGTGCTGGGCGCGCGCCAGTCGGGCATCCGGTCGAGCCTGCGGCTGCTCTCGGTCGTCAAGGACGAGAAGGTCATCGAGGAGGCCCGGGCCGCTGCCGACGACATCGTCGCCGCCGACCCGGCGCTGGCCTCGCACCCCACCCTGGCCGCCGCGGTGCACGCCCTCGAGCACTCCGAGCAGGCCGACTACCTGGAGCGCACATGACCCGCATCATCGCCGGCACCCACGGCGGCCGGCAGATCAAGACGCCCAAGGGCGACGGCACCCGCCCGACGTCCGACCGGGTCCGCGAGGCGCTCTTCTCGTCGCTGGAGTCCGAGCTCGGAGGGTTCGACGGCCTCGAGGTGCTCGACCTGTTCGCCGGCTCCGGCGCGCTGGGCCTCGAGGCACTGTCGCGCGGTGCGCGGCACGCGACGTTCGTCGAGTCCGACCAGCGGGCCGCGGGCGTCGTCGCCGGCAACGTCAAGGCGCTGCAGGTCTCCGGATGCGTCGTCCGGACCAAGGCCGAGCGGTTCGTCGAGCAGCACACGTCAGACGAGTTCGACCTGGTGTTCGTCGACCCGCCCTATGCGATGCCGACCGGCGAGGTGTCAGCCCTCGTGGCAGCCCTGACGGGCACCGACACCCTGTTCGTCGTCGAGCGGTCGACCCGCGACCCGTTCGTCTGGCCCGAGGAGGTCGAGGGCCTCCGCAGCAAGAAGTACGGGGAGACGACGCTGTGGTTCGGACGCCCTGCGGTACGGTCGCAGACATGACGAAGGTCGTGTGCCCCGGTTCCTTCGACCCCGTGACCAACGGTCACCTCGACATCGTCGAGCGGTCGGCGCGCCTGTTCGACGAGGTCGTCGTCGCGGTGCTGGTCAACGAGTCCAAGCAGGGCCTGTTCACGATCGAGGAGCGGCTCGAACTGCTCTCCGAGGCCACGAAGCACCTGCCCAACGTGTCGACCGCCTCGTTCAAGGGCCTGCTGGTCGACTTCTGCACCGCCAACGGCGTCGACGCGATCGTCAAGGGCCTGCGGGCGGTCACCGACTTCGACTACGAGCTGCAGATGGCCCAGATGAACGGGAGCCTGACCGAGGTCGACACCGTCTTCATCCCGACCTCGCCGGAGTACTCGTTCCTCGCCTCCAGCCTGGTCAAGGAGGTCGCCAAGCACGGCGGCGACGTCTCGGGCCTCATCCCCGACTTCGTCAACACAGAGCTCACCAAGAAGTACGAGCTGACGAAGGACGCCTGACGACCGGTCACCACCGGTGCCGCTCACGCGTCAACCAAGCATGGACCCCACAGCGCAGTTCGAGACCGAGCGGCCCCGGCTGCTGAGCATCGCGACCCGGGTGCTGGGCGACCCGGGCGAGGCTGAGGACGTCGTGCAGCAGGCCTGGCTGCGTCTCGACCGCACCGAGAGCGACATCGAGAGCCTGCCCGCCTGGCTCACGACCGTGACCACACGGCTGTGTCTCGACCGTCTCCGCGCCCTCACCCCGGTCCCGACCGAGGAGGTCGAGATCGTCGAGACCGCTGCCGACCCGGCTGACGAGATCGCCCTGGCCGACTCGGTGGGCATCGCGCTGCGCGTGGTGCTCGAACGACTCTCGCCGGCCGAGCGGGTGGCCTTCGTGATGCACGACAGCTTCGGCTTCGAGTTCTCGACCATCGCGACCGTGCTCGACACGACGCCGGCCGCGGCGCGCAAGCTGGCGTCCCGTGCCAGGGCCCGGATCAGGCAGCCCGCTCCCGAGGACCGGCTGGCCGACTGGGAGGTCGTCGACGCGTTCATGGCAGCGGCCCGTGGTGGCGACCTCGACCGGCTCCTGCAGCTGCTGGCGCCCGACGCCGGTGTGTCCGCGGACGCTGCCGCCGTCGCCGCAGGCACCCCGGAGGCGATCACCGGCCGGCAGGAGATCGCGACGTTCTTCAACGGCAGCGCCACGGCCGCACTCGCGGTGTTCGTGGGCGAGCGTCCCGCCTACGCCTGGTACCACCGCGGCCGGGCCATGGTGCTGTTCGACTTCACGGTCGTGGACGGCGTCGTCACGGGCATCACGTTCCGGGCCGACGCGCAGGTGCTCGGGCAGGTGGCCCGGCGCGACGGTGCGGAGCGCCGCGACTGATCTGTCGTCAGCGGTCACATCCGTGCGTCCTCGATCGTCAACCAGATGAAGCCCACTGATCAGGTGGGGCCGCTGCCCCGAAGGGACGTACGACCATGAAGACCATGACCTGCCGCCAGCTCGGAGGCCCCTGCGAGCTCGCACACACCGGTGAGACCGCCGACGACGTCATCAACGCCCAGGACAAGCACCTCAAGGAGGCGGTCCAGGCCGGCGACGCGTCCCACCAGGCCGCGCGGGACGACATGAAGGGGCGCTGGCGTCACCCGAAGAAGTCGCTCGGCTGGTACCGCGACATGAAGAGTGCCTTCGCCGAGCTCCCTGAGGGCTGACGCCGCAGCTGGACGCCGGTCAGCTCGTGGCGGTTCAGCTCGTCGGCCGGACGGTCTGGAACAGGACGTGGTCCTGCCACCGGCCGGCGATGCGGAGGTAGGTGGGCGCGAGCCCGAACCTGACGAAGCCGTTGCGCGCGAGCACCGTCTGAGATGCCGTGTTGTGCAGCAGGGTCGCGGCCTCGACGCGGTGCAGCTCCAGGGCGCCGAACGCGAGGTCCTTGGCCGCCCCCACGGCGCGTGTGGCGAGGCCCCGTCCGTTGTGCGCCTGGCTGACCCAGTAGCCGAGGCTGCACGACTGGAAGGCGCCACGCACGATGGTGTTGAGCGTGATGCGACCGACGACCGAGCCGTCGGTGTCGAGGATGACCTGAGGCGCCGAGAGTCCCTGCTCGTGCTGGGCGAGAGAGCTCTCGATCAGCTCGGCCTGACCTGCCTCGGTGTAGAAGCTCTCGTCGCGCTCGGGCTCCCACGGAGCCAGGAACGCGCGGCTGGCGGTGCAGAGGTCTGCGAGCGCCGCGGCATCGTCGAGGGCGAGGGGACGAATCACGCTCATGCGTCCACCCTAGGCATCGGCGGAGCGGGCCTCAGCGAGGTGGGCCTCAGTCGGGCAGGTGCGGGACGGCCAGGTGGTCGTGGGCGCCGAGCTGGACGGCGCGACGCAGGGAGTCGCCGCCGAACTTGTCGCGCACCGCGTCGATCACCTGGTCGATCTCGCCGCCACTGGTGACGTCGAGGGGCAGCGCGAGCTGCTCCGGCTCGTCGTCGAGGGAGCCGACCGAGATGCCGATCAGCGTGATCCCCTTGTCCTTGATGGCGCCCGCGCGAGAGCGCAGCAGCGTGCGCGCGGTCTCGAGGACCGTCTGGTTGTGGGCCGTCGGACGAGCCAGGGTGTGCGACGACGTGGAACGGGTGAAGTCGCCGAAGCGCAGGCTGATCGTGACGGTGCTGCCCGTCCGTCCGGCGGCCCGCATGCGGCGGGTGACCCGGTCGACGAGGGTGAGGAGCGTCAGGTCGAGCTCGGCCGGCGAGTGGTCGCCGCGCCCCATCGCGTGCTGCGCACCCATCGACCCGCGACGCTTGCCGGTCTGCACGGGCCGGGGGTCGCGGTTGTGGGCCAGGGCGTGGAGGTGGTGACCGGCGCCGGGCCCCAACAGCTGCACGAGCTCGCTCTCGAACATCTCCGCCACGTCTCCGACGGTGCGGATGCGGGCGTCGCGCAGCTTGCCGGACGTGACCTTGCCGACACCCCAGAGTCGCTCGACGGGCAGGGCGTGGAGGAACTGCAGCTCCTGCTCGACCGGCACGACCAGCATCCCTTCGGGCTTCGACACCGCCGAGGCGACCTTCGCGAGGTACTTGGTGCGAGCCACGCCCACCGAGATGGGCAGGCCGACCCGGCTGCGGACGTCAGCGCGCAGCTGGGTCGCGATGGTCGAGGGCAGGCCGCGGATGCGGCGCAGCCCGCCGACCTCGAGGAACGCCTCGTCGATCGAGATGCCCTCGACCAGCGGCGTGGTGTCGTGAAAGACCTCGAACACCGCGCGGCTGGCCTCGGTGTAGGCCGTGAACCGCGGCGGGACGACGATGGCGTCGGGGCACGCCTGCAGGGCCTGCCGACCCCCCATCGCGGTGCGGACGCCCCGTGCCTTGGCCTCATAGCTGGCAGCGAGGACGACCCCGCCTCCGACGATGACGGGACGGCCCCTCAACGACGGGTCGTCGCGCTGCTCGACCGAGGCGTAGAACGCGTCGAGGTCGGCGTGCAGCACGGTTCCCTCGGTCACGCCATCAGCCATGAGGACATGCTCGCACCTCGCACCGACACTCCGGCGGGGGAGCGAGCGGAGCCGATTGGCCTCGGCGTGTCCCGACGGGTTACGATTTACCTCGGCCTGCTTGCAGGTCATTCTCTTGTCGTGCTCTTGGATGGATGGTTGAACGTGCTGTCCGGACCGCTGGTCTTCGATACCCACGAGATGGGTCGCAAGCCCGGCGCCGAACGTACCTTCACGGCATCCACCCCGGCGCCGGCAGAGATGGGTTACGACGTCTACGCCGTGCCCGAGGGCTCCACGATCGAGCTCGAGCTCCGGCTCGAGGCGATCATGGAGGGGATCTTGGCAACAGGAACCTTCTCGGCGCGGGCCGTGGGCGAGTGTGTGCGGTGCCTGGACCCGATCGACGAAGCTGTCGTGGTGGGATTCCAGGAGCTCTACCTCTTCGAAGCACCCTCCAGCCAGGAGGAGGCGGACGAGGAGGATCATGTCCTCGAGGACGAGCTGCTCGACCTCGAGCCCGTTCTGCGGGACGCGGTGGTGCTCGCACTGCCGCACAACCCGTTGTGTGGTCCGGACTGTCCGGGACTGTGCCCCGAGTGTGGGGCGCGACTCGCGGACGATCCAGATCACACACACGGTGAAGCGATCGACCCGAGATGGGCATCGTTGATCCAGCTGGCGGAGCAACCGGTCCCGCCAGCCGACCAGTCAGAGTCGGGCATCGCGCCCGACGACAGCAAGGAGTAGATCGTGGCAGTCCCGAAGAGGAAGATGTCGCGCAGCAACACGCGTCACCGTCGTTCGCAGTGGAAGACCACCGCAACGGCGATCGTCGACTGCGCCAACCCTGCGTGTGACTCCAAGGTGCAGCCGCACCACGCGTGCACCAAGTGCGGACAGTACGGAGCTCGCGGCGAGCGTCGCCAGGTCCTCTGATCTCTGCGGCAGCTGACGCTGAGCAGCTCCGGGAGGTCCTGGGAGTCCAGGACCTCGACCCGGAGCTGCTTCAGCATGCTCTGACCCACCGCTCGTTCGCGTACGAGAACGGTGGCGTCCCCAACAACGAGCGCCTCGAGTTCCTCGGGGACTCGGTCCTCGGCCTGGTCGTGACCGACACGCTCTTCACGGGGCACCCCGACCTGCCCGAGGGGCAGCTCGCCAAGCTCCGTGCGGCCGTCGTGAGCGCCAAGGCGCTGGCGGAGGTCGCCCGCACGCTCGGCATCGGCGACCACGTCCGGCTCGGCCGCGGCGAGGAGTCCACCGGCGGGCGCAACAAGGCCTCGATCCTGTCCGACACGGTCGAGGCCATTCTCGGTGCCATCTACGTCCAGTTCGGCATCGAGCGGGCCGCCGAGGTCATCCACCGCGTGTTCGACCCGGTCATCGCGGTCGCTGCCGAACTGGGTGCCGGGCTCGACTGGAAGACCTCCCTGCAGGAGATCTCGGCCAACAACGATCTCGGCGTGCCGCACTACGTGCTCGTGGGCACGGGCCCCGATCACGACAAGAGCTTCACCGCCGAGGTCGTCGTCGGCTCGACGACTTACGGCGGCGGTCTCGGGCGCTCCAAGAAGGAGGCCGAGCAGATGGTCGCCGAGATCGCCTGGCGCGCCATCAACGCCGGGCTCGAGACCCCCGGCACCTGAGCCGTGCCCGAGCTGCCCGAGGTCGAGGTCGTCCGCCTCGGCATCATCGACCACGTGGTGGGTCGCACCATCACGCGTGTCACGGTGCACGACGTCCGGTCGCTCCGGCGCCACCTGCCCGGTCCGGCCGACTTCATCCACCGTCTCGAGGGGCGAACGGTCGTGGGTGCCGCCCGTCGCGGCAAGTACCTGTGGCTGCAGCTCGACGACCCTGACGGGGGCGCGAGCGACGCCGTGCTGTGCCACCTGGGGATGAGCGGCCAGTTCCTCGTCTCGGATGCGGGTGCGCCCGCGCAGCGACACCTGCGCATCACGCTGGGCCTCGACGACCCCGCGCATGGGGGAGGCGACACCCCACGCGAGCTCCGCTTCGTCGACCAGCGCATCTTCGGCGGGATGGCCTTCAGCGAGGACGGGGCCGAGCTCCCGCCGGAGATCGCCCACATCGCGCGCGACCCCCTCGACCCGCTCTTCGACCCGGCCGAGTTCGCGTCGCGCATCCGCCGCCGGCAGACCGGCGTCAAGCGCGCGATCCTCGACCAGACGCTGATCTCCGGCGTCGGCAACATCTATGCCGACGAGTCGTTGTGGCGCACGCCGCTGCACTACGCGCGCAACACCCGGCACCTCCGCACGAAGGAGATCGAGTCGCTGCTCGGCCACATCGGTGACGTCATGCGCGAGGCGCTGGCCCAGGGCGGCACGTCGTTCGACGCGCTCTACGTCAACGTCAACGGCAACAGCGGCTACTTCGACCGCTCCCTGCAGGCCTATGGCCAGCAGGGGCGTCCGTGCGGACGGTGCGGCACCTTGATCCGGCGTGACGCGTTCATGAACCGCTCGTCGTTCTGGTGCCCGACGTGCCAGCCGCGCCCGCGCAACGGCAAGTTCTGACTCCCGGCCGCTCCGTCGTCGCGTTCATCGGCCCGTGGCGCGCCAGACAGCGCCACGGGCCGGCTGTCGCTTCCACTCGCTGCGCTCGCGGGAGGTGACCCCAGCTTCGTTCTGCGGTGGTCGGGGCGAGGGTTCTGGTCAGCCGATAACCTGCGGGGGTGATCCTCGAACCCATGAGTGCCGACCGGTTCGACACGTGGAGCGAGCACCACGTCGTCAGCTATGCGCAGGACAAGGTCGATGCCGGCAACTGGCCCGAGGACGGAGCCGTCGAGCGCGCGCGCCGCGAGAACGCCGAGCTGCTGCCCGAGGGGGTCACGACGGCGGGGCACGACCTGTTCGTGGCGACGGTCGACGGTGACGAGGTGGGCTTCCTGTGGCTCTTCACCGATCCGGCAGCATCCGTGCCCGAGACCTATGTCTACGACATCGAGATCGTCGCGGCGCGTCGCGGGGAGGGCCTGGGCCGTGAGCTGCTGGAGGCCGCGGAGGGCTGGTGCGCCGACCATGGCGTCGCCACGCTGCGCCTGCACGTCTTCGGCTTCAACACCGCGGCGATCAGCCTCTACGAGTCCTCCGGCTTCGAGACGACGAACCTCTCGATGGCGAAGATCATCCGATGACCCGACGCCCCTATGGCGACGAGGCTCACGAGCGCTTCGTCGACGAACCGCCCAAGCGGTCCGGTCGCACGTCGTTCGAGCGCGACCGTGCCCGCGTCGTGCACTCGGCGGCCCTGCGACGGCTGTCGGCCAAGACCCAGGTCATGGGTGCCGGGTTCGACGACTTCGTCCGCAACCGCCTGACGCACTCGCTCGAGGTCGCCCAGGTCGCCCGTGAGCTCGGCAAGTCGCTGGGCTGCGACCCTGACATCGTCGACTCGGCGGCCCTGGCCCATGACCTGGGGCACCCGCCGTTCGGGCACAACGGCGAGGTGGCGCTCGACGAGGCGGCGCAGTCGTGCGGGGGGTTCGAGGGCAACGCCCAGACGCTGCGCATCCTCAGCCGGCTCGAGTCCAAGACGTTCGCCCCGGACGGGCGCAGCGTCGGCCTCAACCTCACGCGGGCAACACTCTCCGCGTGCGTGAAGTATCCCTGGGTGCGCGGCGACGCACCTGACGGCAGCGGCAAGTTCGGCGTATACACCGACGACCTCCCCGTCTATGCGTGGCTCCGCGACGGCGCACCGGCGCGGCGCAGGCCGATCGAGGCCCAGGTCATGGATCTCGCCGATGACATCGCCTACTCCGTCCACGACGTCGAGGACGGCGTCGTCGGCGGCTGGTTCGGTCTGCGCACCGGCGAGCTCGACATCGCCTCGATCCACGACGTGGCGCGTGACTGGTACGACGAGACCGCCACCGACGACCGCCTCGACGCGGCGCTCGAGCGCCTCCAGGCGCTGCAGGAGTGGCCCACGACGACCTTCGACGGCAGCAGGGCCGAGCGGGCCGTGCTCAAGAGCCTCACCAGCGCCTTGATCGGTCGCTTCGCCCACGCGGCCGAGGTGGCGACGGTCGACGTCTGGGGAGCCGGTCCGCTGACCCGTTTCAGCGCCGACCTGGAGGTGCCGACCGACACCCGTGACGAGATCACGGTGCTCAAGTCGATCGCCGCGCACTACGTCATGCGGTCCGACGACCGGGCCGGGCCGCTGGGTCGTCAGCGCGAGCTGCTCCTGGCCCTCGTCGAGGTGCTGGACCGCTCCGACGGCCGCGAGCTCGAGGCGGAGTTCGGCGAGGACTTCGCCGCCGCGAGCGACGACGCCGCCCGTCGCCGTGTCGTGATCGACCAGGTCGCCAGCCTGACCGACGTCTCCGCGCGTGCCTGGGGCCTGCGCCTACTGGGCTGAGGGACCGGCGCGGTCCGGCGCGTGGGTGGCGCCGACTAGCATTCACCCCATGGCCGGGCGCATCAAGGACGAGGACATCCAGCTCGTCCGCGAACGCACCCGCATCGACGAGGTCGTCGAGCAGTACGTCACCCTCAAGAACGCCGGTGGCGGCTCGCGCAAGGGGCTCTGCCCGTTCCACGACGAGAAGTCGCCGTCGTTCAACGTCCGTCCCTCGGTCGGGTCCTACCACTGCTTCGGCTGCGGAGCCGGTGGTGACGTCTTCCGGTTCGTCATGGAGATCGAGGGCCTGAGCTTCGTCGAGACCGTCGAGCGGCTCGCCGCCAAGGCCGGCATCACGCTGCGCTACGAGGACGGCGGCCCCAGCGGTCCGCGCCGCGACCCCAACCAGCGTCCCCGGCTCCTGGCCGCGCACCGCGAGGCGGGCGAGTTCTACGCCACGGCCCTGCAGTCGTCGCCCGACGCGCAGGCCGGACGCCAGTTCGTCCAGGACCGCGGATTCGACCAGGCAGCGGCGCAGCTGTTCGGCATGGGCTTCGCGCCGCGCGGGGGAGAGGCGCTGGTCGCCCATCTGCGGGGCAAGGGCTTCACCGAGGACGAGCTCGTCACCGGTGGCCTGGCCAACCGTGGCAACCGCGGTCTCTACGACAAGTTCCGGGGCCGGCTCCTGTGGCCGATCCGCGAGATGACCGGCGAGATCATCGGCTTCGGCGCCCGCCGCATGTTCGACGACGACCGGGTCGAGGCCAAGTACCTCAACAGCCCCGAGACGCCCATCTACAAGAAGTCCCAGGTGCTCTACGGCATCGACCTGGCCCGCCGCTCGATCTCGTCGTCGAGCCAGGCGGTCATCGTCGAGGGCTACACCGATGTCATGGCGTGCCACCTGGCCGGCGTCACGACGGCGGTCGCGACCTGCGGCACCGCGTTCGGCGAGGACCACGCGCGCGTCATGCGCCGGCTGATGCTCGACGACCAGGCGTTCCACGGCGAGGTCATCTTCACCTTCGACGGCGACGAGGCGGGCCAGCGCGCGGCGCTCAAGACGTTCAGCGGCGACCAGCAGTTCGTCGCGCAGACCTATGTGGCCGTCGAGCCCCGCGGCATGGACCCGTGCGACCTGCGGCTGGCCGACGGCGACGCGGCGGTCCGCGAGCTCGTCGCCTCCCGCATCCCGCTCTACCGGTTCGTGCTCGACAACCTGCTCGGCAAGTACGACCTCGACCGCGGCGACCAGCGGGTCGACGCCGTGCGGGAGGCCGTCGGGCTCGCCTCGGCGATCCGTGACAAGTCCAAGGTCGACGAGCTCCTGCGTGAGATCGCCGGCCGGGTCGGCACCGACGTCGACCAGGTGCGTGCCGAGCACCGTCGCCGGGTGGCGTCGGCTCCCAAGGCCGGTCCCGGGCAGCCCGTCGCCAAGACGCAGGACGCGCCGGCCGATGCGGCCCTGCCCTCACCGGCGGTCAACTTCGGCCTGCCGCAGTTCGCCGACGAGCGCGAGGCGCTGAAGGCGATCGTGCAGCACCCCCACCTCGCGGCGCAGTTCGCTGACGACCTCGACGACAACGACTTCACCCACCCCATCTCCAAGGTGC
This sequence comes from Aeromicrobium stalagmiti, assembly GCF_013283745.1. Lineage (GTDB taxonomy): Bacteria > Actinomycetota > Actinomycetes > Propionibacteriales > Nocardioidaceae > Aeromicrobium > Aeromicrobium stalagmiti. The sequence continues at coordinate 289,031 of NZ_JABSTZ010000004.1, forward strand.
TCTGGAAGCACATCGAGGCGATGGCGTGGCCGACGGGCGCCGATGCCAACTGGCTGCCGCAGCTCGCCGACTCCGTGCCCGACGACGACGCCAAGCGCATCCTGTCGATCGCCGCCGTCGAGCCGATGCGCGCCCGTGAGGGCAACACCGGGGCGGTCGTCGCGTCCGTGCTGATGCGGCTGCAGCTGCTCACGCTCGGGCGTCGCATCGCCGAGATCAAGTCCAAGCTGCAGCGCACCAACCCCATCGACGAGGCCGAGACCTACAACCGGATGTTCGGCGACCTCATTGCCCTCGAGCAGCAGTTCCGCGACCTGCGCGATCGCTCCCTGGGCGGCGACGTTCCCCGCTGACCGCCGGATCCCGCGTCCCCAGCCGGTCTCGGCCGTGTCGCGCATCCACAGGTGGCGTGCAGGTCGATGCGTCACGCCTCGGCCGCGTCGCAGGGTGGTGGTGTGGATCGATTCGTCCAGGACCTGATGTCCCTCCCGCCGCTGGCTGCCGCCGAGGAGCTCGCCCTCGCGCGCCGCGCCCGCAGGGGGGACTCCGAGGCGCGTGCGGCTCTCATCACCGCGGGCCTGAGGTCGGTGGCTCTGCGAGCCTGCATGCTGGGCCTGCGCGGCGAGGAGCTGCGCGACGCCGTCCAGTCGGGCGCAGTCGGGCTCATCCGTGCGGTCGACCGGTTCGACCCCGACCGCGGCGCGCGCCTCGCGACGTACGCCTGGCGGTGGATCGGGGCAGAGATGCGGACGTCTGGTCCTCGCGAGGAGCCGCTCGGTGACGTGGAGCCGGCGATCGAGCACGCCTTCGGCGACGGTGCCGACCTGCTCGAGGGGCTCGACCCGGAGGCCGCCGAGGTGCTGCGTCTGAGGTTCGGGATGGGCGCCGCCGACGCCGTGCCTCTGTCGCGCACCGCGGTGTCGCAGCGTCTGGGACTTCGCGTCGCGCAGGTGCGGACGATCGAGGGGAAGGCGATGCGACAACTGCGGGGGAGGCTTGCTAGAGTTGTCGACCGTGCTCCTCATCAGTGAGAAGCCGATCCCCCATAGCTCAATTGGCAGAGCATTCGACTGTTAATCGGAGGGTTCTTGGTTCGAGTCCAAGTGGGGGAGCAGGACCGGAACGGCGTCGACATCGGCGCCGTTTCGTCGTCTCCGAGGACTTCGTGTCGTCGAGGTCGGACCCCTCACCACGACAGGTGGGCGACGGCTCTGATCGCGTCCTGCTTTGCGTCGGCCAGCCACTCGATGGTGGCGGCTCGGTCGAAGGGGAATTGCTGCTGCCACCCGGCGGGCAGCTCGACTGAATCTGCGGTCGATGCCGGGCGCGAACGCACGTAGTTGGCGACGAGCAGCGGCACCGACAGGTCTCCCCGGCGGACGGCGATCGCGGTGACGCCTCGTTCGGTGTCAAGGTCGACCACCAGGTCGCCACGCTGCAGACGTAGGTGCGCCACTGCCATCTGCACGGGCCCCCACGCCGACACAGTCCGGAAGCCGCTCGCCAGGAGGTGCTGAGCAAGAAGCTGGCCCTCGTGGTCGAGCGTGGGGATGACACGACCGGGGTCGCCATGGTCCTGCGGATCGGTCACGGGCTACTCGCCCCAGGTGAGCGAGAAGACCTCGAACGATGCCGCATGGGTCACGCCGAGTCGCGAGCCGGTGGGGCGCGACATGCCCTCGAGGAACTCGGCGGGGTCGAAGGCCTCCCAGCCGAGACCGTCGATGTAGGCCTGGTGCGCTCGCAGCGACTCGACGCCGCGGTCGAAGGTGTCCGTGGTGTCGACGGCGTGCGTCGAGTCGGGCGAGCCGGCCGCCCAGACCTGCTTCACGCCGCCCCAGGGCTCGAGACCCTCGACGAGCTGCTCGGAGAAGATCCACCGGTTGCCCGCGTCGCCGGCGGCGTTGAGGGCTGCGCGGCCGACGGCCATGTGGTCGGGCTGGTTGGGCGCCGATCCGCCCCACGTCTCGCGGAAGTTGTTGGTGATGATGATCTCGGGGCGATGCCGCCGCACGACCTCGGTGATGGCCCGCCGCAGCGACACGCCGTACTCCAGCACGCCGTCAGGCAGCCCGAGGAAGTCGACGACCTCGACCCCGACGACCTTGCCGGAGGCGATCTGCTCGGCCATCCGCACCTCGCGGCACTCGTCAGGCGGCAGCCCGTCGATGCCCGCCTCGCCGCTGGTCACCATGCAGTAGACGACCGACTTGCCCTGGCCGGTCCACCGGGCGATGGCGGCCGCGGCGCCGAACTCGACGTCGTCCGGGTGGGCCACGACGACGAGGGCGCGTTCCCAGCTCTCGTCGACGGGCTCGAGGGGTGTGGGTTCCATGTCGCTAGGCTAAGCCCGCATTCCCTCGGGGAGGTAGCTCAGCTGGTTAGAGCAGGGGACTCATAATCCCTGGGTCGCGGGTTCGAGCCCCGCCCTCCCTACCGACAGAAAGGGCAGCCATGCGCGACGCGGTGATCTTCGACATGGACGGCACGCTCTGTGACACGACGAGCATCCAGCACCTGATCGAGGGTGCCGACAAGGACTTCGCCGCGTTTCACGCCGCCTCCGCCGACTGCCCTCCGCGGCCCGACGTCGTCGAGGCGGCACGGGCGCAGCACGAGCGGGGCCGCGCCGTCGTCGTGGTGACGTCACGCGAGTTCATCTGGCGTGACCTCACGCTCGACTGGCTGGTGCGGCACGGGGTGCCGTACGACGCGCTGCACATGCGCATCGTCGGCGACTACCGCAAGGACGTCGTGGTCAAGACCGAGATCCTCCAGCAGGTCACCGCCGACGGGTTCACGGTGCTGGAGGCGTGGGACGACAAGGCGGCTGTGCTCGACCTCTGGCGCGACCACGGCATCGTGGTCCATCCCGTTCACTGACGCGCTTCTGGCGCCGCAGAGTGCCCGTCAGAGACCGAAGACGGGTCGCTGGTCCTCGGGGACGAGCTCGAGAAACTCCGGGTTGTCACGGATGACCTTGGGCACGAAGGGGCAGAACGGCAGCACCGTGCCGCCGCGCGACGCGATCTCGGTGAGGGCGCCGGCGATGAGCTGCCCGCCGATGCCGCGGCCCTCGAACTGGGGGAGCACCCGCGTGTGGGGGAGGGCGTACTCGTCGCCGTCCTTGCGATAGTCGACGTAGCCGGCGAGCTCACCGTCGACGGTGATCTCGAAGCGTGAGTCGGCCGGGTTGTCGTGCACCGTGGTCGTCATCCGACATTCCCCTTGCCCCAGATGTTGTCCGCAGACCTCAAAGTACGACACAATGGTCGCAGGTGCACCCAAGACGCTGGGGAAGGCGAATCTAGGGAGGCACCGATGAACATGTCATCGCCGACGAACACGACGCGGGGAGTGCTCTTTGTGCACTCCTCCGCTTCTGCGCTGTGCCCGCACGTCGAGTGGGCGGTCGCAGGAGTGCTGGGCGGCACGCCCGACGTCTCGTGGGTGCCCCAGGGCGCCGAGCCCGGCACCTACCGCGCGGAGCTCTCGTGGCAGGCGCCCGTCGGCACCGCCGCGGCGCTGGCATCCGCCCTCCGCGGATGGGAGCAGCTGCGCTTCGAGGTCACGGAGGAGCCGACCGCGTCCAGCGAGGGCGCGCGCTACTCCTACACCCCGAAGCTCGGCATCTTCCACGCCATGACTGGTCTGCACGGCGACGTGCTGATCCCCGAGGACCGCATCAAGGCGTTCCGGGTCAAGGCGTCGCTCGGCGAGGTCGACATCGAGACGGCCCTCGACGGCCTGCTGGGCGTCGCCTGGGACGCCGAGCTCGAGCCGTTCCGTCACGCCGGTGACGGCGCGCCGGTGCGTTGGCTGCACCAAGTCATCTGAGCGCCTCACCGACGAGCGGCGGCTGATCTCAGCCGATCGCGACCTTGACCGACGGTGTGGTCTTGCCGGTGGCGGTGTTCTTGATGCGGAACTCCCGCTCGCCCGTGCGCGACGTGTAGAGCTCGGTCTTGAACGTGCCGCCGTCGCGGGTCGTCGTCTCGATCGGAAAGTCGTCCCACTCCTGGCCCTCGCCGACGTCCCTGACCTCGATCTGCAGCTTCTCGCCCTCGTCGCTGGTCGGGAAGGCCCCCGACAGGATGAAGCGCTCGCCGGGCGAGACGCTCGTCGACGACGCGTCGATCGTCGGCGGGGGCTCGCCGGTCTCCGTCGTGGGTGTCGGGTCGGGGGTCGGGGTGCTCGTGGCCGTCGGCTCGGGCGTGGTCGGGGCGGCGATGGGCGGCAGGTCGACGCTGCCGATGCCGCTGGCGCTCATCAGGGCTGCGCCGCCGAGGCCCAGCACGGCTCCCACGACGAGGCCGGCCAGCGCGAACCGGGTCGCGAACCACGCGGTGTTGCCGCGCCGCTCGGGGGCTTCGTCAGGTGCCACGTCTCGGACCTCCGTGGTGGGGGCGGGGGGTGCCGGGGCGAGTTTCGGGACGCTCGGGGCACCGCTGGGGGGTTGCGAGCCATCATGCCTGACGACGGCGTCGATCGCGTCCTGGATCGTGACCATCGAGTCGATGGTGTCGTCGGACAGGTAGAGGTCGAATCTGCGGCCCAGCTCCTCGCCGACCTCGACGACGGTCAGGGAGTCGGTGCCGAGATCCTTGAGCGTCGCATCGGGCGTGACGGCGTCGGCCGGGCAGCCGACCACGCGGACGAGAATGTCGGTCAGCTGCTCATGAACCGCGGACGACGAAGGCACGCCTCCACTCTAGCGAGGTGGTGCGGTGCGTCACGCCATCTCGACAGGGGTTTGCCGGACCGGCGGCGTCACGCGCGCCTAGACTGCACGAATGGAGAGCGTCGAGGACGTCCAGTACGTCGTGGTGCACGGCTACCGACGGGCGTTCCGCATCTGCGGATCCGGCCCGGCGCTGCTGCTGCTGCACGGCCTGGCCTGCGACTCCTCGACCTGGATCGACGTCATGCCGGCCCTGGCCGAGCACTACACGGTCATCGCCCCTGACCTGCTGGGTCACGGCGAGTCCGACAAGCCTGATGCCGACTACTCGCTCGGCGGCTATGCCAACGGCATGCGCGACCTGCTCACGGTGCTCGGCATCGACAAGGTGACGGTGGTCGGTCACAGCTTCGGCGGCGGCGTCGCGATGCAGTTCGCCTACCAGTTCCCCGACCGCACGGAGCGCGTCGTGCTGGTGTCGACTGGTGGCCTGGGCCGCGAGGTCACCCCGCTCATCCGCTTCCTGACGCTCCCGGGCAGCGGCCTGGCGATCGGAGCGGCGACGCTGCGCCCGTGGCGCCCCCTCGTGAGCGGCGCCATGAGATCGCTCTCCCGGCTGCCGATCAGCGCGACCCGAGACCTCGACGAGGTGGCCCGCATCTACGAGGCGCTGGCCGATCCGGCGCAGCGGACGGCCGTCCGGCGCGTCACGAGCCACGTGCTCAACTGGCGCGGCCAGTACGTCACGATGACCGATCGCAGCTATCTCGCGCGCCTGATGCCCGTTCTGGTGATCTGGGGGCGCGACGACATGGTCATCCCGGCCTCGCACGCCGACTACGCGCCCACGCAAGTCTCCGACGTCCACGTGCTCGAGGACTCCGGCCACTTCCCGCACAAGGACCACCCGGAGGAGTTCGCGCGGCTCGTCCACGAGTTCATCGAGGGCAGCGAGCCAGCGCACTACCACCGGGGCCGGTGGCGTGCCCTGCTGCGCCGAGGCGACCAGTACGAGCTGGAGAGCGTCGTGACGCCGCCTGTTGCGGGCGTCGTGCCTGCGATCAGCTGAGACCGGGCTGCACGTCAGCCCAGCCTTGCGACGGGATCAGGCCGACGGCTCCGACATGGTCCGGGCTGCGTCGGTCGTCGGCTCGTCGACCGGTTCGGCGTCCTGCAGCGCCGCATGGCGTCGCCGCTTCTGCCACTTGGAGTTGCCGGTGACCCAGGCGCCGATCATGACGGCGATCCAGCCGATGACCAGTCCACCGATGTCGTCGGCGATGTAGTGCCAGCCGAGGTAGATCGTGGCCAGGATCGTGAAGCCGAGGTAGGTCCACGCGGTGTAGCGGACGGCGCGGGCGATGCCGGCGTAGTGCAGGAAGAGCGCCAGCGTGAAGACGACCGACACGTGCAGCGACGCGAACCCGGCGATGCCGTAGATCTTGTCGCCCTGCGGATCCTCCTTGAAGCCGAACGCGCCTCGTAGCAGCGACATCTGCAGCTGGGTGGCGCCGTTGTCAGGCAGGTCGGCGAACCGCTGCGGCTCGTAGAACGCGGGACCGAGGGTCGGCAGGCTGTAGTAGCTCACGACACCCAGCACCCAGTTGAGGCTGACGGCCGTGGCGTACCAGGCGCCGACGGTGAAGTCGCGGTGCAGCACGAGCACCGCGCCCACGGTGATCGGCACGACCGGCAGGTAGAGCACGTAGAGCACGGCCAGCACCTGCGCTGCGATGCTCGTGCCCAGCACGTCGTGCAGCACCGTCGCCGGATTGTTGCCGAAGAAGAGCCAGTGGTCGAGCTCGAGCAGCTGCCTGTCGTGCAGCGTCGTCGTCAGCTCGGGCAGATAGCTCTTGAGGTTCCGGTAGCTGACGTAGCAGATGTAGAACGACAGCATGCCGGTGGCGACGTGCCCGACACGCTTCCAGTTCCACTCGTCGCGCACGATCGTCCGGACGCCGGAGAACGCGTTCTTGAACCCGTAGCGGTAGATCGACTGAGGCAGGATGGCCACCGCGAAGATCAGCAGACCGATCATCGGCAGGCGGATGTAGGCGGGCCCGAGGAATCCCTCGGGGTCCTTCAGACCCACGTTGAGGTCGTGCGAGTAGTAGATCGTCACGAGTCCGACCACGACTGACAAGCAGAACGCAAATGCGTAGGGCCAGCGGAGGAACGCGGCAGGCCATCGAAGCATGGACGTCATCCTAAACGTCCATGCTGAGAGCCGGTTGTGAGACCCGGCTCAGGCGTCACCACCGACCTGCTCGACGCCCGCGACGGCCGTCGGATCGTCGATGCGGAAGCGGCTGAACGCCTCGCGCACCGTCTCGGCCCGCACCGAGCCCTGCTGGGCCAGGCTCTGCAGGACGCTGACGACGATCGACTCGGTGTCGACCTGGAACGTGCGGCGGGCGGCGGCCCGGGTGTCGGCGAAGCCGAATCCGTCGGTGCCGAGCGACTGCCACGGTCCGGGGACCCAGCGGGCGATCTGGTCGGGGACGGCGCGCATGTAGTCGCTGACCGCGACCGTGACGGCGCTGGAGTCCATGAGCTTGACCGTGATGTAGGGCATCCGGTTGTACTCGCCCGGGTGGTTGAGGTTCCACTTCTCGGCCGCGACGGCGTCACGGGCGAGCTCGTTCCACGACGTCACCGACCACACGTCGGCGGCGACGCCGTAGTCGGCCGCGAGGATCTCCTGGGCCTTGAGGGCCCACGGCACCGAGACGCCGGACGCCATGATGCGCGCCGTCGCCGTGCCGTCGGTCGCCTTCTTGTAGACGTAGGCGCCCTTGAGGATGCCCTCGACGTCGACGTTCTCCGGCTCGGCCGGCTGGTTGAACGCCTCGTTGTAGACCGTGAGGTAGAAGATGATGTCCTCGCCGTGCGGGAACGTGTCGGACGTCCCGTACATGCGCTCGAGGCCGTACTTCATGATGTGGCTGATCTCGAAGCTGAACGCGGGGTCGTAGTGCACGACGGCCGGGTTGGTCTGCGCGATGAGCGGCGAGTGGCCGTCGGCGTGCTGCAGGCCCTCGCCCGTGAGCGTCGTACGACCGGCTGTGGCGCCGATGAGGAAGCCACGGGCCAGCTGGTCGGCCATCGCCCAGATCGAGTCGGCGGTGCGCTGGAAGCCGAACATCGAGTAGAAGAGGTAGACCGGGATCATCGGCTCGCCGTGCGTCGAGTAGGCGCTGCCCGCCGCGATCGCCGACGCCATGGCGCCGGCCTCGCTGATGCCCTCGTGCAGCAGCTGGCCCTGGGCCGACTCCTTGTAGGCCAGGAGCAGCTTGCGGTCGACCGACTCGTACGTCTGGCCGGCCGGGTTGTAGATCTTGGCCGACGGGAACATCGAGTCCATGCCGAACGTGCGGTACTCGTCGGGCGCGATCGGGACGATGCGGCGCCCGATCTCCGGGTCCTTCATGAGGTCGCGGAGCAGACGGACGAACGCCATCGTGGTGGCGATCTGCTGCTTGCCCGAGCCCTTCTTGAGCTCCTCGTAGACCGACGGGTCGGGCAGCTTGACCGGCGTCGGGTCGACGATGCGCTTGGGCAGCGAGCCGCCCAGGGCCTCACGACGGGCCTTCATGTACTGGATCTCTTCGCTGTCGGCGCCCGGGTGGTAGAACGGCGCGATGTCGCTGCCGTCGATCTGGGCGTCGGAGATCGGGATGTTGAGGCGGTCGCGGAAGCCCTTGAGGTCGTCCTTGGTCAGCTTCTTCATCTGGTGGGTCGCGTTGCGGCCGGCGAACGACTCCAGGAGCCATCCCTTGACCGTGTGGGCGAGGATCACGGTCGGCTGTCCGGTGTGCTTCTGCGCCGCCTCGAAGGCCGCGTAGACCTTGCGGTAGTCGTGGCCGCCGCGCGGGAGCCGCTCGATGTCGCCGTCGGTCAGGTGCTCGACCATCTTGGTCAGACGCGGGTCGGGGCCGAAGAAGTTCTCGCGGTTGTAGGCGCCGGTCTCGACCGAGAGGGTCTGGAACTCGCCGTCGGGGGTGCGGTTCATCTGGTTGACGAGCGCGCCGTCGGTGTCGCGGGCGAGCAGGTCGTCCCACTCACGTCCCCACACGACCTTGATGACGTTCCAGCCGGCTCCGCGGAACGTCGACTCGAGCTCCTGGATGATCTTGCCGTTGCCGCGCACGGGTCCGTCGAGCTGCTGCAGGTTGCAGTTGACGACGAACGTCAGGTTGTCGAGCTCCTCGCGCGCGGCGATGCCGATCGCGCCGAGCGACTCGGGCTCGCCCATCTCGCCGTCGCCGAGGAACGTCCAGACGTGCTGCTGGCTGGTGTCCTTGATGCCGCGGTTGTGCAGGTAGCGGTTGAAGCGCGCCTGGTAGATCGAGTTGATCGCGCCGAGGCCCATCGAGACCGTGGGGAACTCCCAGTAGTCCTGCATGAGGCGGGGGTGGGGGTACGACGAGAGGCCGTTGCCCGCACCGTGCGAGTGCTCCTGGCGGAACCGGTCGAGCTGGGTCTCGCTCAGGCCGCCCTCGAGGAAGGACCGGGCGTAGATGCCGGGGGCCGCGTGACCCTGGAAGTAGATCTGGTCGCCGCCTCCGGGGTGGTTCTTGCCCTTGAAGAAGTGGTTGAAGCCGACCTCGTAGAGGCTCGCGGCCGACTGGTAGGACGCGATGTGACCGCCGACGCCGAGGCCGGGACGGTTGGCGCGCGACACCATCACGGCGGCGTTCCAGCGGATGTAGGAGCGGATGCGTCGCTCGATCGCCTCGTTGCCGGGGAACCAGGGCTCACGCTCCGGCGGGATCGTGTTGATGAAGTCGGTGCTGCGCAGCGCCGGGACGCCGACGTTCTGCTCGCGGGCGCGCTCGAGCAGCTTGAGCATCACGTAGCGGGCACGGCTCCGTCCGCGGCTGTCGACCATCTCGTCGAGCGAGCTGAGCCACTCAGCGGTCTCGTCGGGGTCGATGTCAGGCAGCTGGGTCGGCAGACCCTCGTGAATGACTGGCGGACGTTCCTGGCCGGATTGCGGCATGTTCTCTCCCAGATGTCTTGTGGACGTGTCCATCATTCCACCTCGGGTTCGCTACTGTGATACCGGCAACGATGCTGAACAACCTACTTTTCAGTAGGTTTCGTCGAACTTGAGGAGACATACCGGTGGACGCGGGCAAGCTGGGCTTCGGTCCTGACACCGTCATCCAGGAGCTGGGCTGGGACGACGACGTCGACGAGGAGCTCCGCGTCGAGATCGAACGTCACACCGGCAACAACCTGGTGGACGGCGACATCGGCGATGACGTCGACGGCGTGATCCTCTGGTGGCGCGATGTCGACGGTGATCTCACCGATGCGCTGGTCGACTCCCTCCAGGACCTGGTCGAGGGCGGATCCGTCTGGCTGCTGACGCCGAAGGTGGGGCGCCCCAACTACGTGCCCGGCGCCGACGTCGTCGAGGCCGCGGAGATCGCGGGGCTGTCGGTGACGACCACGTCGGCGGCGACCGCCGACTGGGCCGCGACGCGGCTCACCGCGCACAAGCGCTGACGGCGTCCTCGGCGGTCGAGTGCCGCTGAGGACTGAAGCGGTGCGGCGAGACCACTACGCTCGTGGCATGACTCTCACGATCGGCGACGCCGCACCCGACTTCACCCTCAAGAACCAGCACGGCGAGGACATCTCCCTGTCGTCGTTCCGCGGCGACAAGAACGTCGTGGTCGTGTTCTTCCCGTTCGCGTTCAGCGGCATCTGCACCGGCGAGCTGTGCGAGATCCGTGACAACCTCGGTGACTTCCAGACCGACGACGCCGAGGTGCTCGCGGTCTCGTGCGACCACTTCTTCTCCAACCGGGCCTTCGCGGAGCGCGACGGCTACGAGTTCTCGATCCTCAGCGACTTCTGGCCGCACGGCGACGTCTCGCGCGCCTACGGCACGTTCAACGACGGTGCAGGGGCGCCCAACCGGGGCACTTTCGTGATCGACAAGGACGGCATCCTGCGCTGGCAGGTCGTCCAGGGCATCGGCGACGCCCGTGACCTGGGGGCCTACCGGACGGCTCTCGCCGACCTCTCCTGACAGACCGTCGCGAGATTCCTGAAATCTTCCCAAATCGGCTGCGCCCCGACCCGCGGATGCAGCATGATGATCGTGCTGCGGCTGCCAGGGACCCGAGACCTTGGCAGCCGCCGCTTTGTCTGCTGCCGGTTTGTTGCCGGCGCGAGGATGTGGGGCGGGCCCGGCCGCTGCGGTAGTGTGCCGCTGGTCCTTCGGGGCGAATAGCTCAGCTGGTTAGAGCATCCGGTTTACACCCGGAAGGTCGGGGGTTCGAGTCCCTCTTCGCCCACATCGATCATGGGTCGGACCGCTCTTTGGTCCGGCCCTTGAACCTTCTCGGCCCGAGGGTGATCCCTGGTCCGTCGACGCCCGGAGCGACGCGGGTCTGACACGATGAGCGGGTGGTCGACGAGGCGGACGTGGTGGCCCGACTGCGGGCGGCCGGGAGCGTCTTCGCCGAGGACGAGGCCCAGGTGCTGGCCGGTGCGTCGACGTCGCCGACGCAGCTGGAGGCGATGCTGCGTCGCCGGGTCGACGGCGAGCCGCTGGAGGTCGTCGTCGGATGGGCCGAGTTCTGTGGTCAGCGGGTCGTGATCGAGCCGGGGGTCTTCGTCCCGCGGACCCGGACCGGCGTCCTGGTCACGGAAGGTGCTCGACTCGTCGGGCCGGGAGCGGTCGTCGTCGACCTGTGCTGCGGCTCGGGAGCGGTCGGTCTCGCGCTGCACGCCATGATCAGGGACGTCGAGCTGCATGCGACGGACATCGAGCCGGCTGCCGTGGCCTGTGCCCGTCGCAATCTCGAGCCGATCGGGGGCACGGTCGTCGAGGGCGACCTGTTCGACGCCCTGCCGGCATCACTGGTGGGAGCGGTCGACCTGCTCGTGGTGAACGCGCCCTACGTCCCCACGGCCGCGATCGCGACGATGCCTCCCGAGGCGCGGGACCACGAGCCGATGGTCGCGCTCGACGGGGGAGTCGACGGGGTCGACCTGCACCGCCGTGTCGCGTCGGAGGCCACGCGGTGGCTCGCGCCGGGCGGCCACCTGCTGATCGAGACGAGCCGGCGACAAGCGCCTCTGACGGCCGCCGCGATGGAGGCCGGTGGCCTGGTGACCCGGGTCGTCACGGCGCCGGAGATCGACGGGACGGCCGTCGTCGGCAACCGTGTCCGACCCGCCTGACACGATGGCACGATGACCACGCAGACCGACGCCACGACCGCCCTGCGACGCCTGACCGGTCGTGACGACGCGGTCTTCCACGACGGCCAGCTCGAGGCGATCGAGGCCCTCGTCGACGGTCACCGCCGAGCCCTGGTCGTCCAACGCACCGGATGGGGCAAGTCGGCGGTCTACTTCATCTCGACGCTGCTGCTGCGCCAGCGTGGCACCGGGCCGACCCTGCTCGTCTCGCCACTGCTCGCCCTGATGCGCGACCAGGTCGCCGCGGCAGCCCGCGCAGGCGTGCGGGCGGTCGCGATCAACTCGGCCAACCCGCACGAGTGGGACGAGACGCGGGCCAAGCTCGCCGCCGACGAGGTCGACATCCTGCTGGTCTCTCCCGAGCGGCTCAACAACCCGCGCTTTCGCGACGAGCAGCTGCCGGCGCTCATCGAGCGCATGGGCATGCTCGTGGTCGACGAGGCGCACTGCATCTCCGACTGGGGGCACGACTTCCGGCCCGACTACCGACGCCTCGCCGAGCTCATCGCCCAGCTGCCCCACGACCTGCCGGTGCTCGCGACCACCGCGACCGCCAACGCCCGGGTCGTGACCGACGTGGCCGAGCAGCTGGGCACAGCGGGCGAGGTGCTGACGATCCGTGGGTCGCTCGCCCGTACGTCGCTGCGGCTCGGCGTGCTCGAGCTGCCCGGCGCGCGGGACCGGCTCGGCTGGCTGCTGAGCCATCTCGCCGAGCTGCCGGGCAGCGGCATCATCTACGCGCTCACGGTGTCGGCGGCCGAGGACACCGCCCGGCTGCTGCGCGAGGGCGGTCATGCCGTGCGGGCCTACACCGGCCGCACCGACCCGGAGCAGCGCGAGGAGCTCGAGCGACAGCTCAAGGACAACGAGATCAAGGCGCTCGTCGCGACCAGCGCGCTGGGCATGGGCTTCGACAAGCCCGACCTCGGCTTCGTCATCCACCTCGGAGCGCCGTCGTCGCCGGTCGCCTACTACCAGCAGGTCGGCCGTGCCGGCCGTGCCACCGACAACGCCGACGTGCTCCTGCTGCCGGGACGCGAGGACCGCGACATCTGGTCCTACTTCGCGACCTCGTCGATGCCGAGCGAGGAGCGCGCTGCGGCCGTCATCGAGGCCCTCGGCACCGAGACGCTGTCGACCCCGGCACTCGAGGCCCGGGTCAACCTGCGCCGCTCGCCGCTCGAGCTGCTGCTCAAGGTGCTCGACGTCGACGGAGCGGTTCGGCGCGTCCAGGGCGGCTGGGTCGCGACCGGGGTGCCGTGGACGTACGACCGTGAGCGCTACGAGCGCATCGCCGAGGCGCGCACCGCCGAGCAGCAGTCGATGCTCACCTACCAGCGCGACACCACGTGCCGCATGGAGATGCTGCAGCGCGACCTCGACGACCCGACCGCCGCGCCGTGCGGCCGGTGCGACAACTGCACGACCCCGTGGTTCCCCACCGGTGTCGACGACGGGGCCACGCAGGCGGCTTCCAGCACGCTCGACCAGGTCGGCGTCGAGATCGAGCCGCGGGCCCAGTGGCCGGCCACCGTCGGCAAGGGCGCGACCAAGATCCCCGTCGAGGAGCGGGCCGAGGCAGGACGGGCGATCGCCCGTCTGACCGACCTTGGCTGGGGCGGGGTGCTGCGTGAGCTGTTCGCGGCCGGCAGCCCCGACCAACCCGTCAGCGACGAGCTGCTCGGCGCGTGCGTGCGGGTGCTCAAGGACTGGCGGTGGGACGAGCGCCCGGCCGCCGTCGTCAGCATCCCGTCGCGCTCGCGGCCGCAGCTCGTCGACTCGTTCGCGCGGGGCATCGCCCGCATCGGGCGGCTCGACGACCTCGGCACGCTCGACCTCGTCGGCGGCGGTCCGCGCGGCGAGCCCGGTGGCAACAGTGCCTACCGGCTCGCCGGCGTCCGCGACGCGTTCGCGGTCGGCCCCGACCTCGCGAGCCGGCTCGCGGCGATCGGCGACAAGCCGGTGCTGCTGATCGACGATCGCACCGACAGCCGCTGGACCATGACGGTCGCGACGCGCGAGCTGCGACGTCACGGCTCGGGGCCGGTGCTCCCGCTGGTGCTCGCGCAGGTGGCCTGACCTCGGGCGACGCGCGCCGTTGCCGATCGTGGGTACGTTGGACGGCATGGAGCATCGATACCTCGGCAACAGCGGTCTCAAGATCTCGGAGATCGCCTACGGCAACTGGCTGACCCACGGCTCACAGGTCGAGGAGGACGCCGCGACCGCCTGCGTGCGGCAGGCGCTCGAGGAGGGCATCACGACCTTCGACACCGCCGACGTCTATGCCAACACTGCTGCGGAGTCCGTCCTCGGACGCGCGCTGGCCGGCGAGCGACGTGAGTCCCTCGAGATCTTCACCAAGGTCTACTGGACGACCGGTCCCGGCGGACCCAACGACTCGGGCCTGTCGCGCAAGCACATCATGGAGTCGATCAACGGCTCCCTGACCAGGCTGCAGACCGACTACGTCGACCTCTACCAGGCGCACCGCTTCGACGTGGAGACGCCGCTCGAGGAGACGATGCAGGCGTTCGCCGACGTCGTGCGGTCGGGCAAGGCCCTCTACATCGGGGTCTCGGAGTGGACGGCCGACCAGATCCGCGAGGGTCAGGCGCTGGCCCGACAGCTCGGGTTCTCGCTGATCTCGAGCCAGCCGGAGTACTCGATGCTGTGGCGCGTCATCGAGGACGAGGTGGTGCCGGCCAGCGAGGAGCAGGGCCTCAGCCAGATCGTGTGGTCGCCGATCGCCCAGGGCGTGCTGACCGGCAAGTACAAGCCGGGTCAGCCGGCCCCCGAGGGATCGCGCGCGACCGACGACCAGGGCGGCTCGCAGAACATCAGCCGCTGGCTGCGTGACGACGTGCTCGAGGCCGTCCAGCGGCTCCAGCCGATCGCGTCCGCCGCCGACCTCACGCTGGCGCAGCTGGCCGTCGCGTGGGTGCTGCGCAACCCCAACGTCGCCGCCGCGATCATCGGGGCGTCCCGCCCCGAGCAGGTGACCGACAACGTCAAGGCATCCGGTGTGGTGCTGGGTGACGACGTCATGGCCGCGATCGATGACGCCCTCGGCGACGTCGTGGTCAGGGACCCGTCAGAGACCCAGCGGCGCACCCCGGACACCCGCCCGACCTGACCCGCCCGACCGATCCGCGACGGCGTCGGGCCGGGTGAACCGACTCGATAGAGTGCGGCCATGACCACCCTGCGCGACGTCGTCTCGGTCCTCGACGGTCTCTACGACCCTGCGTGGGCCGACGACTGGGACGCCGTCGGCACCGTCGCCGGCGACCCTGACGCACCGGTGACCAAGGTGCTGTTCGCGGTCGATCCCGTGCGGGCCGTCGTCGACGAGGCCGTCGAGTGGGGCGCCGATCTCGTGGTCACCCATCACCCGCTGTGGCTCAAGGGCGTCACGTCGGTCGCGGCGACGTCGCCCAAGGGCAGCGTCGTCCACCGCCTGATCACCCACGGCATCGCGCTTCACACCTGCCACACCAACGCCGACTCGCCGCACCTGGGCGTCTCGGAGTCGATGGCGTTCGCGCTGGGGCTCAGCGACGTCCGGCCGCTCGAGCCCGACACCGACGACGTCGAGCCCGACCGGGGGAGCGGACGCATCGGCGTGCTCTCGTCGCCCCTGGCCCTGGCCGACTTCGCCGATCACGTGGCTCGCAGCCTCCCGGCCCACCAGAGCGCGGTGCGAGTCGCCGGCGACCCGGCCCGCCCGATCCGGACCGTGGCCCTGTGTGGCGGCTCCGGAGACTTCCTGCTCGCCACGGCACAGGCCGCCGGGGCCGATGCCTACGTGACGTCCGACCTGCGGCACCACCCCGTCAGCGAGCACCTGGAGCAGTCCGATCCGTGCGCCGTGATCGACGTGCCGCACTGGTCGGCGGAGTGGACGTGGCTGCCCGTCGCGGCCGATGCACTGATGCAGCGGCTGCCGTCGGTGGAGACCCGTGTCTCCACGATCGTGACCGATCCGTGGACCGCGCACGTGCCGGGTACGGTGTGACTGTGAAAGCCGACCCCACCGCCCAGGCCGCGCTGCTCGAGCTGCAGGCCCAGGACGCGATCCTCGCCCAGCTCCAGCACCGCCGCAACACCCTCCCAGAGATCGCCAGGATCACCGAGCTGGAGGCGCAGATCAAGGACGTCGACGGCACGCGCATCGAGCTCGACACGCAGGTCTCGGACCTGACGCGCGAGCAGAAGAAGGCCGACACCGAGGTCGAGATGGTCAAGACGCGCCGCACCCGCGACGAGGAGCGGCTCAACTCCGGGGCCGTGTCGAACCCCAAGGACCTCGCGAGCCTGCAGCACGAGCTGGTCGCCCTCGAGCGACGCATCTCGACGCTCGAGGACGCCGAGCTGGAGATCATGGAAAAGCTGGAGGAGGCCCAGACCGGTCTCGCGGTCGTCCAAGGTGATCTCGACAGCCTCAAGGCCGACCGCGACGAGCAGGTGGCCGCTCGCGACGCCGCCATCGAGGTGCTCGACCAGCAGGCCGCCGACACCCAGGCCGAGCGCGGCACGTCCGCGGCTGGCATCCCGGTCGACCTCATCACGCTCTACGACAAGGTCCGCGGCCAGTACGGCGTCGGCGCCGCGGCGCTCCGTGCCCGCCGGTGCGAGGGCTGCCGCCTGGAGATCAACGGTGCCGACCTGCGCGAGCTCGCGGCAGCGCCGGAGGACGAGGTGCTCCGCTGCCCCGAGTGCAGCCGGATCCTCATCCGCACGCCCGAGTCAGGCCTGTGACCTCTCGGGTCATCATCGAGGCCGACGGCGGCTCGCGCGGCAATCCCGGACCGGCGTCGTACGGCGCCCTCGTCCGTGACGCCGACACCGGCGAGGTCGTCGCCCAGCGCGGCGAGACGATCGGCGTGGCGACCAACAACGTCGCCGAGTACAGCGGACTGATCGCAGGTCTCGAGCTCTATCGCGAGCACACGCCCGGCGCGCGCCTCGAGGTCCGGATGGACTCCAAGCTCGTCATCGAGCAGATGGCGGGACGCTGGAAGATCAAGCACCCGGACATGTTGCCGCTGGCCGCCACGGCCAAGCAGCTGGCGCCGGCAGGTGTCACCTGGACGTGGGTGCCGCGCGACCGCAACAAGGCGGCCGACGCGCTGGCCAACGCCGCCCTCGACGACCAGCGCGACGGCGGGTCCGGCCTGGTGTCACAGGCCGGTGGCACGGCGGCCGCATCGGCACCGAAGTCGTCGACCGCCACGGGCTGGGCCGCCACGCTGGGCAGTCCCACGACGCTCGTGCTGCTGCGCCACGGCGTCACAGCCGCCACGGAGCGCAAGGTCTTCTCCGGCAGCGGCGGCGACGACCCGGTGCTGACCGAGGCCGGACGTCAGCAGGCCGATCGGGCTGCGGCCTGGGTCGCCGCGAACGGAGGAGCGGACGCCGTGATCGCGTCACCCCTGCGACGCACGCAGGAGACGGCCGCTGCAGTCGGCCGCGAGCTCGGCCTCGACGTGGCGACGCACGCGGGCCTGGCCGAGACCTCGTTCGGCGACTGGGACGGCTACACGTTCGCCGAGATCCAGGAGCGTTGGCCCGAGGAGATGTCGGCGTGGCTCGCCTCGACCGACGTCGCCCCGCCGGGCGGTGAGTCGTTCGGCGTCGTCGACCGACGGGTCAGGGCGACCCGTGACGAGCTGCTCGAGACCTACCCGGGGCAGACCGTTGTCGCGGTGAGCCACGTGACCCCCATCAAGCTGCTGGTGCGCGACGCCATCGGCGCACCGCTCAGCGCGATCTACAAGATGGAGCTCTCGCCGGCGTCGATCACGACGATCGCCTGGTGGCCGGACGGCAACGCGTCGCTGCGCAGCTTCAACATCGTGCCCTGACGTCCCTCGTCAGCCGTGGGCGCGGGAGATCAGTGGGTCGCGACCTCGTCGACGACGACGTCGAGGCGACCGCCGTGGCGCTCCACCGTCCAGCCGAGGTCGTGCAGCGTGTCGTGCAGGTCGTCGACCGTCTGCGGGTCGGCGCCGGCCTCGAGCAGGCCTCGCACGATGTGGCCCTTGGTGGCCTTGTTGAAGTGGCTGACGACCTTGCGCGTGCCCTGGTGCTCGTGGAGCACCCGCATCGTGGCGGTGCGGTCGGCGAGCTCGACCGGCGGCTTGCCGAGCGACGTGTAGGTGCCTGACCTCAGGTCGACGAGCAGGCCGGCACCGACCTGGTCGCGCATGACGCGGGGGATCGGGGTGCGCCAGCGTGCCGCGACCGGGCCCAGGCGAGGAAGGGACACGGTGCCGGAGAGCCGGTAGGCCGGGATGCGGTCGCTGGGCCGCAGCAGCCCGAAGAGCGCGCTGGCGATCGCGATCGACTCGTCGGCCCGCTGACGGGTGGTGTCGTCGAGCGACGCCAGGTCGAGGGCGGAGAACAGCACCCCGGTGTAGATCTCGTCGGCCCGGGCCGTGGGCTCCTCGGGCAGGACGGCGTTGATCTCGACGGCCTCCGCCTGGGTGGGGCCGAGCCCCAGCACCTCGGCGGCCCGTCTCGGGTTGCCGCCGGAGAGCTTGACGAGCGAGCGGAGGAGCAGCTCGCGGACCGGGGTGAGGCTGCCGAACGACAGCGCGTCGAGGTCGAGCGGAGATCCGGCCCCCGGCCGGGTCTTGCCTTCGGACGGGGGGAGCAGGATCAGCACGGGACGACTGTATCCGTGGGTGCCCTCACCAGATCAGGGACGTCCACGCCCACAGCACGACGGTGCACAGCAGCACGATCGGAGGTGTCGTGGCGAAGCCCAGCAGGTGGAACTCGCGCACCGTCGACACCGTCCGCCCACCGGCCTGGCGCCACAGGATGTTGGCGACCGACCCGATCATCGTGAGGTTGGCTCCGACGTTGACCCCGATCAGCAGCGCGAGCACGGGAGCCGGCCCGGCCGCCGCAGCAGCGGGCAGCAGGAGCAGGGTCGCGGGCAGGTTGTTGACGACGTTGGCAGCGATCATGGCGATGACGGCCACCAGCAGCAGCGACACGAGCCCGTCGCCGGACGGCATCGCGTCGTCGAACCAGCTGCCGACCCGCGTCGAGCCGAGCCAGGCCACGACGAAGGCCCAGACGAGGATGAACGCCGCCATCGGCAGGTTCGCCGCGGCGAGCAGGTCGCGCCACGCGGTGCTGCGGCGCACCAGGGCATACGCGCCGAGGATGATCGCCCCGGCGGTGGCCGGGATCCACGGCTCGGCGCCACCGGCGAGGGCGAGCAGCACGACGACCACCATCGCGAGCGGGAACAAGGGGACGGGCGCGACCTCGTCCGGCACCGTCGACGGCTCGCGCAGCTCGTCGGCGAACCAGAGCCGTAGGACGAGGTACTCCGCACCGATCGCGACCAGCCAGACCGGGAGCATCGCCCAGGCGAACCCGACGAACGACAGGCCGGTCGAGGCGAACACCAGCAGGTTGGTCAGGTTGGAGACGGGCAGCAGCGTCGACCCGGAGTTGGCGAGCCGCACCGACGCATAGGCGTACGACCGCCGTGCCGATGCCGCCAGCAGGACTGGCGTCAGCAGCACGACGGTCGCATCGAGGCTCAGGGTCGCCGTGACGACTGCGGCGAGGCCCACGGCCCAGCCCAGCAGGTGCAGGCTCGAGCCGCGCGACCAGCGGGCGATGTGCGCCCCGAGGACGTCGAACAGCCCCTCGTCGGCGCAGGCCCGGGCCAGCACCATCATCGCGACGAGGAAGGCGACGATCGCCGCCAGCGAGCCCAGGTCATGCGTCACGCGGCGAACCTATCCGACGGTCACAGCCAGCCGGCTCCCTCGATGATGAGCAGCACGCCGAAGATGACGAAGGCGGCCGTCGCGCCGATCTTGATGACCCGCTCGGGCAGGTGCTTGCCGAGGACCGCACCGGCGATGATGGCCAGCGCGTCGGCCGCCACCATGCCCACGGTGCTGCCGATCCACGTGCCGAGCCAGCCCTCCTGGGTCGCGAGGGTGATCGTCGCGAGCATCGTCTTGTCGCCCAGCTCGGCGAGGAAGAACGCCACGCCGACCGCGAGGATCGCGGCACCCTGGCTGATCTTCGCCTTGCCGGCCTCCTCGTCGCTCAGCTCGTCACCGCGCCACGTCCACGCGGCGAACAGCAGGAACGCGACACCGGCCACGATCGAGATGACGTGCTGGCTGTCGGCGAAGCTGTCGCCGATCCAGGCGCCGATCCCGACCGACGCGAGGTGCACGATCGCGGTGGCGGCGGTGATGCCGATCAGCACGTCGCGGACCTTGTAGCGCGTGGCGAACGTCATCGCCATCAGCTGGCTCTTGTCACCGAGCTCGGCCACGAAGATCACGGCGGTGCTCAGGAGGAACGCATACATCGAAAAAGCCCTTCATCCGCCTGGACGAAGAGCCTGGAACGACGAGTCTTCGACCAGGTACGTCACCGTTCAGGCAGAACGGGTTGGAACTGGTCGAAAGTCTCGTCCGCCACCGGATCCGAAGAACCGAGGTGGCCTGCTGCACCGGACTCCCAGAGCTTCCTGGGCGTCAGTATGTCGACACAGCTGTTGGGGACTACTCCCTTTCGCACGTCCAGTCTAGGGCACCCCGGAGGGCGCGAGCGCCGGCGTCGCGATGACGTGCCTCACACCGGTAGGATCGGCGACGCGAATGAGTCGGCCGGGCGGCCGCGGCACCTGTCGTCGTGAGGCGGCGGATGTCGAGGAAAGTCCGGACTCCCCAGAGCGACGGTGGTGGCTAACGGCCACCCACGGCGACGTGCGGGACAGTGCCACAGAAAACAGACCGCCAGCGGCCCCTCGGGGTGCGGGTAAGGGTGAAACGGTGAGGTAAGAGCTCACCAGCGCTCCGGGTGACCGGAGCGGCTTGGTAAACCCCACCGGGAGCAAGACCAAGAGGGCTCGCACCGCTTCGGCGGAGCGGGTCTGCGCTGACGGGCTGCTCGTCCGATGTCAGCGGGTAGGTTGCACGAGGCGTCCAGCAATGGGCGTCCCAGATGGATGGTCGCCCGGGCCCCGCCTCGCGCGGTGGCCCGACAGGATCCGGCTTACAGGCCGGCTCATTCGCCCCCCGACCGCCCCGTCTGCGCGGTCTCACGACCGGTCGACGGGTCCGTTCGCGGTGCGGTGGCGGCACGTGGTCGCAGGTGAGATGCTGAGGCCGTCGGTTGAGGGATCGGCGAGGGAGTGCGCCGGTTTTTCTCGGGAGCTGCGCACTCGTCCAGGGGGCGTGAGCGACCCGGTGATGGGTCGCAGCGCACAATTCGAGGTTCGGCTGCATGCGCCATGAGATCGACCGGCACGACGCGGGGCAACGCCCGCGCGCGGCCCACGCGACCCTGGACGATGGCGACCTCCTCGACCTCGTGCGACGTGGAGACACGCAGGCCTATGCCGAGCTCTATGCACGCCACGCCTACATCGCCCAGCGACTGGCCCGACGGCTCAGCCGGCACGACGAGGTCGAGGACATCGTCGCGCAGGCCTTCGTCAACGTGCTCGACCTGCTGAAGCGGGGCAAGGGGCCGGACGAGACCTTCCGGGGCTATCTGCTGACGGCTGTCCGCAACGAGGCCGGTGCCCGGTCGAAGGCCCGCCACAGGGGCGTGGTCACCGAGGACGAGGGCGTCATCGACTCGGTCGTGGAGCTCGGCGACGGACGGCCCGACGCCTTCGAGATCTCGACGGTCCGCGCGGCGTACGAGTCGCTGCCCCCGCGCTGGCAGGCGGTCATCTGGGAGCTCGACGTCGAGGGACGGCGACCGCACGAGGTGGCCGAGCGGCTCGGCCTCGGCGCCAACGCCGTGTCGGCGCTGGTCCATCGCGCGCGGTCGGGCCTCCGGGATGCCTATCTGCAGGCGCACGTGCGGGACGACTCGGCCCCCGGGCCGAGCTGCGCGGACGTCCGCCCGCGGCTGGCGGCGTCGGTGCGCGAGACAGCGGCCCGTCGCGACCGGGAGCGGGTCTTCGCGCACCTGGCGACGTGCCCGGACTGCATGGCGGTCTATCTCGACCTGGAAGAGCTCAACGGGGCGCTCGGGGCCGGCGGGCGGCTCACCGGGTCCTGAGCCGGACCGGTCGATCCCTGTCGTCGATCGCTGCGGTCGAGCGAGGACGGGTTTCGCCCATCGGGGGCGTGGGTAGTGTCGAAGCAGACGGCCCCTCGGACGAGATGCGGCCTCCGCCCCTACCCCCAGGAGAGACATGTCCGTGCCCACCATCGCCCTCAACAACGGCATCGAGATCCCCCAGCTGGGCTTCGGTGTCTATCAGGTCAAGCCCGACCAGACGAAGGAGGCGACCCTCACGGCGCTCGAGGTGGGCTACCGCCACATCGACACCGCGCAGATGTACCGCAACGAGAAGGGTGTCGGTGAGGCGATCGCCGAGTCGGGCCTGGCCCGCGACGAGGTGTTCGTGACGAGCAAGCTCAACAACGGCTTCCACGCCCACGACGACGCCCTGCACGCGTTCGACGAGTCGCTCGAGCGGCTGGGCCTCGATCAGCTCGACCTGTTCCTGATCCACTGGCCGCTCCCGGCGATCGACGTCGACTTCGTCGAGACGTGGAAGGCCCTCGAGGAGATCTACGCCTCGGGCCGCGCCCGGTCGATCGGTGTCTCCAACTTCCAGCCCAAGCACGTTCGTCGCCTCGTGCAGGAGACCGACGTGGTGCCGGCCGTCAACCAGGTCGAGGTGCACCCCTTCCTCACCCAGGACGAGGTGCGGGCCGTCAACGCCGAGCACGGCATCGCGACCGAGGCCTGGTCGCCGATCGCGCAGGGACTCGTCCTGGACAACCCGGTCATCACGGGCATCGCCGCCGACCACGACAAGACGCCGGCCCAGGTCGTGCTGCGCTGGCACGTGCAGCGCGGCGACATCATCTTCCCGAAGTCGGTGACCCGCAGCCGCGTCGAGGAGAACTTCGCCATCTTCGACTTCGAGCTCGAGGAGGCGGAGATCGGCCTGATCAACGCCCTCAACAAGGACCACCGCACGGGGCCTGACCCCGACGAGTTCAACTGGATCCCGTGAGCCGGGGCCGCGGGCGGGTCAGTCGGAGAGCGTCAGGATCTCCGCGCCGTCCGCGGTCACGAGCAGGGTGTGCTCGAACTGGGCCGTGCGTGACTTGTCCTGCGTCGTCGCGGTCCAGCCGTCGTCCCACATGTCCCACTGGATCGACCCGAGGGTCAGCATCGGCTCGATCGTGAAGGTCATCCCGGGTTGGATGACGGTGTCGTAGGACGGGTCGTCGTAGTGGGGGATGATCAGCCCGTCGTGGAACGCCGGACCGACCCCGTGGCCGGTGAAGTCGCGCACGACGCCGTAGCCGAACCGCCGGGCGTACGTCTCGATCACCCGTCCGATGACGTTGATCTCGCGGCCGGGCTTGACCGCACGGATCGCGCGCAGCGTCGCCTCCTGCGTGCGCTCGACCAGCAGGCGTGACTCCTGGTCGACGTCGCCGACCAGGTAGGTCTTGTTGGTGTCGCCGTGGACGCCACCGATGTAGGCGGTGATGTCGATGTTGACGACGTCGCCGTCCTCGAGGGGCCGGTCGTCGGGGATGCCGTGGCAGATGACCTCGTTGACGCTGCTGCACAGCGACTTGGGGTAGCCGCGGTAGCCGAGCGTCGACGGGTAGGCGCCCTGCGAGATCACGAACTCGTGACCGACCCGGTCGAGCTCGTCGGTGGTGACGCCGGGGGCTATCGCCGCCTCGACCGCGTCGAGGGCCCGGGCCGCGATGCGGCCTGCGATGCGCATCGCAGCGATGGTCTCGGCGTCACGGACCGAGGGGCCCTTGTAGGGCAGCGGGGCGATCTGTCCGACGTACTCAGGACGCTCGATGGAATCGGGGACGGCGCGCTCGGGGGAGAGGCGGCCGGCAGTCAGGACGGTCACCCGGGGAGTTTAGTGGGAGCGTCCGAACGCGGGTTGAGGCAGGATGAAGGCATGACCGACGCGAAGTTCTACTACTGCACCAAGCACGGGACCGTCGAGGGCGAGGAGGGGTGTCGCGCCGCCGACCGCCTCGGACCGTACGACACTGCGGAGGAGGCGTCCCACGCGCTCCAGATCGCTGCCGAGCGGACCAAGAGCTGGGACAACGATCCGGAGTGGAACGACGAGCCCCCCAAGGAATGAGACGCCGCCGCAGAGGGGGACTCAACCTGCAGCGGTCCGGCCCCTGGATCGGTGTCGTCGGGCTGCTGATGGTCCTGTGGTGCTCGGTGTCGACCGGGCTCTTCGCGCCGTGGTGGGGCGTCGTCATCGCGTTCGCGCTGCTGGTGCCGCAGGTGTGGCTCGTGGCGCGCTGGGCACGGACGCGTCCGGCCTGGTGCGTGTGGGTGCCGGTCGTCGGGCTCGTCGTCTGGGTCGGCTACGCCTGGCTCGGCGCCGTCCTCGGGGACTGGAGTCCCTGAGGACGACGCCTGGCCACGGCGCGTCGTGACCTACTCGGCGAAGCTGTGCTCCGCGGCCGGAAACGCGCCGCCCTTGACGTCGGCGACGTACTCCTTCGTCGCGGCGAGCATCACGCCGTGCAGGTCGGCGTAGCGCTTGACGAAGCGGGGCGCCTTGCCCGTGTTGAGGCCGAGCATGTCCTGCCAGACCAGCACCTGGGCGTCGCAGTCGACGCCTGCACCGATGCCGACGGTCGGGATGCGCAGGGCCTCGGTGACCTCGGCGGCGATCGGTGCCGGCACCATCTCCATGACGACGGCGAACGCGCCGGCGGCCTCGAGCGCCGTGGCCTCCTCGACGAGTCGCGCGGCACCGTCGCCGCGGCCCTGGACGCGATAGCCGCCGAGCTGGTGCTCCGACTGCGGGGTGAAGCCGATGTGGGCGCACACGGGGATGCCGCCGTCGGTGAGCAGCTTGACCTGCGGAGCCATCGCGATCCCGCCCTCGAGCTTGACCGCGTGGGCGCCGGCCTCCTTCATGAAGCGGGCCGCCGTGTGGAACGCCTGCTCGGGCGAGGCCTGGTAGGAGCCAAACGGTAGGTCGGCCAGCACGAGGGCGTGCTTCGCCGAGCGCGAGACGGCCCGGACCAGCGGGATCAGCTCGTCGACCGTGACGGGCAGCGACGACTCGTTGCCATAGACGTTGTTGGACGCCGAGTCGCCGACGAGCAGCACCTCGACACCGGCCTCGTCGAAGGTCGCCGCGGTGTACTGGTCGTACGACGTCAGCATCGTCCACTTCTCACCGGTGTGCTTCATCTGCTGCAGCGTGTGGGTGCGGATGCGCTTGCGGGGGGTCGGCGCTGCGGCGGCCGGTCCGGTGCCGTACGGCGCGGTCTCTTCAGGGGTGGCGTCAGCCATGGCAGTTCTCCTGTTCGTCTCGCGGCTCCTGGCGGAGTCCACGGATGTCTCCAGCGTGCCAGATCGTCGGGGCGACGGCTGCGCAGTGTGAACCAACTCATAGCCCCGGGGCCGTCAGCCCCGAGGTCTCGTCGGCCCGGGTGGGGTCAGAGCTTCTCGCGCCACCGGTGGGTGATTGGCACCCGGCGGTCTCGGCCGAAGTTGCGGCGCGACACCTTGGGTCCCGGCGGGTACTGCCGGCGCTTGTACTCGGCCCGGTCGACCAGGCCGATGACCCGCTCCACCAGGGCAGGGTCGAAGCCCTCCGCGATGACGTCGGCCGACCCGAGGTCACGTTCGACGTACGCGTCGAGCACGGCGTCGAGCTGGTCGTAGGGCGGCAGCGAGTCGGAGTCGAGCTGGCCGGGCCGCAGCTCGGCCGACGGCGGCTTGGAGATCGTGTCCTCGGGGATCGGGGGCGTCTCGCCCCGCTCGGCCGCGTACGCGTTGCGCCACGTGGCGAGCTCCCAGACCAGCGTCTTGGGGACGTCCTTGATGGGCGCGTAGCCACCGACGGCGTCGCCGTAGATCGTGGAGTAACCGGTCGCGAGCTCCGACTTGTTGCCGCAGGCGAGCACGAGATGACCGTGCTGGTTGGACAGTCCCATCCAGATCACGGCGCGGATGCGGGCCTGCAGGTTCTCCTCGGCCAGGCCGTCGAGGTGCAGGGCGTCCTGGTACTGGTCGAAGATCGGCGCGATCGGCACGGTCTGCAGGTTCAGCCCGGTGCGACGCGCCATCTCGGCGGCGTCGGACTTGGAGTGCTCGGTCGACCACGCGCTGGGGTTGGAGACGCCGAAGACCTTGTCGGCACCGAGCGCGTCGACCGCGATGGCGGCGACCAGGGTCGAGTCGATGCCGCCGGACATGCCGAACAGGACAGACGAGAAGCCGTTCTTCTGCACGTAGTCGCGCAGGCCCGTCACGAGCGCAGTCCAGATCTCCTGGTGGCGGGGGAGGCGCTCCTTTTCCACCGTCGGCAGCGGCTCGTAGGCCGCGAACGGCTCGGAGGTGATGATCGTGCGCTTGATCGCGAGCCCGCCGAAGCGCTCGTCGGAGTCGGGCATCGACGGTGTGGCCCCCGGGAGGTCGAGGTCGACGACCAGCAGCTCGGGATCGAACTGGCCCGAGCGCCCGAGCACCGTGCCGGCCTGGTCGACGACGATCGAGTCGCCGTCGAAGACCAGCTCGTCCTGCCCGCCGACGAGGTTGACGTAGGCCAGGACACAGTCGCCCTCGCGGGCGCGGCGCGAGCACAGCTCGAGGCGGACGTCGTCCTTGTCGGCCTCGTAGGGGGAGCCGTTCGGGACGACCAGCAGCGCCGCCTCGGCGGCCTTGGCGGCGGCGGACGGGCCGTCGCGCCACAGGTCCTCGCAGATGGCCAGGGCGACGTCGATGCCGCCGACCTGGATGACGTTGATGGTGTGCCCGGGGACGAAGTTGCGGATCTCGTCACCGACGCCGTAGTTCCACAGGTGGTGCTTGGCCTGGCGGGCGACGATCCGGCCGCCGTGCATGACCGCCACGGAGTTGAGCGGGGCGTTCTTGGGGATGCCGAGCCCCTCGGGCACGCCCTCGGCCTGGTCGAGGAAGCCGACGACCGCCACGAGGTCGCCGCAGCCCTCGTCCTGCAGCCGTGCAGCGAGCTGCTCGGCGGCTGCCTGCGACGCCTGGATGAGGGACGCGCGCATCGCGAGGTCCTCGATGGGGTAGCCGGTCAGCATCATCTCGGGGAAGACCACGAGGTGGACGCCCTTCGACACGGCGTCCTTGCACTGCTCGACCACGAGGTCGGCGTTGCCGGCGAGGTCGCCGACCGTGGCGTTGACTTGGGCGAGGGCGAGGCGCAGCTGGGGCATGTGCCGAGACTATCGGTCGCGAATTCTCGGGGCGTTGCGAAACATTGCCGTAACACGACGCGTGCGAGACTTGCGCCATGGGAAAACAGGAAGACTTCGTCCTGCGCGCGCTCGAGGAGCGCGACGTCCGATTCGTGCGTCTGTGGTTCACCGACGTCCTGGGATCCCTGAAGTCGGTGGCCATCGCGCCGGCTGAGCTCGAGGGCGCATTCGCCGAGGGCATCGGCTTCGACGGCTCCGCGATCGAGGGCTTCGCGCGCGTGCACGAGGCCGACATGCTGGCGATGCCCGACCCGTCGACGTTCCAGATCCTGCCGTGGCGCGGCGAGACCCCCGCGACGGCCCGCATGTTCTGCGACATCCTCATGCCCGACGGCACGCCGTCGTACGCCGACCCGCGCCACGTCCTGAAGCGTGCGCTGCAGAAGGCGGCCGAGGCCGGGTTCACGTTCTACACCCACCCCGAGATCGAGTTCTTCCTGTTCAAGGGCAAGCCCGACAAGGGCGACCGACCCGTGCCGGTCGACGACAGCGGCTATTTCGACCACACCGCCCAGGGCGGCGGGCAGGACTTCCGCCGCGAGGTCATCACGATGCTCGAGAACATGGGCATCTCGGTGGAGTTCAGCCACCACGAGGGCGGCCCGGGCCAGCAGGAGATCGACCTGCGCTACGCCGACGCCCTCTCGACGGCCGACAACATCATGACCTTCCGCACGGTCGTGCGTGAGGTCGCGCTGAGCCAGGGCAAGTGGGCCTCGTTCATGCCCAAGCCGTTCACCGAGCACCCGGGCTCCGGCATGCACACCCACGTCTCGCTGTTCGAGGGTGACGAGAACGCGTTCTACGAGGCGGGTGCGGAGTACCAGCTGTCGCAGACCGGACGCCGCTTCATCGCGGGCGTCCTGCACCACACGCCCGAGATCACCGCGGTCACCAACCAGTGGGTCAACTCCTACAAGCGCCTGGCCGGCGGGGGAGAGGCCCCCAACTATGTGTGCTGGGGCCACAACAACCGCTCCGCGCTCATCCGCGTGCCGATGTACAAGCCGCACAAGGGCAACTCCGCCCGGGTCGAGAACCGCGCGATCGACGCTGCCTGCAACCCCTACCTCGCGTTCGCGCTGGTGCTGGCGGCCGGCCTCAAGGGCATCGAGGAGAAGTACGAGCTGCCGCCCGAGGCCGAGGACGACGTCTGGTCGTTGTCGGAGAACGAGCGCAAGGCCATGGGCATCGCGCCGCTTCCGCGCAACCTCGACGAGGCCATCCGCACGATGGAGACGAGCGAGCTGGTCGCCGAGACGCTCGGTGAGCACGTGTTCGACTTCTTCCTGCGCAACAAGCGCGCGGAGTGGCAGGACTACCGCTCGCAGGTCACGCAGTTCGAGATCGACCGCCTCATGCCGATGGTCTGAGCGGCGCCCCCGCTCAGGCCCGATCGGCCTTCTGCAGCAGCACGGCCTTCTCGCGCTCGTTGTGCGTGAGCGCGGCGGCGGCGATGAGCTCGGCGCGTGCCTCGTCGCGACGACCGAGCCGCAGGAGCAGCTCGCCGCGGACGCTGGGGACGAGCGGGTGGCCCCGCAACGCTCCGGCGGCGGCGATCTCGTCGACCACGGCGAGCCCGGCAGCGGCGCCGCTGGCCATCGCGACGGCCACCGCACGGTTGACGTCGACGAACGGTGACGGCGCGACGGAGGCGAGGGCCTCGTAGAGCGCCACGATCTGTGCCCAGTCGGTCTCGTCCGTCGAGGGGGCGATGGCGTGGCACTCGGCGATGGCGGCCTGGAGCGCGTACGCCCCGCGTCCCCGGCCGATCGCGTCAGCCCGTGCGAGCGCCGCACGGCCGCGCCGGACCTGACCGTGGTCCCACCTCGACCGGTCCTGGTCGGCCAGCAGGATCGGCTCGCCGTCGTGGTCGACTCGGGCGGCGAAGCGCGAGGCCTGCAGCTCGAGCAGGGCCAGCAGGGCATGGGTGTCGGGCTCGTCGGGCACGAGCGCACAGACGACCCGCGCGAGCCGGATGGCCTCGGCGGCCAGGTCGGTGCGCAGCCAGCTGCTCCCGGACGACGCGGCGTAGCCCTCGTTGAAGACGAGGTAGACGACGGTGAGCACCGACCCGAGACGGCTGCCGAAGTCGTCGCGCGAGGGCACCTCGAAGGGCAGCTCGGCGGCCGCGATGGTCTTCTTGGCACGGACGATGCGCTGCTGGACGGTGCTGACCGGCAGGGCGAACGCCCGCGCGATCTCCTCGGTCGTCAGGCCCGCCACGACGCGCAGCGTGAGGGCGATCTGTGACTCGCGGGGCAGGATCGGGTGGCACGCGGTGAAGACGAGCCGCAGCACGTCGTCGTCGACCACGTCGGGGTCCCACGGCAGGTCGTCGTCCGTCGCGTCGAGACGCTGCTGCTCGGCCAGGGAACGAGCGATGGTCGCGTGGCGGTCGTCGAGCCGCTCGAGACGGCGGCGCCGGTCGATCGCCCTGCGCTTGGCGACCGTCGTCAGCCACGCACCCGGGTTGGGTGGCACCCCGTCGCGGGGCCACTGCGCGAGCGCGTCGACGAGGGCCTCCTGGGCGAAGTCCTCGGCCAGCCCGAAGTCGCCGACCATGCGCGTCATGGTCGCGACGATGCGGGCCGACTCGATGCGCCAGACGGCCTCGACCTGACGGCGGGCGGACGCTGCGGCATCGACCGCCGCGCCCGCCTCGTCAGGACCGGTCACGGAGTGCGGCCGTTCAGCCCTGGATCGGGTCGTCGCTGCCCAGCTGCTCGCGCCACTCGTGCTCCTTCTGGATGTACTCGTTGTCCTGGTCGAAGTCGCTGGTCTCGGTGACCCGACGCACCTCGAGGAACGTTCCGGCGTCGAGCGGGCAACGCTTGGCCCACTCGACGGCCTCTTCCCTGGTCGAGGTCTGGATGATCCAGAAGCCGTTGAACAGCTCCTTGGCCTCGGCGTAGGGGCCGTCGGTGACGATGGGCGGGGTCGACTCGAAGTCGACCACGAAGCCCTCCTCCGCCGGCATGAGGCCCTCGCCGGCCAGCAGCACCCCGGCCTTCATGAGCGACTCGTTGTAGGCGCCCATGGCGTTGATGACGGGGGTCCAGTCGAAGTCGGCGGGGTACTCGACCGGGACGGGGGTGCGCATGATGAGCATGAACTTCATGGTGATGTCTCCTGGTGTGGCGGGCCGTCTCTCGACCCTCTCACTCCTGCTTCGAACGGTCGATGCCCCGATCGACACGGCGCGCGAACTTCTTTCGGATTTCTTGCCGCGGACGGTCTGTGGGGCCCGGGCCCGGCGGCGGGTAGCCTGCTGGGGTGGCAACTGACGCACGTGATCTGGCCGTGGCACTGGCCCGCAAGGGCTTTCGCGACGGTGACGGCGCGGTCGCCGATCTGGAGTCGCTCGGTGACGTGCCCGACGCGCTGGTCGACCAGATCGCCTCGGTGGCGAGTCCTGACACGGCCCTGTCGTCGCTGGCCTCGATCGGCCGTCGGATGGGCGCGGCCCCGTTGCTCGACCTGCTCGCGTCCGACGACGAGCTGCGGCTGCGGCTGCTCGTCGTGCTCGGCACGAGCGAGGCGCTCGGCGACTTCCTGACACGCCACCCCGAGCACGTCCGCGACCTCGCGGCGACCGAGCTCTCGCCCAGCCCGATCCTGCTGCCCAAGCGCCGGGCGCAGATGGAGGAGGCGACGACGGCCGACGAGCTGCGCGTCGCCTACTACCGCAAGCTGCTCCACATCGCCGCTCGCGACCTGACGGCCCTGACGTCGTTCGAGCAGTCCTCGGCCGAGCTGTCCGACCTCGCTGTCTCGACCCTGGGTGCGGCGCTGCAGATCGCCCGTGCGGCCGAGCCGGATGCGGACCTGTGCCGGCTCACGATCATGGCGATGGGCAAGACGGGCGGCCACGAGCTCAACTACCTCAGCGACGTCGACGTCATCTTCGTGCACGAGCCGGCTGAGGGGGCCGACGAGCAGGCTGCGCTGAGTTCGGCGACCCGCCTCGCGTCCGCGGTCATGCGGCTGTGCCGGGACCACACCAAGGAAGGGACGATCTGGGAGGTCGACGCCGAGCTGCGGCCCGAGGGCAAGAACGGTCCGCTCGTCCGCTCGCTCGCCAGCCATGTCGCCTACTACGAGAAGTGGGCCAGCACGTGGGAGTTCCAGGCGCTCCTCAAGGCGCGGTTCGCCGCCGGTGACGAGGCGCTCGGGCAGGCGTACGTCGACGCGCTGTCGCCCATGATCTGGTTCGCCAGCACGCGCGAGAACTTCGTCACCGACGTCCGCGCGATGCGTCGGCGCGTCATCGAGCACATCCCCGCCGCGCACCGGGAGCGGCAGCTCAAGCTCGGCGCCGGTGGACTGCGTGACGTCGAGTTCGCCGTCCAGCTCCTGCAGCTCGTCCACGGTCGCGCCGACGAGTCGCTGCGCAGCCCGACGACGGTCGAGGCGCTGCGATCGCTGATCGACGGCGGCTACGTCGGACGACGCGACGGCGCGGCGATGGAGGAGGCGTACGAGTTCCTGCGCACGCTCGAGCACCGCATCCAGCTGTACAAGCTGCGTCGCAGCCACATCGTGCCGGAGGACCCCGAGGACCTGCGCCGTCTGGGTCGGAGCATGGGGTTCCGGCAGAACTCCGCCGAGGCGCTCACCAAGGAGTGGCAGGCGCACCGCCGCATCGTGCGCCGGCTGCACGAGAAGCTCTTCTACCAGCCGCTGCTCGAGGCCGTGGCCTCGTTGCCCACCGACGGCATGCGTCTCACGCCGCTCGCGGCCGAGCAGCGCCTGACCGCGCTCGGCTTCGTCGATCCGAAGGGTGCGCTCGCGCACATCCAGGCGCTCACCTCGGGGCTGTCGCGCCGTGCCGCCATCCAGAAGTCGTTGCTGCCGGCGATGCTCGCATGGTTCGCCGCGTCGCCCGACCCCGATGCCGGCCTGCTGGCGTTCCGCAAGATCTCCGAGGGCCTCGGCGAGACGCACTGGTACCTCCGCAAGCTGCGCGACGAGGGCGAGGGGGCCGAGCAGCTCGCGCACGTCCTGTCGTCGAGCCGCTACGTGACCGACCTGATCCTGCGGGCACCCGACTCGGTCGCGCTGCTGGGCGACGACGCCGAGCTGCGACCGCTCGAGCGCGAGCGGCTGCGCACCGAGGTCGACATCGCCGCCGAGCGGCACCGTGACCCGCAGGACGCGATCCGTGCCGTCCGCCGCGTGCGACGCCGCGAGCTGTCACGCATCGGCATCGCCGACGTGCTCGGGCGCCTCGACATCACCGAGGTCGGCGAGGCTCTGACCGACGTGTCCACGGCGACGCTCGCCGGCGCCCTGAAGGCCTCCACCGCAGCGGTCGAGGCCGAGCGCGGAGAGATGCCGACCCGCATGTCGATCGTCCTCATGGGACGTCTGGGTGGCGGCGAGGCCGGATACGGGTCCGACGCCGACGTGATGTTCGTCCACGACCCGTACGACGGCGCCGACGAGACCGAGGCCGCATCGGCGGCGATGGCCGTGGCGCAGGGACTGCGCAAGATGCTGGCCGCCCCGGGCGACGACCCGGCGCTCGAGGTCGACGCCGAGCTGCGGCCCGAGGGCAAGAACGGGCCGCTCGTCCGGACGTTCGGGGCCTATCGGGCTTACTACGAGAAGTGGTCCGCCGTCTGGGAGGCCCAGGCCCTGCTGCGGGCGAATGCGACGGTCGGCGATGCCGACCTGAGCGCACGGTTCACCGCGCTGATCGACCCGCTCCGGTGGCCCGAGGGCGGTGCGACGGCCGACGAGGTCCGCGAGATCCGCCGCATCAAGGCCCGGGTCGACTCCGAGCGACTGCCCCGCGGCGCCAACCCCAAGACCCACCTCAAGCTGGGACGCGGCGGCCTGGCCGACGTGGAGTGGACGGTGCAGCTGCTCCAGATGCAGCACGCCCACGCGGTGCCGGGCATGCGCACGACCCGGACCCTCGAGGCGCTGCACGCCGCGGTCAAGGCCGATCTCGTCAGCCACGACGACGCCCAGACGCTGGAGTCCGCGTGGCGTCTCGTGAGCCGCATCCGCAACGCCGTCGTGCTGATGCGGGGCAAGGGCGCCGAGTCGATGGTCGAGCACGCCGGTGACCGCGCAGGTGTCGCCCATCTGCTCGGCTACGGCATGGACCAGGGCGAGCGGCTCAACGACGACTACCTCCGGGCGACACGTCATGCCCGCAAGGTCGTCGAGCGAATCTTCTACGAATGAGCCGCGGACGGGTATCGTCGGAGCTCGTCGACACTCGGGAGAACGACACATGCGCATGAGCGTTCGGGCGGCCATCGTCCTCGTCGCGGCCACGCTGGCCGCATCGCTGCTGGTCACGCCGGCAACAGCCGCCGGCGAGGTCATCACCCCGGGCACGCCGACCATCACCGGCACCGTCCAGTACGAGAAGACCCTCACCGCGGTGCCGGGCACCTGGACGCCCGCCGACGTCACGTTCTCCTACCAGTGGTTTCGCGACGGCACCGCCGTCGGCAGCGACTCGCCCGTCAACGTGACCCGCAAGCTCGCCAGCACCAACGACATCGGCACGGTCTATGCGGTGCGGGTCACCGCGACGAAGGACGGCTCCGAGCCGGTTGCCGCGACCAGCGCACCGACCCGCACGGTCGCGAAGGCGACGATGGACAACGCGACCCGTCCGACCATCAGCGGCACCCCGAAGTACGGGAGTCGGCTGACCGGGTCCTCGGGCACGTGGTCGCGCAAGGTCGACTCGTTCGAGTACCGCTGGCTGCGCAACGACAAGCCGATCAGCGGAGCCACCGGCCGTCACTACACGGTCGCACCGTCCGACGTGGGCGCCAAGATCAGGTTCCGGGTCAAGGCGAAGCGTGCGGGGTTCTCGACCGAGACGGCACGATCGACCGCCGTGACCGGGCAGCACGTGCGAGGCGTGCGCAAGGTCGTCACCTACCGCGTGATCACCCGCGGCTCGATCAGCGCGAGCCTCTCGACGTTCAAGCAGCAGGCCCAGGAGACCTACGACGACCCGCGCGGGTGGCGCGCCATGGGCGTGAAGTTCAAGCGGGTGTCGAAGGGTGGCGACTTCACCCTCGTGCTCAGCCAGGCGTCGAAGGTGCCCAGCTTCTCGTCGGGGTGCAGCAGCACCTACAGCTGCCGGGTGGGGCGCTACGTCATCATCAACCAGACCCGGTGGCTCAAGGCCACCCCGGCGTGGAACGCCAAGGGTGGGTCGTCGCGCAACTACCGGCACATGGTCGTCAACCACGAGACGGGGCACTGGTTCGGCAAGGGGCACGCCTCGTGCGGTGGCTCGGGTCAGCTCGCGCCGGTCATGCAGCAGCAGTCCAAGGGCCTGGCCGGGTGCAAGATCAACCCGTGGCCGAAGAAGAGTGAGCGGCACGCTCCGCGCTACGGGTGGTAGCCGGCCGCCTCAGGGCGTGATCGAGTCGACGAAGGTGTGGGCCTCGTCGAGCAGCTCTGACCACACTTGGTCGTCCGCAGCGTCGGGGACGAGCGCCCACTCGCGTCGCGGCGCGCCGGCCATGACCATCCGGGCCGCGGCTCCGGCGACCTCCAAGGCATCGACGCGCGCGGCGGGCAGCTTGATCATCAGCCCGCCCGCGTGCGCTGCGACCGCGAACACCTTGCCGCGCACGCGCAGTCCGGTCGTGCCGAACATGCGGCCCCAGTCGACGCCCGGAAGCGCGAGGTGCTCGG
Organism: Aeromicrobium stalagmiti; assembly: GCF_013283745.1. Taxonomy (GTDB): domain Bacteria; phylum Actinomycetota; class Actinomycetes; order Propionibacteriales; family Nocardioidaceae; genus Aeromicrobium; species Aeromicrobium stalagmiti. Next base: position 323,882 of record NZ_JABSTZ010000004.1, read on the forward strand.
TCGCGAGCTCCTCGAGACGTGCCTGGGCCGCGTCCCTCTCGTTGTTCGTCATGGCACGAGGATGCCACCGACGACGGACGAAAGGGTCCGGATCAGCCGGCCTTCTGCTGCTGCAGCAGCATGTCGCGCTCGTTGATGTTGAGCCCGCCCCAGACGCCGTAGGGCTCACGGACGGTCAGCGCGTGGTTGAGGCACTCCTGCACCACCGGGCAGACGGCGCACAGGGCCTTGGCCGCTGCCTCACGCGCCCGTCGCCGCGGCCCGCGCTCGGCGTCGGGGGAGAAGAACGTCTCAGGATCGACCTCGCGGCAGGCACCTTGGTACTGCCACTCGTAGGTCTCCTGGATCGGCATCGGCAGGCGAGAGATGGCAGCCATGGTTCATGCCTCCTGGGTCCGTGACATCTGAATCTGGAACACATCGATGTAGCCGACGGCGAATCCTGCTTCGCAGTAGGCCAGGTAGAACTCCCACATCCGGCGGAAGGTCTCGTCGAAGCCCTGGGCGTTGATCGTCTCCCAGTTGGCGTGGAACGTCTCGCGCCACTGACGCAGCGTGCGGGCGTAGTCCTGGCCCAGCGAGCGGCGATCGGTGACCTGCAGCGTGGTGTGCTCGGCCAGCGTCTGGTCGATCGCGTCGAGCGAGGGGATCAGACCGCCCGGGAAGATGTACTTCTGGATCCAGCCGTACGAGTTGCGGGTCGCGAGATAGCGGTGGTGATCCATCGTGATCGCCTGGATCGACACGTGTCCGCCGGGAGCGAGCAGGTGGTCGATCGTGGAGAAGTAGGTCGGCCAGTACTCCTCGCCGACGGCCTCGATCATCTCGACGCTGACGATCGCGTCGTACTCGCCGGTGACCTCGCGGTAGTCGACGAGCTGCAGGTCGACGTCGACGCCGGCCTCGGCGAACCGCTGCTCGGCGAGGGCCGCCTGCTCCTTGGAGATCGTGATCGTCGTGACCTTCGCGCCGCGCTGGGCCGCACGGATGGCGAGGGCTCCCCAACCGCTGCCGATCTCGAGCACCCGGGTGCCCTCGGTGACATGGGCCTGGTCGAGGATGCCGTCGATCTTGCGCATCTGCGCGGCCTCGAGGTCCTGCTCCGCCGTCTCGAACCACGCGGCCGAGTAGCTCATCGACGGATCGAGGAACTGCGCGAACAGGTCGTTGGAGAGGTCGTAGTGGGCCTCGATGTTCTTGCGCGAGCCGGTGACGGAGTTGCGCTGGTGGTGCGGCAGCTTCTTGTCGACGAAGGTGCGGAACTTCTGCAGCGGCTCGGGGACGATCGTGGTGAGGCGCTCGGCGAACGGCGTCAGCAGCTCGGCGAGGTCGGTGCCCTCACCCGTGGTCCAGTCGCCGGCCATGTAGGCCTCGCCGAAACCGATCTTGGTGTCGGCGCCCAGGCGGGCGAAGAAGGCCTTGGGGCGGACGATGCGCATCTCCGGTGACGCCGGGCCACCGGCGCCCCACGTCGTGCCGTCGGCGAACGTGAGCCGGACCGGCACGCGGTTGACCGTCGGTTTGAGGATCGCCTTGGCGGCACGCGCCTTCATCGGCGTGCGCGGCGTGTGCGCGATGCCGGGCCAACGTGCTGTGGCGAGCTGCGTCATCGTGTGCCTTCCTGCGGTTCGTGTGCCGGGCGGGGAATGACCGGCAACCTACGGATCCAGAGCCATACACCCTGTATTCGGATCAGCAAGCTGGTTCGATGGGTCATGAATGGCATTTTGACGAGAAGTTTTGCCAGCCGCCCCCGGGTGGCCGGACGGGGGGTGCCGCGGAAGGTCGCGGAGAACACCGCGTCGCCGCCCTGGCGCAGGATGATGCTCGACGAGACCTTGTCGGGGGTGAGCACGAACTGCAGGTCGTAGCGCCCCTCGACGGTGAAGAACGGCGAGACGTAGAAGGCCTTGTCGACCTCGGCACGACCGGCGTCGTCGGTCTGCAGGAGGTAGGCGTGCCGCTCGCCGTAGGTGTTGTGGACCTCGGCGACGATGCAGGTCAGCGACTCGTCCGGGGCGATGGCCCAGAAGACGCTGAGCGGGTCGAAGGTGTGGCCGAGCACGCGGGCGTTGGCCAGCATCACGAGCCGGTGCCCGGAGACGTCGACGCCCTGGGCCTTGCAGAACCGCTCGATGTTGGTGCGGATCGAGTCGTTCGGGTCGCCGATGTGGTCGGCGGCCGAGAACGAGGAGAACGCGCGGAACGGCCGTGGCATGTGCGGGAGGTCGTCGACGTCGACGAGCCACTGGTAGATCTTGTAGGTGAAGCGGTGACGCAGGGGAGTGCGACGCGTGTGACCGACCGTTCCCTCGACGAGGGCCGGCAGGACGGGGAGCGTCGCACTCACCACGGTGAGCCCAGCGCCTCTGCCGCGGCGACGCCGGAGCGGCAGCCGTCCTCGTGGAATCCCCAGCCGTGATAGGCGCCGGCGAAGACGGTCTGCTCGGTGAACAGGCCCGTCAGGTCGCCCTGGGCCGCGACCGACTGCGGGGTGTAGATCGGGTGCGTGTAGGCCATCGTCGCGATGACCTTCGCCGGGTCGATGCTGTCGGAGGAGTTGAGCGTGACGAGAAACGGCTCGGCGCTCTCGATGCCCTGCAGCCGGTTCATCCAGTAGGTCACGGCCGAGTGGTCGCTGCGGTCGCTGCAGCCGTCCATCCGGTAGTTCCACGACGAGCGGGCCGCCGGGGCGGTCGGCAGCAGTGCCGCGTCGCGGTGCAGGAGCACCTCGTTGTCGGAGTAGTCGAACGCCCCGAGCACCCGACGCTCGTCGTCGCTCGGGTCGGTGAGCAGTGCGAGGGCGTCGTTGGCGTGCGTCGCGATGACGACCGCGTCGGCGTGGTGCAGCTCGCCGTTGGTGTCGATGAGCTCGACCCCGTCGGGCTTGCGCGTGATCGAGCGGATGCCGGTCGACGCGCGGACGCTGCCGCCCGGGCGGTGGGCGATCGCCGCGGTGACCTTGTCGATGTAGGTGCCCGATCCGCCGACGACGGTGAACCACTGCGGCGAGCCCTTGATGGACAGGAAGCCGTGGTGCTTGAGGAACTCGAAGAGGTAGCGGGCGGGGTACTCCAGCGCGGTCTCGTGGCCCGACGACCAGACGCACGACACGACCGGGATCGCGTAGTGCGAGACGAAGTAGTCGGAGAAGCCGTGGATGCGCAGGAAGTCGCCGTAGGTCTGCGGCTCGGTGGGGGACTCGGCCGAGTCGAGCAGCTGCTGGGCCAGGCGGCCGAACTTCTTCACGCCGAGCAGCATCGCGATGTAGCGCGGGTCGAGCAGGCGGCGACGCTGGGCGAACACGCCCTTGCCGCCGCGGCCGCCGGCGTACTCCAGCCCGCAGCCGTCGCAGTGGATGCTCATGCTCATCTCGGTCGGGTGGACCTCGACGTCGAGCTCGCCGAATAGTCGGCGGAGCAGGGGATAGGTGCGGTCGTTGTGCACGATGAAGCCACTGTCGACCCGGTGCGTGGCGTCGGGGTCGGCGACCGTGTGGGTGTGCGCGTGGCCGCCGATGCGTCCGTCGGACTCGAACACCGTGACGTCGGAGTCACGACTGAGCAGGTAGGCGGCGGTGAGGCCCGAGACGCCGGACCCGATGACGGCGACGGTGCGGCGAGGATCTGAGCTGCTCGGGACCGAGCCGCTGGCGGGGGAAGTCATGTCAGTGGTTCGTCGCTAGTCGGCCACGGGATGGGTGTCCTCGGCGTCCAGACCGGCCCGTTTGCTCGCCTCGGCGATCTCGAAGATCTCGGTGCCGAAGGCCCCGATCTCGTTCGTGATCTTGCGAGCGGTCTCGAACAGGATCGCCACGACGTGCCCGGCGCTGCCGATGGCGGCCTCGGTCGACTGCTGCACGACGTCCTTGACGATCTCACGCCGGCTCAGAGCCATCGGGTCCCTCTTCCTCGCAGTCGGACTACGAGGTCAATTGTGACTCACGGGCAGCCTCGACACGACGAGCGGCCTCCTCGCGCTTGGCGCGGCGCAGGGCCTTCGACTCCGGGCTGTTGCCGATCTTGTAGGGATCGCTGGGCTTCTTGCCGTAGACCGCGAGCTGGCGAGCGACGCTGGCGAGCTGCTTCGACAGACGGCCGGTGTTGTAGTGCAGGCCGTACTTCTCGACCAGGAGCTTCACGTCCTCGGCGACCTCGGGGTAGCGACGGGCCGGGATGTCCGGGAACAGGTGGTGCTCGATCTGGTAGCTCAGGTTGCCGGTGAGGACGTGGAACGGCGCGTGGCCGGAGATGTTGGCCGAGCCGAGCAGTTGGCGCAGGTACCACTGGCCGCGGCTCTCGTTCTGCGCGTCCTCCTCGGCGAAGGTCTGCACCTCGGCCGGGAAGTGGCCGCAGAAGATGATGAGGAACGTCCAGATGTTGCGGATGATGTTGGCCACGACGTTGGCGCCGAGGATCGCGAGCGGAGCCCACCAGCCGACGACGGGCACGAGGGCGAGGCCGAGCAGCGGCCAGGCGACGTAGTCCTTGAGCACCTGCTTGCGGATCTTCTTCATGGCGCGCTTCTTGCGGGCCTGGAAGTCGGCCTTGCTGATCTTGCCCTGGAGGTACTGGTCGAGCTCGACGCCGTGGTACATGACGCCCCACTCGAAGACCATCATCAGCACGAAGGCGAGCGGCAGGTTGAAACGGTGCGTGCCGTACCAGGGCTGGTCGCCGTCGATGCGCAGCAGGTTGTAGCCGATGTCGCGGTCCATGCCGTGGATGTTGGTGTAGGTGTGGTGGATGTAGTTGTGCCCGTGCTTCCAGTCCTGGGCCGGAGCGACGTTGTCCCACTCGAAGCGCGCACCGTTGACCATGGGGTCGTTCATCCAGTCGTACTGGCCGTGCATGACGTTGTGGCCGATCTCCATGTTGTCGAGGATCTTGGCCACGCCGAGCAGCAGGATGCCGGCGATGAACGCAGGCGGGAAGAACGGCATGAAGATGCCGATGCGACCGAGCACCTCAGCCGCGCGCTGCGCGCGGATGACCCGGCGGATGTAGTCGGCGTCCTTCTGGCCCAGGTCGTCGAGCACGCGCTGGCGCACGGCGTCGAGCTCGGTGCCGAACTCGTCAAGCTGCTCGTACGTCATGTAGTCGAGGCCGATCGTGGCCGGCTTGTCGTTGAAGGGATTGATCAGCGTGAGCGGCGCGGCGTTGTGCTGGCTCGCGCTCTTGGGCTTGATCGGAGCGTTCTTCTTCTTGGTCAGCGTGAAAGCCATGATGGTTCTCCCTCAGCTCAGAGGGCGACGTTGACGTCGCCGATGGGGACCTGGACACAGATCTTGATGGTCTCGTCGGTGTCGGCGCAGATCTCGCCGGTCACGACGTGGCGCACGGCGCCACTGTTCTTCTTGATGGCGCAGGTGTTGCAGACGCCCATGCGGCAGCCGAACTCGGGCTTGAGCCCTGCGGCCTCGGCCTGCTCGAGGATCGTGGCGCCGGAGTTGTCGGTCTCGATGGCCGCGTCGTCGAACGAGAGCGTGCCGGTCGCGTCGGCGGCGTCGGCGTCGACGCTCGGGACCTTGAAGTACTCCATGCGCAGCTGGTCGGCAGCGCCGAGCTCGGCGTAGGTGTCGCGCACCGAGGCGATGAGCCCGGCCGGGCCGCACACGTAGGTGAGGGTCTCGGTGGGGTCGATGCCGAGGTGCTTGAGGTGGTCGACGTGGAAGCGGCCCGCGATCTCGGCGCCCGGCTCGGGCTCGCGGGTGTAGACCCGCACGACCTCGACGTCGCTGGTGGCGAGCTCGTCGAGCTGGGCGGTGAACATCTCGTCGGCGCGGCTGCGGGCGTAGTGCAGGAACGTCACGCGTCCGGTGTGGCCGGAGTCGCGGAGCGTGCGGACCATCGACATGACCGGCGTGATGCCGGAGCCGCCGCTGGCCAGGAGCAGGTGATCGGGGACGTCGCGGGGCAGGACGAAGTCGCCCTCGGCCTGGGAGAGGAACACGACGGTGCCGGGCGTGAGCTCGCGGTGCAGGAACTGCGAGACGTAGCCGTCGGGGTGGGCCTTGACCGACACGCTGAACGTCTTGTCCTTGCTGGCCCGCGAGCTCGACACCGAGAAGACGCGGACGCGGCGGGTGCCGTCGACCTCGACGCCGAACTGGACGTGCTGCCCGGGGACGAAGCCCTTCCAGGCGCCGTTGGGTCGCATGACGACCGTGCTGGCGTCACCGGTCTCGCGAATGACCTCGACGACGCGGGCGCGGACGTTGCCGGCGGCCAGCATCGGGTGGATCTGCTCGAGGTAGTGGTCGACCGTGTGCGGGGAGGCCAGCGCTGCGACGGGCCGCGAGGTGAGGGTCTTGCGGATGATGCCCATCGCGGACCTCCTCAGAAGATTGAGTGAACGTGCGTACACTCAAAGTTTGCAGGAGGGACCGTCAGAGTGCAAGCGACCCGCCGCGTGACCTGAGGCACCATCGAAACGTGAAGCGAACAGGTGTGCACCGAAATGTCCGCGATAGGCTGTCGGCATGACCGAGTCGGTGCAGACAGCGTCGCGCCAGGAGCAGAAGGAGCGCACCCGTCAGGCGATCCTCGCGTCCGCGCTCGAGCTGACGCGCACCGAGGGCTTCGCGCAGATCAGCCTGCGCCAGGTGGCTCGGCACGCCGGCATCGTGCCGACGGCGTTCTACCGTCACTTCGACTCGATGGACGAGCTCGGCCTTGCTCTCGTCGAGCAGTCGTTCTCGACGCTGCGGCGCATGATCCGCGAGGCGCAGCGCGATCCGAAGGTGTTCGACAACATCATCGACGCTGCGGCCGACGTGCTCGTCGAGGCCGTCAAGCACAGCAAGGCGCACTTCGCCTTCGTCGCCCGTGAGCGCGTCGGCGGGTCTGCCGCGGTGCGGCGCGCGATCCAGCACGAGCTCGACCTGTTCGTCAGCGAGCTGGCGGTGGTCCTCGCGCGGCTGCCCAACATCGAGAACTGGGCGACCGAGGACGTCCAGATGGTGTCGCGGCTGTTCGTCCGCAACATGGTCTCGAACGCCGAGGAGGTCGTCGAGATGCCCGACGGGCGCCCCGACCTCGAGGAGAAGATCAAGGAGGGGGCGCGTCGTCAGATGCGCCTGATCGTCATCGGCTTCCGCGACTGGAAGAGCTGAGGGTCTCGATACGCCGGCTCGTTCCTCGCCGGCACTCGACCAGCGAGGGTCTCGGTGATCGAGTGATCGCGAGGAATGAGCGATCGTATCGAGATCCCCGGGTGGTTGGGGTCAGGCGTTGGCGGCGACCTGCGAGGCCCCGAAGGAGTCCTGAGCCGCGGTCGCCAGGTTGTCGAGCGCCTGGGCGAACACGTCGTCGCCGAGCGAGTCCTCGAGCTGCTGCAGGTCCTCGTCGGCCGCGTCGAACTCAGCCGACCACGTGACGTAGGAGCAGGCGTGGGCGGCGTCCTCGACGAGGATCGTCGCGCGGTGGTTCTTGATCGGGAACGGCGGGTCGGGCATGTGGTAGGAGAGCGTCTTGCCCTCGTCGTCCTGCGACACGACGGTCACGACCAGCTCGGCGGGGGCCTCGGGGCCACCGGCGTAGATGCGGAGCTTGGGGTGCCACTGGGAGAAGTCGCCGGCCAGGGACCAGACGACGTCTGCCGGGGCGGCGACGAACGTACGACGAGAGATGCGGGGCATTGATGTCCTCATGGTGTTGCGGGGCGGTATCCGGACATCTAACCCTGACAGGGGGTCTTGAGTCTCGTTGTGGGCGTGAGGCATTTCTCACTTTCGGACGGGCGTCACGACAGACCGAGGTCGGTCCACAGTCGTGCGGCGACCCCGTCGAAGAACTCCTCGTGGTCGCTCACCGATCCGACGAGGTGGCCCCACAGCTCGAACGAGATCGTGCCGAAGATCGTCGACCACGCCATGAGGGTCCGTCCGACCAGCTCGGCCGGTGCCTCGGTGGCCGACGGCCCGCCGAGGTCGCGGATCGCCTCGACGGCTCCGCGCACGGACGGGTCGAAGGGATGCGGCTCGTCGTCGGAGGTTCCGGGCTCGATCGCGCCGGCGGCCACGGCGGCCATGACGATCTCGACGAGACGTACGATCACGCGGGTCGCCGGCACGATGGTGTCGCGGGGAGCGGCGTAGCCCGTGACGGGGGAGCCGTAGAGCAGGGCGTAGTCGTGTGGGTGCTCGACGGCCCAGGTGCGGGTGGCCCGACACGTCGCCAGCCATCGTGCGGCGGCGTCGTCGCGGTCGGCCACCGCGTCGTCGGCAGCCTCGGCCGCTGCCCCCAGCTCGTCGTAGGCCTCGATCAGCAGGGCCGTGAGCAGGTCGTCGCGGCTCGGGAAGTAGCGGTAGACCGCCGACGAGACCATGCCGACGTCGCGGGCGACGGCGCGCAGCGACAGCTCGCCCGGACCGGCCTGGGTGAGCCGAGTGCGCGCAGCCTGCAGGATCTCGGCGGTGATCTCGGCGCGGGCGCGCTGGCGGGCTGTCTTGGCCTTCTGCTCCATGGAACTACTCTGGCCTACTTCGAGAGCGGGTGCAACAAACGAGAGCATTGCTCTTGCAATGAGGTTGGCAGCGTGTCATGCTCGGGTCGAGAGCAGTGCTCTCCCCATCGAGAGGAAGCATCATGACCGACCGCCATCTCATCGTCGGAGCCGGCCCCGTCGGCCGACACACGGCACAGCTCCTGGCCGCCCGAGGCTCCGAGGTCGTCGTCGCGACGCGGTCGGGCACCGACACCGGCATCGCCGGCGTCACCCACGTGGCGCTCGACGCCGCCGACCCGGTGGCGCTCGCAGCGGCTGCCGACGGTGCGTCGGTGCTCTACAACTGCGCCAACCCGGGGGACTACACGAGCTGGGAGACGGTCTGGCCGCCGCTGGCGACCTCACTCCTTCACGCAGCCGAGTCCTCGGGCGCCGTCTATGCGATCACCGGCAATCTCTACCCGTACGGTCCGGTCGAGGGCCCGATGCGCGAGGACATGCCCGACGCCGCCACGGACCACAAGGGCGTCCTGCGGGCGAGGATGTGGGCTGACGCCCTAGCGCTGCACGACGCGGGTCGCATCCGGACCGTCGAGGTCCGCGGCTCGGACTACGTCGGCACGGGAGTCGGCGACAACGGGCACGTGACACGCCAGCTGCCCGGGATGCTGGCCGGCAAACGGGCCTGGGTGCTGGGTCGCAAGGACGTGCCCCACACGTTCACCGACGTGCTCGACGTGGCGCGGCTGCTGATTGCGGCTGCCGAGGACGCGACCGCCCACGGGCGGACGTGGAACGTGCCCAGCAACCCGGCCATCACGCAGGAGCAGGCACTGACCGATGTCATGGCGGCGCTCGGCCGTCCGGCACCGAAGGTCTCGCAGATCCCGCGACCGGTGCTCGGGGCCATGGCCCGCGTCATTCCGCTCATGCGGGAGATCAACGAGCTGTCGTACCAGTGGACCCGGCCGTACGTCCTCGACGACAGCGCAGCCCGCGAGCACTTCGTGATGGAGCCGACCCCGTGGGACGAGGTCTGCCGCCGCACGGCCGCCCAGTGAGAGGGCCGGACGGGTGCGGGAGTCAGGTGCCCATGAAGGACAGCAGCTCGAGCCGGTGCTGCCAGCCGATCGCCTGGTAGAGCCCACGGCCCTGCCCGGACGCCGCGAGCACGCCGTGCGTCGCGCCACGGCCCATCGCCTGCACGGTCAGGGTCGCCATGACGTGCCCCCCGAGGCCCTGGCGCTGGAACGCCGGCATCGTCTCGACGGCGTCGAAGGTCGCCCATCCGTCGATCACGCCGACGGAGCCGGATGCGGCGAGGGTGTCACCGCTCTCCACGGAATAGGTGGTGCGGTGGTCGTCGACGTCCCACCGGAACGTGAGGTCGGGAGCGAGCGGCGGGATCGGGTCATCGTGCAGGACGACCGACATGAGGGCCTCGTCGTCACGGTCGAGCCGGACGCCGTCGGGAAGCCGGGTGGTCAGGTAGGGCCCGACGTCGGTGGCGGCCACCGTGAGCATCGCTCGCGGATCGCCTTCGACGTGCCGCAGCAGATCGGTGAAGGACTCCACACCGGGGTCGACGCAGACCAGCTCGGTCTCGCGGCTGGGGGATCCGACCTGCATGACGGGCCAGCCGTCCCGTTCGAGCACCGCGATGTCGCGGATGTGCGCCCATGTCGCGAGCCACCGCTCGATGACCTGCTCGAGCTCCGTGTCCACTCTCCACCGATCCTCGCGCCGGGAGGCCTTCGGAGCCTCTGAGAAACAGGGTGTCCCCGCGCCGTTGGTGCGGCCGGGGACGTCGAGTCCGTGCCGCTAGATAGGGCGGCCGGTGCTGAGCCCAGCCTACCGCCTGTCGCCTGGGCGGCGCACCACGTCCGAACCCTGCGTCGCGGAGTCGGCCGTCCCGCTTTGGTTGTAGATACAAGCATGGGGAATAGGATGTGACCATGGACACGAACTGGCTGAGCGACGACGAGCGGGCGGCATGGGTGCGACTGGTCGCCGTCGTGGAGCTGCTCCCGGGCCTCCTCGACGCGCAGCTGCGCCACGACTCCGACCTCACGCACTTCGAGTACTTCACCCTCGCGATGCTGTCCGAGGCCCCGGACCGCACGTTGCGCATGACCGACCTCGCCCAGCGCTCCAACGCGACGCTGCCGCGTCTGTCCCACGTCGTGAAGCGTCTCGAGGCACGCGACCTGGTCGAGCGTCGTCCCTGCGAGGACGACCGACGAGCCACCAACGCGCGTCTCACCGACGCGGGGTGGGACGTCGTCGTCGCTGCCGCGCCCGGTCACGTGCGGCTCGTCCGTGAGCGCGTGCTCGACAGCTTGACCGACGAGCAGGTCGAGCAGCTGCACGCGATCGGTGACGCACTGCTGGCGTCCCTCGACCCGGCAGGCAAGCTGACGGGTCTCTACGGGGCGGCCGACTGACGTCCCCGGCACGGATCGTCCCGGACAGATCGGGGGAGGTCACGTGTCAGCGTGCCGAGTTCGGGTAACCCCGGTGCATGACACCTCCCGTCACCACCCAGCGCGTCGATCTCGAGGTCAACGGCGTGCAGCATGCGTGCGACCTCGACCCGCGGACGACCCTGCTCGACGCCCTGCGTGAGCACCTCGACCTGACGGGGTCCAAGAAGGGGTGCGACCACGGCCAGTGCGGCGCGTGCACGGTGCTCGTCGACGGCCGCCGCACCAACAGCTGCCTGCTCCTGGCGGTCGCCGCCGAGGGCTCGACCGTCACCACCATCGAGGGGCTGGGCGGACCCGACCTGCCCCACCCGGTCCAGGAGGCGTTCCTCGAGCATGACGCCTACCAGTGCGGCTACTGCACGCCGGGCCAGATCTGCTCCGCCGTCGGCATGCTCGACGAGGCCGCGCAGGGCTGGCCGAGTGTCGTCACCGACGACCTCACGGACGCGGGTGAGCTGGGCACCGACGAGATCCGTGAGCGCATGAGCGGCAACATCTGCCGCTGCGGCGCCTACGTCAACATCGTGACCGCGATCGCGGCGGTGGACGCATGAAGCCGCTGACGTACGAACGCCCCGCCACGCTCGACGAGGCCGTCAGCCTGCTCGGTCGCGGGGAGGTGCCCACGAGCCTGCTCGCCGGTGGCACCAACCTCGTCGACCTGCTCAAGCTCGACGTCGAGTCGCCGCAGCTGCTGGTCGACGTCAACCACCTGGGCCTCGACCGCATCGACGACACGCCGAACGGCGGGCTGATGATCGGTGCGACGGTGCGCAACAGCGATCTCGCGGCCGACCCGCGGGTGCGGGAGCGCTACCCGCTGCTGGCCAGAGCGCTGCTGTCGGCGGCATCCGGCCAGATCCGCAACATGGCGACGACGGCCGGCAACCTGATGCAGCGCACGCGCTGCGTCTACTTCATGGACGCCACCAAGCCGTGCAACAAGCGTGAGCCCGGCAGCGGATGTCCCGCCGTCGAGGGCGCCTCGCGGGAGCTCGGCCTGCTGGGCACGTCGGACTCGTGCATCGCCACGCACCCCGGTGACATGGCCGTCGCGCTCGTGGCCCTCGACGCCGTCGTCCACTTCGTCGCGGCCGACGGCGCCGGCACGATCCCGATCGGTGACTTCCACCGCCTGCCCGGCGACGACCCGTCGCTCGACACGACCCTGCCGGCCGGAGCGATCATCACCGCCGTCGAGGTGCCGCCGCTGGCCTTCGCCTCGACGTCGACCTATCGCAAGGCCCGCGACCGGCGGTCGTACGCCTTCGCGCTCGCTTCAGTGGCCGCGGCGATCGACGTCGACGGTGACACCGTCCGCGACATCCGGATCGCTCTCGGCGGAGTCTCACCCCGGCCGTGGCGCGCCCACGCCGCCGAGGAGCTCCTGCGGGGGGCTCCGGCGACGGCCGACAGCTTCCGTGCGGCGGCCGAGGCCGAGCTGGCCGCGGCGACACCGACGGGGGAGAATGCGTTAAAGGTCGATCTTGTGGTGAGGCTCGTGACCGGCGTGCTGCTCGAGCTGACGGGGAGCGAGCGATGAGCGCGCTCGGCGCACCGCTGCGCCGCCTCGAGGGCACCGCGAAGGTCACCGGCGCCGCGCGCTACTCCTTCGAGCACACGCCCGACGGCTGCGTCTACGCCTGGCCGGTGCAGTCGACCGCCGCGATGTCCCGCATCATCGCGATCGACGTCGACGCGGTCCTGGCGATGCCGGGGGTGGTCGACGTCATCACCGCCGATGACGCCGAGCGCCTCGAGGACGCCGACGACGGCGAGCTCATGGTGCTGCAGTCGTCCAACGTGGCCTATCGCGGGCAGGTCGTGGCCCTCGTGGTCGCGGAGTCCCTCGAGACCGCACGGGAAGCCGCGACGCGTCTGCGCGTCGACTACCAGACCGGCGACGTCGACGCCGTCCTCGAGCCGGGGCACCCCAAGCTCTACGCCCCCGACGAGGTCAACGCCGGCTTCCCGACCGACACCTCGGTCGGCGACATCGACCAGGCGCTGGCGCAGGCCCACGCCGTGGTCGACCACACCTACTCGACACCGGCGCAGTTCAACAGCCCGATGGAGCCGCACGCCACCGTCGCGACGTGGTCCGACGGCCGGCTGGACGTCTTCGAGTCCTCGCAGGGCTCGAGCTCGACGGTGCAGATCCTGTCGACGCTGTTCGGCATCCCGGCAGCTGACATCACGGTCGACTCCCAGCACGTCGGTGGTGGCTTCGGGGCGAAGGGGTCGCCGCGTCCCAACGTCGTGCTGGCGGTCATGGCCGCGCGCCGGGTCGGACGTCCGGTCAAGCTCGCCTACACGCGCCAGATGATGTTCGCGCTCGCCGGCTACCGCACGCCGACCTTCTCGCGCATCCGGTTGGCGGCGGGGGAGGACGGCCGGCTGCTCGGCCTGGCCCACGACGCGATCTCGCAGACGTCGACGATCGAGGAGTTCACCGAGCAGACCGCCGAGTCGTCGCGGCACATGTACGCCGCGCCCCACCGCTCGACGTCGCACCGCGTGGCCGCGCTCGACGTGCCCACACCGCGCTGGATGCGGGCGCCCGGCGAGATGCCGGGCATGTTCGCCCTGGAGTCGGCGATCGACGAGCTGGCGCACGAGATGGGGATCGACCCGGTCGAGCTGCGCGTGCTCAACGAGCCGGCGAGCGACCCGGAGTCCGGCAAGGACTTCAGCAGCCGCCACCTCGTCGACTGCCTGCGCCGTGGCGCCGCCGCGTTCGGCTGGGAGGGCCGCGACCCCGCCCCCGGGGTGCGGCGCGACGGTCGGTGGCTGGTGGGCACCGGCGTCGCCTCGGCGCTCTACCCGGCGATGGTCATGCCCAGCAGCGCCCGGGTCACGGCCCGGCGCGACGGCGACTACCTCGTCGAGATCAATGCGGCTGACATCGGCACCGGCGCACGCACGGTCCTCGCCCAGGTGACGGCCGACCGGCTCGGCGTCGACGTCGACCGGGTCGACATCCGGATCGGCGTCTCGTCGCTGCCGCAGGCCTCGATCGCCGGAGGGTCTGCCGGCACCGCGTCGTGGGGCTGGGCCGTCTCCAAGGCGTCCCTCGCGCTGGTCGACAGGTTGAAGGACGAGGCCGTGCCCGACGACGGGCTGTCGGCCGAGGCCGACACCGCCGACGACATCGAGGCGATGGCCGACGTCGACCGTCACGCGTACGGCGCGCACTTCGCCGAGGTGCGGGTCGACCTCGACTCGGGCGAGATCGCGGTCTCGCGGATGCTCGGCGTCTTCGCCGCGGGCCGCATCCTCAACTCGCGCACGGCGCGCTCGCAGTTCATCGGCGGCATGACGATGGGCGTGTCCGGGGCGCTGCACGAGCACGGCGTGATGGACGCGGTCCACGGCGACTACGCCAACCACGACCTCGCGACCTATCACGTGGCCGCGTGCGCCGACGTGCCCGACATCCGCGTGGAGTGGCTCGACGAGCACGACGACCAGCTCAACCCCGTCGGTGGCAAGGGCATCGGAGAGATCGGCAACGTCGGCGCTGCGGCTGCGGTTGCCAACGCGGTCTGGCACGCGACCGGTGTCCGGGTGCGCGACCTGCCGATCCAGCCGGACGCGCTGGTCCGGCACCTGCCGATGAGGGGCTGACGGGTCAGCTGCCGCCGGCGGGCAGCTCCTCCAGCAGCACGTCGGGGTGGTCGCGGACGACGTTGTTGGCGCGCCACTTGTCGAGGAAGAGCGCCAGGTGGGTGCCGTCGGTGCGCTGCAGCACCTCGACGCCACGGATGCCGCTGAGCTCCAGCGCGCCGGCGGCGTCGGTGCGTCGGGCGACCTGGTAGTCGAGGTGCGTGAGGCGGATGGGCGAGGTGAACTCGTTGGCCATCCGCTCCTTCACCACGTCGAACTGCAGCGGACCGACGGCCGCGAGGACGGGGCTCTGGTCGCCACGCAGGTCGGACCGGAGCACCTGGACGACGCCCTCCTGGTCGAGCTGCTCGATCCCGCGGCGGAACTGCTTGTAGCGGCCGATGTCGCCGGCCGTCGCTGTGACGAAGTGCTCGGGGGCGAAGCTGGGGACGGGTGGGTAGTCGATCGGGTCGCCGTCATAGACGGTGTCGCCGACCCGCAGGGCCTGGGCGTTGACGAAGCCGATGATGTCGCCCGGCGAGGCCTCCTCGACCGACGTCGTCTCGCGGCCGAAGAGGGCCTGGGCGAACTTCGTCGCGAAGGGCCGACCGGTCGTGGCGTGGGTGACGACCATGCCGCGCTCGAACGTCCCGGACACCACGCGCGCATAGGCCATGCGGTCGCGGTGCGAGCTGTTCATGCCCGACTGCACCTTGAACACGAAGGCGCTGAAGTCGTCGTCGACCTGGCGCACGGTGCCGTCGACGCCCGTCGTCTCGGTGGGGCCGGGGGCCAGCTCGAGGAGCAGGTCGAGCAGCTGGGCCACGCCGAAGTTCTGCAGCGCCGAGGCGAACATGACCGGCGTGGTCTCGCCGGCGAGGAAGCGGTCCTGGTCGTGGTCGGCGCCGTCGAGCGAGAGCAGCTCGTGCTCGTCGGAGGCGGTCGACCACGTGTCGGCGTCGACCTGCTCGACCTCGTCGGCCGACATCCGGCGCTCGGGTGCGCGGGTGGCACCTCCGGCGGTGCGGGTGTACTTCACGAACTCGCCGGTGCGGCGGTCGAGCACGCCCCGGAAGTCGCCTGCCTCGCCGACGGGCCAGGTCAGGGGAGTGGGTCGCAGCTTGATCTGTTGCTCGATCTCGTCCATCAGCCCCAGAGGTGACAGACCCGGCCGGTCCCACTTGTTGATGACGGTGATCACGGGGATGCCGCGCAGGGCGCAGACGCGAAAGAGCTTGAGGGTCTGGGGCTCGAGGCCCTTGCCGGCGTCGACGAGCATCACCGCCGAGTCGACGGCCGAGAGCACGCGATAGGTGTCCTCGGAGAAGTCGCTGTGGCCGGGGGTGTCGACGAGGTTGACCACGTGGTCGCGATAGACGAACTGCAGCGCCGCCGACGTGATCGAGATACCGCGGGCCTTCTCCATCGCCATCCAGTCCGAGACCGTGGCGCGACGATCGCCCTTGCCGTGGACGGCTCCGGCCTCGTTGAGCACCCGGGCGTGCAGCGCGAGTGCCTCGGTCAGCGTGGACTTGCCGGCATCGGGGTGGCTGATGACGGCAAAGGTACGGCGGGGGCGTTTGTCGGGCACCTGCTGAATTTACCGGTCCTGGCGTGAGGCGGACGAGGCGGGATCGGTGCTGAGGACCCGGATCGCGAGCGATGTCGTCGACTCGACGTCGAGGAAGCCCACGACGTGGTTGACGCGCTGGGGGTCGAGCGGCAGGAGGCCGGGGGTGCCCGGCACGTCGGGCGTGATCCCCAGGTCGAGGTCGTCGCGCCCCGACATGATGCGCACGTTGAAGTCGAAGCGCTCGCGGGCGTCCCCGGTGGTGAGCCGGCGGACGACGGTCGCGCCCATCCGTCGCGTGCCCTGCTCGGCTGCCCAGGAGTCGAGCGTGTCGGCCACGAGCCGTCCCGCGTTGTGGTCGATGTCGGCCCACACGGTCTGCATCGATCCGACCTGGGTGAGCAGGGTCGCCGCGGTCTTCTCGCCGATGCCGGTGACGCCCGGCAGGTTGTCGCTGGCATCACCGCGCAGGGCCGCGAAGTCGAGGTAGTGCTCGGCCGCGACCCCGTACATCGTCAGGAGCCGCGCCGGGTTGAGCAGCGGCGATGCCTGGATGCCGCCGTTGATCAGCCGCAGCACCTGCGTGTGGTCGCTGATGTGGGCGAAGGCGTCGCGGTCGGACGTCACGATCACGCAGCTCCAGCCGTTGTCACGGGCCCATGTCGCGCCCGACGCGCTGACGTCGTCGGCCTCGAGACCCGGCGGCGTGAGCGTGGCGAGGCCGAGCGCGTCGAGCAAGGCGCCCGCTCGTTCGAGCTGGTCGACGAGTGCTGCGTCCTTCTCGGCCCGCCCGGCCTTGTAGTCGGGGTAGAAGTCCCTGCGCACCGATGCCGTGCGGTCGTCGAGCCCGAAGATCACGGCGTCGGGGGCGAAGCCATCGATCGCCTCGAGGATCTGGCGCAGCATGCCGTGCAGGGCCCACGCCGGTCGGCCTGATCGATCCGTCATGCCGGTGTGCGCCCGCGCGTGGTGGTTGCGGTGCAGCAGCGAGGGGGCGTCGACCACGAGCAGCAGGCGGCGAGGACGGTCGTGTGGTGCAGGCATGGGGATCGCGGCCATCGTACGGGCAGGCCTCGCGCGACCAGAACGATCAGGTCTGCACCTCGACTGCCGATGGTCTGGTTCACCCGATGCACGACGACAGGCGAGGGAGGTTCGAGATCATGGAGCGGATTCGAGTCGTCCTGCACTCGCGAGCACTCCGGGTGGTCGGCGTCGTCCTCGCCGTCGCCGTCCCGGTGGTCACCCTGTCGCGGCTGCCGTCGGTCTCACCGTGGCCGGTGGTCCTCGGCCTGGTGCCGTGGATCGTCGGCAAGTACGTGCTGTGCCCGCTCCGGTGGCGCGCCCTGACGAATGCTGACCTGGGCCGGTGGTGGCACGTCCGCGCCTACGCCGAGTCCGAGATCTTCGGGCTGTTGACCCCCGGTCACGTCGGCTCTGACCTGTGGCGAGTCAGACGGCTCACGGGCGCCGACGTGGGCAAGGGGGACGCGCTCGCCAGCGTCGCTGCCGACCGGCTCGTCGGTGCTCTGGGTCTGACGGTGTTCGTGCTGCTCGCGGGGTCCGCCCTCCCGCTGCACCTGCTGGTGGGTGCGCTCGGCACCGGGGTGGTGGCTCTCGGCGTGATGCTCGTCGTCCGTCGCGCACGTCCGGGACTGCTGAGCCTCGGCCCGCTGCCCCCGCCGAGACGCATCGCGCAGGGCCTGGTGCTGTCGATGGGATACCAGGCCACGATCGCGCTGCTCCTCTTCGGGACGCTCCGCGCGACCGGCCACACGCTCTCTCCGCTCGAGCTCATGGGGGCGTTCGGAGCCAGCCAGGTTGCCGCAGCAGTTCCGGGGCCTCACGGCGCCAGCCCCCGCGACGCCGCCCTGGTGCTCGCCCTGGTGGCTCTCGGTGTCCCGTTGGCCGCTGCCGCCGCGGCGGTGTCGCTGAAGGCCACACTCGCCTGGCTCCCGGCCCTGGTGCTCGGGGGCGTCAGCCTTGTGGTCACCCGACGCGTCTTGCGGGGAGCCGTCACATCGAGGTCAGGTCAGGGCGGTTGGGCGTGACGCCGTCGCGGAGCGAGCGTCCGGTGAAGCGGCGGTGGGCCCACGAGCCTCGACGCGAGGGACGACCTCGCCCCGTGGACCGCCGTCGGGTCACGGGAGCAGCGTCAGAGCGACACGCCCTTGCGCCAGGCGCTGTACGAGGTGAGGCGTTGCGTGGTCGGTCGTGCCAGCCACGGCCACGGGTGGAGCTCTGCGAGCGTCAGGTCCGCAGCGCGGCGGGCGAACGCCGGCACCGGGGCGAAGGTGGCCGCAAGCGCCGTGCCGGCCAGCTCGTGTGCGACGTCGCCCAGACGCACCTCGAGATCGCGTCGCTCGGCCAGGTCGGCCAGGCACTCGGCGAGGAACACGAATCTCTTGCCCGACAGGCGCAGCGTGAGCAGCTCCGGCTCGTCGAGCACGAAGATGACCGGCAGGTCAGGATGGGCGGTCAGGGCCGGGTCGCTGTCCCCGAGCGACTCCGCGGTGAGCCAGACGGCTGACGGCTCCTCGGTGGTCACCACCCGCTCCGGCCCGGGCCCGGCTGCACCGTCCGCCCGGCCGGCCTGGACCGGGCTGTCTGCGACCCGAGGACCCGCCGGTGCGTCGGGCCAGTCCTGGATCGGGCAGTCCTCCCGCAGGGCGCAGGAGCGGCACAGCTGCGGCGCGCGCTTCTCCACCTGCCAGCGGCTGAAGCCGTACGGCTTGCCGGTTCCCGTGCCCACGGTCCACTGCCAACCCAGCCGGTTGGCGGCGCGGGAGCCGTCGAGCAGGTGCTGGAAGAAGTAGTCCTCACCCTCCCGCCAGTCGCGGCCGTGTCGCACGGTCCAGTGGGAGGCCCACCACATGCGCGTCTGGTTGACGAGCCAGCCGTTGTCCTCCAGCTCGCTGCGGACCCACGCCATGCACGCCATCTGCTCGTCCCACTGCGGATCTGCCGCAGAAGGCGCTGCCTCGTGACGCAGGGGCTCGGCCAGGGCGTCGCCCAGACGGGCGTAGAGGTGCCGGGCGTACTCCTGCCACAGCAGCTCGTCGCGGTAGCGGCGCAGGTCCGACGACGGTGCGTCTGCCACCGCGTCCCACACCTGCGGCAGGTGCAGGAGGCCGTGGGAGATGTAGGGGGACAGTCGGCTGGCCCCGCGTCGCTCCTCCGGCAGGACCGTCGACCGCGAGCGCGCGTAGCCGGTGATGTCGAGCGTGGCGAGGGCCGTGTCAGCGGCGGTCTGTCCGCCGCGGTGACCGCCGGGGCGGACGCCGTCGGCACCCTCGAGCGTCAGGTGGCCCACCTCGGAGGCGACCCAGGCCACGACGGCTGCCGTGTCGTCGACAGGGGGCAGCGGGGCGAGGGCGGGCACCCGTCCAGCGTGCCAGTGGTTGGGCCCGGCGACACCTCGAGCGCCGGGACCGGACTCGGCGGACCGGACTCGCCGGCGTTGGACTCGCCGGAGTTGGAGGTGTCGGGGAGCCTTGATCCATGAGAGCACGAGCTGCCACTCCCTCATCCCTGCTGCTGGGCGCCCTTGCCCTCGTCGTCGCGGGATGCGGCGTCGAGCGGGGGCAGCCCTCGTCCGGATCGCCCGCGAAGCAGTCGTTCGCGATCGAGGAGGTCGATCGGTTCGACGATCCCTGGGCGATGGCGTTCCTGCCGGACGGTGACCTTCTCGTCACCGAGCGCAGCGGCAGGCTGAACCTGCGCGACGCCGGGTCCGCGGAGACCGTCGAGGTCGACGGCGTGCCGTCGGTGGAGGCCGCCGGTCAGGGCGGGCTCGGCGACGTCGTGCTGAGCCCGACGTTCGAGGACGACGGGCTCGTCTACCTCAGCTGGGTCGAGGCCGACGACGAGCGGTCGGGCGCGGTCGTGGGTCGTGCCAGGCTCGTGACCGGCGAACGTCCGGCGCTGGCCGACCTCGACGTCATCTGGCGTCAGACGCCCAAGGTGTCCGGCGACGGGCACTTCGGTCACCGCCTCGCGTTCGACCCTGACGGCGAGCACCTGTTCGTCTCGTCGGGGGAGAGGCAGCAGAAGACTCCTGCCCAGGACCCCTCGAGCGACCTCGGCAAGGTGGTCCGCATGGGCCTCGACGGTTCGTCGCCCGAGACCTGGACCTCGGGTCACCGCAACCCGCTGGGCCTCGACTTCGCGCCCGACGGGACGCTGTGGTCGACCGAGATGGGGCCCGAGGGCGGCGACGAGCTCAACGTGATCGAGCAAGGTGCCAACTACGGCTGGCCGGAGGCCTCCAACGGCAGTGACTACGGCGGCGGCGAGATCCCCGACCACGCCGCGGGCGACGGTTTCGTCGCGCCGGAGGCGTTCTGGACGCCCAGCATCTCGCCGGGCAGCCTGCTGGTCTACGACGGCGACCTCTTCCCCGGGTGGAAGGGCGACGCCCTCATCGGCGCCCTGTCGGGCGAGGCGCTCGTCCACGTCGACCTCGACGGTGCCGAGGCGGGCGAGTCCGAGATCTTCGAGATGGGCGAGCGCATCCGCGCCGTCGAGCAGGGCCCGGACGGTGCCGTCTGGCTGCTCGAGGACGCAGGCAGCGGTCGTCTGCTGAAGCTGACGCCGAAGGCCTAGGGCGTGTCTCCTAAAGATCGGCGTGTGAGCGCGAGATTGTTGGAGCATGTCTCGTGCAGCTCTTCTCACTGACGCTCAGTGGGCGCGGATTGAGCCGGTGATGCCGTCCTCTGATGG
>NZ_JABSTZ010000005.1 GCF_013283745.1 Aeromicrobium stalagmiti
CCTAGGGCACGTCTCCTTATTGGCGTAGCCAGATGGTGATGGCGCGGAGGACAGCTCCGCCTCGGTAGGTCAGGGCGAGTTTGTCGTAGCGGGTCGCGAGTCCGCGCCATTGCTTGAAGACGTTGAAGCCGCGCTCGACGGTGTTGCGCTGCTTATAGGTCTCGGTGTTGAACGCGGGAGGTCTGCCGCCAGCTTGGCCGCGTCGTCTGCGGTGGGCCTTCTGATCCGATGGTTCGCTGATCACGGCCTCGATCCCTCGGCTGCGCAGCAGGTCGCGATTCGCCCGACTCGAGTACGCCTTGTCGCCGAGGACTTTGTCCGGACGGGTTCGTGGTCGCCCTGGTCCCACCCGGGCCACCGACAGCGATTCCATCAACGGCCTGAGCATCGGTGAATCGCCGCTTTGCCCTGGCGTCAGTAGGATCACGAGCGGTCGGGTCTTGCCGTCACACAGGTGGTGGATCTTCGTCGACAACCCACCACGGGAGCGTCCGACCGCGTGATCAGCGGGCTCGTCCAGCGGATTCTTGTAACTCGATAGAGCCCCCCGTGAGAGCAGCGGCTCGGGGCAGGTTCGTGCCGTGCTGGTGAGCACGGTTGATCGTTGAATCGACCGAAACGGTCCAGTCGATGTCGCCGGCAGCGTCGGCCTCAGCGAGCAGCTTGGCCAAGATCTTGTCCCATGTCCCGTCGCTGCTGAACTTGCGATGCCTTTTCCAGACCGTCTGCCACGGACCGAACTCAGATGGCAGGTCACGCCACGGAGAACCCGTCCGAAAACGAAAGATGATGCCCTCCACGACTTGACGATGATCGCGGAACGGCCGACCACGTTGGCCATCAGAGGACGGCATCACCGGCTCAATCCGCGCCCACTGAGCGTCAGTGAGAAGAGCTGCACGAGACATGCTCCAACAATCTCGCGCTCACACGCCGATCTTTAGGAGACACGCCCTAGTGCTGCTGGTAGGCCAGCAGGCTGACGCCGACGTAGTGGACGATGAACGCCGCGATGGTGAACGCGTGGAAGACCTCGTGGAACCCGAAGTAGGTGGGCGACGGGTTGGGCCACTTGAAGCCGTAGACGACGGCGCCGAGCGAGTAGAGCACGCCGCCGGTGATCAGCAGGACGAGCACGGGCGTCGACGCCTCGTCCGCGAACTCGGGGAAGTACAGCACCGCTGCCCAGCCGAGCACGAGGTAGAGCGGCACGTAGAGCCAACGAGGTGCGCCGATCCAGAAGATCTTGAACATGACGCCGAGCAGGGCGCCGCCCCAGACCAGCGACAGCATGATCGCGGCGTGCGACGGCTTGAGCAGCAGCAGCGAGAACGGCGTGTAGGACCCGGCGATGAGCAGGAAGATGTTGGCGTGGTCGAAGCGCTTCCAGAAGCCGCGGACCCGGTCGGACCAGGTGCCGCGGTGGTAGACGGCGCTGACGCCGAACAGCAGCATCGAGCTGACCATGAACACCGCCACCCCGACGCGGACGAGGACGTCGTCGGAGATGACCAGCATGACGATGAAGGCGAAGAAGGCCAGCGGAACCGTCACGGCATGCAGCCAGCCGCGCAGCTTGGGCTTGATCTCATCGACCGTCTCACGGATGCGCTCGGTCGCCTCCTGCACGACGCCTTCGTGATCATGGTTCGACATGAGGGTGAGCCTAGGGCACGGGGTGCAACCCGGCTGCGTCCGACTGCGGCCGCTGTGGCGAGGGTTACGCTGTGCCCATGGGAGTCACCGACCTGGCGTACGGCGTCTATGAACGCCGCCTCGCCAAGAGCCTCGACCCCCAGCGTCTGCCGCACCACGTCGGTGCCATCGTCGACGGCAACCGGCGATGGGCCAAGCGCGGTGGCACCAAGTACGAGCACGGCTACAAGGCCGGCGCCGACAAGATCATCGAGTTCAGCCAGTGGTGCGACGACCTGGGCGTCGAGATCGTCACGCTGTGGCTGTTGTCGACCGACAACCTGCAACGCCCCGCCGAAGAGGTCGAGAGCATCCTGGCCGCGGTCGAGGCCCTCATGGAGCAGATCGCCGAGGAGCGGCGCTGGCCGCTGTCGGTGATCGGCAACCTCGACATGCTGCCCGCGGAGTCCGCCGCGCGCATGAAGCGGCTGGCGGAGTCGACCACCGACGTGCAGCAGATGCGGGTCAACATCTGCGTCGGCTACGGCGGGCGCCAGGAGCTCACCGACGCGATGCGGTCGCTGCTGGTCGAGCAGGCGTCCCTCGGGCGATCGCTCGAGGAGGTCGCCTCGACGCTCGAGGTCGACCACATCGCCGAGCACCTCTACACCCGCGGACAACCCGATCCCGACCTGGTGATCCGCACCTCGGGCGAGCAGCGACTCTCGGGATTCCTCCT
Organism: Aeromicrobium stalagmiti; assembly: GCF_013283745.1. Classification (GTDB taxonomy): domain Bacteria; phylum Actinomycetota; class Actinomycetes; order Propionibacteriales; family Nocardioidaceae; genus Aeromicrobium; species Aeromicrobium stalagmiti. The sequence goes on from NZ_JABSTZ010000005.1 coordinate 2,375, forward strand.
GTGGCAGAGCGTCCACTCCGAGTTCTACTTCAGCGACGCCCTGTGGCCGTCGTTCCGCCACGTCGACTTCCTGCGCGCGATGCGGTCGTACGCCGCGCGAGAGCGCCGGTTCGGCGCGTAGACCGCGCGAGCGCAGCGACCGAGCGTCGATGCGGGCTGGTGGTCCTTCGGTCGCTCGTACCTCGCTCCCTCCCGCTCGCAAGCTCGCTAGGAACCGTTGGTCCTTCGGTCGCTCGTTCCTCGCTCCCTCCCGCTCGCAAGCTCGCTAGGAACCGGGGCTGGGGCGGGGCAGCGTTCACATGCTCGTCACACACCGGCCAGCGTGTCGTGCCGGAATTCGTCGATCTGCGGTCGTACGTTCGTGGTGTGTTGACGCTCGCGCTTGAGCCCGGAACCCCTACCCACGAGTAGGGCCGGCGCAGGCGCGCGCGGGCCCGTTGAGGAGACAGCTGTGGCCGCATCGCGCACGTCGAAGAGCCAGACCTCCCGCCGCACGTACGTCCTGGACACCAGTGTCCTGCTCGCGGACCCCAATGCCGTCAACCGGTTCAACGAGCACGAGGTGGTCATACCGGTCGTCGTCATCACCGAGCTGGAGGGCAAGCGGCACGACCCGGAGCTCGGCTACTTCGCCCGCAGCGCCCTGCGCTTCCTCGACGACCTGCGGGTGCTGCACGGCACCCTCGACGTCCCCCTGCCGATCGGTGAGGAGGGAGGCACGATCCGTGTCGAGCTCAACCACACCGACTCCTCCTCGCTGCCGTCCGGCTTCCGCCTCGGCGACAACGACACCCGCATCCTGTCGGTCGCCAAGAACCTGGCCAACGAGGGTCTCGACGTCACGATCGTGTCCAAGGACCTGCCGATGCGGGTCAAGGCCTCGGCCGTCGGGCTCGTGGCCGAGGAGTACCGCGCCGAGCTGGCGCTCGAGTCGGGCTGGACCGGCATGCGCGAGCTCGAGATCGACAGCCTCGACCTCGACACGCTCTACGAGGCGGGCGTCCTCGACCTGCCGGAGGCCCGCGAGCTGCCGTGCCACACGGGCCTCGTCCTGGTCTCCGACAAGGGCAGCGGGCTGGGCCGGGTGACGGCCGACAAGCAGGTGCAGCTCGTCCGCGGTGATCGCGACGCGTTCGGCATCCACGGACGGTCCGCCGAGCAGCGCATCGCGCTCGACCTGCTGCTCGACCCCGACATCGGCATCGTGTCGCTCGGTGGCCGCGCCGGCACCGGCAAGTCGGCGATGGCCCTATGCGCAGGCCTCGAGGCGACGATGGAGCGCGGTCACCACAAGAAGGTCGTGATCTTCCGTCCGCTCTACGCCGTCGGCGGCCAGGAGCTCGGCTACCTGCCGGGCAGCGAGTCCGAGAAGATGGGGCCGTGGGGCCAGGCGGTGTTCGACACGCTGGGAGCGGTGGCCTCGCCGGCGGTCATCGAGGAGATCCTCGACCGCGGGATGCTGGAGGTGCTGCCGCTGACGCACATCCGCGGACGCTCGCTGCACGACTCGTTCGTCATCGTCGACGAGGCGCAGTCGCTGGAGCGCAACGTCCTGCTGACGGTGCTGTCGCGCATCGGCGCCAACTCCAAGGTCGTCCTGACCCACGACGTCGCCCAGCGCGACAACCTGCGGGTCGGCCGTCACGACGGGGTGGTCGCGGTGGTCGAGAAGCTCAAGGGGCACCCGTTGTTCGCGCACGTCACGCTGACGCGCTCGGAGCGTTCTCCGGTCGCGGCGCTCGTCACCGAGATGCTGGAGGACGTCACGCTGTGACGTGAGTTTGCTCCTGTGACTCCAGGGGCCCTTCCCGCAAGTGGGCATATGCCGCGGGAAGGGCCCCTGTCTGTGGCAAAGTTGCGCACGTGTTCGGACCAGGGAGACGTTTCGTGCGCTGCGCGGCGGCCGTCCTGTGTGTGTGCCTCGCAGCGGGGGCGTGCGGTGCCGATGGCGATCGCCCCGGCGCGGTCCCGACCCTCACCTGGTACGTCGGGCCCGACCGCGTCGACGCGCCCGCGCTGGCAGCGACGTGCACCGAGCAGGCCGGCGGCGCCTATCGCATCGCGGTCGAGCAGCTGCCGACCGACGTGACGACGCGGCACGACCTGCTCGTGCGCCGGCTGCGCGCCGCCGACGACACGATCGACCTGCTGAGCCTCGACACGTCGTTCACGGCGGAGTTCGCCGCGGCCGGCTTCCTGGCCCCCGTCCCGCGGGGCAAGGTCGGAGCGCTCCGGGCGGGCATCGCGCAGACCGCTCGGGCCGCGGCCACGTACGACGGTGAGCTCGTGGTCGCCCCGTGGTTCATGGATCCCCAGGTGCTGTGGTCCCGCGGCAACCTCGCCGAGCGGGCCGGGCTCGACACCACCCAGCCGATCAGCTGGGACGACCTCGTCGCCGGCGCCCAGCGCCTCGGCGTGACGATCCAGGTCCAGGACCGTGACGGCAGCGGGCTGTCGGACTGGGTCAACGCCCTGGTGTCCGGTGGGGGCGGCAGCATCGTCACGGGTGCCGGCCGTGACGCGGAGGTCGGGCTGGCCGGCGACGCGGGGCGCGGCGCCGCCTCGACCGTCGAGCTCTACGAGGAGTCGCAGGTCGGGCCGGGGCCGTCCCGCGACGCGCTCTCGGCATTCGCCGCCCCCGACGGCGGATTCCTGCTCGCCTCGGTCTCGGCCGTGGCCGATCCCGCCCTGGCCGGGGTCTCGGGCGACATGGTCGCGACGGCCTACCCGGCCGTCGGCGACACCAGCGTCGCCCCGCTCGCCGGTGTCGGCCTGGCCGTGCCGAAGCACGCACCGCGCACCGACGAGTCGTGGGCGGCCATCGAGTGCCTGACGTCGCCGGAGCTGCTCCGTCCGCTCATGGCCGAGGCCCAGCACGGCGCGAGCCGCCTCGCGACCTACAACGACCCGGCGGTCAAGGGCGCCTTCCCGCAGGGGGAGGTCGCCCGCGCCGCGGTCAAGAGCGGTGCCACGGCTCCGGCGACGCCCTACTGGTTCCAGGTCGTCCGCGCGCTCGACGAGACGTGGCGGCCCACGGCCGGCGTCACGCAGGACACGACCCCTGACACCTCCCAGGCCGCCGTCGAGGCCGCGATCGAGGGGACGCTGCGATGAGGGGCTGGCGCTGGCTCGCACCGGCGATCGTCGTGCTGCTCGCCGTCACGGCGTGGCCTGTCGGTCGCGCGATCTGGACCTCGCTGAGCACCGATCCCGCCACCAGCCCCGGCGACCGGTCGTTCGTCGGCGTCGACAACTACGTCGACGTGCTGACCACCCGGACGTGGTGGATCGCGGTGGCCGCGACGCTCGCGATCATCACGGTGATGGTCGTGCTCCAGCTGCTGCTCGGTCTGGCGTTCGCGGCCGCCCTGCGCCGCATGACGGTGCTGTGGCCCGTCGCACGGGTCGTGGTGCTGCTGCCCTTCGCGCTGCTCGCCGTCGTCTCGGCGGTGGTGTGGCGTGACGCCGTGACGACGGGGTTCGCGGCCGCCTGGTTCCGCCTCGACGACCTGGGGCCCGTCGGTCAGCTGGTCGCGGTCTCGCTCGGCGAGGTGTGGCGGGGCACCGGCATCACCGCAGTCATCCTGCTGGCCGGGCTGCTGCGGGTCTCCACCTCCTTGATGGCCTCCGCGGTCGCCGACGGCGCCACCGCGTGGCAGCGGTTCCGCCGGGTCGTGCTGCCGGCGATGGCTCCCGCGATCGCCGTCGCGGTGGTCTATCGCGCCCTCGACGCCCTGCGGATGCTCGAGGGGCCGTTGCTGGTCGACCAGCCCGGCACCGACGTCCGCACCGTGCCCGTGCTGGTCTGGGACACGACGTTCTCGCGCTTCGAGCTCGGCCTCGGTGCCGCGATGTCGGTGCTCCTGCTCGTCTTCGCGGTCCTGCTGGCGGCCGCGCTCGTCCCGCTGCTCCGGGTGAGGAGGACCGTGTGACGCCGTCGGTGAAGTCGCGCCTCTGGGCGTCGGGCCTGTCGTTCGCGCTGGGCTTCGGCGTCGGCAACTACGGCATCCTCATGATCGCCCGACCCGACCAGTGGCTCTGGATCATCGCCTCGGTCGTCCTCATGGCCACGGGCGCCGCGGGGGTGCTCTACGCCGACACGCCGCGGCCGGTGTCCTTCTGGGGCATTCTCGGCTTCGAGGTCTTCGCGGTCGTGACGCTCGTCCCTCTGCTGTGGACCTTCACGGTGGCGACGGCCCCCGAGGGCGCCGATCCGCAGACGCTCTGGCCCCAGGGAGTCAGCTGGCGGGCGTTCGACGGCGCGATCGGCTCCGACATCCTGCGCGACGCCGCCGTGACGTCGTTCCTGGTCTCGGGCCTGGCGACGCTGATCGCCATGCCGCTCGCGGTCGCAGCGGCGTACGGGTTCGTCCGCGTGCCGGCGCGCGGCAAGCGGATCGCCTACGGCCTCGTGATCGGCACGATCCTGATGCCGGTGCTCGCGATCGCCGGCCCGATCTCCGAGCAGCTGGTGGCCTTCGGCGCGTACGGGTCACGGCTGGCGCTCGTGCCGGCGGCGCTGGTCGTCACGCTGCCGCTCGCGACCTGGCTGAGCGTGACGGTCCTGCGGGACGTCCCGTGGCCGCTGCTCGACGCGATCCGCGCCGACGGAGCCACCCGGCGTCAGGTCGTGCGGCACTTCGCGGCGCCCGCCCTGCTGCCGGGGCTGACGGTCGTGACGCTGCTCGTCTTCGTGGTGGGCTGCAGCGACTTCGTGCTCGGCTCCGCCCTGTCGCCCGACGCGCGGACGCTCCCGCTGCCGGCGACCCTCATGCTCGCCAGCGGTCAGGTCGACGACTCCAGCGCCGCCATCGCCGCCGCCGGCCTCCTCTGGATGCTGCCGGCCGTCGTCCTCCTCCTGCTGTTCCCGCGCCGGATCAACCACCTCCTCGGAAGGTCCTACCGATGACCTCGATCGAAGTCCGCCACCTCACCACGGCCGCCCGTGGTGGGTCCCGTCCGCTGCTCGACGACATCAGCCTCGAGGTCCCCGAGGGCACGACGCTGGCGATCACGGGCCCGACCGGCGCGGGCAAGTCGCTGCTCCTGCGGACGCTGGCCGGCCTGGAGGACGCCACGTCCGGCGAGATCCTGCTCGACGACGAGCCCGTGACGACCGTCGACCCGCGCGGACGTGACCTGGCCATGGTGTTCCAGGACTTTGCGCTGCACCCGCACCTCGACGTCTTCGACAACCTCGCCTTCTCGTCCACGCTGCGTCGTGGCTACGACAAGGTCGCGCTGTCGGACCGCATCGAGGAGGTCGCGGAGCTCCTCGCGCTGTCCGACCTGCTCGACGCCAAGCCCGCCGACCTCGACGACGCGCAGCGCCAGCGGGTCGCCCTCGGCCGGTCGCTGGTGCGCGACGCCAACGCCTACCTGTTCGACTCGCCATTCTCGTCGCAGTCCGAGCGGGTGCGCACCCACGTCCGCTCGGTCACGACCCAGTGGCAGCAGGAGAACGACCGCACCTCGATCTTCACGACCAACAACGTCGAGGAGGCCCTCAGCACGGCGGACCGGGTGGCGGTGATGCACCAGGGCTTCATCCACCAGGTCGGCACGCCGCGTGACCTCTACGAGCGGCCGGCCGACATGTTCGTCGCGGGCTACCTCGGGTCCCCGCCCATGAACCTCGTCCCGGCGTTCCCGATGGGCCAGCAGCTCGTCATGCCGCTGGCGACGATGCTGCTCGACGACGAGCTGCTCGAGCGCATCGGAGACCGGGGCGTCGTCGTCGCGGGCATCCGTCCCGAGCACTGCTACGACGCCACCGGGGTCGGCGGACAGGCCGTGACCGACCGGGTCGAGTTCACGACGCGCATCGACGACGTCGAGTGGCGGGGCAGCTCGCAGTTCGCCTACCTCGGCTACGAGATCGAGCCCGCGGTCGAGGACCTGCTCAACGAGGTCGAGGACCTGCTCGAGTTCGACCTCTTCCAGAGCTTCCTGGTCGCCGAGCTGGCCGCCGACAGCGCGCTGCGCCCCGGGATGTCGATCCGAGTCGTCATCCCGCGCCGTCGCGTCCACGTCTTCGATCCCGAGACGGGCGAGAACCTCACGCTGTGACGATGCACGCCAGCCGCGCCCAGCACGCGCTCGCCGGGGTCCTGACCCTCGCCTGCGCGGCGGCCTACGGTGCGGTCACGCTGATCCGGTTCGACCGGTTCACGATCACCTCGTTCGACAACGCCATCTTCGAGCAGGTCGTCAAGAGCTATGCCGCGCTGGGCGTGCCGGTCTCGGACGTGAAGGGGCCCGGCTACAACATCCTGGGTGACCACTTCTCGCCCGTGACGGCGCTGATCGCGCCGTTCTACCGCGTCTTCCCGTCGGCGCAGACGGTGCTGCTCGCCCAGGTCGTGCTGATCGCGATCTCGATCCAGGTGATCTCGGTGCTGGCGATGCGCCGGCTCGGGACGGTCGTGGGCCTCGCGATCGGTGTCGCGTACGGCCTGTCGTTCGGCATCCAGTCGGCGGTCGAGGCCGACTTCCACGAGGTCGCCTTTGCGGCTCCGCTCCTCGCGCTGGCGGGGGCGGCATACGTCGACCGTCGCTTCGACCGTGTCATGTGGTGGTCGCTGCCGCTGATCCTGGTCAAGGAGGACCTCGGGGTGACCGTCGCTGCGATCGGCGTGGTGCTGTGGCTCGCCGGTGACCGTCGCCGCGGTCGGGTCCTGGCGGTGGTGGGGCTGGTCGCGTCGGTGCTGATCGTGCTGGTCGTGATCCCGGCGTTCAACGCGGCGGGGGAGTACACGCACTCCACGCTGGGTGACCGCGGTGTGCTGACGACGTTCTTCGACCAGCTCGACCGCAAGGCCGCGACGGTCGTGCTGACGGTCGCGATCACGGGGCTGGCGGCGCTCGCGTCGCCGTGGGTGCTGCTCGCCGTCCCGACGCTGCTGGGCCGGTTCGTCAACGACGTCCCGTTCTACTGGGGCACCGAGTTCCACTACTCGCTGGTGCTGATGCCGATCGTCTTCGTGGCGATGATCGACGCGATCGTGCGCCGACCGCAGCTGCGGTGGGCGTCGGTGGGGGCGATCGTCGTCAGCGGCTTCCTCGTGGTCGGGTCGCCGGTCGCAGCGCTGGCCGACTCCGCGACGTACGAGGAGCCGCCGCGCGCGGACAGCGCCCGCCTGGTGCTGTCACTGGTGCGCGACGGCGCCAGCGTCGAGACCGACATCGGCCTCATGACGCACCTGGTGACCGACCACACCGTCTACTGGCTCGGCACGGTCGGCGACGCCAAGCCGGAGTACGTCCTGTTCGACCTCGCCGCCGGGGTGGGATCACCCGACGACGTCGTCGGGTACGCCGAGCAGGCCCACGGCGGCACGTACGACCTCATCTACGACAACGACGGCTACGTCCTCGCCCAGCGCCGCTGACGAGAGCGTTGCCGCCCCTCGAGGAGAGCGTTTCCGCCCCTGCGAGGGGCGGTAAAGGTCTCGTGAAGGGGCGGAAACGCTCTCGTCAGCGTGGGGGTCAGGGGTGGGTCATGCTCATGACGTCGAGGGCCTTGTCGAGGTCGGCCTCGGAGATCTCGCCGCGCTCGACGAACCCGGACTCGATGACGACCTGACGGATCGTCTTCTTCTCCTTGACCGAGGTCTTGGCGACCTTGGCGGCGTTCTCGTAGCCGATGAAGCGGTTGAGTGGCGTGACGACCGACGGCGACGACTCGGCGAGCTCGAGGCAGCGCTCCTCGTTGGCCGTGATGCCGTCGATGCAGCGGTCGGCAAGCACGCGCGAGGCGTTGCCGAGCAGACGCATCGACTCCAGGATGTTGCGACCGATGACCGGCAGCATGACGTTGAGCTCGAACGAGCCGGACGCTCCCGCGGTGGCGATCGTGGCGTCGTTGCCGATGACCTGGGCGGCCACCATGAGCGTCGCCTCGGGCAGGACCGGGTTGACCTTGCCGGGCATGATGCTCGAGCCGGGCTGCAGGTCGGGCAGGGCGATCTCGCCGAGACCCGTGCGCGGGCCGGAGCCCATCCAGCGCAGGTCGTTGCAGATCTTGGTCAGGCCGACCGCGATGGTGCGCAGCTGGCCGGACATCTCGACGAGTCCGTCGCGGGCGCTCTGCGCCTCGAAGTGGTCGACGGCCTCGGTGATCGGCAGGCCGGTGTTGGCGGCGAGGATCTCGATGACGCGCTGCGGGAAGCCGATCGGGGTGTTGATGCCCGTGCCCACGGCGGTGCCACCGAGGGGGACCTCGGCCGTGCGCGGCAGGGACGCCTCGACGCGCTCGATGCCACGACGGATCTGCATCGCGTAGCCGGCGAACTCCTGGCCCAGCGTGACCGGGGTGGCGTCCATGAGGTGCGTGCGGCCGGACTTCACGACGGACGCGAACTCGGTGGCCTTGGCCTCGAGCGACGTCGCGAGGTGGTCGAGCGCGGGGATCAACTCGTTGGTGGCCGACGCGGTCGCCGCGACGTGGATCGACGTCGGGAAGACGTCGTTGCTCGACTGCGAGGCGTTGACGTGGTCGTTGGGGTGGACGTCCTTGCCGAGCGCGTTCGTGGCAAGGGTCGCGATGACCTCGTTGGTGTTCATGTTGCTCGACGTGCCCGAGCCGGTCTGGAAGACGTCGATCGGGAAGTGGGCGTCGTGGGCGCCGGTGGCGACCTCGGCGGCAGCGGCGACGATCGCGTCGGCGATGTCCTGATCGAGGATGCCGAGCTCGGCGTTGGCCTGCGCGCACGCGGACTTGATCTGCGCGAGGGCGCGGATCTGGGCGGACTCGATCGGGGTGCCGGAGATCGGGAAGTTCTCGACAGCCCGCTGGGTCTGGGCACGCCAGAGCGCGTGGGCCGGGACACGGACCTCGCCCATCGTGTCGTGCTCGATGCGCCAGTCGCTGGTGTTGTCGGTGGCTGGAGTGTTGTCGGTCATGCTCGCACGATAGCGCTGCCCCTGCGACGCGAGCCCGTGAGGATCCAGTAGTGCTCGTCGCGGCCCTGCAGCCGGACCGGGATGCTCCGCTCCGCGACGTCGTCGAAGGCGGTAGCCAGCGCCGCTGCCACCGCGGGGGAGGGGCCCATCGACCAGATGCACAGGTGGCCGCCCGGTCGGAGCCGTTCGGCGCAGGTCTGCACGAAGGGCGTCTCGTAGATCCGTGCGTTGTGGTCGTGCACGAGGAAGTCGGGGCCGTTGTCGACGTCGAGCACGATCGCGTCCAGCGACCCGGGCGCCTGCGCCTCGACCACGGCGCGGACGTCGTCGAGGACGAGCTCGGTGCGGGGGTCGGCCAGCAGGTCGGCCCCGGGAATGGTGCCGTCGCGCATCCAGTCGGCGATCTCGGGGTGCAGCTCGGCGACGACGACCCATCGGACGACCGAGGACGTCAGCAGCTCGCGGAGCGTGTGGCCGAGGCCCAGACCGCCGACGAGCAGGTCTGCGGCACCCAGGTCGAGGACGATCCGAGCGAGCTCACGCTCGGACGAGGTCTCGCGGTCGTCCATGACGAACACGCCGTTGACCCGCAGCTCTGTGGCGCCGTCGTCACGACGGCGCAGGGTTGCACCGGTCATGGGGTCAGGATAGTCGGCGACCTAGGCTGGGCCCGTGACCGCAGACCTCGCCCCGACCGCGCTGCTGGGCGCCTGGACGCTGGCTCGCGAGATCGACGACCGCATGAAGGCCGAGCAGTCGACGGTCGACGGGACGTCCGAGCTGAGCCTCGAGCCCGACGGTCGGGTCCGCTGGAGCGAGCAGGGCACGCTGCGCAGCGGTGAGCTCGTGCTGCCGGTCAGCCGGCTGCTCTTCGTCGAGCCCCGCGACGACGAGTGGTTCGTGACGTTCGACGACGGTCGCGACTTCCACCCCTGGTCGCCGGGTGGCGAGGTGGTGCACCCGTGCGCCCCCGACACGTACGTCGGCCGGGTCGACATCCTCTCCGACGATCACTGGCGCGTGGAGTGGGCCGTGAGCGGCCCGGCGAAGGACTACACGATGACGAGCGTCCTGGTGCGTGCTCAGCCGAACGAGAACGCGTAGACCCGCAGGTCGCCCTCGTACGCGACGGTCAGCGTCTCGGGGTCTGACGTGGGTGCGCCGTAGACCTGCACCAGGTCGGGACCGCCCGAGACGGGGATCCGTCGAGTGACGCCCTGCGACGTCGTGACGACGAGCGTGCCGGAGCCCGCGACCAGCTGGTAGGCCCGTCGCGCCCGGAAGCTCACCCGGGCGACCCCTCCGGGGCGCGGGGTGGCGTCCTCGGCCCGCAGGCGCCAGACGCCGCCGAGGCTGAACGTGCCGTCGGGCTGCTGGTCGGGCAGGCGGAACCGGGTGTTGTCACCGACGACGATGTCGGACTCGGTGTCATAGCGCCTGCCGCGGGAGTCGCCGAGGTCGATCTGCGGTGTCGTGCCCGGCTCGGCGTCGGCACCGTCGTCCAGCTCGCCGATCGCCGACGGCAGCTCGCCGCTGAAGTCGGACTGCTGCAGGATCGTCCGGATCTGGTTCTCGATGCGCGGGTAGCCGCCCTCGCCGAAGGTGATCGCGCGGACCGTCCCGGTGCGGTCGATGAGGTACTTCGACGGCAGCACGCTGCTGCGGTAGTCGGTGATCGTGGAGAAGCCGTTGTCGAGCAGCACCGGAAAGCGGATCGACAGCCGGTCGAGGGTGCTGGCCAGGCTCGACGCCCGTCGTTCGTAGCGGAACTTCGGCACGTGCACGCCGACGACCTCCAGGCCGAGGTCGCCGTACTGCGCCTCCCACGCGCGCAGGTAGCGCGAGTCACGGCGGCACGAGCCGCAGGACCCGGCGAAGAAGTCGACGATGACGACCGAGCCGCGCAGGTCCCGGAGGCTGACGGGTCGTCCGCCGGGCGTGTTGAGCCACGTGCCGTCGCCGAGCGCCGGCGCTCGGCCGCACCACGCGAGCCCCTTGCTGCCGGGCGTGCACTGGTCGAGACCGGCGTTGTCCTTCGTCACCAGGTTGGTCAGCTCGCCGGGATCGGTCTCGACCGGCTCGTCGGGGACCGGCGCATCAGGGGTCGAGGTGGACGTCGACTGGTCCGGCGCCAGCTTTCCCAGCTGGCCGGGCACGTCGAGGACCGCCGCGGCGAGCAGCACCGCGACGACGGCGGTGACGCCGAGCGCGCGCGGGGAGCTGCGCAGGCGCTGCAACATCGAACGGAGGCGAGTCATCACGGGTGGTTCGAGGCCGGGCCCGAGGTGGACGGGTGGGAGTCGGTCAGGCGGAGTAGATCGAGACCTCGCTGGCCTTGACCGCGAGGAACACCGGCGTGCCGGGCATCAGGTCGAGCTCGGCGACGACAGGGGCCGTCACGTCGGCGCTGAGCTCGTCGGTCTGCACCCGCACCTGCGACCCGCGCGGCTCGAGCTCGCGGACGGTCGTCGCGAACACGTTGCGCGGGCTGCCGCCGGGCTGCTCACGGTGCACACTGACCGCGCTGGGGCTGAACACCGCCACGGCCTGCTGCCCGTCGGGCACCGTCGCGTCGTGGTGGAGCCCCGCGACGACGAGCCCGCTGCGGGTGCGCACGGTGCCGGACTCGACCTGTCCCCTGGCCAGGTTGAGCCCGGCGATCCCCGCACCGAACGAGCTGCGCGGGCGCGCCAGCACGTCCTTGGTGGGTCCTTGCTCGACGACCCGGCCGGCCTCCATGACGACCACCCGGTCGGCGAGGAGCAGGGCGTCGAGCACGTCGTGGGTCACGATGACGGCGCTGCGTCCGGCGAGCACGCGCTTGAGCACCTGCCGCATCGCCGGCACGACGGTGACGTCGAGCGCGGCCATGGGCTCGTCGAGGAGCAGCAGGTGCGGGTCCGCAGCAAGCGCGCGGGCGATCGCCACCCGCTGCGCCTGTCCGCCCGACAGCTGGGACGGCTTGCGGCCGGCAAGATCGCCGGCGTCGACCTCGTCGAGCCACCGACGGGCGATCACGTGCGCCTCCGAGCGGGCGATCCGCGCGCTCCGGGGGCCGAAGGCGACGTTGTCGAGCACCGTGAGGTGGGGGAAGAGCAGCGGGTCCTGCGCCAGCAGGGCCGTGCCGCGGTCATGGGGAGGGCGCCAGGTGCCGGATGCGGTGTCGAACAGCGTCGTGCCGTCGAGCGTCGCGGACCCGGTGTCGGGCCGCACGATGCCGGCGATGGTGGCGAGCAGGGTCGACTTGCCCGACCCGTTGGGGCCGAGGATCGCGACGGTCTCGCCGTCCCCGAGGTCGAGGGTGGCTCGCACGTCGCGGGTGGCGACGACGACGTCGAGGTGCAGGGTCACAGCGCGCTGCTCCTCGTCCCTCGGACGAGCCCGATGACCAGCACCGCGACGACGACGAGCAGCAGCGACAGGGCCACGGCGGCGTCGGGGTCGGTCTCACGTTGCAGGTAGATCTCGAGCGGGAGCGTACGGGTCACGCCCTCCAGGCTGCCGGCGAACGTGATCGTGGCACCGAACTCGCCCAACGCCCGGGCGAACGACAGCACCGCGCCGGCGGCGAGCCCCGGCAGCACGAGGGGGAGGGTCACCCGGCGCAGCACGGTCGTCGGCCGGGCGCCGAGGGTGGCGGCGACGACCTCGTACTGCTGACCGGCGGTGCGCAGCGACCCTTCCAGGCTCACGACGAGGAACGGCAGCGACACGAAGGTCTGGGCGATGACGACGGCGGTGGTCGAGAACGCGATCTGCCACCCCAGGACGTCGAGGGTCTCGCCGAGCAGGCCCTTGCGCCCGAACGTGTAGAGCAGCGCGATGCCGCCGACGACCGGAGGCAGCACCAGCGGCAGCAGCACGAGCGACCGCAGGGCGCCCTGCCCGCGGAAGGTCGTGCGCGCCAGCACCAGGGCCATCGGCACGCCCAGCACGACGCAGAGCACCGTGCTGGCGGCGGACGTGCGCAGGCTGAGCCACAGCGCCGCCCGCGACGAGTCGGAGCCGATGAGCGAGAAGAACTGGCTCCACTCCACGCGGGCCGCCATCGCCACCAGCGGGAGCACGATGAACAGCGCTCCCGCCGCGGCGGGGACGTAGACCCAGCGGGGGACGGACACGGCTCTACGGCTTGGCGAAGCCGGCCGCCTCGAGGATGGCCTGCCCCTCGGTGCCGGTCACGAAGTCGGCGAAGGCCTGGGCGAGCTCGACGTTCTTGCTGCCCGACAGCGCGGCGATCGGGTAGGTGTTGACGACGTCCGCGGACTCGGGGAACGTGACGCCGACGACGGAGTCTCCCGCGGCCTTGACGTCGGTGACGTACACGAGGCCGGCATCGGCCTCTCCGGTCGCGACCTTGTTGAGCACGTCGGTGACCGACTGCTCCTCGCTGGCCGGCTTGATGTCGATGCCTGCCGCCTTCTCCACGCTCTCGGCCGCTGCGCCGCACGGCACCTCGGGGGCGCACAGCACGACCTGCAGGTCGGAGCCGGCCAGGTCGTCGATCGAGTCGACCTGGCCGGGGTTGCCCGGCGGGGTCACGATCTCGAGGGTGTTGGTCGCGAAGTTGGCCGGGGTGCCCTCGACCAGGTCGTCAGCGGCAGCCTTGTCCATGTTCTTGGTGTCGGCGGAGGCGAAGACGTCGGCGGGAGCGCCCTGCTGGATCTGCGCGACGAGGTCGGAGGACCCGGCGAAGTTGAAGGTCACGGTCGTGCCGGGGTTGGCGGCCTCGAACTTCGGCTTCATCTGTTCGAACGACGTCTTGAGCGAGGCGGCGGCGAAGACCGTGACGGAGCGGGGCTTGTCGGCGGCCCGGGCGTCGTCGGACGAGCCGCCTGCGTCGCTGGAGCAGGCTGCGACGGTGGAGAGCAGCAGGCCGGCGGCGACGGTGGCGACGAGGCGGTTCATGAATGACCTTCCAGGGACTCGATGATGACGTTGGTGGACTTGATGACGGCGACCGCGACGGACCCGACCTCCAGGCCGACCTCGTCGACCGCCTCGCTGCTCATGAGCGAGACGACCCGGAACGGTCCGCACTGCATCTCGACCTGTGCCATGACGGTGTCGGCCTTGACCGAGGTCACCAGGCCGACGAAGCGGTTGCGGGCCGAGCTGCTGGTGCCGGACGGATCGGTCATGGATCGGGCCTGGTCGCGGGCGAACGCGGCGAGGTCCTTGCCCTCGATCGCCATGCGCCCGGACGCGTCGGTGACGGACGTCAGGGTGCCGGAGCTGATCCAGCGCCGCACGGTGTCGTCGCTGACCCCGAGGAACCGGGCAGCGTCAGAGATCCGTACGTGCGACATGAACTGAATCCTAGAGGATCAGATGCGGAACTGCTCAGCCAGTCTCATCCGCAGATGCGTGGCCGATGCCCTCGGCGCGGGTGCGTTCCATGTCGTCGGCGAGACGGGGCTGCCGGTAGGGACCGGGCGCGCGCAGGTGGTCGATGACGTTCTGCACCGAGACGGGGTCCTTGTCCTGGCTCATCTTGACCTTGGCGGTGAACCGGTCGATGGGGATGCGCAGACCGACGGTGCCGCGGGCGATCCGGGCGCCCCAGTCCTGGTCGAGCCACATCGGCTCGTCGACGTGCTGCTCGAAGTGCGCCGTCAGGCGGGTGAGCACGGCGAGGTTGTCGTCGGGCGACAGGATCTGGGGCGTGCCGTGGCAGTGCACGGCGCTGAAGTTCCACGTCGGCGCCCGGCTGGAGCCCGGGGCGTACCAGCTGGGGGAGACGTAGCCGTGCTGTCCCTGGAAGACCAGCAGCACCTCGCCGTCGCCGAGGCCGTGGAGCCGGTCGTCGGGCCGGCCCACGTGGGTCACGACGGTGAGCCGTTCGGCGTCCTCGTCGAGCAGCACGGGGTAGTGGGACGCCACGAGCTCGCCGTCGTGGTGGCTCACCAGGAGCGCCCACGGGTTGTCGGCGATGATCTGGCGCACGACCTGCTCGTCGTCGGTCGCGTGACGAGGGTTGTGCCTCATCGGGCGAGCCTCATCGGCTGACGGCGCGTGCTGCCGTCCGGGCGATGGTGTCGATGTAGGTCGCGTAGAGCTGAGGTGGCAGGTCGTGGCCCATGCCGGCGATCTCGAGGTGCTCGGCGCCCGCGATGGCCTCGGCCGTGGCACGGCCACCCGAGCGGTGCACGAGGGGGTCGTTGAGGCCGTGGATCACCGCGACCGGCAGGTCGACCCGGCTGAGGGCCTCGGTGCGGTCGCTCTGGGTCAGCACCGCCAGCATGTGACGGGTGACGCCGCTGGCGGTCCAGCCACGGTCGTACGTCTCGTAGGCGCGATCGCGCGCAGCCTCCTCGTCGGAGGGGAAGGCGGGGGAGCCGATGACCTTCGACGTCCGCAGCGACCGCTCGACGTACGAGTCGCGCGTCCGGCCGGCCGAGGCGAGCATGGCCGGGATGACCTTGGGGTTCTGGAAGCCGACGGTGCGGCGGCCGGTCGTCGACATGATCGACGTCATCGACAGGGCCCGCTCGGGGTGCTCGATCGCGATGGTCTGGACGATCATGCCGCCCATCGAGACGCCCACCAGGTGGGCCCGCTCGATCTCGAGGTGGTCGAGCAGGGCGATCGCGTCGCCGGCCAGGTCGCCCAGGCCGTAGGGGGCCTTGACCGCGCCGATGATCGGCAGGCCGAGGAAGGCCCGGATGACCTCGGTGCGCCCGACCCGGTGCTGGCGCAGCTTGGTCGAGCGACCGGTGTCGCGGTTGTCGTAGCGGATGACGAAGAAGCCCCGCTGCGCGAGCTGCTCGCAGAAGTCGGTGGTCCACCAGCCCATGGGGCCGCCGAGGCCCATGACGAGCAGCACCGCGGGGTCGTCCGCGCTGCCGAAGGTCTCGTGGCACAGGTCGATGCCCGAGGGCAGGGACGCGAACAGCTCTCCGGAGCGGGTCATGTCGTCACCGGCCTGTCTCAGTGCTCGTAGTCGATCGCGGAGTAGGCCTGCAGCTTGCCGAGCTGGTGCTCGCTGGTGATCTTGCGGATCGTGCCGCTGCGCGAGCGCATGACGATCGACTCGGTGTAGGCCTTGCCGGCGCCGTAGCGGACGCCGTTCATGAGCTCACCGTCGGTGATGCCGGTCGCGACGAAGAAGCAGTCGTCGGCGTCGACGAGGTCGTTGGTCGACAGGACCCGGTCGAGGTCGTGCCCGGCGTCGATCGCGCGCTGGCGCTCGTCGTCGTCGATCGGCCACAGCCGGCCCTGGATGACGCCGCCGATGGCCTTGATGGCGCAGGCGGTGATGATGCCCTCGGGGGTGCCGCCGATGCCGACCAGCAGGTCGACGCCGGTGTCGGGCCGCGCGGCGGTGATGCCGCCGGCGACGTCGCCGTCGATGATGAACTTGATGCGGGCGCCTGCGGCGCGGATCTCGTCGACGAGGCCCTGGTGGCGGGGACGGTCGAGGACGCAGACCGTGACGTCGCTGTGCGAGATGCCCTTGGCCTTGGCGACGAGGGCGATGTTCTCGGCGACGGGCAGGCGGATGTCGACGACGTCGGCGGCCTCCGGTCCGGCGATGAGCTTCTCCATGTAGAACACGGCCGACGGGTCGTACATCGAGCCACGTGGCGCGACGGCCATGACCGACACCGCGTTGGGCAGGCTCTTGGCCGTCAGGGTCGTGCCGTCGATCGGGTCGACGGCGACGTCGGTCTCGGCGCCGGTGCCGTCACCGACCCGCTCGCCGTTGTAGAGCATCGGGGCCTCGTCCTTCTCGCCCTCGCCGATGACGACGACACCGTTCATCTGCACGGTGTTGATGAGCGAGCGCATCGCGTTGACCGCGACCCCGTCGGCGCCGTTCTTGTCACCGCGACCGACCCACCGGCCGGCGGCCATGGCTCCTGCCTCGGTCACGCGGACCAGGTCGAGGGCGAGGTTGCGGTCGGGCGCCTGGGCGGCGGGCTTGAGGCTGTCCACGCGCACATCCTAGCGGGCGGCGAGCGCCCGGCGGGTGGGTACGAGGTCTCGTGGACCACGGGTGGGCCCGGGCCCGTAAAGTGGAGGGGCCGACGTCACGAAAGGGTGCCGATGAGTTCCACCACGTCATCGCGTGGCAATCCGTCGATGGGCGACATCCTGCGGTCCGTCGGTGTCATCGGCGTGATCATCCTGGCCGTCTGGGGCTTCGGCAAGATCTTCACGACCGATCCGGGCGACCCGGTCAAGCCGGTCGACTACGCCCAGGTCGTGCAGCAGGCTCGCCCTGCCGCCTCGTTCGAGCTGCTCGCGCCGTCCAGCCTGCCGGCCGGCTGGCGGGCCAACGTCGCCCAGTTCGAGCCCGATGCGTGGCGCCTGGGCGTGCTGACCGACCAGGACGAGTACATCGGCCTCAACCAGCTCAAGGTCAGCGTCGACCGTGCGCTCGCCCGCTATGCGGAGGGCAGCAAGGCCGCCGGGACGGCGCAGGTCGCCGGCGAGACGTGGACCGTGCGGTCGGGGCCCAAGGGCCGTTGGACCTACGTCCGCACCGAGGGCGGCCTGACGACCCTGCTCAACGGCACGGCGTCCCGCCCGGTGATCGAGCGCTACATCTCGTCGCTGTCGGCGGGCTGAGTCGCGGCCAGACGGGCCTTGGCGCCGTCGAGCCACGTCTGGCAGATCGCGGCGAGCTGCTCGCCGCGCTCCCACAGGGCGAGTGACTCGTCGAGGCTGGTGCCACCGGCCTCGAGCTTCTGGACGACCGACACGAGCTCGTCGCGGGCCTGCTCGTAGGGGATGTCGGGTGTCGTCTCAGTCATGGTCGGTCTCCTCGGTGGTCAGGCTGGTCTCGGTCGAGAGGGCGCGAGCGTGGATCGTGCCGTCGACCACGCGGATCGTGAGCTCGGTGTCGGTCGCGACCTGCGCGACCGAGGTGATGACGGTGCCGTCGGGCAGCTGGGCGACGCCGTAGCCGCGCTCGAGCGTCGCGAGGGGCGAGAGGCCGCGCACCCGCGCCAGGTGGTGGCCGATCTCGTCACTTGCACGGTCGAGGCGGTGGCCCAGCGAGCGGCGGGCCCGGTCGCGGACGTCGTGGAGACGGGACTCCTCGGCCTCGACGAGCGTGGCCGGTCGGGCGAGCACCGGTCGGCTGCGCAGGTCGGCGATGCCCCGCAGCTCGCGCTCGAGCATCGACCGCATCGACAGGGAGGCCCGTTCGCGCATCATCGCGATGCCGGCCAGCTCCTCGCGGACGTCGGGGACGATGCGCTTGGCGGCATCGGTGGGCGTCGAGGCACGCAGGTCGGCGACGAGGTCGAGGATCGGGGTGTCGGGCTCGTGACCGATCGCGCTGACGACCGGGATCGCGCATGCGTGGACGGCCCGGATGAGTCCCTCGTCGGAGAACGGCAGGAGGTCCTCGATCGAGCCGCCGCCGCGGGCGATGACGATCAGGTCGACCGACACGTCGGCCGACAGCTCGGTGAGCGCCGCCATGACGTCGCGGGCCGAGTCGTTGCCCTGCATCAGCGCGTGTCGGACGACGAAGTGGACGTCGGGCCAGCGCAGGCGTGCGTTCTGCAGGACGTCGCGCTCGGCGGCGGAGTTGCGGCCCGTGATGAGCCCGATGCCGCGCGGCAGGACGGGCAGACGCTTCTTGAGCCGCGGGTCGAACAGGCCCTCGGCCGCGAGCAGCTGCTTGCGGCGCTCGAGCTGGGCCAGCAGCTCGCCCTCGCCCTGGGGACGGATCTCGCGCAGGTCGAGCGACAGGCTGCCCCGCGGCGCGTAGAACGCGGGCTTGGCGTGCACGACGACCCGCGATCCCTCCGTGATGGGGGCAGGCGAGGCGTCGAGGACGCTGACGTGGCACTTGGCCTCGATCGAGATCTTGGCCTCGAGGTCACGCAGCGTCAGGAAGCAGATGCCTTGGCGCCGCGTGAGCGAGGCGATCTCCGCCTCGACCCACACGGCGCCCAGACGGGCGACGTAGCCGTCGAGGAGCTGGGAGATCTGCCGCAGCGGTGCGGGGGTCTCCGCAGTCGTCTCGAGGGCCATGCGCCCACCCTAGAGGTGGGCGCTGACTATCCGCGGCTGCCGCTGGGGACGTCGGTCTTGACGGCCTTGACCGTCGTGGTCGTGGTGACCGTGCGGCCGCCGCTGGGACGCACGACGACGTAGCCCTGCGACCAGATCTTGTGCTTGCCGACCGGGACGCCCGTGCGCTGGGCCTCCCACATCGTGCCGCCACCGGCGTAGATCGCCGAGTGGTAGGCCGAGCCGCCCTTGAGGAAGACGAGGATGTCGCCGGGCTTCTTCTTGCCCTTGGAGATCCGCTGGCCCGCGAGCTGGGCGCCGGAGGTGCGGCCGATCGTCTTGCCGGCCTTCTTGTAGACGTACTGGACGTAGCCGGAGCAGTCGAACGACGTCGGACCGGCGCCGCCCCAGCGGTAGGGCTTGCCCTTCAGCTTGGCGGCCTGCTTGAGCACCGTCGCGGAGCGGTCGTGGACGACGGTCGTCGTCTTGGCGTTGGCCGTGCTGCTCAGTCCGGTCAGGACGACCACGACGGCGGTGAGCATGGCGACAAGGACACGTGAGAACGTGCGCATAGGGGTTCCTTCGTGCACGCCTGTGAAAGATGACCTGTCGGGTTCAGGCGCGAAGGATGCCTGTCGGTGGGACCGATTAACCCCAAGGCTCCGGGGGAGCCGCCGTGCTGGGTCTTCCATGCCCGTCTGGATCTTCGATGGCTGCGGACGTGACGGGCCTCGGCGCGGCCGCAGTGCGGCCCGGGGGGAGCCAACGTCGCGAAATGTTACAGGCTTGTTAAGGTCACCCGCTGGGCTGGCGGTGTGAGGTCGGTCGCGTCGTTGGGCGCCCATGCGGTGTCACCTAGGATGGAGCCATGTCTTCCCAGGTCTCTCTCGGCATGCCCCCGGTCGGTGGCAGCGTGCTCCTCGCCGACCCCCGCGGCTACTGCGCAGGCGTCGACCGGGCCGTCATCACGGTCGAGAAGGCGCTGGACCTCTATGGCGCGCCGGTCTACGTGCGCAAGCAGATCGTCCACAACAAGCACGTCGTCAACAACCTCGCGGCGCGTGGCGCGGTCTTCGTCGAGGAGCTCGACGAGGTGCCCGAGGGTGCGACGGTCGTCTTCTCCGCCCACGGAGTCTCGCCGATGGTGCACGCCGAGGCGGCCGAGCGCAGCCTCAAGACGATCGACGCGACCTGCCCGCTGGTCACCAAGGTGCACCACGAGGCCCGCCGCTTCGCGAACGACGGCTACCGCATCCTGCTGATCGGGCACGAGGGTCACGAGGAGGTCGAGGGCACCGCCGGTGAGGCCCCCGAGGCCATCACGCTCGTCCAGACCCCCGATGACGTCGACGACCTCGAGTTCCCCGAGGGCACCCGCCTGTCGTGGCTGTCGCAGACGACGTTGAGCGTCGACGAGACGATGGAGACGGTGCGCCGCCTGCGCGAGAAGTTCCCGCAGCTGGAGGATCCGCCCAGCGACGACATCTGCTACGCCACGCAGAACCGGCAGGTCGCGGTCAAGGAGATCGCCAAGGACGCCGACCTGGTGATCGTCGTCGGCTCGGCCAACTCCTCCAACTCGGTGCGCCTCGTCGAGGTCGCGCTCGAGGCCGGTGCCAAGGCGTCCTACCGCATCGACGACATCTCCGAGATCGACGAGTCGTGGCTCGACGGCGTCGAGAAGGTCGGCGTCACCTCGGGTGCGTCGGTGCCCGACGACCTCGTCCAGGAGGTGCTCGGCTACCTCAGCGAGCACGGTCACCCCGACGCCGACGCGGTGCGCACAGCCGACGAGAGCCTGATCTTCGCCCTGCCGCCCGAGCTGCGCAAGGACATGAAGGCCGCCGGCGTCCCCTACTCCTAGGGGTTCGGCCGCCTCGGCCCTCACCGGCCGGGCCGCACCACCATCGCGCTGCCGCCACCGCGGCGCGTCGGCTCCGCCACGGCGGTGAGCCGGCCGCGGGGCCCGACCTCGATCGCTGCGGCCGCGCCGATCTCGGCCGCCGACGTGAACTGGTCGCCCGAGGGCACGAGCTTCTGGCCGTACGGCGCGAGCGCCTGCTCGTACGCCGCGATGAACGCCGGCTCCGCCGGAGTCGTGGCCGTGTTGCGCTGCGAGGCGCGCGGGGCCGCGACGGCCTCGGGCAGCGACATGCCGAGGTCGATCCGGTTGAGCAGGATCTGCAGGACCGTCGTGATGATCGTGGCGCCCCCGGGAGAGCCGACGACGTAGGCGACCTTGCCGTTCTCGGTCACGATCGTGGGCGACATCGAGGAGCGGGGACGCTTGCCGGGGGCGATGCGGTTGGGGTCGTTCGGGTCGTACGCCGCGGTGAAGTCGGTGAGCTCGTTGTTGAGCAGGAAGCCGCGACCGGGCACGGTCATGGCCGATCCGCCGGTCTGCTCGATCGTCAGCGTGTAGGACGCGGCGTTGCCCCACCGGTCGACGACGGACAGGTGCGTCGTCGAGACGTTCTCGGTGTCGGGCTTCTCGTCGGCCTTCGCGGTGGCGCACCCCGTGCCGTCGAGCGATCCGGGGGAGACGGGCTTGGGGGCCGCCGTCGTCGGATCGATCGTGCAGTCACGCGAGTCGGCGAAGCGTTGGCTCGACAGGGTCGTGGTGGGCACCTTCACGAAGGCGGGGTCGCCGACGTACGCGCCGCGGTCGGCGAACGCACGCGCCGATGCCTCGAGATACAGGTGCAGGCTGCGGGCGGTGCCGGAGCCGCCGCGCAGGCGGTGGTTCTCCACGATGTTGAGCGCCTCACCGACGGTCGTCCCGCCCGACGACGACGGTGCCATGCCGTGGACCGTGAGGCCGCGATAGCGGATCTTCGTCGCGGCCTGCTGGCGGACCTTGTACGTCGCGAGGTCGCGGGACGTCATGGAGCCGGCGGGTGCCGGGAGCGTGGAGGCGGGGTCCTTGCGGGGGTGCTGCACGACGTCGGCGATCTCGGCGGCGAGCGGTCCGCGGTAGAACGCGTCGGTGCCCTGGCGGGCGATCCGGGTGAGCGTCCGGGCGAGGTCGGGGTTGCGGAACCGGGTGCCGACCTTCGGGGCGTCTCCGCCGGGCAGGAACAGCCTCGCCGTGTCGGGGAACGCCGCGAACCGGGTCTTGTTGTCGAGCGTCTGGCTGCGGAACGTGTCGTCGACGACGAAGCCGTCCCGTGCCAGCTCGATCGACGGGGCCAGCGTGCGGGCCAGCGACCGCGTGCCGAAGCGGTCGAGCGCCGACTGCCACGTCGCGAGCGTCCCGGGCACACCGACGGCCACGCCGGACGACACGAGCTCGGGGGTGAAGCTGTAGGGCTTGCCGGTCGACGGGTCGACGAAGGCGTCGGGCGTGATGCCCACCGGAGCCGTCTCGCGGCCGTCGATCGTGCTGACCTTCCGGCTCCTGGCGTCGTAGTAGACGAAGTAGCCGCCGCCGCCGAGGCCGGCGCTGTAGGGCTCGGAGACTCCGAGCGCGGAGGCCATGGCGACCGCGGCGTCGGCCGCGTTGCCGCCCCGGCGGAGCACGTCGCGGCCGATGCGGCTGGCGTTGGCGTCGACGGAGCTCACGGCACCACCCGTCCCGCGGGCGGTGGAGCCGGAGGACCCGGTGGCGCCGGAGTCGGACGGCCGGGCGGCGGCCTGGGCACTCGGCGGGCCGGCCGCCACGAGGGCTGCACCGACGGCGGTGGTCGCGACGAGCGTGACGAGCGGACGGGTGCGACGTGCGAGGACGGTCATGATGATGCTTCCCCCCGGAAGACGGTG
This sequence comes from Aeromicrobium stalagmiti, assembly GCF_013283745.1. Lineage (GTDB taxonomy): Bacteria > Actinomycetota > Actinomycetes > Propionibacteriales > Nocardioidaceae > Aeromicrobium > Aeromicrobium stalagmiti. The sequence continues at coordinate 25,010 of NZ_JABSTZ010000005.1, forward strand.
ACGTGCTCTCACCGTACGGCGGCCCGGTGGTGTCCGCGACCGGGCGAGCGTCGTGGCGACGTGGTTCGGGCTGAGACAATGGAGGGGTGGACATCGCCCTGACCCTCGTCACCCTGCTGGCCATCGTCGTCGCGGTCAGCGCGATCGCCGGCAGGTTCTCCATGTCGGCACCCCTGGTGCTGATCGTCGTCGGCATCGTGGGCTCCTACGTGCCGTTCGTGCCCGACTTCGAGCTCACGCCCGAGATCGTGCTGGTGGGGCTGCTCCCGCCGCTGCTCTACGCCGCCGCGATCCGTACGTCGCTCGTCGACTTCCGGGCCAACAAGCGGCCGATCATGCTGCTCAGCGTCGGTCTCGTGCTGTTCACGACGGCCGGCGTCGGCCTGCTCGTCTGGTGGATCCTCGACGTCCCGTTCGCCGTGGCGCTGGCGCTGGGCGCCGTCGTCGCGCCGCCGGACGCCGTCGCGGCCACGGCGATCGCGCGACGGGTGGGGCTGCCGCGCCGTGTCGTCACGATCCTCGAGGGCGAGAGCCTCGTCAACGACGCCACGGCGATCGTCACGCTCCGCGCGTCGATCGCCGCCATCGCCGGCACCGTCGGGGTGTGGCAGGTCGGCGTCGGCTTCCTGATCTCGGCCTTCGGTGGCATCGCGATCGGGCTGATCGTCGCGTTCGTCGTCGGTCGGATCCGCCGCCTCATCGAGGACGAGGTCACCGACGTCGCGGTGTCGCTGCTGACCCCGTGGATCGCCTACATCCCCGCGGAGGAGCTGCACGTCAAGGACTTCTACGGCATCGACGCCCAGCCGTCCGGCGTGCTCGCGGTCGTCGTCGCGGGCATCATCCTCGGCCACAAGTCGCCGATCATCCAGTCCGGCGCGTCACGGCTGTTCGAGCGCACCAACTGGTCGACGATCTCGTACGTCCTCGAGAACGCGGTCTTCCTGCTCATCGGCCTGCAGATCCGCGACATCGTCAACAACCTCGACCAGAGCGACCTGTCGGCGACCCGCATCACGGCGGCCTGCGTCGCGGTGCTGCTGGCTGTCATCGTGCTGCGCATGGTCTGGGTGTTCCCGGCGACCTACCTGCCTCGTCTGATCCCGCGGATCGCGGCGGCCCAGCCGCGCCCTGACCCGCGCACGATCTTCATGGTCGCGTGGACCGGCATGCGCGGCGTGCTGACGCTGGCCGCGGTCTTCCTGCTGCCGCCCGAGACCCCGGAGCGGGAGGTGCTGGTGCTGATCGCGTTCGTGGTCACCGTCGGCACCCTGATGATCCAGGGCCTGTCGATCCCCACCCTGGTGCGCGTGCTCAAGGTGCCAGGACCCGATCGGCACGAGGACCACCTGCAGGAGGCGACGGTCTACCAGGCGGTGACCGACGCCGGCATGGCCTATCTCGACAAGAACGTCGAGGGCACGGTCAGCGACGCCGTCATGCACCGCCTCCGCGAGCGCGCGACCGATCGCACCAATGCGGTCTGGGAGCGCCTCGGCGGGCTGGAGACCCCGAGCGCGCAGTACTCGCGGCTGCGCGCCCACATGCTGCGCCAGGAGCGCGCCGAGCTGCTGCGCATCCGCGACCTCGGCAGCGTCGACCAGTCGATCCTGCAGCAGGTCATGAACGCCCTCGACGTCGAGGAGTCGATCCTCGACCGGCTGTCGGAGGGCGAGACGACGGCCGAGCGCGAGACCGACCTGCGGGCTCCGGAGGACGTCGCGGGCTCGTGCGAGCACCTGCGGGCCGCGTGTGACTTCCCGAACCCGGTCACGCCGACCGGCTGCGAGGAGTGCCTGCGCGACGGCACCGACTGGGTGCACCTGCGGCTCTGCATGACGTGCGGTCACGTGGGGTGCTGCGACTCGTCGGTCGGCAAGCATGCGGCCGGACACTTCGAGCAGACCGGTCACCCCGTGATGCGCAGCTTCGAGCCGGGCGAGGCGTGGCGCTGGTGCTTCGTCGACGAGGCGACGGGCTGACGGCTCAGCGCTCGGGGGCGGTGACGATGCGCACGGCGATCAGGCCGAGCGCGAGACCGTGGCCGACCACGAGGGTCATGCCGTGGTCGATCGTGCCCGCGATGAGCCGGGCGAACGTGCCCGCGTCCTTGGCCATGCCGCCGACCTGGATGGCCTGGGGGTCGAGCAGGCACACCGCCAGCAGGCTGCCGATCAGCAGGGCCGGCGGCAGGACTCCGGTCGGGAACAGGGCGCGCACGTCGACGCTGAGCGGTGCCGTGATGACGATCAGCACGAAGCCCACCGAGTAGAGCAGACCGATGCGGCCGTCCATCAGGTCGAGCAGGACGATCGCCGTCATGGCCAGGCAGGCAGCCACGACCGCCTGCCGGGCACTGAGGTCGTGCCGGGCAGGAGATGTTCGGGGCCGGCGTGCTGGTGTGCGGGACACCGCCTGCGTCATGGCTACGACGTTAGTTCATCGACGAGCTCGGGAGCCGTCAATGAACGGGGTGTCGACTCGACGAGCCTGGGGGACTCGACGGGCGTGGTGGACACGTGCAGGGCGTTGAAACGGCGGGCCGTGACCAGAAACCTGGACTCGATCGAGCTCACGGCCTCGTTGTAGGAGCGCACGGTGCTCTCCAGCGACCGCCCCAGCTTGTCGACGTGGCCGGCGACGGTGCCGATGCGGTCGTACATCTCGCGGGCGATGGTCTGGATCTCGCGGGCGTTGGCGGCGAGCTGCTCCTGCGTCCACGCATAGGCGACCGTGCGCAGCAGCGCGATGAGGGTCGTCGGTGTCGCGAGGACGACCTTCTTGGCCGAGGCGTACTCCAGCAGCGTCGGCTCCGCCTCGAGTGCCGCGGAGAGGATCGACTCGCCGGGGACGAACAGCACGACGAACTCCGGGGCCTGGTCGAACTGCGACCAGTAGGACTTCGCCGCCAGCTGGTCGATGTGGGTGCGGACCTGGCGGACGTGGCGGCGCAGGTGCTCGGCACCCTCGGCCTCGGTCTCGGCCTGCGCCGCGTCGAGGTAGGCGTCGAGCGGCACCTTGGAGTCGACCACGACCCGCTTGTCGCCCGCGAGCCTGACCACCATGTCGGGGCGGAGCATCGTGTCGCCGTCGCTGACGCTGACCTGGAGCTCGAAGTCGCAGTGATCGAGCATGCCAGCGAGCTCGGCCGTGCGCTTGAGGTGCATCTCGCCCCAGCGACCGCGGACCTGCGGGCGGCGCAGCGCCGTGGCCAGCGAGGCGGTCTCCTTGCGCAGCGAGTCGCTGGTGAGGCGGACGGCGTCGACCTGCTCGCGCAGCTGGGTGTGCCACTCGATGCGGCTCGACTCGAGCTGTCGGAGTCGTTCGCCGAAGCGGTCGAGGCTCTCACGGACCGGCTCGACGGCCTGCGCCGTCGCGGCCTGCGACAGGCTCAGGTCGTGGGCCGAGGCCGACGGGGCCCGACGGCTGCCCAGGAGATAGCCGATCGAGAGCCCCGCGGCGAGGGCGAGCAGGGCGGTGAGGAGAAGGGGGAAGGCTTCCATGACCCCAGCATGCGGGGGACCACGGACAGTTCCGTGCAGGTCAGCCCTTGGAGCCGCCGGCGATCTCGTAGTTCCAGATCTCGCTGTGGGTCGAGACGGGCTTCGGGGCCTCGCCGCCGGCGCGCTCGACGGCCGAGCGGTGGCCCTCGGCGAACGACGGCGAGCTCACCCAGGCCTGGAACGACTCCTCGTCGGCCCAGCGCGTGACGACGAGCCACTGCTCCCGGTCGTCGGTCGGCTTCAGCAGCTCGAAGCCCTGGAACCCGTCCGCCCCGTCGACGGCGCCGGCGCGCGCGGCGAAGCGGTGGGCGAGCTCGTCGCCCGATCCGGCGGGGACGGTGATGGCGTTGATCTTGATGACGGTCATGTCGTGAGTCTGTCACCCGGGCGTGTGCACCACAGTTGCATAGGTTCGCCCGTTCCGCCGAGGACGTGGACCGGTCATGCTCGAGTGGGGCCACGACGGGAGAACTGCATGAAGAGGAATCGCGAGCGCCTGCGACTTTACGATCGGTACGGCCAGCAGCTGTATGCGGTGGCAACGACCCTGACCTGTGACCCTGACCTCGCCGAGCAGATCGTGATGCAGGCCATCTCGGTGCACGGTGACGGGCAGACGGACCTGCGCGACCTGTCGGCCGCTGTGTGGGTCGCCTGGCTCTGCTGGGCTCCTGCTGACGGCACCGATGGCGCCTCGCAGCCGTCATCGCTGCCGACGCTGACGGCCCAGCTCCACGCGCTGCCCGACGACCAGCGAGTCGCCCTGGCGCTCTGCCGGTTCGGCGGCCACACCTACCGTCAGGTTGCCGAGCTGCTCGAGCTGCCCGCGGAGACCGTGGCACGGCTGCTCGGAGACGCCCTCCGTGCCTTGGCGCCCGCAGACACGTGGTCGATGGGCACGTCGCCAGCCGCCTGACCCGTCCCGGGGGCTGGTCCTGACAGGATCGGTGTCGTGGACATCATCGAGACCGAGCGGCTGGTGCTGCGTCCGTACGTCGGCGCGGACGCGCAGCGCGTCCTCGACATCTACAGCGACATCGAGGTGCTGCGCTGGCTCGGCGACCCGCCACATGTCCCGATGCACGGGATCGACGCGGCGCGGGAGCGGATCGCCGCCTGGGCCGAGCAGGATGCGGCGAGTCGGCACGAGGTGCACCTCGCGGCGGTGCCCCGAGGCGGCGACGAGCTGGTGGCCAACGTGCTGGTCAAGCGCCTGCCCGACGACGACCAGGAGAGATATGAGGTCGGGTGGAGCGCGCACCCCGACGCGGTCGGCCACGGCTACGTGACCGAGGCCGCTCGCGCCCTGCTCGACGCCGTCTTCGCCGACGGACTCGACGAGGTGTGGTGCACGATGTATCCCGACAACGCGGCCTCGGCTGCAGTTGCCACACGGCTCGGTCTCGCCGACCTCGGGGCCGTCCCCGATCGCTGGTACGGCGGTCTGTCGCGGATGTTCCACACCACGCGTGAGGGGTGGGTGAGCCGATGACCGAGCCCACCCTCACGACCGAGCGGCTCCACCTTCGTCCGCTCGTCCCGGCCGACGCGCCGTCGCTGTTCGAGGTCTTCCGCCTGCCGGAGGTCGCCCGCTGGAGCGGTCAGGGCACGCCGATGGTCGACGTCTCCGAGGCCACGACCCGCATCGAGCGGGCACCCGGACGGGCCGGCGACCATCCGGCGGCGGCCCTGTTCGCGACCGAGCGCCTCGACACCGGCGCCTTCGTCGGCATGACCCTGCTGGTGCCGCTCCCGCCGAGCGCCGGCAACGAGCGACGCGTGCACGAGGTCGGGTGGCACCTGCATCCCGACGCGTGGGGCCACGGCTTCGCGACGGAGGCGGCGACGGCGCTGGTGCAGCGCGGCTTCGATGCCGGGATGTCGGGAATCTTCGCCGTGACCGATCCTGACAACGTCCGTTCGCAGGCGGTCTGCGGTCGGCTCGGGATGACCGATCTCGGCCTCACGACGGACTGGTACGACCAGGAGCTCCGGGCGTTTCGCCTCGACCGGGGCTGAGGACGTAGGATCGTCCCTCGTGGCTCTCAGCATCGGCATCGTCGGACTCCCCAACGCGGGCAAGTCGACCCTCTTCAACGCACTGACCAAGAACGACGTCCTCGCGGCGAACTACCCGTTCGCGACGATCGAGCCGAACGTCGGCGTGGTCGGCGTCCCCGACTCGCGGCTGGCCCAGCTCGCCGAGATCTTCGGGTCGGAGAAGATCCTGCCCGCGACGGTCCAGTTCGTCGACATCGCCGGCATCGTCCGCGGCGCGTCCGAGGGTGAGGGCATGGGCAACAAGTTCTTGTCGCACATCCGCGAGTCCGACGCGATCTGCCAGGTCACCCGTGTGTTCCGTGACGAGGACGTCACCCACGTCGACGGCGACGTCAACCCCGCCAACGACATCGAGACGATCTCGATCGAGCTGGCCCTGGCCGACCTGCAGACCCTCGAGAACGCGCTGCCGCGCCTCGACAAGGAGTCGCGCAAGGACAAGTCGCTCGTCCCCGCGTTCGAGGAGGCCAAGAAGGCCAAGGAGGCGCTCGAGGCCGGCACGGGTGTGCTCAAGGCCGGGCTCGACCTCGAGCTGCTGCGCGACCTGCACCTCATGACGTCCAAGCGGTTCATCTACGTCTTCAACTGCGACGCCGACGAGCTCACCGACGAGGCGCTCAAGCAGCAGATGCGCGATCTGGTCACGCCGTCCGAGGCGATCTTCCTCGACGCCAAGGGCGAGGCCGAGCTGGTCGAGCTGGGCGACGACGAGGAGGCCGAGATCATGCGTGCCGAGATGCTCGCCGACATGGGCGTCGAGGAGCCCGGGCTGGACGCCCTCGCGCGCGTCGGCTTCGCGACCCTGGGCCTGCAGACCTACCTCACGGCTGGCCCCAAGGAGTCGCGCGCGTGGACGATCCCGCAGGGTGCCACGGCTCCGCAGGCGGCCGGCGTCATCCACACCGACTTCGAGCGCGGCTTCATCAAGGCCGAGATCGTGTCGTTCGACGACCTCGTCGAGGCCGGCTCCATGACCGCCGCCAAGTCGGTCGGCAAGGTCCGCATGGAGGGCAAGGAGTACGTGATGGCTGACGGCGACGTGGTGGAGTTCCGGTTCAACGTATGACCTCCGGGAGTGACGGGCTGGGCTCCGGGAAGGACGCCCGCTTTCACTTCTTCAGTCGCAGCCGAGTGCCGACCGGTGCGCGGTTCGTGCTTCGCGGCACCGCGACCGATGCCGTCACGCTCGCGGTGGCCCAGCTCGTCTCCGAGGGGTTCGTCGCCCGCGAGGACGACCTCGACGCTCGTCTGCGCCAGATGGGCTCGCCATGGCTGGCCCGGGCCGTGGAGATCGGCACGGCCGACGTGTCATGGCCCCGGCAGTATCTCCAGGACGTCATCGAAGACACGCCGCTGATCTTTCTCAAGCGCTTCCAGCGCAAGATCTCACCCACCCTCGTGATGGTCGCTGCCAGGCACCTGCCGGACGCGACGATCGAGCTGGTCCTCTACCCCCACACGTCCCGCAAGGGAGACCCGGAAGGATCGTTCGGTGCCTCGACGCGCATCCGTGCCTCGGTGGAGGCCATCGTCGCCGCGAGCACCGCGAACGGGATCTTCGTGTCGCACGACACGATGAACGGCATCCGCAACGACGGCTCGCCGGCATCACAGCAGATGGTGCGAGAGCTCCTCGACTGGCGGTGAGGGTGCGCACGACGGCTTGATCCCGTGTCGGACTTCCGGGGGGGCAGGCGTGTTCAGGCGGCGTCGAGGTAGGCGAGCATCTGGGTGAAGTCGTCGGCTCCGGGGTCGGGTGGCAGGCCGGTGGCCTCGACGGGTGTGTCGGGTTCCCATGCTGCGATGGGGAGCGGGTCGGGGTGCTGGGTGTAGGTGTGCCCGGTGCGCGTGGTCCATTCGAAGCTCCCGGGCGAGGGTTGTCGCAACTGCAGGTGGCCTTCGGTCTTGAGGTTGTGGGCGCGGCGGTGCAAGGGCCCGGTGTTCGCGGCGTTGGTGTCGGCGGGCCAGGGGTCGCTGTGGTCGATGTCGCACGCCCGGACCGGCACCGATGCGGTCGGGAAGACGGTCGTGCCGTCGCGGAACCCGAGGACCTGCTGGAGGCGGGTGGGGGCCAGCCGGCCGAGCCAGGTCACGGTCAGCAGGTCACCGACATCACTGGTGACCAACCGATACAGCACGCTCGTCTCATCAGCCAGGGCAGTCCGGATGACGTGGGCGGGGATCGTGGCGGTGCGGTCGGTCAGCTCACCGGGGGTGTCGCTGAATCCCATCAGCGACGACAACGGCACCGTGACACCGATGACAGGGCGGTAGCCCAGGCCGCCGTCGCGGCGGCCGAGCAGGGTGTCGGCGAGCAGGTCGGTGCGGGCCTGGTCGATCGTGCGGTCATCATCGGCCGGCAACGCGTGGGCGGTCTTGGTCAACGACTGCATGATCGCTGCCGCATCAGCCGCACCGAGGTCTGCGGTCAGGCGGGTCATCCCGTCCCCGAGCGGACGTAGTCCCACGGCCCGGTCGGCGAACGCCTTCACATGCCGTTCCTTGGACGCGCCTGCTTCGGTGCGTTCGACCCACCGGTCCAACCACCGGGTCGCCTGCCCCGGCGTCAGACGTGCCACCCGGTCGACCGCCACATCATCGAGCGCGGTCACCGACTCGGCGCGGGTGAGCCGGCAGCCGGCCCGGTCGATGGCTTCCACGTGGGCGGTCGGGATGCGTCCGTCGTGCCATGCCTGCCACACCACCGGCATCCTCGAACGGAGTCGGCGGGCGCGGGCCACAGCCCGTTCGACCGTCGGGACCGGCAGCCTCATCGCCAACGACAGCTCGTGCACGGCGCTGTCGACCCGCCGGCGTCCCTGACCCTCGCTGATCCGCTCGCCCGCAACCCGGGCCCGGTCGACATAGTCCAACAGGTCCAATGCCTCAGCCGCATCACAGGAGGCCTGGGCTTGGCGACGCACCACGATCTGATCGATCGTCTCCCGGTCGTCCAACCCCATGAAAACCCTTCGATTGCAGCCTTTCCTCCACTCTAGAGGCGGGGTCAGACAGTCCCCGAGCCGCGAGAAGTGGGCAGCACGATGAGCGTCTGACGGTGCGCCAGCAGCCCTACCTCTCACCGTCGGTCAGCTGCGGAGCGGTCGGCCGCGCGACGACCTCGAACGAGCGGATGGGCGCATCGATGGGTCCGGCGCCGAAGTGCTGGAGCAGGGCATCCTCGGCGATGGCGGTCGCCTCGGCGACGCTCAGCGTGGTGTGACTCTCGATCGCCACGCGCAGGGGAGTGCCCTGGCAAAAGGCCGTCGCGGCCTCGGAGGCGGACGTGCGGCTCGTCCCGTCGATCGCCGTGATCGACGCGCCCGGCATGCCGGCGGCTTCCAGGTCGGCCCGGATCTGCTCGGGCGAGAAGTAGCCGTGCGGGGTCCGGCTCATGAAGAGCAACGGCTCGTCGGGTGCCGCCGCGACGAGCGCCGACTGGATCACGTGGGTGACCTCGTTGTTCTCGATCCGGTCCCACGTGTTGAACACGAACGACCCGTCAGGCCTCAGGACGCGTCCGGCCTCGCGATAGCCGTGGACGCGGTCGGGGAAGAACATCACGCCGAACTGGCACGCGACGACGTCGAACGTCTGGTCGCCGAACGGCAGGTCGAGGGCGTCGGCCTGCTGGAACGTCACGGTCGCGCCGTCAGCGGTGTGAGTGGCCGCCGCGTCCAGCATCGGCTGGTTGAGGTCCGTGGCGGTGACGGCCGCGTCAGGACAGGCCTTGACCAGGGCGCGGGTGAGTGCGCCGGTGCCGGCCGCCGTCTCGAGGACGTCGTGCGGCGACAGGCCGGCGACCACCTGCGCGAGGCTGTCAGCGGCGGCCCGGAAGATCATCGGCACCAGCAGCCGCTGGTAGAGGTCGGGGATGGGCCCCACGAAGCGGGTGTCCTTGCTGTCCCCGGCATCGTCGGCCATCTACGGAATCTACTCCCAGGTGCGCCCGCTGCACCAGACAGTGCTTGTGCTGAGAATCAGAGATCCTCGCCGGGGGACGGCTGGTCCGGCGGCGCGTGGTCGGCGATGAACTCGCGGAGCACCCGGGCGAAGCGGTCCGGATCGTCGAGGTGCGGGAAGTGCCCCGCCCCCTCGAAGATCTCCAGGCGGCAGTCAGGCAGCTGCTTCTCCACGCTGAGCGCGTGTGCGACCGGGATCATCCGGTCGTTCGACCCCCACACGATCATCGAGGGGATGGGCAGCGCGCCGTCCAGGTGGTCGTGGGCGCTGATGCTCTGCCCGCCGATGTCGATGACGGCGCGGGTGGTCGCGAGGAACGCACGCCGGCTCTCATGGTCGCCGAGCGAGCTGAAGCCCCGCCAGACCGCGTCGACGTCGGCGCCGGGCCGCCATCCGACCTTCGAGGCTCCCCGGCCCAGTGCCTCGACGCGGGAGAGGACAGGTGCCGAGGCGATGACGCTGAGCACCTGTGCGGCCCCGGGCAGGGTCGCTGCACGCAGCAGCAGGTTCACCTCGCGCCCGAGCCCGCCGCTGGAGACCAGGACGAGACGCTCGACCCGCTCGGGGAAGAGGTAGAAGAACTGCATCGCGATCCCGCCACCGAGCGAGTGCCCGACCAGCGTGACCCGCTCGATCCCGAGATGGTCGAGCAGGTCGCGCATGGCCGCGGCGTGCGCGCTGAGCGAGTAGTCCCCGTACGGCTTCGCCGACTCGCCGTGACCGAAGAGGTCCGGCAGGAGCACCCGGTGGTCGTCGTCCATCACGTCGATCAGGTGCTCCCACTGCCGCTGCGACCCGAGGATCCCGTGGATGAACAGCACGACCGGGCCGGAGCCGCTGTCGACGTAGGACAGGTCGTGGCCGTGCAGGGTGACCGTGCTCGGAGCCGTGCGCGCCATGGTGGCCATCCTCGTGAAGCTCGTGGGGCCGGGAGCGCCCAACCTATGCCGCCCGGGGCGTCGACGCATGCTGAGGGGCCACGCGCGGCCGGCGTGGGTCAGGCGAGCTGCTCGAAGAGCGACACGATGATGCCTTCGGGACCGCGGACGTACGCCATGCGAACGCTGTCCTCGTACGTCCCGACGCCTCCGACGAGGCCGTAGCCGTCAGCGGCCACGGCGTCGACGGCTGCCTGCAGGTCGCCGACCTCGAACGAGACGTTGCGCAGCCCGACCTCGTTGGCCATGGGCTGCAGCGATCCCTGCACGTGGTCGGGGGTGATGAAGCTCGAGAGCTCAAGACGGCCGCCGCCGGGCGACGTGAGCATCGCGATCCTGCAGTGCGCGCCTGGGATGCCACATACGGTCTCGACGAACTCTCCCTGCACGGAGCCGATGCCTTCCACCTCCAGCCCCAGGCCGACGAAGAACGCCGTCGCCGCGTCCAGGTCTGCGACGGTGATGCCGATGTGGTCGAAGCGTCGAACATGAGTCATGGGGTCCATCCTGCGGTGTCGTGGTCGATCCGGAGCGGGGACGACGTTCAGCGGGGCGCAGGCACTCCCCACAGGGCCGCGACGTGACGGCTGTCAGTACCGCAGCAGCCACCGACCACGCGCAGCGCGGGCAGCTGCGACCGGATCGCGTCCGTCGCACCGGTGAGGAGAGCCGGGTCGCCGTCGTCGAGCACCTCCATGGCGTCCAGCTCCGCGTGCGAGAGCGTCGATGCGTTCGGACGCAGGAAGGACACCTTCTCCTGCCACGACCCGCCGTCGAGGCCCGCCGCCAGGTGGGACGGGTGGGCGCAGTTGACGCCGTACCAGTCGGCGGGATCGGTGGACTCGAGCGTGTCGATGGCCTCGGACAGGGTGCGTCCGTCGGGCAGCCGGCCGTCGGTCTCCACGGTGAACGAGATCGCCACGGGGATGCGGGCCGCTCGCGCCGCCCGGACCACGCCGGCCGCCTCGGCCGGCCCCGTCATGGTCATGGCGTGCACGAGGTCTGCGCCCTCGGCGGCGAAGACGCTCACCTGGGGCGCGTGATAGTCAGCGGCCTCGTCCACCTCGGTGCGCGCGGCGACATATCCGTCGCCGCGCGGCCCCACGACCCCGCTGATCCGGGTCCGCTCGACCGGCGACGCGCCGGCCACCTCGTGGGCCAGGGCGACGGCGGCGCGGTTGGCCCGGTCGAGCTCGGCAGGGCCCAGTCCGAGGGTCGTGGCCCAGTCTGGGTTGGCCCGCCACGTGGGCGTCTCGACCAGGAGGCCGACGCCGGCTGCCGCGGCGATCGAGGAGTACTCGCCGTAGTACGACCGGAGGAGCCCGATGCCGCGCTCGTCGTGCAGGAGCGGGAACGAGGCGAACTCCGGCAGGTCGATGCCGTGGTGGAAGACCAGGTCGGTCTCGAGGCCGCCGTCGGTGACCCAGCCGCCGCCGTCCAGCACGTCGCTCGCAGGCATCGTGTCCTCCGTCGTCATCTCGTGAGGCTAGACCCAGCCGACCGCGCCCGACAATCCCTCGCGGGAGGTGGACGTTCGGTCAGTAGAGCGGTCGTGATCCGCCAGCGGGCTGGAGTCGAGGCGTGCAACAGGCTCGCCCCCATCACGTGCCGTGGTGTGCCACGTCGGCCGCAAGGATCGCGGGCCACGTCTCGAGGTCGGCTCGTGTGGCGGCGACCTCGAGCGTCGCGGAGGGCAGCAGGTCGGCCAGTGCCTCGGCGGTCGACAGGGGATGGGCGGGGTCGTCGACCCACGCCAGGATCGTGGTCGGGGCCGCGACGCGTCCGATGGCGTCGGCCGGAGGGAGGTCGCTCGCCCCGGCTCCGCGGAAGAGCGCCGGCAAAAGGCTCACGTCGACGTCGGGCTGGGTCTCGGGCAGACCCTCGGTCGCGGGCGGCACCGGCGCGAGACGTCCGGCTTCGAGGAACACCTCGAGCCCCTGCTGCTCGATCACCTGCGCTGCGGCCCGGTAGTCGTCGCCCTTGGCGACCCGGGTCGCCCAGGCGGTCGGCGGCACGAGCAGCGTCAGGCTGCTGAACCGGTCGGGCTCGCGGACGGCCGCGTGGAGCAGCGTCGCCGTGCCCATCGAGGGCCCGACGCCGTGCACCTGCTCGCCGGGGAAGTAGCGGTCGAGCAGCCGCAGGAGGTCGTCGGCGAGCCGGGGCCACTCGTAGTCGGCGGGCTCGGCCCGGCCGGTCGACCGCCCGTGACCCCGCGCGTCGTAGCGCAGCAGGCGGGTGCCGCTGAGGCCGCGCCCGAGGTCGAGGTCGAGCACCCGGTCACGCGAGCGGCTCGACGTCAGGCCGTGCAGCTGCACGACGGGATGGCCGCCCTCGTCGCTCAGCTCGAGGGCGAGCTCGGCTCCCGGGACTGCGAAGGTGCTCACGGGGGCTTCCTCCTGTCGCCTGAGCGTGTGACGGCTAGGGTATCGGCCATGCGACTCACCAACGTCGCCCATCTGCGCCTCCCCTTCGGACGACTGATGGGGTACGACGTGAGGGTCTCCGAGCCGGGCCGCCAGCTCCCCGTCTCGTTCGACCAGCGTCGCCACGTCGGAGCGGGAGACCGTCCCGGATCGTGGATGGCGATCTCGTTCCGCCTCGGCGAGCCCGTGTCGAGGGATGCGCTCGCCGCCGCCTGGCTGGCCGTCGTCGCGCGGCACGGCACGCTGCGGTCGGTCTTCGTGGCCGGTGACGACGGCGAGCCCGACCTGCGCGAGGTCGACGTGCTGCCCGGCACGTGGACCGAGCACCCGATCGCTCCGGGGCAGGCCGTCAACGACGCCCTCAGGGACCAGCTCGACAGCGCGTGCACCCCGTACGCGACGCCGTCGCACCGGCTCAGCGTGCTCGAGACCGCGACCGGCCCGACCGTGGTGATCGCCGCCGACCACTCCCACGTCGACATGTGGTCGATGCTCGTGATCGTCCGCGACCTCCTCACCGCCCTGGCCGACGCGCACGGCGGCCGGGCGTCGAGCCTGGTCGCGACCCCGGCGTTCGCCGATCACTCAGCGGCGCTGCGGGACCGGCCGCAGGCACCCGAGGAGGTGCACCGGCGGTGGCGCGAGATCCTCGAGGCCAGTGGCGGGACGATGCCGCGGTTCCCGCTGTCGCTCGGCGACCCCGTCATGCACCCCGAGCGGGTCGAGGTGCGAGACGTGCTCGACGTCGACGACAGTGCGGCCTTCTCCGCGCAGGCCCGGGCCGACGGCGTCTCGACGCTGGCGCTGGCGGTATCGGCGATGACCGGCGTCACCCGCGAGCTGGCGGGGACCTCGTTGCGTGCGGTCTTCCCGGTGCACAGCCGCTACGAGCCCGCGTGGCACGACTCCGTCGGGTGGTTCATCACCAACTCCGTGCTGGAGTCGGCCGATCCTGCCCCCGCCGCCTGCGCCGCGGCCGTCAAGGAGGCCGTGCAGCTGGGGTCGTGGCCGCTCGAGGAGATCCTGCAGCCGTGGGGCGGGATGCCGGAGGCGCCGGGCATGTTCGCCATCTCGTGGCTCGACCTGCGCCGCCTGCCCGTGCGGGTCGACGCCGCCGGCCTGGAGGCGCAGTACATCGGCGCAGCGATCCGCACCGACGGCGTGATGCTCTGGTTCATCCTCGACGAGAGCGGGCTGCACCTGCGCTGCCGCTACCCGGACACCACGCAGGCCCGGACGCACGTCGGGGCCTGGCTCGACCTGCTCGTGGCGCGGCTGCGCGGCATCGCAGGAGCATCGGCCGGAGGCAGCCTGCGGGTCGGCGACCGCACCTTTCGGGTGCAGCGGGCCGTGCGGGCCGACGTGCCCGCGGTCGTCGCACTCCTCGCCGACGACGAGATCGGTCAGCAGCGCGAAGGCGGTGAGGAGGCGCAGTACGAAGCCGCCTTCGACGTCGTCGCCCGGGACGGGTCGCAGTACCTCGCCGTCGTGCGGGACGACACCGACCACGTCGTCGGCACGATGCAGCTCACGATCATCCCCGGGCTGCTGCGCGCCGGCACGACCCGGCTGCAGATCGAGGGGCTGCGGGTGTCCGAGGCCGAGCGCTCACGGGGCCTCGGTGCGGCCATGCTCGAGTGGGCGCACCAGCACGGTCGGGCCAGGGGAGCGTCGCTCGCCCAGGTGACGACCGACGAGGCCCGGGAACGAGCGCGGAGCTTCTACGAGCGTCTCGGCTACGACACCAGCCATGTCGGCCTGAAGCGTCCGCTCTGACCCTGGGCCCGGAGCCAGCGCTCAGAGTCACCGCTCAGGGCAGGAGATCTCGCAGACGAGCTGCCAGGGAGTCCTTGACGGCTTGGGTCACGGCCACCTCGACCTGCTGCTGCAGATCGTCCTGGTCGTCGACGTTCCCGAGCAGCTCGCGCAGGTCGAGGTCGTCGATCGCGCGCTGCAGCACGTCGTCGGTCTTGAGGGCCGAGTCGATCAGGGAGTCCGGAAGCGCACGGATCGCCCGCTCGAGCAGCCCGTTGAGGTCGGCGGAGTCGAGCGCCTCGTCGACGAGGTCGGACGCCCGGGGCAGCGAGCCGTCGGCCTTCATCTGGTCGACGGCGGTCAACAGGCCTTGGCGGAGGGCGTCGATCCGGGCGTCGGAGCGAGCTCCGGACTGCCCGCTCGACTGCCCGCCCGACTGGGCGAGCTCGAGCGTCAATGCCTCACGGCTCACCCCCAGGGTGCAGGCGGCGTTGTTGACGCCGAGCAGCACGAGGCGCTCGGTGAGGGCGTCGATGCCGGCGGCCCGGGAGGTGACGGTCCGTTCGACGCAGGGGTCAGCCGGCTTGAGCGGCTCGTACGTCCCGCCGCCGTTGACGAGCTGGACCCCGACGACCCCGACGACGAGGACGACCGCGGCGACCGGGAGCCCGATCCAGCGCTGCAAACCGCTCACGGCGTCCTCCGTCGGCGGATCGGGATCAGCGTGAGCAGGGCCAGGAAGGCCAGCCCTGCGCCGATGAGGAACGAGTCGCGGAAGGCCAGCGTCGCGGCCCGCTCGACCTGCTCGTTGAGGTCACGCTCGAGCCGGGCGACAGCCGCAGCCTCGCCGGGGTCGACGTCGAGCGTCGCGAACGCGCGGTGCAGGTCGGGCACCTCGCCGCGCTGGTCGGCCAGCACGTCGCCGAGTCCCTGCGCGACGGCGATCTTGCTCTCGGGCGTCAGGGGAGAGTCGAGCACCAGCGCGGTGATCGCCTGCTCAGCCGGCTGCTGTGCGTCCCTGAGGTCCGCCGTGAACACCGGCGTCAGGATCGCGAGCCCCACGACGACGCCGAGGTGCCGAGCGCCGATCGTCCATCCCGCGTGGCGCGCCCGGGGAAGTCGCATCCGCATGGCCTGCGAGGTCAGCTGGTCGACGGTCAGCCCGAGCCCGAGGCCGACGAGCGCCTGGGGTGCGATCGTCCAGGCGAGGTGGGACGAGGGCGGGATCGCGAGGCCGACCAGGCCGCCGGCGACCAGGAAGCAGCCCACGGCGATCTCGACGCCCGGCGGCGGACGCAGCAGCCGGGCCAGTGGACGAGCGGCGAGGGCCGCGACCGGGACGACCGAGACGGTGATGGCCGCGGTGGCGGGGGAGCGCCCCCAGCCCTGCACCAGCAGCAGCACCAGGAGGAAGAGCGCCGCGGTGAGCGCGGCCGACATGAGGGCCAGGGTCACGTTGGCCCGCAGCGCGGGACGGTGGCGATCGGGGACGCGTTGCGGCTCGGTCCGTACGGCGAGGGCGGCCGGCACCGCGAGCACCGCGAACGGCA
The DNA here is from genome assembly GCF_013283745.1 of Aeromicrobium stalagmiti. GTDB lineage: Bacteria > Actinomycetota > Actinomycetes > Propionibacteriales > Nocardioidaceae > Aeromicrobium > Aeromicrobium stalagmiti. The sequence goes on from NZ_JABSTZ010000005.1 coordinate 41,203, forward strand.
CCTGCACCACGAAGATCGCCTGCCACGAGATCGCCTGCGTGAGCAGGCCGCCGGCCACAGGTCCGAGCGCGGTGCCGAGCACCCCGGCCGCCACCCACGACGCCACCCCGCGGCGCTCACCCCGCTCGGCGACCAGCTGCTCGAGACAGCCGATCAGGGCCAGCGCCCCGCCGATCGCCTGCAGGCAGCGGGCGAGGATCAGGATCTCGATCGAGTCGGCCACCGCGCACCAGGCCGACGCGCCGGCGAACAGGGCGATCCCGGTGGCCGTGAAGACGCGAGGCTGCGTCCGGGCAAAGAGCATCGCGGCGGGCACGGCGCCCAGACCCAGCACCAGGTTGTAGGCGATCAGCACCCAGGCGACCTGCCCGACCGACGCGTCGAGGTGCAGCAGGATGTCGGGCAGCGCGAGCGTCACGACCGCCGAGTCCGCGAGCACCAGGGCCACGGTCACGAGCAGGAGAGGGGATACGGCGCGACGCACCTCGTCATCCTGTCAGGCAGCGAGGGCTGCGGCGAACGCCACCGCGCTGGCCGCCAGGCGGACCCGGTCGGCGGTCAGGAGCAGCCGCAGCTCGGCGTCGGACGGCCCGTGGCGCCCCAGCCGTCCGTGCGACGGCGCCGCCATGACGGCGGTGATGCCGGCCGCCGCGGCGTGCCCGGCGACGGCGGTCAGGGTCCAGGCCGTCAGCGGTCCGTCCACCAGCACCCACAGGCAGACCCCGGCGACCGCGACGTACAGCGGGGCGACGAGCCAGCTGATCCGGCGGGAGTGGGCCGCATGGGCGGTGTCCCAGTCGTCGGGGTGCGTCGACGCCAGGGCGGGATAGACGACGACCGTGACGACGGCCTGGAACCCGAGGTGGAGCCCGCCGGCGGCCACCAGGGCGGTGAGGGTCGTCATGCGGTGCCCTGCGGCAGGGCGGCGACCAGGCGCGCGACCTCTACCTGGCGGACGAGGAACGTCCGCTCGTCGAGCTTCTTGCGCCGCATCCAGGTGGTGACCTCGAGGTTCCACTTGCTCGCGTTGCACGAGCGGCACGCCGGCACGACGTTGGAGAGCGTGTAACGACCGCCCCGCGAGATCGGGAGCATGCAGTCCTTCTGCAGGGCCGCACCGTCTCCGCCGCAGTAGGCGCAGCCGCCCCAGGCGTCCATCAGGGCCGCCCACTGCTCGTCAGTCAGGTCGTGCTCGACCTTCGACATGCGGGTCTTGCGCCGTCGCGCATACGTGGCGGACCTGCGGCTTGACGGCACACCGCGATCGTACGACGCCACGGCTCCCTCGGTGGCTAGGCTCGGGGGCATGCCTGCACCCAAGGTCGCTGACGTCGATGAGTTCTTCGCCCGGCTGGACGACGTCCAGCGGCCGCACGTGGAGCTGTTGCGCGAGCTGAGCCTCGCCGGTACGGCCGGCACCGGCGTGGAGGAGGTGTTGAAATACAACTTCCCGGCCTACGCCAAGGGCACGATGGTCTGGACTCTGCAGTGCTTCAAGAACCACTGCTCGATCCGGTTTCCCGTGGCGTTCTTCGCCGACCACCGCGCCGAGGCGGAGGCGGCCGGTTACGAGGCGATCGAGGGCGCCCTCAAGATCCGGTGGGACCAGGACGTCCCGGAGGGCCTGGTCCGTCGACTGATCGCCGACCGGATCAACGACTTCGAGGCCGGCAGCACTGCGTGGTCCACGCCTGGCCAGCACTCCGGAGGGAAGAGGAAGTCGTGAGCGAGACACCCGTCGTCATCCACACCGATGGCGGCTGCACCCCCAATCCCGGTCCCGGCGGGTGGGGGGCAGTGCTGCGTCACGGCGAGCACGTCAAGGAGATGTTCGGCGGGGAGTCAGAGTCGACGACCAACAACCGGATGGAGCTGACCGCACCCATCATGGCCCTCGAGGCCCTGACCCGGTCGGCCGTCGTCCACCTGCACACCGACAGCACCTACGTCCGCAGCGGCATCACGCAGTGGGTCGCCGGGTGGGAGAAGAACGGCTGGCGGACCTCGTCGAAGCAGCCAGTCAAGAACGTCGACCTCTGGCAGCGGCTCAAGGCCGCGTGCGACCGTCACGAGGTCGAGTGGTTCTGGGTCAAGGGTCACTCCGGTGTGCCCGACAACGAGCTCGCCGACGTGCTCGCGACCCGAGGGATGACCGAGGCGATGGGCCGCTGAGACCTGGTCGCGGGGGGAAGATCTCCACATCGGGGTACACCCGGTCCATGAGCGATCCGACGACAGCACGCAACGACAACGACGACAGCACCGCCGACGAGGAGGGCCAGCTGGCCAATCCCGGGCCTGTCCCGGCGGAGCCCGAGGACTCGTCGGACACGGGTGAAGGACGTCCGGGCGACCTGACCGCCGAGGCCGGCCCCGACCGGGACTGACCCGCCAGCGTTGCGTCATGGCTTCGGGGGGCTAGAAGCCTCAGAAGGTATGACGCAACGCGGGGTGGGTCAGGCGCGGGCCTCGAGGGCCTCGGTGAGCAGGGCGACCAGCGCCTCGAGCTGGACGTCGGCCGACGACGAGATCTCCTCGTCGGAGCCGTCGAGCGCCCGGGCGGCGAGGCCGGCCTTGCTGTCGATGAGCTCGGCGATCTTGCCGTCGATCGTCTGCGCGGCGATGATGCGCCACGCGGTGACGGGCTCCTCCTGGCCGATGCGGTGGACGCGGTCGATCGCCTGCGTCTGCTCCGCGTCGGTCCACGACAGCTCGGCGAGGACGACGTTGGAGGCGACCTGCAGGTTGAGGCCGACGCCTGCCGCGGTGAGCGAGCAGACGACGATCTCGACGTCCTCGTCCTCGACGAAGGCGTCGATGTTCTTCTGACGGACCTTGGGAGTCTGGTCGCCGCGGATCGAGGCGTACCGGATGCCGCGCTTGGTGAACGTCTCCTCGGCGACGTCCATGACGTCGACGTGCTTGGCGAAGAAGACGACCTTGCCGACGTTGCGCGACAGCTGCGCGGCGTAGTCGGCGGCAAGCCCGGCCTTGGCCTGGCCGATGCGGCGCATCATGCCGAAGACGTTCTCGCCGGTCTTCTCGTTGTCGCTGTCCTCGCGCTCCCAGCGGGCGACGCTGCGGACGAGGTCGACGTCGATGCCGTCGACGGTCCGGCCGGACGTACGGGTCTCCAGCGCCGTGTCGTAGCGGGCGACCAGGCGGCGCGCCAGCTCCTGCTCGGCCTCGCGGATCGACCGTCCGACCGCGTCGTCGAGCTCGACCGGCAGGTCGGCGATGCGCCGGGCCGGGATGTCGGCGGCGACGTCGACCTTGCGGCGGCGGACGATGCCCATGCTGATGACGTTGGTGCGGGCGGAGGAGTAGAAGCCGGAGTCGGCCGGTGACAGGCCGGTCTCCTCGAGCTTCTCCATCAGCTCGGCGAGCGGCTTCTTGTCGTCGATCCAGCCGAGGAACTGCCAGATGGCCCGGAAGTCCTCGATGTCGTTGATCAACGGGGTGCCGGTCAGGGCCATGAGCAGCGGCCGCGCGGTCCGGGTGCGGATGCGCTCGGACAGCTCGAGCGCGTGCTTGGAACGCTGGGACGACTTGTTCTTGATGAAGTGCGCCTCGTCGACGACCATGCCGCGGAAGCCGAAGTCGCCGAGCCAGCCGACGTGACGGTCGAGCACCTCGTAGTTGACGACGACGATGTCGGCGAAGCCGTCGATCGAGTCTCCGTCACCGTGGATGACCGTCGCCTTGCGGCTGGGGGTCCAGATGTCGGCCTCGCGGGCCCAGTTGGTCTTGACGACGTTGGGGACGACGACCAGCAGCGGGTAGGCGTCGGCGGCGTGCGCGGCGAGCAGCGCCTGCGCCGTCTTGCCGAGGCCGGGCTCGTCGGCGAGCAGGAAGGTGCGGTGACCCTCCGCGGCGGAGGCGACGACCTGCGCCTGGTGGGGCATGAGCTCGAGGCCGCCGGGCGTCATGAGGAAGCCGGGATCGGGCAGGGGCATGCAGGACGACGCGCCGCCGTACTCGAAGGCGCGGAACAGGGGACCGAGCAGCTCCCACGTCGACAGCCGCTTGGGGCTCGCTGCCTTCTGCGGGGCGGCGGAGAAGTCGGGGGCGAGGAACGGGTTGGCCAGCTGGCGGGAGATCACCGACTGCGGGACGACGCGGCGCTCGGTGACGACGGGTGCTGCCGACGGCTCGTCGGACGACTCCTCGGCCGCCTGCTCGATGCCCGCGGTGTGCAGCATCTCGGTGCGCAGGGTGTCGGCGGCGTCGGTGAAGACGGCGTTCTCGTCGAGGAGCGGGTAGACGGTCGGGTCGAGGGCGACGGTCTGCGCCAGGATCGTGGCCACGCCGTCGAGACGCTTCATCTGCTCGGCGCGGCTGGCCTCGGTCATGGCCTTGTCGGCCTTGACCCGGGTGCGCTCCTCGCGGACGAGCACCGCGACGACCTGGAACTTGGTGCGTCCCGACGGCGTCAGCGGGCCGCGCTGGGCCTTGGCCTCGACCTCACGGACGGCGCGCGCGAGGACGCGGATGATGTCGCCCTTCTCGAGGGGACGGGCAGATCGCTGCTGGCGTGGTGCCGTCCGGGTGTTGCCGGACTGGCGCTGGCCTCGTCGAGCCAAGGGTTCCTCCTGTGGAGTGCCGGACGGTCGTCCGACGGTGTGCCGACACCACACCTGCTCGCGGACTCGTGTCGATGCCCGCCGGGCACAGATACGGCGAACGATCGTCTGGCGGCGTGCCCTGCGTCCAACGGGCTTCGCGTCACGATCCTGGAGCAGTCCTTGTCGCTCGACGAGCGACGCTTGCTGCGGTTCGGTGTCATGACCACCATACCGCTCCCGGTGGCACATGGGGCGGGGACGGCCCCGAATGGCGGGACGAACCTCGTCAGCCGCCGCGCGGACCCGCGTGGCTGCCACCCGACGACGGGGCCGCGGGGGTCGGTCGTCCGGTGGTGGGGGTGGTGGGAAGGTCCTCGGCGCGTGGGGGTGCGAGCCACACCGCGAACAGCGTGGTGACCGGCACGGCGAGAACGAGTCCGATCGCACCGACGAGGGTGCGGACGATCTCCTGCCCGATCTCCTCCGTCGTGGCGATGTCGGCCAGGCCGCGCTGGTAGGCCGTCGCGAGCAGCAGGATCGTCATGGCGGAGCCGGCGTAGGCGAAGACGAGCGTGTAGACGCTGGACGCGATGTGGTCGCGGCCGATGCGCATCGCCGAGGTGAAGAGCTCGGCGCCGCGGGCGGCCGGCTTGAGCGTCCGCATCTCCCACACGGCGCTGGCCTGGGTGACGGTGACGTCGTTGAGCACGCCCAGCCCGGCGATGACCATCGTGCCGGCGACGATGCCCGACAACGAGATGCCGGGAACGGTGGCGATCAATCGCTGGTCGTCCTCGGAGCCGATGCCGCTCAGCTGGGTCCAGCCCGTGGCCGCGACGCCGATGGCAGCCGTCAGCGCGATGCCGACCAGCGTGCCGAACAGCGCCGACGTCGTCCTGATCGAGATGCCGTGGGCGAGGTAGAGGACGACGATCATGATCACCGTGGACCCGACGATCGCGACCGGCAGAGGCGACTCTCCGGCGAGGAACGCGGGGAGCATGAACTTGGTGAGGGCGAACAGCGTGACGCCGATGCCGGCGATGGCGAAGAGACCCCGCCAGCGCGCGACGGCGATGACGAGGACCGCGAAGATCAGGGCGAGCGCCGTCAGCGGGAAGCCGCGCTGGAAGTCGAGGAACTCGTACGACACGGTCTGGCCCTCGGGCTGCAGCCGGATCAGCTGGACCTTGTCACCCGGCTCGATACCGGCCTTGTAGCGCGACGCGTCGAGGTCGAACTTCGCCGTGCCGTCCGAGACCGAGGCCTCGACGTGGGCACAGTCACCGGCGACCTCGACCGTGCCGTCGGGCCCCTCGCCACCGCTGTTGCAGTTGAACGGGTCGACCTTCGTGACGGTGCCGTTGGCCGTGCTCACGCCGTCCGCGCCGTAGGGGTTCTGGTCGCGGGGGACCTGGTCGGCGTCGGGCCACAGCGCCACCATCGCCGCCAGGGCGACCGCAGCGATCGCGAGGACGACCACGCCCAGGATCACCGCGAGGCGGCGCCGGGGCGGCCCGGCGTCGGGCGTGGAGTGCGAGTGAGAGTGTGCCACGATGACAGCGTGCCAGAGGACACCGAGCCGCATGAGGACAGGGAGCATCTCCCGGGAGCGGTCGGCGGGGCCACCCGCATCGGCCGCACGGTGCGACGCCCCACCGGGGCGTGGACGCCGGCCGTGCACGAGCTGCTGACCTACCTGCAGGCCAACGGCCTGCGGGGCATGCCCGCCCTGCACGGCATGGACGACGAAGGCCGCGAGGTGCTCCAGTACGTCGAGGGTCGTGGCGTCCCGATCGACGACGAGGTCGTGCTCGACACCGTGCTGGTGGAGGCCGTCGCCTGGCTGCGCGACTTCCACGACATCGTCGAGGGCTTCCGGCCCGAGGGCTCGCGCGTCTGGCGCGGCGGCGAGGCGGAGATCGAGCCGGGCCAGGTCATCTGCCACAACGACCCGGGCGCCTACAACTGGATCATCCAGAGCGGGCACTTCGTCGCGATGATCGACTGGGACATGGCCGGCCCGGGCCGGGCGATCGACGACCTCGCCTTCCTGGCCTGGACGGGCATCCCGCTCTACCGCGAGATCCCGGTCGACGACGTCGCACGGCGTCTTGACCTCCTGGTCGACGCCTACGGCGAGTGGGGCCCCATGACGGTGCTCGACGCCGTGGTGGAGCGGATGACCACGGCCGCCGACCGCATCGAGGCAGGCCAGGCTCGCGGCGACCAGGGCTTCATCAACCTCGCCAGGGTGGGCGAGCCCCAGCGCACGCGCGATCGCGTGGAGGCCTTCCGCGAGCGCATCGCGGCGATCGAGGCGGCTCTGTCATGACCCATCCGTTGGCCGAGGCCCTCGACCTGCAGCCCCATCGCGAGGGTGGCTGGTACCGCCGCACCTGGGAGTCGCCGGTCCAGGTGACCCTGCCGGACGGTCGCGTGCGCCCGACCGCGACCCTGATCTACTTCCTGCTGCCCGCCGGCCAGTCGTCCGCGTGGCACAAGGTCGCGTCGGACGAGCTGTGGATCGCCCAGCGAGGCTCGGTCGTCCTCGAGCTGGGTGGCGACGGGGACCTGCCGGGCGAGACCACCGCGCAGGTCGTGGGCCTCGACCTGGCTGCGGGGCAGGTGCCGCAGGCCCGGGTGCCGGCGGGCGTGTGGCAGCGCACCGTGCCGTCCGAGGCCGACGCGTTGGTCAGCTGCATGGTCTCGCCCGGCTTCAGCTTCGACGACTTCGAGCTCGTCAGCCCCTGACGAGCGTCGGCATGCCGAACACCGTGTGGACCCGGTCGGCGTGCACGACGGAGTCCGGGGCGCGACCGGCGAGCCCGGGCACTCCGGCCGCGGCGACCAGGTCGTCGTCCAGCACGTCGAGCGTCGCCTCGCGCAGCGACCACGGGACGTGGTGGTTGGGGATCCACAGCGTCCGGCCGAGGTAGCGGGTGTGCAGGCCGAAGCGGGCCGTCACGAACTCCTCGACCGACGACGGGTGGGTGATGGGGTCGCCGAGCGTCGCCACGAGGCGGCCACCGGCGCCGCGCGGTCCGGGCCAGCGGCGCCGGGTGACGTACTCGATGCGGTCGGCGTCTTGGCTGATCCGCATGCGCGCCCACATGTACGGGGTCGCGAAGGCGACCCGCGCGCCGATCGCGACGAGCAGCCGGCTGGTCTCGAGCGAGCGGAAGACGACGCCGTGACGTCCCTCCTCGTCGACGGAGTAGAGCCGCACGTTGGTCTCGGCGAAGTCGCCGAAGAACGGCACGGCGGGTCCGTGGGCGAAGCCGGCGCGGCGCATCTCGAACGGGATCAGGCCGACGTAGGTGACGCCGTCGAGGGTGTCGGGCCGGGTGCCGGCCGGCAGCAGCGGGGCGATGATCGCGGGGTCGACGGCCCAGTGCACGAACGTCAGCCGGGTCCAGTCCTGGCGCATGATGCGCGGCCCGACGAGGGGCGGCGCCAACGGATTGAACGTGTTCACTTTTCCAGTATGGACCCGCGACAAGGCGTCCGCTCACCATGTGACCTGGCTCACCTCTAGGGTGACCGGATGGACTCGCCGCTCACCACGATCGGTCTGCCGATCGCGCTCGGGATCATCATGTTCGGTCTCGGCCTGTCGTTGACCCTGGCCGACTTCGATCGCGTCCGGCAGCACCCGCGAGCGGTCGTCATCGCGCTGGCCTGCCAGCTGCTCGTGCTGCCGGCGGTCTGCTTCGGGCTGGTCGTCGCGCTCGACCTGCCGCCCCTGCTCGGGATCGGCATGATGCTGCTGGCGGCGTCGCCGGGCGGCACGAGCGCCAACCTGTTCAGCCACCTGTTCCACGGCGACGTGGAGCTCAACGTCACCCTCACCGCGATCAACTCGATCGTGGCGATCTTCACGCTCCCGATCATCACCAACCTGGCCATCGCCTACTTCGACCGGCAGGACTCCGTCTCGCTGCAGCTCCGCAAGGTCGTCGAGGTCTTCGCGGTCGTGCTCCTGCCGGTGCTGCTCGGGATGCTGGGGGCCTGCGGCGGTCTACTCGATCTTCATGTTCGTCTTCGCCGGAGCGTGGGGCTACGTCCTGTCGCGCCGCACCGAGCCCGTCAGGGCCTGAGCCAGGCGTCCGTCAGGTCGTTGGCGAACCGGCCGTCGGGATCGACCCGGGCGACGAGGTCGGCGAAGTCAGGCAGGCGGGGATAGGCCGCGAGCAGCCGTTCGGGGGTCGTCTCGAACAGCTTGCCCCAGTGGGGACGGGCCGCGAACGGCGCGAGGGCGTCGTCGAGCGTGGGGAGGAACGCCGTGACCGCCGGGACGTCGAGCCGCCACGTGAAGTGCAGCGCCACGCAGTCGGTGCTGTGGCTCGGGCTCAGCCAGAGGGTGTCGGCGGCGATGGTGCGGATCTCCGAGACCAGCAGCAGCGGCTGGACGAGGGGTGCGAGAGCGCGGACGGCCGCGATCGCCTCGAGCGCGTGGGTGCGGGGGACGAGGTACTCCGTCTGCAGCTCCTCGCCGTCGCTGGGGGTGTAGCCGAGGCGGAAGTGCGGCAGGCGGTCCCACCACGGACCTGACCGACCGAGCTGCTGGGTCGTGAACTCCGCCGAGACGCCCGGGAGCGGGTGGACGCCGTGCTCGGCGGGGGTGGCGCCGAACAGCTCGGTCGGGGCGGCCCCACCGGCCTGTGACTTGAGCCAGACCTGGTGCGGGCCGCTCGCGCTCCAGTCGGTGAACATGCTCACGCTGTAGGCACTGGCGGTGATGGTGTCGAGGTTCTCCTCGAGCGCCGACCACGGCAGGTGCTCGAAGACGTCCTGCCGCACCTCGAACGTCGGCACCACGTCGAGCGTCACCGACGTCAGGACGCCGACGCGCCCGAGCGACACGACCATGGCGTCGAAGTCGTCGTCGCCGCGGCGTACGTCGACCAGCTCGCCGTCGACACGGACCATCTGCATCGCCGCCACCGCACTCGCGAGGCTGCCGTTGCGGTCACCCGAGCCGTGGGTGCCGGTCGCGACGGCGCCGGCGACCGAGATGTGGGGGAGCGACGCGAGGTTGGGCAGGGCCCAGCCCTGCTGGTCGAGCCGCTCGACGAGCTCGCCGTAGCGCAGGCCCGCCGAGACCGTGACCGCTCGGGCGTCCTGGTCCACCTCGACGACTGCCGGCAGCGCCGCGACGGAGACCTGTGCACCGTCGGTGTCGGCGATGGTGTTGAACGAGTGCCGCGAGCCCAGCGCGCGCAGCCGCGGCGCCGCCCGGACGATCTCGATCAGCTCGTCGATCGACCGCGGCTCGTGGAGCTCGCTCGCCCCGTACGTCAGGTTGCCTGCCCAGTTGGTCCCCGTGGTCACCCGACCAGTGTGCGCCCTCACCGGTGGGGGAGTTGACTGGGCGTCATGGCGAAGCGATGGGAAGCGCACGACCTGGCCGGGCCCGAGAGCTGGCGGCTCGTCGAGCACGAGGTGGCTCCGCCGGGCGCGGGGGAGGTCACGATCGCGGTGCGGGCGGCCGGCATGAACCCCGCCGACGTCAAGCACGTCGCGGCGGGCTCCGATCCGTCCCGGCTGCCGGTCGCGATCGGCTACGAGGTCGCCGGCGTGATCACGGCCGTCGGCCCGGGCACCGAGATCGCGAGCGGTGGCGGCGCGGTCGGCGACGAGGTGCTCGCGTTCCGGGTGAGCGGCGGCTACGCGACCGAGCTGACGGTCCCCGCGCGTGACGTGTTCGCCAAGCCGGCCACGATCGGGTTCGCCGAGGCCGCGAACCTGTTCCTCGCCGGGTCGACGGCCGCCGACATGCTCCGCGCGGCCGGGGTGACGGCGGGCGAGACGATCCTGCTGCACGGAGCATCCGGAGCGGTCGGGGTCAGCCTGCTGCAGCAGGCGCGGCTGCTCGGCGTGCGGGTGGTCGGCACCGCCGGCGAGGGACGGTCCGACGTCGTGCGGGGCTTCGGCGGCACCCCCGTCGCCTATGGTGACGGGCTCGAGACGCGGGTCCGCGCTGCGGCACCCGACGGCGTCGACGTCGCGCTCGACGCGGTCGGCACCGACGAGGCGGTCGACGTGTCGCTCGCCCTGGTCGCCGACCGGAGCCGGATCGTGACGATCGCGGCGAAGGGCCGAGCCGACCGTGAGGGCTTCACGGCGCTCGGCGGCACGATGCCCGAGAGCGCCCGGTTCCGCGACGAGGTGCGGGCGCACCTCGTGGAGCTCGCCGGTTCAGGGCAGCTGGTCGTCCCGGTCGCGGCGACGTACCCCCTCACCGACGCTCCCGAGGCCCTGGCCCGCCTGATGGCCGGTCATCCGGGCGGCAAGCTCGCGCTCGTCCCCTGAGGGCCGACCTCGATCGTCCGGGTGAGCGCGAGCTCGGCGAGGAACGTCTCGTCGTGGCTCACGACGACGAACGCACCCTCGTACGACTGCAGCGCCTCGACCAGGTGTCGGATGCTCGGCAGGTCGAGGTTGTTGGTCGGCTCGTCGAGCAGCAGCAGCTGTGGCGCAGGATCGGCCAGCAGCAGGCAGGCGAGTGTCGCCCGCAGACGCTCTCCTCCTGAGAGGGTCGATGCCGCCTGGTCCGCCGCGCGGCCGCGGAACAGGAACCTCGCCAGCCGTGACCGACGCTCGGTCTCGGTCGTGTCGGGGGCGATGCGGGCGATGTTCTCGGCCACCGTCAGCGACTCGTCCAGCACGTCCATGCGCTGCGGGAGGTAGCGGACGGGCACCGTCACCTCGACCGTGCCGTCGGCGGGCTCGAGGTCACCGGTGATGGTGCGGAGCAGGGACGTCTTGCCGGCCCCGTTGGGCCCGACCAGCGCGATGCGCTCGGGCCCGCGGACGTCGAGATCGATCACGAGGTCGCCGTGCAGCGGACGGACGTCCTCCAGCCGCAGCACGTCGCGGCTCGGCGGCACCGCGGTGCCGGGCAGGTCGACCCGGATCTCGCGATCGTCCCGGAGACGGGCCTGCGCCTCGTCGAGGTGGGACGTCGCGGCGTCCAGCCGTTCCTCGTGGATGCCGGTCAGCTTGCCGGCCGACACCTCGGCCTTGCGCTTGTAGGTGCCCATCGCGATCTTGGGCATCCGCTTCTCGGCCCACGCCTTCTCGCCCATCTTGCGACGGTGCGCGAGCTTGCTGTGCGACTCGACGAGGTCCCGCTTCTGGGCGCGAAGGTCCGACTGGGCGTTGCGGACGGCCCGTTGGGCCACCTCCTGCTCGGCGGCGACGGCCGCCTCGTAGGCGTCGTAGCCTCCGCCGTACCAGCTCACGCCGTCGCGCAGCTCGCCGATGTCGTCCATCACGTTGAGCAGGGCCCGGTCGTGGCTGACGACCACGAGCGTGCCGCGCCACGACGAGACGACGTCGACCAGGCGGGCGCGGGCCGACCGGTCGAGGTTGTTGGTCGGCTCGTCCAGCAGCAGCACGCTGGGCCGGCGCAGCAGCAGCGCCGTCAGTGACAGCAGCACGAGCTCGCCGCCGGAGACCGAGCCCACGGCGCGGTCGAGGCCTATGTGGCCCAGCCCGAGCCGGCCGAGCTCGGCGGCGGTGCGCTCGGCGACGTCCCAGTCGTCTCCGACGAGGTCGACGTCGTCGTGGCGGACGTCCCCGGCCTCCATCCGGGCGAGCGCGGCCAGGGTGTCGGCGACGCCGAGCAGCTCGGCCACGGTGCGTGACGGATCGGTGCCGGGATCCTGGGGGAGGTAGGCCAGGTCACCGTCGACGGTGACCGTGCCGGAGTCGGGTGCCAGGACGCCGGCCACGATCCGCAGCAGCGTCGACTTGCCGCTGCCGTTGAGCCCGACGAGGCCGTGGCGGCCGGGGCCGATCGCCACGTCGAGGCCGTCGAAGACCGGGTCGCCGTCGGGCCAGGTGAAGTGAAGGTCGTGGATCGAGACAGATGTACGCGAAGAAGGGGCCATCGAGCGGAGCTCCATGAGGTCGTGGGATCGCTCGCACCGTCGTCATCGACGGGTGCGGGCGGTGGCTGACCTCAGAGCTTCAACGGACTGGTGACCTCGTTCTCGGGGATGGGTACGGGTCCATCATACGATCTGCACATGGTCGCGATCCACTTCGACGAGCAGGACGATGCTGCCGAGCTCATCGGCGCCCTCGAGGCGGAGGGCTACACGACGACGCTGACGCGTGAGGCGTTCGCCGGCGAGGAGGACTGGGAGGACCGCGCCTGGGTGCTCCTGGTCGAGCCGTTCGACGACCGCGTCGTCGAGATGGTCGACGTCTACGGGGGCTGGATGCCCGGCGACGACCGGCTCCCCGCCGAGCCGCCGGACCTCCCTGACGCGCCGAAGCGCTGATCAGGCGCCGAGGTGCTCCTTGAGGAACTGCACCTGCAGGAGCTTGAGGTTCTCGGCGACGACCTCCTGCGGCGTCATGTGGGTGACACCCGACAGCGGCAGCACGGTGTGGGCCCGTCCGGCGGCGAGCAGGGCTGACGACAGCCGCAGGGTGTGCGCCGCGACGACGTTGTCGTCGGCCAGCCCGTGGATGATCATCAGCGGCCGCTCGAGGGCCGGGGCCAGTGGGATCAGGGAGTTGGCGTCGTAGACCTCGGGCTGGGTGGTCGGGTCGCCGAGGTAGCGCTCGGTGTAGCAGGTGTCGTAGAGGCGCCACTCCGTGACGGGCGCCCCGGCGACCGCGGCGTGGAACACGTCGGGACGCTTCAGCACCGCCAGCGCTGACAGGTAGCCGCCGTACGACCAGCCCGTGATGCCGACACGAGACGTGTCGACGTCGTCGGGGAACGCGGCCGCGACGGCCGCGAGGGCGTCGACCTGGTCGTCGAGCGTCACGCCGGCGAAGTCGTGCAGGACGGCCCGCTCCCACGCGTGTCCGCGGCCCGGCGTGCCGCGACCGTCGGCGACGACGACGCAGAACCCCTGGTCGGCCAGCCACTGCGCCTCGAGGAAGGCGCGGGCCGACGAGAGCACGCGCTGGGCGTGCGGTCCGCCGTACGGGTCCATGAGGACGGGCAGGCGCGTCGACCCCGGCTGGTGGTCGCGGGGGAGCAGCACCGCGGTGCGGATGCCGTGCTCGCCGGCCGCGAGCAGGCGGATCGTCGGCTCGTGCGGCGCCGGCTCGGCGACGACGCGGACGGTCGAGGGCTCACCTGCCTCCGGGTGGACCGTGACGGTCGTGCCGACGGCCTCGAGCCCCGATCGGACGATGACGGTGGTGGGTCCGCCGATCACGGCGCCGTGCACCGCGGCCCCCTCGGTGACGGGAGTGACCGTGCCGTCGAACCCGAGGCGGACGACCTGGATCTCGGTGGGCTCCTGCGACGCGGTGGCGATGACACAGTCCTCGAACGTGTCGACGATGCCGCGCACCTGCCAGCCGTCGGGGGACACGGGGGTGCCGTCGACGACGACCCGGCGCCAGCCGTCGGCGTCCTCGACGGTCACGAGCCGGCCGCCGGGGGCGAGCCGCGGCGCCGACGACAGCTCGACCCACGCGTCGTCGTGCAGCTCGCGGACGACCGTCGTCGCACCGGTGGCGACGTCGACCGTCAGCACCTGCGACGCCTTCTGGTCGCGGCTCAGCACCTGCAGCAGCGGGCCACCGTGCGCCGACCACGAGACCCGGCCGAGGTACTCGTACGCCGTGCGGTCCCAGACGATCTCGGTGCGGCTGCCGTCGAGCGCGACGTGCCACAGGGTCACCTCGGCGTTGGGGGTGCCGGCGGCGGGATAGCGCTGGGCGACGGGCTCGCGCTCGGGGTTCTCGGGGTCGGCGATGTGCCACGTCTGCACCGGTGCGTCGTCGAACCGCTCGACGAGGAGCGACTGGCCGTCCGGCGCCCACCAGAAGCCACGGAAGCGCTCCATCTCCTCGGCGGCGATGAACTCGGCCTGCCCCCACACCTCGGTGGGCGAGGTGGGCTCGACGAGGGCCCGCTCGCCCTCGCCGTCGACGCCGATGACCCGCAGTGCACCGCCCGACGCGTAGGCGATGTGGCGTCCGGTGGGGTCGAGGTGCGGGTCGATGACCGCACCGACGCTGGGCAGCGCCGTGACGGCGCGGGCCCCGAGGTGGACGGCCCAGAGCCCGCCGGAGAGGGCGAAGCACGCCCAGCGACCGGTGTCGTCGACGTCGTAGCCGACCAGGCCCGCCGCCGACTCCCGGCTGCGCTCACGGCGTGACCTCTCCTCGGCCGACAGCTGCTCCCCGCCCTCGCCGAGCAGCGCGACAGGGTCGACCAGCAGCGACTCGGTGCCCGATGCGACGTCGTGCTCCCACAGCTGACCGGTGCGCGTCACGCCGTCGGGCGTCCGGATGAACCGGACCGTCCGGCCGTCCGGCGACACCGTGATGGTGCGCGGGATGCCGAGGGTGAAGCGGAGCGTGCGGGCGGCCAGACGGGGGTAGGACACGGTCATGCCTTCGATCCAACCATCTGGTCCGAACCCGGGACCTGTGCGGTCAGTAGCCTTGGGTCATGACCTCTGCCGATCGTCGGATCCTGCTCGTCCACGCACACCCCGACGACGAGTCGCTCAACAACGGCGTGACGATGGCCCGCTACGTCAACGAGGGCGTGCACGTCACGCTCGTGACCTGCACGCTGGGCGAGATGGGTGAGGTGCTGGTGCCCGAGCTCGCGCACATCGCGGCCGATCGCGACGACACCCTCGGACAGCACCGCGAGGGCGAGCTCAAGGAGGCGATGGCCGAGCTCGGCGTCACCGACCACCGCTTCCTCGGCGGGGCGGGGCGCTTCCGTGACTCCGGCATGAAGTGGGACGAGAACGGCCACGCCACCGCGGCCGACGAGATCCACGACAACGCCTTCTGGCACGCCGACCTCACCGAGGCCGCCTCGCTGCTCGTCGAGATCATCCGCGAGGTGCGTCCGCAGGTGCTCGTGACGTACGACGAGTTCGGCAACTACGGCCACCCCGACCACATCCAGGCCCACCGGGTCGCGCACTACGCGACCGATCTGGCCGCGGCCCGGTCGTTCCGTCCCGATCTCGGTCAGGCGTGGGACGTGGCCAAGGTCTACTGGGTCGCGATGTCGGCCTCCCGGTTCCGCGACGGCCTCCGGGCGATCCGCGAGTCGGGCGACACCACGACGTTCGAGGGCATGGATCCCGACAACCTGCCGCCGTTCGCGATCGAGGACGACCTCCTCGACGCCATGATCGTCGCCCCCGACTTCGTGCCCGCCAAGCTCGCCGCGATGAAGGCCCACAAGACCCAGATCACCGAGGACGGCGCCTTCTTCGCCGGGGGCATGGACATGGCGGCCGTCGTCTGGGGCACCGAGTTCTACCGCCTCATCAAGGGGACGCGCGGCCCGGTCGGAGACAGCGGCCTCGAGGAAGACCTGTTCGCAGGTCTGTAGGCCACCATGCGACGCGCTGCCCTCCTCGTCCTCGGGCTCTACGTGTGCGTGCTCGGGGCAGTCGTGCACCGGCACGTGTGGTTCGCCGCCGGGATCGAGTGGCCGTGGGGGCTGGCCCTGGTCATCGCCGTGACGTACGTCGTCGCGGTCGCGTCGGGTCTCGTCGCCCGTGTCGGCGGAGCCTGGTTCACCCTGGGCTGGGCGATCGCGCTGCTGTCGTTGCAGTGGTCCCCGGGCGGCAGCTTCCTGATCGCGGCGGACTGGCTCGGCTGGTCTTTCACCGCGGCGTGCCTGGGGGTCATCGTCCTCGCCGTGGCCAAGCCTCCTAGGCTGGTGCAATGACGGTGACGGTCGACCAGAGCGCTTTTCGTGGCGCGCTCGGGCGATTTGCCAGCGGGGTGACGGTCGTGACGACCGTCCTCGACGGCGTCGACCATGCCATGACGGCCAGTGCCTTCACCTCGGTCTCGCTCGATCCGCCGCTCGTCCTCATCTGCTCGCACAAGACCAACCGGTTCCACGACGCGGTGCTCGAGAGCGGCATCTGGGGCGTCTCGATCCTGGCCGAGGAGGGCATCGACGCCTCTGCCTGGTTCGCCCACAAGGGGCGCCCGCTCGAGACCCAGTTCGACGAGATCCCGCACCGCCGGGGCGACACGGGTGTCGTGCTCCTCGAGCAGTCGCTGTCGTGGCTGGAGTGCCGCACCGAGACGGTCGTCGACGGCGGCGACCACACGATCCTGATCGGGGCGGTCGTCGGCGCCGGCGTGCGCGACGACCTCGATGATCCGCTGCTCTACTACCGCTCGCACTACGGCACGATCGTGAGACTGCCCGCATCCGAGAAGACGGTCTACGGGGGACAAGCATGACGGACAAGCCCGACCATCCGGACCAGTCTGACGAGCCAGTTCAGCCTGACGAGCCAGTTCAGCCTGACAAGCCAGTTCAGCCGGACGATGCTGACCAGCCCGGCCAGCCTGACGAGGTTCAAGCTCCCGAGGCCGAGGCCGAGGCCGGTCTCGTCGTCGAGGGCGACGAGCTCGACCTCGACGAGCCCGAGGCCGCCGTCGACGACGTCGACTCCGACGAGGACCCCGAGCCCGAGGACGCCCTGACCGACGACGAGGTCGAGGACGCCCTCGGCGACAGCGACGACCCGGTCGATCCCGACACCGACCCCGACGAGGACGACGCCGTCGCTGCCGACGCCGTCGCCACGGGCGAGCGCGAGGAGGAGCGCGAGGAGGAGCCGCTGGTCATCCCCGCCACCGCGTTCTCCGACGGAGACGACACCGACGAGGCCGACCGCGGAGGTGACGAGCCCCCGGCGCCTGTCGACGAGTCCCCGAAGCGCCACTGGGGCCGCTACGTCCTGCTCGGTGTGGTCGCGTTCGTGGGTGCCGCCTACGTCACCGGCTTCTTCCTGACCGGCACCCGCATGCCGGCCAACGCGACGATCGGTGGCGTCGACGTCAGCGGCAAGAGCCCGGCGGCGGCCCGCACGCTCGTCGACCAGGCCCTGACGCCCAACGCCGATCGCAAGATCGCGCTCACCTACGGCAAGAAGACGTTCCAGATCGAGCCGTCCGACGCCGGCCTGGCGCTCGACCTGGACGGATCGATCGAGGCCGCGGGTGGGCGACGCAGCTGGGACCCGCGCGACATGATCAGCCTGTTCGCCGGCGACCACGACACCGATCCGGCGCTCGACGTCGACGACGCCTTGCTGCAGAGCGCGATCGGCACGATCAGCGAGGCGGTCAACCGCGAGGTCGTCGAGCCCCAGATCACCTTCCCCGACGGCAAGCCCGTCGCGCGCGAGCCCAAGCCGGGCCGCGTGGTGTCGAAGTCCGACGCCTCGGCCGTCATCCGCGGGGCCTACCTCGTGAGCGACGAGCCCGTCGAGGTGCCGTGGGTCGACGTGGAGCCGTCGGTCGACGCCGACGGGCTGGACGAGGCGATGGACACGATCGCCAAGACCGTCGTCAGCGGTCCCGTGACCCTCACGGTCGGCGACAAGGACCTCGAGCTGCCGGTGTCGGCCTATGCCCCGGCGCTCGTGATCCGGGTGGAGAACAACGCCCTCGCGCCCCATCTCGACCCCAAGAAGCTGGCCAAGCCGCTCACCGACGCCACGACCGGCATCGGCAAGAAGGCCGTCGACGCGACGGTCAGGATCGAGAACGGCAAGCCCGTCGTCGTCCCGGGCAAGGAGGGCGTCGGCCTGCAGCCCACGGAGATGGCGACCCTGCTCATCCCCGCCCTGTCCGAGACGGGCAGCGCGAGGGCGGTCGAGGTCGAGGCCAAGGTCGTCGAGCCGCTGTTCACGACGGCAGACGCCAAGGCGCTCAAGATCACCGAGAAGATCAGCGACTTCGAGACACCGTTCCCCTACGCGGAGTACCGCAACATCAACCAGGGGCGGGCCGCCGAGCTCATCGACGGCACCATCATCAAGCCCGGCGAGACGTTCAGCTTCAACTCGATCGTCGGCGAGCGCACCGAGGCCAACGGGTTCGTCACGGGCACCGTCATCAACGGCGGCGTCTTCCGCGAGGAGCTCGGCGGCGGTGTGTCGCAGGTCGCCACGACGACCTACAACGCCGGCTTCTTCGGCGGCATGGACGACACCGAGCACCACCCGCACGCGTTCTACATCGACCGCTATCCCGTGGGACGCGAGGCGACGGTCTACTTCGGCAGCCTCGACCTGCGCTGGAAGAACCCGACGAAGTACGGCGTCCTGGTCCGGGCCTACGTCAACAAGAGCACGCCCTCCTCGCCCGGTGAGATGCACGTCGAGCTCTGGAGCACCAAGGTCTGGGACAAGATCGAGGCCGGCCAGTCCGAGCGGCGCAACGGCCGCAGCCCCGGCACCCAGTACGACGACACCGACCGCTGCGTGCCGCAGAGCCCGGTCAACGGCTTCGACATCGACATCTACCGGACCTTCTTCAAGGACGGCAAGAAGGTCAAGACCGAGACCGACACGGCCAACTACCAGGCCGCCGACAAGGTCGTCTGCGGCAAGAAGCCCGACGACGACTGAGAGACGTCACACGGCGACGTTGAGGCTCAGCGTGTAGCCCTTCGAGACCGAGCCCGACGCCTTGGCGAGCTGCAGCGAGTAGCCGTCGCTGAAGACGTTGTCGCTGTCGAGCGAGGTCTGCTGCATGTTCTGCACGCTGGCCTCGTAGCCGGACGTCGCGAAGACGGCGTTGCAGGCGTCCTCGGGGATCGCGAGCTGTGAGGTGCGCAGCTTGTTGGTGCCGGACGTCGCGGACTTCTCGTCCTGGTAGACCTCGAAGTGGATGTGCGGCCAGCGCCCGGAGTAGGCCGCCGGGAAGATCGTCGTGAACGACAGCTTGCCGTCGGCGTCGGCGACCTGCACGCCGCGCAGGTAGTTCTCGTCCTTGATCGCGTCGTCATAGAGCGAGTAGCGGCCCTCCTGGTCGCAGTGCCAGAGGTAGACCGCGGCGCCGGCCAGCGGGCTGACCTCGCCGCCGTTCATGTCGATGATCGTGAGGGCGACCGTGGTCGCGACGCCCGCCGCGACGCCGCTGGCCGTGCCGAAGCTCGACGTGATGTCCTGGCGGACGATGCCGCTCTCGGTCAGCACGTTGACGCCGTTGGAGCCGTCGCCGGGGTAGGGTCCCGCAGTCTCCTCGGGGATCTCGCCGTCGGCGACCTCGACGGTCGACTCCGATCCGCCGCCGCCTGACGGAGGACCGCCCTGCGTCCGGGTCGAGGTGGTGCCGGAGGAGTCGCTGGCTCCACACGCGGCCAGCGCGGCCGCGAGGCCGGTAGCACTCATCAGGCCGAGCGCGCGCCGGCGGTTGAGGACGGTGGGCAGGTCGTGGGAGAGGCCGAGGTCGTGCTCGTGGACCTCGTCGGCGTCGTGGTGGTGGCTCATGACCTCAGGCTACGAAGGCTCGCTGGGAGTGCAACGGGTCAACGCTGTGCAGAGCCTGTGGACGACGGCTCCAGGTAGAGGTAGTCATGGTGGTCGGCGAAGTCGTAGGGCGCATAGAGCGCGAGCGCGGCCGTGTTGGACCGCATGGTCTGCAGATAGGCCTTGTCGGCTCCGTGCTCGACGGCCCAGCCCAGCGACGTCTCGACGATCCGGCGGGCCAGGCCCTGTCGGCGGGCGGCGGGCTGCACCTCGACGGCGGACAGGCCGGCCCACTCGCCGGTCACGACGACGCGGCCGATCGCGACCGCCGGGCTGCCGATCGACACGAATCCGACGTGCGATGGCCCCTCCATCACGGCGCGGGCGTGGACGGGGTCGTCGACCCGTCCGTAGTTGGCGAGCCAGTCGTCGTCGGCCGTCGAGGAGACCCGGGCCTCGGGGTCGACGGCGTACGCAGGCTCCAGGTCGGCGACCTGGACGACGGCGCCGCCGTGATAGCCCTGCATCGGCACCCAGCCGGCACCCCTGAACGCCTGCTCGTGGGTCGAGCCCACGACGACCTGGGCGAGCGCCGGCATCGAGCGCTCGGCGTAGAACGCGATCACCCGGTCCACGGCCTGCTCGAACGGCACCCCGGGGGAGCCGGTGGCCGCGACGGAGTTGGCGCGGCCCGTGAACCGTCCTGCGGCGCGCAGCTCCCAGTCGCCGAGCGCGACCGACTCGATCGCCGGCCAGCCCCGGGACGTGATGACGGTGAGGTCCTCCGCGTCGACGGACGTCGCGCGGCGGCGACGCACGGGGCGCTCCGGCACCGGCTTCCAGGTGACGATCGTCGACAGCGCGACGTCCGCCGTTCTGCCGTCGCGCAGCTCGAGCGTGACCGAGGTGGCGTCGACCGCGGTGACGTGTCCGATGACGTCGTTCATCTCCGGTCCGCCCGACGGACCGACACCACCCGTCTCATGGCGCACGACGATGCGTCGACCGAGCACGGCACCGTCTAGAGTCATGACTCAAGACTTCCATGCCGTTTGAGGTGAGCCTTACTAGAGGGTCCCCTCGCCCTGACGGGATACTGGAGCCAGCTCGCCGAAGGAGAACTGCTCGTGACGTACGTGATCGCCCAGCCGTGTGTGGACATCAAGGACCGCGCGTGTGTGGACGAATGTCCTGTGGACTGCATCTACGAGGGCAAGCGCATGCTCTACATCCACCCCGACGAGTGCGTCGACTGTGGCGCCTGCGAGCCCGTCTGCCCCGTCGAGGCCATCTTCTACGAGGACGACACCCCGGCGGAGTGGAAGGACTACTACGGCGCCAACGTCAACTTCTTCGACGACCTCGGCTCGCCGGGTGGTGCTGCCAAGCTCGGCGTGATCGATGCCGACCACCCCATGATCGCCGCACTGCCTCCGCAGAACCAGGAGTAGTCGCCGCGATGGCCTCCGTCTCCGCGAGGTTCCCCGAGTTCCCGTGGGACACCCTCGCCGCGGCCAAGGAGCGTGCGGCGGCCCATGGCGGCGGCATCGTCGACCTGTCGATCGGCACGCCGGTCGATCCGACGCCCGACGTCGCCCGTGAGGCGCTCGTCGCGGCCGCCGACGCCCCGGGCTACCCGACGGTGTTCGGCCCGGAGTCGCTGCGCCAGGGCGCCGTCGACTGGCTGGAGCGACGTTTCGAGGTGACCGGCCTCAGCCCCTCGCAGGTGCTGCCCACGGTCGGCTCCAAGGAGCTCATCGCCAACCTGCCCATGCAGCTGGGGCTGGGCCCCGACGACCTGGTCGTCATCCCCGAGCTGGCCTACCCGACCTACGAGGTGGGCGCGCGCTACGCCGGGTGCGAGGTGCTCGCGGCCGACTCCACGATCGCGATCGGTCCGCGCACTCCTGCCCTGATCTACATCAACTCCCCGGCCAACCCCCACGGCCAGATCCTCGGCAAGGACCACCTGCGCAAGGTCGTCGAGTTCGCCCGCGACCGCGGAGCGCTGCTGGTGTCCGACGAGTGCTACCTGGAGTTCGCGTGGGACGACACTCCCTGGTCGGTGCTGCACCCCGACATCTGCGGTGGATCGTTCGACGGGATCCTGGCGGTGCACTCGCTGTCCAAGCGCTCCAACCTGGCGGGCTACCGTGACGCGTTCGTGACCGGTGACCAGGCCGTCGTGTCCGAGCTGCTCGCGGTGCGCAAGCACCTCGGGTTCATGCTGCCCACGCCGGTGCAGGCCGCCATGACGGCCGCGCTGGCCGACGACGCGCACGTCAAGGAGCAGCGGGTGGTCTACGCCGCTCGTCGCGCCGACCTGCGGGGCGCCCTGGAGACGGCCGGCTTCACGGTCGAGCACTCCGAGGGTGCGCTCTACCTCTGGGCGACGCGCGGTGAGCCCTGCCGCGACACCATCGACTGGCTCGCCGAGCGGGGCATCCTCGCCGCTCCGGGCGACTTCTACGGGGCGGCCGGCGCCCAGCACGTCCGCGTTGCCTTCACGGCCACCGACGAGCGCATCGCCGCGGCGGTCGAGCGGCTCAGCTGAGGTCGGTCGCCTGACCTGGCCGTTGAGCCGGCCTCAGTTGGTCGAGACGACGACCTGGTCGGTCGGGGCGTCGAGGTCCTTGACCCAGCCCTCGTGCGATGACGTGGCTGTCCACGTGCGGCGCCTGAACGACACCTGGTTGATGCCGAGCTCGGAGGCGTTGCCGACGAGGTAGTGGGCGATCGCCCAGCCGCGGGCCCGGACGTCCGCCGTCGTGCCCTTCAGGGGATAGCGCGCGTCGTCTCCGTCGCGCTCCACGGTGATGTCGCCGAAGGCCTGCTCGACGTCCTGCACCACCGCGGTCGTGCTGCCGCCGCCCTCGGGGTTGATCTGGCAGGTGAACTTCGCCGGGCTGTAGCCCCGCAGCGCCGAGGCGAGGGCGCGGGCGTAGTCCTCGTGCTGGGCGTAGGCGCCGGGGTAGCCGGAGCGCTGCACGAGCTGCGCCGCGTCGTTGATGTCCATCGAGCCGTAGCCGTCGATCTTCTCCAGCGCGTCGTAGAACGCGCCGGTCGAGTAGTGCGGGTCCATGATCTCGGCCACGGTGCCCCAGCCCTGCGAGGGACGCTGCTGGAACAGCCCCACCGAGTCTCGGTCGCCGTAGTCGATGTTGTGGATCTTCGACTCCTGGAACGCCGTGGCGATCGCGATCGTCGTGGCCCGGGGCGGCAGGCCGCGGCGCTGGGCGATCGCCGCCATCAACGAGGCCCAGCGTCCCTGCTCGAGGTCGACCTGCGCGCGCACGCCGTTGACCTCCGCGACGCAGAACTCCGCGCGCAGGGGAGTGCGGTCACGCAGCGTCGTCGCCACCAGCACCGCGGCAGCGAACAGCCCCAGCGCGACGAACCAGCGAAATCTCATGACTGCTTCTCGAGGCGGTAGTGCAGCCGGACGACGCGTCGCCCCCACAACCTGAGCTCGTGGTCGGTGCGCAGCACGCCCTCCTCGTCGACGTAGACGTGGAACGTCTCGGCCAGCGGTGGTCTGGCCGCGTGGTCACGCCCCCGCAGCCGGACGACGACGTACGCCCCGAGCCCGCCGTGCCGCCCGCGGGGGGACCGCAGCCACAGGGAGCCGTCGGGATCGTTCTCAGGCTGCAGGAAGACCTGGACGTTGCCGGACTCCAGCGGGAAGGTCACGTGGACGGCTGGGCGGCCGGTCGACGGGATGGTCGTGACGGCATAGCGACCGCTGTAGACGAACTCCCCGGTCGAGCGCAGGGTGCGGATCCAGGCGGCGGCGCGGGGACGGTCGTCGGCGTCGACGAAGGTGACGATCCGGCTGTCCATGCCCCGGGAGACCGAGAGCGGGTCGACCGGGATGGCCAGCTGCCCGACCCGGCGACCGAACCAGCGCTGGATGAGGGCGCCGCCGGGCCTGAACAGCGGGTTCCACCCGGCCCAGACCTCCATGCGCCACCGGGCGGTGTGCTCGTAGAAGTCACGCACCACCGGGTCGACCAGCTCGTGTCGGAAGGAGCCCGCGTCGAGGTCGGCCATCGAGCGGAGCAGACCCGCCTCCGCGCCCTCGACCAGTCGCGTGCCGGACTGCGTGGCCGCCGCCGCGAGCCAGTCGTCGCCCACGGTGCCTGCCACGTGCATCGGGGCGTCGAGGAACGCGTCGTCGCCCGCGAGGTCGACGGGCTGCCCCCACGCCCGCCACCACCAGCGGGTCCCGAGGTCGAGCAGCGACCAGATCGCCATCTAGTTGGCGTGCAGCGCCGCGTTGAGCTCGATGCCCGTCCGGGCACCGCGCGGACGGGCCTCGATGGCACCGGTCTCGCTGTTGGTGAGGAACAGGATGCCGTCCTGGCCCGACAGCTCGGAGGCCTTGGTGATCGTGCCGTCGGGCATGCGCACCTTGGAGCCGGCCGTGACGTAGGTGCCCGCTGCCACGACGCAGTCGTTGCCCAGCGAGATGCCGATGCCGGCGTTGGCGCCGATCAGGCTGTTCTCGCCGACCGTGATGACCTCCTTGCCGCCACCGGACAGCGTGCCCATGATCGAGGCGCCGCCACCGATGTCGGAGCCGTCGCCCACCGTCACGCCGGCCGAGATGCGTCCCTCGACCATCGCGGTGCCGAGCGTGCCGGCGTTGAAGTTGACGAAGCCCTCGTGCATGACGGTGGTGCCCTCGGCCAGGTGGGCGCCGAGACGGACGCGATCGGCGTCGCCGATGCGCACGCCGGACGGGATGACGTAGTCGGTCATGCGCGGGAACTTGTCGACGCTGGTGACCTGCACGTGCTGGCCGGCGGCGCGGGCCCGGGCACGGGTCGCCTCGAAGCCGGCGACGGCGCACGGGCCGATCGACGTCCACACGACGTTGGCCAGCAGGCCGAACTGGCCGTCGAGGCTCAGGCCGTGCGGCTTGACGAGCCGGTGCGACAGCAGGTGCAGGCGCAGCCAGACGTCGTAGGCGTCGACGGGAGGGGCCTGCAGGTCGGCGATCTCGGCGAGCACGACGACCTTGCGCACCTGGCGCACCTCGTCGTCGCCGGAGAGCGCAGTCAGCTCGGCCGGCTCGGTCTCGCCCTCGGGCGCCGGGCCCAGACGGGGCTCGGGGTACCAGACGTCGAGCACCGTGCCGTCGGCCGTCAGGGTCGCGATGCCGTACGCGTGCGCGCCGGGGAGTTCAGCTGAA
This sequence comes from Aeromicrobium stalagmiti, assembly GCF_013283745.1. Taxonomy (GTDB): domain Bacteria; phylum Actinomycetota; class Actinomycetes; order Propionibacteriales; family Nocardioidaceae; genus Aeromicrobium; species Aeromicrobium stalagmiti. The sequence continues at coordinate 66,201 of NZ_JABSTZ010000005.1, forward strand.
GTCATGGGCCCAACCTATCGAGTCGATCCCATGGCCTTCGGCACGTGTCGCCACTAGGGTCAGATCATGCCGAGAGCCGCGCCGGCCGACGGCGGGTTCGACGCGGGGCTCCGGACCGTCCTCACGATCGTCGCGGCGGACGCATGCCGAGGTTCGAGATAGCGCCGTGACGGGCCCTAGCCCTTGGGCAGCCCGTCCTTGGTGCAGAGCGAGCCGATCTTGGCGGTCTGGTCCTTCTGGATGTACTCGAACATCTGCGGCGCCCGGGTGGCGTCCCAGTTGACGGCGAGGTCCTGCAGCGGCACCGTGCAGCTGAGGCCGTCGCCGCCCATGGCGGCCGAGAGCGCGAGCGCGAACCTGCCGAGCGCGATCGGGCCGACGTCGTCGCCGATCGTCAGCGACCCGGACGCGCCCTTGGCGACGCTCACGTAGCGGAACGGGTTGAGGACGGTCCACGGCGACTTGGCCTCTGCCGCGATCGAGCCCAGCACCTCACGCTGGCTCTGGACGCGCTGGATGTCCTGCGTGGCGTACGAGTGACGGTTGCGGGAGTAGGCGAGCGCGGTCGCCCCGTCGGCGGTCTGGCAGCCCTCCTTGACGTCGAGGCCCGAGTCCTTGTCCTTGATGTCGTCCTTCGGACAGATCTCGACACCGCCCAGGGAGTCGACGACCTTGACCAGGCCGCCGAACCCGACCTCTACGTAGTTGTCGACGTGGATGCCGGTGTTGCCCTCGATCGTGCGGACCAGCAGCTTGGCGCCACCGTAGGTGTAGGCCGCGTTGATCTTGGTGCGGCCGTAGCCGGGGATGTCGACGATCGAGTCGCGGGGGATCGACATCAGGATGCTCGGGCCGTCACCGGTGTGCAGCATCATGATCGTGTCGGTGCGGCCGCGTCCGCCGCTGTCGCCGCCCGTGGACAGCTCCTTCTGCTCCTCCTTGGTCAGGCCGCGACGGCTGTCGGAGCCCACGAGCAGGTAGGTCGTGCCGGGCTGCTCGTCGGGACGTCCGCTGGCGGGGGAGGCGTCGACCTTGGCGATCTGGCCCCACGCCCAGATCGGCACGGCGACGAGGAACACGACCCAGGCGAGCACGACGAGCAGGACGATGCGCCCCTTGCCGAAGCGCTTGCGCGGCCTGCCCGGCGGCGTCGGTCCGGCCGGACGGCGTCCCGGAGGCGGCAGGTTGGGCGGTGGCAGGTCGTTCGGCGGGGGAGGCGGTGCGGCGTCCGCACGGGGGGCCGGACGGGTGGGTTCGTCGTTCCCGTACAGCCACCCGTAGTTGCCCTGGGGACGCTCATCAGACATGAGCACGACCGTACCGGAACGCTCCCGGAGGCTCGGGCAGCCAGACCGGGACCCGATCGGAAAATCCTCGGCGCGTCCCGGCGCGCCCTCAACCTCGGATTGAGACTTTGTGTGGATACTGAGAATCGCCTCAGCCTCTTCCCCAACGTGAGGGCACCATGTCTGACGTTCGCTCGAGTGTGCTGGGTGGGTCGTACGCCCGCCCGGCCGACACATCGGCCCGCATCCAGTTCCGCCGCGCCCTGACCCTCACGGCGATGACGCTCGTCATGCCCGGGTCGGCCCAGCTCGTCGCCGGCAACAAGCGGGTCGGTCGCATCTGCCTGCGCGTCTGGCTCGCGTTCCTGGCCGTCGGTGCGGTCGTTCTCCTGCTGGCCCTCACGTCACGTCAGACCCTGCTGTCGCTGACGCTCGACTCGTCCGGTCCGCTCACCCTGGGCCGCTGGATCCTGCTGGCCGGTGCCGTCGCGTGGGTCGCGCTGATCGTCGACGCCTGGCGCCTCGGACGTCCGCTCGAGCTGCGGCGCAACCACCGTCTCTGGATGACCGGTCTCAACAGCGCGCTGTGCTTCGTCACCGCCGGCGTGATGCTGTTCGCGGCCCACCTGGTCAGCACCGCCAACTCCTCGATCGGCACGGTGTTCGCCTCGGACACGGTCTCCAAGCCCGAGTCGGGCCGCTACAACATCCTGCTGCTCGGCGGCGACTCCGGCCCCGACCGCAGCGGCGTCCGACCTGACTCGCTGACGGTCGCCAGCATCGACAAGGACACCGGTCGCACGATCCTGATCGGTCTGCCCCGCAACCTCGAGGACGTCCCGTTCCCGGCCGGCTCGGTCATGGACAAGGAGTTCCCCGACGGGTTCACCGGCGAGGGCAACTACCTCAACGCGGTCAACACCTGGGCCAACGACCACGCGGCGATGTTCGGCGAGAAGGACCCCGGCATGGACGCCACGATGGGCGCCGTCGAGGAGATCACCGGCCTCAAGCTCAACTACTACGCGATGGTCAACATGAAGGGCTTCTCCAAGCTCATCAACGCCGTCGGCGGCGTGACGGTCGACGTCAAGCAGCGCACCGCGATCGGCGGCATCGGCTCGCCGGTCCGCGGCTACATCGAGGCCGGCGAGCAGAAGCTCACCGGTGACCAGGCCCTCTGGTACTCCCGCAGCCGCGTCGACAACAACGACTTCTCCCGCATGGGCCGCCAGAAGTGCGTCATGAACGCGATGCTGCAGCAGCTCAGCCCCAAGAAGGTGCTGTTCAACGTCAACAAGATCGCCCAGTCGGGCGCCGAGCTGCTGTCGACCAACATCCCGCGCCAGGACCTCGACGTGTTCGCCGACCTGACGCTCAAGGCCAAGACGCAGAAGGTCTCGACCGTCTCGCTGGTCCCGCCGGTCATCTACACCGGCAACCCCGACTACCCCAAGGTCCGCCGCATGATCTCCAAGGCGGTCGCCAAGGCCGAGGGACGCTCGACGCAGAAGGTCGGCCTCACGAGTGCCCGCCTGACGATGCCGAAGTCCGGCGAGAACAACGACCCCACCAAGGCCAACCAGAGCAGCGACCTCGGCTCGTCCTGCTAGACCCTCGTCCTGAGGAGTCACTGAGATCACAGGACTCGGTCCGACCATGACGCCGGGATCGTCCATAATGAATACTTCGTCGGCCGGATCACCGTGAGGGAACATGTCGCATCGCGCGAGTCTCCTGGGCCGCGGCTACCAGGATCAGCACCTGGACTCGCCGCGCGTCCGCTTCCGTCGCGCGCTCCTGCTGTGCCTCATGACCGTGATCGTGCCCGGTGCAGGTCACATCGCGGTGGGCCGCAAGATCGTCGGCTGGTTCGCCGTGACGCTGTGGCTCGTCGCCCTCGGTGGCGGCGGCTACCTGCTCTGGAGGTACAGCACCGACCGGGCCACCGTGATCGGCTGGTTCACCGACGCTGACGTGCTGCTGGCTGCCCGCGCCGGGCTCGTGACGGTCGCGGTCCTGTGGGGCGTGCTGTTCCTCGACGCGTGGCGCCTGGCCTCGCCGTTCCGGCTCAACTTCGTGCGCGCGGCCTTCATCACGGTGCTCAACCTCGCCATCATCGGCGGGGTCGCCGGCTCGACGGCCTACGCGGCCCGGGCGATCAACGAGGGCGACGACGCGCTCGGCGAGGTGTTCGCGCAGAAGCCGGAGCCGCAGGCGAAGGTCGAGCCCCTCAAGGGACGCTTCAACATCCTGCTGGTCGGTTCCGATGCCCGCGCCGACCGCACGGGCATCCGCCCCGACTCGTTGACCGTCGCGAGCGTCGACGCCGACACCGGCAAGGTCGTGCTGGTCTCGTTGCCGCGCAACCTGCAGAACGTCCCGTTCTCCGAGGGCAGCCCGATGCTGCAGCTGTATCCCAACGGCTACAACTGCGGCCCGACCTGCCTGCTCAACGCGGTGCACACCGCGGCGCAGGACCGCACTGATCTCTACCCCGACAGCAAGGACCCGGGCCTCGACGCGACGATCGACGCCGTCGAGGGTGCGACCGACCTCAAGATCAACTACTACGTCATGGTCAACCTCAACGGCTTCAAGGGACTCGTCGACGCGATGGGGGGCGTGCAGATGGACGTCAAGACCCGGATCGCGATGTTCGGCAAGGACGACGCCTACAAGCAGACCTACATCGAGATCGGTGACCAGAAGCTCGACGGCCAGCAGGCCCTCTGGTACGCCCGCAGCCGCGTGCAGTCCGACGACTACACCCGCATGGGGCGGCAGAAGTGCCTCATGGCGGCGATGGCCGACCAGCTCAGCCCGAGCAAGGTCGTGGTCAACGCGGTCGACATCGCCCAGTCCGGCAAGGAGCTGCTGAGCACCAGCATCCCGCGCAGCGAGCTCGGCCGGTTCGCCGACCTGGCGCTCAAGTCGCGCGGCACCAAGATCCGCACCGTCTCGATCGTGCCGCCGGACTTCAACACCGTCACGCCCGACTACGTCGCGATCCACGCCGCGATCCAGAAGGCGATCGACAAGTCCGAGGGTGTCAAGAAGCCGACCGACGGAGCCACCAAGGACCCGACGGGTCGCAAGGCCAACAACAGCGACGACCTCTCCGCCGACTGCTGATCAGCACGCCATCTCGGGCCGAGCGAGCGTCAGCGAGCGAAGGCTGGCGCACGAGCGAGGCGAGCACCGGCGAGGCGCGAGCCGGTGGTGCGGCGAGCTAGGAGCCGTGCGCCCTACTTGTCCTGGGCCGCGTTGTAGGCAGCGATGACCTCGTCGGGGTCGCCGTCCATGATCAGCGTGCCCTGGTCGAGCCAGATGACCCGGCTGCACGTGTCCTTGATCGACTTCATCGAGTGGCTGACCAGGAAGACCGTGCCGGCGTTGTCGCGGATCTCGCGGATGCGCGCCTCGCTGCGCTGACGGAACGTGCGGTCGCCGACCGCGAGGGCCTCGTCGACGATCAGGATCTCGTGCGTCTTGACGCTCGCGATCGCAAACTTCAGCCGCGCCGTCATGCCGGAGGAGTAGGCGCGCATGGGCAGGTCGACGAACTTTTCGAGGCCCGCGAACGACACGATGTCGTCGTAGTTCTCCTCGATCTCGTCCATCGTGAAGCCCATCGCCAGGCCGCCGAGGATGATGTTGCGGTCGCCCGACAGGTCTCTGATGAGGGCGGCTCCGACGCCCAGCAGGCTCGGTCGCGAGGCGGCGTAGATCGCCCCGTCGCTGGTCGTGGTCAGGCCGACGATCGCCCGCATGAGGGTCGACTTGCCCGAGCCGTTGGTGCCGATGACGCCGATGCTGTCGTTCTCGTAGGCCGTGAACGAGACACCCTTGAGCGCGTGCACGGTGCGCATCTGCTTGCCGCGGCCCTTGAGGTTGAGCGAGCGGCGGTCGGCCGCGGTGGGGCGCTTGCCGGTCGCGAAGACCTTGTACTTGACGTGGACGTCGTCCACGATCACGACGGGCTTGCGGCCGCCGCCGGGGACGTCAGGGACGTCAGGCGTGGCGGGGGTCGTGGTTGTGGTCGGGATGGTGGGGTCAGTCGACACGTCCGTACCTCTCCTCGGCGCGCCAGAAGAACCAGATGCCGAAGGCGAACAGGCCCAGTGACCACGCGGTCGCATAGACCCAGTAGATGCCGTTCATGCCGTAGTCGGGTCCCTCCAGCAGGGCTGCGCGGGCCAGGCTGAGGAACTCGTGGATCGGCTGGAAGTCGGTGATCTTGACCAGCGTCGGGTGCTCGGCGAACCGCTTCTCGATGCTGAAGAAGATGCCGGTCGTGTAGAAGAAGAACCGGGTCAGGAACGGCAGGAAGTTGTTGAGGTCGCGCCAGTGCACCGACAGGCGGGCCGTGACGAGCGCCAGCCCGCAGTTGAACAGGAAGTAGAGCGTGAAGATCGGCACGATCAGCAGCCACTGGAACGTCGGGGCGTTGCCGCTGACGAGCAGGAAGACCAGCATGATCGCGACGGTCGGCAGGAACTGCAGGAACCGCTGCGTGACCGCGGCGAGCGGCAGCGCCAGCCGCGGGAACGCGAGGCTCTGGAGCAGGGCGGCGTTGTTGGTGATGGCCTTGCCGCCGCTCGTCCAGGACTGCGCGAAGAACTCGAAGACGAAGACGCCGATGATGAGGAACTCGACGAAGTGCTCGGGGCGGCCGTTGGTGCCGATGAGGAAGCCGAAGATCGCGCCGTAGACGAGCGCGTTGAGCAGGGGCTTGAGGATGACCCAGAACATGCCGAGGGAGTTCTGCTGGTTCTCCGACTCGATCTTGAACTTGGCCATCGAGAAGATGAAGGCACGGCGTCGCCACACCTCGCTGACATAGGTCTTGAGGGGAGGGCGTCCACCGACCTTGATCAGGCCTGCGCGCGCCGCGTCCTCGGCGGTTGTCATCGTGTGAGGTCCCTACTGTTCAGACGGCGTGGCCTGCGGAAAGGCACGTGCCGCAGCCTCGACGAGTGTAGTGGATTCGGCTACCCGAGCCTGCCGCCCTCTTGCTCGGCCACGCGGGAGATCTGCTCGGGTGTGGCCGACGCCACGATCACGAGCGAGCCGCCGCCGACGCAGGCGCCGACCAGCAGCTCGACGTCGCGGCCGAGTGTCCCCGGCGACACGACCCGACGGGCGCTGTCGGGCGTGATCTGCCCGAGGACGTCCGCGTGGGTCCTGCGGGCGCCGTCGAGGTCGAGCGCGACGGTGGACGGCTCCGGGGGGTCGAGCGCGACGAAGTGGTCGCCGTGCCCGGGCACCTCGGCGCCGAGGTCGAGGAAGCCCTCCGGGGCGGTCGCGAACCGGCCGCCCAGGGGCCGCAGCGACGCGGCGACCCGGTGGGGCTCGTCGCCGACGAGCTCGGGTCCGCTCAGCCCGATGTCGGCCCCGGAGTCGACGACCGCAGCGCCGACGTTCCAGGCCGACAGGATCCACACCGCGGTGAGCCAGTGGCTCGGCAGACCGATGCGGACGCGCGTGCCGGGCTCGGCGTCGAGATCGTCGACCAGGAAGTTGCTGGTCTTGGCGACCCAGTTGGCCGTCGTCGTGGTGCTGAGCTCGACCCGCTCGCCGGTCGACATGTCGTAGAAGGTCAGCAGCGGCTGCGACGGGTCGGCGCTGGCGCGCAGCAGCTGGTCGAGGGTCTTCATGCCGTCACCTTTCTGGCCAGCTCGAGCACCGCGGCGGGGTCGGCGGCAACGCGCTGGGGCGAGCCGGGATCGTCCTGGCGCAGGCCGGCGACCCGGACGAGGTCGGCCGGCGCGGAGTCGTCGTGCTCGACCACGAGCACCGGCAGGTCGGCCGGCACCAGGTCGAGGAATCCAGGCGTCCGCAGGACCGGGTCGATCGCGAGCGTCCGGCTCGACGGTCCGAGCACCAGCACGTCGGTCTGCCGCAGCGTCGTGGTGACGGTCGCGGACACCGACAGGGTCTCGGCGACGAGCACCGTCTCGCTGGGGGTGTGGCCCGCCGGGTCGGCGAGGTACTCCTCGACGTGGATCGCGCGCGGCTCGTCGCCAACCACGACGTGCAGCTCAGCGCGCTCCTCCGAGACCGGCAGCAGCCCGTACGGCAGGCCGCCGCGGGTCGCCGCGGCGAGGGTCGCCTCGGTCAGCGAGAAGCCCGAGCCGATCAGCTCGGTGCGGACCAGACGGGTCGCGACCGTCTGGTCGCTGGTGCGCTGCCACTCGGGGGAGTACTCGATCGTGCGCAGCTGGTCGGCCACGGCGTACGTCGCGGGCGTCCCCGGGGCGAGGAGCAGGGCGTCGAGGTCGGGGGAGGCCTTCAGCCACGCCGACCAGTGGTCGCGCACCGTCGGAGCGATCACGGTGAGCTCGTCCTCGGGCGCGAGTCGCGCGGCCAGGTCGTGGACGAAGGGGGCGCCGTCGGCGCCGGTGACGATCGTGATCCGCATGTCCGCCATTGTGTCGTGCCACCCGAGGACGACGGGCAAGGGGGCGACACGCCGGAGATTTCATGAATCTTGCCATTCGGCTTGACATGTGAGAGGTGACAGGACTGTAATTCCACGTATGTCATTCGATCTGGGTCTGCCGCAAGAGCTCGATGAAGAACTCATGTGGCAGGAGCGTGCGCTGTGCGCCCAGACAGACCCAGAGGCGTTCTTTCCCGAGAAGGGCGGATCGACACGTGAGGCCAAGCGAGTCTGCCTGACGTGCGACGTCCGTGGAGAGTGTCTCGAGTACGCCCTGGCTCACGACGAGCGGTTCGGCATCTGGGGCGGTCTGTCCGAGCGTGAACGGCGCAAGCTCAAGAAGCGGGCTTAACCGCATCCTTCGCCTCGTCCACTAGAGTCGCTCTACGTGGACGAGACAGCAGCGACGCGCCATTGGCTCGACGATCCACCCACGGTCGGCGCCATCCTCGTGGCCCACAACGGTGCCCGGTGGCTGCCCAAGGTCCTGTCCTCCTTCAGCAACATGTTCCACGCGCCCACCGAGTGGCGCGTCGTCGACGTCAGCTCGACGGACGGCAGCGCCGACCTGCTGCGTGACTCCTTCGGGGCCGACCGCATCACCTACGCGCCCTCCGGGACCGGATTCGGCGACGCGGTGCGCATCGGCCTGGCCGAGCTGCCCGACACCGACTGGATCTGGCTGCTGCACGACGACGCGTCGGTGCTGCCCGGCACGCTGTCGGGCCTGCTCGACACGGCGACGTCCGCGCCCGACATCGCGGCCGTCGGACCCAAGATCCGCGAGTGGCCGTCGCTGCGCCGCCTGCTCGAGGTCGGTCTGACGGTCACCGCCACCGGCGCCCGCGAGACGGGTCTCGAGACCGGTGAGCCCGACGCCGGCCAGCACGACCGGCCGCGTGACGTGCTCGCGGTCAACACGGCCGGCATGCTGGTGCGCCGCGACGTCTGGCTCGAGCTCGACGGCCTCGACAAGAACCTCCCGCTGTTCTTCGACGACATCGACTTCGGCTGGCGGCTCGCTCGCGCCGGCTACCGCACCGTCACGGCCCCGACCGCGGTCATCTTCCACGCCGAGTCGAGCCGCCGTGGCACCCGCGCCCCGACCGCCGGCGACGTCCCGCACTGGGAGCAGCGTCGCGCCGCGCTCTACACGCAGCTCGCCAACACCGCGATGCCACGATTCCTGTGGCAGTACGTCCGGCTGTTCTTCGGCTCGCTCGTGCGAGTCGGCGGGCTCGTCATTGGCAAGGATCCCGAGGCCGCGAGCGACGAGCTCCTCGCGCTGCGGTCGGCCTACCTGCACCCGGTGCGCCTGGCCCGGGCCCGCCGCGCGCGAGCCCGCACCGCGACGAGGTCGCACCGTGAGATCCGCGGGCTCTTCGCCCCCTACTGGCTGCCCTACCAGCACGGCTACGACGTCCTGCGCGACACGGTCACGGCGCTGGTCAAGCCCGAGTCGGTGCCGACGGTCGGACGTCGCTCGACCGCGATCGACCAGGCCCCCGACGAGGCGGTCGACCTCGACGACGGGGCGTCGCTTCTCGTGCGGCGCCCGTGGTTCACGACCGTGCTGGCGCTCGTGCTGGTCTCGATCGTGGCGGGTCGTGGGCTCTACGGCGGCAGCTTCAGCGGCGGCGCCCTGCTGCCGGCGCCCGACTCGGCGGCGGGCTGGTGGCAGCTGCTGTTCGAGCGCAGCCACGACATCGGGCTGTCGAGCACGTCGCTCCCACCGTTGTTCGCGCTGCCGCTGGCCGTGGTCTCGACGCCCGTCTGGTTCGCCCCCGGACTGGTCGTCACCGTCCTGATGGTCTTCGCCGTCCCGCTCGCAGCACTGTCGGCCCACCGGCTGGGACGCCAGATCAGCCCCCATCGCGGTCCCCGGATGGTGTGGGCGGTCTCCTACGGGCTCATCGTCCTCGCGACGGGCGCCGTGGCCGAGGGGCGCCTCGGCACGGTGGTCGCCCTGATCGTGCTCCCGATCGTCGTCAACACCGCCTGGCAGCTCGCGGAGCAGCCCGGCTGGCAGCTCGCCCTGCGGCTCGGCATCTGGATCTCGCTCGCCGCGGCCTTCGCGCCGATCGTCCTCGTGCTGGGCCTCGGTGGCCTGCTGGTGCTCTGGTGGTCCGAGGGACGCTGGGTCAGCCGGCAGCTCGTCGTGGCGCTGGTGACCCCGATCGTCCTGCTCGGACCCTGGCTGGTGCAGCGCGCCGCTCGTCCGTGGCGCATGTGGTGGGAGGCCGGCTACCCCGTGCCCGGCACGGCGACGATCCAGGACGTCGTGCTCGGACGAGCCGCCGACGGTCTGCTGCCCGGGTGGCTCACGATCGGCCTGCTCGTGCTTGCCGTCGTCGCCCTCGTGCCGCGCAGCACGCGCACGGGTGTCCACCTGGCGTGGATCGTGGCGCTGCTGGGCCTCGGGGTCGCGCTGCTCGGCACGGTGGTCACCTACTCGACGCCGGCCGGACCGGCCGACATCGCGCCGTGGGTGGGCGTGCCGACCGGGCTGTGGATCGGCGGGCTGGCGACGGCCGTCCTGCTGGCCGTGCCCGCCGCCACCTCGTGGCCGCGCCCGGCGCTCGCCGCTGCCGTGGTGGCCGCCCTCGTCCTTCCGGTCAGCACCGGTGCGTGGTGGCTCGTCAGCGGCACCGGCGGCCCCCTCGACGACCGACGCCCCGAGCCGGTGCCCGTCTTCCTGGCCGAGCGTCCCGGCGACACCCTCGTCCTGACCGGCAGCATCGCCGGCGGGGTCGACTTCCGGGTCGTCGCGGGTGACGGACCGTTCCTGGGGCAGGAGGCCGTCACGCCGTCCGACGCCGACTCCGAGCGGCTGACGTCGACCTTGCGCCGTCTGCTCGCCCAGCCGACCGGCCGTGACGTCAAGGCGCTCAGCAGCTTCGGCATCGACGCGATCTATGCGCCCCGGGCCGACGTCGAGATCGCTCAGCGCATCGACGCGGCCCCGTTCCTCGCACCCTCGGGCAGCGACCGGCCCGGGTCGCGGGTCTGGACGCTGGTCGACGCCCCGCGGTCCGAGCAGGACTCAGGGCCGCTGTGGCACCCGGTCGTGACCGGCCTGCAGGTCGTGGCCTGGCTGGTCGCGGTCGTGCTGACGCTGCCGGTCAGGCGCCGCGACGAGCCCGACCCGCTCGGCACCGACGAGGAGGCGACCGCATGACCCATCTGAAGAGCCTCGCCTTCCCGCTCGTGGCCGTCCTCCTGGTGCTCCTCGCATGGGTGGCGCCGTCGGGTGACGAGTCGCCCCGTCCGCCGAGCAAGGTGTCGATCACCCAGTCGACCTATGCCTGCCCGGCCGGCTCGGTCATCAGCGTGTCCGCCGGTCAGGTCCAGCCGGGCACGTCGCGCACCGCGAGCGTCCTGCCGGGCCAGGAGCCCGACGAGGCACTCAGCGATGCGGCCGCGTGGCAGAGCGCCGTCGTCGACGGACCCGGAGTGATCGTCCAGCAGGAGGGACGCACCTCGGGAGCTGCCGGCTACTTCGCTGGCACTGCCCCGAAGGCCGGTGGCGGCGGGCTCGTCGTGGGCTCGTGCCCCGGAGTGGTCGACGACGCGTGGCTGCTCGGGCTGGGCTCGGGCGACCAGCACTTCTCGACCCTGATCCTCACCAACCTCGCCGACTCGACCGCTGCGGTCGACCTCGACCTCTGGGGTCCGGAGGGCAAGATCGACGCCGTCGATGCCGAGGGCGTCGTGATCGAGCCGTTCTCCGTGCGACGCATCCGCCTCGACTCGCTCGCCGCCGGTGAGTCCGAGCTGGCGGTCCACGTGACGCGACGTCGTGGGTCGGTGTCGGCCGTCGCCAACGACACGTCCACCGCGACCTTCCGGGGCACCGAGCCCGTCACGGCGAACACCGGCCCGAGCCGTGACCAGGTCGTGGGCGGCCTCGTCAAGGGTGCCGCGGGCCGGACGCTGCTGGTGCTCAACCCGGGCACGACGACCGCGCGGGTCGACGTCGAGGTCATCGGCCGCACCACGACCTTCACCCCGGCGGGCCTCGAGGGCATCCGGGTCAAGGCGGGCTCGCTGCGGGCCGTCACGGTGCCGAAGTCAGCGGGGGCGGGTGAGCAGGCGCTGCGGGTGACCTCCGACGAGCCGGTCGCCGCGTCGGTGCGCATGGCGCCGACGACCCAGGACTTCGCCTACGCCGAGGCCAACGTCCCGCTCGACGGACCCACGATCGTGCCGGTCGACGTCGGCACCGACGTCGATGCGCCGCGCCTGCACCTGTCGACGCCGAAGGGCGCGGCATCGGTCGAGCTCGAGGCCTTCGACGCCGACATGAAGCCGCTGGCGTCGAGCACGCTCGACCTCGAGGCCGGGACGACCCGGTCGGTGAGCCTCACGACCCGGGGCGCCGCCTATGTCGTGGTGACCCCGAAGGGTGACGTGGTGGCCGCGGCGACCTACGTCGACGGCGACGGCATCAGCTCGCTGGCGCTGCGGGGAGCCCCGCTGACGACGCTGGCACCGCAGGTCCGTCCCGTCGACTGAGGCAGGCCAGGCAGGTCGGGCGGGTCAGGTCAGCGGGGGCGTGGGTCGAGGTCGTCGGGCGACAGGTGCCAGACCTCGGCGAGGCGGTCGAGGACGACCGACCAGACGAGCTCCTCGAGGTCGTCCGTCGTCGCACAGCGCTGCGTGATCGGGATGCGGAACAGCAGGACGCGGTGGGTCTCTCCGTCGACGGCGACGATGCTGAGCGGCACGTCGTCCGACCACTCGGCGGGCAGGAGGGGTGCCTCCTCGACCACGATCTCGACGTGGTCGGGCTCGGCGGAGAAGTGGGGCTCCAGCGCGCCGAGGATGTCACGCACCAGCAGGTCGAAGGACTCCCGCGGTGCCCGGTGCACGGGCACGCTCCGCGGCGACAGCGGTCCCGGCAGGGCCATCGGCCCGCGAGGCCCCCGTCCACGACGATCGCGCATGCGGCCGGGCCGCGGGCCCGTCACGATGCCGCCGAGGTGATCCATGCGGTGAGCCTAACGCGGTTGCGACCGACGTCCGGCTAGCCTCGCCACGTGGCAACAGTTCGACGCTGCACGCGATCCGCGTGCTCCCAGGCAGCCGTGGCGACGCTGACGTACGTCTATGCGGACCAGACCGCTGTGCTGGGCCCGCTGGCGACCTATGCCGAGCCGCACACCTACGACCTGTGTGCTGAGCACTCCCAGCGCATGTCCGCCCCGCAGGGCTGGAACGTCCTGCGGCTCGCGCCGGACCCGGCAGCGTCAGAACCGTCACACGACGACCTTCTTGCGCTGGCCGACGCGGTCCGCGAGGCTGGTCGCACACCGACTCCCACGCCCGACGGTCCGCCGTCCCTTCGACTCGTGAGGCCCGATTCGTGATCGATCCCCGACTGGGGTTGGTGGTCAAGGCGTACGACGTGCGCGGCCGCTCGCCCGAAGAGCTCGACCCTGACCTGACACGTGCTCTTGGCGAGGCGTTCGCCCTCGAGACGGGCATCGACGGTGGTCGTGGCACTGCCGTCATCGGCCACGACATGCGCGACACGTCGCCGCTGCTGGTCGAGGCGTTCGCCGACGGCGTGCGGGCCCAGGGCGGTGACGTCATCAGCATCGGCCTGGCGTCGACCGACCTGCTCTACTTCGCCTCGGGCGACCTCGACCTGCCCGGCGCCATGATCACCGCGAGCCACAACCCGGCCGAGTACAACGGCATCAAGCTCTGCCGGGCCGGCGCCAAGCCGATCGGCTACGACACCGGCCTCTCGGCGATCGCCGAGAAGGCGACCGAGCTGCTCACCCGCACCGAGCTGCCGGAGCCGACCGGCTCGTTCGAGGAGCGCGACGCGCTCAGCCGCTACGCCGACTACCTCCACGAGATCGTCCCGGTCCCGGCCGGCCGCCGGCTCAAGGTCGTCGCCGACGCGGGCAACGGCATGGCCGGTCACACCGTGCCCCAGGTGTTCGCGTCGCTCGACGTCGACCTGACGCCGATGTACTTCGAGCTCGACGGCACGTTCCCCAACCACGACGCCAACCCGCTCGACCACTCGACGCTCGTCGACCTGCAGGCCAAGGTCCGCGAGACCGGTGCCGACATCGGCCTGGCCTTCGACGGCGACGCCGACCGCTGCTTCGTCGTCGACGAGCGGGGTGAGGTCGTCTCGCCGTCGGCGATCACCGGCCTCATCGCGCACCGCGTCCTGATCACGACGCCCGGTGCGACGATCCTGCACAACGTCATCACCTCGAAGGCCGTGCCCGAGATCATCACCGAGAACGGTGGCACCGCGGTCCGCACGCCGGTCGGGCACTCGCTCATCAAGGCCGAGATGGCCCGCACGGGCGCCGTCTTCGGTGGCGAGCACTCGGGGCACTTCTACTTCAAGGACTTCTTCCTCGCCGACTCCGGCATGATCGCCGCGCTGCACGTCATGGCGGCGCTGGCCGAGACCGAGGGCACGGTGTCGGAGCTGATGGCGCAGTACGAGCGCTATGTCGCCTCGGGCGAGATCAACAGCACCGTCGCCGACGGCCCCGCGATCCTCGCCGAGCTGAAGCAGACCTATGCCGATCTGCCCCAGGACACCATGGACGGTCTGACGATCACCGGTGACACGTGGTGGTTCAACGTCCGTGCCTCCAACACCGAGCCGCTGCTGCGCCTCAACGTCGAGGGTGATGACGAGGCGACGATGGCACGCGTGCGCGATGACGTCCTCGCCGTGATCCGTCGAGCCTGACCGCCCGCATAGGATGACCTCATGAACCTTGACCCGGCCCTGCTCGAGATCCTCGTGTGCCCGCAGTGCCGCGCGACCCTGTTCGTCGACGACGAGGCCAGCGAACTGGTGTGCAACGCGTGCGCCCTGGCCTACCCCGTCCGCAAAGACATCCCCGTCATGCTCGTCGACGAGGCCCGCGCGATCTCCTGACGCCCGTCACCCCGTCACCAGCCCGGACGGTGGATCCGCAACGTCATCGGCCCGGTCGCCTGCCTGGCCGGTGGATCTGCAACGTCATCGGACGCGATGAGGTTGCAGATCCACCTCCCGGGGGCGGATGAGGTGGTAGATCCACCTCCCGGGGGCGGAAGAGGTGGTAGATCCACCTCCCGGGGGATCGATCTCCTAGGTGGTCTTGGGCGTCCTGATCGGGTCGAGCTCGTTGGCCACCTGCGGGTCGCCCGCATCGGCGAGGTAGTCCCGCGGACGGGTCTCGTCGGTGCCCGCGCCGATGCCGAGCGCCCGGCACACGAACGTGCCGAGGACGGCGACGACGAGGTTGAGCACGAGTGCCGTGATGCCGAAGTAGATGAGGTTCTCGCTGATCTGGATGCCGAAGACCTCGAGCGGGCCGACCGAGCCGCCGAAGTGGGAGCCCGGGTCGCCGACCACGGGCTTGTTGTAGGCCGCGACGGTGCCCCACAGCATGCCGACCGCCCAGCCGGCGAGCAGCGCGTAGCGGTGCAGCCAGCGGGTGTAGAGACCGACGACGATCGCCGGCAGGGTCTGCAGGATCCAGATGCCGCCCAGCAGCTGCAGGTTGATCGCGAAGTCCTTGGGCAGGGTGAGGACGAAGATCAGGGCCCCGAACTTCACGAGCAGGGATGCGAGCTTGCTCTGCTTCGCCTCCTGCGACGGCGTCGCGTCGCGGTTGATGTAGGCCTTGTAGATGTTGCGGGTCCACAGGTTGGCCGCCGCGATCGACATGATCGCCGCCGGCACGAACGCCCCGATCGCGATGGCCGCGAAGGCGACGCCGGCGAACCACGGGCTGAACTCCTGCTCGAACAGCTGCGGGATCGCCAGCTGCGGGTTCTTGACCTGGATGCCGGCCGCGATCGCCGCGATGCCGAGCAGCGCCAGCAGGCCCAGCAGGAACGAGTAGGCCGGCAGCAGGGCGGCGTTGCGGCGGATGATGTTGCGGTTCTTGGTCGACAGCACCGCGGTCACCGAGTGCGGATACATGAACAGGGCCAGCGCCGATCCCAGCGACAGCGAGGCGTACGCCCACTGGGAGACGCCCATGCCGGGGATGAGCCCCTTGCCGGTCGCCTCTCCGCTGGCGATCGCGTCGGCGTTGTCGCTGTTGAACGAGCTGAACGCCTTCTCGGCGGACTCGAAGATGCCGCCCCAGCCGCCGAGCTGCGTGGGCAGGTAGACGACGGCGACGATGATGACGATGTAGATCAGCGTGTCCTTGACGAACGCGATCAGGGCGGGCGCGCGGAGCCCGGAGGAGTACGTGTAGGCCGCGAGCAGCGCGAAGGCGACGAACAGCGGCAGGTCCTTGCGGAACCAGCCGGCATCGTCCCCTCCGCCGAGGCCCATGACGTCGAGCACCGCCTGGATGCCGACCAGCTGCAGCGCGATGTAGGGCAGGGTCGCGAGGATGCCCGTGAACGCGATCGCCAGCGCCAGGGTCTTGGAGTCGAAGCGTCCCTGCACGAAGTCGGCGGGCGTGACGTACGAGCGGCGGTGCGACACCGACCACAGACGCGGCAGGAAGATGAAGATGATCGGGTAGAGGATGATCGTGTAGGGCACCGCGAAGAATCCGGTGACGCTGCCCGCGTAGAGGGTCGCCGGCACCGCGATAAACGTGTAGGCGGTGTAGATGTCACCGCCGATCAGGAACCACGCGACGAACGTGCCGAAGCTGCGACCGCCGAGGCCCCATTCGTCGAGGTTGTCGAGGTCGCCGACCTTGCGCCACCGCGAGGCGAGGAAGCCCATCACGGTGACGAGCAGGAAGAAGAACAGGAAGACGACCAGCGCCACGGGATCGACGTCGTTCATCGCGGGTCACCGCCCTTGCCGTCGGTCGACAGTCCCTCGGCGGCCCGTCGCTTGCGCTCGTGCCCGATGACGAGCCAGTAGGCGAACGAGGTCAGCACGACCGAGACCAGCACGAGCAGGAACTGGTACCAGAAGAAGAACGGCACGCCCCAGAGCTCGGGGTCCCGCCTGGCGTAGGTCGAGACGAGCAGCGGCGCGGCGATGGCGACGGCCAGCGCGACCCCCGCGACGACGAGTGGGCCCTTGCCGGGCGGCGTGCGGTCGGTCATGTGATCCCCCCAGATCAGTCGGCATGACCCCCGTCACGCCACGGACCAACCTAGACCCCGCAGACCGCCCACGTCAGGACAGGCTCGGCTCCGGCAGGATCGCTCCGTCCGAGTCGGGCACGATCGTGCAGCTTCCGTCGGGCACGGTGCAGGTCATCACGGACCGGGGGAGCGGGTCCTTGATCCGGTCGGGGTCGCCCAGCCCCGGGTTGGCGAAGCCGGCGACGGTGGACTCGTCGATCCACTGCTCGAACGACCAGGTGCGGGCGTCGGGCCGTGGGACGACCCGCTGCCCGTCGGCCGGCTCCAGCTCGTCGCGGGACAAGCGGAGGCCGGACACGTCCGACAGGTCGGGATCCTCCACGGTGACGTGATAGATGCCCCAGGTGCGGTCGGGGTTGGCGGCGCCACCGGTCGTCGGCGGGGAGATCGTGCCGGTCTCCCACGGCTGCCGGTCGCCGGACGTGTCGTCAGGGACGGTCGAGACGTCGCCGCTCGCGAGGTCGATCGCGAGCACGTCGCCGGTCGCGGGCTCGATCCACGCGGTGTCGTCGGTGAGGCCGAGCACGCCGTAGGAGGCGTCCTCGTAGAGGTCGACGAGGTCGTCCTTCTGCGGGTCGCCCATGCCCCGGGTCGAGCGGAAGATCTCCTGGCCGGTCTCGAGGTCGACGACGACGGACGTCATCTGGTGCACGTCGCCGGCTGGATCCTCCTGGTAGAGCGGTCCTGCCAACGGGTCGATGAAGGCAAGGTAGCGGCCACCGGGTGACGCCCTGAGCCGCTGGTCGACGTGCGCGCCGGTGGCGCGGGAGCCGTCCGCCGTGACCTCGACGAGGGCCGAGTCGTCGTCGACGACGTACGCGCCCCGCCCGGCGACGACGAACGAGCTGATGGCGCGGTCGCCGGCGAGCGTGCTGCCGTCGGCCAGGTGGACGTCACCGGTCGGCGCATCGGCCCAGACCAGGCCGGAGTCGGCACCGGCGACGTCGCGGGATGCCGGCCAGTCGAGGGCGCCGTCAGCGCCGTCCGAGCCGCAGGCGGTGAGCGCCGCGGCGGTCAGCAGCATGGCTAGGGTCAGTCGCACGTCAGGGTCCTGTCATCCACGAGGTGAGCGCGTCGATGCCGTCGCGGATCGCCTGGTCGGTCGCGACGTACGACGCCGCGGACGTCACGAGGCCGTCGGCCGTGACGGTCGCGGAGATCCGGCCCTCGGCGATCCACTGCGACGTCTGGTCGCAGTGGGCCGTGACGACCGAGGCGAAGGTGTCGCCCGTCGAGCTGGTGCCGAGGGTCCCGGCGGGCAGGCTCACCTCGTCGATCGACGCCGCCGCGCTCTGGAGGCGTCGGGCGCCGGCGTCGAAGTCGATCGACGCCCGGTCGAGGGAGACCGGCACGACGTCGATGCCGCCCGTCAGGTCCAGGGCCGAGAAGGGGGTGATCGTCATGGCCTGGGCCGCCCAGAGGTCCTCGAGGCTTGCCGAGCTGCTGGGGGTCGAGTAGGGCGAGGCGCCCGACTCGTACGTCGTGATCAGCCCCGTGCCGTCGAGCGCGATGACGCCCTCCGACATCGTGGGGAGGCTGACCTGACCGAGCAGGTGGTCGGCGTCGTTGCCGTGTCCGGCCAGCACGTCGTCCACCGTGTACGCGTACAGGTCGCTGGTGTTGCCACGTCCGCCCGAGGTCGAGAACACGATCTGGCCATCGATGACCGCGGCCCCCTGCGTCTTCGGCGGGGTGTCGTGGGAACCGGGCATCAGGTCCCACGCGCCGGCGGAGCTGTTCCACTCGTAGGTGTAGAGCGTGCCCGGGCCGTCCTCCTCGTACGTGCCGACGTAGAGCGTGTTGCCGTCGATCGTGGAGTAGGCACCTGCCTCCATCTCGACGGGGGCAGCCAGCGGCTGGACGGTCTGGCCGGGCGTCGCCCCGCGGATCTGATCGAGCGGGTAGGAGTACATCGACGCCGGGTCGCCGGACGACATGACGTAGACCGTGCCGTCGTGCACCGTCACGCCACCGGCGTGGTCGGGGGCCGGCCCACCTCCGTCGCCGGCGAGGTTGACGAAGCCGAGCTGCTCGCCGGTCTCGGGGTCGACCAGCGAGAGCTGGGCGTCCGGCCCGGAGTAGGAGGTCTGCAGCAGGGTCGGCGGGTCGCCGTCGGGGTCGAAGCCCAGGCCCTGCGGGGTCCAGCCGCCGTCGTCGTCCCCGGTGGCGAACGTGTTGGGGATCGACGGACCGACGTCGGTGGGGGAGTTGAGGTCGTGGAGCATCGACTTGATCAGCCCGGTGGTCTGCCACGTCTCCTGGTCGCCTGACAGGGGGTCGGTCTGCACGAAGTCGATGGCCTCGCGGAGGTTGGCCTCGAAGGTCGAGCGCACCACTCCCAGGCTCATCTGGGCGAGCGTGCGGGCCAGCGACACGACGTCGCCGCTGACGTCGGACCGCTTCGCCCGGCGCCAGAACTCGATGACCTCGGTGGCCGAGTCGACCATCGAGACGTACGCTCCCGCAGCCATCGACAGGGCCAGCGACGTCCGGTTGACACGGACCAGCGTGACCTCGGCCGCCGCGCGGGTCGCCCAGGCGCGCAGGTTGTAGGCCTCGTAGGCCTCCGAGCTGTCCCACTGGGGCGTGTCGGTGGCCAGACCGATCAGGTCGACCGCGTCGGCGAGGTGGCGGATCGTCGTGGCGCAGGAGTCGATCGCGGCGTCGATCGCGGCGGGCTGCCCGGAGGTCATCTCGGCGTACGTCTGCTCGGGCCCGTCCCCCATGGTGCAGCCTCCCCGTGACTCTGATCCTTCTGGCGGTGCGCGACAGCCTATCTGTCAGGAGACGGTGCCGTGCCCGCGGGAAAAGTTACGGACGGCACGTCGCGAAATATCTCACCCGCGTTGATTCGGTGAGAACTGCTACCCGCCGGTACGCTGGACCGCATGGATTACAACGTCGCAGACCTCTCCCTCGCGGAGTTCGGTCGCAAGGAAATCGAACTTGCCGAGCACGAGATGCCGGGCCTCGTGGCCATGCGTGAGCGCTACGGCAAGAGCAAGCCGCTCGCAGGAGCCCGCATCGCCGGCTCGCTGCACATGACGATCCAGACGGCCGTGCTGATCGAGACGCTCGTCGACCTCGGCGCCGATGTCCGCTGGGCGACCTGCAACATCTTCTCGACCCAGGACCACGCTGCTGCTGCGGTCGTCGTCGGTCGCGACGGCACCCCGGAGAACCCCCAGGGCACCCCCGTCTTCGCCTGGAAGGGCGAGACCCTCGCCGAGTACTGGGACGAGGCTGAGAAGGTCTTCGACTTCGCCGAGGGCGGACCCAACGTCCTGCTCGACGACGGTGGTGACATCACGATGCTCCTGCACCTCGGTGTCGAGTACGAGAAGACCGGCGTCGTCCCCTCGCAGGACAGCACCGACAACGAGGAGTTCAAGGAGGTGCTGCGCGTCCTGGCCCGTTCGGTCGCCAACAAGCCGCAGCACTGGACCAACATCTCCAAGGACATCAAGGGCGTCTCCGAGGAGACCACCACCGGCGTCCTGCGGCTGTACGACCGCTTCCGCGAGGGCACGCTGCTCTTCCCGGCGATCAACGTCAACGACTCGGTCACCAAGAGCAAGTTCGACAACAAGTACGGCTGCCGCCACTCGCTGATCGACGGCCTCAACCGCGCCACCGACGTCATGATCGGCGGCAAGGTCGCCGTCGTCTGTGGCTACGGCGACGTCGGCAAGGGCTCCGCGGAGTCGCTGCGCGGCCAGGGTGCTCGCGTCATCGTCACCGAGATCGACCCGATCTGCGCCCTGCAGGCCGCGATGGACGGCTACGAGGTCAAGCGCCTCGAGTCGGTCATCGAGACCGCCGACATCTTCATCACCACGACCGGCAACTTCGACATCATCACGGTCGAGCACTTCCAGAAGATGAAGCACCAGGCGATCGTCGGCAACATCGGCCACTTCGACAACGAGATCAACATGGCCGGCCTGGCCAAGATCCCGAACATCGTCAAGGACGAGATCAAGCCCCAGGTCCACCAGTGGATCTTCGAGGACGGCAAGAAGATCATCGTCCTGTCGGAGGGACGTCTGCTCAACCTCGGCAACGCGACCGGCCACCCGTCGTTCGTGATGTCGAACTCGTTCACCAACCAGGTGCTCGCGCAGATCGAGCTGTTCACCAAGGCCGACGAGTACGAGCTCGGCGTCCACGTCCTGCCCAAGCACCTCGACGAGGAGGTCGCCCGTCTGCACCTCGACGCCCTCGGCGTCGAGCTGACGGAGCTCACCAAGGAGCAGGCCGCCTACCTCGGTGTGCCGATCGAGGGTCCCTACAAGTCGGACCTGTACCGCTACTGAGTCACTGACTCACCACAGCGACGAGCGCCAGATGTCCGCATCTGGCGCTCGTCGCTGTTGGGGGCTCGGTAGAATCGCTGCAACATGAGCTATCGACGAACGAAGCGCGACCGGGTGCTGGTCGTCGACGACGACGCCTCCCTTGCCGAGATGCTGACCATCGTCCTGGAGGGGGAGGGCCTCACCGCCGCCGTCTGCCGGTCGGGCGACCGGGTCATGGCGGCGTTCACCCAGTTCAAGCCCGACGTCGTGCTGCTCGACCTGATGCTCCCCGGGCTCGACGGTATGAGCGTCTGCCGCCAGATCCGCGCCACGTCGGCGGTCCCGATCATCATGCTGACGGCCAAGTCCGACACCCCCGACGTCGTCGCGGGCCTCGAGGCCGGCGCCGACGACTACATCACCAAGCCGTTCAAGAACACCGAGCTCGTGGCCCGCATCCGCGCGCGACTGCGGCGGTCCGACCAGCTCGCCGAGCCGCTGGAGTTCGGTGACATCGTGCTCGACCCGGCGGGCCACACCGTGACCCGCAAGGGCGAGCCGCTCGAGCTCACGCCGCTGGAGTTCGACCTGCTGGCCTGCCTGCTGGGCGATCCGTCGCAGGTCTTCACCCGCGAGACGCTGCTGCAGAAGGTGTGGGGCTACCACCACCCCGGCGACACCAAGCTCGTCAACGTCCACATGACCCGGCTGCGGTCGAAGATCGAGGACGACGCCGAGAACCCCGAGATCATCCGCACCGTGCGCGGCGTGGGCTACCAGGCGATCACGCCGGTGCCGTGATGAGGGCCTGATGCCCAGCGTCGCGCGGATCTGGCGCCGCTCGATCCAGGCCCGCGTCGTCACCAGCACGATCGTGCTCAGCGCACTGGTCGTGGCGCTGACCGGGTGGGCACTGCTGCGCGACGTCGCGAGCGGGCTCGCGGAGGACCGCAGCACCGCGGCGATCTCCGAGGCCCGGTCGGGCTTCGACTACGCGCAGACCCAGCTCGACGCCTCGGTCGAGACCGAGCCCACGACCCAGTCGCAGACGCTGACCCAGATGGTCGACTCGCTGACCCGCTCGCGAGGCGCCCAGCGCACCTACGAGCTGGTGCTGGAGGGGCCGTTGGTGACGGCCGACGGCGAGGTCCCGATCCGGTCGTCGGCCGCGATCGCCGCCGGTTCGTTGCCGGCCGATCTCACCGATGCCGTGCGCTCGGGGCCCGGGACGTTCTGGCGCTACTCCGACCTCGGCCTGCTCGGAGGCTCCGACGCGGAGCCGTCGGTCGTGGTCGGCAGCCAGCTGCGGGCGCCCGACAGCGGCGACACCTACGCCCTGTTCTACCTGTTCTCGCTGGAGGACCAGCAGGAGACGCTCGACCTGGTGCGCCGTGCCCTCCTGCTGGGCGGGCTGGCGATGGTGCTGATGGTGGGCGGTGTCGCCTGGCTCGTGTCGCGCCAGGTGCTCGACCCCGTGCGCCTGGCCCGACGCATCGCCGAGCGCTACGCGAGCGGCAACCTCGAGCAGCGCATGCACGTCAGCGGCGAGGACGACATCGCCCGCCTCAGCACGTCGTTCAACCAGATGGCCGCGAGCCTGCAGAGCCAGATCCGCCGCCTGGAGAACCTGTCGCGCCTGCAGCAGCGGTTCGTCTCCGACGTCTCGCACGAGCTGCGCACCCCGCTGACGACGGTGCAGATGGCCAGCGAGGTGCTCTACTCCTCGCGCGAGCAGTTCGATCCGCAGACGGCACGGTCGGCCGAGCTGCTGAAGCGAGAGCTCGACCGCTTCGAGGCGCTGCTCTCCGACCTGCTCGACCTCAGCCGGTTCGACGCGGGCGCCGCACAGCTCGAGCTCGACACCATCGACTTCTCGCAGGTGGCCCGGCTGGCGGCCGAGGACGCCCTCGTGGCGCGCGAGGGCATCACGGTGCGGCTGCTCGGCGTCGAGGAGCCGGCGATCGTCGAGGCCGACATCCGCCGCATCGACCGCATCGTGCGCAACCTCATGGCCAACGCCGCGAAGTACAGCGGCTCCGACGTCATCGAGATCGAGGTCGCCCAGAACGCGGAGTCGGCGTCCATCGCCGTGCGTGACTTCGGCGTCGGGCTGTCCGGCGACGAGAACCTGCGGGTCTTCGATCGGTTCTGGCGGGCCGATCCGGCGCGCACCCAGGGAGGCACCGGGCTGGGCCTGGCCATCTCCCGCGAGGACGCGGCGCTGCACGGCGGGACGCTCCAGGCGTGGGGGAGGCCCGGCGAGGGCAGCGAGTTCATCCTGACGATCCCCAAGCCGCAGGGATCGGCCAAGAACCCTCCGCTCGCCTCGGTGTACGCATGAGGGCCCGCGCTGGCGCCGTGCTGGCCGTGGCGGCCCTGACGCTGTCGGCCTGCGCCGGGATCCCGTCGTCGGGTCCGGTGCAGAAGGTCCGGGACGACGCGGGGCTCGGTGAGAGCACGGTGCGCTACCTGCCCGCCAAGCCGACCGAGGGCGCGTCGCCGGAGCAGGTCGTGCGGGGCTTCCTCGACGCGATGCTGGCGTTCCCTGCCTCGACACGGACCGCCGCGACCTACCTGACACCGGGCGCCGCGACGTCGTGGAACCCGTCGAGGGGCACCAGCATCTACTCCAAGCCGGAGGTGGCCGGGCGGGTCCCGTCCACGACAGGTCTGGACGATCCGCGGGCTGCCGCCAAGGGCGCCGTCGACGTCCGGCTCGGCTTCGACGAGGAGGCAAGGCTCGACCGCCAGGGGCACTACACCCGACGGGCGAGGCCCGGCGCCGTGACCTACACGCTCGAGCAGGTCGACGGCGAGTGGCGGATCACCAACCCGCCGGACGGCATCATGATCAACCAGAAGTTCTTCACCGACTACTACCGGTCGTTCAGCCTGTTCTTCTTCGACCGTCCCGGACGCCGCCTGGTGCCCGATCCCGTCCACCTCGTGGTGGGCGACCAGCTCGCCGCCAACCTCGTCACCAGCCTCGTCCGTGGGCCGCGTGCCTCGATCGCCGACGGGAGCCGCAGCTATACGCCCTCGCTGGCGTCGTTGCGTCCCTCGGTGCCCGTGTCGGCCGACGGGGTGGCCGACGTCGAGTTCACGGCCGACCTGGGCGACGCGAGCGCGTCGGCGCGCGACCACCTGTCGGCACAGATCGTCTGGACCTTGCGCCAGGTGCCCGGCATCGACGCGGTGCAGGTCATCGGCGGGTCGACGCCGCTGACGTCCGAGGGGCGTGAGGTGCAGCCCATCACGGCGTGGCAGGACTACGGCGCGGGCGACGCAGGCGGCCACGGCTACGCCCTGAGCGAGAACTCCGTCATCCAGATCGACGACGGCGAGGTCAAGCCCCTCAGCGGTGCATGGGGCCGCGATGCGCGGGGTGCGGTGCTCGTCGGGGTCTCCGACGCCGGGGTCGCCGGTGTGCTCGCCGGCCGCAGCCAGGTGCGTCTGACCAGCCGCAAGGGCACCGGAGCGCGCACCATCACGGGCAACGACCTCATCGGACCGTGGTGGGACGACGACGGCACGCTCTGGCTGGTCGACCGCGACCAGGGCGACACCCGGGTGAGGGTGGTCGAGGGCCCCCGGTTGCGCAGGGTCGGCGTGGCGGGCCTGCGCGACGTCGACGTCGACACGTTCTCGCTGTCGCCCGACGGGACCCGCTACGTCGTCACGTCGCCCGACGCGGGCCGCAACCGGATCCTGGCGGGCCTGGTGCTGCGCGACGCCAAGGACCGGATCCTCGGGCTCGGCACACCGCGCGAGGTCCGCACCTCGGCCCGCGGCGTGCGGTCGGCGTCGTGGGCGTCGTCGACCCAGATCGGCTTCCTGGCCGACAGTGTGTCCGGCGTCCAGGTCTACCAGGTGCCGGTCGACGGGTCCGCCACGTCCGACGACCTGGCCCGGGGCAGCGCGCTGCTGCCGGACGTCGACACCGACACCCTGGCCATCGGCCGGGGCGAGGAGCCGACGCTCTACACGACCGATGCGCGCCGGCGCCTCTGGTTCCAGTCCACCGACGGCTCGTGGCGACTGCTGAAGGCGTCCGTGACCACAGGCCTGACCTTCGGGGGCTGACAGTCCACAGCCGCTCGACCGGGGCTGGTCCGGCCGGGTCGAGCGGACGAGGGTGGTCACGTGCGAGACGTCGTCGTCCCCCTCGCGGACCTGGTGCTGGGTGCCCGATGTGCCGGGTGCGGCGCGATGGCACTGTCGCTCTGCCGGCCCTGCGGCATCTCCATCCGGCCTGATCCCACCGTGGCGTGGCCCGATCCCTCGCCCGACTCGCTGCGCGGCCCGGCGCCAGTGGTCCCCGTCGCCGCGGGCCTCAACACCGACGTGCTGCGGCGTGTGCTCGTGGCGTGGAAGGAGGAGGGCGCGACCCGCCTGACCGCCGTGCTCGACCTCCAGCTGGCCGCCGCGGTGGTCCCGCACCTGCGGCCCGGACGTCCCCTCGCCATCGTCCCCGTGCCGACGTCGCGGCGCAGCAGGAGGCAGCGGGGCAGCGACCTGGTCGGTGACCTCGCGCGGTCCACCGCCCGACGTCTCACGGTGACCGGCGTGGACGCGGTGGTCGTCCCGGCGCTGGCGTACGCCCGGTCGACGCGTGACCAGGCCGGCCTGGGCGCGGCCGACCGCAGGGCCAACCTCGACGGCGCGTTCCGGCTGGATCGTCGAGATGGCCTGCAAGGCCGGGACGTCGTCGTGGTGGACGACATCCTCACCACCGGATCGACCGTGGGGGAGGCCGTCCGGGTGCTCACGGCGGCGGGTCAACGACCCCTCGGAGTGTCGGTCGTCGCGGCCACCCCGCGGCTTCCTGAGACGCGCAGATGAACTTGAGCCGAACACTGGCGGATCGCCCCGGGGCGGTCTACCGTCACAGATATGGCTTGACCAGCAGCGCTGCTCACAGGCGTGACACCGAGACAAGGGAGTTCCCATGGAAATTGTCGTCAACGGTCGCAACAGCGAGATCTCCGAGCGCTTCAGGGAGCACGTCGAGGAGAAGCTTCTCCGGCTCGAAAAATACGACGCTCGGCAGAAAATAAATCGTGTCGAGGTCGAGGTCACGCACGAGAAGAACCCGCGCCAGCACGACACCGCCGCCAAGGTGGAGATGACCCTGCGGTCGCGCGGACCGGCCGTCCGGGCCGAGGCCACCTCGACCGACCAGCACTCGGCGCTCGACGCCGCGATCGACAAGCTCGAGTCCCGCCTGCGTCGCGCCGTCGACCGCAAGCGCATCCACCACGGCGACAAGCGCCCGACCTCGGTGGCCGAGGCCACCGCGGGCCTGCCGGTGGGAGACGACCTCCTGCGCGACGACCCCAGCGACGAGGTCCCGTTCAGCAAGGCCGGGCCGATCGACGTCCAGGGCGACTGCCCGCTCGTCGTGCGCGAGAAGACGCACGAGGCGAGCCCCATGACCCTCGACCAGGCGATGTACGAGATGGAGCTCGTGGGGCACGACTTCTACCTGTTCCTCGAGAAGGACTCGATGCGTCCGAGCGTGGTCTACCTGCGCAAGGGCTACGACTACGGGGTCATCCACCTCGACGTCGTCGAGTGAGCCCTCCGCGCTCGTGCCCCGTTTCCGTGGCATGATCGTCGAGTGACTTCCCGGGGCGATAGCATCCGCGTCCTCTTGGTCGATGATCAGGAGCTCTTCCGACGCGGCGTCAAGATGGTGCTCGGGGCTGATGACAGCCTCGAGCTCGAAGAGGTCGACGACGGCGACAAGGCGCTCGAGCTCGTCGCGGAGAACCCCTTCGACATCGTGCTGCTCGACGTGCGCATGCCCGGGCGCAGCGGTGTCGAGGTCTGCGCGGCGATCAAGCAGATCTCGCCGACCACGGGCATCATCATGCTGACCGCCAGCGACGACGAGTCCGACCTCTACGAGTCCATCCGCAGCGGCGCCTCGGGCTACCTGCTCAAGGACGGGTCTACCTACGAGCAGGTGGCCGAGGCGGTCCGCCTCGTCGCGTCCGGCCAGTCGCTCATCAGCCCCAGCATGGCCACGAAGCTGCTCGACGAGTTCGTGCACATGTCCAAGAGCCCGGCACCGACGACCAACCTCACGCCCCGCGAGCTCGGGGTGCTGCGGCACGTGGCCCGCGGGCTCAGCAACCGCGAGATCGCCGAGGAGCTGTTCATCAGCGAGAACACGGTCAAGAACCACATCCGCAACATCCTCGAGAAGCTGCAGATGAAGTCGCGCATGGAAGCGGCCATGTACGCCGTGCGCAGCAAGCTCGTCGACGACGTCCCCTGACCTTCGCGTGACCCAGCAGCTCACGGTCCTGCAGGCCCGTCGCATCGCCCTGGCCGCGCAGGGGTTCACCCGGCCGCGGCCCGGTGTCGACGGCGAGGTGACGTCGCGGCACGTGGCGCGGGTCGTCGAGCGCCTGGGCTTCTTCCAGATCGACTCGGTCAACGTCCTGCAGCGGGCCCACTACATGCCGCTGTTCTCACGGCTCGGGGCCTACGACGTCGAGATCCTGCACCGGGCGTCGGGCCGTGCACCGCGCCGGCTGTTCGAGTACTGGGCCCACGAGGCGGCCCTCGTCGACGTCAACCTCTGGCAGGCCTTCGGGTTCCGCATGGAGTCGGGCGCCCGCATGTGGGGCGGCATGGCACGCATTGCCGAGGAGCAGCCGGCGTTCGTCGAGTGGGTGCTCGACGAGGTGCGGGCCAACGGCCCCCTGACGGCCCGCGAGATCGAGCACGACGTCCCGCGTGAGAAGGACGGCTGGGGCTGGAACTGGTCCGAGGTCAAGCTGGCCCTGGAGTACCTCTTCTACAAGGGACGGGTCACCGCGGCACGCCGCAACTCAGCGTTCGAGCGGGTCTACGACCTGCCCGAGCGGGTGATCCCGCCCGCCCAGATGGCCGCCCCGCCGCTGGACTCCGCAGAGGCCCACCGGGTGCTGGTCAGCCATGCCGCGGCGGCGCTGGGCGTCGGGACGGCGCAGTGCCTGCGTGACTACTTCCGGATGGACCCCGCGTCGACCAAGGCGGCCATCGAGGACCTCGTCGAGACCGGCGAGCTGCTGCCGGCGACCATCGCGGGCTGGCGCCGTCCGGCCTATCTGCACCGTGACGCGGTGCAGCCCCGCAAGGTCTCCGCGCGTGCGCTGCTCAGCCCGTTCGACCCCTTGGTCTTCGAACGGACGCGGGCCGAGCAGCTCTTCGGCTTCCGCTACCGCATCGAGATCTACGTGCCGGCGAAGAAGCGCGTCCACGGCTACTACGTGCTGCCGTTCCTGCTGGGTGACCGCCTCGTCGCCCGGGTCGACCTCAAGGCGGACCGGCAGGCCGGCGTCCTGCTCGTCCACGGCGCCTGGGCCGAGTCGCACGCCCCGTCCCACACCGCCGCCGAGCTCGCCGACGAGCTGCGGCTCCTGGCCCGCTGGCTCGGCCTCGACACCGTGTCACCACCGGTGAAGGGGGATCTGGCCGGGGAACTCACAGCCGCCCTTGCCTCTGATCTAGACTGACAAGGCTCACAGACTTATCTCGAGTTCCCGCCGTTTCAGGAGTGCATTTCGTGCCCAAGGTCATCGACAAGATTCTTCGCATGGGCGAAGGCAAGGTCCTCAAGCAGCTCGAGGCGATCGCCAAGCAGGTCAACGCCCTCGAGGACGAGTTCCACGCCATGAGCGACGAGGAGCTGCGTGGCATGACGGACGAGTTCCGCAGCCGCCTGGCCGACGGCGAGACCCTCGACGGCATCATGCCCGAGGCATTCGCCACGGTGCGCGAGGCCGCGTTCCGCGTGCTCGGCCAGCGTCACTTCGACGTGCAGATCATGGGTGGCGCCGCGCTGCACCTGGGCAACATCGCCGAGATGAAGACCGGTGAGGGCAAGACCCTGGTCTCCACGCTGCCTGCCTACCTCAACGCCCTGTCGGGCAAGGGCGTCCACGTCGTCACGGTCAACGACTACCTCGCCAAGTACCACGCGGAGTGGATGGGTCGCGTCCACCACTTCCTGGGGCTCTCTGTCGGCCAGATCCTGCCGAGCATGTCGCCGGGCGAGCGCCGCCAGTCCTACGCCGCCGACATCACCTACGGCACCAACAACGAGTTCGGCTTCGACTACCTGCGCGACAACATGGCCGACAACATCGACGACTGCGTGCAGCGCGGCCACAACTTCGCCGTCGTCGACGAGGTCGACTCGATCCTCATCGACGAGGCCCGCACGCCGCTGATCATCTCGGGCCCCACCGAGGACGAGGTCAAGTGGTACGGCGAGTTCGCCAAGATCGTCGGGGCCATGAAGGCCGACGAGCACTACGAGGTCGACGAGAAGAAGCGCACGATCTCCGTCACCGAGGAGGGCATCGACCGCGTCGAGGACCAGCTCGGCATCGACAACCTCTACGACGCGGTCAACACGCCGCTCATCAGCTTCCTCAACAACGCCATCAAGGCCAAGGAGCTGTTCAAGAACGACAAGGACTACGTCGTCATGGAGGGTGAGGTGCTCATCGTCGACGAGCACACGGGCCGCATCCTCGACGGGCGTCGCTACAACGAGGGCCTGCACCAGGCGATCGAGGCCAAGGAGGGCGTCCGGATCCGCGAGGAGTACCAGACCCT
Organism: Aeromicrobium stalagmiti; assembly: GCF_013283745.1. Classification (GTDB taxonomy): domain Bacteria; phylum Actinomycetota; class Actinomycetes; order Propionibacteriales; family Nocardioidaceae; genus Aeromicrobium; species Aeromicrobium stalagmiti. Next base: position 95,945 of record NZ_JABSTZ010000005.1, read on the forward strand.
GGCCACGATCACGCTGCAGAACTACTTCCGTCTCTACGACAAGCTCGGCGGCATGACCGGAACGGCCATGACCGAGGCGTCCGAGTTCGACAAGATCTACAAGCTCGGTGTCGTCCCGATCCCGACCAACCGCGTCGTGGCCCGCATCGACCAGCCCGACCTCGTCTACCGCACCGAGGAGGCGAAGTTCAACGCCGTCGTCGAGGACATCGTCGAGCGTCACGCCAACGGCCAGCCGATCCTGGTCGGCACGACCAGCGTCGAGAAGAGCGAGCGCCTGTCCAAGCAGCTGAAGAAGCGCGGCGTCCCGCACGAGGTCCTCAACGCCAAGCAGCACGACCGCGAGGCCGCGATCGTCGCGATGGCCGGCCACAAGGGCGCCGTCACGGTCGCCACCAACATGGCCGGTCGTGGCACCGACATCATGCTCGGCGGCAGCGTCGAGTTCCTCGCCGATGCTGCCCTGCGCAAGAAGGGCCTCGACCCGCTCGAGGACTCCGAGGCCTACGAGGCCGCGTGGCCCGACACGCTCAAGCAGATGGAGCAGCAGGTCGCCAACGAGCACGACGAGGTCGCCGCCGCGGGTGGTCTGGCCGTGATCGGCACCGAGCGCCACGAGTCGCGCCGCATCGACAACCAGCTGCGCGGTCGGTCGGGCCGTCAGGGTGACCCGGGCGAGACCCGGTTCTACCTCTCGCTCGAGGACGACCTGATGCGTCTGTTCAAGGCCGACTGGGTCAACTGGGTCCTGCAGACCATGAAGATCCCCGACGATGTGCCGATCGAGAACAAGCGCGTCACGGGTGCCATCGCCTCGGCGCAGGCGCAGGTCGAGGCGCAGAACTTCGACACCCGCAAGAACATCCTCAAGTACGACGACGTCATGAGCGCCCAGCGCTCGGTCATCTACACCGAGCGTCGTCAGGTCCTCGAGGGCCAGGACATGCACGAGTGGGTCACCTCGACGATCAACGACGTCGTGACGGCCTACGTCACCGGTGCCACCGACGGCTTCCCCGAGGAGTGGGAGCTCGAGCAGCTCTGGACCGCGCTCGGCACGCTCTATCCGATCGGCATCACGATCGAGGGCGTCGAGGACGAGGTCGGCGGACGTGAGGGCCTCAGCCGTGAGCTGCTCCAGCAGGTCGTGGCCGAGGACGCCCAGCGGGCCTATGCGGCCCGCGAGGACGAGCTCGGTGCCGAGGTCATGCGTGAGCTGGAGCGCCGCGTCGTCCTGAGCGTGCTCGACCGCAAGTGGCGCGAGCACCTCTACGAGATGGACTACCTGCGTGAGGGCATCGGCCTGCGGGCGTACTCCCAGCGCGACCCGCTGGTCGAGTACCAGCGCGAGGGCTTCGAGCTCTTCAACGCCATGATGGAGGGCATCGCCGAGGAGTCGGTGGGCTTCCTGTTCAACCTCGACGTGCAGGTCGAGGAGTCGCAGGCGGCGGCGGACGACGAGACGATGCAGCTCACGGCCAAGGGCCTCGGGGTGAAGTCGGCGCCCCAGGCGCTCTCGTACTCCGCGCCCAGCGAGGACGGCGAGCCCGAGGTGCGGGGCGAGACGATCACCGAGGACAGCCCCGAGGCCGAGGCGCGCCGCGCGGCGAACGCCAAGAACAAGTCACGCCAGAAGGCCAAGCAGCAGCGCAAGTCGCGCAAGAACAACCGCTGAGGCCGGTCAGGCCCAGGTGAGCGCGGTGCAGCGCCACACCTGGTCGCCGCGGTGCGTCGTCTGCAGCTCGAGGCGCACCGCGATGGCGCGCGAGCGTCCGCGGTGCACCATGCGCCCGGCGACCTCGGCCGCCTCGTCGTGCACCATCGCGACGTGCACGGAGACGATCCGTGCGCCTCGGCCCGACCGTGCGCGCAGGGGCACGCGGGCGTGCGCCGTCAGACGTGTCGTCAGCTGGGCATAGACGTCGGGAGCCATCCACGCGGCCATCTGGCGGACGGGGCGCTCGCCGGACAGGACCTCGACGAGGGCCTGCATGAATCGAGCCGACCGCTCGCGGATGGGGCGTGCGTCGCCGCGCTCGACGGGCACGGGAAGCACCGGCGTCATGCCGGGGAACGGCAGCGGGATCTGCCCTGATGCCGGTTCGACCGGGTCGGCGAACGAGGGGTGCACGGACGGGGCGATCAGGGCGGTGGCGGTCTTCATGGGCGGTCCTTCCCGCGAGGTGGAGTGAGGCGTTGGCCGGGGAAGATCTGGTCGGGGTCGGTCCCGATGACGGTGTCGTTGCTGCGGTGCCAGTCGCGCGTGGCGCTGGCGACGTCGGCGTCCGTCGCCCCCGGGGGCAGCGATCGCGAGGCGATGTCCCAGAGGGTGTCGCCTGCTCGCACGACGACCACGCCGGCAGAGGGTGCGCGGTGTGCGGTCGTCGTGACGCCGGAGGGTCGGTCGGGCAGCCGCAGGCCGTCGAGCGAGTGGGGGGTGTCGTCGCGGGGGCTCGCTCCCTGCTCGGCGTGGGCAGGGGCGATCGTCAAGGCCCCGACGGCTCCGACGAACACGGCTCGCCGCACGAAGCCGGGCGTGATCGCTCGGGCCAGTCGGGAGGTGCGGCCGGTCAGCGAGAGGGCGGCGACGACCAGCGCCCACGTCGACAGCGTCAGCTGCACCAGCGAGCCGAGCGCCAGCAGCGCGGCGGGGAACGACGGCCCGCCCAGGTCGCGGACCAGGCCGCTCGCCTCGGGCCCGAGCACGTACGCGCCGGCGGCGGCGATCGCTGTGACCAGCCATCCACCCCGTGTGAGATGCATCCGAATCACCTTTGATGACGTTTGAGAACGTTTGATGTCAGAAAAGACTGTTTGAGAACATCTGTCAACCATGGTCGCGGCGGGCTGGGGACACTGTCACGGGCCTGCAGGATTCGGTAGCGTGCCGGTGTGCGCTGGGACCGACTGTTCGACGACCTGGAGGGCCAGGCCGCCGACCTCGAGCTCGCGGAGCGTGACGCCCTGGTCGGTGAGCTGCGGGACGGCGACTGGGCCGAGACGTCGTGGCGCGACCTGCTCGGCGGCCGGGTCGCGATCGAGGTCCGCGGAGCCGGACGCCTCGACGGGGTCGTCTCGCTCGTCAACGAGGCGATCATCCGGCTCGAGGGGGATGCCGCCGACCACGTGGTCGCGACGAGAGCCGTCACCGCGGTCCACGAGGCGCAGCGGCGGGCCGACGAGCCGTCCCTGGTGGGGGCGCGGCTGGGCTGGGGTCAGGTGCTCCGCGCGCTGAGGGACGCCGGCGAGGAGATCAGGATCCGGCTCGTCGACGGCTCGTCACGCGACGGGGTGGTCGACGTCGTCGGGCGTGACTTCGTCAGGCTGCGCATGGCGTCGGGCCGCGACCAGGTCGTCGTGTGGACCGCGATCGCCGTGGTCAGTGGTCGGACGTGACGTCGTCGTCGGCCTCGACGATGTCGTTGGCCTCGGCGCGCGCGTACTGGCGCGAGATGTAGTCCTCGAGCTGGTCGTTCTCGATGCGCCACTGGCCGCGTCCACCGATCTGGATGCCGCGCAGGTCGCCTGACCGCACGAGCGCATAGACCTGACGGACCGTGACGTTGAGGATCTCGGCGACGTCAGCCAGCGTGAGGAACCGCGGGCTGGGAGGTGGCATGCAGCCAGTTTCCCACGACAGGGTGTCAAAGCGGACGTGGGTCCTGACGACCTGTGGACATGTGGGCAGGGGGTGGACGCCACGGCGGATGGTCGGTAGAACCTTTCCATGACGAACTGGCGGGGGCCTGGGGAATCAGGCAGGACGACACGACTGCGCATCCGACGATGGCGCGATCCGCGGCTGGTGCTGGGCATCCTGCTGGTGCTCGGCGCCACGGTGCTGGGCGCGCGGGTCGCCGCGGCGAGCGACGACTCGGTCGAGTACTGGTCGGTGAGCAAGCAGGTGCGTCCCGGCGACCCGGTCCTCGCCGAGCACCTCGAGCCCGCCCGGGTGCGGCTGTCGGGTGGGGCCGCCGGCAACTACGTGCGGATCGACGAGGAGTTCGAGGCGCCGCTCGACGACCTGGTGTGGGCCCACGGCCTGGGGTCGGGATCGCTCGTCGGCAAGGACGCCGTGGTGAAGCGGTCGGCCGTCACGCTCAGCCAGCTGCCCCTGAGCGTGACGGACGGTGCCGCGCCGGCCGACCTGTCCCGCGGCGACCTGGTCGACGTGTGGGTGGGGCCCGGGCCCGGCGACGAGCCGGGTGGCAAGGCGGTCCGCGTGCTGGAGTCCGTCCGCGTCCTGCAGTCCGGGGGTGATGCGGCGGCCGCGAGCGGCTCGCTGGCCCAGACGGTGCTCGTCGAGGTCGACGAGGTCAGCCTGGGCCGCTCGGTCATCAGCACGGTCGCCTCGGGCCACGTCACGCTCGTGCGGGTGACGTGACATGGACGTCGTGATCGCCGCAGGTGACGCAGCGTGGGAGTCCGCGGCCATCGGCGAGGTCGAGGCGTCGTCGGTGATCCGGCTCGTGCGTCGCTGCGTCGACGTGGCCGACCTGCTGGCCACGGCCGAGACGGGCCGGGCCGCCGCGGCACTCGTGTCCGTCGACCTCCCGGGCATCGACGTCGACGCGGTCCACCGGCTCGAGCGATCCGGCGTCAGGGTGGCCGCGGTCGCGGGCGATGCCGCACGGTGCGAGGCCCTCGGCATCGTCCGGCAGCTCCGGCTGGGTTCGCTCGACGAGATCGCGCGAGAAGCCCCGACCACCGCCCGGCCCGAGCCGGGGCGGGTCGCTCCGGTGGTCGCGGTGTGGGGGCCGAACGGTGCTCCCGGACGCAGCACCGTCGCCCTGGGGCTGGCGTCGGCCGCGGCGGCACGCGGGGTCGACACGGTGCTGGTCGACGCCGACACCCACGGCGGTGCCCAGGGCCAGCTGCTCAGCGTGCTCGACGACGTCTCCGGCCTCGTCGCCGCCTGCCGCGCCGCCAACCAGGGCCGCGGCCACGAGGTCGCCGACCACTTGCTCGACATCGATCCCGGACTGCGGCTGCTCTCGGGCCTCCCACGGGCCGACATGTGGCCGCAGGTCCGCCCCGGTGCCCTCGACGTCGTCCTGGCGCAGCTGCGGTCGCACGCGGGTCTCGTCGTGGTCGACTGCGCCTTCTCGCTCGAGCCCGGCGGTGCGCCCGGTGGGGCAGGTCGCAACCAGACGACGCTCCAGGTGATCGAGCAGGCCGACCTCGCGGTCGTGGTCGGGCGTCCCGACCCGGTCGGGCTGGCCCGTCTGGTGCGCGGTCTGCACGAGCTCGCGGAGACCGCTCCCGGCCTCGACGTGCTCGTTGCGGTCAACATGGTGCGGACGACGCTCGGCTGGGGCGAGCGCGACATCCGCGCGATGATCGCCCGGCTCGCCGGCCTCGAACCGGCCGCGTGCCTGCCGTTCGACCAGTCGGGGCTCGATCTTGCGGCCGTGAGCGGCCGGACCCCTCGGGAGGCCGCGCCCTCGTCACCGTTCGTGGCTCGGGTCGAGGTGCTCGCGGCCCATGTCCTCGATCGCGTCTCACCCCCGGCGATGCTTGCGCTGTCCGACAGGTGACCCGGTGGTAACTTCTGTGCAGGTCGTCACGAGGAGAGACATGCAACGGTTGAGCCCGCTGGATGCGATGTTCCTGCACCAGGACAGCCCCACGGTGCCCCGGCAGGTGGCGTCCCTCGCGATCCTGGAGCCCGGCGAGACCCCGCTCGACTACGACCGGCTGATTCACGTCATCAACGAGCGCATCGACCTCGTGCCGCGCTACCGGCAGGTGCCCCGCTCCGTCCCGGGTGCGCTCGGCACGCCGGTCTGGCTCGACGACGAGAACTTCGACATCTCGCTGCACGTGCGTCGTTCCGCGCTGCCGCGTCCCGGCACGGCCGACGCGCTGCACGAGCTGGTCGGGCGCCTCATCGCCCGCCGCCTCGACCTCGACCGACCGCTGTGGGAGCTCTACCTCATCGAGGGGCTCGCCGGCGGGCGAGTCGCCCTGCTGTTCAAGGCCCACCAGGCGCTGGTCGACGGGTCCGAGACGGTCGACCTCGCGCAGGTGCTGCTGGAGGAGACCGCCCATGCGCGCGACATCCCCCACGAGGAGTGGAACCCTCGGTCGGAGCCCAACGCCGCCGAGCTGGTCGCCGACACGATCGGCCGCAACATCCGGCATCCCGCCGAGGCGCTGCGCATCACCGAGCTCAACCTCGGCCGTCTCGCACGGCGGCTGCCGATCATCGGTGCCGATGCCCAGGCGCCGCACAGCATCTTGTCGACCGAGCTGAGCCGCCATCGCCGGTTCGCGTCGCTCGCGGCCAACCTCGACGACTTCCGCCGTGTCCGCGAGGAGCACGGCGGCACGGTCAACGACGTGATCCTGGCGGTCATCGCCGGCGGCATCCGGGGCTGGATGCTCACCCGGGCCGAGCCGGTCACTGCCAAGACGAGCTTTCGGGCCATGGTGCCGATGTCGGTCGTCGCCGAGGACGGGCTGCCGACCTCGCTGGGCTCGAAGGTCCGCGGGCACCTGCTGTCGTTGCCGGTGGGGGAGTCCAACCCCGTCGTCCGGCTGCACCAGGTCTCCTACGCGCTGAAGGACCACCGCGAGACCGGGTCGGCCGTCGCGGCCAACACGCTCGCCGCGCTGCCGGGCTTCGCGACCTCGACCTTCCACGCCGTCGGCGCCAGGGTCGCCGACTCCGAGGCCGGACGCGGCCACCAGATCGTCATCACCAACGTCCCCGGCCCGCAGGATCCGCTCTACCTCGCGGGTGAGGCGGTCGCGGAGGTCTATCCGTGCATCCCGCTCAGCGGGCGCCGGGCGCTCGCGATCGGCGTGACGTCCTACAACAGCAAGGTCTTCGTCGGGATCGTCGCCGACCGCGACGCGGTGCCCGACGTCGACGTGCTGGCGCAGTGCATCGAGGACGCGCTCGCCGAGCTCGTCGAGACCGTCGAGGGGCGGCGCGCCCGGGCGCCGCGCGGACGCCAGCGTCCGGCGAAGAAGTGACGCGCGTCTATCTAGGGCTGACGCTCGACGAGCTGGCCGCCCTCGAGGCGGGGGAGACGATCACCCCCGCCGAGGCGTTCGTGTCGGTGTCCGTCGACGAGGAGGACGAGCTCGCGGCGCTCGAGGAGGCCGCTGAGCACGGTGTCGTCGCCGCCGCGGTCGAGATCGACGACGCCGACGGGCCGGTGCGGATGATCGACGTCGCCTCGTTCCACCTCGACCTCGACGGCAGCGGCGACCTCGCGTGGTACGCCCCGCAAGAGATCGACGCCGTGCTCCGCGAGGTGCGGCGCACGGCGTCGTAGGTGACGTGTCGTCGGTGACGACAGGCTCTGCCTAGAGCTTGGTCATCCCGTACTCGACCTCTTCGCGCAGCGACGCGCGGATCGCCTTGGCGACCTCGGGCTCGATCTTCTTGCCGATGAACGGGATCGAGACCTTGACGTCGCCGTCGACGGTGAAGTCGGAGCCGCCCTCCTTGGCGAAGAGCTTGGCCGTGCCGGTCATCTCGGCGGGCTGGCCGATGATGCTGACCTTGACGTCGGCGGTGCGGTTGCCCGAGGCGTCGGGTGCGCTCCAGACCTCGGTCTGCTTGACCTTGACGGTGCTGCCGGTGAGCTTCTTGACGAAGTCGGGCATGTCGGCGTCCTGGGTGCGGATGATGGTGACGGTCGATCCGCCGCCCTGCTCCTCGACGGTGACCGTGTAGTCGGTCGCCCCCTGGTTCTCGCACGACTCGGTACGGAACTCCTGGTTGGCGAGCAGGCCGTACACGGCCTCGACGCTGGCGCCCTCGTAGGAGAACTTCTCGCTGAGCTTCATCTGGTCGTCCTGTTCTGTTCGGGAGTGGAGGTCATTCTGCCGGGTCGACGGCCGCAGGCTGTGCAGCGCCGATGCCCTTGAGCTCGGCGAGTCGCGCCTCGACCTCGGTCATCGTGCTGTCGCCCTCGAGCTCGGCGAACTGCGCATCGAGGCTCGACGCCGCCAGCTCGGCCTGCCCGGCCACCTGCGCCTCGTCGCGGCGGATCTTCTCCTCGAAGCGCGAGAGCTCGCTCGTGGGGTCGAGGATGTCGATCGACCTGACCGCGTCCTGGACCTTGGCCTGGGCCTCGGCGGTCTTGGCGCGGGCGACGAGCTGGTCGCGCTTGGTCTGCAGCTCGCTGAGCTTGGCCTTCATGCCGATGAGGCCGGACTTGAGCTTCTCGACCGTCTCGTTCTGCGCGGCGATCTGCGGAGCCGCGGCCTTGGCCTCGTTCTCGAAGCTGATCTGCTTGCTCAGCGCGACCTTGGCGAGGGCGTCGAACTTGTCGGCCTCGGCCGGCTGGGCCGCCCGCAGCGAGTCGGCCTTCTGCGACGCCGCGAGGGCCTTGGCGCCCCACTCCTTGACCGCGGCGACGTCCTCGGCGTGATCGGCCTCGGCCAGGCGCACGTTGCCGATCGTCTGCGCCACGGCGTCCTCGGCCTCGGCGATGGAGTTCGTGTAGTCACGCACCATCTGGTCGAGCATCTTCTCCGGGTCCTCGGCCTTGTCGAGGAGGGCGTTGATGTTGGCGCGGGTCAGCTGCCCGATGCGCCCGAGGATGGACTGTTTCTGAGCCATGGTCGTCACTTTCGGTCGGTCGGCGGTGAGAGTGCGTGCCGTCGTCCTCGATCTTGGTGCATGGAGAGGGTCCAGACAACCGATACCGGCGCCCCGCGCGCCTCAGACGGCGTGCTCGACCTTCTCGGGCATCCTGCGAAAGATCCACACGCGCATCAGCACGAAGCGCATCACGGTCACGAACAGGTTGGCCGCCGTCAGCACCATGACCTCGACGAGCGGGTGGGCGTCGCCCTGCAGGGCCCGCATGGCCCAGAGGGCTCCGCTCGTGACCGCCAGGCCGCAGGCAAACACCAGCAGGCCCTGCAGCTGGTGCCGGACGGCGCCGTCGGCGCCGCGGAACCCGAACGTGAACCGCCGGTTGGCCGCGGTGTTGGCGATCGCGGTCACGGCGAGCGAGACGGCGTTCGCCTCCTGGGCGCCCAGGCTGCCGCGCAGGGCGACGTAGAGGACGCCGTAGGCCAGCGTCGACAGGATGCCGATGAGCGCGAACACCACCATCTGCGAGCTCAGGCGTCCGCGGGCGCTGCTGGCCGTGGCCCGGCCGAGGGTCTGGGCGACCTCGGCCAGCGGGATGCGTCCACGCATGAGGGCCCAGCCGAGCCGACCCATGCCGCGCAGGTCGGCCGCGGCGGTCTTGACGATGTCGACGCGGCTGTCGGGGTCGTCGATCCAGTCGACCGGCACCTCGTGGATGCGCAGGCCGGCCCGCTCGGCGACGACCAGCAGCTCGGTGTCGAAGAACCACTCGTCGTCCTCGATGAGCGGCAGCAGCTGCTCGGCGACGTCGCGGCGGATCGCCTTGAACCCGCACTGGGCGTCGGAGAACCGGGCCCGCAGCGCACCCTTCAGCAGCACGTTGTACGTCCGCGAGATCAGCTCACGCTTGGGACCGCGCGTCGTGCGGGACGTGCGAGCCAGGCGCGAGCCGATCGCGAGGTCGGAGTGCCCTGACAACAGGGGGGCGACGAGCGGCAGCAGCGCGTTGAGGTCGGTCGACAGGTCGACGTCCATGTAGACGAGGACCTCGGCGTCCGACCGCGACCAGGCCTGCTTTAGCGCCCGGCCCCGGCCCTTCTCGGTGAGGCTCACGACGCGGACGTCGTCGAACCGGTGGGCCAGCTGGTGGGCCAGCAGGCCCGTGGCGTCCGTGCTCGCGTTGTCGGCGATCGTGACGCGGAAGTCGAACGGGAGGGTCCGCAGATGGGCACGGACGGTCTCGACCGAGCCGACGAGGGCCTTCTCCTCGTTGTACACCGGGATCACGACGTCGAGGACGGGGGCGCCCCGGGGAGCGCCGGCGGGGACCGGCTGCATCGCGGTGGCGGTCACTGGATGCCTCCGGAGAGGTCGTAGACCGTGACGCCGTCGACGGTCTGGGCGGTGAAGTTCTCCGTCACCCAGGTCGAGATCTCCGTGCTCGTGCTGCCGCTCGCGTTCATGCCGCCGCGTCCGCCGCCTCCACCACCGCTGGCGATGAAGTAGTGGATCTCGCCGTCGGCGACGTACTGCTGGAACTGCGCCAGGGTCGGGCTCGGGTCGGAGCCGTTGAACCCGCCGACCGCCATGACCGGCAGCTCGGTGGCGAGCTGGTAGCCCGACGCCGTGTTGGACCCGATCGCCGCGGCCGCCCAGGTGTAGGAGTCGGCGTCGGCGGTCAGCAGCGCGTTGATCTCGTCGGTCGACTCCGAGCCGGACAGGAGGCCACCGGTGCCGCCCTGGGTCTGGGTGCCGCCGGGTGCGGTCTGCGCGCCCTGGGTTCCCTGGGTGCCTTGCGTGCCCTGGGTTCCCTGCGTGCCCTGCTGGGTCGGGGGCTGGCCCATGCCGCGGCCACCGCCCGGACGGTTGCCACCGGGGCCGCCCATCCCGCCGCTGCCCGTGCTGGGCCCGGCGCTGGGGATCGAGCCGGTGTGCGGGGTCGCGGCCGTGTCGACCGCGTACGCGGCCGGGCCGGCGAGCATGGCGATCACGGCGCCGGTAGCGACGGCGACGGCCACCCGACGGGGCAGCAGCCGGTGCAGCACCAGCAGGAAGGCGGTCGCCACGCCGACAGCGACGACGGCGTACTTGAGCCACGGCAGGAAGCTCGCCGAGCGGTCGAGCAGGACGAAGCTCATGGCCGAGGTCATCGCGATGACGAACGCGGCGCCGAGGGTCGCGACGACCGAGTCGCGCTGGTCCCACAGGATGCTCGCGCCGATCGCGACCAGGGCAGCGATCGCCGGGGCGAGCGCGATCGTGTAGTAGGCGTGGAAGATGCCGGCCATGAAGCTGAAGGTCAGGCCCGTCACGAGCAACCATCCGCCCCAGACGACGAGCCCGGTGAGCTGGCGGTCGGTTCGGCCGGCGCCGCGACGGAACCACAGGCCGAGACCCAGCAGGGCGATCGCGGCGGGCAGCAGCCAGGCGATCTGGCCGCCGATCTCGGAGCCGAACAGGCGGAGCAGGCCGGTCTCGCCCCAGCCGCCACCGCCGCCGACGGACCCGGTCTCGTTGCCGTTGAGGCGACCGAGGCCGTTGTAGCCGAGCGCGAGCTCGAGGATCGAGTTGTTCTGCGAGCCGCCGATGTAGGGACGGCTCGAGGCCGGCCACAGCTCGACGATCGCGATCCACCAGCCGGCGGCGACGACCATCGAGGCGAAGGCGACGAGCAGGTGCTTGATGCGGGTGCCGACCGACGGCTGCGCGGCGACGAGATAGACCAGCGCGAGCGGGGGCAGGACCAGGAAGGCCTGCAGCATCTTGGCCAGGAAGGCGAACCCGACCAGCGAGCCGCCGAGGACGAGCCAGCGCACGGCGCGCTCCGGCGACTCGATCGCACGGATCGTGGCGTAGACCGAGCCGATCAGGAACAGCGTCAGCATCGCGTCGGGGTTGTTGAAGCGGAACATCAGCACGGCGACCGGCGTCAGGGCCAGGATCGCACCGGCGAGCAGGCCGGCCCACGCGTTGCGGGTCGTGCGGCGCACCGCGGCGTACAGCAGACCGACCGACGCGACGCCCATCAGCGCCTGCGGCACGAGCATGCTCCACGACGAGAGGCCGAAGATGCGCACCGAGAGCGACATCGGCCACAACGACATCGGGGTCTTGTCGACGGTGATCGCGTTGGCGGCGTCGGAGGAGCCGAAGAAGAACGCCTTCCACGACTCGGAGCCGGCCTGGACCGCTGCGGCATAGAACGAGTTGGCCCAGCCCGAGGCGCCGAGGCCCCAGAGGTAGAGCAGGGCCGTGGCCAGCAGGAGGCCGAGGAGGACGGGGCGGACGTGCGGCGAGTCCTCGACCCGGCCACGCCAGAGCTGGCGGAGCCTCGTCGGGGTGGCCGGTGCGGGTGAGGAGCTCGCCTCGCGCTGGTGCGCCGTCGGCGGCGCCGGAAGGATCGTCTGGGTCATGAGACCACCATCGACGGCTGCTCTGGCACAGGGGTGTGGTCACTCTGTGCCCACCCTGTGACCCTCGCGGGGCCCGTCGGGGAGCCCCGTCGCGGGGGACCAGACGGGCGCGGTCAGACGCGCTGGATCAGACGCGCTGGATCAGACGCGCTGGATCAGGCGGGCAGCGTGAGGGTGAAGGTCGTGTCGCCCGGCACGCTCGCGACGGTGGCGTCGCCGTGGTGGGCGTGCATGATCGCCTTGACGAGCGACATGCCCAGACCGGCGCCACCCGACGCCCGGGTGCGGGACGAGTCGCCCCGGGTGAAGCGCTCGAAGATCGTCGGCAGCAGCTCGGCGTCGATGCCGGGGCCGTCGTCGTGCACCTCGACCCGGACGACGTCGCCCTCGACGATCCGCACGTCGACGCGGGTCTGCGGCGGGGTGTGGCGGCTGGCGTTGGTCAGCAGGTTGGTGACGGCCTGGTGCAGGCGCTGCTCGTCGCCGGTCACGGTCACCGGCTCGTCGGGCACGTCGAACGTCCACTGCCGCTCGCGGTCGACGACGCGGGCGTCGTTGACGGCCTCGACCACGAGGCGGGTCAGGTCGACGGGACGGCGATCGATGTCGCGGCCGGCGTCGAGCCGGGCGAGCAGCAGCATGTCCTCCACGAGGGTCGACATGCGTCCGGCCTCGGACTCGACCTTGGCGAGGATCTGGTCCGGGTCGGCCCGGCCGGTGCGACGGCTGAGCTCGGCATAGCCCTTGATGGTCGACAGGGGCGTCCGCAGCTCGTGGGAGGCGTCGGCGAGGAACTGCCGCACCTGCTGCTCGCTCTCGTGACGGGCGTCGAGGGCCTGCTCCACGTGGCCCAGCAGCTGGTTGAGCGCCTCGCCGACCTGCCCCACCTCGGTGGTCGGGTCGGTGAGGTCGTCGGGGACGCGGACGGTCTCGCCCACCTCGCCGGACGACAGCGGCATCGCGGTGACCTGGTGGGCCGTCGCGGCGACGTCGCGCAGCGGCTGCAGCTGGCGGCGCACGAGGACGCGTCCGGCGACGGCGGCGGCACCGATGCCGGCGACGGCCAGGAGCGACTCCCACCAGATGAGGCTGGAGATGGTGCCGTCGACGTCCTCGGTCGGCAGGCCGCCGACCAACGTGTCGCCGTCGTCGTCCTCGACGGCGACGACCCGGTAGGTGCCCAGGGCCGGCAGCTCGATCGTGTGGGGCTTGCCGTCGGCGACCACCTCGGTGAGCGCCTCGATCGCGGTCGTCGACAGGGCCCGGGGCGGGCCCTGCGTGGTCAGCACGACTCCGCGCTGGTTCGTGGAGTCGTACGTCGCGGTGACCGTTCCGGCGGCCTGGCCGAGCGGCAGCGGCACGCCCTGGCCTCGCTGCGGCAGCCCCCCGCCGAAGCCGTCGTTCGACGGGTCCCGCTGCTCGCGCTGGGCGCGGTCGAAGGCCTGCTCCAGCTGGTCGTCGAGCTTGCCCGTCAGGTAGGACCGCATGATCAGGGTCGCCGAGACCGACACGAGGATGCTCACGACGGCGACGAACGTCACCACCGTCAGGATCAGGCGCCCGGTCAGTGACGAGGGCAGGAGCTTGCGCATGGGCCCTACTCTGCCGGTTTGAGCACGTAGCCCGCGCCGCGCTTGGTGTGGATCATCGGCTCGTGCCCCGCATCGATCTTCTTGCGGAGGTAGGAGATGTAGAGCTCGACGACGTTGGCCTGGCCGCCGAAGTCGTAGTCCCAGACGCGGTCGAGGATCTGTGCCTTCGACATGACGCGGCGCGGGTTGCGCATCAGGAAGCGGAGCAGCTCGAACTCGGTCGCGGTCAGGTCGATCTCGCGGCCGGCGCGGTGCACGTCGCGGCTGTCCTCGTCCAGGGTCAGGTCACCGACCGTGATGACGTTGTCGGGCTTCGCGTCCATGGCGCCGGCGCGGCGCATGAGCCCGCGCAGCCGGGCGATGACCTCCTCGAGGCTGAACGGCTTGGTGACGTAGTCGTCGCCGCCGGCCGTGAGCCCGGCGACACGGTCCTCGACGGAGTCGCGGGCGGTGAGGAACAGGACGGGGATCTCGGGGGCGAACGCCCGCACCTTGCGCAGCACCTCCATGCCGTCGTAGTCGGGCAGCATCATGTCGAGCACGATCGCGTCGGGCGCGAAGTCCTTGGCCGCGGCGACGGCCTTGCGTCCTGAGTGCGCGGTCTGGATCTCCCAGCCCTCGTAGCGCAGCGCCATCTGCAGGAGCTCGGCGATGTTGACCTCGTCGTCGACGACGAGGACGCGCAGGGGGGATCCGTCGGCGCGAGTCAGTGAAGAAGCCATGAGTCCAGTGTGGGTGTGCTGGACGAGATCTGCATGGGTGGACGCTGTGCAGAACCTGTGAATGGTTCGCTCAGCGTTGCTCGAGCCTGCTCACAGGCTGGTGACAGGCACGGCACCGAGCATGGTGGGCATGAATGATGCTCAGCAGACCGCGGACACCGACTCGCGGCAGTGGTCGACCCGGACGATGCTCGCCGCAGCCCTGGCGGCTGTCGTCCTCGGAGTGGGGGCGGGCGCAGCGCTCGGGGCCGCCGGCGGAGACTCCTCGTCAGGCCGTGGCGGGCCCGGTGGGGGAGGACCCGGCCAGATGAGGGGTCAGATGCCCGGGCAGATGCAGGGCCAGGTGCCCGGGCAGATGCAGGGCCGGGCGCCGGGGCAGCAGCAGACTCCCTAGACACGAGCGTCGCGGACACCTCCGCCACGCGGGGCGGTGGCCTGACTACGCTGTCATCCATGACGCGCCTGACCCGTACCCAGGTGCAGGAGCGCAATCGCGAGACAGTGCTCGAGGTGGCCAGAGCCGCGTTCCTGCGAGACGGCTACGTCGCGACCTCGCTGGCCTCGGTCGCCAAGGAGGCCGGCTTCACGACGGGCATCGTCTACTCCAGCTTCGGCAGCAAGGCCGACCTGGCGCTGGGCGTCCTGGCCGGGCTCCAGACCGAGCAGATCGCCGCCCTGGCCGACCGGGTGACCCGGGTGTCGTCGTCCGACGACGTGCTGGCCCAGGTCAAGGCGTGGGCCGCGGCGGCGACGGCGTCCGGCTGGGTGCGGTTCGAGCTCGAGCTGCTGCTCGACACGATCAACGACCCGCGCCTGGCGGCCGAGCAGACCGCACGGCAGGAGTCGGCAGTCGCGCAGGCTGCCGAGGTCGTCCGCTCGTTCGTGACGGCCGACGACGTGGACGACGAGACCGTCGTGGTGCTCGCCGAGGCGGCCGTCGACTACGCGATCGGCGTCGCGATCCGCCAGGTGACCAACCGGGCCGCGTCGCCCGACCGGTTCCTGCGCCTCATCGCGCCCCTGCTCGCGTCGATCACCTAGCCCGACCGCTCGGGCTCACTCGACGTCGACGCCACCGGCGGTGTACGGCCGTTCGTCCTCGCCGTCGAGGCACGTGCCGCCGACGACGTCGGCCGGGAACCCGTACTTCTCGAGCGTCGCGCAGTCGGTGAGCTCCTGGCCGCTCCAGACCTCCTGCCACGTGCCGCCGGGCTTGGCCCACAGGGTCGCGTTGCCGCCGCACTGGGGGACGAAGTGCCCGCCGGCCGCCCATCCGCCGGTGTCGAGGCGCGAGACGTAGATCTGCGGCTTCTCGGTGCACACGTCGTCGGTCGTCGACTGGGCCTTGGCCAGCTCGGACGCGATGAACGCCTTGAAGTCGGCCGGTGCTCCGGTGAGCTTTGCGGTGTCGGCGGCCGTGGTGATGCTCACGCCGTTGGCGTCGTCGGTCTCGTAGTCGAGCAGCTGTCCGGCCGGGGCGTCAGGCGTCGTGGTCGCATCCGGCCCGCTGGTCGCGGGGGAAGTGGGTTCCGCGGTGGTCGGCGACGACGACGTCGGGTCGGACGCCTCGGGCTCGTCCGACCCGCAGGCGGTGAGCAGGAGCATCGACGTGGCGGCGGCCACCAGCAGGACCTTCGTGCGAGTCATGCCCTCATGATGCCGGTCGGCGGCTGCGCGCTGCGGCTCATTCAGCGGCCGGTCGCGCCGTCGATCGCCTCGCGCAGCAGATCGGCGTGGCCGTTGTGCCGGGCGTACTCCTGGATCATGTGGACGTGCACCATGCGCAGCGACATCGGTGCGCCGTGGACCTCGATCTCGAGGTCGAGCGGGAGGTTGACCACGGCGCGCGCGGCGGCCGCCTGCTCCTCGGCCAGCTGGGTGATCGCGTGCTCGGCGTCGGCCGGGTCGATCACGAGGAAGTCGGTGTCGTCGTGGGCCTCGAAGCGATGCAGGTGCTCGACGTCCTCCTCGGCGACGCGCTTGCGGAACCAGATCCGCTCGACCTTCGCCATGTGGCGCACGAGCCCCAGCAGCGACAGGTTGGTCGACTCGACCGGTCGCGATGCGAGCTGGTCGGCGTCCAGGCCCGCGCAGATGTTGAGCAGCGTCCAGCGCTGCCAGGCGAGCATGCCCTCGAGAAGGGGGCGCTCGTCACCCGTGAGGGGGCCGCCGGAGAGGTCGGCCGGGGTCGGTGCGGTCCAGGTCATGCACCGATCGTGCCACGAGCGATCAGTAGAGCAGCGGCGTGACCAGCAGGTCGGCCCACGAGGCGTCGGGGCCCACGGCAGCGCGGTTGAAGACCGTCTTGGAGGGCTGGCGCGCGATGTTGTTGTCGACCTTGCAGTCGAGATCGGCCCTGAGCTCGCGGTCGCTGATCGCAGCCTCGGGACGACGCTGCTGGTAGCCGGACGCCTCACCGCCGCTGTTGGCGTACGTGCAGGTCGGCGTGGTGTCGGTGAGGACGAGACCGAAGGCCGCGTTCCACTCGTTGGTGTCCTTGCCGGTCTCGGTCAGGACCGAGAAGGTGCCCTCGACGAGGTAGGGGTACTGGATGAAGACGGTCTGCAGGCCGGAGAGGTTCTTCAGGAACGGCTGCGTCGTCGTGCGAAGGTCGACGATGGTCTGCGAGAGATCCTGGGAGTTCTCGCCGACGACGGTGTCGATCGTCCTGGCGGCGTCGCCTCCCTTGTCGAGCAGGCGGCGCAGGTCAGGGTCGGCGTCGACGAGGGTGTCGGACAGCAGCGCGAGGTTCTTGGAGAAAGTGCCGAGCTCGCCCTGCTTGTCGATCTGCGTCTGCAGCACGGTGTCGGCGTCGCGGATCAGCGAGCGGGTGACGTCGATGTTGTCGTCGGCGGTCTTGATGAACTCCGAGGACGTGTCGAGGATCGTCGCGAGGTCGTCGCCGGTGCCCTCGAAGGCCTGACCGAGCTCGTCGACGACGGTCTTGAGGCTGTCGGTGTCGACCGACTTCACGAGCTCGTTGACATCGACGAGCAGCTCGGACGACGAGATCGGGATGCGCGTGTCGGCGCGGGCGATGACGGCGCCGGCGGTCAGGTAGGGCCCGGCGTTGCGGCGGGGGCGCAGGTCGACGAACTGCTCGCCGATCGCGGACTTGGTGGCGACGCGCACCTCGAGGTCGTCGGGGATGTCGGGGGCGTCCTTCTCGATGTCGAGGTGCACGATCACGCCGTCGGCCTCGGGCTGGAGCCGGTCGACCTTGCCGACCTCGATGCCGCGGTAGGTGACGGGGGCGCCGGCGAAGATGCCGCCGGAGTCGGTGAAGTGAGCCTGGACGGCGAACGTCCGGTCCACGACGAGGCGGTCGAGCTGCGCATAGCGTCCGCCGACGAAGGCGCCGCCCAGCACGGTCACCAGAGCGAAGACGAGCAGCTGGATCTTGGTCTGCCGCGTGATCACTCGGCGCGCTCCTTCAGTTCTGCATACCGGGAGTATGTCCTTTCCAGACTAGTGACTCACGACACGCTGTCGCCACCCGGATCGGCCCTGATGCGGGGTGACCGTGGTCACGTCGGTCCGCCTTGCCCGGACAGCCGGACAGGAGGGCCGATGTTCTCGGTCGACGGACTCTCTGTCAGGCGCGTCCGGACGTCCCGGCCCCGCGGCACGGCGCCGGGTCTGGCGAACCCTCGGGACGCCGCGGCGCACCGTCTCGCACTACTCGTGCGTGGACGAAGGGCCTGGCGACCGTGAGCCCGACGCTGGCGCCAGTCCGGACCTGCCGGTGGAATCCGGGAGCGGCACGTGTCTACGTCCTGTCCTCGCCGCCAGGGTTGCTGTACTGACCCGCCCGGGCCGCAGGCGGTCCGGGGGACAGGTTGGTATCGACGTGGATAGGGTCTCAACTATGGATCGAGTGGGAACCTGCCTTGCGGCTCTGGCTCTCGTCTCGTTGACCGGCTGCGGCGGCCAGAGCGACGACGAACCATCGCGAGCGTCGGTTTCGGCGTCCGCAACGAGCGACGCACCTACGCCGGAACCTGTGCTCCTTGACCCCTCGATCGTCGAGAAGGACATCGCGGCTTTCTTCGCGAAGGAGATCGCACGCCCCGGAGACTCTCTCAGCAAGGTCTCCTGCCCGGACGAGGTGAGCGGGGCGGTCGGTGATGAGACGACGTGCGACGTCGACTTCTCGGACGGCGCCTACGGAAACTTGACGATCAAGATCGTCAACGCCAAGGGAAAGATCAAGGTTGTGGGCCTCAGCCGCTCTGTCACCCAAGAGGGCGGCGCCTGACAGGTTGCTGCCGGCTAGCGGCCACCGCGGCTTTCGCGCTGAGCGAGTGATGATTCGGGTGGGTGCTCGTCGCTGTGTGGCGCCCACTGGCCATGATGGAGCGGTTGACTGGGATGAGGAATGACCTGTCCCGGGTTTCCCGGACTCTTGATGTGTGTTGATCATGCCGCTTTCTCAGCGGCGGTGTGACGTGTTTCGAACTCGATGGGGCTGACGTAGCCGATCGATGAGTGGCGCCGGGTCGGGTTGTAGAACGCTTCGATCCACTCGAAGATGCCGTTAGCCAGATCAACCCTGGTCGCCCATTCGCGGCGGTCGAGCAGCTCGATCTGCATCGAGCCGAAGAACGACTCCATGAGCGAGTTCGGTTTGAGCCATCCAGCGACGCAGACAGGACTCACTGATCCCCAGATCCTTCGCTATCTCAGCAACAGGCTTGTCACCAGACCCGGCGAGCTCGACTGCTCGACGACGGAACTCTTCGGGCTCTGCTGCGGGCATTCCAGACTCCTCACTCGGAGCATTTCTCGCTCCAACATTGGCGTCCGGAGAACCCGGAACAGGTCACTCGTGCGTTCACTCGGATACTCGCGATCGACCGAAAGATCAGGACAGTTGCCGACGACAGCTTGATTCGGCAAACGAGAGCTGTGCGGACTCCTGGTCGAGTGGCGTTGATCCACAGGCTGTCCCACCGGCTCTTCCCAAATCCCTTGCGGTTCGGGCACTATCTCTGCAAGCACTCTTCGGGGGAAGGGCTTCTCGGGATGGAATCGTCGACGTCGGCACTGGCCGACCGCGTGCGCGACCTGGTGCGTCAGCGCCGGATCGATCCGCGCACTGATGCCGAGTCCGTCCGTCTCGCTGCCCTCGACGCGATCGCCGAGCACGAGTCGCGCAGCCTGACCGGCGCGGTCCGGTCGTTGGACGAGCCAGAGGTCGTCGTCGGGCAGATCGTCGCCGACGTCAGCGGCTTCGGCCCCTTGCAGGCGTTCCTCGACGACGAGTCGGTCGAGGAGGTCTGGATCAACGAGCCGTCGCGCGTGTTCGTGGCCCGCAACGGCCGCCACGAGCTGACGTCGTTGATCCTGACGGTGGAGCAGGTGCGTGAGCTCGTCGAGCGGATGCTGTCGACGTCCGGGCGCCGGCTCGACATCTCCCAGCCGTTCGTCGACGCCATGCTGCCGGGTGGCCATCGGCTCCACGTCGTCCTCGACGGTATCGCCCGGGGTTTCGCGGCCGTCAACATCCGCAAGTTCGTGGCCAAGGCCCATTCCGTCGGCGACCTCGTGGCTCTCGGCACCCTGGACCCCCAGAGCGCGACGTTCCTCGACGCCAGTGTCCGCGCCGGGCTCAACATCGTCGTCTCGGGAGGCACCCAGGCGGGCAAGCCGACAAACTCCTAGTGCACCTACTGAAGCGAAGGCAGAAGCTTTGCGCTGTACGTGCTAGGCACCAGACCTAACGACTTCGCGACGGGACTAGCCTTCTCGTAGCAGTTGCCACTTTCTGTTGACGCTGCGTAGCCGAAGACTCGGATCAGGACGTACGACTTGGGATGACTATCACTGAAGGCGATCTCATTAGGCAAATGTAGAACGCGTTGCTGGCGGGTCCAGCGGTGGTCTTCACTTCGATGTGTCGGATCGCGTGATCGGCCCGTCGGGGATCGTCAACGTGGTGCGGGTGTCGAGGCGGTCGGGTCCGACGGCTCGGCGGGGCGCGATCGTCTCGTGCGTTGGCGGACTACGGGAGCTTGGACGCGAGGACGTCGGCCGCCAGGATCTCGGGTGCTGCGCCGAGGAGGTGCTGGTTGGCCATCAGGGCTGCGACGATGGCGCCGTTGGCGTGGGCGTCGCGAGCGGCCTCGTCGGGGAATGCATCGAAGATCCAAAAGGTGTCGGCGTGGGTTCTAGCCGCGAACCAGACAATCGTTCCCACTTCTTCGTTGGCGAGTGCGACAGCGCTGGCGAGCAGATCGGCGAGCGCGTCGTGCTGTCCATCGGCCGCGACGATCTTGGCGACGAAGGCATACGGAAGTGATGCGGGTGTGGACATGAGGGTTTCTCCTTGAAGTCGGGGTTCTTCGTGGGGCGAGTTCAGCGTATGACGAGCGAGGGCCGATGGGGAGTGGCGTATACGACAGTATTGCTATTGTTCGCGCCATGCGTATCGGACTCATCGCGATCGACGGCTGCTTCGGTTCGGCTGTCGCGTCGGTCATCGACATCGTGCGGGTGGCCGACGGAGCCCGCGGCGATATCGACCCGCGGATCGACCCGATCGAACTCGCCATCCTCGGACCGAAACGGCGAGTGACCACGACGGCATCGATGACCCTGTCGGTTGACCACCCGCTGTCGGAGTCCGGAGAGTTCGACGTGGTCGTCGTCCCTGCGCTTGGAACCCTCACGGCCGCCGCTACCAACGACGCCCTCCAGAGCCGAGATGCTCGTTCGGTCATCGCCTCGCTCGGGCGCCTCGACGACGCGACCACCCGGATCGCCGCGGCGTGCACCGGCGTGTTCGCCGTCGCCGAGACCGGACGGATGCATCATCGGCGGGCGACGACCAGCTGGTTCCTGGGGCCGGAGTTCCTGAAGCGCTATCCGACCGTCGCCCTCGATCTCGACACCATGGTCGTCGTGGACGGGAACCTCGTCACCGCCGGCGCCGCGTTCGCCCACATCGACCTCGCGCTCTCACTCGTGCGATCGATCAGCCCCGACCTGGCCCAACATGTCGCCAAGCTCCTCATCATCGACGAGCGTCCGTCGCAGGCGGCCTTCGTCGCCTACGAACATCTCCGGCACGAGGACCCGATCGTCGTCGAGTTCGAACGCTTCGTGCGCGCCCGCCTGGACGAACCGTTCAACGTCGCCTTCGTCGCGCAGTCGCTCGGCACCAGCCGGCGCACCCTCGAACGACGAGTCCGTGCGGCGCTCAACCTCACTCCGCTCGGCTTCGTCCAACGGCTTCGCATCGAACGAGCTCGGCACCTCTCAGCAACCACGGACCTCACCTCCGCCGAGATCGCGCTACGGGTCGGCTACGCGAACGCCGAGACTCTGCGCTCCCTCCTGCGCAGGGAGCGACGCCGTTCCTGACCTATCGCCATGCCTGTAGCCGGTGTCCTAGCGCCCGGTTGGAACCACCTCTCAGCACGTCGCGTCGACGCTCCTGCGTCGCCCCTGGACGACCCACTCGACACGCCCGCAGCACAGGCCATGTGACGTGCCCCGGCTTCCCGGCCGGTCGGGGTTGGGTGGCTGTGATGTCGCTGCGTTCTCGTCGAGGGGGTCAGCAGACCCGATCAGGGTCGATTGGGATGAGACGCGAAGGCGGTCAGGTCAGGGCGGCCGAGGCCGGCCGGCGGGGTAGCGCCGGTCACGTCGAGGTCTTTCGGATGGATGGCGTAGGAACCTCCATCGTCGGGAGACCTCGACGTCTATCTGCGGACCGACGCGCCCGGCCGACCTACACCCTCATCTCGGAAGAGCCGGTTTAGCAGACGCTCGAGGATGACAGCGGCCCGTAGGGCCGCGCTTGACTTGATACTGCAACGAAACTCGTTCCTGAATTTCCCTGCCGTCCGAATGTCACCGGTGTATTTTGCTGGTGGAAGCCGGAAGCGGTTGTCGATCCAGCCGTGCACGAATCAAACCAAGGTCATCTCCTCAGACCTAGCGCAAGTCCCAATGAGCGGGGCAGGGGACCATCCGGACACAATTTCTAATCGCGGGGCGGCGCGCCGTCATTGGCAAAGCGTGAGCCTGGACTGAGCTCCCGCAGATCGGGTCCTATCCCGACGCGCCCAAGTAGGTTCCCGTGAGTTCGTCTGTTCTGTTGGCCCCTGACGCTGGTTGGCGTCTCTCGCTGTACCCGACCGCTGGCGAAGCGGGGTGTTCCTTCCAGTCCTCCGTACGCGCTGAGCGGCGCTACGTCGCTCCGGGTGCGGCGGCGGATCCTGCGCGGTCTCGTGCTGAGGCCGCTCGTCGCGCGCGATCGAAGGTTCGACGCTACGCGGCCTCGAATCTTCTTGACCGCTTCGGGACGCTGACCTACGCGCCGCCGTTCTGTTTCGATCCGGGACAGGCTCGGCGCGACGTCGCGGTCTTCATTCGTGATCTTCGATCGGAATTGGGCGGTGACCCGTTCCCATATATCTGGGTTCCGGAGTGGCACAAGGATCGAGAACGGTTGCATCTGCACTTCGCACTCGGTGATTACGTTCGTCATTCGCTGATCTCGGACGTGTGGGGCCGCGGTTGGGTGAGCATCAAGCGAATCACCGGTCAACGACACAACGCTCCGCGCGTCGAGGGTGCTCGAATCGCGGCTCGCTATCTCTCGAAGTACGTGGCCAAGACCTTCGAGTCGACGGACCTCGGTGGACGGCACCGCTATGAAGTGGGGCAAGGCTTTCAGCCGCGGGCGGTGCGCTTCGCCGGGACTAGCGATGCCGAGGTTCTGGCGCAGGCGATCGATGTGATGGACGGCAAGATTCCGTCCCGGTCGTGGGCCTCGTCGGAGAACGAGGATTGGCAAGGGCCGCCTGCGAGGTGGTTCCAGTGGGACTAGAAGCTCGCGATCCTGATGCGGAGTTTGATGCCTGGCTGCGGCAGTCCTGCGCGGCCTCGGGTGTGCCTGTGGAAGTCACTGACCCGGAGAAGATTCGTCAAATCCTGATACTGCTGAAACGGGGTGCTTGAGCAAGGGGGGCGGTGGTGGTGGCGGCTCTCGGGGGCGCAGAGGCTCCGCGCGTCGCCGGGTTTGCGGCGCGTGGAGGGGCGTCCGCTGCCACCACCGCCATAGGTTCCCATGGAGGTTCGGTCTGGGAGAGGTCCGCGGCTGATCGGCCCGGGACGGATAGGCGGGTCCGGGCGGACGGGCCGCGCGCACCTGCGGAGCGGGAGCACGGACCGCCCGAACGGACACGCCCAGTCGGACCGGGCCGAACAGCCGTGCTCGCTCAGACGATCCACTCCGGCTCGATCCGGTTCAAGTCCACTCGGGGCCCAACTCGCTTCGACGGGTGGACGACCACTCGGCTGATGATCGCGCCGACCACCGCTGCTTGCCGCTGCAGCGTCATGTCCGGGGCATCCCAAGCCGCGGCGACGGTGTCCGTATCCCCTAGGAATTGGGACAGTCCAGTCCCGGCGTCGAGCCGCGCCAGCTGACGACGTGTGGACTCGATCCGGCTCTCGATCTTGTCCCGCGCGGGAATCAATTCGCGCTTGGTAATGACTCCGTCGGTCCACATCTCCATCAACTCGGCTTGCTTGTGCTGCAGCCCGGCCAGTTCGTCGCTGAGCGTCTTGCCGGTGCCGTCGGGCTGTTGGGCGTTTCGGATCGCGTCGATGGTTGCGGGTGAACTCAACCGCGCCAGGACGGCTCTGACGATGAACTCTTCGAGCGGTTCGGCGTTGATGAAGATCTTCGCGCACCCGCCGAAGTCCGGTCCCTTGCGACAGCCGTATCGGCGTCGTCCGCCGTCGGGGGAGGAGAACATCTTGTTCCCGCATGCTCCGCAGAAGACCTTGCCGGACAACAGGTAACGACGTGGCGAGCGTCGGTTCGTCTTTGCGGATTCGGCCAACCGTGCCGTGATCTGCTCGTGCTCTTGGCGGGTGATGATTGCCGGCCACAGCGCGTCTCCCACAACCTCGCCGCGATGCTCTCGCAGGCCGGCGATCCGCGGGGACTTCAGTAGGTTCCGAAGGGTCGGGGTTCGCCATTCATTCATGCCAGTGGCCGTGCGGATGCCCTCCGCTTGGAGCCAAGCGACCACGGACACCAGTGATTCACCGGCGAGGAAGCGCCGCGCAGCCTCGCGAATCACCGCCGCCTCGGACTCTACGACCGTCATCCGGTCCAGCTCGTAGCCGTAGGCGCGCTGACCCGTCTTGTGCGGCCTGCCTGCTGCCGCATTCTCGTCGTTCTTGCGCCGGATGCGACGTGCCGACGCATCCGACTGATTCGCGGCCACTGCAGCCATGATCCGCGCGACTAGAATTCCGTCACCCTGACCGATGTCGGTCTCGCCCGAAACGGTCGCGAACTGCTTGACTCCGAACCTCTGGCACTTGTCGATGAAGTCTTCGAACTCCGACGGACGGCGAGTCAGCCGGTCTTGGTGGTAGACCACCACGGCATCGAACTCGCGCGCTTCGATTCCTGACAGCAACTCTGTGAAGCCCGGGCGGTTCTTGCCCGAGTAGGCCGACAGGTCGTTGTCGATGAACTCCGCGGTGACCGTCCATCCGCGGGACTCCGCCAGTCCCAGACAGTCTTCGCGTTGACGGGCCACGCCAAGACCTTCGCCTCGGCGATCATCGGAGATGCGCGCGTAGAGCGCCGTGCGGATCATGCAGGTACATTAACAATTGTTCCGCAAGACGACTCTGCTCAACTGCCTGGCCGCATCGATCCCCGGATCGCAGCGACTCGTGTCGGTCGAGGAGGTCTTCGAGCTGCAGTGCGGCCACCCCGACTGGGTGGCGATGCAGACACGACAGGCCGGTCTCGAGGGCACCGGGACGGTTGACCTGCGCATGCTGGTGAAGGAGGCGCTGCGCATGCGCCCGTCGCGCATCATCGTCGGCGAGGTGCGCGCGGCCGAGTGCCTCGACCTGCTCCTGGCCCTCAATGCCGGGTTGCCGGGCATGGCCAGCATCCACGCCAACTCGGCGCGACAGGCTCTGGTCAAGCTCTGCACCCTCCCGCTGCTCGCCGGCGACAACATCGGCTCCAGGTTCGTCGTCCCCAGTGTCGCGGCCTCGGTCGACGTGGTGGTTCACACCGGCATCGGTGCCGACGGGGTGCGGGCCGTTCGCGAGATCGTGGCGGTGACGGGCCGGGTCGAGAACGACCTCATCGAGGCCGAGCCGGTGTTCGTCCGTCGCGACGGCCGCCTCGAACGAGGTCACGGTTCGCCGCTGCGGCGCGAGGCCTTCGAGCAGGCCGGCATCGACCTCGACGAGGCGCTGGGAGCGGGCCGATGGGCGCCCTGATCGGCCTGATGGCCGGCGCGGGCATCCTCCTGGTGGCCTGGACGGTGACCGAGCCGGAGTGGCAGCGGCCGAGCCGGCCGCGGCGGCGCACGACCCCGCTGGCCGATCTCCTGGCGAGCGCCGGGGTCGTCGGGGTCTCGCCCGGTCAGCTGGTGGCGCTCTGCTGCATCGCCTTCGTCGTCGCGGGCGTCGTCATGACGGGCGCGTCAGGTGTCGCAGTGATCGGGATCGTGTTCGGCGCGATGGCAGCAGGCCTGCCGATCGCGGTGCTGCGCGGTCGCGCCGTTCGACGACTTCGCGACCACGCCGCGCTCTGGCCCGACGCCGTCGACAACCTGGCTTCCGCCGTCCGCGCCGGACTCTCCCTGCCGGAGGCACTGATGCAGCTGGGCGAGCGTGGCCCGGAGGGACTGCGCGAGGCGTTCGGGCAGTTCGGCCGCGACTACCAGGGCACCGGGCGGTTCAACGACTCCCTCGACCGGCTCAAGGACCGGTTGGCAGATCCCGTCGGCGACCGCGTGGTCGAGGCGCTGCGCATCGCGCGCGACGTCGGCGGTGGTGACCTCGGGCGCATGCTGCGCGCACTGTCGGGCTTCCTGCGCGAGGACCTGCGGACGCGCGGCGAGATCGAGTCCCGTCAGTCGTGGACCGTCAACGGCGCGCGCCTGGCGGTCGCCGCGCCCTGGGTCGTCCTGCTCCTCATGTGTCTGCAGGGTGATGTCATCGACCGCTTCGCCACCGGCACGGGCGCGATCGTCCTGACGACCGGCGCCGTCCTGTGCGTGGTCGCCTACCGGCTCATGATGTGGATAGGCCGGTTGCCGGCAGAGCGACGGATCCTCGCATGACGGGCGCGCTGCTCGGCTTCTGCCTGTCGGCCGGTCTGGTCCTGGTCGTCTCGGGCTGGTCGCGCACCCGGAGGCCGTCCCTCGAGCAGCGGGTGCTGCCGTATGTCCGCGACGTCCATCCGACCGCGCCGGCGGGAGGGCGGCCGAGCCACGTCGTCGACGCCGTCTTCGGCCCGTCGGTGCAGAAGGTCGGAGCCGCGGTCGGCGACCTGCTGGGTGGTTCGGCCAGTGTCTCGCGGCGCCTCGTCCGGCTCGGGTCGGCCCGCACCGTCGACGACTTCCGGATCACCCAGGTGCTGTGGGGGTCGGCCGGCTTCGCGATCGGCGCGGCCGTCGCGGCACTGCTCTGGTCGAGCCGCGGCACTCCGGTGCCCCTGCTGCTGGTCATCTGCGTCCTCGGCTTCGTCGCCGGCGTCCTGTGGTGCGACAACCACCTCTCGTCGCAGGTCGCGGCACGCGAGCGCGAGATGCAGGCGGAGTTTCCCGTCGTGGCCGACCTGCTGGCCCTGGCCGTCGCGGCGGGAGAGAGCCCGATCGCAGGCCTCGAGCGCATCATGAAGGTCTGTCGGGGGGCCCTGACCGACGAGCTGGCCCGCGTGATCTCCGACGTCAGGACCGGCACCCCGATGGCTGATGCCTTCGACCGGCTCGCTGCGCGTACCGGCGTCACGAGCATCGCCCGTTTCGCCGAGGGGCTCGCGATCGCTGTCGAGCGGGGCACGCCGCTCGTCGACGTCCTGCACGCCCAGGCGGCGGACGTGCGCGAGTCCGGTCGACGCGAGCTGATCGAGTCGGGCGGTCGCAAGGACGTGGCGATGATGATCCCGGTTATCATGCACTAGAGATACTACAATGTACATGTGAACCCGCCCACAGCAGCCATTTACGCGAGAATCTCGTCCGACGACGGTTCGGCGCTCGGCGTGACCCGTCAGATCGAAGACTGCACCGCCCTGGCGACAAAACGCGGGTGGGCCATCTCAGGGACCTTCGTGGACAACGACGTCAGTGCGTCCAGTGGGGTGCGCCGACCTGAGTACGAACGACTCATCGAGGCCATTAAGACCGGGAAGGTCAACGCGCTCGTGGTGTGGGATGTAGACCGCCTGACCCGCACGCCGTCCGAGCTCGAGCAGTTCATCGGACTGGCCGACGCCCACCAAATCGCTCTCGCGTCAGTCGGGGGAGAGGTGGACTTGGCAACCCCTCAGGGGCGGCTAACGGCTCGCATCAAGGGCAGTGTCGCTCGGCACGAGGTCGAGCAATCCAGCCGTCGACTTAAGCGCAAGTTCCTAGAGCGAGCCGAGGCGGGCAAGAGCCACGGAAAGGTGGCCTACGGGTACGTCCGGGAGCCGCTGTTCGACGACTCGGGAGTGCTTGCCGGATATGTGGAGCGCACTCACCCTGTTCACGCGGAGGTGATCCGCTCGGCAACCGATCACCTTCTGGCAGGCGAGCCGCTGAGAGCGGTGGTCGCCACCTTGAATGCGGCCGGGACGATGTCGCCGTCGGGCAAGCCATGGTCTGGGACGACTCTTCGCCAGGTCCTACTTCGCGAGCGCAATGCCGGACGCCGCGTTCATCAGGGGCAAGTGATCGGTAAGGGGCAGTGGCCGGCGATCGTGGATGAGGACACGTTCGATCGCCTGGTCGCAATGTTGCGCGATCCGCGGCGCCGGACGAACAGCGGGAGTGAAGTCGTTCACCTACTCAGCGGCATTGCCAAGTGCGGTCGATGTGGTGGAGCCATGCGGGGGGCACCTGCAAACCGGACCGGTAACAAGCGTCAGCCCCGTGCGTACTTCTGCGCCTCCTGTTACAAGGTGCGCCGCAAGGCGGATTCTGTCGACGAAGTGGTCGAGGGGGTCGTCGTGGCCCGCCTCTCACGCCCTGACGCGGTCGGACTCTTCGGCGGAAACCCGGACGCAATGAGGCGAGCGCGCGACGAGGCTTCAGCGATCGAGTCGCGCATGGAGATCGCGGCCGATCAGTTCGCAGACGGGGCAATCACGGGTCCGCAGCTGGAGCGCATCACCGCGAAGCTCAAGCCCCAACTGGAAGTCGCGCGCGCACGTCTTCGAGAAAGTGAGCCCGCGCCTGAGATGCAGGAACTAACAGGACCAAAGGCGGGGGAGTCTTGGCGACAGGCGACGATCGACCGGAAGCGCGCGGTCATCGAAGCGATCATGACGATTACGATCCTGCCGTCCGGGGCAGGGAAGTCGTTCGATGCCAGCCAGGTGAAGATTGATTGGACGGCGACAAGATGAGCCGGCGCAAGAAGACCCCTCGGAGTCGGCCCGAGATCGCAAAGCTCACGATCCGTTGTTTTGGTTCTCGTGAACCGCACGGCGCCCAACGAGTGGGCACGGCCCAGATGAACCTGCTTGGCAACGCTGGGACTGTAAGGGTTGAGTACGGGGGGCTCGGCGAGCCGGAGAGTCCTACAGGCCACTACCGGCCGGACGACGCTGGCGGGCACATGACATATCGCTTCGTGTGTCGAAGGTGCGGCTACGACTTCCCCATCCAGCAGGACAAACTTGCCGCGGTGATTATCGGCAAGGCTTCTGTCGGCGAGTCCTCAATATCTCTGTCAGAACTATCCGCTATCGTTACTAAGTAATAGCCACCGTGCCGCTCAGGAATGGGCGTTCAGAAATCCGAATCATTGCCTCCAGCAGAGGTCTAGACAGACTCTGCATGGAGGCATTTCGATGTCCTGGACCAAGACGCGATCTGAGATCGCGCACGCTAAGCGAGCAAACCCAAAGGCTGATGTAACCGAGCTTCGCCGAAAGCTGAAGGCGGAGCGGCTCGAGGAGTACATCCAACAGACGGTGGAATCAGCACCGCCATTGACGCTAGAACAGCGGCAGCGTCTCGCGCTTCTGCTTCGTGGCGGTGACGCCGCGTGACCCATCTCAATGAGAGAGGCCGCCCCGGCGAAAAGGCGGCCTACTCGAAGTCACTGGCTGGCGACACTGTCGATTCTACCGCCGTCCACCGGAAATCGTGGTCTCGCGCGCTCATCGATAAGGCAACTCGGCCCATTCAGCGCTACGGCTCGCCAGAGTGGTGCGCGCTGCCTCTCGATCATCCGAACCGGATTGCGGCTGTCGTGCTCGCGGCCGAGGCATGGGCGTGGGACTGGGAGAACCTGGAAGCGAACCTGCGGCGAGAAGTTGAGTCCCTTCGCACGGCGTTCAAGCAAGAGGAGGACGCGGAGTACGCCCGGAGCGTCGCTGAGCATCGGAAGGTGTGGTCCCGCAAGTCCAACAGCGTGGTCCTTATGTCCTTCGAGGAGCGACGTCGACACCAGCTCGACGAAGCGGGTCGCCCGCGTCCCGGCGACTTTCCTGGGCGCAACGGCGGGGGTGTCGCGTGAAGCGCGACGGCTGGATCAAGGTCGAGATTGACCCCGTCAACCACTCCGCATTCGTAAGTGGCTGGAAAGCGAAGTCATACATCGAGCAGTGTGGCGGTCGCCCGCTCTACTCCCGACGACGAAAAGCGTGGTCGACGTCAGAAAACACAGCCCGCGACGTGCTCGCGTTGGCCGATCACGACGGCTGCGGCATCCACTACGCAAACCTTGCCCACTGTGACGAGGTGGCCGGATGAGCGCCGATCTAGACGCTTGGGTTCCCGACGAGATTGAGGCCACGACAGAACTCAAGAGGTCTTGGCAGGCCGTCGACCTCTCGGCGGTCCTTGACGGTTCGTGGACGCCGCCTGAGGCGCATGTGGGGCGCCGTACAGACGGTGTTGGCCTGTTCTACGCAGGCAAGGTCCACACGATCGCCAGCGAGTCAGAGGCGGGCAAGACTTGGTTGATGCTGTCGGCGTGCATCGACGAGATGACCGCTGGCAACCATGTCGTCTACCTCGACTTCGAGGATGACGAGGGCGGGCTCGTCAGGCGGCTACTTGGCCTTCAGTGCAATCCCGAGGTCATCCGAGCGCGGTTCCACTATGTGAAGCCCTCGACGGCTCTCGGGACCGGGATTAATGCCGATGATCTGCGTGAGGTGATGGCTGTCTACAAGCCGACCCTCACCGTGATCGACGGGGTCACCGAGGCGATGACGATGCACGGGATGGACCCGCTGTCGAACAAGGACATCGCAACCTTCGGCCGGATGCTTCCGCGAGCCCTGGCCGCCTTTGGCTGCGCTGTCGTGTGCCTCGACCATGTCGTCAAAAGTGGCGAGAATCGCGGCCGGTACGCGCTAGGCGGCGTGCATAAGCTCAATGGTCTCGATGGTGCCGCTTTCGTGCTCGAGAACCGCAAGCCGTTCGGCGTCGGGTTGGTCGGCATCTCAACAATTCGCCTCGCCAAGGACCGTCCTGGTCAGCTCCGCAAGAACGGCGTGCCGAGCAAGGAGGGCATGTTCTGGTTCGCAGACCTGAGGCTGAACAGCCACACCGAGGGATTCCTCGAGGTCGAGATCGTGCCACCCGAGATCAAGGAGCAGGGCGAGTTCCGACCGACCGCGCTCATGGGTCAGATCTGCGCCGCTCTCGAGAAGCACGGTCCGCTGTCCGCGGCCAAGATCGAGGCTGTCGTCAGGGGTAAGGCGATGACCATCAGGACTGCCCGCAACCTTCTGCAGATCGAGGGATTCGTCTCCGATGGAACACCTCACGCCTTGCTGAAGCCATGGGTGGAGGGAGATCAGAATGATTGACTCTCGTCCCCTCGTCCCCACCTCGTCCCTACTCGTCCCGGACGAGGCCCCAAGTACCTCGTCCCTCGTCCCCCTCCCTAAGGGGGGACGAGGACGAGGACGTAGGACGGGGTCACCAACACCGGTTGGCCTCGTCCCTCGTCCCGAGGCCTGGATCGACTGTGGTTCAGGCCGGACGAAGTGGACCTTGCCCGTCATCGTCGTCATCGTCGTCGTAGCCCCAGAAGTTCCTGACGTCGATGCCCTCGAAGCGCGCGACGATGTACATGATGGCGGCGATACCGATCGCGGCTCCCTTCGCGGAGTTCGGTCCCTGCCACATCGTCAGCACCAGCCCCGCGATCAGCACACTTGCGCCGATCCTGATGAGCCACTTCATCCGTCGAGCGTAACGGCGGTGTCAGCGTGAGCGACTACCAGCGGCGCTCTTGGCGAATCAAGAAGAGCGAGGGCATCAGCATCGTGACCGGCAGGGTTGCCGCGATCATGCACGAGCGTCTCGATCTGGCCGAACTGCGACGCGCGGCGTTGGGGTCGGACCCCGAGCTGCACGACCAGTTGCTCAGCCTGCATGAAGCGGCTCTCGAGTGGCGTGCTTCCGCAACCGGAAGTGCCATCGCGCCAGAGCCGGAAGTTCCGCGAGAGTCAAAGCAGTGGATGAGTACGGGTCAGGTTGCCAGCCAGTTGGGGATCACTGACCGGGCGGTTCGCCTAGCGATCGCCCGGTCAGCCCTCAAAGCAACAGAGGTCGGCGGCAGGTACCGGATCACCCGCGAAGACATGGAGCACTACCGAGCCGCAAGAGCGGCGTGAAGGAGATCAGCATGGAACGACAGGAAGCAATCAAGACGCTCGTCAAGGGCGGCAAGTCAGCCGACGTCCGGAAGTTGCTCCACGAGAAGGCCGACTCCGCTCACCGTGCGTACAGCCAGATCACGAGCGACGCCGATCTCACCGAAGAGGCGAAGCGTTCGCGTCAAGCGGCCCACTACATGAGCGTGATCAAGGGCGTGAACGATGAGCTGAGTCGGATGGCCAGCCGTGTTTACCTCACGGACCAGGACGACGCCTCGACCGTGTTCGGTATCAAGGGGCTCGACGGTGACGTTGCCAGTCTGTCGATCTCGCGTCGAGATGCCGCGGACCGTATCGCATCGTGTGAGGCCAGCGCGCAGGTCCTCGAGCTGCTGCGGCGTGCAACTCGTTCCGGCGATGAGGTGCTGGCCCGGGCAGCCGCTGAGTGGGGAGTTGAGCACCGCGACCCCAAGGTGGCTAACGAGTTCCTCAAGACCCGGCCGCAGCACGACGCAGCCCTCCAGCGGCTCTGGGATGGCGAGGCAGCAGAACGCGGCGGAGGCATGGATATCGCGATCGCAGTCGGTGGCATCCGGCCAGGCGACATGTTCTCGATGTCGGACAGCCAGATCGAAGCCCTCGCCCAGCCGGCGTACTCGTGATCAGCGACGACGACGCCATGGCCACCTTCACCCGCGCCCTCTTCGGAGTTGAAGGTGAGCGACCCGCAGCACATGAGCAAGCGGAGACAGCTAAGCCGAACCGCGCTCCTCGAGAAGGCAACATCACCCCGCCTGATCACTCGGACCGAGAGGGTCGGTACTTCGCTGCCGACCTCTTCGGGATCGATCGGGCATACATCCGATGAGGACCAGGGGGAGTGGCACCCGGTCACGGCACAGCCGCACCTCCCGGCATTGGCGGTCCTCTCTATCTGACCCCCCTCCCCCCCCTTATCTGACAACTGAATCCCCATCCAGGCGCACTACCGGAGCAACTCGCGGCGTGCGTCAATCAAAAGCTAGGCGCGCACCTGGCGATCAACTCAAGGCAGGTGCGCACCAGTGGCAGAAGTGGCAGCAGCATGGGTCAGCTTGGCCCCCTCCGCTAGAGGCTTCGGCAAGAAGCTCGACGCGGAGGTTGGCCCACAACTCGACAAGTCGGGCAAGTCGGCGTCGAAGCGTCTGGGCAGTTCGATTGGGTCCGGCCTCAAGTCGGCCCTGACTCCTGCCCTTGCGATCCTCGGCACGGCTGGTGTCGGCTCGTTCTTGAAGGGCTCGATCGACGAGGCGCGTGAGGCTCAGAAGGTTGGCGCGCTGACGAACGCTGTCATCAAGTCGACGGGTGGTATCGCGAACGTCACCGCCAAGGATGTCGACAAGTTGGCCTCTTCGCTGTCCGCGAAGATCGGTGTCGACGACGAGGCCATCGCCGCTGGTCAAAATATGCTCTTGACCTTTGGCCGGGTGCGCAACGAGGTCGGCAAGGGCAACGACATCTTCAACCAGGCCACCGTGGCTGCCAATGACATGGCGGCGGCGTTCGGCGGCGACGCGGTGTCGAACTCGAAGATGCTCGGCAGGGCCCTCAATGATCCGACCAAGGGCGTTTCGGCCCTGACCCGTGTCGGTGTCTCGTTCACGTCGCAGCAGAAAGAGCAGATCAAGACGCTGCAGGCGTCGGGCGACATTCTCGGGGCGCAGAAGATCATCCTTGGCGAGGTCGCCAAGCAGACCGAGGGCGCAGCAGCCGCAACCGCCACCAGTGGCGAGAAGATGTCGGTCGCGTTCGGCAACCTGCAGGAGACTGTCGGCACTGCGCTGATCCCGGTCATCGACAAGTTCAACAAGAAGCTGACCAGCGACATCATTCCGGCTGTCTCGTCGTTCGTGACGGGCATGCAGGATGGCACTGGCGCGGGTGGTCAGGTCGCAAGCACGCTGCGTGACATCTACAACGCTGGCAAGCCGATCGTGACCGTCCTCGCTGCGATCGTCCAGGGTTTCGCTGGGCTTCCGGGTGGGACGCAGAAGGTCATCCTGCTCGCTGGTGCAGTCGCGCTGTTGTCGAATCGGTTCTCTGGCTCGCTTCCCTCGTTGCAGAACTTTGATCGCACGGCCGCGCTCGCTACGGCTAAGACGGTCGCGCTTCGTGGCGGCGCGCTTGCTGCGGGTGCTGGACTCGCTGCGCTGACGACGAAGGCTGGCGGAACCTCGACCAGCCTTGGTGCGCTCACGACGATCGGCGCAGGCGTTGCCACCGGGTTCGCTGTCGGCGGGCCGTGGGGCGCTGCTCTCGGCGGCGCGGCTGGCCTCCTGTCGGTCTTCACTGGCCGCTCGAATGCCGCCGCCGCGTCGCAGGCGCGCTTCAAGGCCAACGCTGCCAGTGTTGTCGCGACGCTGAATCAGGAGACGGGCGCACTTACGGGAGCCACCCGTGCAGCGACCGCCAAGGCCCTCGCGGACGACGACGCATTTAGCGCGGCGCGAAAGATGGGGATCTCCTACAACGATGTCCTCGCTGCGACGCTCGGCAACGAGGCCGCGACCAAGAGGGTTCAGAAGGCCACCGAGACTTACCTAACCACCCAGAACACCAGCATCAAGAGCCTCGGGGCTGCGTCGGAGCACGTCGACACATTGCGTCGCGCGATGGGAACCACGAGTAGCGAGATCGCGCGGTTCAAGCGCAACACTGACCAGGCGAACTCCGCGCTCGGCAAACTCGACAAGGCGAAGGCCAACCCGAGCGTTCAGATCACCGGGCTCACGACCGCACTCGCAAGCATCGCGGTCCTGAATGCTGCCATCGACCATGCCGCTCGCAGGTCTGCAAAGCTCAAGATCGGTGCGAACGCCAAGGGCACGGACAACTGGCGTGGCGGTCTGACGATGGTCGGCGAGAAGGGTCCTGAGCTCATCAACCTCGCCAAGGGTGCGCAGGTCATCCCGAACCACAAACTCGGCGATGTCGGCTCTCAGTCAAAGTCGGGCAGTGTCGGAGCAGGTGACTCGGCGATGGTTGCGCTTCTCGAGCGCATCGCGGTCGCAGCAGAGGCCGGGAGCAGCGTGCAGATCGATGGGCGCGAGTTCGCCAGGCAAGTGAAGCGAGCAGAGCAGATGGGGAGACGGCTGTGAACGAACAGATCGGCCACCGCCCTCCTACCGCGCAAGAGCAACAGGCAGCGGTGATCATCACCGCCATGATCACCGCGATAGTCCGCAACGACTCGCACACGGCGAGCGACGTCGGAGCGCTTAAGGAGGATCTATTCGAACTGTTGCCAGACGCCAAGTCAGTGGTTGACCTGACGCTGCAAACCACCGCGTCACTGATCAGCGGCCTATGTCACAGGACGATCAACGCAGATCCCGAAATCGTCATGCGGCTCTGGCTTGAAAGGGTGCGCGACAGCCCGACTCAAGACATTCGCCCCAGCTCGGAGGGATGATTTTCACCGCCGGGCCAGGATTGGCTTGCATGGGTCTACGCTCCGAGAATGGCCCCCGCCGACCTGCCCCCGCCGTCTATTCTTCCGCAGTTCATCACCACGCTGCCGACGCTTCCCGGTTACCGGATCGTTCGAACGGTCGGCATCGTGACCGACGCCGGCACAGGCTCGGGTGCGACGGCAAAGACGAAAGCGGCACGCGCCTACAGGGAGGCAATGGACACGCTCGCCGTCTCAGGTGTTTCGGTGGGAGGCAACGCGATTGTTGGCCTGACCATCAGCTCGTTCGGTAGCTCGATCGGTGGCACTGCGATGGGTGATGCTGTTGGCATCCTCCTCATGGGGGCCGCGGTAGTCATCGAAGTCGAGCAGTAGCCCCGGGGTGGGGTCAGCCCCGCCCCGCGCCCTTCGCACCTCCTGGCATAGGCGAGTCTCTCTCCCCGCTTGGAAAAAAACCTCGGGGAGGGAAGCCCGCCTATGCCAGGAGGTGCGGGGTCGCGGCGATTGGGGTGACCTCCCCCTGGGGTACAACATCGCCATGGCTCATATCCTCCGCGACCTCAACGCCCTATCCGACAGCGACCTCATCCGTCTGCATGACGCGGCGGCGGACAATGTCACCGTCGGGGTCGACTACTACCTCAACGAGATCCATCGCCGCCAAGCGGCGGCGGCTATCCGAACCTCGCAGAGACTCGCGGCTGCGGCTACGGGTCTTGCTGCTGTTGGGGCGACGGCAGGAGTCGTCTCGCTGTTCCTGCGCTGATTCAAGTATCACAAGATGTCTGACCGTCCTGCGATCGTGTGCTCGTGACCGAACCGAACATGACACCCGAGAAGACGGAGCTCGGATGGAAGATCATCTGGGACGAGGCGCAGACATGGCAGACGCGGAGCGACACGCAGGACGCGTGGAAGTTCGCGCCGGGTAGCAAGCTCGCTGGAGACAACAAGCGGACCAAGCCGTTCCAGACGTCGCACGCTTGCAGGGCGGTGATCCACGCAGCCGTCGACCACCAGCATGCGGTTGGGGCGCTTGTCATGGATGCTCATGCGCTTCACACCTATGCGGGGGCCACGCTCGTTCGCGCTGCGATCGAGTCGGCATCCTTCGCCATCTGGATGCTCGAGCCCGAGTCCAAGGAAGAGCGCGCGCTTCGAACCTTCAAATGGTCCGCGAAGGACTACGCCGACGAACTGCGCTTCGAAGCAACGTCGATGGGGAAGCCGACCAACATCAAAGCAGCCGTCGTCGAAAGGTTCGGGCCTGCGGTTGAACGTGCGGGCCTCAGCATCGTCGAGGTAGTCAAGGGCGTTCAGAGCACCGAGGCGGTTCGGGCTGCAGATGCCTACGCCGTTCGCACCGGCGAAGTGATGAGGCCCATGCTCTACTGGCAGCTTGCTTCGGGTTTTGCTCACGGTCGACGCTGGTCGACCCTCGCGTTCGCCGAGCGCCAGGAGAGAGACACGGACGATCCCGACGTCCTCAACGTCCGATTCAGCATGAGCCAGGATCGAGTGCTGCAGTTAGCGTTCGCCTCGTCCGCCGCGATTGAGATGGCGATCGGCCTCTGGGAGTCGCGGGCAGCCAGAGCCGTCCCTCCCCGCGCAAAGGCTAAGAGGTAACCGACTCAATGGGGATGAACCGGCCGAAGTCCGACAAGTGGCCGCCCTACAAACCCACCCGCCACGTCCTCATCAAGCGCGAGGACCACCGGTTTGCGCGCCCGTTCCAGGGCTTCGTTGTTGACTGGAAGCGGACTGGCAAGAAGTGGGAGGCACTTGTGGTCTTCATGGACGAGCGGGTCGACGGGATGCCGCTCGTACAAACATGGTTCCCAATCGAGCAGCTGATGCCGTGCCATCCAGACCCGAATCCTCGGCGCGACGAGTGGTTCTGAACCGCTGAGCCTTGTAGGCCGCTACGCTCAGGCTCGATGACTCTGCCGGATCTGCGCAACTCCATGCTGGCGATGACGTGTCAGTGCGATGACGGGCCGATCGACTGTTTGAAGTCCGATCAGCCGGTGACGCAATTCGTTCCAGGGGACGACCAATTTCGCTGCCAGCCTCGAAGTGATCGTGAGGTCGGGCTGTCACTTCAGAAGGGCACTCTGTCGACAACGGGTGCGCGAGACGCAATGCTCGGTAAAGCTCGATCGAGCAAGCCCAAAACCGGTTCGCGGGTTCGGTACAGCACGGTTGGAACATTGCGCGATAATGGTTTCGAGGTCATCCACACGCCTCGCAAGATCGCGAATGGAACGCATGTGTCGGTTGTGTGGCCGAACACGAACTCTGTGTACGACGCCTTCGTGCCATGGCCCGAAGATGTGACACAGACCTTCAATGAGTGCTTTGATGAACCAACAGACCCCGTAGATGCGGGAGGTGCAGAATGAATTTTGACTTGATCGTTGCTCGAGGCCAGTTGCCCTGGACTCCCAATCCGCATGCCGAAGACCTCGACGTTTGGCATGAGCACGAAATTCCGTTTGCTGGCACTTTTCAGCAGGCAGGGCACGTCATCCTGTTTACGGCTGTCGGGAACATCGATTCTTCGATGACCATCGGTTCGTGGGCCTACACCGAACTGCTGACGCAACCGCCAGCAACTTTCTCCGATGTCGATGAGATGCGCGATTGGGTTGAAAGTCAGTTCGTCGGTGCGAAGGCAATCTACGCCGTGTCGCGCGATCTGGTTCTGTTCCGCTACTCCGAGTGCAAGCAGGTTGAGACCTTGTACGACGGGGCCTCGGACTTCCTCGACGAGGTTCTTGACTCTGTTACCGATAAGCGAAGCCGAGATTTGGCTCGCTTCTCGGCGCATCAGGCTGAGGTCGAGGTTGTAGAGAAGGAACTCGTCGACGCCTAGTTTGACAACGCCAAGTTACCGAGTCGGCCTCTCGGCTCTTGCGTTTGCCACGACTTCGATCTGCCGGTGCCGGTACACCCGCTGCCCAGACTTCGTGACGTGCACCGGGATCCTCTCCTCGTTCGCGAGCTGCGATACCCGCACGTGGCTGATGCCGAGGATCATCGCCGCCTGGCGACCGTTCAGCCACGGGTTGTCGATGAACTCCTGGACGTCGGCGCGCGAGTAGGAGGGCAGGCCCTCGAGCGTGATCAGCAGGCCCTCGCGGCGAAACCTGGTCACGGTCACTTCGGACATCCCCAGCATCTCAGCGGCTTCAGCGAGGGTGATCGCGTCCGGATTCACAAGCCTTCTGGAAGTCACGACAGCACGATGACACATCCCCGCGATGTATGCATCGGGCATTCCACAGTGCTTTAGCAGCCCATAGACCGCCTACGGAGTGGTGGGCATTCGAAAGTTGTGAGCAGAATTTCGCTACGAAACTTCAGACAATGGCAGTTCTTCGCGCCGATACTTGGATCGGTAGACGGTCGGCAACGGAGTCCAGTATGTACATTTCGAAAAGTGTGCGAGAGGCCAACGTCGTTGAGACGTGGGAGGCCGAGACGGGTCATCGATTGAACGTTATGCGACGCGTCGAATTCTTGAGGCGGCCGGAAGTTCGCGAGCTTCGGAGGATTAGTCGTCAACTCCTAGGTGAGGGTGCGCGCATCGCCGTTCGTCGTAACCCGCACGGTCACCTTCTGCTTGGTGAATGGCTTGAATGTTGCGAGCAGCGTCGGCGCGCCGTAGAGAGCGCCACCCTTCCCTCTGGCGGGAACCTATCGGGCAGAGGCGAAACTCGCCGCATGAGACGCGTTCTATCCAAGCGAGCGGGTGTAGACATTGAAGCTGAGCGCAAAGAGTTTGAGCGAGAACGGGACGCCAGGCGATCGTCAAAGCTTCATGCTGAAGGCCCCCCTAGCTGCTCGTCGTGTGGACGAGTCATCTCGTCGAATGGCCAGTGCTCGTGCTGAGTCTGCTCATTTGGGTTCCGGAAAGTTCTCTGGCGTCAGTCCGCCCTTGGGCATCTGAAGCTTCAATCTTCTGCCGCCCGCTCGGTGCGCGTTCCACGCCAAGATCATGAGGGCGAGCGCTTCGGTCTCGTTGACCCGCCCACCTCCAACGCGCAGCTTCACGATGCGGAGGCGCAGCGCAGCGATCGGGGAGTCGGCCGCGACTCCATCACCGTCAGCGACCCTCGCAAGGAACCAGTCAGCTTCGTCGGGATCGAGCGGCGAGAACAGCCAGTGGCATAGGCCAATGACCGACGCTGGCAGGAAAGTTCTGGTCGCGTACCGAGCGGCCACATCTGCAGACGTCCGTATCTGTGGGTTCGCGCCAATGAAGCCGTTCATCTCTCGAGCGGTCGGACGGACCGCACCAGTGTTCGTGCGTGCCCCTCGCTGCCACATAACGGCTCGCCTGACGACCGCGGCAAGTGTCGTGGTGTTGTCCTCGCCCTGGAGCTTCAGAGCGTCCGCATAGGTCCGTTTTGCGCCGACGTCGACCGTGTCCATCACATCGGCATCTACGCCCCGCATGACGACCATGGGAATCGTGACGTCGGCGGCGACGACGGCGGAGAGGCGATGCTGGCCGTCGATGAGCTTGCCGGTTTGGTCGAACTTCAGAGTCTCGCCGTTGAGCATCCAGTTGCCGGCGAGCATG
The DNA here is from genome assembly GCF_013283745.1 of Aeromicrobium stalagmiti. Lineage (GTDB taxonomy): Bacteria > Actinomycetota > Actinomycetes > Propionibacteriales > Nocardioidaceae > Aeromicrobium > Aeromicrobium stalagmiti. The sequence goes on from NZ_JABSTZ010000005.1 coordinate 135,879, forward strand.
TCGCGGGCGTAGGAGTTCACGACGGGTTGGCGGAGGTTGCGGTTGTTCGGATTCTTCGCGAGCCAGGATTCGGCCATGGCGGGGGTGACGTCGATGATCTCGACGGTGGGCGGGTTGGGCATCGGATTTCCTTGGTGAGTGTCGCCAATTGGCGACAGGGGCGGGGCAGCCTCCAAATCCTTGGAGGCCGGTGTATCGGAAATTTCCGACACTGTGGCGCCGCCGCCCGGGTGTCTACCGTGGTAGACACCCGAGTGGCGGGCGCGGTGAGCCTCGTGTGCCGTTCGGGTCGGGGATCATGCGCGAGCCGCCTCGCATGCGTCGAGGGCATGTTGGATCGCCAGATGATTGGCCTTGCTCGCCATCCAGGGAGCTGGCCACGCGGGGAGGCAGTCGGGGCCGAACTGCTCCCATTTGCGCATCGCAGTCTTGAGCGTGACTCCCTTTCGCCAGTCGGCATACGCCTGGAACATTCGCCAATCGACGAGAAGCACTCGGCGCAAGATCCGGCCGGCGACCGCAAAGTGCGCGTCGCTGTCGTTCATGTAATCGATCAACAGGTCATACAAGACTGGGTCGATCAATCGTTGAGAAGCAGCCCGCTGCACCCGACGCTCCTCGATGCGCTCCTTGCCCCCGCTCCGTTCGAACCCGCCTCGATCAAGATGGACCAACTCGTGGGTCAGGGTGGAACGAAGCGAATGCTCCGGGCGACCGACCAAGAGCGAAACGGATAGATCTGCGAAGTGGGTGACCCCCAAGGGGCGCTCCCACTTCGCGACCTTGCCGTTATGCCACCTGAGGTCAACCCCGGTACGGCGTGCGAGATCGTCCCACGGCGAGTACGCGGCCGGACGGCTCATGAGCCGAACGCCCACGGCTTCGGCGAGCCGAGGAGGTAGCCCGCCCGCCTTCACGCGTCGGCCCGCTCGTCGAGCCAGTCGCACTTGGCCTGCATGTCCGCAATTGCGGATAGTTGGGTCCAATCGTCGGCGGTCATCTCGTTCATGACCCGCATATGAGTCCGGATCGAAGCGCGGACATCGTCAGCAAGCCCGGCAACATCGATGGTCATGTAGTCGCCGCAGTGGACGACGCGCCCGGTACTCATGCGTCCAACTCCGATCGAAGGTCGGTCATGATCGCGAGGATGGCAGGAAGGTCGAGCACGTCGTACTCCGAGAAGCCTCCGAAGCCGCTGTCGTCGTGGCCGTCGACCTCTATGAACGGGCCGTAGGCGAGCGCGTCCGTTTCGATCGGCGTCTCCAAGCACTCGTACCAAGCGAGGCGGGCAACAAACACGCCGCCGCGGGCCGTGGGGTGCTTCCGCTCTGCGCCGCGGTGGAAGGCTCCCTCAGAGCTGACCACGTCGCCTTGGTCGTGCTTCTCCGCGCACCAGGCGGGACAGATGAATCCGTCAAGAGGTTGGACGGGAAGTTCGACCTTGCGGTCGAGTTCCGTCATGTACGGCTTCGGTGGCCGTGACTTCGTTTCAGTAGTGTTGGTCATAGTTCGATCTCCCTTGTTGAGGTTGAACTCACGTCCCCGGCTGCTGAAACAGCGCGGGGACACTTTGCGTATCTGAAGTGAATGTTGTTCCCGGTCGTGTTCCTGATCCTGCCCGTGACCGTCGTCTTCGCCTTCTTTCCCGGCTATGTCGGGCTCCACCTCACTTCGGGCATGTAACGGAAGGAAATCCCATGAGACGACTCCGATCCCACCGCCACGACGAGCGTGGTGACGTCCCCGGCTGGGTCATGATCACCGTCATGTCCGCCGGGCTGGTGGCGGTCCTCACCGCTGCTGCCGGGCCCCAGCTGCGGAGCATGCTGACGCAGGCTCTGTCGGCGGTCGGCGGCTGACCGTGCCCGACGCCGGACGCGAGCGAGGCTCCGCGGTCGTCGACTTCGTGCTGATCATGGTGCTGCTCGTTCCGCTCGTGCTGGGCATCGCGCAGGTCGCGCTGGTGCTGCACGTGCGCAACACCTTGGCGTCGGCCGCGTCCGAGGGCGCACGCTCCGCCGCACCCCTCGGTGCCACGCCTGCTGACGGCGCTGAGCGGACCCGCAGCATGATCCGCCGCGCTCTCGACGACCGCTACGCCGATGACGTGTCAGCGTCGTTGACCACGGTCGGCGGTGTGCCGGGAGCCGTCGTCCAGGTGCGGGCCAAGGTGCCCGCGCTCGGCCTGTTCGGTCCGTCGGTGACCCTCGACGTGAGCGGGCACGCGGTGCGTGAGGTCGAGCCGTGAGGCCGCGCGACGACGGCACCGCGACCGTCGAGTTCGTCTGGCTGACCCTGCTCCTGCTGGTGCCGTTCGTCTACATCCTGGTCGCGGTGTTCGACACGCAGCGCGCCTCCTACGGCGTCTCCACGGCCAGCCGTTCGGCGGCGCGGGCCTTCCTGCAGGCGTCCGACCCGGCGACCGGCGAGAAGCGGGCGCGGCTCGCCGCGAGGGTCGCCCTGGACGACCAGGGGCTCGACGCCGCCAGCATCCGCATCACCTGCCTGCCGGCGCCGGGGGAGTGCCTGCAGCCGGGCTCGTCGGTGCGGGTCGTGGTGCGGGCGACCCAGCCGCTGCCCCTGACTCCGAGCGCGCTCGGTAGCCAGCTGGGCGGGGTGACGGTCGACAGCACCCACACCGAGCCCTATGGCACGTTCCGGGAGGAGCGGTGAGGCGCGAGGACGGTCAGGTCACCGTCATGACGATCGGCTTCCTGCTGTTCGTCGGCCTGCTCGCGGTCGTCGTCATCAACTCGTCGGCGGCGTTTCTCGAGCGGCAGCGGCTCGACAACATGGCCGACGGCGCGGCGCTCTCCGCAGCGGACGGGTTGAGCCGCGCCACGTTCTACCGTCGCGGCGAGGTGACGCTCGACGGCGCGCAGGCGCGGCGACTCGTCGGGCGTTACGTCGGCGGCGACGGTGTCCGGATCGTCCGGGTCACGACGGACGACGAGCAGGTGAGTGTGCGTCTGGAGCGGTCGATCGACCTCGCCCTCGCACCGCCGGGATGGGACTCGCAGACCACGATCGTGTCGGAGGCGACGGCTCAGCTGAGGCTGGGGGACTGAGTCAGACCAGGCGCTGGATGACGACGCCGCCGAAGCGAGCCTCACCGATCGTGCACTCGATGCCGTCGATCCAGCACCGCCCGGTCTCGAGCACCTCACCTGCGATCTCGCTCTGGGGCCCGGCCGGAGACTCGGCGTAGAACACGATGAGCCCGCCGGCCATGCCCTCGTTGTAGCCGACGACGCGGCGTCCGCCACGGTCGGCGGCGCGCTGTGAGCAGTCGGCGCACACCGATGCCGGGTAGCGGTCGGTGAGGAACGTCGGTCGGCCGCAGATCGGGCACGGGTGGGTGGGGGAGGCGTCGGGCTCCGGGGCAGGGGCCGGCGCGTCGACGCCGTACAGGTGCCGCTGCTCGGCGAGCCAGCCGACGATGAGTGTCTCGATCGTCTCGCCCGACAGGGCCGTCATGCTGGTCTGATATCCGCCGCGATAGCCGATGACAGCGGCGCGGTCGCCACCGTCGAAGGCGAAGCCACCGCACACGAGATCGCCCTCGAGCTCGTCGTGGGGGTGAGGGACGACGTCGACGTGGAGCACCTCTGCGGCCTTCGCGGCGGCCTGTGCGCGGGTCAAGGTCATGCCAGGGCCTCCCGGATCGTGGCGGCACAGGTCTCGGCCTCGCCGTCGGCATACTTCGTGCGGGGCCAGAAGAAGCCACGCAGGCCGTCGCCCTTGGTGCGGGGGACGACGTGCACGTGCAGGTGCGCGACGCTCTGCGACACGACGTTGTTCATCGCGACGAACGTGCCCTGGGCGCCGAGCCCCGACGTGATCGCGTCGGCGACGCGCTGCGCCGCGGAGAACAGCGGCACGATGAGCGGCTCCGGCAGGTCGGACAGCGTCACGACGTGCTGGCGCGGCACCAGCAGGACGTGCCCCTTGAAGACCGGTCGCACGTCGAGGAACCCGACCACGTCGTCGGTCTCCATCACGATCGTCGCCGGCGTCGTCCCGGCGACGATGCCGCAGAACAGGCAATCGGGATCGTTCACGGGACCAGTCCATCACGAACAGCGTTAGTGTGAGGACATGGCTGACTCAGAGAGCAACGACCAGAAGGCTGACATGAAGGCCAAGTTCCGCGAGGCGCTGGAGAAGAAGAAGGGCAAGCACCACGCGACGGCCGAGGGCGCCGAGCACGACGGCAGCGAGAAGTCGCACGGCGCGAACGGCCCGACGCAGTCGCCGGAGTTCCGCCGCAAGAGCGTGTGACCTGACGCGGTAGCCTCGACAGGTGGCAGCACCAGATTTCGAAGAGCAGACCAAGGCACTCGACGCGACCCTGACGTCCATCGAGAAGGTGCTCGACCTCGACGCCGTGCGTCGGGAGATCGACGGACTCCAGGTGGAGGTCGGCGACCCGGCACTCTGGGACGACCAGGCCAACGCGCAGCGCGTCACGAGTCGCCTGTCGACCCTGCAGGCACAGGTCGAGCGGGTCACCGGTCTGCGCACCAGCCTCGACGACATCGCGATCATGCACGAGATGGCTGTCGAGGAGGGCGACGCCGAGACGGCCGCCGAGGTCGATCGCGAGCTCGCCCGCACCCGCAAGGCCATCGAGTCCCTCGAGGTCCGCACCCTGCTGTCGGGCGAGTACGACGAGCGCGACGCGCTGGTCTCGATCCGCTCGGGCGCCGGTGGCGTCGACGCCGCCGACTTCGCGCTGATGCTGCAGCGCATGTACATCCGCTGGGCCGAGCGTCACGGCTACACCGTCGAGATCTACGACGTCTCCTACGCCGAGGAGGCCGGCATCAAATCGACGACCTTCGCGGTCAAGGCCCCCTACGCCTACGGCACGCTGTCGGTCGAGTCCGGCACCCACCGCCTGGTGCGCATCTCGCCGTTCGACAACCAGGGTCGCCGGCAGACGTCGTTCGCCGCGATCGAGGTCGTGCCGGTGCTGGAGCAGACCGACGAGATCGACGTCCCCGACGAGGAGATCCGCGTCGACGTCTACCGGTCGTCAGGACCCGGTGGCCAGAGCGTCAACACGACCGACTCGGCCGTCCGCCTCACGCACATCCCGACCGGCACGGTCGTCAGCTGCCAGAACGAGAAGAGCCAGCTGCAGAACAAGGCCAGTGCCATGGTGATCCTCAAGGCCAAGCTGCTCGCGCTCAAGAAGGCCGAGGAGCGCGCCCACCTCGACGAGCTGCGCGGAGACGTGCAGGCGTCGTGGGGCGACCAGATGCGCAACTACGTGCTCAACCCGTACCAGATGGTCAAGGACCTGCGTACCGAGTACGAGAGCGGCAACACGCAGGGCGTGCTCGACGGCGAGATCGACGACTTCATCGAGGCGGGCATCCGCTGGCGCCGGGAGCACGCCGCGTAGCGGCTGTTCTCCGGCGTCAGCCGGTGGCCGGGCTAGCGCAGCGGGAGCGTCTCACGCCGCAGGCGTCGTCCTGCGAAGCCGGCATCCGCTGGCGCCGGGAGCACGCCGCGTAGCGGCTGTTCCTCGGCGTCAGCCGGTGCCCGGGCTAGCGCAGCGGGAGCGTCTCACGCCGCAGGCGTCATCCTGCGAAGCCGGCATCCGCTGGCGCCGGGAGCACGCCGCGTAGCGGCTGATCTTCGGCGGCAGCCGGTGCCCGGGCTGCGGCGTCAGTCCTCGAGGGCCTGCTTGTCCTCGACCCGCTGACGGATCCTGCCCATGCCGGGGATCTTGGCGATCATCTCGTTAAGCTCCTCGATCGTGTCGAGCATGTCGTGGATGTCGGGCGCGACCGACTTCATGTTCTCGACGATCGGCAGGATGTCGGTGATCGTCTTGTCGACCAGGTCGGGCAGGTGGTCGATCAGGCGCACGAGGGCCTCGACCTCGTCGGGGCTGGTGCTCTTGGCGAGGCGGTCGAGCGTCGGCTTGAGCTGCTCGAGCGACGGCGCGAACGAGTCGAGCAGGTGCTGGGCCCGCTCGATGGTGGGCTCGACGCTGCCGACCGTGCCGGCGGTGCGGATGATGACCTTGTCGGCGGCCTCCCGCGTCCGTTCGATGCGGTCGACCAGCCCGTCGACGCGTGCCAGCAGCGCCTCGGCGGAGTCGAGCAGGGCGATGGCCCGGGGGACCAGGCCGAGCGCCTGCTCGACGAGCGCAGGTCCTCGGGCGACCAGGGCCAGTGCGTCACGCGGGTCGAGTCTCATCCCTCGACGCTAGCCCGGGAGTGGTGAGTCTGCTCGTGACCACCCCCGGGGTGGTGCGGGGGTGGGGTCAGTCAGACGTGCTGAAGGCGGCGTCGAATGCCGCTGTCGGCGCGTCGAACAGGTTGGCCTTGACGAACTCCAGCGCCTCGGGCGCCCCGAGCAGGCGGTCCATGCCGGCGTCCTCCCACTCGATCGAGATGGGTCCCTCGTAGCCGATCGTGTTGAGCATGCGGAAGCACGCCTCCCACGGGACGTCGCCGCGACCGGTCGAGACGAAGTCCCAGCCCCGACGCGGGTCGGCCCACGGCAGGTGCGAGCCGAGGATGCCGTTGCGGCCGTTGCCGATCTGCTTCTTCGCGTCCTTGCAGTCGACGTGGTAGATCCGGTCCTTGAAGTCCCAGAGGAACCCGAGCGGGTCGAGGTCCTGCCAGACGAAGTGCGACGGGTCCCAGTTGAGCCCGAACGCCTCGCGGTGACCGATCGCCTCGAGCGCTGCGTGCGTCGTCCAGTAGTCGTAGGCGATCTCGCTGGGGTGCACCTCGTGGGCGAAGCGGACGCCCTCGGCGTCGAAGACGTCGAGGATCGGGTTCCAGCGGTCGGCGAAGTCCTGGTAGCCCGCGGCGATCATCGCCTCCGAGGCCGGCGGGAACATCGCGACGTACTTCCAGATCGAGGAGCCCGTGAACCCGACGACGGTGTCGACGCCGAGCATGCGCGCTGCGCGTGCGGTGTGCTTCATCTCCTCGGCGGCGCGCTGCCGGACGCCCTCGGGGACGCCGTCGCCCCACACGCGCGCCGAGAGGATGTCGTGGTGGCGCTCGTCGATGGGGTCGTCGCAGACCGCCTGGCCCTTGAGGTGGTTGGAGATCGCGTGCACCTCGAGGCCGTAGTGCTCGAGGACGTCGATGCGGGTCTGGATGTAGCCGGGGTCCTCGACCGCGGCCCACGGGTCGAGGTGGTCGCCCCAGCACGCGATCTCGAGGCCGTCGTAGCCCCAGCCGGACGCGAGCTTGGCGACCTCCTCGAAGGGCAGGTCGGCCCACTGGCCGGTGAACAGGGTGATCGGACGGGTCATGCGCTGGCTCCTGTCGAGCGGGTCGTGCCGTCGGCGGCGCTGGCCTCGACGGCGGCGAGCACGCGCTGCACCGCGAGCCCGTCGGCGAACGACGGCGTGGGGTCGGCGCCCTTGGCGATGTCGGTGACCAGGTCGACGACCTGGTGCGTGAAGCCGTGCTCGTAGCCGAGCCCGTGCCCGGGCGGCCACCACGCGGCGATGTAGGGGTGCGTGGCCTCGGTGACGAGGATGCGCCGGAACCCCGCGACGGACGGGTCCTCGGTGGCGTCGAACAGCTCGAGGACGTTCATGTCCTCGAAGTCGAACGCGAGCGAGCCGAGCGTGCCGTTGATCTCCAGGCGCAGGGCGTTCTTGCGGCCGGTGGCGAACCGGGTCGCCTCGAAGACGCCGATGGCGCCGCCGACGAAGCGGGCGGTGAAGGCGGCCGCGTCGTCGACGGTCACCGGTCCACGCTCGGCGTCGGCACTGGAGGAGCCGCCCAGCGTCGCGTGGTCGCCCCCGAGAGGACGCGTCTTCACGAAGGTCTCCATCAGTCCGCTGACCGACGAGATCTCCGAGCCTGTGACGAACTGCGCCATGTCGATGATGTGTGCGCCGATGTCGCCGAGGGCGCCGGAGCCGGCGAGCGACTTGTCGAGGCGCCAGCTCATCGGGGCGTTCTCGTCGGCGAGCCAGTCCTGCAGGTACTGCCCGCGGACGTGGCGGATGGTGCCGAGGCGACCGGACGCCACGAGCTGGCGGGCGAACGCGACGGCCGGGGTGCGGCGGTAGGTGAAGCCGCACATGGCGCGGACGCCCTTCTTCGCCGCCGCAGCGGCTGCCGCGGCCATCAGCTCGGCCTCCTCGACGGTGTTGGCCAGCGGCTTCTCGCACAGGACGTGCTTGCCGGCCTCGAGCGCGGCGATCGCGATCTCGGCGTGCGTGTTGCCGGGGGTGCAGATGTCGATGACGTCGATGTCGTCGCGGGTGAGCAGGGCCCGCCAGTCGGTCTCGACCGACTGCCAGCCGAAGCGTCGGGCGACCTCGCCGGCCGCGGCCTCGTCGCGTCCGCAGATCGCGCGGAGCTCGGGCGTCAGGGGCAGGTCGAAGAAGGCAGGTGCGGTCCGCCAGGCCTGGGAGTGCGCCGCGCCCATGAAGGCGTAGCCGACCATCCCGATGCCGAGCCCGGTCCGTGTGTCGCTCATGCGTGGGTCCTCATGCTGGGGTTCCTCGTGGCTGGGTGGTGGTGGGGCCCGCGGCGTGGTGCCGCGGGCCCTCGTCGATCAGGACCTGAACGCGGACGGCAGGTAGGTGTCCACATTGTCCTTCGTGACGATCGGAGCAGCCAGCTTGAGCTGGCGCGGCACCTCGATCTCGGCGAGGTCCGACATCGACTTGCCCTGCACGAGCAGGCGGGCGAGCTTGATGCCGTCGGCAGCCTGCGTCGACGGGTAGATGACCGTCGCCTTGAGCACCGAGTTGTCGGCCTTGATGGCGTCCATGACGTCGGCCGATCCGGCGCCGCCGATCATCGTGAACTCGTCGCGGCCGGCGTTCTTGATGGCTGCGAGGACGCCGACGCCCTGGTCGTCGTCGTGGTTCCACAGGTAGTCGATCTTGGGCGCGGCCTGCAGCAGGTTGGACGCGGCCTTCTCGCCCGACTCGACCGTGAACTCCGCGGCGACGCGGTTGTCGACCTTGAGGCCGCACGACTTGAGCGCGTCCGAGAAGCCCTTCGAGCGCTCCTGCGTCAGGGGCAGCGAGTCGATGCCCGCGATCTCGGCGACCTTGAGGCCCTTCTTGCCCGCGGCGTCCTCGCAGACGAAGGTGCCGGCGGAGACGCCCATGCCGTAGTTGTCGCCCAGCACCGTGGTGCGGGCAGCGAACGGGGAGTCGAACTCGCGGTCGACGTTGATGACCGTGATGCCGGCGTCCATGGCCTTGCGGGCGACCGACGTCATCGCGGCGCCGTCGAACGGCAGCAGGACGATCGCGTCGACCTTGTCGTTGATGAACGTCTCGACCTGGGAGATCTGCAGGTTGACGTCGTTGGTGCCCTCGGCGACCTTGAGCTCGACGTCGTCGTACTTGTCGGCCTGCGCGACCGCCGACTTGGTGATCGAGCCCATCCAGCCGTGGTCGGCCGCCGGTGCGGAGAAGCCGATGACGACCTTGTCGCCCGACTTGTCGTTGTCGGTGTTGCTCTTGCCGATCGACTCGCTGGTGTCGCTGTCGCCGCTCGAGCTGTTGGTGCAGGCGCCGAGGACGAGCGTGGCGGCCGCGAAGGCGCCGGCCATCGCGAACGCGCGACGGCGACGGGGGTGGATCGTGGACATGTGGACTCCTGGTGTGGTGGGGGACTGCGTGTTGCTGGGTGTCACGTCTTGCGGTTCGCGATCCGCTGCTGCAGGAGCACAGCGATCACGATGATCACGCCCTTGGCGACGGCCTGGGCGGACGTCGAGAGGTTGTTGAGCGTGAAGACATTGGTGAGCGTCGTGAAGATCAGGACGCCGAACAGGGTGCCGACGACGGTGCCGCGGCCGCCGCTGAGCAGCGTCCCGCCGATCACGACGGCGGCGATCGCGTCGAGCTCGTAGAGGTTGCCGTGCGTCGAGGAGCCGGTCGTGGTCCGCGACATCAGCATCACCGCGGCGATGCCGCAGGTCGTGCCGAGGAGCGCGTAGAGGTAGACCGTGTGCCGCTGCACCTTGATGCCGGCGAGCCGGGCCGCCTCGGGGTTGCCGCCGACCGCGAAGGTGCGTCGACCGAACGTCGTGCGGTTGAGCAGGAACCATCCGGCGGCGGTGACGACCGCGAAGATGATGACGATCACCGGGATGCCGAGCGGCTCGGCACCGAAGAAGTCGAGGAAGCCCTGGTTGCGGATGATCTGGGTCTTGCGGTCGGCGATGATCTCGGCGAGGCCGCGGGCCGAGGCGAGCATCGCGAGCGTGGCGATGAAGGGGACGATCCTGCCGTAGGCGATCAGGACTCCGTTGATCGCGCCGCACGCCGTGCCGACGAGGACCGCGCTGAACACCATCGCGACCCAGCCGATGTCGTCGGCCATCGCCTGGGTGCCGGTCGTCGTGGCCCAGATCGAGGCGAGGGCGACGATGGCCCCGACCGACAGGTCGATGCCGCCGCCGGTGATGACGAACGTCATGCCGATCGCGACGACGCCGATCACCGCGGCGAGGCGCAGGATCGTCAGGAGGTTGTCGGTGCTGGCGAACCGGTCGCCGGCTGAGGCCACGCCCACGACGCACAGGATCACCAGCGCGATCACGAGGCCGAGGTTGCGGGCCAGCCCGACCGAGCCCCCGCGGTCACCCCGGGGCGTCGGGGTGGGGACGGTGGTGGAGGGGTCCTGCAGAGATGCGCTCACGCCGCATCTCCTTTCTGGTGGTCGTGGGTGGCAAGGATGCGGTCGAGGACGCCCGAGGCGTCGATGGCGTCGCTGGCTCCGTCGTGCACGACCGAGCCCTCGGCGATGACGAGCACGCGGTCGGACAGGCCGAGGACCTCGTCGATGTCGCTCGACACGACGACGATCGCGACGCCGGAGTCGGCCAGCTGGCGCACGAGCGTGTAGATCTCCGCGCGCGCTCCGACGTCCACGCCGCGCGTGGGCTCGTCGAGCAGCAGGACCTTGCACGACCTCAGCAACCAACGGGCCAGGACGACCTTCTGCTGGTTGCCGCCCGAGAGGGTGCGGATCACGCGGTCTGGGGCGTCGGGCCGGACGTCGACCGAGCGGATCGCCTCGTGGGCGGCGCGGCGCTCGGCGCCCTCGGTCGACACGCCGTAGCGGGAGAAGCGGTCGATGCTCGCGAGCGAGACGTTGCGATAGACGGCGTCGTCGAGGATGAGCCCCTGCGACTTGCGCTCCTCGGGGCACAGGCCGAGGCCCGCTCGGACCGCCGCGTCGACCGACCCGTTGCGCAGCCGGTTGCCGTCGACCGTGACCGAGCCGCTGCTGGCGCGGCGGGCGCCGAAGATCGTCTCCACGATCTCGCTGCGCCCGGCGCCGACGAGTCCGGCGAGGCCGACGATCTCGCCGGGCCTGACCGCGAACGAGACGTCGGAGAACTCGCCGTCGCGCCCGAGAGCGTCGACCGAGAGCAGCGCGGGGCCGTCGGGGAGTGCCCCGGACCGACGGGGGAAGACCGACGAGACGGTGCGCCCGGTCATCAGCGTGATGAGCTCGGACGTCGGGGTGTCCTTGGCGGACAGGTCACCGGCGACGGTCCGGCCGTCCTTGAGCACCGTGAGGCGGTCGCCGATGCGGCGGATCTCCTCGAGCCGGTGGGAGATGTAGATGATGGCGGTGCCGGACGCCCGGAGGTCGTCGACGACCCGGAACAGGCCGTCGACCTCGTCGGGGTCGAGCACGGCCGACGGCTCGTCCATGACGATGACCTTGGCCTGCCGGGAGAGGGCCCGGGCCATCGAGACGATCTGCTTGCCGGCGGCCGAGAGGCTCCCGACCTCCCGGGTGGGGCGGATCTCGGGGTGTCCGAGGGTCTGGAGCAGCTCGCGGGCGGTCCGGTTCATCTCGGCGTCGCGGGTGACGCCGCCGCGAGCGCGCTCGTGCCCGAGGAAGATGTTGTCGGCGACGCTGAGCCCGTCGACGAGGTCGAGCTCCTGGTAGATCGTCGCGATCCCGGTCGCGAGCGCGGCCTGCGGATCGGTGAACGTCACGGGTTCGCCGTCCCAGAGGATCGTGCCCTCGTCGACGCCGTGGGCTCCGGAGAGCACCTTGATGAGCGTCGACTTGCCGGCGCCGTTCTGGCCCAGGAGGCAGTGGACCTCGCCGGGGCGGATCGTCAGGTCGACGCCGTCGAGCGCGCGGACGCCGGGGAACTCCTTGACGATGCCGCGCATCTCGAGCAGTGGGGGCTGTGACATGGCCGTGACACTAGTCACACGTTATGTCGGTCGTCAAGCAAAAGTCGGACGGCGAGCGACATACTTAGATGTCGAGCGTGATCCAAGGGGGTCTGGTTTACTCATGGCCATGAGTTCGCCCGCCGGGCTGCCGCCGACCCTCGTCGGCACGGGAGACCTGTTCCAGCTGCTGCGCGACGGCACGCCTCGCACGCGCGGCGAGCTGGCGCAGCTCTCGTCGCTCGCCCGATCCACCATCACCGCGCGGGTCGACGCGCTGCTCTCGTCGGGGCTGCTGCAGCCGGTCGGTGAGGCGGCCTCCACCGGCGGACGTCCGCCGACCCGCTTCGCCCTCAACCGGGCCGACCGTGTCGTGCTGGCCATCGACCTGGGCGCCTCGCACGCCAGCGTCGCGGTGAGCGACCTGTCCGGGCAGGTCCTCGACCAGCGGACCGTCCAGAGCGACATCGCCGACGGCCCGGTCGTCGTCCTCGACCGTGTCGCCGCGATCGGCGTCGAGCTGCTCGGCGGCATCGACCGGCAGGTCGCCGACGTCGCGGGGGTCGGCATCGGGGTGCCCGGACCCGTCGAGCACGCCACGGGCCGCCCGGCCAACCCGCCGATCATGCCCGGGTGGCACGACTTCGACATCCCCGCCCACCTGGGCCGTCAGTTCGCGGGGCCCGTGCTCGTCGACAACGACGTCAACCTCATGGCGCTCGGTGAGTACGTCACCTCGTGGCAGACGGCCCCGCACCTGCTGCTCGTCAAGGTCGCGACCGGCATCGGTGCCGGCATCGTGACCGACGGTCGGCTGCTGCGGGGAGCGCTCGGCTCGGCCGGAGACCTCGGGCACGTGCAGGTCGCGGGCGCTCCGCAGGACGTCGTGTGCCGCTGCGGCAACATCGGCTGCCTGGAGGCGATGGCGGCCGGTCCGGCGATCGCGGCCGCGCTGCGTGGCCAGGGTCTGGACGTCGAGTCGTCGCAGGACATCGTCGATGCCGTCTCGGCCGGCGACATCGCGGCGCTGCAGGCGGTGCGGGCGGCCGGGCGCGACCTCGGCTCGGTGCTGGCGACCTGCGTCAACCTGCTCAACCCGTCCGTCATCGTGATCGGCGGCAAGCTCTCCGAGGCGGGGGAGTACCTCCTCGCCGGGGTGCGCGAGGTCGTCTACCAACGCTCGCTCCCGCTGGCCACGCACGACCTGCGCATCGTCAGCACGTCCGCGGGCAGCCAGGGCGGCATCCTCGGGGCGAGCGCGATGGTCATCGACGCCGTCCTCGCGCCACGGGCCGTCGACGAGTACGTCGCTCGGCGGATCGCCTGACCACCCGCCTCCCACGTCACTGGGCACCGTCTGCCTAGACTCGATCGGGTGATTCGATTCGACAAGGTCACCAAGACCTACCCGGGCCAGAAGCGCGCAGCGCTCGATGCTGTCGACCTCGAGATCGAGAAGGGCGAGTTCGTCTTCCTCGTCGGCGCCTCGGGCTCCGGCAAGTCGACCTTCCTGCGCCTGATCCTGCGCGAGGCCCGCCCGACCAGCGGACGCGTCTACGTCGCCGGCAAGGAGATCAACAAGCTCTCCAGCTGGAAGGTGCCCAAGCTGCGCCGCCAGGTCGGCACAGTGTTCCAGGACTTCCGCCTGCTGCCCAACAAGACCGTCACGGAGAACGTCGCGTTCGCCCTCGAGGTGATCGGTCGTCCGCGCGCCGACATCAAGAAGCTCGTCCCCGAGACGCTGGAGATGGTCGGTCTCGAGGGCAAGGGTCACCGCATGCCCGACGAGCTGTCCGGCGGCGAGCAGCAGCGCGTCGCCGTCGCGCGAGCGTTCGTCAACCGGCCGATGATCCTCATCGCCGACGAGCCCACCGGCAACCTCGACCCCGCCACCAGCGTCGGCATCATGAAGCTGCTCGACCGGATCAACCGCACCGACACGACCGTGATCATGGCCACGCACGACTCCTCGATCGTCGACCAGATGCGCAAGCGCGTCATCGAGCTCGAGGGCGGACTCATCGTCCGCGACGAGGCCCGCGGCATCTACGGCTACCAGAACTAAAGAGGAACCCATTCGATGCGAAGCACCCTGAGTGAGCTGCGCCAGAGCCTGTCGCGCAACAAGTCCATGTCGATCTCCCTCATCGTCACGATGACGGTGTCCCTGCTGCTCGCGGCGCTGGGCCTGCTGATCCTGGCCCAGTCCGACCGCACGGAGAAGTACCTCGGCGACCGCCTGCAGCTGCAGGTCAACCTGTGCACCAAGAACTCGCCGAGCGCCAACTGCATCGGCGGCTTCGCGACCAAGGCCCAGCAGGCCGCGGTCGAGGAGGCCCTGCGGGGCAACTCCCAGGTCGAGTCGTTCGAGGAGCGGACCCCGGCCGAGCAGTACGAGGCGGCTCGGGTGAAGTTCGGCCAGTCCGAGACCGGCCGCAAGCAGCTCGAGACGTTCAGCCCTGCGTCGTTCCCGTCGTCCTACTTCGTGACGCTCGTCGACCCGCAGAAGTACGACAGCGTCGAGAGCGAGCTCAACGGCATGGACGGCGTCGGGAGCGTGATCTCGCTCAAGGAGACGCTCGGCCCCTTGTTCACCGCGCTCGACAAGCTGCGCGACGGCGCTCTGGCGATCTCCGGCCTGCTGGTCGTCGCCGCGATCCTGCAGGTCTCCAACACGATCCGCATGACGGCGTATGCCCGACGGCGCGAGATCGGCATCATGCGACTCGTCGGCGCGTCGAGCTGGCACATCCAGCTGCCGTTCGTGCTCGAGTCGCTGCTGGCCGCACTCATCTCGGCGGCGCTGGCCGCGGCCGGTCTGATGGCGTTCATGCGCTTCGTCGTCTACGGCTATCTGCGGCAAACCCTCGACACCTTCACGACCTGGGTCGCGTACGGCGACGCCGTCCAGGTGATCGGCTACACGACCGTGCTCGCGGTGCTGCTCGCGATGCTGCCGACACTCCTTCTCACCCGGAAATACCTTGACGTGTGAGCTCCGTGGCTTAAAGTCGAGATTGACAGTTTCACCCGTACGTCGACAGTCCTCGGTCCGCCGGGGATCCTTCCCCCCAGGTCGAGGTCATGTTCAGCTCCATCACGCACCCCAGGCGACGCCATGCGCTGACCGCCGCGGTTCTCGCGACGACGCTCGTCGCGTCCCTCTCATCGCCGTCCTTCGCTGACAAGAAGGACGACCTCGAGAAGCAGAAGAAGGACGCCAACAGCGCGGCCCAAGACGCGAAGAAGGATCTCGACGCGTCGAGCAAAGAGCTCATCGCCGCCGCAGCCGCCCTCAAGAAGGCCCAGGCCAAGCTCGACACGGCCCAAGCGACCCTCGGCAAGACCCGCGGCAAGGTCGCGACAGCCGCCGCGCTCGACCAGCAGATGCAGGCCAAGCTCAACCGCAGCCAGGCAGATCTTCGCGTCGCACGGGCCAAGCTCAGCTCGGGGCAGAAGAAGCTGACGGACTCCGAGGACTCCGTCGAGGAGTTCGCGGTGCAGCAGTTCCTGCAGGGCGACCAGAAGCTGCGCGCGGTCAGCGACCTCCTGCGCGGGCAGGATGCAGACTCCTTCGGCGAGGACCTGACCCTCACCACGGCCGTCGGCGACCAGCAGGTGGCCACGATGCAGGCACTCGACGCGACGCGCGTCATCCTCAAGCTCAAGCGCGAGAAGGTCCAGAAGCTCCGCGACCAGGTCAAGGAACAGCGGGAGCAGGCCGCGGCCAACCTCGCCGAGAAACAACGCCTCGAGGCGGCTGCCGAGGAGCAGGCCGCCCAGGTGACCGAGCTGGTCGTCGCCCGCAAGGGCGCCCGCAACTCAGCCGCCGCTGCGCGTCGCGAGGACGAGCGGCAGTACCAGGAGAAGGTCGCCGAGAGCAACGCCCTGGCCGCTCGTATCCGGGCACTGGCCGCCAAGGACGTGAAGTCCGGAGGCAAGGGCACGGGCGGTGACGCCGGCGGTGCGCTGTCCTATCCCGTCAACGGCCCGATCACGTCGCCGTACGGCATGCGTCGTCACCCGATCACGGGCGTCTACAAGCTGCACGACGGCACCGACTTCGGCGTCGGCTGTGGCACGCCGATCAAGGCCGCCGCCAGCGGCACCGTCATTGAGCAGTACTTCAACGCCGCCTACGGCAACCGCGTCATCCTCAACAACGGCGTCAAGCGCGGCGTCAGCGTCGTCACGACGTACAACCACCTGTCGCGCTTCGCGGTCAGCGCGGGCAGCAAGGTCACGCGTGGCCAGGTCATCGGCTACGTCGGGACGACCGGCTACTCGACCGGCTGCCACCTGCACTTCATGGTGCTGACCAACGGCGCGACCGCGAACCCCATCGGCTGGTTGTGACGCGGATCGAGTCGAGCGTCGTCGTCGACCTCGAGCCGGCGCTGGCCTTCGCGGTCTCGCAGACGACCGGTGCGACGCGGCTGCGGTGGGACCCGTTCATCCACGAGCAACACTTCCTCGACGGTGCGGCGGCTCCCGCCAAGGGCGTACGCACCGAGACCCGCCACCGCTCGCGGCTGCGCATGGTCAGTGAGTACGTCTCGTTCAACCCGCCGACCAACGTGGGCATGAAGATGGTCGAGGGCCCGTGGTTCTTCGCGTCGTTCGCCGGCGGATGGCGCTTCGCGGACGAGCCGGGCGGCGGCTGCCGCGCGACGTGGCGCTACAGCTTCCAGTGCCGGCCCGCCTGGCTGGCGCCCCTGGCCGAGCGGATCGGGGCGGTCGTCCTGCGCCGCGACATCGATCGACGCATCGCCGGATTCGCGCGCGGATGCGCCGACCCCGAGGTCGTGGCCGCGGTCCGCGGCTGACGTTCGCGGCGAGGTGACACAATGGGCGGGTGGCCAAGGAAACCGGGCGCAAGCTCGTTGCGCAGAACAAGAAGGCGCGCCACGACTTCCACATCGAAGACACGTTTGAGGCCGGACTGGTCCTGACGGGCACCGAGGTGAAGTCGTTGCGTGCAGGTCGCGCATCCCTGACCGACGGGTTCGGCGAGATCGAGCGCGGCGAGGCCTGGCTGCTGCAGGTCCACATCCCCGAGTACACGCAGGGCACCTGGACCAACCACGAGACCCGCCGGCGTCGCAAGCTCCTGCTCAACCGGCAGGAGATCGACCGCATCGAGCGGCGCACGAGCGAGAAGGGCCTGACGATCGTCCCGCTGTCGCTGTACTTCAAGGACGGACGCGCGAAGGTCGAGATCGCGCTCGCGCGAGGCAAGAAGACGTACGACAAGCGCCACGCGATCGCCGAGCGCACCGCGACCCGCGAGGCCGAGCGTGACCTGGGTCGGCGGCTCAAGGGCATGCACTAGTGGCAGGCGCTTCGTCGTCGTTGCGCGACGAGGACCTGCCGCGGCTGACGGCTGAGCTCGGCCTGCCGGGCATCATCGACGTCCACACCCACTTCATGCCGCCCGCGATCCTGGCGAAGGTGTGGGACTACTTCGACTCCGCCGGTCCGCTGCTCGGCCGGCCGTGGCCCGTGACCTATCGCGGCAGCGACGAGGAGAGGGTGGCTCACCTGCGGTCGATGGGCGTCCGCCGGTTCTCGGCCCTGTCGTACGCCCACAAGCCGGGCATCGCCGGATTCATGAACGACTGGACGAAGCAGTTCGCCGAGCGGACGCCCGACGCCCTGTGGTCGGCGACGTTCTATCCCGAGCCGGACGCGGAGACGTACGTCCGCGAGCTCGTCGAGGGCGGCGTCGAGGTCTTCAAGGTCCACGTGCAGGTCGGCGACTTCGCCCCCAACGACCCGCTGCTCGAGCCGGTCTGGGGCCTGCTGGCCGAGAGCGGCACCCCGATCGTCCTGCACGCCGGCTCGGGGCCTGCTCCGGGTGATCACACGGGACCTGCCGGAGTGGCCGACGTCCTGTCGAGACACCCCGACCTGGCGCTCGTCATCGCCCACCTGGGCATGCCGGAGATCCACGAGTTCCTCGACCTGGCCGAGCGGCACGACAACGTCCGCCTCGACACCACGATGGCCTTCGTCGACTTCTGGGGTCTGCCGGTGCCCGACGACATCCCGCCACGCCTGCTCGACCTGCAGCAGCGGCTGCTGTTCGGCACCGACTTCCCCAACCTCCCCTACGTCTACGCGCACCAGGTCGAGGTGCTGCAGCGCCTCGACCTCGGTGACGACTGGATGCGCAGCGTGCTCTGGCACAACGGCGCCGACCTGTTCGGCGTCGAGGCGTGAGCGCCGGCACGATCCGGCTCGCGAGCCCGCAGGGCAGGTGGCTGGTCGCGGCGATGGTGCTCGGCTCGGGCATGGCGTTCCTCGACGGCTCGATCGTCGGCCTGGCCCTGCCCGCCATGAACGCCGACCTCGATGCGGGCGCGGCCGGCGTGCAGTGGATCGTCAACGCCTACACGCTGACCCTTGCCGCCCTGATCCTGGTGGGCGGGTCGTTGGGCGACCGGATGGGACGTCGCCTGGTGTTCGTGATCGGCGTCGTGTGGTTCGCCGCGGCATCGATCCTGTGCGCGGTCGCCCCCACGATCGAGACGCTGGTCGCGGCCCGCGGGCTCCAGGGCGTGGGCGCTGCGCTGCTGACGCCGGGCAGCCTGGCGATCATCTCGGCGTCGTTCGCGCCGGAGGACCGGGGGCCGGCGATCGGTGTCTGGTCGGGGCTGGCAGGTGTGACGTCGGCGCTCGGACCGCTCGTCGGCGGATGGCTCGTCGACACGACCGGCTGGCGCGGCATCTTCTGGATCAACGTCCCCCTGGCCGCCGTCGTGGTGTGGCTCGCCGTCAAGCACGTGCCGGAGACCCGGGGCGGCCACGACCGCATCGACTTCACCGGTGCCGGGCTCGCCGCGGCGGGGCTGGCCGCGCTGACGTACGGCCTGGTCGAGAAGTCATGGTTGTGGGTCGGTGCCGGCATCGTCTTGATGATCGTGTTCGTGGTGCACCAGAAGCTCACGCCCCACGCGCTCGTGCCGCTGGCGCTGTTCGCCGACCGGGTGTTCACCGCCGCCAACATCTGCACCTTCGCGATCTACGGGGCGCTCGCGGCATCCGGCTTCCTGCTGGTGCAGCAGCTGCAGTACGTCTCGGGCTTCTCGCCGCTCGAGGCGGGTCTCGCCACGCTGCCGACGACCGTCATCATGCTGCTGCTCTCGGGGCGTGCCGGTGCGCTGGGGGCGAAGATCGGTCCGCGGTGGCCCATGACCGCCGGGCCCCTGATCGCCGCGGCCGGGCTGCTGATGATGCTGCGCATCGGGCCGGACGCGAGCTTCTGGTCCGACGTGCTGCCGGCCTCGATCGTGTTCGGCGCCGGCATCACGACGCTGGTGGCTCCGCTGACGACCGCGGTGCTGGCAGCGGCGCCGATGGAGCAGACCGGCATCGCGTCGGGCATCAACAACGCGGTGGCCCGCACGGCGTCGCTGCTGGCGGTCGCCGCGATACCGCCGATCGCGGGCATCGCCGGTCGGGACTTTGCCGATCCGGACGTCTTCGGGCCGGGCTTCGAGACCGGCACCCTGATCTGTGTCGGCATGCTCGTGGTCGCGGCGGCGTGCGCGGTCGGGCTCATCCACGGGTCGAAGGTGAGCCCCGAGGCCCTGCAGTCGGAATGAACGGCTCGGAGTTGTCGTTGCAGGGGAGTAGGATGATGGTGTTGCTTCGGCAGCGTTTGAAAACTCCAGAGGGGCTGATCGGTTTCGACTAAGGTCGTTCGATTCAGGTGAAGCGGGTAGAGGATCCAGGGTTATCTCTTAAACGATCTCTGGAAACCAACAAGTGCCGATTCCAAGCGCACTGACTTCGCCCTCGCTGCTTAAGCGATAGGTGAAGGGCTGGCCCGGGGGCGTCTCCGCTCCGGATCGCCAGTCTCATCAAGGGGACTTGCTGGTCACACGGCGTCACAGCGTGTGATCGGGACTTTTCTGTGACTGAGCCCGTCGGCGACGCGTCTGTCCGAGCGCCGGGGCTGAGAAAAGCGACTAGACGGACTGCACCCGGAGAAGCCCTGACTCAGCGCCGTAGGACCGGGGTTCGATTCCCCGCAGCTCCACGCATGAGAAATGCCCCGCACCGACCCCGTTCTTGGGTCGGTGCGGGGCATTTCTCATACATCGAAGGCTCCGTGAATCGAGTGGGCCCCCCACCGCCGCGTAGCGGCCGGCGAGGGATCCCCGCAGCTCGCCCCCCACCGCCGCGTAGCGGCCGGCGAGGGATCCCCGCAGCTCGCCCCCCACCGCCGCGTAGCGGCCAGCGAGGGATCCCCGCAGCTCGCCCCCACCGCCGCGAAGCGGCCGACGAGGGATCCCCGCAGCTCGCCCCCACCAGCCCAGCTCACGCCGGCGGGTGCTCCGCCACGCAGAACAGATTGCCCTCGGGATCGGCGAGGGTCGTCCACTGCACGTGCGGCACCTCGTCGAGCACGTCCCACTGGAACGTCGCGCCGAGACCGATGATGCGTTCGACCTCTGCCGTTCGCGACCCCCACGGCACCGTCAGGTCCAGATGCATCGTCTGGTGGCCACGGTCGCCGTCCAGCGGCTGGAAGAACATCGCGAAGCCGGCAGGGCCGGCGGGTGGCAGGTAGACGGTGTCGCCCGCAGCCGGGGGCGCCGCGCCGATCACCGACGCCCAGAACCTCGACAGCTGAGTGGGGTCGCTGGCCTCGAGGTTGATCGCGCCCAGCGTGATCTGCGGTGTGGTCATGGCTGTGACGGTACGGGCACGGGACGACAATCCGTGGCCAGAGCCGTCGAGCACTTGCACGTGGGGCCGGCCGGGCTAGCGTGAAGTCATGACTGCCTTCACCGACGCCCAGATCGAAGATGCGCTCGACAGCCTCCCCGGCTGGTCGCAGGAGGGCGAGGCGATCGTGAAGTCGTACGAGTTCGATGACTTCGACGCCGCCCTCGCCTTCATGAACCGGGCGGCGGGCCCGATCAACGAGATGGATCATCACCCGGAGTGGACCAACGTCTACAACCGGGTTGACGTGCGGCTCACCAGTCACGACGTCGGTGGGGTGACCGACCGTGACGTGCGGCTCGCCAAGGTCATCGAGCGGGTGGCCGGCTGATCGTGGCCGCGGACGTCAGAGCGATCCGAGGATGCGCTCGCGCTGGGCGCGGTACTCCTCGTCGCTGACCTGGCCGGCTCTGTGCAGCTCGTCCAGCTCGGCCAGCCTGGCCGGAACCTCGCCGGACGAGGCGCCTGTGGCGCGGCCGGCGATGGGCTGGTCCCAGTGGATGTCCATCACGGTGGGGCGGTCCGGCCCGTGCACGAGCGCCCTGAAGCCGTCGCCGACGCCGAGCGATCCCAGGGCCGTGTAGGGCACCGTGGCCAGCTTGGTCACCTCGTAGGCCGCCATGGCGGAGCCCGGCTCAGGCTCGACGAGCAGCTCGAGCGAGAGGCGGGGCCGTTCGTTGATGAACGTGCCGGTCTCGGCGGCGGAACGGATCGTGATCGTGGCGGGGGTGGTCGGCCGCGGTGACTGCTGTGCCTTCGCGGACACCGCCGTGCCCAGCAGGTAGAGGACCCCGCTGATCCCACCGACGCCGAGTGCCAGTGCGCCGACGACGAGCGGGAGCCACCGCCACTGCGTGTGGTCGGACGTGATGCCGAGCTCGAGCAGGCCGACCAGCAGCGACGGCGCGCCCAGGACGAACCAGAGCAGCGTGCCGACGGCGAACGTCCGAGCGTCGACGACCGGCTTGCCATCGACGACCAGCTCCGCGTCGCCGCCCTTCAGCGCGAGCACCCGGCGACCGTGCAGACGCATGACCGGGCCGAGCAGCACCCAGAACGCACCGATCGCGATGAGCCCGGTCTCGGTCAGGGCAAGGCCGAGGGCAACGGTCAATCCGCCGAGGACTGCGAGCTTCATGGGGACAGATTAGGCGAAGACGTCGAAGCCGAACTTGAAATAGATGGCAGCGATCAGCGCGACGAACCAGAGGACGGTGATCAGCAGCGTCCAGTCGCCGACGAAGCGGGCGACCGGGTTGCCGGGCGCGAAGGCGACCAGGTTGCGGGCCGTGATCCAGATGAAGATCGGGATCGTCACGCTCCACACGATCATGCAGTAGGGGCAGAGGGCGTTGAGGTTGTAGATGCTCTGGTACTGCAGCCAAGTCACCAGGCCGATGCCGAAGAGGGCGCCCACCTGCAGGCCGAGCCAGATGAACGCGGGCAGCGTGACCCGCGCGAGCAGCAGCACGCCGAGCGTCACGACGATCGAGAACCCGACGACGCCCATCAGCGGGTTGGGGAACCCGAACACCGACGCCTGGTCGGTGTTGATGACGTTGCCGCAGCCCACGATGGGGTTGATGTCGCAGCTGAGTGCCTGCTTCGGCTTCTCGAGCAGGTGAACCTTCTCGACGATCAGGACGGCCGCGGAGAACAGCCCGATGGCGCCTCCGATCGTCATCAACCAGCCGAGCCCCCGGTAGGACGGATCGTCCGTGCCGAGGTCGGTGTCCGTGTCGACGGTCTGCGCAGTCATGACAGTGATCCTAGAGCCGATGCACAACCACGGGGGTCGCCACCCATGGTCGCGGCGGTTACTCTGCGTTACAGTTCGCATACCAACGGTATGCGAAAGGCTCATCATGGTGGCAGAGCACGTCGACGTGATCATCGTCGGAGCAGGGTTGTCCGGCATCGGCGCGGCCTACCGGCTGCAGGAGCAGTGCCCGGGCAAGTCGTACGCGATCCTCGAGGCACGCGACGCGGTCGGCGGCACCTGGGACCTGTTCCGCTACCCGGGGATCCGATCGGACTCCGACATGTACACGTTGAGCTTCCCGTTCCGACCGTGGACCAACCAGAAGTCGATCGCCGACGGCCACGACATCCGGACGTACATCGCCGAGGCCGCCGACGAGTTCGGCATCGAGGACCACATCCGCTTCGGTCACCGCGTGCAGAGCGCATCGTGGTCGTCCGAGGACGCCCGGTGGACCGTGACCTCGTCGGTGGGTGACGAGTCCGTCGTGCAGACGGCGTCGTTCCTCTACCTGTGCAGCGGCTACTACAGCTATGACACGGGCTTCACGCCCGACTTCCCGGGACGGGACACCTTCGAGGGCCAGGTCGTCCACCCGCAGTTCTGGCCCGAGGACCTCGACTACGCCGGCAAGAAGGTCGTCGTGATCGGCAGCGGCGCGACCGCCGTCACCCTCATCCCGTCGATGGCGGACGACGTCGAGCACATCACGATGCTGCAGCGCTCGCCGACGTACATCACGACCCTCCCTGCCGAGGACAAGCTGGCCCACGGCATGCGCAAGGTGCTGCCGGCGAAGATCGCGCACCGCGCCGTCCGGCGCAAGAACGCGATGGTCGCGATCGGCTTCTACCTGTTCTGCCGACGGTTCCCGAACGCTGCGAAGAAGGTGCTGCTCGGCCGCGCCAAGAAGCAGCTGCCCGACGGGACGGACATGAAGCACTTCACGCCGCGCTACAACCCCTGGGACCAGCGCCTGTGCATCGTGCCCAACGGCGATCTCTTCCGCTCGATCCGCCGCGGCCAGGCGTCGATCGTCACCGACACGATCGCTGCCTTCACGCCCACGGGCATCGACCTGGACTCCGGCGAGCACCTCGATGCCGACATCGTCGTGACGGCGACCGGACTGCAGGTCGTCGCGCTCGGGCAGATCTCGTTCGAGGTCGACGGGCGCGCGATTGACCCGCACGAGCTCTACGTCTACAAGGGGCTGATGTTCAGCGGCATGCCCAACTTCGCCTGGTGCGTCGGCTACACGAACGCCTCGTGGACCCTGCGCGCCGACCTGTCGTCGCAGTACGTCTGCCGGTTCATCAACCACCTCGACGCCCAGGGGCACGCCTTCGGCATGCCTGATCCGCGGGGCGCCTCGGACGAGGCCGCGCCGATCCTCGACCTCACGTCGGGCTACGTCACCCGGGTCGCCGACATCCTGCCGCAGCAGGGCTCGAGCACCCCGTGGACGATCCGGCAGAACTGGTTGCTCGACTCGCGCGACATGAAGAAGACCGACCTCGACGAGGCGATGGTCTTCGGACCGAAGAGGGTCGCCGTCAGCGCCTGACCCGATCAGGTCTGGCAGTGGGGGCACCAGAAGATGTTGCGCTCGGCGGTGGGCCGGTCGCCCAGCTGGTCGGTGCGGAGCCGGGTGCCGCACCGGCGGCAGCGGCCGCGCTCACGGCGGTAGACCCAGCGCTCCTCGCCGGCGCGCGTGCTGCCCGTGAACGACCGCTCGACCCGGGACTTGTTGACGTCGAGCATCCGCTGGCCGCGGGTGATGACCCGTCGGACGTCGCTGACGTCGCCGACCCGGCGGTGCGGGGCGAGCCCCATGATGAACAGCAGCTCGTTGACGTACTCGTTGCCGAAGCCGGCCAGGTTGCGCTGGTCCATGAGGGCGAGGAAGACCGGTCGGTCGGGCTCACCCGTCACGCGGTGGACGGCCTCGTCGACGTCCCAGTGCGGGCCGAGGAGATCGGGTCCGAGGTGGTCTGTCGCGGTGTGCTCGTCGTCGATCGTCAGGACCTCGAGGACGCCCAGGGAGTAGCCGATGGCCTGCCACTCGTCGTTGTCGAGCACCGCGCGCGCCGAGTGGCCGGGGCGTCGCCAGTCGGTGCCGAGACGTTGGACGTGCCACGCGCCCTCCATCTTCAGGTGCGAGTGGATGGAGTGGGTCGGGGTGCGGATCAGCAGGTGCTTGCCGTGGCTGACGACCTCGTCGACGACCTGGCCCGACAGGTCGACCGTCGCGAACGCCGGCACCCGGAAGTCGGTGCGGGTCAGCTCGCGCCCGGCCAGTGCCTCGTGCAGGTGGTGGGCAGTGCGCCAGACGGTGTCACCTTCAGGCATCGAGACGCAGCCCCTTGATCGTGCGCTCGAACCCGGCCTCGAGGAGAGCCTCGCCGAACGCCGTGGAGGCGACGGGCTGGCCCCCGGCGGTCTCGATCGTGAGCCGGCTGATGCGCCGGCCGCGGACGGTGGAGGCCAGCGACGCGGCGGCTGCCGCGAGACGCGCGGGATCGTCGTCGAAGACGAGGGCCTTCTTGCCGCCCCGCTCGAGGTAGGCCACGAGCCGTCCGTCGTGCAGGACGACGAGCGAGCCGGCCTTGCGGGCCGGTCGGTGCCGGGCCGACTCGTCGTCGGCGGCACGTCCGGGCCACGCCAGCGCCGCGCCGTAGGGGTTGGCCGGATCGGTCGCAGCGAGCGTGAGCGCGGCGGCGTCGGTGGGACGCTCGTCGTCGGTCGCGTGGGCGCGCATGCGGTCGACCGTCGACGTCGCCGCGAACTGGGCGGCGCCCAACGTCTCGATGTAGTAGCCGCGCAGGACCGATCCGGTCTGCTCGAGCTCGCGCAGGACGCGGTAGACCCCGGCGAAGCCGCCCGGCGTCTGCTCGGCCATGACCGATCCACGGGTGACCACGCCGTAGCGCCCGACGAGGGCCTCGGTGCGGGCGAGCTGCAGGGCGGTGGCGTCGCCAGTGGTCTCGGTGAGCGCGAACCAGCGTCCGCTGACGGTGGGCGGTCCCTGGAGAGCCACCCGCGGAGACCGGGTGCGCCGGCCGTGGATGCGGGCGCGCGGCGTCGGACGAGTCGTCCGGTGGGCACCACCGCGTCCGACCAGGGTGCGCAGCGGCGCGAAGGTGTCGTTGCTGACGCGCCCGCTCCAGACGAGGTCCCAGAGGGCCTCGGCGACCGCGGTGTGATCGGGCGGAGCAGGCTGGTCAGAATTCCTGCCGTCGCTGCCCAGGGCGTCGACCAGCTGACGGAACAAGAAGGCGCCACCGCCGTCGAGGGCCTCGGTGATCGCGGCGTGGAGTCCCTCGTCGGCGGGCGGCGGAGCGCCGGCAGCGCGCAGCACGAAGTCGGCCGGGTGCAGCTGCACCCAGCCGTCGTTGCCGGGCAGGGTGCCGGCACCAGACCAGGCCACCTCACCGGCCGACGTCAGCTCGTCGAGCATCGAGGGGGAGTAGTCGCGCACGCGCGCCGGCAGGACGAGCGACTCCCAGGCAGACGCGGGCAGGGCCAGGCCGGCCAGCTGGTCGATCGCCGTGAGCACGCCGTCGGTGCCGCGCAGCGTGCCACCGACCCCCTGCCACGACGGAAGGAACCGGGCGAACGTGCCGGGGTCGACGGGCTCGACCTGCTGCCGGGCGGCAGCCAGCGATCGCGACCGGATGCGGCGCAGGACGCCGGGCTCGACCCACTCGCTGCCCGTGGCGTGCGGCCGGAACTCGCCCTCGGTGAGCCGGCCGTCGCGCGAGAGCCGGCGCAGCACCTGCAGGACGACCGCGGTGCCGAGGCCGAAGCGGGCGGCGACCTCCTCGGTCGTGAACGGTCCGTGCGTGCGGGTGTGGCGTGACACCAGGTCGGTGAGCGGGTCGGCAGCCGACTCCAGGTGGGCCTCGGAGATGCCGAGCGGCACGACCACGCCGAGGGCGTCGCGCAGGCGTCCGGCGTCCTCGACGACTGCCCAGCGGATCTCTCCGGCCATCGAGACCTCGATCGCGCGTCGGGCGTCGCGCAGCTCGTCGAGCCACGCCGCGGCGTCGGCCGCGACATCGGGCTGCACGCGGGCCGTCACCTCCTCGAGCGTGAGTGGCCCCAGCATGCGCAGCAGGTCGGCAACGCCCTCGAGGTCCTTGGCCCGTCGGTCGTCGGTCAGTCGTTGCAGCTCGAGCTCGGTGCGCTCGAGGACGTCGGGATCGAGCAGCTCGCGCAGCTCGGCGCGCCCCAGCAGCTCGGCGAGCAGGGTCGGGTCGAGCGTCAGGGCGGACGCGCGACGCTCGGCCAGCGGCGTGTCGCCCTCGTAGAGGAAGGCCGCGACGTAGCCGAACAGGAGGTTCTGGGCGAAGGGGGACGCGCGCTCGGTGGTGACCTCGGCGATCTGCACCTCGCGCGACGCGATGCGTCGGGTGAGTGCGGTGAGCGCGGGAAGGTCGTAGACGTCCTGCAGGCACTCGCGGGCCGTCTCGAGCAGGATCGGGAACGAGGGGTACTTGCGGGCGACGTCGAGCAGCTGGGCCGAGCGTTGCCGCTGCTGCCACAGCGGAGCGCGGGAGCCGGGGTTGCGGCGTGGCAGCAGCAGGGCGCGGGCGGCGCACTCGCGGAACCGCGAGGCGAAGAGCGCCGAGCCCCCGACCTCCTCGGTGACGATCTTGTCGAGGTCGTCGGCCTCGAAGACGAAGAGGTCACCACCGGGCGGCTCGGTCTCGGTGTCGGGGATGCGGGCGACGATGCCGTCGTCGCTGGCGACGACCGACCCGTCCATGCCATAGCGCTCGACGATGCGGGCGGCGACCGCCAGCGCCCACGGGGCGTGGACCCGCCGGCCGAACGGCGAGTGCAGCACGACGCGCCAGTCGCCGAGCTCGTCGCGGAAGCGCTCGACCAGCAGCGTGCGGTCGGAGGGCACCTGGCCGGTCGCGGCCTTCTGGTCGGCGAGGTAGGTGCCGAGGTTGTCGGCCGCCCGTCGGTCGAGCCCGAGCGCCGCGGTGTGCTCGGCGAGCTGCTCGGGTGCGAGCGCGGACGCCTCGCGGACGAAGGTGCCGATGGCCTCGCCGAGCTCGTAGGGGCGCCCGACGGCGTCGCCCTTCCAGAACGGCAGCCGGGCAGGCTGGCCGAAGGCGGGGGTGACCATGACGCGGTCGTGGGTGATCTCCTGGATGCGCCAGCTGGTGGCCCCGAGGGCGAAGACGTCGTTGATGCGCGACTCGTAGACCATCTCCTCGTCGAGCTCGCCGACCTTGCGGGAGCCGGTCTCCTCGGTGCCCGCGGCGATGTTGACCGAGAACATGCCGCGATCGGGGATCGTGCCGCCGCTGGTGACTGCGAGGCGCTGCGCCCCCGGGCGGCCGGTCAGGGTGCCGGCGTCGCGGTCCCACACCAGACGCGGGCGCAGCTCGGCGAACTCGTCGGAGGGATAGCGGCCCGAGAGCAGGTCGAGGGTCGCGTCGTAGGCAGACCTGGGCAGCGTCGCGAATGGGGCGCTGCGGCGCACCGTGTCGAACCACTCCTCGACGTCGATGCTCTCGAGCGCGGTGACGGCGACGGTCTGCTGGGCGAGGATGTCGAGCGGGTTGGCCGGGATGTCGAGCCGCTCGATCATGCCCTGCTGCATGCGGGACGTCGTGACGGCCGAGCCGAGGAGGTCCTGCCGGGAGGTGGGGAACATGACGCCGCGCGACAGCTCGCCGACCTGGTGGCCGGCGCGGCCGACCCGCTGCAGGCCGCTGGCGACCGAGGGCGGGGTGGACACCTGGATGACGAGGTCGACCGCGCCCATGTCGATGCCGAGCTCGAGGCTCGACGTGGCGACGACGCACCGCAGCCGGCCCGACTTGAGCTCGTCCTCGATGAGGGACCGCTGCTCCTTGCTGACCGAGCCGTGGTGGGCGCGGGCGAGGACGGCCTCGGCGCCCTCGGACTGGGCGCTGCCTCCCATGACCTGGGCGGGGGAGCGGCCTGCAGGGGGTGCGGTCTCGTCGGAGCCGAGGTGGGTGGCATAGGCCTCGTTGAGACGGGCCGTGAGTCGCTCGGCGACACCGCGGGAGTTGACGAAGACGATCGTCGAGCGGTGCTCGAGCACCCGCTGCATGACGGCCTCCTCGACGTGCGGCCAGATGCTGCCGCGCGGCTGACCGCCATCGGTGTCGTCGACCGAGCGCGCACCGCTGCCCTCGTCGCGCGGCGGTGCCGGGATGTTGGTCATGTCGTCGACCGGCACGGCGACGTGCATCTCGAGCCGGCTGGGTGACTCGGGCGCCACGACCTGGACCCGGCTCGACCCGGCGAGGAACCGGGCCACCTCGTCGTGCGGGCGGACCGTCGCGCTCAGCCCGATGCGACGGGCCGGCGACTCGAGCAGCGCATCGAGCCGCTCGAGGGAGAGCGCCAGGTGGGCGCCGCGCTTGGTGCCGGCCACGGCGTGGATCTCGTCGATGATGACGGTGTCGACGCTGCGCAGGGTCTCGCGCGCGGCGGACGTGAGCATCAGGAACAGCGACTCGGGCGTCGTGATGAGGATGTCGGGCGGACGGCTGACGAGGGCGCGTCGGTCGCGCTGCGACGTGTCGCCGGAGCGCACGCCCACCGTCACCTCGCGGAACTCGTCGCCGCGCCGGGCCGCCGCCTGGGTGATGCCGACCAGTGGCGAGCGCAGGTTGCGCTCGACGTCGACCGCGAGCGCCTTGAGCGGCGAGATGTAGAGGACGCGGGTGCCCTCGGACTCGCCCGCGTGCATCAGCCGGTCGATCGCTGACAGGAACGCCGCCAACGTCTTGCCCGATCCCGTCGGCGCCACGACCAGCACGTGCTCGTCGCCGGCCACGCCCTGCCACGCGCCCACCTGTGCGGGGGTCGGAGCGTCGAAGGACTCGGCGAACCACGCCCGGGTCGCGGGCGCGAATCTCTCGAGCGGGTCGGACATGCTTCCATCGTCCCAGCAGGGTCGGACAACCGCTCGGGACCGTGGCCGGCGGCCTGCTCCGTGACGCTAGGCTGATGTCTCGCTGCGTTCGACGAAAAGGGGACGGCACGTGTCGGACACCTCCGTGCGGCGGCTGGCCCTGCTCGCTGCTGTCGGGCTCGTCGTGGTCGTGGCCCTCGGTGCGGTCCTCGGGTCGTCTGCGACCGCCCGCGACCTGCAGCCGGCTGCGGAGAAGGCTCTCGTCTCGGCCGGTCTTGATGGCGTGCTGGTCGACGTCGACGGCCGCGAGGTCGTGCTCAGCGGCGGCAGCTCGGCCGACCTGCGCGAGGCCCAGGGCGTCGTCGAGGACGTCCGCGGCGTGCGGTGGGCCCGCATCGCCCGCGACCGCGACGACCGGCGCGACGACGAGGCGCGACCGCCCGTCTTCGACCGCGCGACGATCGAGCTGACGCGCCAGGGCGATCTCGTCGACATCGGCGGGGTCGTGCCCGACCCGGACGCCGCCGCCGAGATCAAGGCTGCCGCGTCGCTCGGGTTCGAGGCTACGGTCTCGGGCGACCTCGCCGTCGACGATGCCGTGGCCGCGGAGCCGTGGGTCGCGGCGCTGCCCGACCTGCTCGGCGATCTCGCAGGAGTCACGGACCTCGTGCTCGGGATCGACGGCCGGGGGACGGTCGAGATCGGGGGCACCGTCGGGAGCAGGGCCGAGCGCCGGGACGTGCTGGACCTCGTGGCCTCCGCCCTGCCCGACCTCGACGTCGTCGACGGGCTCGCGGTCGACTCCGGTGACGTGGACGTCGCAGCGGCCCGCGACGACGTCGTCGTGAGGGGGAGCTGAGTCATGTCGACCTACACGATCGGCGAGATCCTCGTCTGGCTGGTCCTCGCTGGATTGCTCGGCTTCGTCCTCGGGTGGCTCGTGCGCGAGCTGCAGCTGCGCGCCAAGCGGCAGGCGCAGGGCGCCTCACCTGCTCCGGAGCAGAGGCCAGAACCAGAGCCCGAACCAGAACAAGAGCCGGAACCCGAGCCGGAACCAGAGCCAGAACCAGAACCAGACCCCGAGCCCGAATCGGAGCCCGAGCCCTCGATCAAGGGCAAGACCAGCTCGATGATCTATCACTCCCCGGACAGTCCGGCCTATGCGCGCACCAAGGCCGACGTGTGGTTCCGCACGCCCGAGGAGGCGGAGGCGGCCGGCTTCCGCAAGCCCAAGAACGCCTAGGGCACGCCTGCGCGGAGGCTGACCCGCGATGGGGCATGCTGGCCGCATGAACCTGCGTCTCCTGGTCGTCGCGTCTGCCGCGAGCATCGCCCTCGCCGCCTGCTCGTCGTCGGACTCCCCGGAGCCGACGTCGCCCGACGCGAGCCAGGGATCGGCCGAGAAGCTGGTCGAGATCTCCCCGCTGACGGGCAGGGCGATGACGAAGGGACGTCCCGACAACCCGGTGTTCGTGGTCAAGATCGAGAACACCGCCGGGGGATCGCCCCAGTACGGCCTCGACCGCGCCGACATGATGCTCGAGGAGCTCGTCGAGGGCGGCCTCACCCGGCTGGCGGCGTTCTACTACTCAGCCCTGCCGGAGAAGGTCGGTCACGTGCGGTCGCTGCGGACGAGCGACATCGGCATCGCCGGCCCGGTCGGCGGTCAGATCGTCGCGTCGGGTGGCGCCAACGGCGCCTACAACAAGGTCGAGAAGGCCGGCATCACGGTGTTCTCCGAGGACGCCGGCTCGCCCGGGTTCAGCAGCGACCCGCTGAAGGTGCGGCCCTACAACCGCCTGATCAATCTCAAGACCGTCAACAAGTCGGCGAAGCGGACGACGATCAACGGCCCCTACCTGCCGTGGACGCCCAGGAAGGCCGCGAAGGCCACGGCCACCCCCGAGCCGACCGGATCGGCGACGGCGCCGTCGGCTGCCAAGAAGGCGACCACCGCGACGGTGCGCTTCTCCAACTCGACCGCGACGTCGTGGGCGCTCAAGGGCAAGAAGTGGATGCGCACCAACGGTCACGCCGAGGCGGGCAAGGACTTTGCCGCCGACACGATGATCGTGCTGTTCTGCCGCGTCGGCGACGCCGGCTACACCGATCCGGCCGGCAACCCCGTGCCGGAGACGGTGTTCGAGGGCAGCGGCGAGGCGAAGGTCTTCCGCGGCGACGAGGTCACCAGCGTCACGTGGCGCAAGCCGAGCCTGGAGGAGGGGCTGACGTTCGAGACCGCAGACGGTGCTCCCTTCACGATCGATCCCGGTCGCGTGTTCCTCGAGCTGGTCCCGAAGGACGCCGGCTCGGTCAACGTCGGCTGAGCAGGAGGCGCTCGGTCGAGGCGGTCAGCCGACCGTCGGCAGCAGGCGCAGCCCGCCGAGCAGGGCGCTGATCGTGGCCTGCACGTCGTCGCTGGCGGCATCGGGGTCCTCGGCGTCGGCGACGTACTCCGACGCCGACCGGATGGCCCCGTAGAACACGGCGGTGAAGGCCTCGCCGAGCTGCTCGACGCCGCCGAGATCGGTGAGCAGGTCGTCGACGGCACCCTGCACGATGCCGTAGGACGCGGCCTTCTCGGCCTCCTGCCAGCGCTCGTGCCCCAGGGCGACGGGTCCCTCCTGCATGCAGATGCGGCGGAACTGCGGCTCGCGGCACACCTCGAGGAACTTCTCGAGGCCGATCTGCGCGCGCTCCCACGGGTCCTTGGACGAGCTGATCGCCTTCTCGATGTCGGCGGTCGTCGACTCCTGCACCCGCAGGAAGACGTTCTCGAACAGCGCGAGCTTGCTGGGGAAGTGGTGGTAGAGCGCGCCCTTGGTGACGCGGGCAGCCGCGACGACCTCGTCGAGCGACGTGCCGGCGTAGCCGTGATCGGTGAACAGGGCGGTGGCGCTGTCGAGCAGAGCCCGCTTGGTGCTGGAGGAGTAGTCCTGCCGACGCGACGTCTTGGAGGTCTTGCGAGCGGTGCGCAGGACGGTCTTCGTCACGCGTGCTGGATGGGACATGGGTCCAAGTCTACGGTGATGCGGATCTCGTGCCACGGATCACATACCGGAGGTTTGCCAATACTCCGGGTCTCCAACATACTGAGAGTACGTACCGAGGGTATGGAACCCTCGATTCGACGGAACAGAAAGGAGCACACCATGACCTGGGATGCTTACAACCGTCGCAAGGAAACACTCCGCGGAATGCTCGCCGTTGCTGACCTGCAGCGCGACATCACGCTCACCGATCTGATCGACTCCACGGAGAACGGCCGTCTGGCCTTCCCGACCGACACCGACCTGCTCTTCGAGCTCCAGATGACCTGGTTCCAGCGCCTCAGCGGCCAGATGGACCGTCTCATCTCCGAGGGCGAGGAGGACCCCGAGCTCGTGGCCGTCACGGCGTGGGTCAACACCGCGTCCGAGCTGCCCGGCGTCCGGGCCCTGCTCGACGCCCACCGCGACGAGCCGGCCCTCCGCAAGGCGTTCGCCAAGGAGCTCGGCTACCTGGCCGCCTCCGCGGGCGTCCCCACCTTCCACCCGGACCTCGCGGCCCGGGGTCAGCTCATCCAGGACTCCGCTCGTGAGTCGCTGGCCGAGCACGGACCGGTCCAGATCGAGGACGTCGCGCGTCCGGGCCTCATGGCCCGTCTGCGCAGCGTCATCGCTGCCTGACCCGTTCGTCCCACCGACCACCCCGGTCGGCGCCACCTCCCTCCCTCCCGGTGGCGTCGGTCGGGGTCGGTGCGTCTCTGGCCGGGCGAGCCCCGGCCGGGACATCTGGACTAGGCGAGGCGCGCGGCGATGCCCGCGATCTGCTCGCCGACCTCGACGTCGATCGATTTTCGGATCTCGGAGCGGAAGATGCCGAGCGTCACCTGGCTGGCGATCGGCAGCAGGCCGTCGATCACGTCGATGATGCGCTGCCAGTCGTGCTCGGGCAGTCCCTTGTCGACGAACGGCTGGATCAGCTCGTTGGCAACCTCGCGCACGAACGTGTCGGCGATGATCCGCAGGTGCGACTGCAGCAGGGGGAACAGCTCGATGACGCTCTCGGGCGGCAGGCCGAGCGTCACGGCCGAGGCGCCCGCCCGGACGACCGCCGGCTCGACGAGACGGACCCGGTCACCCTCGAGCTTCTCGACCAGGCCGAGCCCGACCATCGACTCGATGAGGGCGTCGTCGCGCTCGACGCCGGCCAGCGCCGCAAGGTCCTCGCGGGCCATGATCTCGTCGCCGTCGTTGTCGGGCAGGTCGAGGATCGTCATGAGGTCGAGCGTGTGACCGGCCGCGTGGTGCGGGGCGTTCTGGATGGCCTTCTCGACCGCCGCGAGCGTGAAGCCACGCTCGAGCAGCTGCCGGATGAGCTGGAGGCGCTGCAGGTGCTCGCGGTTGTAGTAGCCGGTGCGGCCGGCGAGCCGGGGGGCCTCGATCAGGCCCCGGGCGGCGTACGCGCGCACGTTGCGGACCGTCATCTGAGCCCGCGACGCGAGCTCGTCGATCGTGAGCTCCTCGCCTGAGGTCGGGTCGTCGGCCATGCACGAAGCATAGGGTGTGCCGCAATCCCCGCACGGCATGGAGGGGAGGGGCATCATGGAGACCATGGACACGCTGCGCGGCCGGTTGCTGG
Source organism: Aeromicrobium stalagmiti (assembly GCF_013283745.1). Lineage (GTDB taxonomy): Bacteria > Actinomycetota > Actinomycetes > Propionibacteriales > Nocardioidaceae > Aeromicrobium > Aeromicrobium stalagmiti. Next base: position 170,070 of record NZ_JABSTZ010000005.1, read on the forward strand.
TGGCCACCCCGGCCATCGAGTCGGGACCGTTCCTGCGCAGCGTCGTGTTCCTGCTCGACCACGACGCCGACGGCGCCCTCGGCGTCATCGTCAACCGGCCGTTGGAGTCGGACGTCGACGACGTCCTGCCCGACTGGGCGGGGCTCGTCAACGCTCCGGTCTGCCTGTTCGACGGTGGTCCGGTCGCGATGGACTCGGCCCTCGCGCTGGGCGTCGTCGCGGACGACGCACCGCCGGTGGGCTGGCGGCAGATGGCCGGCCGGGTGGGTCTCGTCGACCTCGACGGACCGCTGCCGGTGCACGGCGAGCTGTCGGGCCTACGGGTCTTCGCGGGCTATGCGGGGTGGGGGCCCGACCAGCTCGAGGCCGAGCTCGCCGAGGGGGCGTGGCTGGTCGTCGACGCGCGTGACGATGATCTCATCTCGCCCCAGCCGGAGACGTTGTGGCGAGAGGTCCTGCGACGCCAGCAGGACGACGTCAGGTTCTGGACGACATTCCCTGACGACCCGTCCGCGAACTAGGACTTGTCAGTCCTCACTCGTTAGACTCCCGACGTGGCTTTCTTCCAACGTGGTTCGCAGACGGCACTCGACGAGCGCACCGACGAGCGCGTCGACCAGCGCACGGAGGAGGGCGATCACGAGAAGTTCTCGCACTACGTCCCCAAGGACGAGCTGACCGAGGCGATGGTCATGGGCAACCCGGTCATCGCGCTGTGCGGCAAGGTCTGGACCCCCAGTCGTGATCCGGAGCGCTTCCCGATCTGCCCGGAGTGCAAGGACATCTGGGAGGGCCTCGACAAGGGTGACGAGGGGGACGGCTCGGGTGACGCGTAGCCAGCGCCTCCGGGTCTGGCAGCAAGAGGCGTTCGACCTCTACCAGCGCAAGCAACCGAGCGACTTCCTGACCGTCGCGACGCCCGGCGCCGGCAAGACCACGTTCGCCCTCACGATCGCTGCCGACCTGCTCGCCCGCGGGATCGTCGAGCGGGTCGTCATCGTGACGCCGACCGACCACCTCAAGACCCAGTGGGCCCTCGCCGCCGCGGGCATCGGCATCATGCTCGACCCGGCACTGCCCAGCCAAGGGGTGCTCGGCCAGGGGTTCCAGGGCTTCGCCGTCACCTATGCCGGCATCGCGGTCAACCCCAACGCCTACCGCGCGCGCATCGAGCACCGCTCCACGATGGTCATCATGGACGAGGTGCACCACGCCGGCGACGCCCTGACCTGGGGCGACGGCGTGCAGGAGGCGTGCGAGCCTGCTGTCCGACGCCTCGCCCTCACCGGCACGCCGTTCAGGTCCGACGACAACCCGATCCCGTTCGTGACCTACGCACCGCAGGTCGACGGCTCCAAGCAGAGCGTCGCCGACTACTCCTACGGCTACGGTCACGCGCTCAAGGACGGGGTGGTCCGTCCGGTGCTGTTCATGGCCTACTCCGGCCAGATGCACTGGCGCACCCGTGCGGGCGACGAGGTGGCCGCCCGGCTCGGCGAGCCGCTCGACCGGGCTGCGACGGCCCAGGCGCTGCGCACCGCCCTCGACCCCAACGGCTCGTGGATCCCCGAGGTCCTGCAGGCCGCCCACACGCGCCTCGTGGAGGTGCGCCGCGACGTCCCCGACGCCGGCGGGCTCGTCATCGCCAGCGACCAGGACAGCGCGCGAGCCTACGCGCGGGTGCTGGAGGAGATCACCGGCGCCAGGCCGACGGTGGTGCTGTCCGACGAGGCCGGAAGCAGCGCCAAGATTGCCGACTTCTCGGCTGGCATGGACCCGTGGATGGTCGCGGTGCGCATGGTCAGCGAGGGCGTCGACATCCCGCGCCTGTCGGTCGGCGTCTACGCCACGACCACCTCCACCCCGCTCTACTTCGCGCAGGCCGTCGGACGCTTCGTCCGTGCGCGGCGCAAGGGTGAGACGGCGTCGATCTTCGTGCCCAGTGTCCCGCGCCTGCTCGCCCTGGCGTCCGACCTCGAGACGCAGCGCGACCACGTCGTCGGCCGCCCGGTCAAGGACGAGGGCGATCTCTTCGCCGCCGAGGCCGAGATGATCGCGAAGGCGCAGGAGCAGCAGGGAGCGTCCGACCAGCTGGGCGAGTACAGGGCGCTGGCCAGCGACGCCTCGTTCGACCGACTCGTCTACGACGGGGGCGAGTTCGGCTACGACGCTTTGTCGGACGACGAGGGTGAGCTCGACTTCCTCGGCATCCCCGGACTGCTCGACCACGACCAGGTCGCCGAGCTGCTCAAGGCGTCGCGGGCCAAGCGGGCCAAGGACAAGGCAGCCGGCGCGGCGCCCCAGGTCGCGGCCGACGTCGCGTTCGCGCGTCGCGGTGAGCTGCGTCGCGAGCTGCAGGCCCTCGTCGGGGCCTGGCACCACCGCACGGGCTCGCCGCACGGCGTGACCCACAGCCGGCTGCGCTCGCAGTGCGGAGGACCGCCCGCTGCGCAGGCGTCGTCCGACGAGCTGCAGGCCCGCATCGACGCGATCCGGGCCTGGGCGCTCAAGGCCTCCGGCTGACCCGTCTCGCGTAGGCTCGACGGGCACGTGTCGCGACCCCCGCGACGCCCCGGGAAAGGCACGCCGTTGAGCAGCATGGCACTTCGCACGCGACTGTTCGCACGTCTGCTCAAGCTGTCGGAGACCGGCATCGAGGACGTCGTCGACCTGCCGGCCCACCGCGCGAAGCGCGCCAAGCTGCAGCAGTCGGCGATCGGACGACGCATCTTCGGTCGGGTCGACCCCGACGCGGTGCAGGAGCAGATCACGGTCGGCTCGGGCTCGCGTGCGCTGGTGCACCGGCCGAAGGACGCGATCGGGCCGCTGCCGTGCGTCGTCAACTTCCACGGGGGCGGCTGGGTGCAGGGCAACCCGGAGCAGTCGGCATGGATGGCGAGCAGGATCGCGGTCCGCAACCGCGTCGTCGTGGTGTCGCCTTCCTACCGGCTCGCACCCGACGCCCCGTTCCCAGCGGGTGTCGACGACAGCTGGGACGCCGTGCGGTGGGTCGTGGAGCACGCCGACGAGCTGGGCATCAACCCGTCACGCATCGCGGTCATGGGTGACAGCGCCGGCGGCAACCTGGCGGCGGTCGTCTCGCTCCTGGCACGCGACGCGGGTGGGCCCGAGATCCGCGCGCAGGTGCTGATCTACCCGGGCGTGGAGATGTACGACCGATGGCCCTCGGAGGACCGCAACGCCGACGCGCCCGTGCTCACGTCCAAGAACATGCGCGCGTTCGTCCGGCTCTACCTCGGTGAGCAGCACGGCACCGAGGACTTCAGGGCATCCCCGATCCGTGCCGCCTCGCACGCCGGCCTGCCCAAGGCATTCATCCTCACCGCGGAGGAGGACCCCCTGCTCGACAACGGGTCGAGATATCGCGATGCGCTGGTCGCCGCCGGCGTGCCGGTCCGCTACGTCGAGTACGACGGCGCGATCCACGGCTTCATGAGCCTGCCGGGAGTCGTGCCGGTGGCCGACCGCGCCCTCGACGACATCGTCGGCTTCCTCCGCGAGGTGCTCTAGCCCTTCTCGCCGACGCGGCCGTTGCCGAGCTGCTTGAGCACGGTCGGCCACTGGGCGGGGAGGGCAGGCAGCTCGGTGATCGCCCCGTCCCCGTCGATGTCGGCACTCACGGGCTCGGAGCTGATGTAGCTCGCGTAGGGCGGCTGCCAGAACGGTGCGCCGGAGCAGTCCCAGTCGACGGGGCCGGTGGCGCGGCCGACGAGCCGGACCTGCCCACCGCAGGACTGCGGCGCGTAGAACTTCGACAGGTAGGCGTCGCCGGCTGCCGACCCGGTCGAGTAGCCCTTGGTCTCGTCGAGGCTAGCCTCGTTGATGCTGGCGATCGTGTAGCGCCGGTAGTCGACGACGTGGGTCGTGCCGTTGGTGCCGAACAGGACGGCGCCTCCCGACATGACGTCGAAGCCGCGGGCGGGGCCGTGATCGATGCCGAAGATGTGACCGAGCTCGTGCATCGTCACGAGCGACCAGTCGCTGCCGCCGCCCCTGAGCCGCACGACGAAGTCGTTCTGGTTGGCGATGCCGGCGGCTCCGCACACAGCAAGGTCCTCGGCGACGATGCCGTTGCGGAAGACCGGCTTGCGCTTCGGCGAGAGGCCGTACGACGACGGGTGGATGCAGCCGTCGGGTTGGTAGTCGGCGGCCTTCGCCGCGCTGATGCGGCCCGAGCCACCGAGGTTGTAGCTGCGGCTCTTGCACGTCTTGCCGGCGTCGAGGTGCAGCCGCACGCCCTTCTTGCCGTCACGGTTGGTGACGGGCGCCTTGGCGAAGGCGGAGTAGAGGATGTCGAGGCCGGAGCAGGACACCTTCTGGGAGGGGATCTTCTCGGTGTAGTTGAGCTCGACGAAGACGTCCTTGTGGTTGTAGCGGGCGCCGAGCTTGTAGATGTCGAGGCCGCCGGGCGCCTTCTTGCCCTTCTTCTCCCACGAGTCCGGCAGGCCGTCGCCGTCGGTGTCGCGAGCGGCGGCGCTCGACGGCAGGGCGAACGCGAACGAGCCGATCACGAAGGCGACCAGGAGCAGCAGGACCCGGAGGGCGGGGCGGTGGGAGTGGGAGCGCATCGCTGGAGCCTAGGGGGCGGGGATCGATCCCGTGGCGAAACGGTAACTCTCGTTGACCCATTGTGACAGTTCTACTGTCACGATAGGGTCCGAGCATGAAGCGAGACCACTGGCAGCAGGTGATCGCCCGGCTCGATCCCGAGACCGACTACGAGGAGATCTCGCGGATCGTCGCGATGCACGAGTTCCCGTGGGACTCCCAGCAGTCGCTGAGCTTTGCGCTCTTTCGGACGTACGCCGTGCCGACGATCGGCCGGCTGCTGTTCGACACGGGGGAGTTCACCGGATCGGTGCAGAAGCGGCACGACGACACCGCGATCCTGCTCGAGACGATCGCCGCCGAGGGGCTCGAGTCGCCCGACGGCCGGGCGGGCGTGCGCCGCATGAACCAGATGCACGGCAGCTATGACATCTCCAACGACGACATGCGCTACGTCCTGGCGACGTTCGTCGTGACCCCCGTCCGCTGGAACGAGCGCTACGGCTGGCGCCGGCTCTCCGAGGTCGAGAAGCTCGCCGCCGTCCGCTACTACCAGCGGCTCGGACGCTTGATGGGCATCCAGCACGTACCGGCCGACTTCGAGGGCTTCGCGCGTCTCATGGACGACTACGAGCGAGAGACCTACGTCTTCGACGCCAAGGCGCGGGCCGTCGCCGACGCGACCCTCGACCTGTTCGTGTCGTACTACCCGCGACCGCTGCGGTCTGCGATGCGGCGCTTCAGCATCGCGTTGCTCGACGACCACCTGCGCGCGGCGTTCGACTACCCCCGACCTCCCCGGCTGCTGGTGCGTCTGGCACACGCGTCGCTGGCCGCGCGAGGACGGGTGGTGCGGTTCCTGCCGCCTCGCCGTGCACCGATGTCGATCCGCGACACCGGCCGCATCCGCTCCTACCCGGGCGGGTTCATGATCGAGAAGCTCGGCACGTTCCCGGCCACGATGCCGCAGGACGACGCCGACCTGAGACTTTCCTAAGTCCCCGCGGCCCCGTGCCGTTCGAGGTTGCGCACCTGGTGCCCTCGCTCAGGATGGAAGCGACCCAGAGCCCCAGGACCACAGCCCAGGAGTGACTCATGAGACGCATCCATCTCGTCGCGGCGGTCGCCGCCGCCACGCTCGCCGTGACCGCGGCACCAGCGACCGCCGGTGACCGGCACGACCACAAGCCGGCGGTGCCGGACCGCATCGAGCTGCCCGACGGGTGGCTGCCTGAAGGCATCACCACCGACGGCAGCAACCTCTACTCAGGCTCCCGGGCGGACGGATCGATCCTCAAGATCGGCCTCCGGTCCGGCACGAGGACGACCTTCGCGGGCGCTCCGGGACGCATCGCCGTCGGTGTCGACCACGACCCGCGACGTGACGTGGTGTGGGTGGCAGGCGGCGCCGGCAAGCAGATCAGGGCGCAGGACGCCGACACCGGCGAGGTGCTCCGCACGTATGACTTCCCGAGCACGGGTGCGCGTTTCGTCAACGACCTGACGGTCACCCGCTCGGCCGTCTATGCGACCGACTCGCTGAGCCGTGAGCTGCTGGTCGTCCCGCTGTCGACCCGCACCAAGGCACTGCCCGATCCGAGCCGGGCGACGACGCGGCCGCTGACCGGCGACCTGCAGCTGGCCGCGGGCAACAACCTCAACGGCATCGTCAGCACGGGCCGCACGATCGTGGCTGTGCAGAGCAACACCGGGCTCCTGTTCAGGATCGACGCCCGTACGGGTGCGACCCGGCAGATCGACACCGGCGGTCGGACGTTCGTCAACGGCGACGGCCTCGAGCTGGGGCGGCACCAGACGCTGTACGTGGTGCAGAACCGCGACAACAAGATCGCCGTCCTGCGCCTCGGCTCCCAGGCCCGCACCGGCACGCTCGTCGACACGATCGAGCGGAGCGAGTTCGCCGCGGACGTCGACGTGCCGACGACCGTCGCGCTCGTGAAGGACTCGCTGTTCGCGGTCAACGCCCGCTTCGGCATCGCCAGCCCCGCGACGGCGCAGTACTGGATCACGCGAGCCCCGGTGCGCTGAACGTGCGCTGAGGGCGCTGAGGCGGGACCGTCCGGGAAGTTTCCACGGGGGTCGAGCGTTGACCCCCGTGTGAGGCTTTCCGTGCTCGATCTCGTTCCCGTCCGGACCGACCAGTCGACGGGAGACGCCGTGGCTGCCACGGTGTCGCTCGCCCAGGTCGCCGACCGCATCGGCTACACCCGCTTCTGGGTCGCCGAGCACCACAACATGCCGGCGGTCGCGGCGACGTCCCCGCCGGTGCTGATCGCGATGCTCGGCGCACAGACGTCGACGATCCGGCTGGGCTCCGGCGGCGTGATGCTGCCCAACCACGCGCCACTCGCCGTGGCCGAGCAGTTCGCCCTGCTCGAGGCCGCCACCCCCGGTCGCATCGATCTCGGCATCGGTCGAGCCCCGGGGTCCGACCCGGTCACGTCGATGGCCCTGCGGGGCGCGGCAGGGCGTGACGACACCGACATCGAGAAGTTCCCGCAGTACCTCGACGACGTCGTCGCCCTCATGTCGGCCGACGGCGTGCGCGTCGCCGTCCCGCGACAGGACTACGTCCTCAAGGCCACGCCCGGCGCCACGAGCGAGCCGCGCATGTGGCTGCTCGGCTCGTCGATGTACTCCGCCCACCTGGCCGCGGCCAAGGGCCTCCCGTACGTCTTCGCGCACCACTTCTCCGGGCAGGGCACGGCCGAGGCGCTGGCGGTCTACCGCTCGGAGTTCCGGCCCAGCGAGCTGGCGCCCGAGCCGGTCACGTTCCTGACGGTCAACGCGTCGGTTGCCGAGACCGACGAAGAGGCCGCCGCCATGATGCTGCCCAACCTGCACATGATGGCCAAGCTGCGCACCGGCCAGCCACTGACGGCGCTCGACCTGGTCGAGGACGCCGAGGCCAAGCAGCTGCACCCGCAGGTGCAGGCGATGGTCGAGTCGGCCTTCGGGCGCGCTGTCGTGGGCTCGCCCGCGTCGGCGGCGCAGCAGGTGCGCGACCTGGCCGAGCAGTTCGGCGTCGACGAGGTCATGGTCAACCCGGTCGCCTCCGCGCGTCGGGGCACCGACCCGCGCACCGCGCCGGCCCGTGAGCGCACGCTCGAGCTGCTCGCCAAGGAGCTGCTCTGACGGCGAGGCCGCGCTGCGGGCAGGGGAGTCTTCGGGCGCGGGTCGCCTGACGTTCACCTGACGGTGGGCGAGTGGTCGGCTGCTGCCGACAGGCTCGCCCCCATGTCACACCTCCCCCTGCCCGCGCGCCCGTCGCGCATGTCCTTGCTGGTGCGGTCGATCGGCCGTCCTGCGCTCGTCGGCGTCGCTGCCGGTGCCCTGGCCGCAGTCGTCCTGCCCGCCACCGGTGCCACGGCCGACGCGGAGCAGAGCTTCCACCGCACCGCGACCTACCCGGTCTACAAGAACCTTCCCAAGGACGTCGCCGCGTCGTCGGCCACGGTCGCCGAGATCTCGGACGTCTCCCAGGACGGCAAGACGCTGATCTACACCGACGCCCTCGGCAAGCGGATCGGCTTCCTCGACATCAGCGATCCGGACCAGCCCGTCGGCGCCGGGAGCCTGTCGCTGGCCCAGCTCGGCGACACCGACGACCAGCCGACGTCGGTGGCCGTCGTCGGCAAGTACGTCCTCGTCGTGGTCGACACCAGCGACAGCTTCACGAACCCTTCGGGCCGCCTCGACGTCGTCCGCCTGTCGGACTCCAAGCGGATCCGCAGCATCGCGCTGGAGGGCCAGCCCGACTCGATCGACATCAGTGCGGGCGAGGACTACGCCGCGATCGCGATCGAGAACCAGCGCGACGAGGATGCGACCCCGCCGGGCAAGGCCAAGGGGGATCTCCCGCAGCTGCCCGCCGGCTTCGTGCAGGTCGTCGACCTCGACGGCGCGCCAGCCGACTGGGAGACGAACCGGGTCGACCTGGTGAACCCCGACGGATCGGCGCTGCAGTCGTTCCTCGACGCGGGCATCACCGAGCCGACCGATCCCGAGCCGGAGTACGTCTCGATCAACGGCCAGGACAAGCTCGCCCTGACCCTGCAGGAGAACAACGGCATCGTCATCATCGACCTCGCTACCCGTGAGGTCGAGAAGGTCTTCAGCGCCGGCAAGGTCACCGTCTCGGGCATCGACGCCAAGAAGGACGGCAAGATCTCGCTGACGGACACGATCACCGACGTCCCGCGCGAGCCCGACTCGATCGGCTGGGTCGACGACACGCACGTCGCCACCGCCAACGAGGGCGACTGGAAGGGTGGCTCGCGGGGCTGGACCGTCTTCAGCGCCACGGACGGCACCGTCACGTGGGACGCGGGCAACACCTTTGAGAAGCTCGCCGTCAAGCACGGCTTCTACAACGACGACCGCGCCGCCAAGAAGGGCGCCGAGCCCGAGGGCCTCGCGATCTCGACGATCGACGGCGTGAAGTATGCGTTCGTCGGCTCCGAGCGCAGCAACTTCGTCGCCGCCTACGACATCAGCAACCCGGCCGCCCCGGTGGTCAAGCAGGTGCTCCCGGCGACCAACGGTCCCGAGGGCATCCTGCCGATCCCGGGCCGCAACCTGCTGGCCGTCTCGAGCGAGACCGACGACGCGGCAGCCAACGTCCGCGCCAGCGTCAGCCTCTACGAGCTGGGCGACGGTCCGGACACCTTCCCGTCGATCGTCTCCGACGAGGTGGCCGGCAACCCGGTCGGCTGGAGCGCGCTCGGCGCACTCAGCGCCAAGCCCGGCGACGCCGACACGATCTACTCGGCCGCGGACACGGTCCTGAAGCCGGCGCAGATCTACACCGTCGACGTCTCGCAGACCCCCGCCCACATCACGTCGGCACTCACGGTCACGCAGGGCGGAGCCCCGGCCAACCTCGACATCGAGGGCCTCTTCGCCCGTCCCGACGGCGGCTTCTGGCTGGCCTCCGAGGGCTCCACCGGCGCGGCGAACAAGATCTACCGGACCAACGACGCCGGTGAGATCCAGGAGACGGTGTCGCTGCCGACGGAGATCACCGATCACGTCAAGAACTGGGGCCTGGAAGGCGTCACCGCCACGCAGGATGCCGACGGCGAGCACGTCTGGACCGTCATCCAGCGCCAGCTGTGGACCGACGTGAGCGACCAGACCGAGACGCTCGACGGCGACAACGTGACCCGCATCGGCCGCTACGACGTCGAGGACGAGTCGTGGCACTGGTACGGCTACGAGATGAACAGCCCCAAGCGGGACGGCGCCGACTGGGTCGGTCTCTCCGAGATCACCGCGGTCGACAACGACACGTTCGCGGTCATCGAGCGCGACAAGCTCAACGGTCCCAACGCCCGCAACAAGCGGATCTACACCGTCGACATCCCCGCGGGCGACCCCGCGGGCGACGAGCTGCCGATCCTCGACAAGAAGCTCGCGATCGACGTCCTGCCCGAGCTGAGGGCCACCAACGGCTGGACGCAGGAGAAGCTCGAAGGCTTCACGATCGCTGCCGACGGCGCGCTCTTCGGCGTCACCGACAACGACGGGCTCAAGGACTCGACGGGCGAGACGGTCTTCCTGCGCCTGGGCCAGGCCAAGGACGCCTTCGCCGACTCGCTCTCGAGCACGACCACCCTGTCGCTGCCCGCGGCCACCGCGTCGTACGGGCAGAAGCCGACCGCGACGGTCTCGGTCGCAGGCGGCTCCGGCATCGTGCCGAGCGGCGAGGTCACGATCAAGGACGGCTCGACGGTCCTCGGTCAGGGCACGCTCGAGGACGGCACCGCGATGGTGACGCTCTCGGGCCTGAAGGTCGGCGCCCGCCAGCTCGTCGCGGAGTATGCCGGCGACGCGCTCACCAGCGCCGGCACCAGCAACCCGTTCTCCCTCACCGTCGCCAAGGGATCGACGGAGACGTCGCTCTCCATCTCGGGCTCGGCGAAGAAGGGGCAGACCAAGACCGCCAAGGTCACGGTCTCGGGCGAGGGCTTCACGCCCTCGGGCAAGGTCACGATCAAGGACGGGTCGAAGGTGCTCAAGACGTTCTTCGTCAGCGGCTCCACGCGGTCCGTCTCGATCAAGCTGACGCAGCGCGGCAACCGCAGCATCAAGGCGTACTACGCCGGGTCGAGCGTCGCGAAGTCGTCGACGTCCCCGACCGTCAAGGTGCGGGTGAAGTAGCCCGCATCAGAACCAGATGCTGAGGAACGGCTCGACCGGGGAACGGAACATCCGGTCGAGCCGTTCTGCGTCTCCGGACAGCGCACCCGTGGCGACGAGGGTGCGGGCGGGGACCCCACCGAGGTAGAGCGAGCCGAGGGCGTTGACGCTCATGGTGGCGTCGGCCGGGTCGTCGGTCGCGCTGACCGTGGCCCCGCCGTCGTCGGCGACGTCGACCGCCCAGGTGCCGTCGGCGTGGCCGAGCGGGTCGTCCACCGCGATCACGAGTCGTCCGGGGGAGCCGTACGTGCGCGCGCCCAGTGCCGCGGGGACGTCGAGGATGCGCACCCACAGGTGGTCGACCTCGGTGACCCGCACGGCGCGGAAGTCGTCGATCATCCACCGCAGCGGCTCGTCGACCGGTCGCAGGTGGGCCGACACCTTGGTCACGAGGTCCATGTCGAGCAGGAACCGCCAGAGCCCTGCGTAGGCGTCGGTCGTCGCGGCGACGAGGGTGTGGAGCTTGAGCTCGTGCTCGGCGAAGTCGGTGTCGTCACCGACGAGGTGATAGACGGCGAACCCCTGGGGCGTGCCGCTCGCGTCGTCGTAGCGGATGAGGCGGAGCTTCTTGGCGTTGTCGTCGTCGACCGACAGGCCGAGCTGCCGGGTCCAGAGGTGGCCGTCGTAGGAGATCTCGCCGGGGCGTCCCAGCCGCACCCGCTCGACGACGGCGTGCCCGTCGTCGCGGAGCTGCTCGGCCGACACGAAGTGCACGCGGCCGGCGGGCTGCGGGCCCGTCCAGCGCACGCGACGGGTCAGCACCGTGACGTCGCGGGCCAGCGCGGCCGTGGCATAGCCGTAGCGGCCGTAGAGGGTCGACTCCGACACCGTCAGCATCGCGACCGGCAGGTCGAGCGCGAGGGCCGTCCGCAGCTCGGCCTCCATCAACGCACGGGCGATGCCGCGACGGCGGTGGGTCTGGGAGACCGAGACCCCGCTGACGGCCCACGCCGGGACGGCCCGGTGGCCGGGCACGGTGAGGTCGGCCGGCCAGCAGATCGTGGTCGCGACGGGCAGGTCGGGCTGCGCGCTCGACTCGTCGAAGACCCCGACGAGGCGACGATCGGCCGACAGCCCCGCATGGCGCTGCTGCAGCACCTCGGCCGTCGGCTGGTCGCCGTGGAAGCCGCGGCTCTCGGACCGCAGCCACGCCTCGTAGGCGGCGGGGTCGGTCGCGTCGACGACCGCCATGCGCAGGCCGTCGGTCGCGAGTCGGGCCCGCGAGGTCTCGTCGATGGGCAGGCCGGTGGGTGCTGTGCTCACCGGTCCAACCTAACGCCGTCGGTCAGGTCGTGGACACGCCCGCCGCGGCCCATTCCTGGCGGACGGTGGGGACGTTGTCGGGCGACACCGCGGCCGTCAGACCTTCGAGCACCCGGACGCTGAATCCTGCTCTCGCTGCGTCGAGCGCCGTGGCACGGACGCAGTAGTCGGTCGCGATGCCGCAGACGTCGACGGCGTCGACGCCGGCGTCACGGAGCCAGTCGGCCAGCCCCACGCCTGACGCGGAGGCGCCCTCGAAGCCTGAGTAGGCCGCGGCGTACTCGCCCTTGAAGAAGGTCTCGGCGAACAGCTGTGGCGTCAGCGGGGCGTGCAGCTCCTCGCCGTCGGTGCCGACGACGCAGTGGCGGGGCCAGGAGTCGACGAAGTCGGGCGTGTCGGAGAAGTGGCTGCCGGGGTCGATGTGGTGGTCACGGGTGGCGACGACGGTCCCGTAGGTGCCGGACGCGATCAGGTCGGCTACGTCAGCGGCGACCCGGGCACCGCCGACGACGGCCAGGGAGCCGCCCTCGCAGAAGTCGTTCTGGACGTCGACGACGATCAGGGCTGTGCTCATGCGGGGGTCTCCTCGTAGATCGTGTCGATCGCCGGGTCGGCCTTCGACAGCTGGCGGGCCGAGGCGGGCAGCTCGGCGAGCGACGCCTTCAGGCGGGCGCGGGCGTCCTCGAGCGACTCGGTGTGGACCCGCTCGCCGTCACGGACCAGCTCGACCAGCAGTGGCCGGTCGTTGGCGTCGTGCGCGGGAGGCGTGCCGACGCCGATGACCTCGGCCTGCGCGCGGCCGGCCGGGGTGAGGCGGCGCACGGCGTGCTTGCGCCCGCCGACCGAGACCTTGTCCTGGCTCTTCTTGGCGACGGACACCATCTCGCCGCCGTCGTCGGCGCGGGACACGAGCTTGTAGACGAAGCCGCTGGTCGGCACGCCCGAACCGGTGACGAGCGAGGTGCCGACGCCGTAGCCGTCGACCGGGGCGACGGCGAGCGCCGCGATGGCGTGCTCGTCGAGGTCGCTCGTGACGGTGATGCGGGTCTGGATGGCGCCGAGGTCGTCGAGCTGCTGCCGGACGGTCCGCGCCAGCGACACCAGGTCGCCGGAGTCGAGCCGGACGCCGCCGAGCTCGTCGCCGGCGAGGTCGACCGCGGTGCGGATCGCCTCGGGGATGTCGTAGGTGTCGACCAGCAGGGTCGTGCCGGGACCCAGCGCCTGGATCTGCGCCTCGAAGGCGTCGCGCTCGGTGTCGTGCAGCAACGTGAAGGAGTGGGCGCTGGTGCCGGTCGTCGGGATGCCGTAGGTGCGCCCGGCCTCGAGGTTCGACGTCGCCGCGAAGCCCGCGATGTAGGCCGAGCGGGCGGCCGCGACGGCCGACGCCTCGTGCGTGCGGCGCGACCCCATCTCGATGCAGGGACGGTCGCCGGCCGCCGTGATCATGCGGGCCGCCGCCGTCGCGATCGCCGAGTCGTGGTTGAGGATCGACAGGAGCACCGTCTCGAGGATGACGCACTCGGCGAACGTCCCCTCGACGATCATGACGGGGGACTGCGGGAAGTAGACCTCGCCGTCGGGGTAGCCCCAGATGGTGCCGGAGAAGCGGTAGTCCGCCAGCCAGGCGATCGTGTCGGCGTCGACGACGTCGGCCTCGCGCAGCCAGGTGAGCTCGGCGTCACCGAAGCGGAAGTCCGCCACGGCGTCGAGCGCGCGCCCGACCCCGGCGACGACCCCGTAGCGGCGGCCGCCGGACAGTCGTCGCGCGAAGAGCTCGAACACCGAATGTCGCTCGGCGGTGCCGTTGGCCAAGGTGGCCTGCAGCATCGTGAGCTCGTAGCGATCGGTCAGCAGCGCGGTGCTGGAGGTGGTCACGGAGTCCAGCCTAGACGGGCCTCGAGTGCCGAGGTTTCGCGTCGTCAGGTGCCTGCGACACAATGGACGACGTGACCACACCGACTCCTGTCGAGATCGCCGAGCCCGACGAAGACCTCGTCGTCGAGCTCGAGGACCCCTGGGTCACGATCGTCTGGAACGATCCGGTCAACCTGATGTCCTACGTGGCCTACGTCTTTCGCAACTACTTCGGCTACACCGACGAGAAGGCCCACGAGCTGATGCTCAACGTTCACCACGACGGCAAGGCCGTGGTCTCCAGCGGCAGCCGCGAGCAGATGGAGCGTCACGTGCAGGCGATGCACGAGTACGGCTTGTGGGCGACGCTCGAGAGGCAGGACGCGTGAAGCCGTTCAAGAAGCGTCGCCGCGGCGGCCTGGTCGCCACGTTCGAGCTGGGGGAGGCGCACCTGCTGGCGAGCCTGACGGGGCAGGTCGTCGAGCTCCTGCGCGACCGCAACGGCGTCGAGGAGTCCGACGCCGACCCGCTGGCCGCGCAGCTCGGCATGGGCGGCCCGTCGCTCCCGCCCGAGGACCCGGTCCTGCAGCGGCTGCTGCCCGACGCCTACCGCGACGACGTCGAGGACGCCGGTGAGTTCCGCCGGTTCACCGAGCGTGGCCTGACGTCGACCAAGGTCGCCAACGCCGAGGCCCTGATCGGCTCGCTGGTCGACGGCGGGCTGACCTTCGGTGCCATGCCCGACGAGGACGGCGACCCCGTCGAGGTCGAGCTCGACGACGACGAGGTCCAGGCGTGGCTCCGCGCCCTCACCGATGTCCGGCTGTCACTGGCCGTGCGGCTCGGCATCGAGAACGACGAGGACACGATGCTCGTGGCGCAGTCCGAGGACGAGGCGATCGCGGCGATGTCCGACATCTTCGAGTGGCTGGGCTACGTCCAGGAGACCCTCATCGCCGCCCTCGACTGACCCGGTCCCCGCAGCGCCGGTCTCGCGGTGTCTCATCGCAGCACCAGCAGCGTGCCGGCTGCGCGACAGCCGATAAACTCGGCGAGTGCTGACCATCGACCAGGCCACGCATGACGCGATCATCGCGCATGCCCGGCGTGACCACCCCGACGAGGCCTGTGGCGTCGTCGCCGGGCCGATCGGCTCCGACGTGCCCGCGCGACTCATCCCGATGCTGAACGCCGCGATGTCGCCGACGTTCTACGAGTTCGACTCCGGCGACCTGCTGCGGCTCTATCGCGAGATGGACGACAACGACGAGGAGCCCGTGGTCGTCTACCACTCGCACACGTCGACCGAGGCCTACCCGTCCCGCACCGACATCAAGCTGGCCGGCGAGCCCGGCGCCCACTACGTCCTGGTGTCGACCCGCGACGGCGCTCACGAGAGCGGCCCGGTCGACTTCCGGTCCTTCCGGATCGTGGACGGCGAGGTCACCGAGGAAGAAGTTCGGGTCGTCGACCGTTATGCAGACGACGCATCAACCCAAGAGAAGGCAGAGCACTGATGGCCATCGAGGTCCGTATCCCCACGATCCTGCGCCCCTACACCGGCGGCGAGCGCGCCGTCGAGGGCAAGGGATCGACCGTGACCGAGCTGATCGACCAGCTCGAGGCCGATCACGCCGGCATCAAGGAGCGTCTGGTCGAGAACGGTGAGGCGCGCCGGTTCGTCAACATCTACGTCAACGACGAGGACATCCGGTTCACCGGCAACCTCGGGACCCCGGTCGCCGACGGCGACACCGTGGTCATCCTGCCGGCGGTCGCCGGCGGCGCCGTCTCCTTCATCTGATCGGAACCCTGTGCGCTTCGACTCCCTGATCGACTCCGTCGGCGGGACCCCCCTCGTGGGGCTCCCGTCGCTGTCGCCGTCCCCGGACGTCCGTCTGTGGGCCAAGCTGGAGGACCAGAACCCGACCGGGTCGATCAAGGACCGCGCCGCGCTGCAGATGATCCTGCAGGCCGAGAAGGACGGCCGGCTCACCCCCGGCTGCACGATCCTCGAGCCGACCAGCGGCAACACCGGCATCTCGCTCGCCATGGTCGCGCGCCAGCGCGGCTACCGGATCATCTGCGTGATGCCCGAGAACACCTCGATCGAGCGCACCCAGCTGCTGACGATGTGGGGCGCGGAGATCATCCCGTCACCGGCGGCGGGCGGCTCCAACGAGGCGGTCCGTGTGGCCAAGGGCCTCGCGGCGGAGCACCCCGACTGGGTCATGCTCTACCAGTACGGCAACCCGGCCAACGCCGAGGCGCACTACGTCGGCACGGGGCCGGAGATCCTCGCCGACCTGCCCGAGGTGACGCACTTCGTCGCCGGTCTCGGCACGACCGGCACCCTGATGGGCACCGGCCGATTCTTCCGCGAGCACAAGCCGTCGGTCCGCATCGTCGCCGCGGAGCCACGCTACGGCGAGCTGGTCTACGGCCTGCGCAACCTCGACGAGGGATTCGTCCCCGAGCTCTACGACGCCTCGATGATCGACTCGCGCTTCTCGGTCGGGCCGCGTGACGCGGTACGTCGCGTCCGGGAGCTGGTCGAGCAGGAGGGCATCTTCGCGGGTGTCTCGACCGGCGCGATCCTGCACGCTGCCCTGGCGCAGGCGGCCAAGTGCATCAAGGCCGGCGAGAGTGCCGACATCGTGTTCATCGTCTGTGACGGCGGCTGGAAGTACCTCTCGACAGGTGCCTACGAGGGCACGCTCGACGAGGCCGAGGACAAGCTCGACGGCCAGCTCTGGGCCTAGCTGCTGCTGTGAGATCGAGGGCATCGATCTGGAGTGTGATCGGTCGGTCGAGCAGTACGATCGCGGCATGAGCCAACCTGGACGGGAGCTGCAACAGTCCCAAGGCGAGCGCGTCCGCGGACGCGTGGTTCTTCTCGTCGCCGTCGGCGTGCCGATCGTCGTGGTGGGTGTGTTTGTGTGGTGGCTCGGCTTTGGGCTCTTCGACGGCGCGTGACCGAACAGCGCAGGTGGACTGATGCGTTGACCTGACCCTCGTCGGCCGAGGCTTTTCCGTGTGTCTCGTGGCCCGCCGTTATTGGCGTTGGTGGCCGGGGTCTCGTCCGGGGAGGACGGGTGGTGGGGTGGATCGGTATTGGTGGCCGGTGGGGGTGTGCCAGGTGGTGGTGTTGCCGGTGGTGGTGACTGACCATCCGGGTTGGTGCTTGATGGTGTGGGACCTGATGCAGAGCCCTTGACCGTTGTCGGCGACGGAGAGGCCGCCGTGTTCGTGGGCGTGGATGTGGTCGTCGTGGCGGATCTTGGCGTCGCAGCCGGGTTGTCTGCAGTGGCGGTCGCGGGTGCGGATGTGGGCTGAGGTGGTGCGGGTGAACCTGCGCCGTCTGGGTTCGCGGACGAGGAGGGTGCCGTCGGCGGGGTCGACGAACAGGCGGCGGATGGACGCGGTGCGGGCTTTGGCAATGATCTCGTCGGCGACGTCAGGACTGATGGGTCCGTAGCCGTCGAGCTCGACGGGTGTGTCGCCGCCGGCGACGAGGGTCTTGGCGTCGAGGACGAGGTTGATCTCGACGGCGATGTCGTCGGCGAATGCTTGTCCGGTGACGCGTTCGACGAGGGTGTCGACCATGATCTGCCCCCTGCCGCGGGGGTCTCCGGCGGAGCGGAGGCCGGTGGCCCAGTCGTCAAGGGCCCGGTGGGCGGCGACGATCTGCTCAGCCGGTCCCCGGACCCTCAGGTGGGCGATGCCGTCGGTGTCGGGGTGCAGGGTGACGCGGGCGTCGGCCCGGTTGCGGCGGGCCCGTTCGTGGGCGGCCTCGGCGTCGATGCCGATCACGACCCTGGCTGCAGTGTCACGGGCCTGGGCGGTCGTCATGCCGGTGATCTTCGCGGCGATCTCCCCATCAGCGACCACGTCGTCATCCTCGTGCAGGGACTGGGTCTCGCGCGCCACCGCACGAGCGGTGGCCTCACTGATCAGGCCGGCTTCGAAGAGCGCGAACACCTTCGGCAGGCGTGTCATCCCGAGTGCGAGCTCGACCTGCGTGCCCGCAGCCGTCGGCCCGATCATGCGGGCCATCGAGACCTCGCCGATCACCGACAAGGTCGGGTCACCGTGCCCCAGGCCCATCTTCCGGACCCGTTCACGATGCAGCAGAGCGACCTGACGGACCTGCTCGGCCTGCGCCGCCCGGATGGTCCGGTCGAGCTCACGGATCGCATCGACCCGGACCGCGTCGACCTCCAGAGTCGGCTCACCGGCGAAGTCGTGCGCGCGCACCTCGTCGAGGAGGCGACCAGTCGGCACGGCTTCGAACATGCTTCAACTCTAGAGGCCGCCACTGACACGAACCCTCTGCGATCAGAGCGATTTCCACACGTGCAGCGCATGGATCTCAGGTGCACCGAACTCGTTGTAGGGATGTGGTGCGCCGGACTCCTCGACGTACGACCGCGTCTCCTCGATCGCGGTGCGGGCCGCCGTTCTCGCGACCCCGTGCCGGCCCCTCAGCACGCCCTCGAGGCGGAGGTACCACTGGTCCGCCGGCCAGTCGCGGGACCGGTCGTCGACGACAGCGTCAGGAGTGGGAAGGAACCACCCGAGGGTGGCGGTCACCAGGCCGAGGGCTCCGACGGCGAGCACGGGCACCGTCACGACGACCTGGTCAGGATCAGCGACGAGCAGCGTCGAGGCCATCGCGACAGCAGCGAGCAGCGTCACGGTGGCGGCAGCCAGCCACGACGCGCGAAGCCGACCGTTGCGGCGCAGCAGAAGGGCAGTGGTCCACCCGCCGGTGCCGAGCGGCACGACGATGGCGACGAGAGCAGCTGCCGGCGCGGTCACGTCGAGGGACCAGCCTCGGGTCGCGAAGCCCCACACGGCAAGGCCCAGCAGGAAGGCGCCCATCGTCATCAGGACGCCGTCGGCGGCCTCGCGCGGAGTCATCCCCTCGGCGTCGACGGCGGCTCGACGGGCGATGGGCATGCCCGCTGGCAGGTGCTCGGCTGCCTCGTCGGGCGTGCCGTACAGCGCCTCGGCGCTCACCTCGCTGTCACCGACTGCGGTGTGGACCTCGTCGAGCCAGCCCATGATGTCGCCGTGGCGGACGGCCGGGAGCCGCGCCGCCGCGAGCGTGAAGGCATCGGCCCACTGCTCGTCGGCGTCGTCGGTCCAGACGTGCTCGGACGTCGTCATGTCGCGCTTCCTCCCGTGTCGTCCTGCAACCCAGCCACGCGTTCGACGTGATGGGACCATCGCGTCAGCAGCCCGGCCAGCCGCTCGCGCCCGGCCGCCGTGATGGCGAAGATCTTGCGTCCGGGCCCGCCCTCACCGGGGACCCACTCGGCCTCGATCGAGCCGTCCGCCTCGAGCCGGTTGAGCACGGGGTAGAGGGTGCCGCCCTTGATGGGCCCGAGCTCCGCTGCCACGAGCCGCCGCGTGATGGCGTAGCCGTGAGCGCTCTCGACGGACAGTGTCATCAGGACCAGCAGTGGCAGGCTCCCGCGCACCCAGTCGCTCTCGATGCGGTCGTCGGCCATGACTCGACGCTATCTCGACTAATTCGCATTGTCCACTAGTCGGATATCAGACTAGTGGCTCGATGCGCCCCAGTCGGCGGGCTTCGAGGCCTTCCCGTCGAGCCACAGCTCGTCCTTCTCGTCGGCGTGCACGCCCCCGGACCCGACGTGCCGGGCGTTGATCGCCGGTCCGTTCTTGATCACGTGGACCAGCGCCATGCCGTGCCCGCGCCCCAGGTCGTGCTCGTCCTTGAGCCACGCGAGGATCTCGCCGGCCTTCGTGCCGGGGGAGGCGAAGCCCTTCTCGGTCGCCTGGGCGACGAGCTGGCGTGGGGTGAGCCCGGTCTTGTCCTCGATCGTGTCGAGGTAGGCCTGGAACGACATCTGGATCATCTCCTGCGCGGTGCGGTCGAGGTGCTGTCATGGGTTCGTCGTCCGGCGATCGGCCGGATCGACATCGTGCCTGAACTTTTCTGTCGCCTGTGGGGTGTGTCGACTACCCTCGTGCACGTGAGCCAGATCGTCGTCTTCTCCGGAAGCGCGCACCGCCCCCTTGCCGAGAAGATCTGCTCCGAGCTGGGGCAGCCCCTGTCGGCGTCCGACACCGTGCGGTTCAGCAATGACTGCCTGCAGGTGCAGCTGCTGGCCAACTGCCGCCGCAAGGACGTCTACATCATCCAGCCGCTGGTGCCGCCGACGCAGGACCACCTGATGGAGCTGCTGCTGATGATCGACGCGGCCCGGGGCGCGAGCGCCGACTCCGTCACGGTCGTGATCCCGCACTACGCCTACGCCCGGTCCGACAAGAAGGACGCCTCGCGCATCTCGATCGGCGGACGACTCGTCGCCGACATGCTGACGACCGCCGGCGCCGACCGCGTCGTGACCATGACGCTCCACGCGCCCCAGGTGCACGGCTTCTTCAGCGTCCCGGTCGACCACCTCACCGCGATCGGCGAGCTCGCCGACCACTACCGCAGCCGCGACCTCTCCAACACCGTCGTGGTCTCGCCCGACCTCGGCAACGCCAAGACGGCCTCGTTGTTCGCGCGGCTGCTGGGCGTCCCCGTCGCAGCCGGCAGCAAGCAGCGCCAGGCCGACGACAAGGTCGTCATCGACGCGATCGTCGGCGACGTCGCCGGCAAGAAGGCCATCGTGCTCGACGACGAGATCGCGACCGGCGGATCGATCATCGAGCTCATGAACAAGCTCGAGGAGGAGGGGTGCACCGAGGCGTCCGTCGCCTGCACCCACGGCCTCTTCACCGGCAAGGCGGTCGAGCGGCTGCGCAACCACCCCTCGATCACCGAGGTCGTCACGACCGACACGGTCCCGCCGCCGGCCGACTGGCCCGAGCTCCAGGTGCGATCGATCGCCGGGCTGTTCGCCGAGGCGATCGCGCGCATCCACGCAGGCGAGTCGGTCTCGTCGCTGTTCGACGGCGTCGACCCGGCCCACGCGCCGCCTCAGCCCAAGCTGCCGCTCTAGGGCACGTCTCCTTATTGGCGTAGCCAGATGGTGATGGCGCGGAGGACAGCTCCGCCTCGGTAGGTCAGGGCGAGTTTGTCGTAGCGGGTCGCGAGTCCGCGCCATTGCTTGAAGACGTTGAAGCCGCGCTCGACGGTGTTGCGCTGCTTATAGGTCTCGGTGTTGAACGCGGGAGGTCTGCCGCCAGCTTGGCCGCGTCGTCTGCGGTGGGCCTTCTGATCCGATGGTTCGCTGATCACGGCCTCGATCCCTCGGCTGCGCAGCAGGTCGCGATTCGCCCGACTCGAGTACGCCTTGTCGCCGAGGACTTTGTCCGGACGGGTTCGTGGTCGCCCTGGTCCCACCCGGGCCACCGACAGCGATTCCATCAACGGCCTGAGCATCGGTGAATCGCCGCTTTGCCCTGGCGTCAGTAGGATCACGAGCGGTCGGGTCTTGCCGTCACACAGGTGGTGGATCTTCGTCGACAACCCACCACGGGAGCGTCCGACCGCGTGATCAGCGGGCTCGTCCAGCGGATTCTTGTAACTCGATAGAGCCCCCCGTGAGAGCAGCGGCTCGGGGCAGGTTCGTGCCGTGCTGGTGAGCACGGTTGATCGTTGAATCGACCGAAACGGTCCAGTCGATGTCGCCGGCAGCGTCGGCCTCAGCGAGCAGCTTGGCCAAGATCTTGTCCCATGTCCCGTCGCTGCTGAACTTGCGATGCCTTTTCCAGACCGTCTGCCACGGACCGAACTCAGATGGCAGGTCACGCCACGGAGAACCCGTCCGAAAACGAAAGATGATGCCCTCCACGACTTGACGATGATCGCGGAACGGCCGACCACGTTGGCCATCAGAGGACGGCATCACCGGCTCAATCCGCGCCCACTGAGCGTCAGTGAGAAGAGCTGCACGAGACATGCTCCAACAATCTCGCGCTCACACGCCGATCTTTAGGAGACACGCCCTAGGC
>NZ_JABSTZ010000006.1 GCF_013283745.1 Aeromicrobium stalagmiti
GGAAATACCCGGCTACATTCCGAACCCGGAAGTCAAGCCTCTCAGCGCCGATGGTACTGCACGGGAGACTGTGTGGGAGAGTAGGACGTCGCCGGACAATCATTAGCGCGAGGCCGCCCCACTTGGGGCGGCCTCGCTGCATTGATCCAGTAGTTTTGCATGACACAGAGTGTTCGATGGAAGGAACGACTCATGGCTGAGTCGAGAAACCCCCGCCGTGACGGTGGGAAGCCTGCAGGCCGAGGCGCCGTAGGAGGACGGGGTGGCAAGCCCACCGGTGGAGGCCGCGACCAGCGCGGCAGCGGAGATCCGCGCCGCGACGGCAAGCCGGGCGCACGCGACGGCAAGCCCGCAGGCCGCAGGGACGGCAAGCCCGCCGAACGGCGTGACGGCAAGCCGGCTCATCCGCGCCGCGACGGCAAGCCCTACGACGCGCCGCGCAACCGGCGCCAGGAGGAGGGCGATCGCACCGCTGCGCAGAAGATCTACGACGGTCCGCCGATCCCTGACGACGTGAGCGCCAAGGACCTCGACAAGCACGCGCGTCAGGCGCTGCAGGCGTTGCCGGAGAAGCTGGCCGACAAGGTGGCGCGCCACCTCGTGATGGCCGGCATGCTCATCTCCGAGGATCCGGAGACGGCGCACAAGCACGCACTGGCGGCCCGTGCGCGCGCCACTCGCACCGGCCTGGTGCGCGAGGCCTGCGGCGAGACGGCCTATGCCTGCGGCAAGTGGGCCGAGGCCCTGTCGGAGTTCCGCGCCGCGCGACGCATGACCGGCGGCTACATCTATGCCCCGATGATGGCCGACTGCGAGCGCGCGCTGAAGCGCCCGGACAAGGCCATCGCCTACGACACGACCGAGATCCGCAGCCAGCTCGACGACGCCGGCCAGATCGAGCTGTCGATCGTCGTCGCAGGTGCGCGTCGTGACCAGGGTCAGTACGACGCCGCGATCCGCCTGCTCGAGACGGAGCCCCTGCACACCAAGGGACGTGGCGAGTGGGTCCCGCGCCTGCGCTACGCCTACGCGGACTCGCTGCTGGCAGCGGGCCGCAAGGACGAGGCGATCGAGTGGTTCCACCGCACGGTCGCTGTCGACGGCAACAAGACGACTGATGCCGAGGAGCGCCTCGCCGAGCTCGACCAGCGTCCACAGGCCTGACCCACGGCCCGTCCGTCCACAGGGCGCGGATGACCTGATGCCCCTCACCACAGGTGGGGGGCATCGTCATGTCCATGACTGATGACAACAACCGAGTCCGCCTGACCGGGCGCATCTCTGCCACCCCTGAGTCCGTGACCATGCCGAGCGGCGACGAGGTGGTGTCGTTCCGCCTGATCGTCAGGCGCAGCGCTGCCGCGCGCCGGCGGTCCAAGCAGGTGGTCGACACGATCGAGTGCTCGGCGTGGACGGCCGCTCTGCGGCGTTCGGTGCTGCGCCTCGAGGCTGGCACCGAGGTGACGGTCGAGGGCCAGCTGCGTCGACAGTTCTCCCGCGGCGGGACGGGCACCGTCAGCTGGGTCAGGGTCGAGGTCGCCTCCTGCCGGAAGGTCGCACGGGCGGCGGTAGCCTCGGACGCATGACCTCGTCCCCGCACCAGTCACTCGGCTCGACGACGCGGGAGCTCAGCTCGATCTACGACCTGGCGATGCTCGATCTCGACGGAGTGGTCTATCTCGGTCCCGACGTCATCGCCGGCGCGTCCGAGGCGCTGGCCGCGGCGCGCGGTGTCGGCATCCGGCTGGCCTACATCACCAACAACGCCTCGAAGCCGGCGATCGAGGTGGCCGACAAGCTGCGCGCGATGCAGATGCCCGATCTCGACGACGCCGACGTGGTGACGTCGGCCCAGGCCGTGGCCCACCTGATGGCCGATGCGCTGCCGTCAGGCTCCCCGGTGCTGCTGGTCGGGGGAGAGGGGCTCCGGGTCCCGCTGGAGGACAGAGGCCTGAGGTGTGTGTCGGCGCTGGCCGACGGCCCGGTCGCCGTGGTCCAGGGATTCCACCCCGACATCGGCTGGCACCAGCTGTCCGAGGCGTCCTACGCGATCCAGGCCGGGCTGCCGTGGTACGTCAGCAACACCGACATGACGGTCCCGACGCCGCGAGGCATCGCGCCCGGCAACGGGTCACTCGTCCAGGCGGTCCGCAACGCCACGGGGGCCGAGCCGATCGTGGCCGGCAAGCCGGAGCGGGCGTTGTTCGACGAGACCATCGCCCGGGTCGGCGGCGACCACCCGCTGATGGTGGGCGACCGGCTCGACACCGACATCGACGGGGCGATCAACGCCGGCATCGACAGCCTGGCGGTCCTGACCGGGGTCAGCACGCTCGCGACGATCGTCGCTGCCCCCGTCGGTCACCGGCCCACCTATGTCGCGGCCGACCTGCACGGCCTCGGCGACGTCCACCGCGAGGTCGTCGTCGACGGGCAGCAGGCGCGGTGTGGCGACGCCGAGGCGATCTGCGAGGAGGGCGTCGTGCGGGTCGTCTCGGGTCAGGTCGGTGCCACCGACACCCTGCGGGCGGTCGTCGAGCTCGCGTGGCAGATCAGTGATCGGTCCGACACTCTCGTGGTCCTGGATGGGACACTGGACGCATGAGCGACATGCACGGTGAGGTGGACCACTCGGTCGATGCCGCGGACGAGGTCGTCGACCCCGTTGCGGCGGTCGAGCCGACCGGCCACGCGCAGATCGACGAGGCGCTCCAGCGGCTCGACCGGCTCGGCGATCTGCCGATCACGGAGCATCCCGAGGAGTTCGACGCGATCCACGGCGTGCTGCGCGAGTCGCTCGCCAACGCGGGACGCGACGAGGTCGAGCTGGACTCTCCGTGACCCGACGGCTTCGGCTCGATGCCGAGCTCGTGCGTCGCGGCCTGGCCCGCTCGCGGGAGCACGCAGCGACCCTGATCGACGAGGGACTGGTCAAGGTCGGTGGCTCCGTGGCCAGCAAGGCCGCCACGGGTGTCACGACCGACCAGGCGATCGTCGTCAAGCAGAGCAAGGAACCGACCTATGCGTCTCGAGGCGCCCACAAGCTGCTCGGTGCGCTGGGGGTGTTCGAGCCCCAGGGCCTGACCGTCACCGGCCGGCGGTGCCTCGACGCAGGTGCGTCGACCGGTGGCTTCACCGACGTGCTGCTGCGCAAGGGCGCCCGGGAGGTGTGCGCCGTCGACGTCGGCTACGGCCAGCTGGTGTGGGCGCTGCAGTCCGACGAGCGGGTCCACGTCTTCGACCGCACCAATGTGCGCAACCTCGAGACGGCCGACATCGGCGGCCCCGTGCAGCTCGTCGTCTCCGATCTGTCGTTCATCTCCCTTACGGTGGTCATGCCCGCCCTCACCCGGGTGTGCGAGCCGAGCCCGGAAGGCGACATCGTGCTGATGATTAAGCCACAGTTCGAGGTCGGCAAGAGCAACCTCGGCAAGAACGGCGTGGTGCGTGACCCCGCGCTGCACGCCGACGCGGTGCACCGTGTCTGCCGGTCCGCCCACGAGCTCGGCTGGGGGACGCGCGCGCTCGCGCCCAGCCCGCTGCCCGGCCCGGCCGGCAACGTCGAGTACTTCTGCTGGCTGCGCTCCGACGCCGAGGCTCCCAGCGAGCAGGCGGCGCGCGACGTCGTCGCGGCGGGTCCGCTCGTCGTCCCCGAGGTGTCATCGTGAGGAAGGTGCTGGCATGAGGACCGTGCTGCTGGCAGTGCATGCTGCCCGCGAGGAGGCCGCGAAGGTCGCTGCGGCGTTCGCCACCGAGATGCGCGCTGCAGGCATCGGGGTGTGCGTGCTCGACACCGAGGCCGACGCCCTGCGGTCTGCTGGCGTCGAGGACGCCCAGGTCGTTCCGGCCGGCCCGGGAGCCGCGGGTGGCTGCGAGCTCGCGGTGGTGTTCGGGGGCGACGGCACGATCCTGCGGGCCGCCGAGATGTGCCGCGGCACCGAGACACCGGTGCTGGGGGTCAATCTCGGCCACGTCGGCTTCCTGGCCGAGGCCGACGTCGAGGACCTCCAGGACGTCGTGCGCGGCGTGGTCGATCGCACCTACACCGTCGAAGAGCGGCTCACCGTCGACGTGACCGTCATGGTGGCGGGCGAGGTCGTCGCGACCAACTGGGCGCTCAACGAGGCCTCGGTCGAGAAGGCCGCGCGGGAGAGGATGCTGGAGATCGTCGTCGAGATCGACGACCGTCCCGTCTCGCGCTGGGGCTGCGACGGCATCGTGTGCGCGACCCCGACCGGGTCGACGGCCTACAACTTCAGTGCAGGCGGACCCATCGTGTGGCCGGAGGTCTCGGCGCTCATCATGGTGCCGATCAGCGCGCACGCCCTGTTCGCCCGACCGCTCGTGGTGTCTCCCGACTCGACCCTGGCGATCGAGGTCGTGGGGGAGCAGTCGACCGGCGTCCTGTGGTGCGACGGCCGCCGGGCGGCCGACCTGCCGCTCGGCGCCCGTGTCGAGGTCCGCAAGGGGCGTGAGACCGTGCGTCTGGCTCGTCTGCAGGCGGCCTCGTTCGCCGACCGGCTCGTGCGCAAGTTCGACCTCCCGGTGGCCGGCTGGCGCGGTGCGGCCGAGCGTCGACGCGAGGGGAGCGGCTGATGTGGCAGCACCTGAGGCTGTCGTCCCTGGGCGTCATCGACTCCGCCGAGCTCGAGCTGTCCGCCGGCTTCACGGTCATCACCGGTGAGACGGGCGCCGGCAAGACCATGGTCGTCACGGCCCTGGGTCTGCTGCGGGGCGACCGTGCCGACCTCGGGCTCGTCCGTCAGGGCGCCGACCAGGCCCGCGTCGAGGCGAGTATCGGGGTCCGTGCCGGTGCCGCGGCGATCAGCGCTGTCGAGGAGGCGGGGGGCCGGATCGACGACGACGTCGTCATCCTCGGCCGGGTGCTGTCCGCGCAGGGCAGGTCACGAGCACTCGCCGGTGGCGCGACCGTCCCGGCCGCCCTGCTCGCCGAGGTGACCGACGAGCTCGTCGCCGTCCACGGGCAGTCCGACCAGCACCGGCTGCTGCGACCGGCCGAGCAGCGGGCCGCCCTCGACCGGTTCGCGGGTGAGGACTTCGTCGCGGCGGCCGAGGCCTATGCGCCGGTCTACGCCCGGTGGCGCGCGGTCGAGCGACGGCTCGACGAGCTGCGCACCCACGCACAGGAGCGGGCTCGCGAGCTCGACGTCCTGCGGTTCGGCCTCGACGAGGTGGCGGAGGTCGACCCCCGGGCGGGGGAGGACGAGTCGCTCAAGGGCGAGGAGAGCAGGCTGGCCCACTCCGAGTCGCTCGCGCGAGCGGCCGACGACGCCCATCGGGCGCTCGTCGGCGACCTCGACGCGACGTCGGCCCGCACGACCGTCGCCGAGGCCACGGCGCTCCTGCGTGAGGCGGGCGGCCACGACCCCGAGCTCGATGCGCTCGCCGACCGGGTCTTCGAGATCGGCATCCTGCTCGACGAGGTGGGCGCTGAGCTGGGCACCTACTCCGAGGCGGTCGAGCTCGATCCTGAGCGCCTCGCAACGCTGCAGGAGCGGCGGGCAGCCCTCGCCGGGCTGCAGCGCAAGTACGGCCCGACGCTCGACGACGTGCTGGTCTGGGCCGAGAAGAGCGCGGCCCGTCTCGGCGAGCTCGGCAACGACGACGAGGCCGTGGCGGCGCTCGAGGTCGAGCGGGTCGCGCTGGTGCCCGAGGTCGAACGTCTGGCCCAGCAGATGTCCGCGCTGCGCCGAGAGGCGGCCGGACGGCTGGCCGAGCTCGTCGACGTCGAGATCGCGCAGCTCTCCATGCCGTCGGCGCGCCTGACGGTGCAGGTCACGACCAGCGACGACGCGACGCCGGGGCCGCACGGCATCGACGACGTCGAGCTGCTCTTCTCGGCCAACAGCGGCATGGCGCCGCGGCCGCTGCACAAGGGCGCCAGCGGCGGTGAGCTGTCGCGACTGATGCTGGCGCTCGAGGTCGTCCTGGCCGATCGCACGACCGTCCCGACGCTGGTCTTCGACGAGGTCGACGCCGGCATCGGTGGCAAGGCCGCGGTCGAGGTCGGACGGCGGCTGGCCCGGCTGGCCGACCATGCCCAGGTCATCGCCGTGACGCACCTGCCCCAGGTCGCGGCGTTCGCGCACCACCACTTCGTGGTGTCCAAGGACGATGACGGCAACGTCACCAGCAGCTCGGTGATCCGGGTCGAGGAGGCCGGCCGCGTCGACGAGCTCGCTCGGATGCTGGCAGGCCAGGAGGACTCGGCCACGGCCCAGGCGCACGCCCGAGAGCTGCTCGACCTCGCCCGCGCCTGAACCTGAGTCCTGCCTGAAAGTTGTCGGATGTGAGCGACACGCCGCCGCTGCTCCCACATGCGCCGCGCTCAGCAGGAACGATGGATCGCGATGGCCATCTGGAACCGCAAGACACCCCTGCCGCCTGACGCGAAGGGCGTCGTCGGCACCCTCAGCTTCGCGCGACGCGAACGTGACATCGCCTCCCTCCGCGAGGCAGAGATCGCTCTGGTCGAGCTGCCCGAGATGGACGCCCGGCAGGCGCAGGCGCTGATCGACCGCCGCGTCCGCGCGGTGCTCAACGCTGCACCGTCGAGCAGCGGACGCATCCCCAACACGGGGCCCCAGCTGCTCGCCCGCGCCGGCATCCTGCTGGTCGACGTCACGAGCGACGGCGTCTGGTCGAGCCTCAAGAGCGGCGAGCGGCTGCGCATCGAGGACGGCAAGGTCTTTCGCGACGAGGTCCTCGTGGCCAGCGGCACCGAGCTCGACGAGTCCCGCACGGCATCCGACCTGGTGGCGGCACAGGACGGCCTCTCGACCCGGCTCGACTCGCTCGCGGCCAACGCGACCGACCACATCCACCGCGAGCAGGCGATGCTGCTCACCGGCGCCAAGGTGCCGCACCTGCGGACCAAGCTGCGCGGTCGTCCCGTCGTGGTCGTGTCGCGCGCCCACGACGACGTCGCCGACCTGCGCGGTCTCAAGCGCTACATCGGCGACAACGACCCGGTCCTGATCGGTGCCGGGCCGGGCGCCGACGTGCTGCTCAAGGCGGGCTACACACCCACGATCGTGGTGGGAGCGCTCGACAACATCTCCGACCAGGCGATCCGGGCCTCGGGCGAGGTCGTGGTGACGACGTCGTCGGGCACCGTCGACATGCCGGAGCGGCTCGAGCGCCACGGCAAGGAGGTCGTCACCTTCGTGTCGACGGGCTCCGACGACGACCTGGCGATCCTGCTGGCCGACACCAACGAGGCGGCCGTGATCGTCCACGTGGGCTCGCCGGCGACGCTGTCGGCATTCCTCGAGCGCCCGCCGTCGGAGGTGGCACGGATGTTCGTCGCGCGGCTGCGGGCCGGCGCGAAGATCGTCGACGCCAAGTCCGTCCACCACTTCACCTCGCAGCGCATCGCCCTGTGGCCCGTGCTGCTCGTGCTCGTCGCGGGCGTCGCGGCCGTCGGCGCCGCGATCGCGATCACCCCGGTCGGACAGGACTGGTTCGACTCGCTCGGTGACCAGCTCGCTGACCTCGGCACCTGGATCAAAGGACTCTTCTCGTGATCAACTTCCGCTACCACCTCGTCTCGATCGCCGCGATCTTCATCGCACTGGCGGCCGGTGTCGTGCTGGGATCAGGCCCCCTCGACGACGCGAGCGACTCGTTGACCGGCGACGAGACGACCACCCAGGGTGCCGATCCCGCGGTGCGGTCGTTCGAGGCCGGATTCGCCAGTCGCACGGCGCCCGCCCTCCTCAAGGACCAGCTCAAGGGGCAGTCGGTCGTCGTGCTCACGGTGCCCGGAACCAACGCCGCCGAGGTCAAGGGCGTCTCGACCGATCTCGAGCTCGCGGGAGCCGAGGTCACCGGCGAGGTGGCCCTCACGAGCAAGATGCTCGACTCGTCGGGTCGTCAGTTCGCCGAGGGTGTCGCCCAGCAGTCGGCCGAGGGTGTCGCGGGTGTCAGCAGCGCTGGCGACAGCTATGGCCGCATCGGCTCGGCGCTCGCACGGGCGGTCGTGGCGGACAAGGCCGCCACGCTCGACGGCACCGCGTCGACGATCCTGTCGGCGTTCACCGAGGGCGCCCTGATCACCCAGACCCGCGCACCCAAGCGCAGCGCGACGCTCACGGTGCTCGTGACTGCCCCGCAGCGGGCCAGCGGCAGCGCCCAGAGCACCGTCATCGCCGCCTTGGCTGCGGCGCTCAGCTCCACGGGCAAGGGTGTCGTGGTCGCCGGGCCGGCGACGTCGAGCACCGACGGGGGAGCGGTCAAGGCCGTCCGCGACAGTGACAGCGCCTCGGAGATCTCGACGGTCGACGTCACGGACTCCGCAGCCGGTCGCGTCGTGACGGTGCTGGCTGCCGCCGAGCAGGCAGCAGGCCAGCCCGGCGCGTGGGGCACCTCGCGCAGCGCCAGCGGCGCCGTCCCCGACTGAGTCGTTCACGGCAGGTCGAGCAGCCGAACGCCCTCGCCCGTGACCAGTGCGACGCGCCCGTCGGCCAGCTCGATCGTCCGGACGACGGCAGCGTCCGGGCCGTGCTCGACGCGCTCGACGGTGCTGCGGAGCGTGCGCTTGCCGACGGTGATCGTCGCGAGGTCGACGCCGCGACCCTTGCGCAGCACCACCAGAGCCGTGCTGCGGCCGGGCAGCCACGTGAAGGCTCGAGGATCCGTCGTGGCGACGGCGCGCGAGCGGCGATAGCCGACGACGTCGGTGCGGCTGACGTCCGCGAGGTCACGGGTGTCGAAGAGGGCGACCTGCGCGTTGCCGGCATCGTCGACGCCCACGCCCAGCAGGCGGTCGTCGTTGAGCGGGTGCAGGTAGTCGCTGAAGCCGGGGATCTTCAGCTCACCGATCAGTCGGGGCCGTCCGGGCGATGACAGGTCGACCGTGTGCAGCGGGTCGACCTGTCGGTAGGTGACCACCACAGCCAGGTCGTCGAACCATCGCACGCCCTTGATCTGCTCGTGCCGACCGATCTTGTCGAGCCGTCCGATCTCGACCAGACGGTCGCGGTCGCGGCGCATCGTGACGACCGAGTTGAAGCTGCCGGTCTCTGACGACGGCCCGACGGCGGCGCGCAGCACGCCGTCGGCCTCGTCGAGCGACCACCGGTCGGCGATGCTCCCCTCGATCTCTCCCGACGCGACGTGTCGAGCGCGGGCCCCGTCCAGCGCCAGGTCGAAGACGTGGGTCGTCCCGCCCGAGGGGAGAGCGCGATCCCCGAGGTCACCGATCCGGCAGCCGGCGCAGCCTGCCGGGAACGGACCGGGGTCGCCGGGCCCGGCCACCAGGTAGAGGTGATCGGCCGACGCGTACGCGAGCGGGGTCGAACCGGCGAGGGCGATCGCCTGCGGCTCGGTGGGCCGGGACAGCTCGATGCCGACCACGCTGACCGTGTCGAGCCCCAGCTCGTCACCGGGCACGGCCACGTCGGTGCACTCCACCAGACGGCGGGAGCCGTCTCCGGCGTCATAGGTCGGCAGCCAGTCGGCCAGGGTCGAGGCGGCGACGGCCCGGCGGTTCGTCTCGAGCGCCTGCTGCCGGCTCGTCCGGGTGCCGTCCGGCTCGACGAACCGCAGCGCAGGGAGTCCCGAGGACAGCACGAGACGCGCGACGGACCCGTGCTGACGGACGGCGACCACCCGTGAGGCGTAGATGACGTCCGACGTGATCGCCGGCCGCTCGGGGTCGGCGAGCGACACGGTGATGACCCTCGCCCCTCGTCGGCGGCGACTCGTGTCGTCACGGACGCTCGCCCGGTCCGCGCCGATCGCCACGACGGTGTCGCCCGAGAGGAGCAGCTCGGCGTCGTCGATCTTCGGCAGGTGCAGGGAGGACACGACCCGCATCCCGCGATCGGTCGCCTCGTGGACGACCAGCTCGTCGTCCCGGACACGCACCACTCGCACGCCGTCCGTCTTGACCGTGTCGGGCTCGTCCACCCCCGTCTCCTGGACGTTGGTGCCGGTCTCGCTCGCCGTCTGGCGGACGGTCCTGGACACGCCTGCGGAGTCGGAGCGGTCCTGCGCGCGGTCGTCGAGCACGCCGTAGGCCACGACCGGCGGGCCTGCCCAGCCCCAGGCGGTCACCAGGTCCCGGCCACGCTCGCGGTACGAGGCCAGCAGCTCGTCGCACGAGGTGGCGGCGTCGAGGTCGGCACGGAACGCCGCCGGGCGGGCGTCCGGGCCCAGCGCGTCCGGTCGCGAGGAGCCGGTGCCCACTCGCGTTCCGGCGAGGAACGAGACGGCCAGTGCCGCAGCGACACCGGCGACCAGCAGGGGGCGGGCCAGTCGGCGCGGGGCCGGGTCTGCGTCGTGATCGGTCATGTCGGCAGATGTCCGGCAACCGCGCGATCGGCACGTGTGGGCCAACCGACAGGTGTGTCGTTGGCGGTGAGGGTCGATTCGTTGGTAGGCTGGAATCCCGTGGAGCCCTGATGCAATCTGCGTCAGACGAGCGCTCGACATCGTTTTTCGACCACGGGAGTCACCTTGGCAGGTAACGCGGTTACCAAGCACGTATTCGTCACCGGCGGGGTCGCATCCTCGCTGGGCAAGGGGCTCACCGCCTCGAGCCTGGGACGACTGCTCAAGTCACGCGGGCTCCGCGTCACGATGCAGAAGCTTGATCCCTACCTCAACGTCGACCCCGGGACGATGAACCCGTTCCAGCACGGTGAGGTCTTCGTGACCGACGACGGCGCCGAGACCGACCTCGACATCGGTCACTACGAGCGCTTCCTCGACGTCGACCTCTCGGGCAAGGCCAACGTCACGACGGGTCAGGTCTACTCCGAGGTCATCGCCAAGGAGCGTCGCGGCGACTACCTGGGCGACACCGTCCAGGTCATCCCGCACATCACCAACGAGATCAAGTCGCGCATCCGCGCCATGGCAGGCTCCGACGTCGACGTCGTCATCACCGAGATCGGTGGCACGGTCGGCGACATCGAGTCCCTGCCGTTCCTCGAGGCGGCCCGCCAGGTCCGTCACGACGTCGGGCGCGGCAACGTGTTCTTCCTGCACGTCTCGCTGGTGCCCTACATCGGTCCCTCGGGCGAGCTCAAGACCAAGCCGACGCAGCACTCCGTCGCTGCGCTCCGCTCGATCGGCATCCAGCCCGACGCGATCGTCTGCCGGGCCGACCGCGAGATCCCCGAGAGCATGAAGCGCAAGATCTCGTTGATGTGCGACGTCGACCAGGAGGCCGTCGTCACCGCGAGCGACGCCCCGTCGATCTACGACATCCCGAAGGTGCTGCACAGCCAGGGCCTCGACGCCTACGTCGTGCGGCGTCTCGACCTGCCGTTCCGCGACGTCGACTGGACGCAGTGGGACCAGCTGCTCCGCCGGGTGCACCAGCCGGCCGAGGAGGTCACGATCGCGCTGGTCGGCAAGTACATCGACCTGCCCGACGCCTACCTGTCGGTCGGCGAGGCGCTGCGGGCCGGTGGCTTCGCCCACGACGCCCGCATCACGCTGCGCTGGGTCGGGTCCGACGACTGCGAGACCGAAGCCGGAGCTGCCCAGCACCTCGGCGACGTCGACGGCATCTGCGTGCCCGGTGGCTTCGGCATCCGCGGCATCGAGGGCAAGCTCGGGGCGCTCAAGTACGCCCGAGAGCGCGGCATCCCGGTGCTCGGCCTCTGCCTGGGCCTGCAGTGCATGGTCATCGAGTACGCGCGCAACGTCGCCGGCATCGCCGGCGCGAGCTCGTCGGAGTTCGACCCGCAGACGCCCCACCCGGTGGTGGCGACGATGGCCGAGCAGCTGACGATCGTCGACGGCGAGGGTGATCTCGGCGGCACGATGCGCCTCGGGTCCTACCCCGCGAGCCTCGACGAGGGCAGCCTCGTCGCCGAGGCCTACGGCTCGACCAAGGTCGAGGAGCGTCACCGTCACCGCTACGAGGTCAACAACTCCTACCGTGACCAGCTCGCCACGGCCGGCCTGGTCTTCAGCGGCACGTCGCCCGACGGCAACCTCGTGGAGTTCGTCGAGCTGCCGCGCGAGGTGCACCCCTACTACGTCGCGACACAGGCCCACCCCGAGCTCAAGTCGCGTCCGACCAAGGCCCACCCGCTGTTCGCCGGGCTGATCGGCGCCTCGCTGGCCCGTCAGCGCGAGACCCGTCTCCCGGTGGGGGAGCAGCAGTCGGTCGAGGTATGACGCCGCACCCCTCGTTGCCCGGACGCCTGGCCGACGCGTCGATCGCCGACACCGACCAGTCGTGGCCCGTGGCGCGCAGCGAGTCGGTCTACGACACGCCGTACGTGACGCTGCGGTCCGACACGATCGTCGACCCGTCCGGTGACGAGCACACCCGTGCCGTCGTCCAGCCCAACGGCGCGGTCGGCGTGCTGGCTCTCGACCAGGACGACCGGGTCCTGCTGGTGGAGCAGTACCGCCACCCGGTCGGCCGTCGCCTGCTCGAGCTGCCGGCCGGCACGCTCGACGTGGCGGGGGAGGAGCCCCTCGAGGCGGCGGTGCGCGAGCTGGCCGAGGAGGCCGACGTCATCGCCGCTGAATGGTCGTCGATCCTGCAGCTGCTGGCGACGCCGGGCTACTCCACGGAGCGCTGGGAGGTGTTCCTCGCGAGCGACCTGCGTCCCGTCCCCGAGGCTGATCGCACCGTGCGCGAGGCCGAGGAGGCCGACATGCTGCAGTGGTGGTTGCCGTTCGACGAGGCGCTCGACGCCGTGCTCAACGGCCGGATCTCCGACTCGATGACCGTCGCGGGGATCCTCGCGACGCACGCCCTGCGTCAGCGATGAGCTCGCCGGTCGCCCGGGGCATCCAGGACTACCTGAGCCACCTGGGCGTCGAGCGTGGCCTGGCCACCAACACGCTGCAGTCGTACCGCCGCGACCTGCGCCGCTACCTCGCCTTCCTGGGGTCGCGTGACCTGACCGAGCCGGGTGCGATCACCGAGAACGACATCGCTGCGTTCCTCGGCGAGCTGCGCACCGGCGACCCCGACCACGTGGCGCTGGGCACGGCCAGCGCGGCGCGCACGATCGTCGCCGTCCGCGGGCTGCACCGCTTCTGGCTGCGCGAGCAGATCGTCGCCACCGACGTCACGGCGGCGATCAAGCCGCCACGGCCGGCGGCTCGGCTGCCGAAGGCGCTCCCGCTGTCGGACATCGAGGCGCTCCTCTCGGCCGCGGGCGCGCCGGGCACGGTCCTGGCCGCACGCGACCGCGCACTCCTGGAGGTGCTGTACGGCACGGGCGCCCGCATCTCCGAGGCGGTCGGCCTCGACATCGACGACCTCGACCTCGAGGACTCGACCGTGCTCCTGCGGGGCAAGGGCGGCAAGCAGCGCATCGTCCCGCTCGGGTCGTACGCCCGGGCGTCCCTCGCCGACTACCTGACGGCCTCGCGGCCCGCCCTCGTGTCGGCGACGACGCGGACGCCCGGCGTGTTCCTCAACGCCCGTGGCGGTCGGCTGTCGCGGCAGAGCGCGTGGACGGTGCTGACGAAGGCTGCCGAGCGGGCCGGAATCACGACGGAGGTGTCGCCGCACACGCTCCGTCACTCGTTCGCGACCCACCTGCTCGACGGCGGCGCCGACGTCCGTGTGGTGCAGGAGCTGCTCGGTCACGCGTCGGTGACGACGACCCAGATCTACACCCTCGTCACGGTGGAGAAGCTGCGCGAGATCTATGCGACGGCACATCCGCGGGCATCCCGGCAGTAAGCCGGCGACTCGTCCGGCTGCGTGGTCGTCAAGTCGACTTGTGGCGGTAGAGTGGCGCTCGTCCGCCGGGTCGAGCTGCAGGGGTTAACGCATGAGCAAGGAACTGGGACCGACCGGACGGCCGATGCCGAACTTCCCGGATCCCACGCCGCGTGACCCGTCCAGGCCCGCGACGATCATCGCGCTGTGCAACCAGAAGGGTGGCGTCGGCAAGACCACGACGACCATCAACCTCGGTGCCGCGCTGGTCGAGACCGGCCGCAAGGTGCTGCTGGTCGACTTCGACCCCCAGGGGTCCATGACGGTCGGCCTCGGCGTCAACGCGCACGAGCTCGACCAGAGCATCTATCACGTCCTGATGGACCGCGAGATCGCCATCAAGGACCTGATCATGCCGACGGCCGTCGAGGGCCTCGACCTCGTGCCGTCCAACATCGACCTGTCGGCCGCCGAGATGCGCCTGGTCACCGAGGTCGGTCGCGAGCAGGTGCTCGCCCGGGTGCTCAAGCCCATCCGCGCCGACTACGACGTCATCCTGATCGACTGCCAGCCGTCGCTGGGCCTGCTCACGGTCAACGCCCTGACAGCTGCCGACGGCGTGCTGGTGCCCCTGGAGTGCGAGTACTTCGCGCTGCGCGGCGTCGCGCTGCTCAAGGACACGATCGAGAAGGTGCGCGACCGCACCAACGACGAGCTGCAGATCATCGGCCTGCTGGGCACGATGTACGACAGCCGCACGCTGCACGGCAAGGAGGTGCTGCAGACCCTCGTGGAGGGCTGGGGCGACCTGGTGTTCCACACCGTCATCCGGCGCACCGTGAAGTTCTCCGACTCGACGGTGGCCGGCGAGCCGATCACCGAGTACGCCACGACGTCACCGGGGGCGGAGTCCTACCGCCAGCTGGCGAGGGAGGTACTCGTTCGATGCCCCGACGCGTGACGACATCGTCGGGAGGCGCCGGCAAGCGCCCCTCGATGCCCGGTGCGGACGAGCTGTTCCGGGCCACCGCCCCGGCGAAGTCCGACGAGGTCCCCGAGCCCGAGCCGAGCGTATCGGCCAGCGGCCGGGTCAAGCACGACGAGAAGATGACGGTCTACGTGACCGCGGCCGAGCTGCTCGCCGTCGAGCAGGCCCGCCTGACGCTCCGCGCCGAGCTCGGCCGCAGCGTCGACCGTGGACGGTTCGTGCGCGCGGCGCTCGCGGTGGCCCTGGCCGACCTGGAGTCGCGCGGCACCCAGAGTGACGTCGCCCGGCGATTGAGCGAGTCGTGACCGTCGCGGACGTCGACGACGCCGCTCCGACCGGGTTCCAGGTCAACCTCACCAACTTCGAGGGCCCCTTCGACCTCCTGCTGCAGCTGATCTCCAAGCACGAGCTCGACATCACGGAGGTGGCGCTGTCGACCGTCACGGGCGAGTTCATCACCTACATCAAGGCGATGGGCGACGACCTGGAGCAGACCACCAACTTCCTGCTGGTGGCCTCGACGCTGCTCGACCTCAAGACCGCGCGCCTGCTGCCCCAGGCCGAGGTCGAGGACGAGGAGGACCTCGCGCTGCTCGAGGCCCGCGACCTGCTCTTCGCCCGCCTGATGCAGTACCGAGCGTTCAAGCAGGTAGCCGGCATCATGGCCGAGCGCCTCGCGCAGGAGTCCAAGCGGTTCCCGCGCATCGTGACGCTCGAGTCGCGGTTCGCCGACCTGCTCCCGGAGGTGCTGATCTCGGTCGGTCCCGCCGAGCTGGCGATGCTCGCCGCCAAGGCGTTCGAGGACAAGCCGGTGCCGATCCTGTCGCTCACGCACCTGCATGCACCCCAGGTGAGCGTGCGCGAGCAGGCACACCTCGTCGTCGACCAGCTGCGGCGCAAGGGCGAGATGACCTTCCGGGCCCTGACGGCCGACGCGCCCGACCTCATGACCAAGGTGGCGCGGTTCCTCGCGGTGCTCGAGCTGTTCCGCGAGGGCGCCATCTCGTTCGAGCAGGCGACACCGCTCGGTGACCTGCACGTGCGCTGGACCGGCACCGACGAGGGCGACATCGACGTGGGCGACGAGTTCGACGAGCCAGCCGGCTCGCCCGACGAGGTCGTCCTGATCCCCGAGGACCTCGTCGATGACGACTCCACCATCCCTGACGACAGCCCAGCACCTGACCACACTGAGAGCAGTGATGACTGACCAGCACGTCCCCACCGGACCCCACGAGCTCGAGCTGGAGATGCTCGACCTGCAGCCCGCCCTCGAGGCGGTGCTGATGGTCGCCGACCAGCCGCTCGACCACCTGACCCTCGCCCAGGCCGTGGGCCACCCGCCGAGCGACGTCGAGGAGGCCCTGACCGCGCTCGCCCAGGAGTACACCGACCAGGGGCGTGGCTTCGAGCTGCGCAACATCGCCGGTGGCTGGCGCTTCTTCACCCGCGAGGAGTACGCCGGTGCGGTCGAGCGGTTCATCCTGGACGGCCAGCAGGCCCGCCTGACCCAGGCGGCGCTGGAGACGATGGCCGTCGTCGCCTACCGCCAGCCGATCAGCCGCTCGCGCATCTCCGCGATCCGCGGCGTCAACGTCGACGGCGTCGTGCGGACGCTGGTGACCCGTGGCCTCATCGAGGAGAACGGCGTCGACGGCGAGAGCGGCGCGATCCTCTACTGCACCACGAGCTACTTCCTCGAGCGCATGGGACTCGGTGACATCACCGAGCTGCCCGACATCGCCCAGCACCTGCCCGAGATGGAGGACATGGAGGACGAGGGTCTCGCCGGCGCGGAGGAGGTCCTGGCCGATCTCGCGTCGCAGGACCCGATCGGCGACGACGAGACTGCCGAGCAGACGACCGAGCCCGCTGAGCAGACGACTGAGGCTGTTCCCACCGAAGAGACGGACGACCGTGGCTGAGATCCGCCTGCAGAAGGTCCTCGCCCAGGCCGGCCTCGGCAGCCGCCGGCGGTGCGACGACATGATCGCGCACGGTCGGGTCGAGGTGAACGGCGAGATCATCGACGTCATGGGCGCGCGGGTCGACCCGGCGACCGACGTCATCCGGGTCGACGGCAAGCGCATCCCGGTGGCGAGCGGTCACGCCTACGTCCTGCTCAACAAGCCGCGCGGCATCGTCACCTCGATGGCCGACGAGCGGGGCAGGCCCGACCTGGCCTCGTTCGTCGAGGGTCGTGAGGACCGGCTGTTCCACGTCGGACGCCTCGACACCGACACGTCGGGGCTGCTCGTCCTGACCAACGACGGCGACCTGGCCCACAAGCTGGCCCATCCCTCGTTCGAGATCACCAAGACCTACGTCGCCCTGGTCGACGGCACCGTGCCCGACACGCTGGGTGCACGGCTCAAGACGGGCATCGAGCTCGATGACGGCCCGGCCCAGGTCGACCGCTTCCTGGTCAAGGACCGCTCCCGGGGCCGGTCGCTGGTCGAGCTCGACATCCACATGGGTCGCAACCGGATC
Organism: Aeromicrobium stalagmiti; assembly: GCF_013283745.1. GTDB lineage: Bacteria > Actinomycetota > Actinomycetes > Propionibacteriales > Nocardioidaceae > Aeromicrobium > Aeromicrobium stalagmiti. The sequence goes on from NZ_JABSTZ010000006.1 coordinate 17,148, forward strand.
GTCCGCAGGCTGCTCGACGCTGCCGGGCACCCGGTCCGCGAGCTGACCCGCACGGCCTTCGGACCTCTGCACCTGGGCGGAGTGTCGTCAGGCACGATGCGCGACCTCACCCGCGACGAGCTGGGGGCGCTGTTCGACAGCGTCGACGGTCGATGACCGCGGTCGCCCCCCGCGCCCTTCCCGGACCGGTGCTGGTCATCGGCTGCGGACTCATCGGCACGTCGGTCGGCTTGGCTCTGCGGGCGCACGACGTCGACGTGCTGCTGGTCGACGCAGAGCCCGCCAACATCGCGGCGGCGGTCGAACGGGGTGCGGGCCGTCCGTTCACCGACGACGTCGTGCCCTACCTCGTCGTCGCTGCGGTGCCACCCGCGGCAGCGGCCGCGGTCGTCGCCTCTGCGCTCGTGCGGTGGCCGACGGCCTTCGTCACCGATGTCACGAGCGTCAAGGCCGGACTGCAGCGGTCGATCGACGCCCAGCCCGGAGCCGAGCGGTTCGCCGGCGGTCACCCCATGGCCGGCAGCGAGCGCTCGGGACCGACGGCAGGCTCGGCGCAGCTCTTCGAGGGCCGGCCCTGGGCCGTCACCCCGGGTGTCTCGACACTGCCGGCCGCCCTCGACGCCGTCGTCGACATGGCGCTGCACGTGGGCGCCGTGCCGATCATCCTCGACGCGGCGTCGCACGACCGCGCGGTCGCGCTGGTGTCGCACGTGCCGCAGGTGATGTCGACGCTCACGGCCGCCCGCCTCAACGACGCCCAGGGCAACCATCTCGCGCTCGCCGGGGCAGGGCTGCGCGACACGACCCGCATCGCCGGCAGCGACAGCGCCCTGTGGATCGACATCCTCGGCACCAACGCCGCCGATGTCCGCGCGGTGCTCGAGCTGGTGCGGGGCGACCTCGACCGGGTCATCGACGCGCTGGGCGAGGACGACACGGCGCTCGGCGACGTCCTGGAGTCGGGCCGCCGCGGCACCGCGTTGATCCCCGGCAAGCACGGATCCGCGCCCGCCCGCGTCGACATCGTCCACGTCCAGGTCGCCGACCAGCCCGGTGAGCTGTCGCGCCTGATGTCGGACACGGGACAATCAGGAGTGAACATCGAGGACCTGCGCCTCGACCACGACCTCGGACGCCCTGTCGGACTCGCCGAGATCACGGTCGCCCTCGGCGTCGGCGACTCCTTGGTCGAGGCACTCACGTCCCGCGGCTGGACCGCCTACCGCTAGATGCGCCACCACGAGAGATCAGCAACCAGAATCAGCATGCTTGAAGGAGTCGAACACCTGTGACATCACCCATGGTCGTCGCGATCGACGGACCCTCCGGGTCCGGCAAGTCCAGCACCTCGCGCGGCGTGGCCGATCGGCTGCAGCTCGCCTACCTCGACACCGGCGCGATGTATCGCGCCATGACGTGGGCGCTGCTGCAGCAGGGGGTCGACCTCGACGACGCCGAGGCGATCGCCGCAGCGGCCGAGAAGGTCACGCTGGAGTCGGGCACCGACCCGATCGACCCGACGATCCACGCCGACGGCACGGACGTCGCCGACCCGATCCGCTCCGAGGAGATCACCAGCTCCGTCAGCCTCGTCGCCGCGGTGCCGCGAGTCCGCGAGATCCTCGTCGACCTGCAGCGCGAGACGATCGCCGCGAGCGACGGCATCGTCGTGGAGGGCCGTGACATCGGCTCGACCGTGGCGCCGGACGCTCCGGTCAAGATCTACCTCGTCGCCGACCCGGCCGCCCGGGCCGCACGCCGCGCGGCCGAGAACGGTGGTGCCGACACGGCCGCCACCGAGCTCGCCCTCGCCCGGCGCGACCAGATCGACTCCAACCGCGCGGCGTCCCCGTTGGTGAAGCCCGACGGCGCCGTGGTGGTCGACAGCACCCACCTGAACCTCGACGAGGTGATCGACGCCATCGTCGGGATCGTCGACTCCGCGAGCTGATCTCGATGGCCGACGTCGCGCAGGGGCTCCCGGAACGAGGGTTGAGGTTCGCGCGCGGTCGGGCACGCGGCTACTTCCACCGTCGGTGGGAGATCCACGAGCGGGGTCAGGGCCGTGTGCCCGAGACCGGGCCGGTGATCCTCGCGAGCAACCACATCGGCTGGCTCGACGGTCCGCTGCTCGTCGCCACGGCACCACGTCCGCCGCACGCGATGGTCAAGGAGGAGGAGTTCGCCGGCAAGACCGGTCACCTGCTCCGCCTCGTCGGTCAGATCAAGGTCTCGCGCTCGCGCACCGACGTCGGCGCGATCCGTCAGGCCGTGCAGGCGCTGCAGGCCGGACAGTGCGTGCTGCTCTATCCCGAGGGCACCCGAGGGGACGGCGAGATGACGTCGTTCAAGGGTGGCGTGACCTACCTGGCCCTCGTCACCGGGGCGCCGGTCGTGCCGGTCGCAATCTTCGGCACGCGGCAGCCGGGGGAGCCGGGGGAGGCCCGCCCGGCCCGCGGAGCGCGGCTCGACATCGTCTACGGAGAGCCGATCCGGCTGCCGATGCAGGGATGGCCGCGAGATCGTGGGATGATGGACGACGCAGGTGAGCAGATCCACGATCACCTGCTTGCCCACGTCTCCCGGGCCAAGGACGCGCTCAAGCGCGACTTGCCCGGCCCTCTGCCGACAGGAAGCTCCGATGGCTGACGCCGTGCCCGTTCTCGCTGTGATCGGGCGTCCCAACGTCGGCAAGTCGACCCTGGTGAACCGCATCATCGGTCGTCGCGAAGCCGTCGTCGAGGACGTCCCGGGTGTGACCCGCGACCGCGTGTCCTACGACGCCGTCTGGAACGGTCGGGCCTTCACGGTCGTCGACACCGGAGGCTGGGATCCCGACGCCCGCGGTCTGGCCGAACGCATCGCCGCCCAGGCCGAGATCGCCATCCAGGTCGCCGACGCCGTGCTGTTCGTCGTCGACGCCACCGTCGGCATCACCGACGTCGACGAGAAGGTCGTCCGGCTGCTCCGCGCCGCCAAGAAGCCCGTCGTCCTGGCCGCCAACAAGGTCGACGACCAGCGCGCCGAGGCCGAGGCCGCCGGCCTCTGGAACCTTGGCCTGGGCGAGCCCTACCCCGTGTCGGCCCTGCACGGACGAGGCAGCGGCGACATGCTCGACGCCGTGCTCGCCGCGCTGCCCGAGCCGCCGCCCGAGGACTTCGACGCACCTGCGGGACCCCGCCGCGTCGCGATCGTCGGCAAGCCCAACGTCGGCAAGTCGAGCCTGCTCAACCGGCTCGCCGGCGAGGAGCGGGTCGTGGTCGACAACGCTTCGGGCACCACGGTCGACCCGGTCGACGAGATCGTCGAGCTCGGCGGACGCACCTGGAACTTCATCGACACCGCCGGCATCCGCCGTCGCGTGCGCGACGCGTCGGGCCACGAGTACTACGCCAGCCTGCGCACCAGCTCGGCGATCGACCGGGCCGAGGTCGCGGTCGTCATCATCGACGGCAGCGAGCCGCTGACCGAGCAGGACGTGCGCATCATCAGCTCGGTGGCTGAGGCCGGCCGCGCGCTCATCATCGCGTTCAACAAGTGGGACCTCGTCGACGACGAGCGTCGCTACTACCTCGAGCGCGAGATGGAGCGCGAGCTCGTCCAGGTGCCGTGGGCGCCGACGATCAACATCACGGCGCGCACCGGCTGGCACGTCGACCGCCTCGTACGCGCGCTCGACGCCGCCCTGGAGGGCTGGGAGACCCGCGTCCCGACCGGCACGCTCAACGCGTTCCTCGGCCGTCTGGTGGCCGAGCACCCGCACCCGGTGCGCGGCGGCAAGCAGTCGAGGATCATGTTCGGCACCCAGGCGTCGACGGCTCCGCCGACGTTCGTGCTGTTCACGACAGGCAAGCTCGAGGCGTCCTACATGCGGTTCATCGAGCGTCGTCTGCGCGAGGAGTTCGGCTTCGTGGGGTCGCCGATCCACCTGCAGCAGCGTCCTCGCAAGAAGCGCGAGCGCCGTTGACGGTGCTCGCCCCTCCCGATGCAGGGAGCGAGGACACCCTGCGGTAAAGTTCCTCTTCGGTACGGACGGGCTGTAGCGCAGCTTGGTAGCGCACCTGACTGGGGGTCAGGGGGTCGCAGGTTCAAATCCTGTCAGCCCGACCGAAAAGTAGCCCCTGACCTGCGGAGACGTTGGTCAGGGGCTCTTTGCATTCTTGAACCAAATGGGCTTATTCAACGGTTATTCAACGAAAACGTTCGAGTTCCTTCAACGGAATCGGCATCTGTGACCGTCTGGAAGGGGGACTGTCTTGATTTCTGTGTAAGTGGTCATGGCTAGTTTGCTTCGAGTCGCTCGCCATAGGTCATGGCGAGGGTGTTCAGGATGGCCTTCCAGCCGGAGATCTGACCGGTCGGATTCGGCCTGTTGTGCTCGCGTTGGATGCAGGCCAGATAGAGCACTTTGAGTGCTGACTGCTCGTCGGGAAAGTGTCCCCGCCTGCGGGTCGCGTGACGGAAGCGGGCGTTCAGCGACTCGATCCCATTGGTCGTGTAGATGAGCTTTCGGACCTTGATCGGGAAGTCCAGGAACGGGATGAACTCCGGCCATGCGCGGCGCCACGACCCGACCATCGCCGGATACTTGTGCTCCCACTTCTCCGCGAAGTTCTCGAGCTCGGCCTCGGCCGCATCCAGTGTCGCGGAGTGGTAGATCCGTTTGAGGTCCTTGGCGATCTCGGCCCAGTACTTCCTGGACGCATACCGAAGTGAGTTGCGGACCAGATGGACCACGCAGGTCTGCACCGTTGCCTGGGGCCAGGTCGCCACGATCGCCTCGGGCAACCCCTTGAGGCCGTCGCAGCAGACAATGCATGCGTCGAGGATGCCACGGTTCTTCAGCTCGGTCAGCATGTTCATCCATTGCTTCGCGCCCTCACCCCCAGACGGCCCGATCCAGAGGCCCAGGACGTCGCGGAACCCGTCGACGCTGATGCCCAACGCCACATATACCGGCCTGTTCGCGACCTGACCGTCGCGGATCTTGAGCACGATCGCGTCGATCAGGATCACCGGATAGACCGGGTCGAGCGGCCTGGACTGCCACTTCTTCATGTCCTCGACGACAGCTTCGGTGACCTTCGAGACCAGCCCCCGCGAGACGTCGGTGTCATAAACCTCCGACAAGTGGGCGCTGATGTCACCGGTCGTCATGCCCTTGGAATACAGGCTGATGACAGCCTCGTCGAACCCCGCCAGCCGGCGCTGGTGCTTGCGGACGATCTGCGGCTCGAACGACCCATGCCGGTCCCTCGGGACGTCGACGGTCACCTTGCCGACGTCCGTGGTGATCGTCTTCGGCGTCGACCCGTTGCGCGAGTTGCCCCGGTTCCTGCCACCGGGGTCATGCTTGTCATAGCCCAGATGCTGGGCCATCTCGACCTCCAGCGCCGACTGCAGGACCTGCTTCGTCAACGCCGTCAACAACCCGTTCTCGCCCGTCAGATCAAGACCCTTGTTCGCCGCCGCAGCCACCAGCTGCTGAGCCAGATCCGTCATGTCAGGACCGGCCATCGCCGGCAGATTCGCCGACCACTGCGACCCATCCTCGTACTGCTCTTCATGCTCGTTCATGTCCGTGATTCTCAATCCGCCCCGAACCAACGCCGGGGACATCACGCCATGTCACTTACACAAAATTCCGGACAGACCCGATCTGTACGAGTGCAAGCAGGTGATCCGCTCGTCCCGTCGCAGCGACGAATGAAATGGAGACGGGCTGCTGGACCAACGGCTGGCAGTAGTAGGACCATGGGCCCTGCCGCGCCACGGCGAAGACTGCGAACGTAGGGCTCAGACGGGACGGTCCCGGATCACGTACTGGAGTGAATCATGAACAACAACAGATATCTGATATACGCCGTCGCTGCACTGGGAGTCGGTGCGGTGGCGTTGTGGGCTGGCATTTCGCCGCTCTTTTTGATCTTCCTTCTGGTTTGTCCGCTGATGATGTTCATGATGATGCGTGGAATGCACGGCGAGTCGGGTCATCCCGATGGCAAGAAGCAGGTTGCTGCACCAACACATCCTGATCACGTCGATGAAACGGACCCACGCGTCGATCACCCCTGACGCGCAGGTCTTTCGCCCTTTTGCCGGGCACAAATGCAACAGAACTCTCGTGCCGTTGATTGTCTCGTCGTTGCGATCTCTTCGACCGAAGGAAGAAGTTGATGATGCAAGACCATGGATCCTCCTCGCGAAGCGTGGTGCTGGAGCTTGACGGTCTGCACTGGGCCTCTCAGAAGAACGTGGTGGAAGCTGAACTGCGCCGCCGACCAGGTGTGCTGGACGTCGCGGCCAACCCTACTTCTCAGACCGCGACAGTGACGTATGACCCGGCCGCGACCAGCATCGAGGCGCTCGCGGCGTGGATCGAGGAGTGTGGATACCACTGTCGCGGCGAATCTGTACCGGACCACTTGTGCGCTCCCGTCGTCGCTGATGCCAAGCCGGCGAACAGTTCCGCATCCCGTGCCGGACATGAGGCTCACACTGGTCACGACCAGCGCGCTGGCGCCGGGACCGCGGTTCGAACGGGCAGTCCAGGCGATGTGATGGGACACGGCGGGCACGGTGAGATGTCGATGGCGTCCATGGTTCGCGACATGCGCAACCGGTTCTTGGTGGCTGCGGTCTTCGGGGTCGTGATCACCTTGTGGTCGATGATCGGACGCGACGTGCTGAACTTCTCCGTTCCCGCGCCGTTCGGGCTCCGCGATGACGTGTTCCAGCTGATTCTGAGCCTGCCGGTCATCTTCTACAGCGCGCAGGTGTTCTTTGCCGGGGCCTACCGGGCTTTGCGTGCACGGACGCTGGACATGATGGTGCTTGTTGCAGTGGCCGTGGGCGCCGGATGGATCTACTCCGTCGGCGTCACGCTGACCGGCGGCGGTGAGGTGTTCTACGAGGCAGCGACCATCTTGACGGCATTTGTCCTGCTGGGTCACTACTTTGAGATGCGCGCGCGTGGTGGTGCCAACGAGGCCGTCCGTGCTCTCTTGAAACTGGCACCGCCCGTTGCCGTGGTGCTCCGCGACGGTGAGCCGGTGGAGATTCCCACCGATCAGGTCGTCGTGGGAGACCTGCTGCTGATCCGTCCGGGTTCGAAGATCGCGTCCGACGGTGTGGTCGAGGACGGACAGAGCGACGTCGATGAGTCCACCGTCACCGGCGAGAGCCTCCCGGTCCACAAAGCCCTCGGCGACGAGGTCGTCGGGGCCACCATCAACACAACAGGGACGCTGCGCGTTCGCGCCACCAAGGTGGGTGCTGACACGGCCCTTGCGCAGATCGTCAAATTGGTTCAGGAGGCACAGAACTCCAAGGCGCCGGGACAACGACTCGCCGATCGGGCGGCGTTCTGGCTGGTCTTCGTGGCTCTGGTCGGAGGGGTGGGCACATTCCTGGTCTGGCTTCTGGCCGGCGTGCCTGTGAGCGTGGCGCTCCTCTTCGCGATCACCGTGGTGGTGGTGACCTGCCCAGACGCGCTGGGCTTGGCGACCCCGACCGCGATCATGGTCGGCACCGGGCTCGGAGCAGAACGCGGAGTGTTGTTCAAGAATGCCACCGCGATCGAGACGGCGAAGAAGATCGACGTGGTGGTGATGGACAAGACCGGCACGCTGACTCTGGGTGCGCCGGAAGTGACCGATCTGACCGTTGAGGGGATGCCCGAGACCGACGCGTTGGCCCTGATCGCCGCGGTGGAACGAGAATCTGAGCATCCTCTGGCCGAGGCCGTGGTCCGTCACGCCGAGGCCGCAGGGGCCACCCGTTTCGTTGCTACAGACTTCGCCAATGTGCCGGGCAAGGGCGCGGTTGCGACCGTCGAGGGCCACCGGGTTGCGGTCGGCAACCTGCCTTTGATGGTGGCAGAGTCTGTCGACTTAGGAACGCTCGGCGCTCGGCAGAAGGAGCTCGCCGGTAGTGGCAAGACGGCCGTGCTCGTCGCGATCGACGGCCGTGCTGTTGCGGTGATCGGCCTAGCGGACGCCGTGCGACCCACCTCCGCGGCCGCCGTCGAAGGGCTGCGCGAGCTGGGGGTGGAGGTGGTCATGCTCACTGGCGACAACCTCGCGACGGCACAGCGAATTGCATCGCAACTGGGTGTGACTACCGTCATTGCCGACGTGCTCCCTGGCGACAAGGCAGCAAAGGTCAAGGAGCTCGCCGCTGCCGGCCATCGGGTCGCCATGGTCGGAGATGGCGTCAATGATGCTCCGGCGTTGGCTCAGGCTGACCTCGGTATTGCTATCGGCGCCGGCACGGATGTGGCGGTGGAGACAGCTGATGTCGTTCTGATGCGCTCGGACCCCCTCGATGTGGTGGTGGTGTTGCGGATCGGCCGTGGCACGGTGCGTAAGATGAAACAGAACCTCTTCTGGGCGGTCGGCTACAACGCCGTAGCCCTGCCGATTGCCGCTGGCGTCTTCGAACCGGCCTTCGGGTTGGTACTGCGGCCAGAGATAGCCGCGATCACAATGGCGGGCTCGAGCCTCCTGGTCGCAGTGAACGCGCTGACCCTTAAACGTCTCCGGCTGCCAGAGCCACCAGAAACGACGACCCAGCAGGCGGCCAGGGCTCCGTCAGAGAACTCTGAAGGTGCACCCCATGAAACCGATGTGCGTTGAACCGACGCCAGAGATCCGGTTCCCCGTCACCGCTCAGGCGGAGCAAGGCAGCGTCCTATATGAATCGCCGCATTTCTACATCGCCGGTGTGCTTGCCGCGTATCTAATGGCCACACGTGTCAGCGGGTTGTTCTCCAGCCACCGGTGCGACAAAGTTTCTGGGATTCTGGCGTTCATCCTGGCTGTGGTCGCCGCATGTGTCTCGATCACGACGTTCGTCTCCGTGTGGTGCTTCTACGCGGCGATTCTGAGCCTTCTCATCTATCTGCATTTCAGCGGCCCGATGCAGGCGTGCAGGGAGACCTTGGCGTCACGAACAGCCCCCGACTTGTCGGTCACGAGTGCCGGTCCGCTCGGAAGCGGGACAGCATGATCCGACACGTCGGTGCCAAGATGCATACGAAGGAGTCGCCGCTGCGTCGACCGGCGCCTTTGCGCATGTTGTGGATCACCGTTGCGCTGGGGATGTGTTTCATCGGCGTGCGGTGGGGTCTGCGCGACGCTCCCTTGCTGTGGTTCGCGTCGATGCGAGCGCTGCTCGGCGGGGTGGCACTCGCGCTCGTCGCAGCCGTCCAGCATCGGCCGCTGCCGCGTTCGATCCGGAGCTGGAGTGCCATCGGCGCATTGGGTCTGGTCAACGTGAGCTTGGCGTTCGCGGCGATGTTCGCGGGCATTGCCGGCTTGGCCACAGGCACTGCGGCGGTCCTGGCCAACGCCCAGCCGTTGCTGATCCTGTTGCCTGCGTGGTGGCTGTACGGCGAGCGAGTATCGATACGCACCGGCAGCGCGCTGGCTCTGGGCTTCGGAGGGTTGTTGATCGTCGCAGTGCCCGGTGGCGGCGGGCAAGGGGCCGTGTTGTCGCTGGTGGCCGCTTCAGCAGTGACCGCCGGGACCTTGATGGTTCGCTATCTGGGACCTGTGGACATCGTGGTGGCGAGTGCAGCGCACTTCCTGTTCGGCGGTTTGGTTCTGGCTCTCGCCGCCGCGTTCGTGGAAGGTGTTCCGCACATCGACTGGACTCTGCGGTTCGTGGTGGTCCTCGCGTTTCTGGGCCTCGTCGCCACCGCTGCGACAACGCTCGCGTGGTTCGTGGAGACCCAGCGGTGCGAGCTGTCGACGCTGACCCCGTGGATGTTCCTCGTGCCTGTATTCGGACTTGTCGTCGGCATCGCCGTGCTAGGCGAACGTCCCTCTCTCCTGACGTTGACAGGGATCGTGCTTGTGCTGATCAGCATGCGTGTGGCACTCACGCAGCAAGGGATCGCCGGTCACGGCCCGGGGCACCTGCATGGTGTCGACGATCAGGTACGTCGCAATGGCGCGTCTTTCCGGTGATGAGGCCCCTTGGGATTGCCGCGCGTGAGTACCACGTCCCTCACCAGGGGGTCGTTCGACTCTAGGAGCAGTTGCGGGGCGGGAGCATTCTGGTGATCAAGGTCCGTAGCGCAGTGCCGGACCTGCGCGGAAGGGCTGATGACATGTATTGGGACAACGGACACATGGATGGGGGATGGGGTTTCGCGATGATGCTGGGGATGCTGGGATTCTGGGCGTTGATCGCAGTGGGGATCGTGTGGTTCGTACGCTCGAACCCGATGGCCACCGGCAGCTCGGCGCCTGAGGCTCCAAGGAGTACGACGGAGTCCGCTGAGCGAATCCTCGCGGAACGGTTGGCCCGGGGCGACATCGATCAGGCCGAGTATCAATCGCGGCTCAGCGCGCTGCGCAGCTGACGACCGATGCATGACGAACCCGCACCATCGATAGGTCCCACCCGCCGGCCGGTCAGCCGTCGAACCTTCATCGGAGGCGGGTTTGCCGCAGCCGTGGTCTTGGGCGGTGGCGGTACCGCCTACCTGTTGCGCAGCCGCCCTGCAGCGATCAGCGCCACGAGCGCCGTTGTGGGAGCCGCTGAGCGGGCGCGCCCGTCGACAGGCAATGTGGTCCGTAAGACACTTGTCGCCCGCTCGACCGAGATCGACCTGGGTGGTCGTGTGGTCAAGACCTTCGCGTACGGCGACTCGGTCCATGGCCCTCTGATCAGGGTCAACACGGGTGACACCCTTGAGGTGCGGTTGCGCAACGACCTGCCGATCGACACGACCGTTCACTGGCACGGACTCGCCCTGCGCAACGACATGGACGGGGTGCCCGGCCTGACGATGCCGCCGGTGAAGCCGGGTGCAGAATTCGTCTATTCGTTCAAGGTCCCCGATCCCGGCACCTACTGGTACCACCCTCACGTCGGCGCCCAGCTCGACACCGGCCTGTACGGCCCGCTCATCGTTGACGACCCGAACGAACGCGGTGCCTACGACGTCGAGGCGGTCCTGGTGCTCGATGACTGGACCGACGGTTGGGGCAAGAGTCCGTCGGCGATCTTGGCCGACTTCCGTCGCAACTGCATGGGCTCCATGGGCTCCATGGGCGGTATGGGCACCACACCCGACGAGCCACTGGGCGCTGACACCGGGGACGTCGCCTACCCGGGCCACCTCATCAACGGACGCCTCCCCGCGGACCCCGACACGGTGAGGGCCAGACCCGGCCAGCGCGTCCGACTGCGCCTCATCAACGCAGGGGGAGACACCGCCTACCGGTTCGCTATCGCCGGCCACGCGCTGACCGTCACCCACGCCGACGGCTTCGCGACCAAACCGGTCACCGTCGACGCGCTCGTGATCGGCATGGGTGAGCGGTACGACGTCGAGGTCACCGCGAATGACGGTGTGTTCGCGATTGCCGCCGTCCCCGAGGGCAAGAAGAACGACCCTGGAGCGCTGGCCGTGCTGCGAACCTCCTCCGGTGCTGTATCTACAGACCCGAGGACCGTGCCGCAGCTCGGCGGACGACTTCTGGCCTACGCCGATCTGAGCCCAACGGACGAGGTTCGGTTGCCGTCCCGGCCCGTGGACCGCTCAATGGACCTGACGCTGCAGTCGGGCGAGGGCGGGCGCCAGTGGCTGCTCAACGGCCGCACCTTCGCCGAGCATGAGCCACTCGAAGTCAGGCAGGGAGAGAGGGTGCGGATCTCGATGACCAACCGGTCGATGATGTTCCACCCTATGCATCTGCACGGACACACCTTTGCCTTAGAAGGCTCCGGACTGCGCAAGGACACTGTCAACGTGCTACCCATGGGGCGGCAGAGCATCGAGTTCCAGGCCGACAACCCCGGCCAGTGGATGATCCATTGCCACAACATCTACCACGCCGAGCTGGGCATGATGGGCGTCACGTCATACGTCGAATGGGTCGCGGGAAGGGACACCCTTCGTCAGCACGATGCAGCAACCGTGGCTTGACGTGCTGTGTACGCAAGTCTTGCTCGCGGAGGTGCGTCTTGGTCTGGAAGCAATGCAACTGGTCCATCGAAAGTAGAGCCGATGGGTCAGTTGCGACTCGTGTCGCGGGACGGCGTGAAATTGGAGGCCGGAATCGCTCATGCCGGTGATTGGCCGGACCCAGCCCGGCGGGTGCATGAGTGCCGCGGTGAAATCCCGGTCGCGTGGGACCTTCGGCACTGGAGGATGGGCTGTGGCGAGTGAATGCTGAGAAGGGCCGGATGGAGAGCGCGTCGCGACCCTTTACGCAAGGGTCGGCGCGGCGCTCTCCTCCGTACTAACCGAGGAGAGTTCATGACGCAGGTCCACGATCGAGCCCTCTTGGTCGCGAACCACCATGAGTGAGGCGGGGCGCCTCGTGGTTGCCCTGGGTGGCAACGCCTTGCTGCGTCGGGGCGAACGCCCGGACTCAGACATTCAGATCGGTCATGTGGCGCACGCGTCGCCCGCTCTGGCAAAGGCGGCGACCGATCACGAGCTCATACTTGTTCACGGCAACGGCCCGCAGGTAGGGATGCTCGCACTGCAGAGTGGATCGGACACGTCTCTCACCCGCCCGTATGCGTTCAGCGACCTCGTGGCCGAGACCCAAGGGCTGATCGGTTACTGGTTGCAACAGGGGTTGGCCAACGCTGGGCTCGTGTCGCAAATCGTCACCTTGGTGACACAGACTGTGGTGGACGCCGAGGATCCTGCGTTTAGGGACAAGACGAAGTTCGTCGGCAGCGTGTACTCCGAGGACGAGGCCCGCGAGCTCGCCCGGACCAACGACTGGAGCGTGCGCGCCGACGGCGTGGGCTGGCGAAGGGTGGTCGCGTCGCCGATGCCCCATCGCATCGTGGAGATCGGGATCGCCGAGATGCTGCTCCGGAACGGGGTCACCGTGATCCTCGCAGGAGGAGCCGGGGTGCCGGTAATCGAAGGCCCTCGTGGCCTGGAGGGGGTCGACGCGGTCGTGGACAAGGACTTCACCGCCGCGTTGATCGCGGAGGTCACGAACGCGGACGTCCTGGTGATGCTGACGGATGTCTCTGCTGTTCTCACCGATTTCGGTACGCCTTCGCAACAGCCGATCCGTGAGATCACGGTTGCGGGTCTCGAAGCCCTGACCTTTCCCGCTGGGTCGATGGGGCCGAAGGTCGCGGCCGCTTGCCGCTTCGTGAAAGCGACGGGCGGGCGCGCCGCAATCGGATCGCTGGATGAGGCAGCCGGCGTCATAGACGGAAGCTCCGGCACACAGGTCTTGAGCGGATGAGTGCACAGGCAGTCTCTCGTGAGGTCATGGTGGGACCTTCGGCGACGGCACGGGACCTCCGACTTTGTCGGTCCAGGACGACTTCGTGATTCTGTGAAGGCTACTGGCAATAGTGCGACTACCTACGAACTCTTGGAGCATCGATGACCGAGACTCAACCGCCACTATCGGCCAGCACCGTCCGCCAAGACGGCTCGGTCCCGCTCACGTCCAATGATCTGCAGCTGCTTGACGCGTACTGGCGGGCAGCGAACTACTTGTCGGTGGGACAGATCTACCTGCTGGCCAACCCGCTGCTGCGCGAACCGCTGCTCCTGGAACACGTTAAGCCTCGGCTCTTGGGGCACTGGGGGACGACACCGGGATTGAACCTGATCTATGCCCACCTCAACCGGCTCATCGTCGAACGGGGATTGAACGCGATGTATGTGATCGGGCCCGGTCACGGTGGGCCGGGCCTGGTGGCCAACGCCTATCTCGAGGGCACCTACAGCGAGGTTTACCCCGAGATCACCAGAGATGACGAGGGGCTGCGAAGACTGTTCCGGCAGTTCTCCTTCCCCGGCGGCATCCCGAGCCACGTTGCCCCGGAAACGCCCGGTTCAATTCATGAGGGCGGCGAGCTGGGGTATTCCCTCGCGCACGCTTACGGTGCTGCGTTCGACAACCCCGACTTGTTGGTCGCCTGTGTCGTGGGCGACGGTGAGGCCGAGACCGGGCCGTTGGCCGCAAGCTGGCATTCCAACAAGTTCCTCGACCCGGTCAACGATGGCGCGGTCCTGCCCATCCTGCACCTCAACGGCTACAAGATCGCCAACCCCACGGTGCTGGCGCGTGTCCCGGACACTGAGCTGATGGCACTCCTCGAGGGCTACGGCCATCGGCCGTACTTGGTCAGAGGAGACGACCCGGCCCAGGTCCATCAGGATTTGGCGGCCGCGATCGACGAGGCGGTGAGCGAGATCGCCAGGATCCAGCTGGCGGCTCGCGAGGGGGGTGAGCAACAGCGACCGCGTTGGCCCGTGATCGTGCTGGCCACCCCGAAGGGTTGGACTGGCCCGAAGGAGGTCGACGGGCTCCCGACCGAGGGCACCTGGCGTTCCCACCAGGTGCCTCTTGCAAACCTGGCGGACAATCCTGAGCACCTACGTCAACTTGAGGACTGGCTACGCAGCTACCGCCCCGAGGAGCTGTTCGACGAAACAGGAGCGCTGATCGCGGATCTCGCGGCCCTAGCGCCCACCGGACGTGCCCGGATGAGCGCGAACCTGCATGCCAATGGCGGTGAGCTGCTGCAACCCTTGAAACTCCCGAACTTCGGCGACTATGCCATTGCGGTCGACGCACCGGCAACGGTGCTGCACGAGGCCACCCGCGTGTTGGGCACGTTTCTGCGTGACGTGATCCGTGACAATCCGCACAACTTCCGGCTGGTCGGTCCCGATGAGACAAACAGCAACCGGTTGGGGGCAGTGTTCGAACAGACCGACCGCGTGTGGGAGGGCGAGTCCCTTCCCACTGATGAACATCTGGCCACGTCGGGACGTGTGATGGAGGTGCTCTCCGAGCACCTGTGCGAGGGATGGTTGGAGGGCTATCTGCTCACCGGACGTCACGGCCTTTTCTCCTGCTATGAGGCATTCATCCACATCGTCGACTCCATGGTCAATCAACACGCAAAGTGGCTGAAGGTCACCAACGACATCCCCTGGCGCCGTCCGATCGCGTCGATGAACTACCTGCTGACGTCCCATGTGTGGCGTCAGGACCACAACGGCTTCTCGCACCAGGACCCGGGCTTCATCGACCATCTGGTCAACAAGAAGGCGGAGATCGTGCGGGTCTACCTTCCGCCGGACGCCAACACGCTGCTGTCTGTGGCGGACCACTGTCTGCGCAGTCGCCAGTACGTCAATTTGATCGTTGCCGGCAAGCAGCCGACGCTGTCCTACCTGGGGATCGATGAAGCGGTGACGCACTGCACCCGAGGCCTTGGGATCTGGGAGTGGGCCAGCAACGATGAGGGTGACGATGCCGACGGGCCTACAGCTTTCGGGCAGCCGGATGTGGTGCTCGCGTGCGCCGGGGACGTTCCGACCCTGGAGACTCTCGCAGCTGCGGCCTTGCTTCGTGAGCACCTGCCTTCGCTGAAGGTGCGGGTCGTCAATGTGGTTGACCTGATGCGGCTGGAGCCCGACACCGAACACCCACATGGTCTGTCCGACGCGCAATTCGACGCGTTGTTCACCGTCGACAGGCCGGTCATTTTCGCCTACCACGGTTACCCCTCGCTGATTCATCGACTGACCTATCGGCGAACCAACCATGCCAACATCCATGTGCGCGGCTACAAGGAGGAAGGCACCACCACCACCCCCTTCGACATCGTGATGTTGAACGATCTAGATCGTTTCCACCTCGTCATGGATGTCATCGACCGAGGGCCAGACCTTGGCGCTGCGGCGGGACACTTGCGCCAGCGGATGATCGATGAACGACTGCGAGCCCGGGCCTATACCCGTGCTCACGGGAAGGACGACCCGGCGATCACCGACTGGACGTGGCCGTACGGGGGCGGGAACCCGGCATGACTCGGCGCTCAAACCGGTCTGACACGGTCGGCGCGGACACCGCGATCGCCAATTCTTCAGAACGCTGGTGCGCCGGCGCCTCGGTCGGTACGGACCAATGGAATCTGGTCTTCGACGGGTTCGACCCTGAGTTGGAAGGAACCCGTGAAGCCCTGTTGACGCTGGGAAACGGCTACTGGGGAACTCGCGGATCCGCACCGGGCAGTACTGCCGACGGCGTCCACTACCCCGGGACCTACCTAGCGGGGATCTACAACCGGCTTCGCAGCGAGATCGGCGGCCGGATGGTCGAGAACGAGCATATGGTGAATGCCCCCAACTGGGCCTCACTCACCGTAGGCCCACCAGGCGGTCCGCCGTATCTGCCCGGGTCTGCGGACATGATCAGCTCGTCCCAGCGGCTTGATCTACGGCGCGGGGTGGTGACCCGAGTCTGTCGTTTCCGCGACGTCGACGGCCACACCACACGAGTGAGCTCGATCTCGCTGATACACCTGGTCCAAAAGCATCTCGCAGTGCTCGAGACCACCGTGGAGGCCGAGGACTGGTCCGGCCGCTTGGTCGTGCACTCCGGCATCGATGGGCGGGTGTCCAACAGCAACGTCGCCGCAGACCGGCTGCTCGCCGACAAGCACCTGGAACCGGTCGCTGCCCAGGAGGTCGGCACAGAAACGGTGCTGCTGCACATGGTCACCAGCCAGTCCCGCGTGCACATCGCCATGGCCTCCCGAACCCGGCTGAGCTCTGAATCTTCAGACGTCCTCCAGGTGGAGCGTCAACCACTCGACGGCGATCCCGCATTCGCGGGACAATACCTGGTGCTGGAATTGCAACCGGGGCTACCGGTGACGATCGAGAAGGTCGTCGCGGTGGCGACCTCCCGGGACCCAGCCCTGTCCAGTCCGGAACTCTTCGCGATCGACCGTGCTGCCCGGGCCCCGAGTGCCTCTGCGCTGGTGAGCACACACGAGGCCGCCTGGAAACGCCTGTGGGGGCGGTTCGGGGTCGACCTAGGGGCGGGCCAGCGACCGTCGTTGGCGTTGAACCTGAACACTTTTCACGTCTTGCAGACGGTCGCTGCGGCCGGACCCGACATCGATGCGGGTGTGTCGGCGCGGGGACTGCACGGCGAGGGCTATCGCGGGCACGTGTTCTGGGACGAGATGTTCGTCTACCCCATGCTTACCGTGCGTCGGCCTGACCTGACCCGGGCGTTGTTGCGCTACCGCCACCGCCGCTTGGAGCAGGCGCAGTCCGCAGCCAGTGATGCCGGGTTGGACGGTGCGATGTTTCCGTGGCAGAGCGGCAGCGACGGGCGCGAAGAGACACCCGATGAGCTTTACAATCAGCGTTCCTCGATGTGGATACCGGACAATTCGCATCTGCAGCGCCATGTGGGCCTAGCCGTCGCCTACAGCGTCTGGCAGTACTACCAGGCCACCGCCGACCTCACTTTCCTCATCGAAGGGGGCGCGGAGATGATGGTGGAGGTCACTCGACTGTTCGCGAGCCTGGCCACGTATGACGCAGCCAATGACCGCTTCGACATCGTCGGCGTGATGGGGCCCGACGAGTTCCACGACGGTTATCCCGATGCGCCGGGTCGAGGCGTGCGCAACAACAGCTACACCAACGTGATGGTGGCATGGCTCGTCGGCCGGACGTTGGCGGTGCTCGATCTGTTGAATGGCGAGGACTGCGGGCCGCTGGAGGACGCGTTGAACTTGCGCTCGGGAGAACGAGAACGTTGGGACCGGATCGGTCACCGGCTTCGGGTGCCGTTCCACGCCGACGGCGTCATCAGCCAGTTCGAGGGCTACGAGAAGTTGGCGGAGCTCGACTGGAAGGCCTACCGAGCACGGTACGGCGACATCGGACGCCTCGACCTGATCCTCGCCGCCGAGGGAGACAGTCCCAACAACTATCGGCTCTCCAAGCAGGCCGACGTGTTGATGCTCTTCTACTTGTTCTCTGCTGAGGAGCTGCGCGAGCTGCTCGACTCGATGGGTTACTCGCTGCTGCCGGAAACCGTTCCGCGCATAGTCGACTTCTACATCAACCGCACCAGCAACGGCTCGACACTGAGCCGTCTGGTGCACTCCTGGGTGCTTGTTCGCGGCGACCGGCATCAATCGTGGTCGCTCTTCACCGAGGCATTGGACAGCGACCTTGCCGACATCCAGGGCGGCACGACGCGCGAAGGGGTTCACCTTGGCGCGATGGCAGGCACCGTCGACCTGATCCTGCGTTGCTACGCCGGGCTGGAGATCCGCAACGACGTGCTTCGGTTGCATCCAAGACTTCCCCCCGAGCTTGCCCGCACCGCATTCGAAATGGTCTACCGCGGACAGCCGATCACTGTCGAGCTTACGCAATCGGAAGTCCGCATTCGATCGCATTCGGGGCCTGGTGATCCAATCGCCGTGTGCATCGAGGACCGGATGAGCGTGTTGTCGCCAGGCGATGTGCACGTAGCGGCCCTCGCGCCTGAGGAGCCGAGCGGTCAAGGTGTTCACGAGGCCGGCCCCGCGTCGGCCGGCCCCACCCAGTGACGCACAGGTACGCACGCGCGAGGTGATGCATCGGTTCCACTTGTGCACTGTTGCCGAGCGCCCTTGTGGTCACGGGTCTGTCGATGGCGGCACTAGTCGCGACTGCCGTTTGGCGACTACGCCAAGCGACTTCGCCATCCGTAGGGCAGTGACGTGCCGGTAGGGGGCTTGCGCTGGGACGGCTCCACGGATTGGGGGATTCCTTTCTACCAGCTGGCCATGGGCCCGGCGTGGATTGCTATGCAATTATCTGCGTATGGACGCAGATAACCAGGTATGTGGGCGTGATCCCGACAGCTAATACGTCGAGCTGGCGGTCGAGGTCTTCACGATGCTGGCCGACGCGACCCGCATTCGGCTGATCCTGGCTCTGCGCGATGAGGAGATGTCGGTCAATCATCTGGCCAATATCGTCGACATATCGCCAGCGGCAGTCTCACAGCACCTGGCGAAATTGCGCTTGGCTCATTTTGTCACCACACGCCAAGACGGCACCCGGGTGTTCTACCGGTTGGCCAACGAGCATGCCAGCCAACTGGTTTCGGATGCCATCTTCCAGGCCGAACACTCCCTGGACGGCACGCCACCACCACCCGCAGCATAGGACATCGGCGTGAACCTCCGCCACGACGAGCACAGGCACGACCATCCGCACGGTGATGGTCACTCTCATCCAGAAGGCATCAAGGGCTTCTTGCTGTCAATCTTCAGACCTCACAGTCACGATGCTGCCGATTCGATCGATTCGGCCCTGGAGTCCAGCAACGAGGGGATCCGTGCCGTCAAGATCAGCCTCGTAGTTCTCCTCGTCACCGCTGTCATGCAGTTGCTTGTGGTCATCCTCACCGGTTCGATGGCGCTGTTGGCGGACACGATCCACAACTTCTCCGATGCGCTGACGGCCATTCCGTTGTGGATCGCGTTTGTCCTAGTCCGGCGGCCACCGACCAAACGGTTCACCTACGGCTTGGGGCGTGTCGAGGACGTGGCGGGCCTGTTCATCGTTGTGATGATCGCGCTGTCGGCCGTCATCGCCGGCTATGAATCCATCTCGCGGCTCATCCACCCGCGAGATATCACGAACGTGTGGGTTGTTTTGCTGCCGGCATCATCGGATTCGCAGGTAACGAACTGGTCGGTGTCTACCGCATTCGTGTCGGCCGCAAAATCGGGTCTGCAGCCCTGATGGCTGACGGCCTCCACGCCCGCACCGACGGATTCACCTCACTGGCCGTGGCCGTCGGCGCGATCGGTGTCCTGGCGGGCTTCCCGTTGGCCGACCCCATCGTCGGGCTACTGATCACGGTGGCGATCCTCGTCGTGCTCAAAGGCGCTGCCACCGAAGTCTTCCGGCGACTCCTCGTTGGTGTTGACCCGGCCCTGGTCGAGCAGGGTGAGAGGTCACTGCTCGCGACACCTGGCGTCACGGGGGTCGACGCGATACAACTTCGCTGGATTGGTCACCAATTGCACGCAGAGACGAGCATCGAAGTCGACGACACCTTGACCTCCGGTCCGCCCACGCGATTGCCCATCTTGCCCAAGACCGGCTTCGCCACGACGTGCCGAAGCTTACGGGCGCCACGGTGCACGCCGGTCCTCCGCAAAGCCTCTAATCGCGCACCGCTGGTCGAATCGCCTTGTTGCGGCTGGCCCGGCCGCGCCGTCTTCATGCGATCAGCCGGTTCTAGGACCGAACGAGTCGAGCGATGGCGTCAGAAGCTTCTTTGATCTTGGCGTCGGCTTGCTCGCCTCCGGCGTGGATGGCGTTGGTGACGCAGTGTTTAAGGTGCTCGTCGAGCAGTCCCAGGGCTACGGCTTCGAGGGCTCGGGTGGCCGCGGAGATCTGGGTGAGGATGTCGATGCAGTAGGTGTCTTCTTCAACCATGCGTTGCAGGCCACGGATCTGACCTTCGACGCGGCGCAGGCGCTTGAGGTGGGCCGCCTTGTTGTCCGTATAGCCGGGTGCAGTGTCGGGCATGGTTTGGTCCTGATTCTTTCTACTTGTAGTCAGATTTTCTGGGTGCGTAGGCGTAGGGCATTGGCGATAACGCTGACCGAGGACAGGGCCATCGCGGCGGCCGCAATGATCGGTGACAGCAGTAGGCCGAAGAACGGGTAGAGCACTCCGGCCGCGATGGGGATGCCGGCGACGTTGTAGATGAAAGCGAACATCAGGTTCTGGCGGATGTTGCTCATCGTCTTTTGGGAGAGTTCGCGTGCGCGGACGATCCCCATCAGGTCACCGCCAAGCAGGGTGATGCCGGCGCTCTCGATCGCGACGTCGGTGCCCGATCCCATCGCGAGACCGACGTCGGCTGCGGCGAGCGCGGGGGCGTCGTTGACGCCATCGCCAGCCATGGCCACGACCCGGCCTTCGCTACGCAAAGTGGTGACGATGTCGCTCTTGTGGTCTGGGAGGACTTGGGCTTCAACTCGGTCGATGCCGAGCCGTCGTGCGACAGCCTCTGCGGTGACACGGTTGTCGCCGGTGAGCATGACGACCTCGATACCTTCCTTACGCAGTGCAGCGAGCGCGGCCGGGGTGGTCTCCTTGACGGGGTCGGCGATCGCGAAGATGCCGCCGACTTGGCTGTCGATGCCGATGTAGATGACGGTCGCCCCATCGGAGCGCAACCGGTCGGCTTCGGTGTCCAAGGACGTGGTGTCGATGCGGTGGGAGGCCAGGAAATCGGCATTGCCCAAGACGATGGCCCGGCCATCGACAGTTCCTTGCGCGCCGCGGCCAATGGGGGAGTCAAAGTCCTGCACATCCGGAGGCGTGAGCTTCTGGGCGTGGGCGGCTTCGACAATGGCCAAGGCCAGGGGGTGCTCGGAGGCGCGTTCGACCCCGGCGGCCAGGCGCAGTATTTCGACCTGTTCAAACCCTGTAGCGGGCACGGTCGCAGTGACTGAGGGTCGACCTTCGGTCAGGGTGCCGGTCTTGTCCACGACAAGGGTGTCGACCTTCTCCATTCGCTCGAGGGCCTCGGCGTTCTTGATCAGCACACCAAGCCCAGCGCCCCTCCCGACGCCGACCATGATCGACATCGGTGTGGCCAGCCCGAGCGCACAGGGGCACGCGATGATCAGCACAGCCACGGCCACGATGAGGCCATGGGCGAGCCTGGGGTCGGGCCCAACCAACGCCCAGATGATGAACGCGAGGACAGCGACGCCGATGACGATCGGCACGAAAACACCAGCAACACGGTCGGCCATGCGCTGGATCGGGGCACGGGAACGTTGGGCGTCGGCGACCATCGCGACGATCCGCGCGAGCATCGTGTCGCGGCCGATCTTCTCAGCGCGCATGACCAACCCGCCGCTGGAGTTGATAGTGCCGCCAATGACGGCATCGCCTGCAGCCTTGGAAACAGGCATCGACTCACCCGTCACAAGGGACTCATCAACGGAGGAGCGCCCCTCCTCGACGGCGCCGTCGACAGGGACTCGCTCGCCAGGCCGGACCCGGAGGCGGTCGTCGATCTGCACATCCTGGAGACCAATCTCCTCATCAGTGCCGTCTTCGTTGATCCGGATGGCGGTCTTCGGAGTCAGGTCGAGCAGCGCCCGGATGGCGCCAGAGGTCTGCTCTCGGGCGCGCAGCTCGAGAACCTGGCCCAGCAGCACGAGCACGGTGATGACAGCGGCGGCCTCAAAGTAGACGTCGACCGTGCCCATCCCCATGCCATCGTTCTCGCGGAAGGCATCCGGGAAGATGCCCGGCGCAACGGTGGCGATGACGCTGTAGACCCAGGCGACACCGGTGCCCATCGCAATCAGCGTGAACATGTTCAGGTTCCGCGTGCGAACCGAGGCCCAACCTCGTACGAAGAACGGCCACCCGGCCCAGAGCACCACGGGAGTGGCCAGCACCAACTGGATCCACACTGACACCGAGGACGGGATCAGCTCATGCACCCAGGAGAAGAGATGACCGCCCATCTCGAGCAGGAACACCGGTAGCGCCAGCACAAGACCGACCCAGAACCGGCGGGTCATGTCGACCAACTCCGCGCTCGGGCCGGTGTCAGCAGTGACCATGACTGGCTCAAGTGCCATCCCGCAGATCGGGCACGATCCCGGACCAGGTTGGCGGATCTCCGGATGCATCGGGCAGGTGTACTCCGCCACCTCGCGCTCAGCCGCATTGCCGCTTTCGGCCCCGACCATCTGATGACCGCTGTGTGAGTTGTGGGCGTGGCTACCTTGCTCTGCGTCATCGCCGACATACAGCTCTGGGTGCGCCTCGAATTTGGTTCGGCAGCGCTCAGAGCAGAAGTGGTAGGCGCGTCCCTCGTGCTCGATGTGCTGCGGGCCGGACGCGTCGACGCTCATGCCGCACACAGGGTCCGTGACGGTAGGCAGGTCAGCGGTGCTTGATGCCTTAGTGTGACTGCTCATATCGCTACCATACGTTACCCCCTAGGGGTATACAAGGGGAGTGGTGTGGCGATCCAACTGTGGTGTTTGTGGCAGACATCGTTGGGTAGTCGTTGAGTACGTGCGACTACGACTTGAGGTTCGACGTGGGCGTGAACAAAGTTTCGGTCTTGGCCCGCGCGACCGCTCGGGGTCTGACTGCTGCGATGGGCGATGTCGGGGGCCCGACGTCTCACCACAAATCTTGGATTCATGGACCAGACTCCACCCGAGGCGATGTTGGAGAGCAGTGCACCCCAACTAGTCAAGGACCTTGATCCTGAGAAGCGTGCGGCGGTCACGGAACTCGCGCACTGGGCATACTCGGCGCCTTCTTGGTGTCGGTCAGTAGCACCGACTTGGAGGTGCTCGGCGTGATAGATGGCTTGCTCGATCAACTCGGCGACATGCTCGTTGTAGAGGCTGTATCGAATGTGGCGGCCTGAGCGTTCGCAATTGACAAGGCCAAGGTTGCGCAGGAGGCGTAGCAAACCCGAAATGCCGATGAAATTGGGTTGGTCATCGATGGCCGAAGGACGCTATTGCGAGACTTCGCGGCGGGGTGGTCAGTGACTGGGCTGTTCTCGGTGCAGCGCAAAAGGCTGTGATTGTGGACTAATCTGGTTGCAGCACTCGAACGAGCGCGGTGATTCGTTTCGAGGGTCGAGCTGGCGGTGTCCCCCTCGGACACGGAACCCCAAGCACGCCCCAAGCGGATCACTGGGCGTACCGATAATCGGTCATTGAGATTTGAGTTGTGTAACGCTTATTCAACGGAAACTACCGCGCAAATCGTCTTGCGAGGTCAGATCTCATCAAGATCAGTCCGGACTGCGAGCAGCGTCGCGGTGTGTTTGCGCAGGTCAGGCCCCAAGTCCTCAAAAACCAGCAACTGGCGATAAAGCGAGCAGGCCTCATGCTCTGGGCCAGGGGGTCGCAGGTTCAAATCCTGTCAGCCCGACGTTCGTGATCTCCCCGGAGATCGACAGTCCCGGATCCGCGTCAGCGGGTCCGGGACTGTGCCTTTCACGACGCCTTCTCACGATGGAGCCGAACCGCCTCCACGAGGCCCCCTCGGCGACTACGGTTCTGCCCATGCCACGACTCCTGCCCGTCCCCCTGGTCCTGGCCACGTGCCTGGCCGTGGCGTTCTCGTCCCTGTCCGCGGCGTCTGCGGCCGGGCCCGGCCGCGCGCCCTGGGTGACGGCGTCGACGACCACGTCGATCACGCTCGACTGGCCCGGTGGGTCGTCGGGCTACCGCACGTTCTACGCGACGTCCTACAGCGGCGTGCTGACGTCGTCGACGGCCAAGAAGTCGGCCGGCTCCGCGGTGCGGATCACGGGCTTGAAGCCGGGGCAGATGTACTGCTTCCAGACCGCGACGGGGAGCGGCGCCAACCGCTCCCAGCGCTACTGCCACTCCACGATGCGCCACGCCAACCGCAGCAGCCAGACCCGCGTCGGCATCGCGACCTTCAACGTCTGCGGCGTGGCCAACGGCTGCCGGTCCTGGCGTCCGCGGGAGGACGCGGTGATCGCCCGCATCCGCGAGGCCAGGGCCGACGTCGTCGCCATCCAGGAGGGCTCGTCGGTGCTCGGCCGCATCGCGCGGCGGCTCACGGCCCACGGCTACGCCCTGGCATCGGCCTCGAGCACGGAGGGCGTGTTCTACCGCACGTCGAAGCTGGCCCAGGTGACGACGAGCTCGACCGAGACCGTCTGCGAGGACGAGACGGTTCCCGACGAGGTGGACACCTCGACCTGGGACACCGAGTCGGGCACCCACACCGACACGGACGGCGTCACCTGGACCTACGACGGCGTCGAGTGGGCGCGGGAGGTCTGTGAGCCCGTGACGACCACGACGCCCGTCGCGGGGACGTTCAGGCTCGGCGGGGCAGCGACTGCCACCTGGGCCCGGTTGCGGGTCAAGAAGACCAAGAAGTCGTACGTGTTCGTCAGCGCCCACCTGACCGCCGGCAAGTCGGCCGGCAACGCCCGCTCGCGCGACGGCGAGACCCGCCGGCTGATCACGAAGGCGAAGGACGAGGCGAACGGCGTGCCGATCGTGTTCGCTGGCGACTTCAACTCCCACCGCAACCGCCCGAACGACAGCCCGCGTCTGCGCTTCGAGCGTGCCGGATACCGCGACGCCTACGACCGGTCGGCCCGGTACAGCAAGGCCTACATCAACTCCTACAACGGCTACGAGAAGCGTCCGGTGCGCGGCGTGAAGTACGGCGACCACGTCGACCACGTGTTCCTGCACAGCAGGACGGGTGCTGACAGCTGGGCGGTCGTCGCGCCGACCCGCGGCGGCAGGAACGTCACGCCGATCGCGTCGGACCACAACCTGGTCAGGGTGACCGCTCTGCTGCCATGAGGTGGAGCCTGCTCCTGTCGCTGGCCGCGGCCCTGATGGTGGGCACGGCAGGCGCCGCGGTGTCGGCGGACGTCGAGGCGCCCGCGCAGTCGATCACGCAGGTGAGTCCCACCCGGGTGACGGTCTCGTGGCCCGCAGCCGCCTCGGGTTTCCACCTCGTGGTCTCGCGAGCCGGCTCGATCGTCGTCGACACGACGTCGGAGGGCTCGACCATCCAGGTCGACCTCCCGGCGGATGCGGTGGGCCGGCGGCTGACGTACGACCTCACCTCGCTCGTCGGGGAGGGGCAGGAGCCGATGGCGGCTCGGGGCGAGTTCGCGACCAGGCCGTCGTCCGTGACCGTGCGCCTCATGACCTACAACCTGTGCACGCAGCGCTGCCGCGCGATCACGCTCCCCACGCCCGCCCGCCTGCGCGGCATGGTGGCCCAGGTGGCCGAGCGGCAGCCGGACGTGCTGGCCGTCCAGGAGGCCGGAGCGCGTACGTCCCGGGTGCACCGGAGACTCGTCGCGGCCCTCGACGACGTCGGCTACCAGCGGGCCGCGGGTCACAGCGGCACCTACCTCTTCTACCGGTACCGGACGATGTCGGCCCGCACGCCCGACGACGGTCACTTGTGGGGACGCACCGTCCTGGCACGACACACCCGACGCACCGGCACCCGTCCGGCGCCGGTCCAGGAGCTGCGCCACCGGGCCACCGGGGCGCGGCTGGTCGTCGCCGGCTACCACCTCACGGCGCTCGACACGGCCCGCAAGGATCGTGCCCGCGCCAACGAGCACCGGGACGTCGAGCGCGTCATCGCTGCGTGGCGCCGGACCCACCCGGGTGTCCCGGTCTTCGAGATCGGCGACTTCAACTCCCTGGTCCAGCAACAGACCAGGCGGTACGACTCGGACTCGCACCGCCAGCGCGTCTGGAAGGCCGTCAGGCAGGCCGGCCTGACCGATGCGGTCATGGTCGCGTCGACCCGGTCGCAGCACCGCCTCAACACGATCAACCAGCGGTCGAGCGACCGGCGTCGGTTCGGCCCCGGACGCCACCTCGACCACATCTTCGTGCCGCGTCGGACGCCCGTGAAGGCGTGGGGGCTGATCTCGCGCGACGTCGCATACAGCAACCAGCTCAGCGACCACGATCCCGTCTGGGCCGACGTGGAGGTCGGCGTCACCGGCTCCTGACTGCGGCCGTCGCGCCGACGCCGGGGGCGAGCGTCCACGACCGCTCGGCGGGCGGGACAATTACATGACGACTTCTGGGAAGGGGCATCCATGGCGCTGAGTTCTGTCGCCGTCTTCTGCGGCTCGAGCTTCGGGACCTCGCCGGCGTACGCCGAGGCGGCCCGGCTCACCGGACGCACGCTCGCCGAGCGGGGCATCGACGTCGTCTACGGTGGCGGTCACGTCGGCCTCATGGGTGCTGTCGCCGATGCCGCCGTCGAGGCGGGTGGACGGGTCATCGGGGTCATCCCGCGTCAGCTGGACGACCGCGAGCTCGCGCACCACGGGCTGACCGAGCTGCACGTGGTCGAGTCGATGCACGAGCGCAAGCAGCTCATGGCCGACCTCTCCGACGCGTTCATCGCGCTGCCCGGTGGGGCCGGGACCCTCGAGGAGATCGCCGAGCAGTGGACGTGGGCGCAGCTGACGATCCACGCCAAGCCCAGCGGCTTCCTGGACGTCGCCGGCTTCTGGACCCCCATGCGCGAGATGCTCGACACCATGGTGGGTCAAGGGTTCGTCCGGGCCGAGCAGTCCGGCATCGTCTCCTTCTCCGACGACCTCGACGAGCTGCTGACCATGCTGGCGGCGCCGCCAGCATGGACCGACAAGTGGGGCGCCTCGACTGCCGAGACCCCGTCGCCGTGACAGCGCCGGTCATCCATGTCGCAGCGGCACTCGTCGTGGACGCGGCGGGGCGTGCCCTCATGGTGCGCAAGCACGGCACGACGATGTTCATGCAGCCCGGCGGCAAGATCGAGGCGGGGGAGTCGTCGTTGGACGCGCTGCGGCGCGAGCTCGACGAGGAGCTCGGGCTGCGACCGAGCGCCGACGACCTGACGTGGGTCGGCTCGTTCGAGGAGGATGCGGCCAACGAGCCGGGGCACCGGGTCAGGGCGGAGGTCTTCGCGCTGACGATCGACGCGGCGCTGACCGTCGCGGCAGCGGAGATCGCCGAGAGCCGGTGGGTCGACCCGCGGGCCACCGGTGACATCGACCTCGCTCCGCTCAGCAGCGAGGCACTGCTGCCGCTGCTCCTCGCCCGTTGATTTAACCGACAACTAAGGTGGTCGCATGACCTCACCCGTCGACGACGCCCACACCGTCCGCTCGGGGGACGACGCGCTGCCGCTCGTCCTGCTGCTGCACGGCTACGGCTCCAACGAGCAGGACCTGCCGGGCCTCGCGGCGTACCTGCCCGATGAGCTGGCGTATGCGTCGGTGCGGGCGCCCCTGACGATCGGTCCCGGCTCGTACGCCTGGGTGCCGATACGGGTGCCCGGACGTCCCGACCCCGAGATCACGGCGGCATCGACCGACGCGCTGCTGACCTGGTTCGACGCGCACGTCGACGCTGACCGCCGGGTCGTGCTGCTGGGCTTCTCCCAGGGAGGCCTCATGGTGAGCCAGCTGCTCCGTGCGCGTCCTGGACGCTTCGCGGCCGGGCTGGTCCTGTCGGGGTTCGTCCTCGACGACGAGCAGCCCGGCGATGCTGATCTCGCCGCTCGGCAGGTGCCGGTGTTCTTCGGCCACGGCGACGCCGACCCGGTCATCGCCGTGGACGCGACGCAGCGGGCATCGACCTGGCTCGCCGAGCATGCCGACACCACGGACCGCACCTATGCGGGACTCGCGCACGGCATCTCGGCCGAGGAGCTCGACGACATCGCGGCGTTCCTGCACCGGCACGTGCTCTGAGGTCAGCGTCCGCGGAGCCGGTCCATCGCTCGGCGGTCACGCTTGGTCGGCCGACCGGCACCTCGGTCGCGCCGAGGCATGACCGCGACCTCCTCCTTCGGGGGAGGCGGTGGCGTCTTGTCGTCGTAGCACTGCACCGCGACGGGAGCGCCCACGCGCTTGACGATGATGCGGGTGACGACCACGACGCGCAGGCCGCCCTCGGTGAGGGCCTCGATGCGGTCGCCGATCTTGACCGGCTGCGAGGGCTTGGCCTTCGCGCCGTTGATGCGGACGTGGCCCGCCTTGCACTCCGACGACGCGATGCTGCGGTTCTTGTAGAGCCGGACGGACGAGACCCAGACGTCGGCGCGCGCGGTGCTGTCCATGGGCCCGACTCTAGACTGGCGCCATGAGCGACGACATCGAGATCATCCCGATCAGCGGCGACATGATCCGTCTCGGCCAGTTCTTGAAGTTCGCCAACTTCGCCGACTCCGGCGCCCATGCCGGCGCGATGATCGGCGACGGCGACGTGCTGGTCGACGGCGAGATCGAGACCCGTCGTGGCCGTCAGCTGGCCAAGGGCATGGTCATCGAGGTCCGCACGGCGGCCGAGACCCACGTCGCCCAGGTCGGCTGACCCGGGTCCACCGGGGTGAGGCGGTCAGGCCAGCCGGTCAGGCCAGCCGGTCGCGCCAGACCTCGAGGTCCTGCACGGCGAACGCGGCGGCATCGGTCAGGCCGTCGCGGTCCCACGTGACGACCAGCAGGTCGCTGCCCGTGGTCTTGCCCAGGAAGTGCCGGGTCGTGCGCGTCGACGTGATGATGTCGCGGGGCACGACGACCTCCCGCTCGGGCATGAGCTGCACGAACACCAGGTCGGTGCGGCCGAGCACCAGGGTCCCGGGGCCGCGGACCTGGGCCTTGCCCTCCGAGGCGACCCCGACGAGGTTGGCCGGGGCGCTGTGCTCGGGATCGGTCGCGGCGATGCGGCGACGATGACGCCGTCGGACGGATCCGACCTTGAGGCGGAGCGCCAGGAGACCCAGCACCAGGACGCCCACGACGATGACCAGGATCTCGAGCATGGCCCCAGTCTGGCAGCCCCCTAGGCTCGAACCATGGACTCCGACGCGCCCCGATCCTCCGCGCCCCTCGAGCTGGGTCTCGACACCTTCGGTGACGTCACTGCCGGGGAGGACGGCACACCGCTCCCGTACGACCAGGTGATCCGCAACGTCATCGACCAGGCGGTGCTCGCCGACGAGCTGGGACTGGCGTTCTTCGGGGTGGGGGAGCACCACCGCGAGGACTTCGCGGTCACGGCGCCCGAGGTCGTCCTGGCGGCGATCGCGTCGCGCACGACGCGCATCCACCTCGGCACGGCCGTGACGGTGCTGAGCTCGGACGACCCGATCCGCGTCTACGAGCGGTTCGCGACGCTCGACGCGGTCTCCGGCGGACGGGCCGAGGTGATCTTGGGACGGGGCTCGTTCACCGAGTCGTTCCCGCTGTTCGGCTTCGACCTCGCCCAGTACGAGGAGCTGTTCGCCGAGAAGCTCGACCTGTTCGCCGCGCTGCGCAGCGAAGGCCCCATCACGTGGGAGGGCAACCTGCGACCGCCGCTGGTGGAGCAGGATATCTTTCCCAAGACGGCGGCCGGGTCGGTCACGACGTGGATCGGCGTCGGCGGCAGTCCCGAGTCTGTCATCCGCGCGGCCCGTTACGGCATCCCGTTGATGCTCGCCATCATTGGTGGTCCGCCCGCGCAGTTCGCCCCGTACGCCGACCTCTACCGCCAGGCCCTCGACCAGCTGGGCCAGCCCGTCCTGCCGATCGGCGTGCACTCGCCCGGCCACGTCGCTGACACCGACGAGCAGGCCCGTGAGGAGCTGTGGCCGCACTTCGCGGTGCAGCGCGAGCGCATCGGGCGGGAGCGAGGCTGGCCGCCACCGACCCGCGAGGAGTTCGAGGCGTCCGCGGGCCCCGAGGGTGCGATCTACGTCGGATCGCCCCAGACCGTCGCCGACAAGATCGTCCGCAACACCCGCATCCTGGGTCTGGACCGGTTCGACCTCAAGTTCAGCAACGGGGCACTGCCGCACGACAAGCTGATGCGGAGCATCGAGCTCTACGGGCGCGAGGTCGCGCCGCTCGTCCACGCAGCCCTGGCGTGACGGTGACGCCCGGGCGCGGGGTGGCTCAGCCGCCCAGCGGTGCGGGGAACACCTTCCAGCTGCCGTCGCGCTTGCGGACCTGCACGAGCTCCTGCTCGGCGTTCTTGCCTCGGTCGTACCAGATGCGCACCGTGGCGTCGTCGCCGTCACGTGCGACGACGTCGTAGCGGAACGTGGCGGGCTCGAGCCCCTCGGCCCGATAGGCGTCGCGGACGCTGTCGACCGCGGCGCAGTCGACCGTGTCGGGATCGACGGTCACCTTGCGCAGCGCGGAGCAGTCGCCGCTCGCGTACGCGGCCGTCGCGGCCCTGACCGTGGCGATGGGGTCGGGACCGTCGAGATGGCGGCGCACGAGGGTGCCAGCGCCGATCGCGACCACGACGGCGACCGTCAGCGTCACCACCTGCAGCATCCGCCGTCGCATCGGTTCCCTCCCTGTGGTGCAGCCTCGACCGTATCCGCAGTCGGTGGCACCGGCGAGGGGGGCGGAGCCGCACGCCTCCTAGAGTGGCAGGGTGGACGAGGCCCAGCGACGTGTCGAGATCGTCCCTGACCGTGACCGACCGTCGGCGTTCACCCTGCAGATCGACGGCACCGACCAGTCCTACGTCGATCTCGACGACCCGACGCGGCTCGAGTTCGACTACATGCAACGCATCGCCGACGTCATCGACGCACACGGCCCGGCGGGCGCTCCGCTGCGGTGCGTGCACGTCGGGGGAGCGGCCCTGACGATTCCCCGCTACGTCGCGGCCAGCCGGCCCCGGTCGTCCCAGACCGTGCTCGAGCCGGACGAGGCCGTCACGGCGTTGGTGCGCGAGCGGCTGCCGCTGCCCCGCAGCAGCGGCATCAAGATCCGCCCGGTCGACGGGCGCTCGGGCATCGCCGCGATGCGCGACGACCTCGCCGACATCATCGTGCTCGACGCCTTCGACGGTGCACGCATCCCGGCCGAGCTGACGACCGTGGAGTACTTCGCCGAGCTGGCGCGGGTCGTCGTCGACGACGGTCTCGTCCTGCTCAACATCGCCGACAAGGCGCCGTTCCCGTACGCCCGCCGGGTCGTGCGCGGCGTCTGCGACACGTTTCCGCAGGTCATGATCAGCGCCGAGCCCGCGACCCTGAAGGGCCGCCGGTTCGGCAACGTGCTGGTCGTGGCGTCCCGAGCGCCCCTGCCGTGGGAGGCGCTCGCACGCCGGGCCGCCAGCTCGCCGTTCCCCTACCGCGTGCTGCCCTACCGCGACGTCGTCGCCGCGTTCGCAGCCAAGGCACCGTTCACCGACGCGGACAGCCAACGATCGCCTGCGCCGCCCGGCGGAGCGACCTTCTTCAGCTGACGCCCGCGCGAGTGGCGCAAACCGTCCCCCGAGTGGCGCAAAATCGGACGACTCGCCGTCTCACTTTGTTGATCTTGCGCCACTCGCGGATCGGGGGTCAGGCGTTGAGGGCCTCGGCGAGGGCGTCGACGGCGTGGTCGATCTCCTCCTTGGTGATCACCAGCGGGGGAGCGATGCGCAGCGTCCGCTCGTGGGTCTCCTTGCAGAGGACACCGCGGTCGCGCAGCGCCATCGACACCTCGCGTCCGGTCTTGGCGCGCGGGTCGATGTCGACGCCGGCCCAGAGGCCGCGACCGCGCACCGTCGCGACGCCCTTGCCGACCAGCTCGTCGAGGCGTCCGTGCAGGTAGCGACCCAGCTCGAGCGACCGCGTCTGGAACTCCCCGGTGGCGAGCAGGTCGACGACCGCGCGACCCACGGCGCAGGCCACGGGATAGCCGCCGAACGTCGACCCGTGCTGGCCGGGCTTCAGCACGCCGAGCACGTCGGCGCGACCGACGACCGCCGAGACGGGGATGATGCCGCCGCCGAGGGCCTTGCCGAGCGTGTAGAGATCGGCACGGACGTCGTCGTGGTCGAGGGCGAAGAGCTTGCCCGTGCGCGCCAGGCCCGACTGGATCTCGTCGTCGATCATCAGGACGTTGTTCTCGTCGCACAGCTGGCGGACGCCGGCGAAGAACCCTGACGGCGGCACGATGACGCCGGCCTCGCCCTGGATCGGCTCCATCAGGATCGCCGCGGTGTTGGGCGTGATCGCCGCGCGGATCGCCTCGAGGTCGCCGTACGGCACCGTGATGAAGCCCGGCGTGAACGGTCCGTAGTTGTCGTGCGCGGCCGGGTCGTCGGAGAACGACACGATCGTCGTCGTCCGACCGTGGAAGTTGCCCGCGGCGACGATGATCTCGGCGGAGTTGAACTCCACGCCCTTGACCTCGTAGGCCCACTTGCGGGCGACCTTGATGGCCGACTCGACCGCTTCGGCGCCCGTGTTCATCGTCAGCACCATCTCGGTGCCGGTCAGCTCGGCCAGCTCGCGGCAGAACGCGCCGAACTGGTCGTTGTGGAAGGCGCGCGACGTCAGCGTCAGCTTGTCGAGCTGTGACCGCGCCGCCTCGACGAGGGCCGGGTGGCGGTGGCCGAAGTTGAGCGCGGAGTAGCCCGACAGGAAGTCGAGGTAGCGGTTGCCGTCGACGTCGGTCACCCAGGCGCCCTCGGCCTCGGCGATCACGACCGGGAGCGGGTGGTAGTTGTGCGCCCCCCACTCCTCGTCGAGCTTGATGAAGGAGGAGGTCAGTCCGGAATCAGCCATGCGCCCACGGTACAAGCCGCGAGATCTGTCGCCAGCCCGGCAGGCTAGCCTGAGCACGTGCTTGGACCCGATCTCGCCGCCGCCGTGCGCCCGGTCAGTGGTCCGGTCCGGGCTCTTCGGTCCCTGGCCGCCGCACTGGTCTGCGTGACGGCAGCAGCCGTCGGGCACCACGAGGCCGGGGGAGAGCTGCCGCTCGTCGCCGTGCTCTCGGTCCTGGCGGGGGCGGGCGCCGTCGCGTGGCTGCTGGCCGCCCGGCGCGTCACTGTGGGCCAGATGCTCGGCCTGCTCGTGCTGTGCCAGGTCGCCGTGCACCTGGGCGCCTCGGGCCAGGACATGACGATGTCGGTGTCGATGCTCGGCGCCCACGTCGTGGCGACTGCCGTCAGCGTGCTGACGCTCGCGCGCGGCGAGCGGCTCGTGTTCCTCCTCGCCGAGCGGCTCGGTCTGCGCCTGCTGCCGGTCCGGTGGACGATCGGCGCACTGCCGCTGACCCCACGGCTGCTGCCCGTGCTGGTCGAGCGGACCCTGCACGACGTACGTCTCGCGCACTCGCGCTCGTTGAGAGGACCGCCGCTCGGGCTCAGCTGACCCGACCGCACCCCTCTCACCCAGAAAGCTCACCATCATGCATCGCACCACCGCGCGGCTCAGCGCTGCGCTCATCACGGTTGCCCTCGTGGCCGTCGCCGCCCCGGCTTCGGCCCACGTCAACGTCTCGTCGACCGACGCGGCCCAGGGCGGCTACGGCAAGGCCGTGTTCCGCGTCCCCAACGAGTCCGACACCGCCGCGACGACCACGGTCGCGGTGACCCTGCCGGCCGACACCCCGTTCGCCTTCGTGACCGCCGGCGCCAAGCCGGGCTGGAAGGTCACGATCGCGAAGAAGAAGCTCGACCGCGCCACGAAGGTCGGCGACTTCGAGCTGACCGAGGCCGTCCGCACCATCACGTGGACGACGAGCGGCGACGGCATCCCGGTCGGACAGTTCGACGAGTTCGCGATCTCCGGCGGACCGTTCCCGGAGGCCGACGAGATCGCCTTCACGGTCGAGCAGACCTATGACGACGGCGAGGTCTCCAGCTGGGACGAGGCGCAGGAGGGTGACACCGAGCCCGAGAACCCGGCGCCTGTCCTCGCCCTGGCGAAGGCGACGACCGACCACCACGGGGCGGCGACGGCGACGTCCGCCGCGGACGAGTCCGACGACACCGACGAGGCCAGTGGCTCCGACGACTCGGGCGACAGCCTCGGCACGTGGCTCGGCGGCGGGGCGCTCCTGGTGGCTCTCGCTGCACTTGTTGTGGCACTGCGGGAGAATCGACGTCGTGCGTAAAGACGTCCTCATCCGCGGGATCCTCGTGGGTCTCGTGCTGCTCGTCGCCGGGGCGGGACCGGCCAGTGCCCATGCGGCGCTGGTCGGTTCCGACCCGGCCGACGGGTCGACCCAGACGTCCGCGCCGACCACCGTGACGCTGACCTTCAACGAGCCGATCGGCAACCCGGCCTATCTCGCCGTGACGGCGCCGGACGGCACGAAGCTGTCGGTCACCGACATCCGCGCCGTCGACCAGGAGGTCACCGCCACGGTCGCCGACGTCGACCAGAAGGGTCGCTACAGCGCGGCCTACCGGGTCGTGTCGGCCGACGGTCACCCCGTCGCGGGCACATTGACGTACGACGTCTCGGCCGGTCGCGCCGTCACCCAGGTGGAGGCGCCGCAGGAGCAGTCCTTCTTCCACCGGCACAGCAACCACCTGTTCTGGGGCATCCTCGCCGCGGTCGTCGCGGTCGCACTGCTCCTGGCACCCCTGAGGAGGCGCGATGACGCAGACCGTGCGTGACACCACGGCAGGCTTCCTGGTCGCGGGCCTCGCCCTGCTGTTCTTCCTCGTCGTCGGCGGGGGAGCACCCGAGCCGACCCCGGTCGGTGACCCGGGGGCGTTCGTCGGCTGGAGCGTGCCGTTCGTCAAGCTGCTGACGGACGTCTGCGCGGTGCTCGTGGTCGGCTTCCTGCTGGCCGCGACCTTCCTGCTCCCGTCGGCCGAGCCCGAGGCCCAGGGACTCTCGGTGCAGGCCGTGCGACTGGCCTCCCGCTGGGCGCACGTCTGGTGGGTCGCGAGCCTCTTCTCCTTCTTCGCCAAGACCGCCGAGGCGTTCGGCAAGGGCATCCTCGACCTGTCGTTCGCCGAGATCACCGGCTTCGCGGGCACCTCCAACGGCCGCGCGGTCTGGGTGCAGGCGCTCGCCGCACTGCTCGTCGCGGTCGCGACGCGCTGGACGCTCTCGATCCGCGCCCTGGCCGCGATCCTGGGGCTCTCGCTGGCGACCCTGGCTCCGGTGGCCCTCACCGGTCACTCGGCCGGCTCCGGGTCGCACGACCTCGCGACCACGAGCCTCTACCTGCACATCATGGGGGCCACGATCTGGGTCGGCGGCCTCGCCGCGCTGGCGTGGGTCGCGCTGCGCGGCAGCAAGCGGCTCGAGCCGGCCATCGCCCGCTACTCGTCGGTGGCCCTGTGGGCCTTCGTGATCGTCGGCGTCTCCGGCGCCGTCAACGCTGCCGTACGGCTGCGATCGCTCGGCGACGTGTTCGGCGAGGCATACGGCCTGCTCGTCGTCACCAAGATCGCGGCCCTCGTGATCCTCGGCGGCTTCGGCTACTGGCACCGCCGCAGGATCGTCGCCACGGGCGGCGGGTTCCTCCGCATCGCGATCACCGAGGTGTTCGTCATGGGCGCCGCGATGGGTCTCGCCGTGGCGCTCTCACGCACACCGACGCCGGTCGGTGACGACGTCCTCAAGACCCCGGTCGAGGAGCTGCTCGGCGGGCCGTTGCCCGACGCGCCGACGGTCCTGAGGCTCCTGTGGGGCTTCTCCGGCAATGGCGTCGGCCTGGCCATCGTTGGCCTCGGCACCGCGTTCTACCTGCGGGGCGTGCTGACGATGCGTCGTCGCGGCGACCACTGGCCCGTCGGGCGCACCCTCTCGTGGATGGCAGGGATGCTGGTCATCGCCTGGGCCACGTTCGGTGGCCTGGGGGAGTACTCCCACGTGCTGTTCAGCGCACACATGGCGTCGCACATGCTGCTGTCGATGGTCGCGCCGATCTTCATCGCCCTCGGCGCCCCGATGACCCTGGCCCTGCGCACCCTGCCCGGTCCTCGTCAGCCGGGGGAGGTCTCACCTCGGTCGATGCTCCTGGGGTTCCTCAGCTCGCGCTACTCCTCGTTCGTGACCCATCCCGTCGTCGGGCCGGTCCTGTTCGTCGGAAGCCTCTACGGGCTCTACTTCACCGGGATCTTCGAGACCCTGATGGGCAACCACTGGGGTCACGCGATCATGGAGATCCACTTCCTGGCCGTCGGGACGTTGTTCTACTACGTGCTGATCGGCATCGACCCCTCGCCGCGCAACCTGCAGCCGGTCGCCCGCTTCGGCGTCCTGCTCGTCACGGTGCCATTCCACGCCTTCTTCGCGATCGCGGTGATGTCGTCCAACACGGTCTTCGCCCTCGACTACTGGAAGGAGCTCGACCGCCCCTACCGCACGGACCTGCTGGCCGACCAGTACCTCGGCGGCGGCATGGCCTGGGCGATGGGCGAGATCCCGCTGGTGCTCGTGATGGTCGCCATCTTGTTCCAGTGGTTCCGCTCCGACGCCCGGGAGGCCAAGCGCTTCGACCGTGCCGAGGACCGCACCGAGGACGCCGCGCTCGAGGCCTACAACGCACGGCTGCGCGACCTCGCCGAGTACGGCAAGCGGCGCGAGCCCTAGGTGTGATGTCCAGGGACGTTGGTCAGTCGGGTGACTGGTGGCTTGCCGCCGGTAGCGGAGTGGGCTCGGTGATGATTGTAGAAGTGCAGCCAGCGCGGCAGCGCTGCGGTGCGCTGGTCGTTTG
>NZ_JABSTZ010000007.1 GCF_013283745.1 Aeromicrobium stalagmiti
ACGTCTTCAAGCAATGGCGCGGACTCGCGACCCGCTACGACAAACTCGCCCTGACCTACCGAGGCGGAGCTGTCCTCCGCGCCATCACCATCTGGCTACGCCAATAAGGAGACGTGCCCTAGGCCGGTGCCCCACCCCGAGGTCTCCCCCGACGAGGTCGCCGACCGCATCTCGGCCTACGTCTACGGCAACATCCTGACCCTCGCGGCGCTCGTGGTGCTGCACACCGACGAGGTCGAGAACGGCGCGGGCCTGGCGATCGTCGTCGGCACGGCCCTGTCGACGTTCGTCGCGCACGCGTATGCCGAGAGCCTCGGCGGAGCGGCCCGAGGGCACGCCTCCTCGTTCGGCGTCGTGCTGCGCGACAGCCTGCCGATCATGTCGGCCGCGGCCGTCCCGGCCTTGCTGATGCTCGCCGGCGCGCTCGAGTGGTTCTCGCCGACGGTGTGCCTGCGGATCGCCGAGACGTGGGTCGTCGTGCGACTCGCCCTGACCGGCTTCATCGTCGGCCGGCTGCGCGGCATGCCGGTCACGTTCCACACGTGGGTCGCCTCGATCGGCCTGGCCGCGGTGGCCCTCGCGATCGTGGCCGTCAAGGTCGTCCTCACGCACTGACGGCGGCCGACAGCTCCTCCACGGTCGTGACGGGGCGCTGGCAGACGAACCCGCGGCAGACGTACGCCGCGGCCCGGCCGTCGACCAGTCCCCGCTGCTCGAACAGCGGCACCGCCAGGCCGACGTCACCCGCGACCACGACGGCGCCCGGAGACGCGAGGTGCAGCGCGGCCCGGTGGAGCTCGCCCCGCTCCGCGGCGTCGCCGACAACCGCGATCTCGAGCGGACCGGCGAGGAGCGCCTCGGCGGCGGCGAGCGTCCAGCCCGCGAACCGCGGCACCTGGGCGGCGATCGAGGCGGCCGCGGCGATGCCCGACTCGGCAGCGGCGCGATAACGGTGCTCGCCGGTGATCGCGGCGAAGGCGATCAGCGCGTGCACGGCCGACGACGTCCCCGACGGATAGGCGTTGTCGGACGCGTCCTGGGGGCGGACGACCAGGGCCTCCGCGTCGTCGGCAGTGTCGAAGAAGCCGCCTGCGGGGTCGGCGAAGTGGTCGACGACCCGGTCGAGCAGCAGCCTCGCCCGGTCGAGCCACACGGCGTCACCGGTGACCCCGAGCACCGACAGGAAGCCCTCGGCGACCGAGCCGTGGTCCTCGAGCACGGCCGCGTTGGCACCGGCCACGCCGTCGCGGGAGGTGCGCCGGAACCCGCCGGCCAGGTGCACGTCGCTGAGCAGCTCGGCCGCGGCGACCGCTGCGGCGGTGAAGTCGGGCTCGTCGAGCAGCACCCCGGCCTCGGCGAGCGCCGAGACGGCCAGGCCGTTCCACGACGCCACGACCTTGTCGTCACGCGCCGGACGGGTGCGCTCGGCGCGGGCGGTGACGAGGCGCTCGCGGACGCCCTGCCAGCGAGCGTCGTCGTCGGGGTCCTGCAGCAGCTGCAGCGTCGAGAAGCCTCGCTCGAACGTCCCGGGCCCCGTCACCGAGAGCAGCTGGGCCGCCCAGGCGCCGTCGGACGCGCCGAGCGTCCGCATCAGCTGGTTGGGGTTGAAGACGTAGAACGTGCCCTCGTGCCCGTCGCTGTCGGCGTCGAG
Source organism: Aeromicrobium stalagmiti (assembly GCF_013283745.1). Lineage (GTDB taxonomy): Bacteria > Actinomycetota > Actinomycetes > Propionibacteriales > Nocardioidaceae > Aeromicrobium > Aeromicrobium stalagmiti. Next base: position 1,652 of record NZ_JABSTZ010000007.1, read on the forward strand.
GGCCGAGGCGAAACCGCCCTCCGGGGTGCGCAGCTCGTCGAGCAGGAACCGACCGGTCTCGCGGACGACCCGCTCGGCCAGTGGCGACCCGGTCTGGCGCCACCAGTGCAGGTAGACCCGCATCAGCAACGCGTTGTCGTAGAGCATCTTCTCAAAGTGCGGCACCCGCCAGAAGCGGTCGACGCTGTAGCGCGCGAAGCCGCCGGTCAGCTGGTCGTACATGCCGCCGCGCGCCATCGCCTCGCACGTGCCGGCGACCAGGTCGAGCGACTGCTGCGACCCGGTCCGGGCCGCGTGGCGCAGCAGGAACTCCAGCACCATCGACGGCGGGAACTTGGGGCTGGTGCCGAAGCCGCCGGCCTCCTGGTCGTACGACCGCGCGAGCTCGGTGACGGCGGCGTCGAGCTCGTCGGCACCGAGCGCCCCGCCCACCGGGTCGATCGTTGACTGCAGGTGCGCCATGACGTCCTTGCTGACCGTGAGGACCTCGTCGCGACGGTCGGTCCACGCCTCGGCGAGCGCCTGCAGCACCTGCGTGAAGGCCGGGGTGCCCTGGCGCGGCTCCGGCGGGAAGTAGGTGCCGGCGAAGAAGGGCTCACCCTGGGGCGTGAGGATGCAGGTCATCGGCCAGCCGCCGTGGCCGGTCATCGCCTGCGTGGCGCGCATGTAGACCGCGTCGATGTCGGGGCGTTCCTCGCGGTCGACCTTGATGTTGACGAAGTGGTCGTTCATGTACGCCGCGGTCGCCGCGTCCTCGAAGGACTCGTGCGCCATGACGTGGCACCAGTGGCAGGCCGCGTAGCCGACGCTGAGCAGGATCGGCCGGTCCAGCGTCCGGGCGACCTCGAGCGCCTCGGGGCTCCACTCCCACCAGTCGACGGGGTTGTCGGCGTGCTGCTGCAGGTAGGGGGACGTCGCGTCGGCGAGTCGGTTCGGCATGGGGCCAGCCTAGGCGCCCCGCCCCGACCTACCTGCGGTCGTGCGGGGTGGTGCGGCGGACGCCCGGATCGGCGTCCTCGCCCTCCCACGGCTTCTGCGCCTTGCGGGCGTGAGCGAGGAACGAGCGGCACAGGAAGAACGTGGCGATGATCAGCAGGACCACGATGCCCAGGGCGACCCAGCCCGGCTTGACGTCGTTGGGGTCGAGCGGCTTGTCGCGCGTCGTGCTGGCGGCGATATCGGCCAAAAAGGCATACGTGCGCATGCCCCCAGTCTACGCGCCGCCTCGCTGGTACGCGGCTGGAGGCGTCCCGACCACCGCCGTGAAGGCCCGGATCAGGTGCGGCTGGTCGGTGAAGCCCAGCTCGACCGCCAGCGCGGCCCAGTCCGTCCGCTCCCCCGCGTGCGCCGCCGCGGCCGCATCGAGCAGGCGGAACCGTTGGACGACCCACTTGGGGCCGATGCCGAGGTAGGCGGTGAGCTGGCGCTGCAAAGTCCGCAGCCCCACCCCGGCCCGGTCGGCGAGCTCGTCGGCGCGGGTGATGGACCGGTCGACCTCCGCCGCGCGCACCCACGCGTTGATCTCGTCGGCCAGCGGGTCGGGGCTCGCGCCGATCGAGTCGAGGTGCGCCTCGAGGCCCGCCACCATCTCGTCGTCCGTCGCGTCCGCACGCAGCAGGTCGGCGGCGGTCGCCGCGTCGTCAGGACCCACGACGTCGCCGATCGGCACGACCCGTCCGGCCACCAGGCCCAGGTCGGCACCCAGCACGGCCCGGAAGCTGGCTGGCCGGAACGTCGCACCGATCACGTGCCCGGATCCCTCGAGGGTCCGGACGAACGGCTCGCGCGTGATGCCGTTGACCAGCAGGCGAGGCGTCCCCTCCCACCGCTCGGCGGTCACGTGCACGCACGGCTGCGGGATGACCTGCTGGGCGAACGGCTCCGGGCACTCCCACCGGACGATCCAGTAGTACTCCACGAACGGCTGCCACCGGGCCGACGGGGCGACCCGCGTGACCTCGATGTGCTCCGCGGCAGCACCCGGACGCAGGATCGCGGCGTCACCCCGGCCGCGCGGATCGGTCATGGCACCAGTGTCGCGTTTGTCCAAGACCGGGGCCAGCCCCGGCTCGTAGCGTGCGGAGCATGACACGCGCACACACCACCACCGCCAGGTTCACGGTCGCCGGATGGGACGAGAAGGTCGTCGTCGACATCGACGGTGACGGCCGGGAGATCAACGGCGTGACCTACCCGACGCGGGGCTTCTCCCGCGCGGACGTCCGCTACGCCTACTCGGGCGCCATCGAGGGCTCGAGCGTCCTCGCCTACCTCATCTCGTACCGTCCGGGCGTCGCTCCGGTGACCGGCTTCGAGCAGTTCACCGGGTCGATCGACGGGCACGACGGCTCGCTGGTCCTGCAGCACGTCGGCGAGCACGACGCCGAGGCCGTGCGGGCGACGCTCCACGTCGTCGAGGGCCTGGGCACCGGCGGCCTCGAGGGCCTGCGCGGCGAGGCGACGATCAACCTCGCCGGGCACAGCGACGACGGCTACGAGATCACGCTGTCGTACGACCTCTAGTCGAGCTCGGCGTCGGGCGGCGATCCCGGCCGCGACACCGTCAGGACGGCCTCGACGACAGCGTCATCCTCCTCGAGCCGGTGCTCCAGCGCGCGCAGGCGATCGGCGACGCTCGACTCGACCTCGTCGCCCACCAGGTCGATGCTCGCGACGATGTAGACCCGGTGCGGCCCGACGAACTCGACGTGCAGGTAGCCGACGCTCGACACCCCGTCCATCGCCGCGAGCCGATCCATGACGTAGTCGCGGATCGGCTGGGCGACCTCCATGCCGACCAGGAAGCGCCGGTTGCGGTCGATCAGCACGAACGCCACCACCGCCAGCAGCACGCCGACGAGGATCGAGCCGATCGCGTCGTAGACCGGTGAGCCGGTCGCCTGGTGCAGGCCGATGCCGGTGGCCGCGATGAGGATGCCGACCAGCGCCGCGGAGTCCTCGGCGAACACCGCGCGCAGCGTCGGGTCGGAGGTGTCGAGCGCGTGCTGCAGCACCGTGTGGTCGACACGGCGGGCCTGGCCACGCACCTGCCGGAAGGCCTGCAGGAACGAGATGCCCTCGAGCACGAACGCCACGCCCAGCACGACGTAGGCGATCGTGTAGTTCTCGGCCGCCTCCTCGGCGGTGAGCTGCTGCACGCCGTGGGTGATCGAGACGACGGCACCGGCGACGAACAGCCCGACCGCCGCGAACATCGACCACACGTAGGCCTCGCGGCCATAGCCGAGCGGATGGGTCTGGTCGGGACGCCGCTTGGAGCGCCGGTCGGCCACGAGCAGGAACACCTCGTTGCCTGTGTCGGCCCACGAGTGCGCCGCCTCGGCGACCATCGAGGCCGAGCCGGTGAGCACCGCCGCCGCCGACTTGGCCAGCGCCACGAGGGCGTTGGCCACGAAGGCCAGGACGACGGTGACGTTCACGCTCTCAGCGCAGTCCGGCGAACAGATCCGTCTCGGGGAGGGTGCTCTCGACCTTGGAGTCGACGAGCTGGTAGTCCTCCGTGGGCCAGGCCTCGGCCTGCACCTCGTGGGGAATCGCGAAGAACCAGCCATCGGGGTCGATCTGCGTGGCGTGCGCCAGCAGCGCGGCGTCACGGACCGGGAAGTACTCCGCGCACTCGACCTGCGTCGTCAGCCGGGCCTCGTCCTCAGGCTTGCGCTCCCACTTCTCGAACCGCTCGGCGTAGGGGTTCTCCAGACCGTGGCGCTCGCACGCCTCGGCGATCGCCTCCATCCTCTTCCAGCTCCAGCCCAGGTGGTAGTAGAGCTTGGAGACCTGCCAGGGCTCACCGGCGTCGGGGTACTGCGTGGGATCGGCGGCGGCCTCGTAGGCGTGGACGCTGATCAGGTGGCACATGATGTGGTCGGGGTGCGGGTAGCCGCCGTTCTCGTCGTACGTCGTCAGGACGTGCGGCTTGAACGAGCGGATGAGGCGCACGAGCGGCTCGGCGGCCTCCTCGACCGGGACCAGGCCGAAGCATCCCTCGGGCAGCGGCGGCTTGGGGTCGCCCTCGGGCCAGCCGGAGTCGACGAAGCCCAACCAGTCCTGCCGGATGCCGAGGATCTCGCGGGCGCGGTCCATCTCCTCGCGGCGGATCTCGGTGATGAGCTCGGGGTTCTCCTCGATCGCCGGGTGCTTGAACTGCGGGTTGAGGATCGAGCCGCGCTCGCCGCCGGTGCAGGTCGCGACGTGGACGTCGACTCCCTCGGCGACGTACTTGGCGGTCGACGCAGCCCCCTTGCTCGACTCGTCGTCGGGGTGGGCGTGCACGTGCATCAGGCGGAGCTTCTCGGCCACGGTTCTCCTTCGAAGGCGTTCACAAATCCTCGCACCTGCAGCAACACCGTCGGGCCGGTGGGTGTTCCTGGGATTTCGGAGCACCTGAGACAATGGGTGGCGTGACCGACCTCAGCTCCCGTTACGGGACCAGCAAGCGCCCCCGCTGGTTCTGGCCCGCCGTCGCAGCCGTGGGCATCACCCTCGGCGTCGCCTTCGCCGCGTGGGTCGGCTTCCAGAAGGATCCCGTGACGGGTCGCCTCTGGGGCTACGAGGTGCTCGACGACAACCTGGTCGCCGTCAAGCTCGACGTCATCCGTCCCGACCCGCTGGCCGTGCAGTGCACCGTCTACGCACAGTCCGAGGACCACTCGATCGTCGGCGAGAAGACCGTCGACATCCCGGCATCCCCGCGTGAAAAGGTCCGCGTCGAGATCGACATCGAGACCCAGAGCCGGGCCGTCAATGGTGTCCTGAGAACGTGTGTGCCCGCTGATTGAGTGCTAACCTCGACGTTCACCCCGGGCGTTGGCCCGGGGTGCAGCACGTAAAGGAGCACTCGCATGACTCAGCCGACAGAGACCGACACCATCTGGGTGACCCAGGAGGCGTACGACCGTCTGCAGCAGGAGCTCGAGCACCTCAAGGGCGACGTCTGGGCCGACATCACGTCCAAGATCGCCGCCGCGCGCGACGAAGGTGACCTCAAGGAGAACGGCGGCTACCACGCCGCCCGCGAGGAGCAGGGCAAGACCAAGGCCCGCATCGACCAGCTCGAGAGCATGCTGCGCCGTGCCGAGGTCGGTGAGAAGGCAGCCGACGACGGCACCCTCGACGCCGGCATGATCGTCACGATCCGCTTCGCCGGCGACTCCGACACCGAGCAGTTCCTGCTCGGCTCCCGCGAGCTGCTGAGCATGGACTCCAGCGTCGAGCTCGACGTCTACTCCCCCACCTCGCCGCTCGGCGCCGCCCTGCTGGGCAAGAAGGTCGGCGACACGGTCTCCTACGAGACCCCCAACGGCAAGAGCCTGTCGGTCGAGATCGTCGCCGCCAAGCCGTTCTGACCAACCGTTCCGATCCGCCCGTCCTGACCCGTCCGTCCTGACCCGTCAGACCAGCTCGTAGCCGAGCTCGGTCAGGCGGGTGCCGACCTCGGCCCGGTGCTGCGCTCCTCGCGTGGCGACCTGGATGTCGACGTCGACCTGACGGACGCGCAGCGACTCGGACGCGCGGTCGTGGTTGACGTTGAGCACGTTGACCTGCATGTGGGCGAGGTCGCTGAGCAGCCGCATGAGCTCGCCCGGGCGGTCGCCGATGCGCACCCGGAAGTTGAGGAAGCGCCCGGCGGCGGCCAGGCCGTGACGGATCACGTCGAGCAGCACGAGGGCGTCGATGTTGCCGCCCGACAGGACAGCCACGACGGGCCCCTCGAAGTCGTCGGGGCGCTCGAGGACCGCGGCGACCGCAGCAGCCCCGGCGGGCTCGACCAGCAGCTTGGCCCGCTCGAGGAGCGACAGCAGTGCGCGGCTCAGCGACTCCTCGCTGACCGTGCGGACCTCGTCGAGCAGTGACGCGAGGATCTCGAACGGGATGTCGCCGGGCTGGGCGACCGAGATGCCGTCGGCCATCGTGACGCCCATGGCGGTCGCAACCGGGTGGCCGGCGGCGATCGAGGCCGGATAGGCCGCGGCGTCCTCGGCCTGCACGCCGATGATCCGCAGGTCGGGCCGCTCGCTGCGCAGGAGCGCGACGCCGGCCGCGAGACCGCCACCGCCGAGCGGGACGAGGATCGTCCTGACGTCGGGGCACTGCTCCAGCACCTCGAGACCGAGCGTGCCCTGACCGGCGATGATGTCCTCGTGGTCGAAGGGGTGGATCAGCACCGCACCGGTCCGCTCCGCGAACTCCCGCGCGGGCACGAGCGCCTCGGTGACGCCGCTGCCGTGGAACCGGATGTCGGCGCCATAGCTCTCGGTCGCCGCGACCTTGGGCAGCGCGGCTCCCACCGGCATGAAGATCGTCGACCTGATGCCGAGCAGCGACGCCGCCAGGGCGACTCCCTGGGCATGGTTGCCGGCGCTCGCCGCGACCACGCCGCGCGCCCGCTCCTGCGCACTGAGCCGGGCGATGCGGACGTACGCCCCGCGGATCTTGAACGACCCGGTGCGCTGGAGGTTCTCGGCCTTGAGGAAGACGTCCTGGCCGGTGCGGGAGCTCAGCCACCGCGAGTGCGCCATGGGCGTCGTCTCGGTCACGCCCTCGAGCAGCTCGCGGGCCGCCCTCACGTCATTCAGGTCCACGTCCTCAACGTAGTCGCTGACCGGGCCCGAAGGTACTCTCGACCTCTCACCCGACTGCCCGAGAGGCCCTTCATGGTCACCGACGACGACCTGCGCCACCTGCGCCGCTGCCTGGAGCTGGCCGCCGAGGCGATGGAGACCGACGACGAGCCGTTCGGCTCGGTCCTGGTCGGTGGCGACGGCGCGGTGCTGGCCGAGGACCGCAACCGCGAGATCTCGCTCGGCGACAGCACCTGCCACCCCGAGTTCGAGCTCGCCCGGTGGGCAGCGCGCCACCTCGACGCCGATCAGCGCGCGGCCGCGACGGTCTACACCTCGGGTGAGCACTGCTCGATGTGCGCGTCGGCGCACGGCTGGGTGGGTCTCGGCCGGATCGTGTACGCCAGCTCGTCGGCGCAGCTCGGCGGCTGGATGACCGATCTCGGGATCACCGACTTCCCGGTCGCTGCCATCCCCATCCAGCAGGTCGCCCCGCACGTGATCGTCGAGGGACCCGTCGCGGGTCTCGACGAGGAGGTCCATGCCCTCATCCGGCAGCGCCACGCGAGCCGGACGGGCGACGTCACACCCTGACATCTGGTTGCACACCGCAACCTGATATATGCTTGCGTCATGCAACAAAATGCACCGGTCGTCGACGCCGCCACGACGGAGGATGCCGTCGTGCAGCTCGTCATGGCGATCGGCCGCCGCTTCCGCTCGCGCATCGAGGGCGACGTGGTGGAGCCGTCCCAGGCCGCCCTGCTCTACACCCTGAAGTGCCAGGGCGCCATGCGCCTGGGAGACATCGCCGAGGCCATGAAGCTCGACGCGTCCACGGTCAGCCGGCACGTCCACCAGCTGGGTGAGCGGGGCTTCCTCGACCGCGAGCCCGACCCCGACGACGGCCGCGCGCGCATCATCGCGATCTCCGACAGCGGGCGCGCGAGCCTGCGCCACACGTTCGACCAGCGCCGCGCGATCATCACCGCCGCCCTCACCGACTGGGACGACGCCGATCGAGACCGTCTTCGCCACGACCTCGCCCGTCTCACCGCGACGCTCGGAGACCTCGCGTGACGGAGTTCTCCCACCGGCAGATCATGGTGATCCTCGGTGGGCTCATGACCGGCATGTTCCTGGCGTCGCTCGACCAGAGCATCGTGGGCACCGCGCTCCCCCGCATCACCTCCGACCTGCAGGGGCTCGACAAGCTCAGCTGGGTCGTGACGGCCTACCTCGTCAGCTCGACTGCGGCGACCCCGCTGTGGGGAAAGATCTCCGACCTCTACGGGCGGCGCATCATCTTCCAGGCCGCGATCGTGACGTTCCTGATCGGCTCGCTGCTGTGCGGCTTCTCGCGCAACATCGAGGAGCTCATCGCGTTCCGAGCCCTCCAGGGGATCGGCGGAGGCGGCCTCATCGCCCTGGCGCTCGCCACGCTCGGCGACGTCATCCCACCTCGTGAGCGCGGCAAGTACATGGGCTACATGGGCGCGGTCTTCGGGACGTCCAGCGTCCTCGGCCCCGTGCTCGGCGGATGGCTGGCCGACGGCCCCGGCTGGGAGTGGATCTTCTGGCTCAACGTCCCGATCGGCGGCGTCGCGCTCGTCGTCACGTCCTACGCGCTCAAGCTCCCGCACGTCCGTCGCGAGCACACGATCGACTGGTGGGGCGCGGGCGTGCTCGTCGCAGCCGTGTCGTCGTTCCTGCTCTACGTCTCGTGGGCCGGGCCCGACCACGGCTGGCTCTCCGCCGGCCCGCTCGGCCTGCTCGGTGGCGCCGTCGCGACGACCGCCCTGTTCATCGCCATCGAGCTGCGCGCGACCGAGCCGATCATCCCGATGGACCTGTTCCGCAACTCGATCTTCGCCACGACCAATGCTCTCGCCGTCGTCATCGGCGTCGCCCTGTTCGGCGCGATCATCTTCGTGCCGCTCTACCTGCAGATCGTCATGGGCATGTCGCCGACGAAGTCCGGCCTCGGCATGCTGCCGATGGTCGTCGGACTCTTCTCGTCGTCGATCCCGTCGGGCAGCTGGGTCTCGCGCTCGGGCCACTACCGGCCCCTGCCCACCGTCAGCGTGGTCATCGTCTTCGGCGCCCTGCTGCTGCTCTCGACGCTCGACGCCCAGAGCGCCTACTGGCAGGTCGGCGTCTACATGTACGTCTTCGGGTTCGGCCTCGGCCTGACGATGCAGCTGCTGACCGTCATCGTGCAGAACTCGGTCGACGTCCGCCACATGGGCATCGCGACCAGCACGGTGACGTTCTTCCGCTCGCTCGGCGGCGCCTTCGGCGCGTCGGTCTTCGGGGCCGTCCTCAACACGCGGCTCGCGCATCATCTCGGCGAGAACCTCGGCTCCGGAGCCGGAGGGCAGGTCAACACCAACGACACGTCGGCCATCCAGAGCCTGCCGGAGCCGATCCGTTCGACCGTCATCGACGCGTTCAGCAGCTCCCTGCACGACGTCTTCGTGACAGCCCTGCCGGTCGTGGCCATCGCCTTCACGATCTCGCTGTTCATCAAGGAGATCCCGCTACGCGGTCGCAGCACGCCGGTGCCGGCCGAGGCGACCGAGCTCTAGGGCCGGTCCCGCGCGGGCAGCTTGTCGACGATCAGGTCGTACGAGTCCTCGATCAGCTCCTCCAGCAGGCCAGGCGGCAGGCTGTCGTCGAGCTGCACGGTGACCCAGTGTTTCTTGCTCATGTGGAACCCCCGCTCGATCGCGTCATAGGTCTCGACCAGTCCGGTCACGTCGGGCGGCTCGGCCTTGAGGTTGATGCTGGTCGGCTCGTCCGCCCCGGTCAGGGCGAAGATCTTGCCCCCGACCTTGTAGACCGCGGTGTCCTCGCCGAACGGGAAGGTCAGCACGGCCCCCGGCAGTGCTGCGCAGAAGGCGTGGACGTCGGTCACGACGGCTCTGGCTCAGGCTCCAGCTCGAGCGGCACGTCGGGCTCCGGGTCGTCCTGGTAGGCCTGAGCGGTCGACACCAGGTGCCGGACCACGCCGTTGAGGCAGGCCGCAAGGGGCACCGCGATGAGCGCGCCGACGATGCCGGCGACTGTCACGCCCGCCGCGATCGCGAAGATGATCGCCAGCGGGTGGACGCGCACGAGCCGGCCCATGAGGAACGGCTGCAGCACGTGCGACTCGATCTGCTGGATGGCGATCACCACGATCAGCATGAACAGCGCCGTCCACGGCCCCTGGGCCACCAGCGCCACGAGCACGGCGACCATGCCCGACAGCAGTGCACCGATGATGGGGATGAACGCGCCGAGGAAGACCAGCACGCCGATCGCGAACGACAGCGGAACACCCAGCAGCCACGCCCCCAGGGCGATGCCCACCGCGTCGGTGAAGGCCACCAGCACCGTCGCGCGGACGAACGCCGTCAGCGACGCCCACGCGGTGTGGCCCGACGAGTCGACCCGGGAGCGGGCAGCGCGCGGGAACAGCGCGACGACCCACGACCAGATGCGGTCGCCCTCGTAGAGGAAGAAGAACGCCGAGAACAGGGCGATGAAGAATCCGGCGAGCACGTGCGTCAGCGTGGTGCCGACCTCGCTGACCCGGGTGATGATCGAGGTGTCGCTCGAGGAGATCGTCTCCTTGGCGGTGTCGATCCAGTCCTGGATCTGCGCGTCGGTCAGGTTGAGCGGCCCCGTCTTGGCCCAGTCCTGCACCTGCGTGATGCCCTGCACCACGTTGGAGCGCAGGTCGGTGACCTGGGTCGCGAGCTGCTGCCCCACGAGGGCGAGCATCCCGAAGAACGCGACGAGCATGAAGATCACGACGACGAACGTCGAGGCCAGGCGCGGCAGGCCCTTGGACTGCAGCCAGTCGACCGCGTCGATCGTCAGCGCCGTGCCGAGGACGGCGATCGCGACCGGCACGGTGATCTCGGAGAAGTAGCGCAGGAGCCACACCCCGGCGAACCCCGCCGTCGCGATGACGATGATGCGCCACGCCCACTGGGTGGCGATCTCCACCCCCGGCGGGACCTGATATCTCTCGCTCACACGCTCACGCTCCTCCCGCGTCACACTATCCGGCGAGGAACCTGCAGCCCTCCCGAGGAGTTGTAGTCACTGTGAAGTCGATGCGTCTCCTGGTCCCGCTGGCCGCCGTGGCCGTGCTCGCCGCGTGCTCGTCCGGGGATGGTGCCAGCCCAGCCGGATCCACTCCGTCCGCCGCGACGACACCGTCCCCCGTCGCGACAACGCCCACCAACCCGTACGCCGACCTGTCCGCCTCACGGCTGTCGCAGCAGCTGTTGTCGGCCGCGAGCACCGGCAACGCCGACAAGGTCGAGCTGCTGCTCGCTGCCGGGGCCGAGCTCGAGAGCCGCGACTCCCGCGACCGCACTCCCCTGCTGCTCGCCGTCACCCGTGACCGGGTGGAGGCGGCGCGCGTGCTCGTCGACGCCGGTGCCGACCCCGACGCCCTCGACGACCGGCACGACACGCCGTGGCTCGTCACGGGGGTGACCGGCAGCGTTGCCATGGCCAAGGTCGTGCTCGAGGCCGATCCCGATCTCACGATCCGCAACCGGTTCGGCGGCATCTCCCACATCCCGGCGAGCGAGCGCGGGCACGCCGACTACGTCGCGTACGTCCTCGACACCACCGACATCGCGGTCGACCACGTCAACGACCTCGGCTGGACCGCGCTGCTCGAGGCGGTCATCCTCGGGCAGGGAACAGAACCGTGGCAGCAGATTGTTGAGTCCCTTGTCAGGCACGGTGCAGACGTGTCGATCGCCGACCGCAACGGGATCACTCCACTGCAGCATGCACGCCGACTCGGGTTCACCGAGATCGCTCGCATCCTCGAACGTGCCTGAGATACCTACGCTTGCCTTGAGAGGTGGATCCATGATGTTCGGTCGCAACAAGTCAGAGCTCCCCACGCCCGAGACGGCCCTGCCTGGCCGCGAGGGCCGTCAGTTCCAGGTCGGGGGCACGCACCTGGTGCTGGGCACCCCCGTCGAGACCCAGGTCCCCGAGGGCTACGAGGCCGCCGTGTTCGGCCTCGGCTGCTTCTGGGGCGAGGAGAAGACGTTCTGGGAGGTCCCGGGCGTCTGGTCGACCTCGGTCGGCTACGCGGGTGGTCAGACAGCCCATCCGACCTACGAGGAGGTCTGCTCGGGTCGGACGGGTCACGCCGAGGTCGTGCGTGTCATCTGGGACCCGGCCAAGCTCAGCTTCGCCGATCTGCTCAAGACGTTCTGGGAGAACCACGACCCGACGCAGGGCATGCGCCAGGGCAACGACCGCGGCACGCAGTACCGCTCGGTCATCCTCACCACGACGCCCGAGCAGCAGGCCGAGGCCGAGGCCTCGCGGGAGCAGTACCAGAAGCGCATGACGGCCGCCGGCTACGGCGAGATCACCACGTCGATCCTGCCGCTGGAGAGGTACTTCTACGCCGAGGACTACCACCAGCAGTACCTGGTCAAGAACCCCTTCGGCTACTGCCCGCTGCACGCGACGGGCGTCACCTACGCCTGACCTCCTCCCTGGGAGGTGGATCCTCCACCTCTGAGGGCACCTTCAGCGATGTGCCGGTGGATCCTCACCCTCATCTCACCCGATGACGTTGAGGATCCACCTCCCGCATGGTGGTGAGGTTGCGGATCCACCTCCCGAGGGGGTCCGCCTACGCTGGACGCCGTGAGACGCGACGAGCTCGAGACCTTCGCCGGCCGGACGATCCCCGACCTCGTCCCCGACGACCTGCGCCTGCTGTTCGTCGGCATCAACCCGGGTCTGGTCAGCGCCGCCACCGGGATGCACTTTGCTCGCCCGGGCAACCGGTTCTATCCCGCGCTGCGCCTCGCCGGGCTCCTGCCCGCCGACGCCCTGACGCCTGAGCAGGCCGCCCCGGAGCTGCTCGCCCGCGGCGTCGGCATCACCAACATCGTGGCCCGGGCCTCCGCGCGGGCCGACGAGCTCGACGACGCCGAGCTGGTCGAAGGACGCGAGCGCCTCGAGTCGTTCGTGGCCGATCACCGGCCCCGCGTGGTCGCCGTCGCGGGCATCACGTCGTACCGCATCGCCTTCGCCGAGCGGAAGGCGTCGGCGGGGCGGCAGGAGCGGACGATCGCCGGCGCCGAGGTGTGGGTCGTTCCCAACCCCAGCGGCCTGAACGCCCACGAGACCGTCGACACCCTCGCCGCTGCCTACCGCGCAGCTGCCGAGGCGGCAGGCCTGCTCTGACCCGGTCCTACGGGGTCCAGCCCGGATCGCGGCCCGCCAGGCCGACGACCCGGTCAAACAGCGGGGCGTCGGACGGCACCGAGACCTCCGGACCGAACAGCTCAGCCGGAACCGGACCCTTGCGGCTCTCGACCAGGAATGCGTGCGCTGCTGCGAGCGCCTCCTCGCCGGGGTCGAAGTCCTGCCCGGTCGCCTGGGCCAGGTCCCAGCCGTGGACGACGATCTCGTCGGCGGCGACGAGGCCGGCGACCTCACCGGGCAGGTCCACGCCGCCGGCCGCGGTCATGCCGGTCCACGCCACCGGATCGCGCCAGGCCGTCGCCAGCCCGTCGAGGTGCCCGGGTGCCGTCTCCCGCCAGTCGTCAGGGAGCAGCGCCACACCGTCGCTCGGCGGCGTGGACGTGAGCGGACCGAGGTCCTTGGCAGCTGCGGCGGCGAATGCCTGGGTGAGCCCGTGGACGTGGGCGACGAGATCACCGACCGTCAGCGCCGGGCATGGTGTCGGACCGCCGAGCTGGTCGTCACGCACGCCGGCGAGCAGGTCGGCCATCGCGGCGGCGGCACGGGTCAGGTCGGGGTTCGGCATCGTGACTCCTCGGGTTATTCCTACTAGGAAGATAGTCGAGAACCCGTCCGACCGCGAGACCCCGGGGCCCCGCCGGACGTCATGGGGCGCGCAACGGAAGACGGCGGTGCTCCTCCTGGTGACGGCCGGGGACACCTCCGACGGGCGAATGGTCCGAGGCCGGACGCCGTCCGCCGGCCTGCTTCTCGTCAGGCGGTCTCGCGGGCCCGCATGACGTCGGGCATCACGCCGTAGAGCGAGACGATCAACGTTCGCACTCCCTCGGCCACCTGCTGACCGGACGGGGTCAGCGCGTAGTCGACGTGGGGCGGAAGGGTCGACTGCACACGGCGGTCGACCAGGCCGTCGGCCTCGAGGGCCTTGAGGGTCTGGGACAGCATCTTCTCGCTGATGCCGTCGATGCTGCGCCGCAGCTCGCCGAACCGCGCCGGCTCCGTCGAGAGCACCGCGAGCGTCAGCACGCCCCAGCGACTCGTGACGTGCTCGAGCACCTCGCGTGACGGGCACATCGTGCTGAAGACGTCGAACGGGATCGGGTCGTGGGCCACGGCGGAACCTCCTGTCATCTCATGCTATCACTCGGTTAGTGCTAACTCACAGTTTGTACTTTCGATTTGTTAGTGTACGGTCGAGATGTCACCCGGAACGACCGCGGTGCACCACGAAAGGACTCCCCCATGACCATCGCCGTCACCGCCGCCACCGGCCAGCTGGGCTCGCTCGTCATCGACTCGCTCCTGACCAAGGTCCCCGCCGCCGAGGTCGTCGCCGTCGTCCGCGACGCCGCCAAGGCCCAGCCGATCGCCGACCGCGGGGTCGAGGTCCGCGTCGCGAGCTACGACGACCCCATCGCCCTCAAGCAGGCCCTCTCCGGCGTCGACAAGCTGCTGCTGATCTCCGGCAACGAGATGGGCCAGCGCACCCAGCAGCACGCCAACGTCATCGACGCCGCCGTCGACCAGGGCGTCTCGCTCCTCGCCTACACGAGCGCTCCTGCCGCCGACACCTCCACGCTGCCCGTCGCGCCCGAGCACGTCGCGACCGAGGAGTACCTCGCGAAGACCGACCTGGACGTCGTCCTGCTGCGCAACGGCTGGTACCACGAGAACTACGCGCCCTCGATCGATGCGGCCCGCCACACCGGCACGGTGCTCACGACCGCCGGCGACGGCAAGGTCGCCAGCGCGTCCCGCGCCGACTTCGCCGAGGCCGCAGCCGTCGTCCTGACGACCGACCAGCCGCTCAAGCCCGTCTACGAGCTCGGCGGCGACGTCGCCTGGTCGCAGGCCGACCTCGCCGCGACGCTCAGCGACCTGATCGACGCCCCCGTCGCCGTCGCCGACGTGACGCCCGAGGAGCAGGCCACGATCCTCACCGAGGCCGGCGTGCCCGCGATGTGGGTCGACTTCACCGTCGCCACGGACGCCTCGATCAAGAAGGGCGAGCTCGAGGTCACCGGCGGCGACCTGAGCGCGCTGATCGGGCGTCCGACCACCCCGCTCGCCGACACGCTGCGCGCAGCGCTCTGACGGAGCGAGTCCTCGGCGCTGGTGTGCGCGGGCACCGAGCGCGAGCTCGAAGCCCGCGGGCACCAGCGTGAGCCGCTCGGCGATCTCGAGCCCGTAGCGGTGCCCGCCGCAGATCGACCTGCCGCGCGGCCCAGCACCCAGCACGCAGCACCTAGCGCTTGTCGCGCTGTCCCTCGACCATCGACGCGGCGACCTTGTCGGCGCCTCCGGCCTTCTGCAGCACGGCTGACAGGGTCGGGAAGATCCCGCCGATCGCCGTGCCGATGCGCAGCCCCACAGGCGCCACGACGACCTCGGCCCGGTCGCGTCGGATGGCCAAGACCACCTGCCGGGCGACCTGCTCCGGGCTCACGGTCCGTACGCCCGTGGGGAGCGTGCCGCCCGACTCGACGAACATGCCGGCCTCGCGCACGAACCCGGGCTCGACCAACGACAGGCCCACCCCCAACGGCGCGAGGTCCTGGCGGAACGCCAGCGAGAACCCCCGCAGGCCGAACTTGGTGCTGTTGTACATCGCGGCGTTGCCGGAGGCGACCTTGCCCGAGACCGAGCCGATCATGACGATGTGCCCGCGGCCGCGGCGGGCCATCGCAGCGGCGGTGTCTCGCGCCATGAGGATGGGCGCCTCGAGGTTGACGGTGAGATTGCGATGGATCTGCTCGGGCGTGTAGTCCAGCACCGGGCCCGATCCCGGCAGAGCCGCGTTGGCGACCAGCACGTCGAGGTCGCCGGCCTCGGCGACCAGGCGGCGCACGTCGCCGAGGTCGGACAGGTCGGCAGCGATCGCCGTGGCGCCGAGCTCAACGGCCAGCTGCTCGAGCACGTCGACCCGGCGCCCGCTCAGCACGAGCTCGCAGCCCTCGGCGGCGAGCGACCGCGCAATGGCCTGGCCGATGCCGCCGGTCGCGCCGGTGACGAGTGCGCGGGCGCCGGTGAGCTCGAACCCCATGGTGATCCTCTCGTCGATCCTTCGCCGGTCAGCCTAGGACCACACCCCCCGGCCTGCCCGTCCAACGCGGACCGGCTCGGCCGGACGGGCTACGGCGCCGGTGTCCGCGGGGTGAGCGCGAGCTCGAAGCCCACCGGCATCAGCGTGAGCCGCTCCGCGATCGCGAGATCGTACGCCGGATCGTGCTCGAGGTCGTAGCGGTGCAGCATGCGCGCCAGCACCAGGATCGCCTCGTGCAGGGCGAACTGGCGACCGATGCACGATCGCTCGCCCGTCCCGAAGGGCTTGTAGGTGTGGGGCGCGCGTCCACGTGATCGATCCGGCAGGAACCGGTCGGGGTCGAACGTGTCGGCGTCGTCGCCCCACACCGCGGGATCGCGGTGCACCATCGGCAGCACGACGATCGCCCAGTCCTGTGGACGCATTACGTGGCCCGTGCTGAGCGTCGTCGTCTCCCGCGGGCTGCGGGTGAACGCCGGTGCTGTGGGCCACAGCCGCAGGCCCTCGTCGAGCACCCGGCGCAGGTAGCGGAACTTCGCGACCTGCTCGAACGTCGGCTCGGCGTCGCGGTCGGGTCCGAGGATCCGGTCGACCTCCGCCTGGGCCTCGGCCAGCGCCTCCGGGTCACGGGTGAGGTAGTACAGCGCGAACGACAGCGCGCCCGACGTCGTCTCGTGGCCCGCGACGAGGAACGTCAGGATCTGGTGACGGATGTTGAGGTCGTCGAGGCGCTCTCCCGTCTCGGGGTGCGGCGTGTGCAGCATGATGCCGAGCAGGTCCGACTCGACGTCGGGCTGCACGTCTGCGGCGTCGGCGGCCCGCCGCGCGGCGATGATGTCGTCGAGCAGCCCGTCGACGTACGCCTGGTGGTGGGCGTTGCGCTTGTCGATGCGTTTGGCCATCAGCGCCGAGCCGGGCATCGAGTCGAGCGTGCCCTTGCGCTGGCCCGCCTTGAGCGCCGCGATCATCGCCGGGATGAACGGGTGGGGCTCGTCGCGCGTGAACGAGCCGAAGTCCTGGCTGAAGGCCGTCCGGCTGATGGTCTCCATCGTCAGGCGGGTCATGTCGGCCGAGACGTCGACCGGCGTCGTCCGCGCGTCCCAGACGTCGAAGAGCTCCTGCGCTGCCGAGAGCATCACCGGGTGGTAGCGGCGCATCGCGTCCCGGGTGAACGCGGGGCGCAGCAGGTCGTGCGCCAGCGCCCAGTTGGTGTCGTCGTTGTAGGCCGTGAACAGCCCCTCGCCGGCGAACTCGCGCAGCGCGACGAGCGCCGGCGACAACGCCTTCTCGAACCGTGCCTCGTCGGCCAGCTCGGCGGCGAGCTCGGCACCCGACACGAAGACGAACTTCTGGTCGAAGATCTTCAGCTCGAAGATCGGGCCCAGGTCAGCGGCCCGCCGCATCGTGCTCTGCAGCGGGGCGCCCGGGTCGGCGCCGAGCACGTCGCCGACGATCGGCCGGCGACCGGGCGGGTGCGCGAACGTCTGTCCGGACCAGTCGTTGCGCACACTGCCTCCTGGGTCTGACGTTCAGTGGACCACGACCCGTGGGTCAGAGACCGTTGCGCTTGCCGAACGTCCGGATGAGTCCCTGATAGCCCGAGCCCGTGATGCGGACGAACTTGTCGAGCACCCACGCATCGGCACCGATCAGCACCCGCGCCTTGTTCTTCTCGACGCCCTTGAGGATGACGTTCGCGGCCTTGGCCGGTGACGTGCGGGCGAGCTTGTCGAACGACGTCGCCAGGTCGTCGTGGTCGAGCCCCTCGACCTGCTCGCCGTTGCGGGCGATGTTGGTCTTGATGCCGCCGGGGTGCACGCAGGTCACCTTGACCGGACGGTCGCCGTTGATCATCTCCTGGCGCAGCGCCTCGGTGAAGCCGCGGACGGCGAACTTCGCGGCGTTGTAGGCGCTCTGCGACGGCACGGCGAACAGGCCGAACACGCTCGAGATGTTGACGACGTGACCGTCACCGGAGGCCACCAGGTGGGGCAGGAAGGCCTTGGTGCCGTTGACGACGCCCCAAAAATCGACGTCCATGACCCGGTCGATGTCCTTGAAGGTCATCTTCTCGACGCTGCCGGTGAAGGCGATGCCGGCGTTGTTGAAGACCAGGTGCACGGCGCCGAAGTGCTCGGCGACGGTGTCGGCGTAGGCGACGACCAGCTCGCGCTGCGACACGTCGAGGGAGTCCGCGCGGACCTCGGCTCCTGCGGCCTTCACCAGGGCCTCGGTCTCCACGAGGCCGACCTGGTCGACGTCGGAGATCGCGAGGCGGGCGCCACGACGGGCGAGCTCGACGGACAGCGCACGGCCGATGCCCGAGCCTGCGCCGGTGACGACGGCGACCTTGCCGGTGAAGTGGGTCATGGGGATTCCTCTCGATTCCAGATACTCGGAGTATCCGAAAGTGACGCTACCAGATAATCCCGTTAGGTGACAGTGCGTCGACGCGGCGTCAGGCGGACCTCGGGCAGCGGAGGTGCCGGGATGACCTGGGTGCCGTGACCGTCGACGTGTCCGAAGCGCTCTGCGCCGGCCTGCCAGTCGTCGCGGGCCTCGGCGATGTCGTCGTGGGAGCGGCCGATGAAGTTCCACCACATGACGAGCTCCTCCTCGAAGGGCTCCCCACCGATGAGCAGCAGCGTCGTCTCGGCCGCCAGCTGCAGACCGACCTCGGTGCGTCCCGGCGCGAGGTAGCGCAGCTCGCGGTGCGCGACGTCGGCCCCGTCGACCACGGCCGGGCCGTCGACCGCCAGGATCGCGTGCTCGAAGCCTTCCTGCAGGGGGATCGTGGTGAACCCCGGACGCACGCGCAGCTCGGCGCCGACGATCGGGGTGTAGGTCGTGGCGGGCGAGACCGCGCCCGCGACCTCGCCGAGCAGCACCTTGGCCGTCCACCCGTCACCCTCGGCGACCGGCAGGTCGGGGTGGTGCTCGAAGCCGGCGGCACCCCGGCGGGCGTGGTCGGGCAGCGCGACCCACAGCTGGAGACCGTGCATCGGGGCGTCCGGGTCACCGACGGAGAACTCGGAGTGGGAGACGCCGTCACCCGACGTCATCAGGTTGAGCTCGCCGGGCTTGAGGACGACGTCGCTGCCGAGGCTGTCGCGGTGCCGGATCTCGCCGGCCAACGGCCACGTCACGGTCTGCAGACCGGTGTGCGGGTGAGGCAGGACGGCCATGGAGTCGCTGGTCGGCCCGAAGTGGTCGACGAAGCACCAGGCTCCGACCGTGGGGAACCCACGCTGCGGCAGGGTGCGGTGCACGGAGAGCCCGCGGACGCCGCCCAGCGGCACCTCCCGCGCGCCGAGGGTGATGTCGGAGGTCATGTCAGGAGCGTACGACGCAGCTGGTCGAGCTGGTCGCGAGTTCCGCCGATCTCCAGGAACCAGCCCTCGACTCCCTCGGGGTGGTCGTCCCAGACGTCGAGGACGGCGTGGATCGCCTCGGGCGAGACGCCGAAGAACGAGGCCGGGAGCGTGCTGCGGTGCCGGTGGCCGGCGCTCTTGGCGAGGCGCCGCACGATGGCCTGCTCGGCGTCGGCCGTGGCCAGGTAGTCGTCGACGACCGCGTCGCGCGGCACCCCGACGAGCCGCAGCAGCAGGGCGACCGAGACGCCCGTGCGATCCTTGCCGGCGGCGCAGTGGATCAGGGTCGCGCCCGGCGCCAGGCTCACCTCGCGGACGAGCTCGATGAAGTACATCGACGCCTGGTCGAGCATCAGCAGGTAGAGGCCGTGCAGGCTCTCGACCGGCTGGGCGCCGGGACGCAGCGCGCTGAGCAGGGGCAGGTTGACCACCCGCACACCCGTCCGGGCCAGCGGGTGGACGGGCTCGGACTCACCGGCAGACCGCAGGTCGATCACCAGTCGCGGAGGCCAGGTGATGCCCTGGAGACCGACGTCCTTGGCCGAGGGGACGGCGCTGCGCAGGACCCGGTCGGGCGCCACGGTGCGCCCGTCGGCGGCCGGAAGACCTCCCACGTCGCGCAGGTTGGGGGTCGTCTCGGTCACGCCCCAACCCTAGGGGTAGTGAACGCCACACTGCCGCAGGCGGTTCGCGTCAGGGTGACACCGTAAAATCGATCTGTGCCTCGTCCCCGCAGAATCGCCACCACAGCCCTGATCGGCGGCGGAGCGACGATCTCGGGGTTCTACGGCTTCCTGATCGGCGAGGCCCTGCTGGCCCGCAAGGCCATCGGCACCTCCGACGAACGTCCGCCCTCGCCCGACGGCATCTACGGCGACGACCTCCCGGGCACCCCGATCCGCCTGCTCGTGATCGGCGACTCCGCAGCTGTCGGCTACGGCATGACCCGCGCTGACGCGACGCCCTCGGCAATGCTCGGCATCGGGCTCGCCCACGTCATGGACGCCCCCGTCGAGATCAGGTGCATGGCCGTCGTCGGCGCGCAGACGTCCGACCTCATGGGTCAGATCGACGAGGTCGAGGGCTGGGACCCGCACGTGGCCGTCATCGTGGTCGGCACCAACGACGTCACCCACCAGGTGCCGCCGCGTACGTCCGCCCGCCTGCTCGCCGACGTCGTGCGGCGCCTGGTCGCCGCCGACTGCGAGGTCGTCGTCGGCACAACTCCCGACCTGGGCAGCGTCCGCCCCATCATGCAGCCGCTGCGGGCCGTCGCCCGGCAGTGGAGCCGCAACCTCGCCCGCCGCCAGACGATCGCCCTGGTCGAGGCGGGCGGCCGCGCGGTGTCGCTCGGCGGGCTGCTCGGCACCTTGTTCACCGAGAAGCGCGACATCATGTTCGGCGTCGACCGCTTCCACCCGTCCGAGACCGGCTACGCCAACATGGTCTCGGTGCTCATCCCCGCCGTCGCGGCGTCGCTGCGCCAGAAGGCCCGTACCTCGGCCTACGCCGGGTTCACCCCGTCGCAGACCCCGCGCGACCTCATGTCGGTGCGCGAGGCTGCCGCCGAGGCCGCCCAGCACGCCGGCACCCAGGTCGTCCAGGACGAGGGCCACGGCGGCGGCCGATGGGCCACCGTGCTGCGCCGCCGCCGCGCCGGCTGATCCAGCGACTCCCCTGCCCCCGGCGCGGTGGATCCTCCACCGTCTCGAGGCGAGTTCGGCGTCATTCGGTGCAGGATGCACCGCGCCCCGGGTGGGGCGTGGGGCGGGCGTGGTGCTGGAACAGACCGATGGCCGGCCCCCGGAGGGACCGGCCATCGTCAGTGGTGCTGCTGGTGATCAGTCGCCACGCAGGATCGCGAGGATGCGCAGGATCTCGATGTAGAGCCAGATGACCGTGACGGTCAGGCCGAAGGCCGCCCGCCAGGACTCGCGCTCCGGGATGCCGGCAGCGACGCCCTGCTCGACGTAGTCGAAGTCCATGATCAGCATGAAGACGGCCAGGACGACCATCGCGCAGGAGACCACAAGACCCAGCGTGTTGAAGCCGCGCAGGCCGCCGTTGTCGAGGACACCTGTGATGCTCAGCAGGAAGTTGGCCAGCATGACGCCGAAGACGCTGAACATGGCGATCGTGACGATCTTGCGGAACCGGTCGGTCACCTGGATGTTGAAGAACTTGTAGGCCGCCAAGGTGCCGCCGAAGGCGATGAACGTGCCGAGGACCGCCTGGAAGACGATCGTCGCGTCGCCGACGTAGCTGGCGATGACCTTGGAGAACGCACCGACGAAGACGCCCTCGAAGAGCGCGTAGGCCAGCACGAGGGCCGGGCTGACGACCTTCTTGAAGGAGTTGACCAACGACAGGCCCAGGCCGATGATCGCGCCGCCGCCGGCGAGCATCGCCGCAGTGCCGAACGCCGCGTCAGCCTCGCTGGGGACCGGGTTGTCGAGGTCGGGGATCAAGAACCACGTCACGGCAGAGGCCACGACCAGCAGGCCCAGCGTGATGGCGGTCTTCTCGACGACCGAGTCGATCGTCATACGACCCGAGCCGCGCTCGGTGTGCGTGGGCGAGCCGTTGAGGTCGACCTGCCACTGGGACGGGTCGGTGGCTACCGCGCCGCTGCGGCCGTTGAACTCGGCGCTGCGGGCGAAGACAGGGTTGCTGCTCTTCATGGTTTCCCTCCGTGGGATGGCTCCGAAGATGGAGTCGTTGGTTCTACTGTATCCAACGCGCGAGACAAGGTGTTTGCTCCCGTTTCAGTCGTTGGGCTTTGCAACCTTCTCCGTCGTGACCAGCGCGGGAACCCGCTTGTACGGAGACACCCGATCCTGCGGCTCCGCCCCCGGGACCGCCCGCAGCCCACCGTTGACGTCCATCTCGTCCTCGACCATCCGCATCGGGAAGACGTTCCACGCGACAGTGCCGTTGCGGAGCGCCGACGGCACCCAGAGACCTGTCTTCTCGCAGTCCGCGTCGAGGCACCCGTCGGCCCCCGACACGGCCGTCGCGAGCGGGTTGCCGTCCTGGTCGAAGAGCTGGACCTCCCGCAGCGGCTTGCCGTCGGCGTCGAAGCCGAAGATGTTCGTGACGGGCACCCCGTTGAGGTAGACCCCGGTCAGGTCCGGCTCGCCGTACCCACCCTCGACGTAGACGGTGTCGGTCGACCTGGCGTCGACGGCGGAGAGCACCGGCACGAGCGCCGCGACCGCGACGACGTTGCCGACCACGAGGACCGCGCGGAGCCCCGGGAAGCTCCACCGACCACGACCCCACTGAGCGCTGACCACGACGAGCCCCACGAGGACCAACCACCAGACGCCCTCGAACCAGTAGCCGTCCTCCATGCCGAAGAAGGCCGCGAGCAGCCAGGTCGCGAGCCAGGCCCGGACGATCCACCACACCGGCCGTAGCGATCCGGCGAGGTCGACGGCTCCCGCAAGGACCGGCGTGCGGCGCACAGCGATGTCGACCGCCTCACGCGTCTGCTGCCAGGCATCCGGGAGCCCCCTGAGCAAGCCTCGCTTCGTGGAGGGTGCGCGGGCCGGCAGGCCCGCGGCGAGCCGGAGCTCGGCGGCGTACGCGACAGGATCCGGCAACGTACGACGCAGGTCCTCGGCCAGCGACTCGGCGAGGTCTGCCTCGAGCCCCTCGGTGAGGTCGTCGACCTCCTCGGCCGGCAGGTCGGCGAGGGCTGCGCGCACCCCCTCGGCGAATCGAACGATCTGCGGTGCGACGGTGGACGTGGTCATGCTGCCTCCCCTGGCTGCGACGAGCTGCTGAGCAGTGCGTTCATGGTGGCGGAGAACTCCGCCCAGACCTTGCGCTGGAGCTCGAGCGTCGCCCGCCCCTGGGCGTTGATGCCGTAGTACTTGCGATGCGGCCCCTCCTCGGACGGGACGACGTACGACGTCAACGCCCCGGCGGAGTAGAGACGGCGCAGCGTCCCGTAGACCGAGGCATCGCCGACCTCCTCGAGACCGGCGGCGCGCAGCCTGCGCACGACGTCGTAGCCATAACCGTCCTCGTCCTCGACGACCGCGAGCACCGCGACGTCCAGCACGCCCTTGAGCAGCTGAGTGGCATCCATGGATCGGACAGTACCACGCAATGCGCACTACTGTGCAGAGCAACAGGGCGCGTCGGCGTGGCGTGGACTCAGCCCCGGACGTCGTGGAGGTGGTGGACGACGTCGTGCAGGTAGTACTGCGCGAGGGTCTCGACCGTGAAGAACGACCCGTTGCTGCGACGGCCGGTCCGACCGAGCGACTCGGGCGGCACGGCGTCGAGCAGGTCGGCGAAGTCGCGGGCGGCAGCGACCAGCGCAGGTGCGACGTCGGCGGCCGCCTGCGAGGCGTAGTCGTCGGCGATCGCCGTCTCGTCCTGGTCCCAGTTGTCGAACGCAGGGTCGTCCTCGGCGAGCATCAGTCGCATCCGCTCGGCGAAGACGCGGTGGACGTCGCGCACGTGGCAGGCGTACTCGACCGGCGACCACGAGCCGGGCGACGACCGCTCCCCCGCGTCGGGACGCCCGAGCACGGCCTCCCACCGCGGCAGGTCGGCGCGGACCCGCGAGCCGATCTCGGTCACTGCGACGTCGGCGGCCACGAAGCCGCACTCCGGGCACCGCTGCTGCAGCACCCAGGTCCAGTCCTTGGTGTCGGGCTCGATCTCCACGCAACTACGCTATCGCGGGTGGAACCGTCGCCCTTTCGCACCGAGCCCGTCTCGTTCACCCGCCGCGGTGGACGCCTGAGCGAACGCCAGCAGGCCGGGTGGGACGCCATGGCCGATGACTACGTCATCGAGGTGCCGCGCCACGGCCCCAGCACGTCGGTCGACCCGGCGTACGTGCTCGACGCGCCGTCGGTCTTCGGACGCGTCGCGCCCCTCGTCGTCGAGATCGGCAGCGGACGCGGCGAGGCGATCGTGCACGCCGCCCAGCAGCACCCGGAGCTCGACTTCCTCGGCCTCGAGGTCTACGTGCCCGGCGTCGCGCAGACCCTCGTCACGATGCGCCACGAGGGCGTGACCAACGTGCGCCTCGCCGTCGTCAACGCCGCCGAGGCACTGACCACGATGATCCCGGCGGGCTCGGTGCACGAGCTGCGCATCTGGTTCCCCGACCCGTGGCACAAGAAGCGCCACAACAAGCGCCGGCTCGTCACGCCGCAGTTCGCAGCGCTGGCGGCGCGGGTGCTCGAGCCCGGCGGCGTGTGGCGCCTGGCGACGGACTGGCAGGACTACGCCGACCAGATGCTCGAGGTGCTGTCGGGGACGGCCGACTTCGACTTCGCCGGCGACTGGTCCGAGCGCTTCGAGGGACGTCCCCTCACCCGCTTCGAGGGCAAGGGCCTGCGGGTGGAGCGCGAGATTCGCGATCTCCGGGCGGTCCGCCGCACGGCCTAGGATGGCCAGATGACCGAGACGACCAACGCCGAGAAGCTCCGGATCTCCGACGGGTTCGTGGTCTGGATCGTGGGCACGACCGTCGAGGAGACGTCCCTGCTCGACCCCATGCCCGAGGGCGCCGAGATGATCGAGGTGCGCGACGAGGACGAGCCCGAGCAGGTCGACGCGGCGATCCTGTTCGCCGACGACCGCGTCGTCCTGGCCGACAGCTTCGACGAGGTGCTGCCGCAGCTCGGGTCGATCCCCCTGGTCTGGATCTCCTACCCGGTCAGCAGCACCGCCAACATCGGCGAGGACTCGATCCAGGAGCTCGTGGCCGACTACGGCTGGTACGCCGTGGAGTCCGTCGTGCTCGACGAGACGTGGGCGGCCTTGCGGATCGAGCAGTCCTAGGCGCCCGGCTACGCGCCGAGCCGGAACCGGGTGACCCAGATGCCGGGCGGCACCTGCTCGTCGGCCTCCCGCGCGAAGCCGAGCTTGGCGTAGAGCGACACGGCGGGCGCGTTGTCTCTCCCGGTGGCGACGACGACCTGGCGTCCGGCGGACGCCTCGAGCACGCGGCCGAGCAGGGCACTCGCGATGCCGCGCCGCATCGCGGCGGGGCTGACCATGACCTTCGCGACGTCGACGTGGTCGCCGTGGTCGGACCACGCGACGGCTCCCACGAGGTCGACGCCGTCCCACGCGGTGATCCATCGCCCGCGCCAGGCGCTCAGCTCGCCCTGCCCCTCGTGCAGGGGCGGGATCCGGTCGTCGCCGATCAGCTCGGCCTCCAGCGCATACGACGACCGCTGCAGCGTCAGGAGCGTGTCCGCGAAGTACGGGTCGCTCGCCGGGTCGGGCGAGGAGAAGATCATCGTCGCCCCCCTCTGGTCGGTGGCGCCAGCGTAGTGCAGCGGGCGTCCGTCAGGCGGAGATTCCGGCCACGGTGCGCGCGGTCTCCACGAACGACGGGACGACGACGTCGGGGCCGTCGAGGTAGGACCCGACGAGCGCGGCGTCACGCAGCAGCACCAACGAGTGCGCGACGCTCTCGGGGGCGGCGATGCCGGCCGCCTTGACGACCTCGACGAGCGTCGCCTCGAACCAGTCACGGTGGGTGCGAACGGCGACCCGGACCGGGTGGGCGGCGTCGGGGAACTCAGCCGCGGCGTTGATGAACGGGCAGCCGCGGGTGTGGTGCTGCGAGACGTCGGCGGCGATCCCCTGGAGCACGAGCTCGAGCAGCTCGGCCGGATCGTCCACGGCGGCGCCGGCCGACGCGAACAACTCTCGCAGCGCGACGTCCTCACTCTCGAGATAGGCCCGCACGAGCTCGTCCTTGCTCGGGAAGTAGCGGTAGAACGTCGCTCTGGTGACACCTGCCTCGGACACCAGGCGGTCGACGCCGACGGCGTGGATGCCCTCGCGGTAGAAGATGTCGCCGGCCGTCGCGAGCAGTCGCTCGCGGGCGGTGGACTCCTTCGGCATGACACGACTCCTCTCGTATGACCACGGTCACAGAATGATCATTCTACTTTTCCCTTGACGCCTGCGCTCGGCGGGGTCTAGGTTCAGGACCAGAACGATCATTCTACTTCAACCTCACAGGAGCACAGCATGACCGAGAACACCACCCCCTCCACCAGCAAGGGCACCATCGTCCTCGTCCACGGACTGTGGATGACGCCGAAGAGCTGGAACGGCTGGAAGACCCGCTTCGAGCAGGCCGGCTACACCGTCGTCGTCCCCGCCTGGCCGGGCGTCAGCGACGACATCATCGGACTCCGCCGGGACTCCTCGGCCCTCGACGGCCTGAGGATCAGCACCGTCGTCGACCACCTCGCCACCGTCGTCGACGGCATCGTCGCCGAGACCGGCGAGCAGCCCATCATCATGGGGCACTCCTTCGGTGGCCTGATGACCCAGCTGCTGCTCGACCGCGGCTACGGCAGGGCCGGCATCGCGATCGACTCGGCCCAGTCGGCCGGCGTCCCCGTCCTGCCCCCGAGCGTCGTCAAGGCCGGCATGCCCGTCCTCGGCAAGCCGTGGACCGTCAACAAGACGGTGCTGCTGAGCGCCAAGCAGTTCCACTACGCGTTCACCAACAGCCTCTCGATGGAGGAGTCGGAGAAGGTCCGCGAGGAGCTGCAGATCCCCGCACCGGGCAAGCCGCTGTGGCAGGCCGCGCTGCACCTGGCGATGAACACCGGCGACTCGAAGATCGACTACAAGAAGACCGACCGCGCGCCCCTGCTGTTCGTCGCCGGCACCGCCGACCACATCGTCCCGCCGAAGGTCAACCACAAGAATGCCAAGGCGTACAAGGCCGGCGTCGTCGAGGTCAAGGAGTTCGAGGGACGCACGCACTACATCGTCGGTCAGGACGGCTGGGAAGAGGTCGCCGACTACTCGTTGGCCTGGGCCGAGAGCCACTGAACCGGTCAGCGCACGCGCGAGTACTCCACGAGCAGCACCCCGGCGTCGAACGCCCGGGTGCTCTCGTGATGCCAGGCCCGTGGCTGGAACGGACCCTCGAACAGCCGCACGCCCGAGCCCGCCGT
This sequence comes from Aeromicrobium stalagmiti, assembly GCF_013283745.1. GTDB lineage: Bacteria > Actinomycetota > Actinomycetes > Propionibacteriales > Nocardioidaceae > Aeromicrobium > Aeromicrobium stalagmiti. Next base: position 28,851 of record NZ_JABSTZ010000007.1, read on the forward strand.
GACCGGGTTGATCTTGAGGACGAGCCGGTCGACCTCGTCGGCCAGCGCCGCCGCCAGGGAGCCTCCCCCGCAGAGCCAGATCGCTCCGCCGTCACGGAACTTGAGGTCACGGACGAACGCGGCCGGGTCGGTCGCCACGATCGTGACGCCCCGATGGTCCTGCGGCGCCAACGTCGTGGAGAAGACGTAGGTGTCCAGGTGGGCGTACGGATCGGGGATGCCCGCCTCGATCGCGGGCTCGAAGGTCGTCCGTCCCATGACGGCCGTGTCCCAGCGCGACAGCGACGGCGACGTGCCGAACGCAGCATGGGCGGCAGTCGGCATCCCGTCACCCCAGTCGGCGCACAGCTGCGCCAGGTAGCCCGGGTCCATCGTGAAGAGGTCGACCTCGTGGTCGGGCCCTGCCACGAACCCGTCCAGCGTCGTCGCGATGAAGTAGACCAGATCTCGCACGGCTGCCCCCTGGGTGTCGACTCGTGGACCTGCAGCAAACTACTACACCTGTAGTGAATGGTCTAGCCTTGCTGCATGGTCGCCAATCCCTCGCGCCGCACCCACCTCGCAGACGCCGGGCTGCTGGTGCTCGCCGCTGACGGCGCTCGGGGACTGACCCATCGCCAGGTCGACCGGGTCGCCGACGTGCCGGCGGGCACGACCTCGAACTACTTCCGCACCCGCGACACCTTGCTGGCGGCGCTCGCAGATCGCATCTTCGAGCGGCTTCAGCCGACGGCCGAGCGGCTCGCCGAGCTCGCGACCCTCACCCCTGACGTCGAGGCGTACGCCGACCACATGGACGACGTCGTCGCACGCGTCACCAGCGAGCCGGGCCTGTGGCTGGCGCTGCTCGAGCTGCGCCTCGAGGCGACCCGCCGACCCGACCTGCACGAGAGCCTCGGCCGGACCCTCGCCGCCGGTTACGCCGCCGACCTCACCTATCACCGCGACTCCGGCCTGCCCGGCGGCGACGAGTCGGTCGCACTGCTGCACCACGCGATCGACGGGCTGCTGCTCGACGTCCTCACCCCGTCGATCGCCCCGGGCCGCGACACCGCGTCGACGGTGCGAACCCTCGTCAGACGACTCGTGGGGTGAGGATCAGCGGTTCCTCCACTGCGGGGTGCGCTTCTCGGCGAACGCCATGACGCCCTCGAGCGTGTCCTCGCTGATGAGCAGCTGGTCCATCGCGTCGGTCTCCAGGCGTGCAGCCTCGACCGGGTCGGCAAGACCGCGGGTCTGCTCCATCGCCTCGAGCGACAGACGCACCGACGTCGGCGAGACGGCCACGATCTCGGCGGCGAGCTCTCGCGCGGCCTCCAGCGCCCCGCCCTTCGGGACGACGCGGGACACCAGCCCCAGCCGCAGCGCCTCGTCGGCCGGGATCGACCGACCGGTGAGGATCAGCTCGTGGGCGATCTTCTCGGGAACGGCACGCGGGAGGCGGACCACTCCACCGGCGGCCGCGAAGAGCCCGACCTTGACCTCCGGGAGGGCGAACCTCGCCGACTCGTCAGCCACCGCGAGGTGACAGGCGAGGACGATCTCGAACCCACCGCCCATCGCCACTCCGTTGACGGCCGCGATGACGGGCTTGTGCATCTCGCGACGCGACGTGATGCCACCGAATCCGCTGTCGGGGAACCACGGGAACCCGCCGCCGGTGGTCGAGGTCGCGGTCAGGTCGTTGCCGGCGCAGAAGGCGTCTTCGCCGGCACCGGTGATGATCGCGGCCCAGAGGTCCGGATCGGCGAAGTAGGCGTCCAGGACCTGCTCCAGCTCGACGTGCGACTCCGCGTGCAGGGCGTTGCGGACGGCGGGGCGGTCGAGCGTGATCTCCAGGACGCGACCGTCGCGGCGGACGGAGACGTGCTCGTAGTCGTCGCGCAGGACAGGGGTCGGCCGCGGGAGCAGCTCGTCGGCACGCTCCTGCGTCAGCGTGACCCGGTTGCCGTAGCCGAACGAGCGCACGAACACCCGTGACCCGAGGGGCTCGGCGTCGCCGGTCAACAGCCCCACGACGTCGTCGTCACCCGGCACCGTCGACGCGAGGAACCGCGCGCCGTCAGGCTCCAGCCGTCCGACCACGATGCCCGTCATCCCGTGGCGCTCGTGCTTGACGGTGTAGGTCTCGATCGTCGCCCAGCCGTCGGGGGTCGAGGTCGTGGCAGCGGGCGCGACGGCGTCGAGGCGGGCCTGCAGGGCTGCGGCGTCGGAGGAGGGCCAGGGCCGGGGCGTCGTCGCGTAGACCCCGGCGGAGTACTTCGACAGGATGCCGCCGTTGGCCCCGACCAGGCCGTACGAGCCGGGGGTCGCACGGACACGGTCGACGATCTCGGCGATCGCGTGCATCGAGTAGTTGTTGCCGGCTCCGCCGAAGAAGGGCAGACCACCGGTGACCGTGAGCCCCCGCGGGTCGTCCGCCGCGAGGCCCAGGCCGTCGCAGGCCGCCGAGACCGCGATCGGGTAGCAGCTGTAGAGGTCGAGGTGAGCGAGGTCGTCGCTCGTGATGCCGGCGACCTCGAGTGCGTGCTGCAGCGCGAGGGTCGCTGCGGGGCTCGCACCGAGATCGGGGCGGTCGATGATCGAGCGCTCGGCGGCGTCGGCGCGACCGTGCACGAAGACCCAGCGGTCCTCCGGCACGCCGAGCCGCTGCGCGGCGGCCACCGACATCAGCAGCACCGCGGCGGCCTGGTTGACCTGGTCGCGGGCGATCAGGAACTTCGGGAACGGATCGGCGACCATCCGGTTGCGGTCGGTGACGGTGACCAGCTCGTCGGGCGTCCGCTCGGTCGGCGCGGCCGACAGCGGGTTGGCGGCGGCCACCTGCGTGAACGGGCCGAACAGCTCGCCCATCGAGCGGGCGTACGCCGCGCGGTCGAGCCCGAGCCTGGCACGGCGCGCGTGCTCCAGCAGGGCGTACTGACTCGTCGCGTCGACGAGGCCGTGGCGGACCTGCGGCAGGGTGACGATGCCCCGCAGGCCGTAGCCGCGGTCCTCGACCGTGCCGCCCGGGTCGTCGCTGAAGTCGGGCTTGTCGTCGGCTCCGGCGAAGTGGCGTGCGGTCGAGATCGCCTCCGACCCGACCAGGAGAACGACCTCGGCCTCACCTCGCGCGATCGTGTCGCCCAGCTCGGACACGAGGTGCTGGGGCCCCTGCCCCCCGGTCACGTTGAGGATGGCGCGCGCGGGGTCGGCCCCGATGTCGCGGGCGATCGACCGGGCGACGTTGGTCGACCGGCCGAGCGGCGCGAAGCCGATCGGGGTCGAGATCTCGAACTGCCGGATCGCGGCGATGGTGTCGATCGCGGCGGAGACCCCCGTCCCACCGGAGTCGCCCAGGGCACGCCGGGCGGCCTCGGCCGCCAGTCCGACCGCCGACAGGCCGCGGTAGTCCGGGTCGTCGACCCGTTCGGCGTGCTGGCCGACACCGACCAGGACGGGCGTGCGGGGGTCCACGGAGGTGCTCATGGCTCCACTATACTGACGGTCACCGTTCAGTAATAGGGAGACGAGCATGACGACACGCGCTCCGGGCCGCCCCCGCGACCCCGAGATGGAGCGACGGGTGCGCGTCGCAGCGTGCCGGGTCTATGGCCGGCACGGCTGGTCGGGCTTCAGCATCGACGCGGTCGCCCGGGAGGCCGGGGTCGGCAAGGCATCGATCTACCTGCGGTGGAGCCACCGGACGACCCTGCTCGTCGACTCGCTCGTCAGCACGCTCGTCAACGTCGAGGACGTCGACACCGGCTCGCTGCGCGGCGACCTGCGCGCCCTGGCCGTCCACCACCTCGGCTACTACCTCGGCGACCTCAAGGACGCAGCACTCCGGATGACGACCGAGGCGTCGCTGACACCCGAGCTGCGCGAGACGTGGGAGAGCTGGCGGGAGTCGCAGGTGCTCGCGGCGCGCGCGACGGCACGCCGCGGCATCGAGCGCGGCGAGCTGTCGTCCGACGCGTCGGTGACCCTCCTGCTCGACACCCTGCTCGGCGGGGCGCTGATGCACGCCCTTGTCACCCCGGAGTCGATGGACGCCGGCGCGATCGAGCGGTTCGCCGACGCCCTCGTGGACTTCGTGCTCGCGGCGGCACGCTGACCTACCAGCGCGGGTGCACCGCGTCGCGGAGCAGGCGGTCGTAGATGTCGTGGACCGACGCGTCGAACCCGTCGGGCAGGGCGACCTGCGCGGCCTGGGAGTTGGACCGCGCCTGGGTGACGTTGCGGGCTCCCGGGATCGCGGCCGTGACGCCGTCCTGCGCCAGGATCCAGGCGATCGCAGCCTGCGCCGGGGACGCATCGCCGGGCACGAGCGCCGCGAACTCCTGCGCTGCGAGCACACCGGTCTCGAAGTCGACGCCCGAGAACGTCTCGCCCACGTCGAACGCCTCGCCGGAGCGGTTGTAGGTGCGGTGGTCGTCGGCGGCGAAGGTCGTCTCGGCGGTGTAGCGACCCGAGAGCAGGCCTGACGCCAGCGGGACCCGCGCGATGATGCCGACGCCGGCCTCGCGCGCCGCCGGCAGGACCTCGTCGAGCGGCTTGAGGCGGAAGGCGTTGAGGATGATCTGGACCGATGCGACGCCGGGACGGGCGATCGCGGTGAGGGCCTCGTCGACCGTCTCGACGCTGACGCCGTAGGCCGCCATCACCTTCTCCTCGACCAGCGTGTCGAGGTCGTCGAAGACGCGGTCGTCGGAGAACACCGCGGTCGGCGGGCAGTGCAGCTGGACCAGGTCGAGGGTCTCGACCCCGAGGTTGCCCCGCGAGCGCTCGGTCCACGACCGGAACGCGTCCATCGTGAAGCTCGACGGGTCCTGCTCGGCGCGACGGCCCATCTTGGTCGCGACGAAGATGTCAGCGTCGGGCCGCGCGCGGAGGTACTCGCCGATCAGCTGCTCGCTGCGGCCGTCGCCGTAGACGTCGGCGGTGTCGAAGAACGTCACGCCGTCGGCAACCGCCGCATCGAGCACCGCGAGGGCCTCGTCATGGTCGACGTCGCCCCAGTCGGCGCCCAGCTGCCAGGTGCCGAGCCCGACGACCGAGACGTCCCGTCCCGTGCGGCCGAGTGTGCGTGACTCCATGGCGATGCTCCTTCGAAGACGGTGGGGTGCCCGTCCAGCCTAGGCTGACGCCATGACGTCACGCGCGGCCAGACCCACCTTGGCGGAGATCCGCCGCGCATTGCCGGGCGACGAGCTCGTCCCCGATGCCGACGTCGTGATGGACCGGGCGTTCACGCTCGCCGCGACCCCGGCCGAGGTGTGGCCGTGGTTCGTCCAGCTCGGCAACCAGCGGGCCGGCTGGTACCTCCCCGGATGGGTCGAGCGGCTCGTCCCGCGCGACCGGCGCGCGTACCGCACCATCGAGCCCGGCCTGCAGGAGCTCGCCGTCGGCGACGTCATCCCCGACTGGGGCGGAGCCGACGCAACGTTCCACGTCGCGGCGCTCGATGCACCGTCCGCCCTCGTGCACACCAGCACCCGCGGGCGGATCCGGCTGTCCTGGGCGATCACCCTGACCGGTGGCGCGTCGACACGCGTCCACCTGAGGCTGCGACTGGGTGGCGTCCGTCGCAAGCGACTCGCCTCCGTCGCGGGAGGGTTCTTCGACTGGCTGACGATCGTGGGACTGGCGGCCGGCCTCCGCGAGCGCGTTCGCTAGCCGACGATCAGCGGCTTCAGGGGGTGGATCGCCGGCGGCGCGGCGAGCTCGGTGCCGAGCACCGCGAGGGCCGACTGGATGTGCGGGGTCTGCATGTGGGCGTCGAGGTCGGAGGGGTCGTTCCACTCCTCGACGGTGATGAAGGTGCCCGCCGCGGCGACGGACTCCGACAGGTCGTAGGCGATGCAGCCGCTCTCGGCCCGGGTCGGGGCCACGAGCCCCTGCATGGCCTCGCGCACCGCGTCTTCCGAGCCCGGCTTGGCGGTGATGACGGCGACGACGTGGATGCTCATGATTCCTCCGGACGTAGGGGTGTTCCGCCACGGTAGGACGGGATCGGGCCGTGCGCCCGTTCAGCGTCCCGGCGCGACCGCCAGCCCGGGGCTGACGTGGATCGTCGCGGCGTCGAGCTGGGGCACCGCGGACTGCAGGCGGGCCTCGGCGCGGTGCGCGATCTCGTGGGCGGCCCCCAGGGCCAGCGCCGCGTCGACCTCGACGCTCGTCTCGACGTGCAGACGGTGCCCGATCCACCGGACCTGCAGGAGCTCGACCCCTGTGACGCCGGGCACCGCGAGCAGCTCTGACTCGACCCGGTCGACGAGGCCGGGGTCGACGCCGTCCAGCAGACGCCTGAACACCTCGGTCGCAGCGCCCTTGAGCACCACGAGGATCGCGACCGTGATCGCGATGCCGATGATCGGGTCGGCCAGCGGAACCCCTGCGAGGACCCCGAGGGCGCTGACCGCGACGGCCAGCGACGTGAGCCCGTCCGTCCGGGCGTGCAGGCCGTCGGCGACGAGCGCGGCCGAGCCGATCCGGCGGCCGACCCGGATGCGATAGATCGCGACGAGCTCGTTGCCCGCGAACCCGATGACACCCGCGAGCAGGACGACCCAGGCATGGGTCACCTCGCGGGGATCGATGATGCGGCGGACGGACTCGACTCCCGCGACGACCGCCGAGAGAGCGATCATCAGCACGATGAACAGACCGGCCACGTCCTCGACCCGGCCGAGACCATAGGTGAACCGGCGGCTGGCCGGCCGACGCGCGAGGACGAAGGCGATCCACAGAGGAACGGCCGTCAGGGCGTCCGAGAAGTTGTGGATCGTGTCGGCGAGCAGGGCGACGGACCCGGTCAGCACGACGACGACCGCCTGGGCCACCGCCGTCAGCAGCAGGACGACCAGGCTGATCTTGAGGGCGCGGATGCCCTCACGGCTCGACTCGAGGGCCGAGTCGATCGAGTCGGACGGATCGTGGCTGTGGGGCCTGAAGACCGCCTCCAGCGCACCCTTGAGCCCGGTGGCGTGCTGGCGGTCGTGGTCGTGGCTGTGACCATGCTCGTGCGGGTAGTCGTGGTGGTGGTCGTGATCGGTCATCGTTGGCCGCCCTCGGACGCGTCGAGTCGACGCACCGCGTCGCCGCGGTGGTGAGCGGGCACCCCGGAGCCCTGGTGCTCGGCATGGTGGACCCCGTCGAGCACCAGCTGTCGAGCATGGTCGCTGTCGAGGCGGTAGAAGATCGTGTTGCCGTCGCGCCGGGTCTGCACCAGCCGGGCGAGCCGCAGCTTGGCCAGGTGCTGCGACACCGACGTCGGCGACCGGTCCACCGCATCAGCGAGCTGCCCCACCGACATCTCGGTGTCCAGCAGGCACCACAGCAGTGCCAGCCGCGTGCCGTCGGCCAGCATGCGGAACACCTCGATGGCGAGGTCGATCTCGTCGGCCGAGGGCAGCTCGACCGATCTATCTGCACTCATGCGCAGATACTAACACTCACGCGTCCCGACGCCGGGTGCTCCCGGTGGGGTTCGAACCCTGTTCGATCAGTGGCCCGACCTGCACCGATACCGCAGGAGACGACCTGCAGAGCACGTCCGAATCGGAATACCGGCGTCGTTGTTCCTACTTGGATGCATTGAATCGGAACAGTGTTGCTCTATCTCCGACTTACGGAGGTGCCCGGTGGGCCCGAACAACGATCAGACCACCCCCGATGCTGACTGGCCTGCTCATAGCCGCGAGACTCGGGCCTGGTCGCAAGCTCAGCGTCAGGGCCCACGCGAGGACCGAATGTTCCATTCGGTCGACGTGTGGCTCCCGCCCCAGATCGCAGGCCTTTCTCCCACGTTCCCTTCCACCCTGGTGACAGTCATGGATGACGCCTCACGCGCCATCACGATGCTCGACCACGGCGTGCATGCCAACGCGCTCCACCGGGAACACCCCAACCCGCAACATCACACAGATGCGTCTGAATGGTGCTCAAACCGACCGCGACCACCAAGAAGAGGCCCGGCCCTCCCTGCAGTTGCAGGAAGGACCGGGCTGTGCTCCCGATGGGGGTCGAACCCTAAGCAGTCAACTCTCTGACCTGCGGAGATGCTTTCGAAGGCTGCAATTTCAGCCTGAACCGCGTCACACACACTCCTTGGGATAGCGACCGATCACGAGCAATTGTGCTCATTCTGTGCTCAACGCACTCTCAGTCATTGGCGGGAGAATGTCCCTGCAATCACGATCACCCGCCTGCGCCACAACAAACACAAGCGTGTGGCATCCAACTGTCGATATCATGCCAAAATGCGCCGCACCATAAACAGATGTGACGTAGCGCAAGTCTGCTCTAGCTGGGCAAGGAAGAAGATGTCCTGCTCAGCACTATGGTCAATCGAGAGCACACTCCCTTGAATGGACCATACGAACCCATAGGGCACGCGAGCTCGGTAGCTTCTGCTGACGTCGAGATCAGTTTTGGTGAACTGAGAGATCACGCGCCGGCGACGCCCGTCGTCCCCGTCAAAGGTCAGCCGCTGCTTCCGCTGGCTGGGCTGGAGCCTGAGGTGCTCGAACGCCTTTGCGCGGAGGTGGTCGCATACAATTCGCGCAACCAAGTTCATTTCTATGGCCGCCGCGGACAGAAGCAGTATGGGCTAGACATTGTCGAGCATCTACCTCGGAGCGCCAGCAGGTCAGGAACTCGCAACACCACCGTCTACCAGGTCAAGCGCTTCACGACTCTGACCGAAAAAGAGCTGGACGACGCAGTGCGTACATACGCAGCGTCGCAGCGGTTCACCGCAAACCGTTTTGTGCTCATGACATCCGCCCCGTTCGACCACGACACCAACATGGTCGATGCGCTTGCGGGCCTCGTTCACGAGTTCGATGGCGTGCTCGAGGTAGACGTGTGGGGCATCGAGACCATGTCCCAGAAGCTTCGGACCATGCCCAACACCGTCCACGCGATCTTCGGGTCCGCGATGGCACAAGAGTTCTGTGGCACGGCTGGCACTCCCCCGGCCGTTGAGCTGTACCGCCTGCCCGAACCGAACTCCCACGAGCGCACTCTGATGAATGCGATGCGTCAAGATTACAAGCGCGACGACCTAATCCGATTCGAAGAAGCCGAGCTCGTGGGGCCACGAGTTGACGACATGTTCGTCGATGTACCAATTCTCGCCGGAGCCGACACGTCCGCCGGAACGCGACTTGCGCTCATCAACCCCGATGGTGGCCAGCTGGCTCTCGTAGGCACTCAGTCAGGACTCACCGAACGCGGACACACGCACCGGTCGTTGCCGTCCGGCTTGTCCGACCCCGACGCGCCCCACGCCTCGATGGTTTCGGCCGGAGGAGCTCAAGCCCTTCTTCATCCATCGTGGTCGGTCTCGACCGTATTGATGGCGGGCCCCGGCCAAGGGAAGTCCACGCTCCTCCAGTACGTCTGCCAGTTCAACAGAGCACGACACCTCAACTTCTCAGAGTACGAGGCCGATGCGCACGAACTGACGTCGGTTGCGAGCATGCCAAGAGTTCCGTTCAGCGTCGATTTGCGCCGGTACGCCACATGGCGCCGCAAAATTCTCCTTCGTCACGAACAGCGAGACACCGGCCCCAAAGGAAGCAAGCGAAAGGGCGGCTGGCATCGGCACCAGCAGAAGCCGTCTCGTATCAACGACCCGAAATGGTTGGCGGACCTACCGCCCAAAGTTCGCGCGTCCATCATGGTCGAGGCCTACGTGGCCGAAGATGTCTCAGCGTCCGCAGGCGGAGCGTCGTTCGATGTCACGGATCTCGTTGAGGTCACCAGCAGATGGCCCGTAGTGTTCGCGCTGGACGGCCTCGACGAAGTCTCACCGCTGGATGACCGGACCGCCGTAGCTGACCAAATCCGAAATATGTTCGACCGCCAGGCCAGCCCCGACAGCGGCCTTGACACCATCATCTTGGTTGCGTCCCGACCAGGCGCTGTCGAACGGCCACTGTGGGAGGATCCTCGGTTCGCTGCCGTCGAGCTCGGCAACCTGGTCCCGGCCCTGAAGATGAAGTACCTCCTGCGCTGGTCCGCAGGTCTGAACCTGCCCGAAGAGCGCCGAAAAAACCTGATGAGCGTGTTCGAGGCCGAGCACCACAAACCGCACGTCGCTGAAGTGTCATCAAGTCCGATGCAGTTGGCCATTCTGGCGCACCTCATCGATACCCACTCGGTCATTCCCGCGAAACGAACGAGCCTGTACGACGAGTACATCAAGATCTTCTTCAACCGCGAGTGCGAGAAGAACCAAGCACTTAAGAAGCACCGCCCAACCCTCATGAAGATCCACGCAGTCATCGGCTGGTGGATCCACTCCGAGACCGAACGTGGAACCACAGACGGAACCATTGACCTAGAGACGCTTCGCACACTGCTGTTCGACTACTTGCGCAAGACAGACAAGTCCGCGGACGTCGTTGACGAACTGTTCAACGAGATGAAGACACGAATGATCTGCCTCGTGCAGCGCCGTCAGTCCGAAGGCCGTTACGAGTTCGATGTGCAGTCCATTCGCGAGTACTTCGCCGCTCACTTCCTCATCAAGGAACTGTCCACCGGGGCCGCAGGCACCCGTGACGCCCGCCTGGCCGAGATCATTCGCAGACCGTTCTGGGGCAATGTTGTGCGCTTCAGCGCCGGCATGTTCGACGACGGCGAGCTGCCGTCAATCGCCCATGCCCTGCGTGAGCTGAAGAAGGGCGACCTCGCCAATCACCCCATGGTCGGGGCCACCGCCAAGCAGCTACTCGACGACCAGGTATTCGAGACCGCACGCGCCAGTGTCGTGCACGACATCGTTGAGAAAGTGATACTTCAAGGCTCCGGCGTGCTCCTGGCGCAGGATGGCCTGCTGCGGTCGGGCACGAACCCGTTCGCGTTCCATTCCGGAGCCGGTGACCTGCGAGCCATCGACGTGCTAAAAGAGCGTCTGGTGTCGGAGCCGGATGACATCGCTCGACGTGGCGCCGCGGTCCTGTTGCACCGTCAAGTCACACGACTACCCGAGCCAGAGGTCGAACTAGGAACTGACGCAAGTCCAGCCGAGTCGGGCGCGGTAAACCTAGACACCAACCTGTGGGACTACTGGTGGTCCCACGCAGAAGGAACAAACTCCCTCGCCGACCGCAACCCCGCTGCCTGGCTGGACGTGGCCGCAGCTCTTCACGTGATGGGAGAGCTCACCGATGCCGAGGACGACCGTCTTCATCAACTCCTCCTGCTCACTCCCGACATGAGCCCAGTTTCGACGCTCACCCAAGGTGGCAGATGGGCTCCCGGCGCTGGACTGAGTGACCTGTGCGTCAAAGATGTCGCCAATGGAGCAGCCGACCTGAACCTGCCCCCGTGGCCCACGTCTACCAACGAGCGCACGGCCATCGCATCCGACGACGCAAGATCGGATACCGAGCCGCCCGGCGAGGACCACTCTGAGCCCGACAACGAGTTCGACCGTCGAGGCGCGCTCCTCATCAGCGGCCCACTCGGCCAGTTCATGCGCGCCAGCGACCCGCATCGCTTCTTCGCCGTTCATTCGCTTCGAGATCTCGACCGTGCCGGACGGGCAAGCGCTGACGAGAGCGTGTCGACTGGTCAGGTCACACACCGCCGCCGGATTCGAGGCAAAGGACTGACGCTGAAGCTGACCACTCATGCTCTAGATGCCGCGTTCGATGCCTTTGAGCACGCGCGCACTGCGGAGTCTTGGGGAACGGTCCTGAACGCGCTGAGCCAAGCCTTTGGTGACTCCTGGCTGGTCGAGCAGGCTGTCTTGACAACCCCGGTCAATGTTCTTCAAGACCTGCTTCGTCCCGGTGCCGCAGCGGCGCCAGCTGACGAATTCGGGCAGCGATGGCGAAAATCTGCCCAGTGGAGCGTCGACGCGCACAACAACCGGGACGACGCAGAGTGGTGGCGCGCACAAATAACGGCCGCCACGAACGGTCAGCTTGACGGCCGGACATGCCTGCTCGGGTCCATCTCAGTTGCGCACTCCAACGTCGTCGTGGCCGTCGGCGAAGACCTGAATGGCCTGGCGGAGACCTTGACACTGCGCGAACTAGGGACAACAGTCGCGGCCATCGCACGCAGTTATCTGGCGACCAAGCGCGCGAACCGCCTATCGGCGGCCCTTCGCGGCAAGAAGATGTCACCGTCGCCTCGTTTGGCACTGCTGCTGTGGCCGGGAGCGGACGAAGGCACTCAGGCCGAACTGCCAAAGCTTGTCCTCCCAGGCATGCAAGAACTCTGGGGCTCGTCGCCAGCTGGAGACGACGTCCTAAGCGCAGTTCTAGGACGCGCCTCGCAAAAGATTCAGCTCACTCACCTCAAGGGCGCCCGTCGCCAGCTTGCTCGTGGTCGCGTGACCTGGCTACCGGTCCTGGACAAGCTGTCGCTCGGACAGTGTGCTGACGCCCTTGCACGCCCTCAAGACTGGCCATCGGATGTCGTTCGGGCAGCATCGAACCGACTTGAAGCGCGTATCGGGACGAGTACCCCATTTCTTGCTGACGTCGCTGAACAGAACAATTGGGACGGGTAGGTCGCGTTACCCCTTCGTCATGCGACAAACGTCCAGCGGGGTCACCCGATCCAACGCTTCGACCGGTCAAGATGACGCAGCCCGCGACTACGGTGACTGCATGAACAAGACCCAACGCCTGCGTAACACTGCCGATGGTTTCATGGCCGCACTGGTGGCCAATGGTTTTCGGGGGCCGTGGCGCTGGAGCCATCTGGATTGGGAGCTGCCGTTTTATCAAGCATGGGACACCTGGCCGCCTCAGCGACGCAACCCGAACGACTTCCCGACCATCAAGCTCGGTGGAAGCGGGTCATCGTCCCAAGGGCGCGAGCTGCTGTGGCAGCTGAAGCGGACGTCACCATTCCACGCGTACGCGGATGAACCGCTGACCGAGCACCCTCTAGGTGTGATGTCCAGGGAGGTTGTCCCGTTTTGCGGGGCGAGTCGATCTGACGGGTGAAGGCCTCCTGTTGTGGAGTGGAGCTATCTAGGAACCGCTTCACGACCAGGAGGCCTTCATGTC
>NZ_JABSTZ010000008.1 GCF_013283745.1 Aeromicrobium stalagmiti
GCCTGACGCCGCGCGAGTATCTTGAGATCTGGGCAACGGGCGCCACTCCGGACGAATGGATCAGCCTCGCCGCCGACTTCCTCGAGCGCATCGGATCCGGATCGACCGAGGCTGACACGACGAGCATCTGACGTCACGCCACTTTCAGCTCATGGGAGCTTGCAGCATCACCGCAGGCAGCGAGCGCCCACGCGCAGTTCGAATCCATCCACCCCTTCACCGACGGAAACGGCCGGATCGGACGAGCACTGATCAACACCATCCTCCGCAGGCGCAGCACCACAACGAAAGTCGTCATACCCATCGCTTCGGCCATCGTGGCCCGGGCCCGTCGCTACTTCGACCTGTTCGGCGAGTATCGCGACGGTAGAGCTGCACCGATTGTCCTGGCCTTCGCGAACCCAAGCCGCATTGCCGCCCTTGAGTCCCTCACCACCGCACAACGCCTACGCGAGACTCCCGAAGACTGGCGCGCCCGCCTCGGACCAGTCCGCAGCCGCAGAGCCACCCATCAGCTGCTTGAACCGCCCCGGCGTGTCTGGAGGGCCTCCAGAAATACCGGGGCGGTTCAGCTCGAGACCACACCACTATCCAGGTCTTCTCCGCCGATGGCGCAACCAAGCTCATCGACGCACCCACCTCAGGCGGGTACACCTCGGATACAACGACTCGTCGACGCCGAGATTCTCATCCCTCTGACACAGAGCAAACGCAACCAGATCAGGGGCGCAGTCGACATCCTCGACGAGCTCGAAGACCTCAGCACCCGCATCGAGATCGCCGCACGACTCACATGAACCCGCACCGCGATGGGATTCGGTTGCGTATGGATGCATCTCGATGCAACCGCGGTCACGATACGACAACTCATCAGTGGCCATTGCGGCTATTCTCGGCCTTGTGAATGTCGAGTTGCTGGTGGTGCCAGACTGCCCCAATGGTTCGGCCGCCGCCGACCTACTGCGAGGGGCTTTAGACCATTCGGGGCTGAGCGATGTTGAGTTTGATATCACGACGGTGAGCAGTCAGGTCGAAGCGGACCGGCGTCACTTCACGGGTTCGCCGTCATTCTTCGTAAACGACAAGGACGCGTTCCCGAATCTCGGCGCAGCGCCTGCGGTGGCATGCCGTATCTATTGGCTCGAAGGACGGATGTCAGGCCTGCCGTCCCCCGACGAACTCGAGTCTGTCATCGCATCAGCAGTGAGTCACTGAGCGATGTCCAAGGGAGATGAGCCGAAAGACCCATTTCATTGCGACTGCTGCGGCCGCGAAAAACCTCGACGAACCCTGCACGCCATCGGCGTGCCACCGAGATACATCTGCCGCCGATGCGGGTTGTACGTCGCGACTCGGCTAACTCGCGATCTTCTCTGAGGTCTGGCAGGCGGCATCTGTACGCCCGTGACGTCCCCCTGGGTTCTCGTGCCTTGGGCGTGCGGGCCGGGCCCACACCCGCGGTGGGGGCCCGGCCGACGTCACGCCACAATGATCGCCGAGGCGGTGACCTTGTTCCTACGTGCCAGCGCTGCGGCGACGGGGTAGCCGGTGACCAGCCCCAGGACGATGCCGATCTGCATGAGGAACCAGAACGACCCCTCAGAGGCGGGCGGCATGTACTCGGTGAAGTGGAGCAGAAGCATCCATCCGGCCATCCCGATGTCGAAGGCGAGGACGGTCATCACCGCGGCTCCCGCCGCGGTGACGGCACTCAGTCCTGTAACTGAGGTCCGTTCGAACGTGAACAGCAGCACCATGGCCAGGGCGCCGATGACCAGCAGCATGACCCACAGGTCGATGCCGGCGATGGTCAGGCCGGAGGCCAGGACCAGCGGGACCCCAATGAGGTGGGCGACCGCGCTGGCGGCTCCCCCGGGCAAGCTGACGGTTGCTGAAGAAGCCGGCGTGTCCTGGGCGGACAGATTGTTGCGAGTGCGCGCCCTGCCGGCCGTGCCATACAGCCACAGCGCGACTGGGCCTAGGTAAAGCGCTGAGCACACCCACACAAGTTCAGCGGCGATGGTGCGGTGGCGGCGTCCGCGACCGTAGATGTCCGCCGCGATAAGTACAGCGCTGAGCACGGCGAGAGCGATGAAGCCCCACGCGATGGGTGTGAGCCAGTCGGGGACATTGTTTGTCATGTTCATGGGGTTCCTAATTTCGAGTCGGTTGATCGACGCTGGGCTGACCGTCTAACCGGTGTCTGTCGCAGCGTCGTAGCACGCGGAGGCGTGCAGGGTTACTGCCTCGAGGGCAGGGGTGTCTCGGAGGCGCGGCCCGCAAATTCGCGCCTAGGCCGCCTGTCAGCAGCGAATGACGGTAGTGCGTTGTCGAGGCGTCATAACCTCGATCGCTTCACGCACAGCGCCTAAGGGCGCAAGGGTGAGTCGTGGCCGATGCCCCAGCATTCGCACCGAAATCCCGCGACGCCACACAGCTAACGCTGCAGAGGAGACCAGCAGTGCCAGGCACATGATCATCAGGCCGCCGCAGTCAGGCATCGAGCCGCCGCCGTGACCCATCGGGTCATCCGCCGCCTCAATCGGTGCCATCGAAATCGCGTTGATCCCTGTTACTGGGTGAGGCTTCGCCGAGGACGCCATGGAATCGCTCATGTCATGCGCGCCGCTAGCAGCGGGGGCGCTCATGAGACTGTGCATCAGCACGATGCCCACAATCAGCGCAAGCGCCAACAACCACCCGTGGCTGGTGGTCGCTGTTCGGCGTGCTGGAGCGTTCGACATCTCCCTCATTCTACGCATCGGAGCATGTGACGGCCGGGTGAAGAAGGGCTGGGGTTGTGTGAGGATCTACCGGCCTGGGCCGGCTCGATTGCCTGATGGCAGTTCCGGTCGATCAGAGCCAATCGACCCGAGGAATTGCGAAGTGCAGATTGGACGCCCTGCCGAGGATCGGCTTGCGCGGCTTGGTCCAAGTTCACGGGACCGTTACCGGCAGCGCCCGCTTGTGTCGTGTCCGGCGATGCCATGCCACAACAACTTGAAAGACGCTGTCTGGCACTGGAGCTCCTTCTAGAAAGTCGTCGATGTCGTCGTAGGTGATGCCGAAAACCTCTTCATCCGGGAGACCGGCTCTCAGAGATTCCAGATCAGCGGTGGGGACCTTATTGACCAACTCGGCGGGGACCCCAAGAGTCGAGCCGACCGCACGAACCCGACGCTTGGTCAAACCGCTGAGTGGAACCAGATCGAATGCCCCGTCGCCGTACTTGGTGAAGAAGCCCATGGCAGCCTCAGCTGCGTGGTCCGTACCAACCACGAGCAGATTGCCCGAGCCGGCAATCGCGTACTGAATCACCATCCTTTGACGGGCCTTGATGTTTCCTAGCGCGAAGTCGGCAGCTGCCCCATGCTGGTGTTGCAGGCCTGCCGCAACCATCGAAGCTTGGAGCGCGTCGGTCCCCGGTTGGACGTCCACCGTTACCACTTCGTCGGCTTGGATGAATTTCAAAGCACTCGCGGCGTCAGCCTCATCGGTCTGAATGCGGTAAGGAAGACGGACCGCGATGAATCTCGATGGCTCACCCAGATCGCGGACTTGTTCCACCGCAAGTTGACACAGTCGTCCTGCGGTGGTGGAATCGATGCCCCCACTAATGCCAAGCACCAGTCCCTTGGCCCCGGTAGCCAAGAGCTGATCGGCAAGGAAGTTCACCCGCCGGTTCATTTCGATTTCCGGGTCAAACGAGCGGGCAACGCCGAGCTCGTTGACGATGAGCTCCCGAAGGTATTCGTCGGCGGGTTCGAGACCGTGAGCGCTGTGAGAAGTCACCCGATGCGCCTTTCCGCGGCAAATAGTTGGGGTCCGCCGCAACTCAGTTCCGGTGGATCAGAGCCTAATCTGCAGGCGGCGCGAAACGGCTTTCGCCGCCGTAGAACAATCTGCTCGGGAGAACGGTCTAATTTGGCTCGCGAGGACGCCTCCCTGTCTTCCACGCTCGCTTTACAGCCCAGAGCAGGCCACATGTTCCGATTAGCATGCCTCACGTCTGCAGGGGCCAACCCCTCCTGACCCCGGAGTGACTCCTTCGGCTAGTTCGATGTCTGCCGACGCAAATCTCGCCTCCTGGGATGGAAACCGCGCAACACTCCCTCCGTGCGCGTCGATGACACCGGATATGCCATTGGTTGAAGGAACGACGACGGCACGCCCAGTCTCAATGGCACGCAATCAGGAGATCTGCCACTGCTGCTCGGGTTGGGCGGTGCCTGTGAAGCTGGCGTTGCTCGTCGCGGGGGATGTCCCGCCCGAATCGAGGTACGAGTCCCCGCAAAGATTGGCGAACGGTACGTATTCTCCGAACAGCACCAATTTCCGCTTCGTGTAGCGCAAGGTTGGACCGCTTGAGGTCCACACGGTCCCGGCGTTGGAGGAGGTACTCGGTCGTCATCCACACTCCGGTGGCCCAGATCGGCCATCCAGGCAGCGCGATGACGAGTCGGACTGCGGCGATCGACACGGCTATCAGTGCGGCCTGCGCAACGGCAAGCGCCATTAGCGCGCCGGGACTGACGACGCGCATCCACCACAGCAACGGCACGGCTAATCCGAGTCCGTACAGCAGGCCCGCAGCCATAGAGGCGCGAAGCCTGCCTCCTTCGCGTGCCTGCGCCCGCAGGAGCGCGATCAGCATCGTCATGCCGGCGAGGGTTGCCACCGGCACAGAAGCCGGAGCAAACCCCAGCGACGTCAGAGCTCCGGAGAGGACTGGCCACAACCTCTGGCGAAGCGTCTCTAAATGCGCCGTCCGAAAGCTCATCCCATGACATGTTCAAGGGTGCCGGCACTGATCAAGATGTACAGGCCGAGGCCGATGAAGACTGCTGGAACAAGCCAGCCCTCGATCTTCTCCAATCCGTCCACCACGGTGTCGCGGGTCCCCACCAGACGACTGATGCCACACCAGAGCGCCACCATGATCAGGAAGACAACGATGGTCGTCGTTGCCTGCAGCATCGACATCGTCCGAAAGACCGGCGTGTAGATGGCGATGTTGTCGCCGCCGTTGGCGAAGGTGATCCCTGCAACACCAAGGATGCCTCCTGCATTGAGCACCGTTTGGTCTTCTCCCCCCTCGGAGGTGTTGCGAATGGTGCGGACGAGCGCCAGGACTCCGATCGCCATCGGAACGAGGCCCAGTAAACCGACCCAACTGTCGGAGACGATCGTCAAGCCCAAGGCGGCGACGGCGCTCAAGATGACCAGGACAATGAACCCGAGGTACTGGCCTGCGACGATCGACCATCCGCGGGCACCGCCTCGAGCGGACGCGCCGAACAGCACCGTCAGCACGACGATGTCGTCGAGATTGGTAGCTACGAACAGGCCGACCGCATTGACGACGGTGATCACGTTTTGGAGCTGCGTCCGCTGGTCTCCGCGTTCCGGTCTTCGCGGATCACGCCCAGCACTATCAACCCGGCGTCGACCGTAATCAGGACGTCGGGAAGATTGAACGTGGGATACCAGCCCGTGTGGAAGTAGTCAGTGACGCGGCCATCGGGGGCTCGGTCGACGACGTTCGACAGCGCCCCCGCAACAACGGCTGCAAACCCCACTAGCGCCACAAGAGGCAGTTCCTGGGCGCGGTGCCATGCGACCGTGAGCACGCCGAGCGTGATGGCGGCTGTCACCACGACGATCGCCGCCTTCGGCATCTGATCTCCCAGACCGAAGGCGACACCGAAGTTGAAGCCCAGCTGTAGGTCCAGCGGTCCAAGGTTCACGGTCCTGTCAGCCAGCTGACGATCTGCCGTGACTTTCGCGATCACGCACAGAGCAGTGAGGACCGCGGCCACGGTGATCAACAACTGGCGCCGCCCTGCTGTCGAGGGCACTGGGGAAGATGCCGATGTCATGGCGAGACGTCTGCGTAGCTGGGTGCCTCGCGGGCGGGTGTCGGTGCACTCGGGCCTGTTGGCGCCGAGACACGGCCAGCCCGTACTCCGTTGCCGATGACGACGATCTCGGCGAGCTCATGGACCAGGACTACTGCTGCGAGCCCAAGGATTCCGAACCCGGCCAACGGGATCAGGATGGTGATCAGACCAAGTGACAGCCCGACGTTCTGTAGCATGATTGCCCTTGCTCGGCGGGCGTGCGCCAGGCTCTGGGGAAGGTTGCGCAGGTCTTCGCCCATGAGCGCGACGTCGGCAGTCTCGACGGCCACGTCGCTGCCCATGGCACCCATTGCGATACCGACGTCGGCCGTCGCCAAGGCTGGCGCATCGTTTACGCCGTCGCCCACCATGGCTGTAGGCCACTGCTCGCGGAGTTTGCGGATGATGGCTGACTTGTCCTCGGGTCGGAGTTCGGCGTGCACGTCGCTGATGCCAGCGTCGGCGGCTAGCGCGTTAGCGGTTCGCTCGTTGTCGCCGGTGAGCATGGCGACCCGATAGCCGTCGGCGCGAAGCTGAGCAACCACCTCCGCGGCTTCGGGGCGCAGTTCGTCGCGGACGGCAATGGCGCCAATAACAACCCCGGCACGCTCGATGAGCACAGCAGTGGCGCCGGCCTCCTGCATGCGCGTCACTGGGTCTGCAAGACCTCCAGCCGGGATCCAGCCCGGGCGACCGAGCCGGGCTTGGCAGCCGTCGACGATTCCCGTGAGACCGGCACCGATGACCGCCTCGACGTCTTCAGCGTTGCTGTGTTCGGGGACGGCCGCGAGGATAGCGCGGGCCAACGGGTGTTCGCTGCGAGATTCCAAGGCCGCGGCGACATCGAGGACATGCTCTCGTGTGTGACCAGACGCGGTCGCGACCTCGACGACGGTCGGCTCGTTGCGGGTCAGAGTGCCTGTCTTGTCCAAGGCGATTGCACGGATTCGCCCCAAGCCCTCGAGGGCGGCACCGCCCTTCACCAAGACGCCGTTGCGGCTGGCGGATCCGATGGCGGCGACCACCGTGACCGGCACGGAGATGGCCAGTGCGCACGGGGACGCGGCGACCAGGACCACCAGCGCGCGTTCGATCCACGTCGCGGGATCGCCGAATACGCTGCCTGCTATTGCGATGAAAGCGGCCAGCACCATGATTCCGGGCACCAGCGGTTTGGCGATGCGGTCGGCGAGCCGCTGAGCGTCGCCCTTGCGAGATTGTTCGGCTTCGACGATGTTGACGATGCGGGCCAGCGAGTTGTCCTCAGCCGTGGTGGTGACGTCGATCTCGAGGATGCCCGACCCGTTGATCGAGCCGGCATAGACAGCATCTCCCACACCAGCTTCGACCGGGACGGACTCACCCGTCAGTGCAGAGACATCAAATGTGGTGCGGCCGCTGCGAACCACGCCATCGGTAGCGACCCGTTCACCCGGACGAACGAGAAGCACATCACCGAGAGCGAGATCGGCGGGGGCGACAGTGACCTGGCTGCCATGGCGCAGAACTGTTGCCTCAGGCGGAACGAGCGACAGCAAAGCGCGCAGACCACGCCGGGTGCGGGCTACCGCGTATTCCTCCAGGCCCTCGCTGATGGAGTACAGGAACGCCAACGTGGCTGCCTCGGCCACTTCGCCGAGAATGACCGCCCCGACGGCCGCGATCGTCATCAGGGTGCCAACGCCGATCTTCGCTTTTGCTAGTCGCCGAAGAGTGTTTGGCACGAACGTCCAAGCGCCGAACGCCAAAGCAGTGGCGTTCAGTGCGGTGACCACCGCGCTGGACATGTCAGCGAGGCCGGCTACGAAGCCCGCGAGAAGGAACAGGCCGCCCATTGCGGCGAATCTCAACTCTTTGATCTCCCACAGTTGCTCAGGCTCGTGCTCTTCTACTTCGCCGTTCTCGTTGCGCTTTTCGTCACTGCCGCAGCCGCAAGCGTCCGTCATGATGCCTCCTCCTCGCTTTCAGCCAAGGCCTTGGCAGCCGAGCCGTAGTTGGGGCAAAGCTCCACAGCGTCTCCGGTCAGAGCAAGCAGTTGCTCGGCCGCTCCCAGCAGGTCCATCAGCTCAGGGTGGGCGATCGAGTAGAACATCTGCCTACCTTCGGGGCGGCCCACGATGAGACCGCATTCGCGCAGGCAGGCCAGGTGGCCCGACACCGTGCCCTGGGCGAGCCCCAGCGTCTTCGTGAGTTCCACCACGCGCTGCTCGCCGTCCACGAGAGCGCGAACAATCGCTAGCCGATTGCGATCCGCGAGACTATGGAAGAGCGCAGCGCCGCGCTGCTGCGCCAGTTCGGAATTGCCCGTTGTCATTGCCATCCGCCGATGATAGCGACTCCTTAGATCTACGTCCATCGCAATGCTGGCGAACGCGTCCGAGCCAGTGGCGAAGGTGTCGGCGGCCACACAGCCGGTGACATCGCTTCGCACAGGCGGGTCAGGCACCACGCGGGACCATCCAGCAGATGAGGTGGCCGCAGGACGACAACGTCATCAGCAAAGCGAGCTGATCTGGCGTGGGTGGACGGCCGATGTCCTGTGGTCTCGGGTGCGCCTCTCCGTGCGTGTGGGTCATGGCCATGGGTTCGCCGTGCATCCGTCGAGGCCAAGGGTCTGCTGAAGCATGACCGGCGCTTTAGCACCGGGTGCGGGGCACGCCTGGTGGTTGAACCCGAGGGCGTGTCCGACTTCGTGGTTGATGACGTACTGGCGGTACTTGTCCAGGCTGTCGTAGGAGTCAACGCCTTGGACCCAGCGTTTGGCGTTGATGACCACGTCATTGCCGTTACGGCACGAAACCTCACCACGGGTGCGCAACGGTGCACACAGGCGGTCGGTGGTTGCCGGACTGGCCAGCACCACCCGTAGCGCCGCGTCGGGGGTGCGGCGGAACGATCGTGCGCCGGTGCCGGTCCAGCCGCGACGGTCACCCAGAGTGGCGTCGACGGTACGGGTGAACCGGCTCACTTTTAGCCCGAGCCCATCTTCGACCTGGACCCGGTACGACACGACGGTGCCGGTGCCGCCGCGGCGCTCGCCGGTGCTTTTGACCGTGGTGAAGCTTCCCATCCCGGTGCGGGGGACTGACGTCGGGTCGGGGACCGGCGATGGCCGGGTGAGCACAGGTGCTGGTGTCGTGGCGACAGGTGAGGGGGTGGTGAGGGTGGGCGCGACGGCTGCATCGATGTCGGGCGGTGGTGGTGGCGGGTTGCGGCCGGCGACCCCGGCAGCCACCAGCACTGTTGCGGCCGCGACAGCAGCGACGGTAACCGACAGACGCCGCATCGTCAGGACGCCCTCGGTTGCTCGATGCCGTCTTGCGTCCTTCACAGCAAGGCCTTCCACGTGGCCCCGTCGTCAGTGCTCCCGTAGATGCCGGTGGTGGTGGCGGCGAACCAGCCGCCGTCGGTGGCCGTCAGTGCTTGCGGTTGTCCGGGCAGCTCGCCGCGTCCCTCCCAGGACTGACCGTCCGCAGATACCCACACTAGCCCGGTTGGTGAGATGCCGGCCAGGGTGGTGGCGCCGTCGATGAACGCCAGAGGGGGTGCGCCGGCCACGCGTTCGGTTTGCGCGCCGATGATCTCCTGCAACGTGTAGTTGGAGCCGGTGACCAGGACGCTGGCGTCTGGGCCGATCGCCACGTCGATGGCCGGCAGCTTCGCCAGGGTGTTGAAAGTGCGCCCGGTGTCGGTGGACTCAACAACGGTCTGGGTGACCGAGTCGTAGGCCACGACCCTGGTGCCAGTGCTGTCGATGGCGTGCAGGTCGGCCTGTCCGGCCAGGCTGATCGGGTCGAGGGTTCGTCCGGCGTCACTGCTGGTGACCAGTCCCATCGGGTTGGTCGCCCCAGCGGTTGCGGGATGGCCGCTGGCTGCGAACTGGTCGGGGCCAGTCACCGTGAAGCCCATCAGGTCATGTGGTGCTTGCTCGACCCGTTCAGTCTTGCCCTCGTCGAGGGTGAACAGGCCGTCGTGGGTTGCGATCCAGAGGTTGCCGGTGGCCGGGTTGGGACCGAGGCCGTGGACGTGCCCGTATGCCAGAGCGGTCGGAACGTCTTTAGCTGGCTGTGAACAGGCAGCCAGCAAGGAAAGCATCAGAGTCAGCGCTGTTGCGCCGACCCGAGCGGGAAGGTGTGTGTGAGTCATGTCGTCGACCGTCTGGCCTACGCCGACCCCTGTTGTCAGGGGTCGGCGTAGGCCGGCGTTCGGCTCCTAGGAACCGAGCAGTCCCCGCATCGTGGAGATCTCGGCGGTCTGATCCGTGCGGATCGTGCCCGCGAGCGCCTTTGCGTCGACGTTCTTGCCATCGCTCTGCTCGGCCTTGGCCATCTGGATGGCACCCTCGTGATGCGCCACCATCATGGTCAAGAACATCTTGTCGAACGTCACGCCGGAAGACGCTTCGAGCTCGGCGAGCTGGTCGTCGGTCATCATCCCGGGCATCGTGCTGGAGTCGCCGCCCATGCTCGAGTGGTCCATCCCTCCCATGTCGTCGCCTTCGGCAGGGACGTCCTTGCCCCACGTCTTCAACCAACCGGTCATCGTGTCGATCTCCGGGCCCTGGGCGGCCTCGATGTCCGCGGCGAGTTCCAGAACTGCAGCGGTGTCGGTGCGGGTCTTGGCAAGGGATGCCATCTCGGTGGCCTGGCGGTGGTGCGGGATCATGTCCTGGGCGAACGAGACGTCCGCCTTGTTGAAGTCGGCACTGGCCGACGAGTCGTCATTGTTGGAGCAAGCGGTCAGGGCTGCTGCCGCTACGGCGACGAGGGTCGCCACCTTCATTCGGGTACGCACGATCTGTTCTCCTTGGGTCTGCTTGACAGGGGTAGCTTGAGCGACGCGAACCCCGCAAAGGGGTTGCGTCGGGACTGCCTGTCAGCAGCGGATGACGGTCGTGCGTTGTCGTGCCGTCATGGCTTCGAACGCATTACGCAGCGTTCCCAGCCGCACCGATGTCGGCGGCGGACGCTGCCACAGCACCCATCGGAACACCCCGCGAGGCCACCCGATGAGCGCGACGAAGGAAACCAGCAGCGCCAGGCACATCGCCATCAGGCCGCTGCAGTCAGCCATCCCGCCTTCGGCGCCCTCACCCATCGGATCGCCACCGTCCGAACTGGCCGCCACGGTCGCCTGCGCCGAGTCAGCATGATGCGCTGGCATCGTCGTCGAAGCGGCCATCTGGGCGTGTGCCTCGTGCTCGCCACCGGAGACAGGCTCGAGCAGAAGGTTGTGCATCAGCACGATTCCCAGAACCAGCGCAGGCGCCAGCAGCGCCATCAGCCACCGAGGGCCGACGGACGCTTCTGAGCGTGCCGTTGGGTTAGACATCAGCCTCATTCTACGGACCTATGCTTCAGGTGGCAGGACCCAACTCCTATCCATCACCGTGACGCCGTGCGCGTCTACCTCAGAACTATACCCCCCAGGGGTATAGTTCTGAGGTAGATAGTCCAGGAGGACAAGATGGATCAGCACGACAGTCTCGAGCACGACAATCTGCGCGCCGGTCACGGTGGCGCGGGTCACGGCGGACAAAATGATGGGCTGAACTCGATGGCAGCCAGCGCGACGCTGCACTGCCTGACCGGGTGTGCCATTGGCGAGATCCTGGGCCTCATGATCGGGACCGCCGCCGGCCTGTCCAACGGCGTCACGATCGTGATCTCGGTAGCGCTCGCATTCGTATTCGGCTTTTCCCTCTCGTCGCTGCCGTTGGTGAAGGCTGGCCTGGGGGTGGGTGCTGCGCTAAGCGTGGTGCTGGCCGCCGACACGCTGTCGATCGCGACTATGGAAGCCGTGGACAACCTGGTGATGGCAGTCATTCCAGGCGCCATGGACGCTGGGTTGGTCAACGTCTTGTTCTGGGTGGGGATGATGATCGCCCTCACGGTGGCGTTCTTCGCCGCCTATCCGGTCAACCGGGTCCTGCTCCAGCGCGGAAAGGGCCACGCGCTGACGCACGAGTATCACGGAGCGCCGGCTGCGACCACAGGCGTGCGGCGCTTCATCCCGTCCATTCCGACACACGCGTTGGTAGCGGTCATCGTCGCGTTCATCCTGGGCGGAGTCGTCGTGTCAGCCGCTGACGATCTCGCGATTAACAGCAGCAACCACGCCGCAAACCAACATGCTTCGGAGATCGGGACGCTCTGAACATTGCAGAGGCACAATGCGGTTTTGCAGCGATACGTGACTAGCTAGCAGGCCAAGGGTTGGCCGAGCAGCCGTCCAATCCCAATGTTTGTTGGAGCATCACGGGTGCAGGGGCTCCAGGGGCAGGGCAGCGCAGGTGCTGAAGGCCTAGTGCGTGCCCGATCTCGTGGTTGACGACGTAGCGGCGGTACGCACCTAGGTCGTCGTAAAACTCAACGCCCATAACCCACCGCTTCGCATTGATCACGACGTTGTTCCCATTGCGACATGAGACCTCGCCTCGCGTGTTCAACGGGGCGCACAGCCGATCGGTCGTCGCCGGGCTGGCCAGCACGACCCGCAAAGGTGCATCCGCGGTGCGTAGAAACGAGTACTGACCGTCGGCAGTCCAGCCCCGCCGGTCACCTAGGGTGCTCTCGACTGCTCGGGTAAAGCGCCCGACCTGCAGTCCGAGACCGTTCTCGACCTCGACCCGGTACTGCACCAGCGTGCCGCTGTCTCCGGCACGCTTTCCCCCATCGCCTGCGTCCTTGAAGGTTCCGGCGCCCTCCTCGGGGACGCTGCTCGGGTCCTTCGACGGTGATTTCGTCGCTGGTTGAACGGTAGGAAGGGGCGACGGCGAGGCAGTCGCGGGAGCAGACGATGCTGGGGGAACTGCAGTCGCCCCGTCTCGGTCTTGTTCGGCCGGGTCAGCCCCGAGCACGTACGCGGCTCCGGCGGCGACCATCACGGCCGACGCGATGAGGGTTGATGTGAGAACGGCCATCACCTGAAGTCGCCGCCGGCGGGATGGTGCGCGGTGTCGTCCGATGTCGGTCATCGCACTACGTCCCAGGCTCTGCTGTCGTCATCGCTCTTCCACAACCATTCGGTCGTGGGCGCGCGCCAGCGGTCAGCGGTAACGCTGATCGCTCGTGCTGTTCCAGGAACGTCACCGCGCCCAGAGCAAGCCACGCCATCGGTGGATGCATGTACCGGCCCTCCGGGCGCCAAATCAGGCGGGGTGCTGTCATCGTCGATGAACATGGAGGGTGTGCCTATGAAGCTAGAGCGTCGTCAATTGCCCTGGTGAAGTCCTGGACAGTCTCAGGAACCAGAGGTTCACCGTTGAGAAAGAACGACGGCGTTCCCGAGACACCAAGCTTCGTACCGTCGTCGATGTCCTTTTGGACTCGCGCCGCCACGTCAGGGCTGGACACGTCAGCGTCAAACTGTGCCATGTCGAGTCCGAGCTCTTCGGCGTACGTGCGGAACAGATCAGCTTTGGAGTCCTGGCTCTCGCCCCATTCGGCCTGCGTGTCGTACATGCGCCGGTACATGTCCTCGAGCTTGCCCTGGCGTGCTGCGGATTCAACGGCGTACGCGGCGTTCTTGGCATTGGTGTGACTTGGGATCGGGAAGTAGCGGATCACGAACGTCACACGACCCTCGTATTGCTCACGCAAATCCTCGATCACCGGGTAGGCAGCTCCGCACGCCTCGCACTCGAAGTCGAGGAACTCGACCAGCGTGACCTTGCCGTCTTCTACGGTGTCCAGGCGATGGCTGTCCTCCCTGACCGTGATCGCGGTCCGTTCATCGGCTGCGACAGGTTCGGGCTCGTTGTTCTTCTGGGTGATAACGACAGCAGCAATAATCGCTGCCGAGACGACCGTCGCCAACACGGTGATCTTCGTTTGGAAGGTGGTGCGCATCATGGTGTGTCCTCTGCTTTCGGTCATGGGTCTGGGGATGAAGGAGGGCTAGTCCTGGTCTGACGGGTCCGAGGTGTTGCGTCCGCCGCGGATGAATAGGGTTGCTCCTGCGATCACGAGGATGGCCAAGACTCCGACAGCTATGACGATTTCTAGCGTGCGCGAGTCGTCACCGTTGTCGGCCGAGGTTGTGTCGAGGTCCTCATCAGACGGCGTCGGCGATGGGGCGGTATCCGGGAGCACGTCGTCAGGCGAAGTCGAAGTGGCCGGCGGCGCAGCCGCTGTAGGGGTCGGTGGGGTCGGCGCCTCAATCGCGAAATTGATAGTCCCCGTGACGGAGTGGCCGTCGGCCGACACGACGCGGTAGGACATCGTGTACTTCCCGGGCGCGGGCTGATCGAGGATCTGGCTGCTGGCTGTCTTGTCGGCGACGGTGACCGTCTTGCTATTGACGCGAGTGCCGCTCTCGTCGAGGACGGCGATCTGGGCAGGATCTCGAACTGGTTCGTTGAGTGAGATGGTGACCTGGTCCGGCAATGCGGTGAGGGTCGCGCCATCTTTCGGATTCGAGTCGGCGAGAGCAGCGTGCGCTGATGCCGCGGATGGGGTGACGGCGATCGCCAGGGTGGTCACCGCCGCGGCTATGAGAGTGCGCAGTTTCATGGGTTCTCCTTGTTGAGGGGGTTGGAGTCTGGGGTCGGCGAAAGAGGAGCCAGCCGCGTGCGCAGACGGCCGGTGAAGTCGTCCAGGTCGGCAGGAAGATCGCCACGCGAGACTCGGTCAAGGAGACCGATCTCGACGGTCGTGCGGTTGCCAGCCAGGCGCGCCCGGACCCAGATGCGTCGCGGTTTGATCGACAGCGACAGCATCAGGCCGACGAGCCCGATGGATATGCCGATGAGTGGAAGTTGAACGTAAGGGGCGGAGCCGATCTGGAACCTGGCGAACTGCTTCAGCGCAACGAACTCGATCGTTCCGCCATCTGGCAGCGTTGCCTGGGTCCCAGGAGCGAGGGTGATCCGCAAAGGTTTGTCGCCGGACATGTATTGGCGCATGTTGGTCTTGTCGAAGGTGTAGACCGACTGCGGCGTGCCGTCGTCCAGTCCGAGATCTCCCCGCCAGACCTGCAGCCCGATGACAGGGTTGGCCGCGGCGGGGAACGCAGACACTGACACGTCTTTCGAACCCACGGTGACGGCAGTCGGGAGGAAGAAGCCTTGGAAGCCGAGCTGTTCGGGGGTGGCGGTGCTCACTTTGACGACACCATTGGACGTGTAGGTCGCATCGACCGGCAGGAATGGGACAGCTTCGTCAAACAGCACGTCGCCGTTAGGTGCTGTGACGCGAATGACGGGAGCGTATCCATGCCCGACGAGGAACACAGACGTGTCGCCGATCGACAGGGGGTTGTTCACCGTGATGTCAAAGGGCTTCTCGGCGGTGTCGGTCGAGTTGGCATAGGTCCCCTTGGCGCGGAACATGCGAGGCGCGCCTCTTTGTGGACCGTCCAGCTGGAAGGAGGCGGTGAAGTCGTCCAGGGTCAGTGAGAAGGGGACGAGGTCGTCGGTGGTGAACAGCGATCCGGAGTCGAACTCGTCGAACTGCGTCAAGGTGTTGGAGAAGGTGTCACCCTCGGTGACGATGGCTGCCCCACGAGATCCGAGCAGGGCGCCGCCGGCCACGCCGATCATGACGACCACGACGCTGACGTGAAAGGCCAAGTTGCCGGCCTCGCGGAGGTATCCCGTCTCCGCGCTGAGCTCGCCCAGCGCGTCGTCCTGGACAATGTCGATCCGTGCCCGTGGGACTGCCTGACGTGCGGCGGTCATCACCTCACTGACGGGGACAGTGGTGTCGAAGGTTTCGTACGCCGGCAAGCGGCTCATCCGGGCCGGGACCTTGGGTGGCCGTGACCGCAGAGCGCGGACGTAGATTGTGGTGCGTGGAAGGATGCAGCCGACCAGCGACACCATCAACAGCAGGTAGATCGCGCTGAACCATGGGGAGCTGTAGGCCTCGAAGAATCCCAGCTTGTCCAGGACGGGCGCGCTCTTCGGGTGCTGGAGCTGGTAGGTCTCGACGGCTCGGGCGTCGACGCCTCGTTGGGGGAGGAGGGAACCGGGGATGGCGGCGAGCGCCAGTGCCAGCAGCAGCATGAGCGCGGTTCGCATGGAGGTCAGTTGACGCCAGATCCAGCGGACAAATGCGCGGCGACCAAGGGGTGCGGGCTTTGGGGGTGACGCGTCCCCTGTGGGCCCGCCCGGATCAGATCGGCGCCACATAGTTCAGTGCGTAGCGCTGGAGCTCGGTGATCATCTGCTGCCACAGGCCCGTCAGCAGGAGGACACCGACGATGATCATGAGGATGCCGCCGAAGCGGGACACGAAGAGGTGGTTGCGACGTACCCAGCCGAGTGTGCCGAGCATGCGCCGGTACCCAACGGCCACGGCGATAAATGGGAGTCCCAGGCCGAGGCAGTAGAACAGGGTCAGCAGGGAACCTCGGGCGGCGTCCGCGCTGTTGGTCGCTAGGGTCAGCACGGCGGCGAGGGTCGGACCGAGGCACGGTGTCCAGCCGACGCCGAACATGACTCCAAGCAGGGGCGCTGCGGCCACGCCGACCTTGGGGATGGCGTGGACGCGGACGTCTCGCTGGGCGAACGGGATGTAGCCCATGAACACGAAGCCCATGGCGATCGTGAGCAGCCCGAGGACGATGTTGATCTGGGTCTGGTACTCGATGAGCTTGAATCCGATGGCTCCGAACAAGGCTCCGTACGAGATGAACACCGCACTGAAACCCAGCACGAACAGCGTCGCCCCGGCCAGCACGCGACCCCGCCGCTCAGCCTGCAGGTCAGCGCCTGAGAGACCGCTGACGTAGGACATGTAGCCCGGCAGCAGCGGGACCAGGCAGGGTGAGAAGAACGACACAAGCCCGGCAATGATCGCGATGGGAACGGCAATCAGCAGGGAGCCGCCCGCGGCGTTGACCGCGAACCAGTCGCCCATCAGGGCTCCTGAACGATCTCAGTGACGAGGCTGGTCAGCGTCGCCTCCGTGGCCACATCCAACAACCTCGTCGCCACCCGACCTTGTTTATCGATGACGTAGGTCGTGGGGACGGCGACGGCCGGCAACGAAGAGGCGAACCCAAGCAGCAGTTTGCCCCCCGAATCGCTGATGCTCGGGTACGGGACCTGCTTGGCGTCGGTGTACGCCTTGGATGTTGCGGCACTCTCTCGAACCGCGATACCGAGGAACTCGACGCCCTGCGGCCTCAGGTTGGTCGACACCTTGCTCAGTACTGGTTGTTCCTTGCGGCATGGCGGGCACCACGATCCCCACACGTTGACCACGACGACTTTGCCTTTCATGGCTGCCAGCGAGATCGGGTTGCCGTCGAGGTCATCTCCGGCCAGGTCAGGAGCAGGCTTTCTTTGGTCCGGCTCAATGCGAGTGATCGCAGCGCCCGCATCGGCTTGAGCGGTGCCAGGCTTTGCTTCGGGCGAGCCGCACGCGGCAAGCGTCAGCAGAGCTGCCACACAGGTGCCCGCCGTCAGGATTCGAGCCTTTCGATTGGGCGCGAAGGCGCGGCGAGGTGAGCGGGAGGGTGAGTCGGGCATGGCTGTCCTTGGAACGATGGCTGAAACGCGACGGACCGGTCGACCGGTGCGAGGCAGGTCAGCAGATCAGGACAGCGGGGCGCTTCCTTGAGAACAGCTCGACGGCATGTTGCACAGCAATCCCATCGATGCGTCGCAGCCCGGCAGGAATCTGGAAAAGAACTCCCGTGCGGCGACGGTCACGGATCATGAGCATTGCGCCGATGCCTACCACTGCGATCAGACAGGCCACGAGCAGCGCGCAGCATCCGGCGGACTCGCCCTCAACGACTTCGTCGAGCACCGCTACGACTGCTGTTCCGGCGGAGGCAGCGACGCCCTCGGCTGAGACCGCGTCGACACCGACTGCGGGCCCGTCAGTCGATGACGACCACGCTGCGTGGCACATGGCCAGCAGTCCAATCGCTAGCGCCAACCCGAGCACGGCACGCAACGGGTGGCGCTCGGAGCGATGTGGCCTGGTCATGGTGAGGATCATGTTATCCGGCCCCTCCACGTCTTCCGTGCAGCCAGTAGCAGTCCCGCCCCTCCGAGGAGGATGATTCCGAGCTGCAGATTCGCTCCCCACCGAACGCCTGGCGTGATCCCGTCGGCTAGCTCGATCTTGGCCGACACGAACGTCGACACCCGCGTCGGTGCACGTTCGACGACATTGCCCGAAGCATCGATGATGCCTGATATGCCGTTTGTCGATGGGACGACGACGCTTCGCCCCGTTTCGATAGCGCGCAGCCGTGAGATCTGCCACTGCTGTTCGGGTTGCGACGTCCCGGTGAAGCTGGCGTTGCTCGTCTGGACGACCAGCATTTGGGCACCGCGGCGGACAGTGTCGGCGACGATGGCGTCGTGCGCGACGTCCCAGCAGATGGCGTCACCGACGGTCACCCCGGCGATGTGGATGGGGCCCTGCTCGGGTCCGGGCAGCATGTCGCGGGGAATCTCGCGACCGAACCGCGGCACCAGACCCTCGAGGACGTCGCGGAATGGGACGTACTCGCCGAAGGGCACCAGCTTCCGTTTGGTGTAGCGGTCGGCCGGCCCGTTCTCGGTCCAGACGATGCCGGTGTTGGTGGCGGTCTCCGCGGCAGGGCCGTCGAGAATTGCGCCGATCAGGATAGGAGCGTTCAGGGAACGCGTGAGGTCGGTCAGCTGGCTTGCCGCGGAGGGGTCGTTCAGCGGATCGAAGTCCAGACTGTTCTCTGGCCACAGCACCATATCCGGCTGAGGCACGTCGCCGGCGTTGACGGCGGCCACGAGGTCGCGGGTCGCGGCGACGTGCTTGGCGAAGATCTCCCGACTGGGCCAAGAAGCGAAAAGTACCGGAACATCGCCCTGGACGACGGCGACAGAGGTCGAGCCGACGGGACTGGCCGCGCCAGTTGGCAGGACGACGCCGAGGCCAATTGCCACGCCCGCTCCCAACAGCACTGCGGCAAACTCGCTTGCACGCGGTTTCGAGACCAGATGGGCCAGGCCTGCCGCGAGCAGAAACACCAGAGTGCTGGTCGCCGCCATGCCGATGACCCGCACCCACGCTTCGACCGGCGACCCAAGAGTGGCGTGAGCGAGTCGCCCCCAGGGAAATCCCCCAAACGGAAATGCCCCGCGGAGATACTCGCTCATCGTCCATACGGCGGCCGACCACACCGGCCATCCGGGCAGTGCGATCACGACTCGAATCGCCAGGACCGACGCCGCCGTGAGGACTGCTTGAGCGATCGCGAGGGCTATGTACGCCCCTGGACTGACAACGCGCATCCACCACAAGAGGACCGCCGTGAAGCCGAATCCGAACGCGAGCGCAACGACAAGCGCTGAGCGAATACCCCGTCCACTGGTTACCTCGTGTCGAAGCACCACGATCAGCAACGACATACCGAGTAACGTCGCGATCGGCACCGCGAATGGCGCGAAGCCCAGCGAGACAACGACCCCCGCGATCCCAGCAGCAAGCCACACCCAGCGGGGGTCCCACTGGGCACCCCGGTCGCTGCGCGGCAGCGACGGCACCAGGCGCGACAAGAGCATGGCGGAATCATACTGGTCAGCCAATGCTGTATGGTCAGCGCATGCTGACTATTGCTGATCGAGTCGACGTGATGAACCGTCTCGGGCGGGCCATGTCCGACCACACACGTTCACGAATCCTGCTGAGCTTGCTGGAGCATCCAGGCTACCCGGCGCGCCTGGCGGAGAATCTGGAGTTGACTCGAACGAATGTCAGCAATCATCTGGCCTGCTTGCGGGGTTGCGGCATCGTCGTGGCAGTGCCGGAAGGTCGCCAGACCCGCTACGAGATCGCAGACCCACACCTGACCCGTGCGCTCGAGCAGTTGGTGACCGTGGTGCTGGCCGTCGATGACGGCGTGCCCTGCATCGATGACGAGTGCGACGTGGCATTGTGCTGCGGGTCGACCGCCGACCTCGAGTCGAAAATGGTCTCGCGATGAGTCGCGAGTGCTGCGGGCCAGAACTGCCTGTCGGCGACATGGACACCACGAGTCACCTAGAGGCGCCAGACGCCATGGTGTCGTGGTGGCGAGACCCGGCGCTAGCCTTCCCGGCGAGTTCAGGGCTATTGCTGGCGGCCGGCTACATCGCCCAGTGGTCGGGCGGAGACAGTCTCAGCACTGCTCTGTTCTCACTGGCACTGGCCGCAGGTGGATGGACCTTCGCGCCGTCCGCGGTTCGAAACCTGTTCTCGCACCGCTTCCTCGGCGTGGGACTGCTGATGACCATCGCTGCGACAGGCGCTGTGATTCTCGGCCACGTGGGCGAAGCCGCAGCGCTCGCATTCCTCTTCTCGATCGCCGAGGGTCTCGAGGACAGGGCGATGGACAGAGCCAAGCACGGACTGAGCGCGCTCCTGTCGCTCATGCCCCAGACAGCCAGGATCTCCACGTTCGACGGCGACCGAACGGTCGTGGCCGCAGACGTCAATAGGCTTGACATCCTCATCGTTGGCGGCGGCGAGCGGGTCGCAACCGACGGCGTCGTGGTCAGCGGGCGTTCGAACCTAGACACCTCGGCCATCACCGGCGAATCCATCCCGGTCGAAGTAGGACCAGGTGATGGGGTGCTGGCCGGGTCTGTCAACAGCACGGGGACTCTCCAGATCGAGGCGAGCGCAGACGGCACCGACAACTCGCTGACCACGATCGTCCGCCTCGTCCAGGAGGCTCACGAGCGCAAGGGTGAGCGTGCACGCCTCGCGGACCGCATTGCCAAGCCCCTGGTCCCGATCGTCCTGTTTGCAGCAGCACTAGTCGCCCTGCTGGGATCTGTCTTCGGGGACTCCAGCACCTGGATCGAACGAGCCCTCGTGGTCCTGGTCGCCGCCTCGCCGTGTGCAATGGCCATCGCCGTTCCCGTCACGGTCATCTCGGCCATCGGCTCCGCAAGCAAGTTCGGCATCATCATCAAGTCAGGTGAGGCCTTCGAACGATTCGGCACGATCCGCCAGATCGCGATGGACAAGACCGGCACCCTGACTCGCAACACGCCGCAAGTCGTCGATGCCGAGGCCATCGAGAGCATGTCGCGTGGCGAGCTGCTCGGCATCGCGGCGAGCCTTGAACGCGCCAGCACCCATCCGCTCGCGGCGGCGGTCGTTGCATCAGCGTCAGACGTCCCGGAGTCATCTGACGTCGAGGAGATTCCGGGTTGCGGCATCAGGGGGACGCTCGCTGGTGCAGCGATTCGGGTCGGTAGCCCACGCTGGGTAGACCCTGGACCATTGACGGCTCGGTCCGAGGAGATGGCATCAGCGGGCATGAGTTTGGTGGTCGTCGAGCGCGATGGTGCGCCCATCGGCGTCATCGGCATCCGTGACGAGCTCCGCCCGGAGGCCGTCGAGGCGATCGCCCTCATGCGTGATGCAGGCATCGAGGTCGTCATGCTGACTGGCGACAACGCACGTACCGCCCACGCTCTGGCGGCCGAGGCCGGCATCTCTACCGTCCACGCCGACCAGATGCCCGAGGACAAGGCCAGAATCGTCGAAGAGCTGTCGCGCAAGGCGCCGACCGCCATGATCGGCGACGGCGTCAACGACGCCCCGGCCTTGGCCGGTGCCACCATCGGCATCGCCATGGGTGTCGGCGGCTCCGCAGCCGCCATCGAGTCCGCCGACATCGCATTCACCGGACACGACCTGCGCCTCATTCCCGCAGCGATCCAGCACGCTCACCGTGGCCGTCGCATCATGACCAGCAACATCCTGCTGGCCTTGGCCATCATCGTCGTGCTGTTCCCGCTCGCGCTGTGGGGCATTCTCGGCCTGGCCGGTGTGGTCCTGGTGCACGAGCTGGCCGAGGTCGTCGTGATCGGCAATGGCGCGCGTGCGTCGCGCGTTCGAGGACTCGGCGGTCTGCGGGCCGAGCCCGCGCCTGACCCCTTGCTGGAGACAGTCGCCGGCGAAGGATGCGCGGACGGATGCTGTGCCCCGACTGCCCCACCGGTCCTGATCGCTAAACCGCTCCCCGGCCAGCGTCCTCTACTCGCCGTGACCTCGCGCGACGACCAGCGCTCCGATCTGCCGAAAGGGTAAAGCGCTCCGCGGCGGGAGTGCCACGCGGGGGTTCGCGATCAGTCTGATTTACTACGTCGCGTAGTAGGCGGACCCTGTTCTAAGCGCGGAGGAAGATTCGTGAAACGACTGCCCATGCTCCTCGAGATTGCCGCGATCGCCGCAATCGGTGCTGTCGCCCTGACGCCGTCCGCTGCGTTCGCTCATGCCGAGCTCGTCTCGTCGAATCCCGCGGGCGACGCGACACTCCAGGTCATGCCGGTGCAAGTGTCGCTGACAATGAACGAGCCCGTTCAGATGCCGTCGTTCGTCGAGGTGACCTCCTCTGACGGCACGCGGATTAACAGCTACAAAGTGACGGTCGAAGGTGACACCGTGACCACGGCAATAACCCAGAGTGCGCCCGCGGGGGCATACAGGATGTCGTACGAGATCGTCTCAGCCGATGAGCACCCCATCAGTGGGACCATCAACTTCAGTGTGGTCGAGGGGGCCGCCCCTGCGCCGACGCCGGCGAACACTGAGCCGCCTCCTGCCGAGCCCCGGGTCGGCCCGACCGCCGAGGCCGCAGCCGGCGAACCTCAGATCACACCTGCGTCAGACGGTTCGACGACAACGCAAGACGTGCTCACGATCCTAGGGTTCTTCATAGTGACCATGACCGGCTTCGTCTTGGTGTTGCGCGCCGGGCTCAAGTCGGCGGCAACCGAGGACGAGGACTGATCGCCTCTTGCGCGACGTCGCAGGTGACGCTATCATCGTGAAATGACGATGACAGATAGCCGCATCGATGACACGATTGACACGCCGCTCACAGCCGCTGCATGCCTCTTCCACGGCTTCAGCGATCGATCGCGTCTGGTGATCTTGCAGCACCTGTTACTCGGTGACCACCGCGTCGTCGAACTGACCGAGCACCTCGGACTGGCGCAGTCCACCGTGTCGAAGCACTTGGCCTGCCTGAAGGACTGTGGTCTCGTCACGTCTCGACCGGAGGGACGCGCGTCGGTTTTCAGTGCCACTCATCCCGAGGCGACGACGGCCCTGCTCGCCGCCGCCGAGCAACTGCTTGAGCTGACCGGTTTCGCTGTGACACTGTGCCCGACACACGGTGGCAGCGACCATGAGTGATCCCTCGGCGCAGCTCTCCACCAAGCCCAGGGAGGCATGATGGCCGTCCTCGCGCTCGTGCTGTTCGTCATCTATGCGGCGGTCGCCTTCGGCTGGCGCAGCGTGCTCCAGCGTCGAGTCACCGGCGACTTCGGATTCCGTGGTGTCACCGGTCGCCCCGGGTCGGTCGAATGGTGCGGGGGCGCACTGTTCGTTATCGCGATCCTCACCGCAGTCGCGGCCCCTATCGCCGATCTCGCTGGCCTGGCGCCAATCGACGCACTCGTGGTCGGTCCGGTCCAGTCAGTCGGTGTGACGCTCACGATCCTCGGTATCGGCGCCACCTTCGACGCCCAGATCACCATGGGGGCAAGCTGGCGAGTCGGCGTTGACGAGGCCGAGCACACCGAACTCGTCACTACAGGTGCCTTCGGTCTGATCCGCAATCCCATCTTCACCGCCATGGCCGTCACGGGCCTCGGTCTGGTGCTGGTCATCCCGAACATCGTGGGCATGGCCGGGCTCATCGCCTTGGTCCTCGCTCTGCAGCTCCAGGTCCGTGGTGTCGAGGAGCCCTACCTCGCCAGGCATCATGCCGACGACTGGGTCGAGTACAGCCATCGTGTCGGCAGGTTCCTGCCCGGCATCGGAACCATCCGCCACCACGAGTCGTTCGGCTCGAGAGAAGGAGCACTCTGATGGGCGCAGGACACAGTCATCCGCCGGCACCGGCGGGTCATGCCGGCGGCAAGTACCGCCGCAAGCTCGCGATCGCGTTCGGCCTCATCTTTACGTTCTTCTTCGTCGAGCTCGTTTACGGGCTGCTCGCGGACTCACTGGCGCTGATCTCCGACGCCGGTCACATGGCCGCCGACGTCGTCGCGCTCGGAGCGGCTCTGGCTGCGACCAAGATCGCCACGCGCAAGGACACGACGGGCAGACGCACGTTCGGGTCGTACCGGGCCGAGGTCTTCGCTTCAGGGTTGACCGTCCTGATCATGCTCGGCGTCTCGGCCTACGTGGTCATCGAGGCACTCAGCCGTATCGGCAGCGACCCCGAGGTCTCCTCGACCCCGATGATCGTCGTCGGCGGGCTCGGCCTGCTGATCAACGTCGTCGTCATGCTGATGCTGCGCAGCGGCGCCGACGAGAGCCTCAACGTCAAGGGCGCCTACTTCGAGGTCGTCGCCGACACCGCCGGATCGGTGGGTGTCATCGCCGCCGGCATCCTGATCGCCACCACCGGGCAGCCGTGGTGGGACACCGTCGTAGCCCTCGCGATCGGGGTGTTCGTTGCGGTCAGGGCAGTGATCCTCGGGCGCCAGGTACTCGCCGTGCTCGGCCAGCACGTGCCCGACGGCATGCCGATCGACGAGGTCGCCGGCAAGCTCGCAGCCATCCCCGGCGTGACCGACGTGCACGACCTGCACGTCTGGGTGCTGACGTCCGGCATGAACGTGGCCACCGCGCACCTCGTCGGCGACAACACCGACGACCTGCCCCGCATCCTTGACGACGCCCGCACAATCCTGCGCCGCGACTACCAGATCGAGCACGCGACCCTCCAGGTCGAACGCACCGCAGCTCGCGAATGTCACGAGGTCGACTGGTGACACCCGAACGAAACGAGACCCACTCATCAAGACCTTGACCAGCCAGACAAAGATTGCGCTGACGTTCTCTCTACTGGCCGTGGCCATGTTCGGCGGAGCGTTCGCCTATCAGGCGATCTCTGCCCCAGAGCGAGCCGACAAGTCCGAGCGGCAGCAACTCGCCACCCGCAGCGACAGCCACCGGCTAGGCACCAGCATGGAGGGATCGGAAACTGTCGTCGCATTCGTCGACTTCGACTGCGACGCCTGCGCCAACGCCTACCCGGTTGTCGAGACACTGCGCAAAAAGTACGACGGCAAGGTCACCTTCGTGGCCCGCTACTTCCCGAACCCCAGCCCCACGAACGGCAACAGCGCGGCGTACGCCGTGGAGTCCGCGGCAAGGCAAGGAAAGTTCCAGGACATGTACCAGAAGATGTTCGAGACCCAGGCCGACTGGGGCGACTCACAGGAGTCGAAGGCCTCGCTGTTCCGCAGCTACGCGGAGGACCTCGGCCTCGACATGGCCCGATACGACGCCGACGTCGTCAGTCCTGAGGTCGCTGCACGCGTGAAGAAGGACGTTGACGACGGCAAGAAACTTGGTGTCACGGACACTCCGTCATTTTTCCTGAACGGTCAGCGCATCATCCCTTCGAGTATCGGCGAGTTTGCACAGGCAATCGACGATGCTTTGGAGCAGTGAGGACGTGGGAACAGCAGCCACCGCGAACAGAAGCCAATCAGTTACGGCGCGAAGAGTCTGGGCGAAGTCCCTCGCGGGTATGGCTGCGGTTGGCTTACTCGTCCTGTGGCCAGGATCGGCTCAAGCCGACACCGCGTTGACTGGTTCGGGTCCCAGCGAAAGCGAAACAATCGAGGTTCTACCCGCAGAAGTGTTCCTCGACCTCAACGAAGAGGTCTTGGACCCGCCGTCCATCGTGGTGACGAAGTCCGACGGAACACGCGTCAACAGCGAGATCGTCCAGGTGAGCGGTCGTCGGGTGACGAGCAAAATCGTGCGCGACGTCGGACCGGGGATTTACACCATGAACTATCGGGTCGCCTCGGTCGATACGCACTCCGTCACCGGCACGATCAACTTCACCGTGACCGGCTCGTTGTCGGACCCAGTGAGCCCACGACAGGATTCGGGTGAGCAGAGCCGCGATGGTGTGACGGTCGAGGCCATGCCAAACGAATCCTCGAACGGCGGCTCACTCATGATCTTCGTCCTGTTCGTCATCGCCATGATCGTGATGCTCTGGTTCTTGCGAACAGGAATGCGAACTGCCCGCGCGAGTGGTCGAGATTCGACCGTGGACAACGATTGATCAGCTGCCAGAGCAAAGCACGAACTTCGAGAACGTGTTTCTTGGCAGGGAACTGTTTGGCGGCGTCGTTCGTCTAATACTTTGGAGGACAGAACCGCATGGATGAAGCCCGCGGCGGCGCATACCGCCAGCAACGTCCTCGGCTCGTGGATCTGCTCGTGATAGCCGGGCTCCTGTGGGTGGCGCTGGTCGCTCACCCCGCCATGTCCGGGGATGACGGATCCTCTGCGTCCAGAGTCGTGTCATCTGGCCTCGCGGAGCACTCCTCGGCGACCGCTCCTGGACTGGCTGCCCTCGGCAACGACCGGCAGGTGGCGTCCGCAGAGGATCTTCTCGTCATTAGCTGTGGAGTCGCTTTGTTGTGCATGGCGGCATTGGCCGGTGTCGTGGCCAGAGCCCTGCACCAGATCCGATGCGTCGTGCTACGGCGGCTTCGGCAGGTCCTCAAAACAGCCGGGTGGGCTCCGCCGTACCGCCACAGGCCCAAGTTCGATCAGGAGAAGTCCTCGCTGCTCAGGTGCTGACAGGTGGCGCCGCCGTACCCCGGCAGACGCCCCTACTCGCTTGAGCTGATAGGACAACCGTGAACGAGACAAGACACTCCCCCGCGCCCGCATCCACGATCAAGACTGCTTCATCTGTAGCCACTAGATCGCTTATTCCACTCGGTGCCTCCAGCGCGATCGCAGCCAGTGCTGCGATGTACGGGGCCCTGCGATGGGGCGGCGGAGCGCCGCAGCGGGCCCCGGAGGGCCTGACTGATCCCGGACTCGTCACGGGGTGGGGGCTGCAGTTCACGAACCTGTTCACACAGGCCTCGCTCGTGATCGTGATCGGCTTCATTGTCCTCGCCGTGTTCTTGATGCCGACGACCTCCAACGACGTTCAGGGCCTCGCTGCCAGAGCCGTCCACATCGCCTCACGGTGGACATGGGTATGGATGGCCAGTGCTCTCGCTGAGCTGGTCTTCGCTACCAGCGACGCGTTCGCTCTCCCGATCATTGACCTCAACTGGAATTTGTTCGTCTCATTTGCGGTCGACAGCCCCACCGGTCAAGCCCTCTTAGTCCAGGCGTTTGCCGCGGTCGTGATTGGAACCGCGCTGCGGTGGACGATCTCAGCCCGCGCCATCACTGTGGTCTTCGGGCTCGCCATCGCCTCGCTCGTACCGACTGCCTATACCGGTCACTCAGCAGGCAGTGGGTCCCACGACTTGGCCAGCGTGAGCTTGCTGCTGCACCTCATCGGAGTGTGCATCTGGGTGGGTGGACTCGGTGGGCTCACGTGGCTCGCGATGCGGGGCAGCAAGCGTCTCGTGCCATCGGTGGCCAGGTTCTCAGGCCTTGCGCTCTCGTGCATCGTCCTCGTCGGAGTCTCCGGAATAGTGAACGCTGCGGTCAGGCTAGGTGAGCCGTCAGCACTAGTCGGCACGCGCTATGGGCAACTTGTCATCGTAAAAGTAGCGGCGATCGTCGCTGTCGGCTATCTCGGATGGCTACAGCGCCGCCGGCTACTCGCGGTGGGGTCATCGTTCGTCAGGATCGCGGTCAGCGAGGTCCTCGTCATGGCGGCTGCCGTGGGGGTTGCCGTCGCGCTCTCACGGACACCGACGCCCGTCTCGAGTGACTCTCTCCGCAGACCCATCGAGGAGCTTCTCGGCGGACCCCTACCTCCTGCGCCGAATCTTCAGAATCTCTTCCTGGGATGGTCAGCGAACGGAACTGGCCTGGCCATTGTCGCTTTGGGAGCCACGCTCTACGCGGTCGGGGCCGTCAAGCTACAACGGCGGGGGGTGCGGTGGCCCGTTGGCCGCACACTGTCCTGGTACACGGGTTTGCTGGTCCTGGCATGGGCCACGATCGGCGGCCTCGGCGAGTATTCGAACGTCATGTTCAGCATGCACATGGTCGCGCACATGCTGATCTCGATGGTCGCGCCCATCTTCCTGGTGATGGGCGCGCCGATCACTTTGGCGCTACGGGCGCTTCCCGGTCCACGACAGAAAGGCGATGTCTCCCCACGAACGCTTCTGACATCTCTCCTTCACTCCCGCCTGATGCGACTTGTGGCCCATCCTCTCGTGGCCGCCAGCGTCTTTGTGGCCAGTTTCTACGTCCTCTACTTCAGCGGCCTGTTCGAGGTGCTGATGAGAAGCACCTGGGGCCACGCGGTGATGCAGCTGCACTTCCTCGCCGTCGGCTGCCTGTTCTACTACGTGATCATCGGTATCGACCCGTCGCCTCGCCCCCTTGAACCGATAGCGCGTCTTGGATTGCTGCTCGTCACGCTCCCGTTCCACGCCTTCTTCGCCATCTCTGTCATGAGTTCGAACACCGTCTTTGCGGCGTCGTACTACCAAGAGCTAGAACGGCCGTACGCGACTGACCTTCTGCGAGACCAGTACGCCGGTGGCAGCGTCGCCTGGATTCTGGGCGAGATACCGCTCGCTCTGTGCATTGTCGCTCTCGTCGTCCAGTGGGTCAGGTCCGACAACCGCATTGCCAAACGCCTCGATCGCAAGGCGGAACGGGACAACGATGCCGACCTCAGTGCGTACAACGCGTACCTACTCGATGTCGCTCAGAAGGGCCGACGCCGGGACTGGTAGATGACCCGCCGATATATCCCATTCCGAACATCCGCTAGAGAACGATCATTTGAAGAACATCAGAGGTATGTGATGACATCAGTAGGTAGGCGCAGAGCGGAGTTGCCCTCACGCGTGGCGCCGCCCGAACGAGGTAGACGTGTCGCTCATCGACGCCCTCGCCCTTCCGGCAAATACCGTACTTCCCCGGCGATGTTTGGTGCCGTCGCATTGCTAGGGGCAGGTTTAGGGTCGTTTGCGACGGCAAACGCGGACAGCGAT
>NZ_JABSTZ010000009.1:1827-3653 GCF_013283745.1 Aeromicrobium stalagmiti
TTCTGGTAGGCGCGGGACTTTTATGTGGGACCGATCGTATTTTGAGAACTTCACAGTGGACGCGAGCATCTTTGTAGTAACAACAAGCTACTAAGTGCACATGGTGGATGCCTTGGCATCGAGAGCCGATGAAGGACGTTGGAGTCTGCGAAAAGCCCCGGGAAGGTGACAACCGACCTGTGATCCGGGGATGTCCGAATGGGGAAACCCACCTGGAGTAAAGTCCAGGTACCTCTGTCTGAACACATAGGGCAGTAGGAGGGAACGTGGGGAAGTGAAACATCTCAGTACCCACAGGAAGAGAAAACAAAAGTGATTCCGGTAGTAGTGGCGAGCGAAACTGGAAGAGGCTAAACCTCAAGCATGTGATAGCCGGCAGGCGTTGTGTTTGGGGTGTTGTGGGGCCGCATGGCCTGGTCTGCCGATCAGGCGAAGAGTCATAAACCATGAGTGAAGTGAAAGCCGACTGGAAAGTCGCGGCATAGAGGGTGATACCCCCGTACACGTAAGCTCATGGCTCTTTTGCGTCACCCCGAGTA
The DNA here is from genome assembly GCF_013283745.1 of Aeromicrobium stalagmiti. Lineage (GTDB taxonomy): Bacteria > Actinomycetota > Actinomycetes > Propionibacteriales > Nocardioidaceae > Aeromicrobium > Aeromicrobium stalagmiti. The sequence goes on from NZ_JABSTZ010000009.1 coordinate 2,367, forward strand.
ACACCGAACCCCTGAAATTCGGTGTGAATCTGGCGGGACCACCCGTTAAGCCTAAATACTCCTCGATGACCGATAGCGGACTAGTACCGTGAGGGAAAGGTGAAAAGTACCCCGGGAGGGGAGTGAAATAGTACCTGAAACCATGTGCATACAATCCGTTGGAGCTCTTGCTAGTCAAGGGTGACAGCGTGCCTTTTGAAGAATGAGCCTGCGAGTTAGCGTTCTGTAGCGAGGTTAAGGCGTTGAGCCGTAGCCGTAGCGAAAGCGAGTCCGAATAGGGCGACCATAGTTGCAGGATCTAGACCCGAAGCGGAGTGATCTATCCATGGGCAGGTTGAAGCGCGGGTAAGACCGCGTGGAGGACCGAACCCACCTAGGTTAAAAACTGGGGGGATGACCTGTGGATAGGGGTGAAAGGCCAATCAAACTCCGTGATAGCTGGTTCTCCCCGAAATGCATTTAGGTGCAGCGTTGCGTGTTTCTTGTCGGAGGTAGAGCACTGGATGGGCTAGGGGGCCTACAAGCTTACTGAACTCAGCCAAACTCCGAATGCCGATAAGTGAGAGCGCAGCAGTGAGACAGTGGGGGATAAGCTCCATTGTCGAGAGGGAAACAGCCCAGACCATCAGCTAAGGTCCCAAAGCGATAACTAAGTGGAAAAGGATGTGGAGTCGCAGAGACAACCAGGAGGTTGGCTTAGAAGCAGCCACCCTTGAAAGAGTGCGTAATAGCTCACTGGTCAAGTAATTCCGCGCCGACAATTTAGCGGGGCTCAAGTTATCCACCGAAGCTATGGGATTCATGCAATAGCCAGGCCTTCGTGGTCCAGGCGCATGGATCGGTAGGGGAGCGTCGTGTGGCCAGCGAAGCGGCGGAGTGATCCAGCCGTGGAGGCTACACGAGTGAGAATGCAGGCATGAGTAGCGAATGAGGAGTGAGAAACTCCTCCACCGAATGACCAAGGGTTCCAGGGTCAAGCTAATCTTCCCTGGGTAAGTCGGGACCTAAGGCGAGGCCGACAGGCGTAGTCGATGGACAACGGGCTGATATTCCCGTACCGGCATTAGATCGCCCATGCTGAACCCAGAAATGCTAAGTGCCCAAAACTGGCGGGACTCTTCGGAGCGATGCCGGCGGAGCGCATGACCCGATCTGGTAGTAGGCAAGCAATGGTGTGACGCAGGAAGGTAGCTCATCCCGGGCGATGGTTGTCCCGGGCTAAGGATGTAGGGCGAATGATAGGCAAATCCGTCATTCACATAGCCTGAGATCTGATGGGGAGACAAT
>NZ_JABSTZ010000009.1:3749-5140 GCF_013283745.1 Aeromicrobium stalagmiti
AATATTGTCGAAGTGAGTGATCCTATGCTGCCGAGAAAAGCATCTAGCGAGATCTAGAGCCGCCCGTACCCCAAACCGACTCAGGTGGTCAGGTAGAGAATACTAAGGTGATCGAGTGAACCATGGTTAAGGAACTCGGCAAAATGCCCCCGTAACTTCGGGAGAAGGGGGGCCCGATTCGTTATCGCACTAGCTGCGAGAAGCGTTGACGGCCGCAGAGACCAGGCCCAAGCGACTGTTTACTAAAAACACAGGTCCGTGCTAAGTCGAAAGACGCCGTATACGGACTGACTCCTGCCCGGTGCTGGAAGGTTAAGGGGACGTGTCAGCGCAAGCGAAGCACAGAACTTAAGCCCCAGTAAACGGCGGTGGTAACTATAACCATCCTAAGGTAGCGAAATTCCTTGTCGGGTAAGTTCCGACCTGCACGAATGGAGTAACGACTTGGGCGCTGTCTCAACCATGGACTCGGCGAAATTGCACTACGAGTAAAGATGCTCGTTACGCGCGGCAGGACGGAAAGACCCCGGGACCTTTACTATAGTTTGGTATTGGTGTTTGGTTCAGTTTGTGTAGGATAGGTGGGAGACTGTGAAGCATTCACGCCAGTGAGTGTGGAGTCATCGTTGAAATACCACTCTGGCTGTACTAGATATCTAACCTAGGTCCATTATCTGGATCAGGGACAGTGCCTGATGGGTAGTTTAACTGGGGCGGTTGCCTCCTAAAATGTAACGGAGGCGCTCAAAGGTTCCCTCAGCCTGGTTGGCAATCAGGTTTCGAGTGTAAGTGCACAAGGGAGCTTGACTGTGAGAGTGACAGCTCGAGCAGGGACGAAAGTCGGAACTAGTGATCCGGCGCTGGCAAGTGGAAGCGGCGTCGCTCAACGGATAAAAGGTACCCCGGGGATAACAGGCTGATCTTCCCCAAGAGTCCATATCGACGGGATGGTTTGGCACCTCGATGTCGGCTCGTCGCATCCTGGGGCCGTAGCAGGTCCCAAGGGTTGGGCTGTTCGCCCATTAAAGCGGCACGCGAGCTGGGTTTAGAACGTCGTGAGACAGTTCGGTCCCTATCCGCCGCGCGCGTAGGAAACTTGAGAAAATCTGTCCCTAGTACGAGAGGACCGGGATGGACGAACCTCTGGTGTGCCAGTTGTTCTGCCAAGAGCACTGCTGGTTAGCTACGTTCGGAAGCGATAACCGCTGAAAGCATCTAAGCGGGAAGCGTGTTTCAAGATGAGGTTTCCCACTGGTTTACCAGGTAAGGCCCCCAGCAGACCACTGGGTTGATAGGCCGGAGGTGGAAGCACAGCAATGTGTGGAGCCGACCGGTACTAATAGGCCGAGGGCTTGTTTCTTACAAAGATGGCTGTGCCCTCAAAAGCCAGC